>NZ_RARC01000028.1 GCF_003719305.1 Mycolicibacterium stellerae
CCGTCAGATGTGTATAATCGCCAGCCACCCAACGACCCCACCCTGATGATGCCCCGCCGAAAACGCACCCGCGCAGCCGATCTCGCCGCGGCCATCCAAGCCGAGCGCGACCTAAACAATCGCGACATCCCACCGTTCTGACATGGGTGCTGGTTTGTCAAGGGGCAGGATGAATCGGCGGCCGTGACGGTTGCCGGGGCCGCCGCTTCGTTGACCAGATCGGACTGGTTTGGCGTCGTGTCGACGCTGGGTCAGTCTGAGATGCGCGGGTTGACTACCGCAGGACGGGACTTTGGGCGTGAGCGGGTCGCTTGTCTAGAGTCGAGGGTTAACGCGTTGCAGGACAACGGGTATCCTGATAGAACGGACGCGGATCGCTCGGTCTGACGCTTGCCTTCACCGGTGGTTCCATCTGGATGTTTGTGTCGGTACTCAACCTCTAAAGGCCACAAGGAAGCGATGCGATGCCTCAAACGACGGCTATCCGACGTTGGAGGCGGGCCCGGGAGGACCCGCACACTGACAATTCGGCCAAGTCACTTCCCGGACCCATCAAAAGCCACCCTGCAACTCGCGAACAGCGGCCTCTTGACACAGAGAGGCGCCGTCTAGGGGAGCATCACGCCAGCCCCCGGGCGAATTGGCCGACGCGCGCGATGAACCGGTCGAAGAACGCCGTGGGATCGACGTCAACACCGATGAGCGCATTGGGTTCTCGCCGCCAACGACCAGACCAGTCGGCGATCGTCATGCCGCGGGTCAGTGTGCCGGCCAGCTCGACGTCGACGGTGGCGGGCCGTGTTGTCACGAGCTCCGGATCGAGCGCGACGCCCGCGGCCAACGGATCGTGAAGATGCGCGAGATATCCCTCGCCCTGGTCGTAATGGAACTCGAAGTAGAACCGCATGGCATCCTCGAGCACCCGGATCAACGGATTGGCGGCCGTCGATCGGGTGCCGCGGTCGTCGAGGACGCTCATCGGCGCGGTCCGCGCGTTCGCCTCCGTCGCAAGCCGACCCAGCAGCGCAGGCGTCATCGCGATGTTCTCGGTCAGGTTCAGCCCCAGCACGATCGGCAGATGTCGCGGCGGGTCCAATCCCCATGCGGCAGACCAGACGGCGAAGACCTCCTGCGCGGCCTCGGGATCCACGCTGATGTTCCACTCGGCGACCGGTGTGGTGTTCCCGCGGTACTCGAAGGCGCCGCCCATGATGACCAATCGTCGAAGCAGGGTGGGCAACGCCGGTTCCTGCCGCAGCGCCAGCGCAAGGTTGGTCAGCGGCCCGGTAGCCAACCCGATCAGCTCACCGGGATGTGCGTGCGCGGCCGTGATCCACGCCTGCGCGGCGTCGTGCGCGGTGAGCTGACGATCCGTCGGCGGCAGGGTGGCGTAGCCCAAGCCCTGCGGTCCGTGCGTGTCCTCGGCCGTGCGCAGCGGTGAGCTGACCGGCGTTTCGGATCCCTTGGATACCGGAATGTCCCCGATCCTGCACAGCTCGAGCAGGCCCAGGTTGTTCTGGCAAACCTGTTGCACTCCAACGTTTCCCGCCGTGGACGCGATGCCGACGAGCTCGACGTCGGGGCTGCCGAACAGATAGGCAAGCGCCATCGCGTCGTCGACACCCGTGTCGACGTCTGCGAAGACGGGCTGCGTCACGGCGTCAACCCTACTTCGGCTGGTCGGCTACCAGTGCACGCCGGGCACCAGCCGAACCGCGCGCTTCACCTGGCGCGGCATCCGCACCTTCGCCACCGCCCTTGCCGGCCGCTTCGGCCGTCGCGACGGGCGCTTCGATGCCGGTGCGACGTCCAGCCCGCGGGCCGCCGCCGAATCCGGATACCCCAAATACAGCTGGTGCAGCACGCGGCGGGACAGCTTCGGTGTGAAGTACATGCCGATGTCGGCGAGCGTGCCGATCGGGGTGTCGATCCTCGCGGGCTTCTCCACCAGGCCGCGCACCACCATCGCCGCTGCGTGCTCGGCGGTGATGGGAGGCATTGGGTTGAGCCTGCGTGACGGCGCGATCATCGGCGTCTTCACCAGCGGCATGTGGATGGTGGTGAACGTGATGTGGTCGGAAAGCGTCTCGGTGCCGACCACCTCGGCGAACGCGTCGAGCGCGGCCTTGCTGGGGATATAGGCGCTGTACTTGGGGCTGTTGGCCTGCACCCCGGCACTGGACACGTTCACCACGTGGCCGAAACGGCGCTCGCGCCAATGCGGCAGCAGGGCCAGCACCATGCGAACCGAGCCGAAGTAGTTGACCGCCATGACGCGTTCGTAGTCGTGCAGCCGCTCGGTCGAGGCCGAGATCGACCTTCGGATCGAGCGGCCCGCATTGTTGACGAGGTAGTCGACGTGGTCGAACCGGCCGAGGATGTCCTTCACGGTGTGCTCCACCGACGTGCCGTCGGTGACATCGCACGTGAATGCGTGTGCCTCGCCGCCGGCAGCGCGGATCTCGGCGATCAGGTCGTCGAGCGCTTCGGCGTTGCGGGCAAGTGCGAAAACTGTCGCGCCCCGTTCGGCCACCGCGATCGACGAAGCCCGGCCGATGCCGCTCGACGCCCCGGTGATGATCACGTGCTTGCCGACCAGCGGGCCTGCCGGGTCATCGCGCCTTGCCCGGTCCGGATCGAGATGCTCGGCCCAGTACTGCCACAGCCGCGGCGCATACGACGAAAAGTCGGGGACCGTTATCCCGCTGTCCTGCAACGCTTGTCGGGTGTTATCGGCGGTGAAGGTCGGCATCAGGTCGACGACGTCGAGAATTTCGGCGGGTATCCCCAGCTGCGTCGCCGCCATATTGCGCAGCACCTTGGCGCGACCGGTCGCTCGAAGGAACGGTGTCGCCGCGCCCCGTGGCAGCGAGCCGCGCAGCCGTGGCAGCCCCGCCGCTTTCGAGATGCCGCGATAGATGCCGCGCAGGCCGATGCTGTCGGGGGCGGTGAGATGGAACGTCTGGCCGTCGCGGTCGGGCACATGGATCAGCTCGGCAATGGCGTCGACGACGTAGTCCACGGGAACGATGTTGGAGCGGCCGGTGTCGGGCAACAGCACCGGGGTGAACGACGGCAGCTTGGCCACCTTCGCCAGGATGGGAAAGAAGTAGTACGGGCCGTCGACCTTGTCCATTTCGCCGGTGCGCGAATCACCGACCACCACCGCCGGGCGGTAGATGCGGTAGCGCAGGCCGGGCTCCGAACGCACCAGTAACTCGGCCTCGAACTTGGTCTGGTGGTACGGCGTCGGCAGATCCTGCGCGACGTCGAAATCCTCTTCGATGTACTCGCCGCGATGGGTCCCGGCCACCGCGATCGACGACACGTGGTGCAACGTGGCGCCCAGCCGACGCGCGAGCGCGATCACCGCCCGCGTGCCCTCCACGTTCGCGGCGCGCTGTGCGTCCTCGGCCGCGGTGACGTCGTAGATCGCGGCGCAATGCACCACGTGATCGACGAAGCCCAGCTCGCCGATGGTGTCGTCAGACAGCCCGAGATCATCCGCGGTCAGGTCACCGACCAGCGCCTTGGCCCGATCGCCCCACGCGTGCTCACCTCGGCTGGCGAGCCGCTCGAACCTGGCCAGCGACTCCCGCCGGACAAGGATCCACACCTCGGCTTCGGGGGACCGGTGCAGAATTCGCGACACGACCCGGCGACCAATAAACCCGGTACCGCCGGTAACGACATAGCGCATGCGGGTCATGGTCGTCCGTTGCCCGGCAAACGTCAACGCAGTGTGACGCGGTCGGTTGGGGGCCGATATCGTCTCCAGGCAACCTGAAGGGAGCGTCAATGCCGATCGACCCGAACGCAATAGGTGCGAAAACCGACCCGCAGATCTTCGAATGGACCGACCGAGACACCCTGCTCTACGCGCTCGGCGTCGGTGCGGGCACCGATGACCTCGCGTTCACCACTGAGAACAGCCACGACATCCCGCAGCAGGTGCTGCCGACGTATGCCGTCATCGCCTGCACCGGTTTCGCGGCGGCGGGCAGGATCGGCTCCTTCAACTTTGCGATGCTGCTGCACGGATCCCAGCAGATCCGGCTGTTCGAGCCGCTGCCGGCGGCCGGAAAGCTCAGCGTCGTCGGCGAGGTGGCCGACATCCAGGACAAGGGCGAGGGCCGCAACGCCGTGGTCATGCTCAAAGCGACGGGGACCAACCCCGACACCGGCAAGGTCGTCGCCGAGACGATGGCGACCGCCGTCATCCGCGGCGAGGGCGGCTTCGGCGGGCAACCCGGACAGCGGCCGGTGGCGCCCGAGATTCCCGACCGCGAGCCCGATTCGCGGATCGCACTGCCGACCCGCGAGGATCAGGCCCTGATCTACCGGCTGTCGGGTGACCGCAACCCGCTGCACAGCGATCCGTGGTTCGCGCGCGAGCTGGCCGGCTTCCCCAAGCCGATCCTGCATGGGCTGTGCACCTACGGGGTCGCAGGCCGCGCGCTCGTCGGTGAGCTCGGTGGCGGCGACGCAACGAAGGTCACCGCGATCGCGTCGCGCTTCACCTCACCGGTCTTCCCCGGCGAGACACTCACCACTTCGATCTGGCGCACAGAACCCGGGCACGCGGTGTTCCGCACGGAGGCGGCGAACCCGGACGGCTCCAACGCGCGGCTTGTGCTCGACGACGGCGTCGTCGAATACGCCGACTGAGCCGCAATCGGTGGTACAGGATGTCCACCATGAAGCTGGTCGTTGGATACCTTGCCACTCCCGGAGGCGCAGACGCGGTGGCGCTCGGTGCCCGGCTGGCCCGGACGCTGGGCGCACAGCTGGAGCTGTGCATCGTGCTGCTGCCCGACCGGGCAGCTACGGCGCGCCTGTCGGTCGGTGACTTCAACGACTTGCTCGCCGACCAAGCACAGGAGTGGCTGAGCGATGCGGCGGTGCCAGCCGACGTCGTCGCGCACAGTCATGTCGTCTTCGCCGACTCGTTCGCCGAGGGGCTGCTCCAGGAGGTCGCCCGCCTGGAGGCCGACGCCCTCGTCGTCGGCGGCTCCGGCGGCGGCCTTGCCGGACCCTATTCGTTGGGCTCGGTGGTCAACGAGCTGCTGTACTCGTCGCCGGTTCCGGTTGTCGTGGCGCCCCGAGGGGCGCGGCACTCCGACATCGAGCGGATTCGCGAGGTGACGTGCGCGCTCGGCGAGCGCGCAGGCGCGGACCTGTTGCTGAGCACCGCCGTTCGGTTCAGCAAGGCGGCGGGCACGCCGTTGCGTCTGGCGTCGCTTGTCGCCCTCGATCCGGCGTACGGTCACCTTCGCGGCGATGCGGACGCCGTAAGGGAGAGGGCGCTCGAACATGCCCGACACACACTGCAGACCGCGAAAGATAGCCTGCCCGAAGCCATTCCGGTGACATCGACCATTGTCGACGGGGCCACGGTCGAGGATGCGGTCAGCAAGCTCGACTGGCGCGACGGTGACATGATCATGGTCGGATCGAGCAGGCTCAGCGCACCCAAGCGGCTGTTCCTCGGCTCGACGGCGGCGAAGATGCTTCGGGTTCTCGACGTGCCGATGATGGTCGTTCCGCGAGACCAGCTCGACAGCGACGCCATGCCGTGACTGCAGAGGCGTTTGGTCCGTGCGATAAGTGACCAAAGGCCACTGCCGTCTGGCACCGTGCGGTCATAGCGTGACGTCATGACTGAAGCCATGATCCATCGCGGCATCGTGATTGGTGTCGACGGCTCCGCGGCGTCGAAAGCCGCAATTTCCTGGGCCACGAGCACTGCGGCGATACACAACATGCCACTCACACTTGTGCACGTTGTGGTGCCGGTGGTGCCCACCTCCACGACGTCACCCGAATTCGCCGTCGGGGCTGACTTTTTCAAGTGGCAGGAAGATCAAGCCGTACGCGTTCTCGACGAAGCGCGGGAGACCGTTGCGGCCTCCTCCCATGACGCGTCGCCCCCCATGGTGCACAGCGTCGTCCTGCACGGCGGGGCGGTCGCGACTCTGGTGGACCTGTCCAAGGATGCCGACATGATCGTCGTCGGCTCACGGGGACTGGGTGCGTTCAGCCGGGCCCTCCTCGGGTCGGTCAGTACCGGCCTGGTACATCACGCGCACTGCCCGGTCGCAGTCATCCACGAAGATCCGCCCGCGGTGGCTCCGGATGCGCCCGTGCTGGTTGGGATCGACGGCTCGCCCGCGTCGCTTTCGGCGACCGAGATCGCGTTTGACGAGGCGTCTCGGCGAGGAGTGGACGTAGTGGCGCTGCACGCGTGGCGCGACATCACCACCTCCTACGAGATTCCCGGACTGGACACCGAACAACTCGAGACGGAAGCGCAGCTGGCGCTGTCCGAGCGGCTGGCCGGCTTCGAGGAACGGTATCCCGACGTCAAGGTGCATCGGTTGGTGGTGTGCGATCAGCCGTCTCGCGAGCTGGTCGAGCACGCGAAAAATGCCCAGCTCGTTGTGGTGGGAAGCAAAGGAAGGGGCGGGTTCGCCGGGATGCTGCTTGGCTCGGTCAGCACCGCGATCATCCATGCGGTGAAATCGCCTGCGATCGTCGCACGCCGGCGCTAGCCCGAGCCGAGGGATTACGCGGCAGGAACGGGCGCAAGTCAGGCAGGAATGCGATACCGCAACGGCGCCCAGGTCGGGTTGACTTCAAAAGATGCACATGCGCGCAGCTCGGATGCACGAATACAACGCGCCCTTGCGGCTCGAGGAGATCGAAGTACCCGACATCGGCCGCGACGATGTCCTTATCAAGGTGGCGGCGACAGGCATGTGTCGCAGCGACTGTCAGCTCATCGAGGGCTACTTCACCCAGGGCGCACCGCTGACGGATCCCATCACGCCGGGTCACGAGGTGGCCGGGCGGATCGCCGCCGTCGGCGCCGACGTGCCGCGCACTGCCGGGCTGTCGGAGGGTGATCTCGTGGTGGTCAACCCGAACTGGGGTGACGGAACGTGTCGGCAGTGTCGTGAGGGCAATGAACAGATATGCGGCAACGGGCAGATGGCGGGGTTCGGACCCCCAGGAGGTTTTGCCGAGTACATGCCCGTCCCGTATCGCCACGTCATCGCTGTCCCGGACGGACTCGACCCGAAACCCGAGACGCTTGCACCCCTCACCGATGCAGGGCTCACCCCGTATCGCGGGATGAAGAAGCTGCAGCAGGCGGGAAAGCTCGGCGCGGGCCGAACCGTGGTCGTCAACGGGATTGGTGGCCTCGGCAGCTATGGGGTCCAGTACGCCCGGTTACTGGGTGGCGGTGCGACCGTGGTGGCCTTCGCGCGCAGCGACGAAAAGCTTTCCCTGGCAAAGGAGAACGGCGCACACCACACCGTCAACACGCGCGGCAAGTCCGCCGAAGAGGTGCAGGATGCCCTCGAGGACCTGACGGGTCGGCGTGACGTCGACGCGGTCCTCGACTGCGCAGGAGCCGAGGAGTCGTTGGCGCTCGGGGCCGAGGTTCTGGCCAGAGAGGGCGCGCTCACCTCCGTCGGCCTGATGGGGCAACAAGTGGTCCTACCTCTGCTGCCGTTCACGAATGGAGAAAAGTCCTATTTCGGCTCGTTCTGGGGTAACTACGACGACCTCGCCGAGGTGCTCGCGCTCGCGACCGAGGGACTCATCAAGCACACCATCACGCCGGTCAGCCTGGACGACGTCAACGACAACCTGGACGCGCTTGCCCGCGGGGACATCGTGGGTCGCGCCGTCATCACCTTCGACTAGCGCATCGAACACGTGTTCGACTAGCCTGTTCGGATGGGCTGGCATACCGGGCCGCCGAGCTGGACCGAGATGGAGCGGGTGCTCACGGGCAAACCGCGTCGTGCCGGCTGGCCCATCGACCAGCAGATCGGCGACGGCGGCGACAGCCCGGCCTGGTCCCGCAAGCGTGGAAGCTATCAGCCGCCAGAGTCGCACCGGCGTTCCTCGTCGATCCCCTATGCCGAGTTGCACGCGCATTCGGCGTACAGCTTCCTCGACGGCGCCAGCACGCCGGAGGAACTCGTCGAAGAGGCCGCAAGGCTCGACCTGCGCGCCATCGCCCTGACCGATCACGACGGGCTCTACGGGGTGGTCCGCTTCGCCGAAGCGGCCAGGGAACTCGACGTGCAGACGGTGTTCGGTGCCGAACTGTCCCTCGGCGGCGGCGATCGCACCGAGGAGCCAGACCCCCGCGGGCCGCACCTGCTTGTGCTTGCCCGGGGTCCCGAAGGGTATCGACGGCTGTCGCGCCAGTTGGCGTCGGCGCATCTTGCCGGCGGCGAAAAGGGTGTCCTGCGCTACGACTACGACGCATTGACAGAGGCGGCGGGCGGACGTTGGCAGATTCTGACCGGCTGCCGCAAAGGCCATGTTCGCCAGGCACTTTCCAGCGGAGGACCGGTAGCGGCAGAGAAGGCGCTCGCCGATCTGGTGGACCGGTTCGGCAGCGACCGGGTCAGCATCGAGCTCACCCACCACGGGCATCCTCTCGACGACGAGCGCAACGGCGCACTCGCGGAATTGGCACCCCGGTTCGGTCTCGGCGTCGTCGCCACCACCGCCGCCCATTTCGCCGAGCCGTCCCGAGGGCGGCTGGCGATGGCCATGGGGGCGATCCGGGCCCGCAACTCGATCGACGAAGCGGCGGGCTACCTTGCCCCGCTTGGTGGTTCACACTTGCGCTCGGGGGAGGAGATGGCGCGGGTCTTCGCGCAATTCCCCTTGGCTGTGACCGCCGCTGCGAACCTCGGTGAGCAGTGCGCCTTCGAGCTGGCGCTGATCGCCCCGAAGTTGCCGCCGTTCGATGTGCCCGACGGGCACACCGAGGACAGCTGGCTGCGGCACCTGGTCATGACCGGCGCCGGAAACCGATACGGGCCGCCCGAGCGGGCGCGGCGCGCATACGAACAGATCGAGCACGAGCTGAAAATCATCGAGCAGCTGACCTTCCCCGGTTATTTCCTTGTGGTGCACGACATCACCCGGTTCTGCAGGGAGAACGGCATCCTCGCCCAGGGCAGGGGATCGGCGGCCAACTCGGCGGTCTGCTACGCCCTCGGTGTCACCAACGTCGATCCGGTCGCCAACGAACTGCTGTTCGAGCGGTTTCTGTCCCCGGCAAGAGACGGCCCACCCGATATCGACATCGACATCGAATCGGACCTGCGGGAGAAGGCCATTCAGTACGTCTACGACCGCTACGGCCGCGACTATGCCGCCCAGGTCGCCAACGTCATCACCTACCGCGGCCGCAGCGCGGTGCGCGACATGGCCCGCGCGCTGGGATTCTCGCAAGGCCAGCAGGACGCGTGGAGCAAGCAGATCGGCCAGTGGGGCAACCTCACCGAATCTACCCATGTCGAGGATGTCCCCGAACCGGTCATCGACCTGGCTGTGCAGATCTCGAACCTGCCGCGGCACATGGGCATCCACTCCGGCGGCATGGTGATCTGCGACCGGCCGATTGCCGACGTCTGCCCGGTGGAGTGGGCGCGGATGGAGAACCGCAGCGTGCTGCAGTGGGACAAGGACGACTGCGCGGCAATCGGTTTGGTGAAGTTCGACCTTCTCGGCCTTGGCATGCTCTCTGCCCTGCACTACTGCATCGATCTGGTCGCCGAGCACAAGGGCATCGACGTCGACCTGGCCAAGCTCGACCTCTCCGAACAGGCGGTGTACGAGATGCTGCAGCGCGCCGATTCCGTCGGCGTTTTCCAGGTGGAGTCACGCGCACAGATGGCTACGCTGCCCCGGCTGAAGCCGCGGGTGTTCTATGACCTGGTCGTCGAGGTGGCGCTGATCCGGCCGGGGCCGATCCAAGGCGGATCAGTGCATCCCTACATCAAGCGCAGAAATGGCGAGGAGCGCGTTACCTACGACCACCCGTCGATGGAGGCTGCGCTGCGAAAAACATTGGGTGTTCCGCTGTTTCAGGAGCAGCTCATGCAGCTCGCGGTCGACTGCGCCGGCTTCTCCGCCGCCGAGGCCGACCAGTTGCGCCGTGCGATGGGGTCAAAGCGGTCGACCGAGCGGATGCAAAGGCTGCGTGGCCGATTCTATGACGGTATGCGCGAACGGCACGGCATCACCGGCGACGTGGCCGACCGGATCTACGAGAAGCTGGAGGCATTCGCCAACTTCGGCTTCCCGGAAAGCCATTCGCTGTCCTTTGCCTCGCTGGTGTTCTACTCGTCGTGGTTCAAGCTGCACCACCCCGCCGCGTTCTGCGCCGCGCTGCTGCGGGCGCAGCCGATGGGCTTCTACTCGCCGCAGACGTTGGTGGCCGACGCGCGTCGCCACGGTGTCACCGTGCACGGTCCGGATGTCAACGCCAGCCTCGCGCACGCGACGCTGGAAAAGGTGGGCACCGAGGTGCGGCTGGGTATCGGCAGTGTCCGCCACATCGGCGACGAGCTGGCCGAGAAGATCGCCGAGGAGCGAAAAGCCAACGGGTCATTCGGTTCTCTGCTTGATCTGACCGGCCGGGTACAGCTCTCCGTTCCGCAGACCGAAGCGCTCGCGACGGCGGGTGCGCTTGCCTGCTTCGGCATCACCCGACGCGAAGGACTGTGGGCCGCTGGCGCGGCCGCCACCCAGCGGCCGGACCGGCTGCCTGGTGTCGGGGCGTCGTCACACGTTCCGACCCTGCCGGGGATGACCGAGCTGGAACTGGCGGCCTCCGATGTTTGGGCCACCGGGATCTCGCCGGACAGCTACCCCACCCAATTCCTGCGGGCGGATCTCGACGCGATGGGAGTCGTCACGGCAGACCGGCTGCTGTCGGTGCCCGACGGAACCCGGGTGCTGGTGGCAGGGGCGGTGACACACCGGCAGCGGCCCGCGACGGCGCAGGGCGTGACGTTCATCAACCTCGAGGACGAGACCGGCATGGTCAACATCCTGTGTTCGCAGGGGGTTTGGAAGCGCTACCGCAAGCTGGCGCAGACCGCGTCGGCCATGGTGATCCGTGGTCAGGTGCAGAACGCCACCGGCGCGGTCACCGTCGTCGCCGACCGGCTCGGCAAGCTCGATATGCGGATCGCGTCGCGCAGCCGCGACTTCAGGTAGGGCTCTTGATCCACCTCCACTGCGTCGACCACCAGGCGGTAGCGCCGGGCAGGGAATCGCGCACGGCGCCGACAACGCCCGGCCACCATTCGGCATTGAAATCGTCTCCGGACAGCCAACCCCCGACGCGGATCTTCGGCGCCCACGCCGCGATATCAGCCGAGACGCTGGCGTAGTCGTGGCGCGCGTCGATGTGCACCCAGGCCAGTGACCGGTCGGGAAACAATTGCGAAGCCGCAACCGAGTCGCTGATGAGCAGTTGCACCAGATCGGCTGCGCCGCAGGCGATCACGTTGCGGTGCAGCAGGCCCGCGAAGGTCCCGCCGCCGTACTCGACCGCGGGACCGTGCGCATTGGTGTCTCCCCGGCCCTCGGCACCGCTGCCCCGCGCGGTGTCGACGCCGATGAGCGTTATGTCGAGGCCGCTGTCGCGAACCACCTCGGCCAGCGAGCAGATGCTCTTACCCAGATAGCAGCCCACCTCGGCGAACCGGCTCCCGTCGCCGAAGTGGGCGACCGCCTCCTCCTGGGCGCTGCGCCATTGGAACCAGCCCGGGATGTCCTGCCATCGTCGGACCGGGCGCTCGAAATCGGATTCGGTATGCATGTCAGCCCTCGGTCGGTGTGGTCCACACCTTGTCGATGCTGATCTTCAGCCGGGTGTTGTAGTCACCCATCGCGTCGGCGAGACCGAACTGCGTGGCATCGGCCTGGTACTTCTTCCAGTACGGGCCGTCCTCGCGCGGGTCGGATTCCGTCGCCTCGACCGTCGCCTCGCCGCCGACCACGATGACGCCCCCGCCATTGCCATCGGAGTCCAGGTTCAGGCTCACCCGCGGGTGGCTTGAGATGTGCCTGACCTTGGCGGCATCGGGCATCGAGTAGACGACGATGTCGGTGCCGTCAAAGTAGAACCACACCAGCTTGGGTACCGGCTGACCGGATCTGGCCACCGTGGTCAGCCACCCGGAGTGGTCGGCTTGAAGCCTGCTGGACACTTCTTGTGTGAATTCGACTGCCATAGAAGCGAATGTAATCTCGCTAGTGTTTATCCTATGAACCTCAACTTGAGCGTCGATGACGTCCTGACGACCACCCGCTCGGTGCGCAAGCGGCTCGATCTGGAGAAGCCGGTGCCGCGCGAGGTGCTGATGGAGTGTCTCGACTTGGCGCTGCAGGCGCCGACGGGTTCCAATGCCCAGGGTTGGCAGTGGGTGTTCGTCGACGACCCGGAGAAGAAGAAGGCGCTCGCCGACATCTACCGGCACAACGCCACTCCTTATCTCGACCGGGAGCGACCGACGCGCGGCGATGTCCGCGATGACCAGATCGGCGCCATGACGAGTTCGGCGAAGTACCTCAACGAACACCTTCACGAGGTGCCGGTGATGTTGGTGCCGTGCCTCGAGGGAAGTCCCGACGATGCGGTAGCGGGCAGCGCCGGGTTCTGGGGGTCACTTCTGCCCGCGGTGTGGAGTTTCATGCTTGCGCTGCGCTCGCGCGGCCTCGGGTCGGCGTGGACGACGCTGCATCTGGCCGGAAAGGGCGAGAAGCTGGCCGCCGAGGTCCTCGGCATTCCGTTCGAGGAGTACCGCCAGGGCGGCCTGTTCCCGATCGCCTACACCAAGGGCACCGACTTCAAGCGGGCCAACCGCCTGCCCGCCGAGCAGTTCACGCACTGGAATGGGTGGTGACTAGATCGATCCGGTGAAACCATGCTGGCGCCATGCCTCGTAGACGGCGACCGCCGCGGCGTTGGACAGGTTCAGTGATCGCCTGCCCGCCAGCATCGGAATCCGCACCCGAGAGGTGATGTGCGGGTCGGCCAGTGTCGCGTCATCCAGACCGGTGGGCTCGGGGCCGAACATCAACACGTCGCCGGGTTGGTAGGCGATGTCGGAAAACGACGCCGTCGCGTGCGCTGTGAATGCGTACACCTGCGTCGGCGCGATCGCGTCCCACGCTGTCGCGAGGTCGGTGTGCACGGTCACCGATGCGAGGTCGTGGTAGTCCAGGCCCGCCCGGCGCAGCTTGGGTTCGGACAGCTCGAACCCGAGCGGCTCGACGAGGTGCAGCTCGCAGCCCGTCGCCGCGACCATGCGGATCGCGTTGCCGGTATTGGGTGCGATGCGGGGCGAGAAGAACATCACTTTGAACACAACCCGCCATTTTTCCTGCAAAGCACCCCCGCCGGGACGGGGGTGCTTCGATCGTTCGATTGTCAGGACTTGGTAGCGGCCTTCCGGCGCGTTTCCTGCGCCTTGGCCTTCGCGCGAGCCTTCTCGGCCTCGGCCTCTTTACGGGCTGCCTCAAGCTGATTGGAGGCCTTGTCGACCTGTGCCCGACCCTCTTCCTGAAGATCACTGCGGCTCAGGATCAAACCGATGACCTGCTTGGTGAATCCGATGGCGCCCGAGATTGGCAGTCGTCGCAAGTACCCCCCATTGGCATTTGCTAAGACGTCGACTAAGGGTGTTATGGCAGCACCCCCGAACCTTGGCTGTTCAGTAAGAATTGTGGAAACGCCCGCCTGCTACTGGCATACTCGATCAATTGCCAGGCGATGAACGCCAGCCCGCAAAGGGGCAAAATCAGCAGGAAGCGTTATGAACCTCGCTCATGTAGGAAAAGACCGGCCAGCGGCCGGTAGCGCGGTGGTGCAGCAATGACCACGTTCACCCAGCAAGACCTGGTGGACGGGCTGGTCACCGACGATGATGCCCAGGCGCAGGGTCGACCGAAACGACCCTCCCGATGGTCGCTGAAGAATTGGCCGGTCCGTTGGAAGGTCTTTGCGATTGCTTTGGTGCCGCTAATTCTGGCCGGCGCCTTTGGCGGCTTGCGCATCTACTCCAATGTGGTCGAAGCACGTGATCTGCAACGCGCGGCTGACCGTGCCGAAATGGTGCCGGCAATCGTTAGCTACATGAACGCCCTCAACGGTGCGCTGTTGGCTCCTGCCGCCGGCGGCGACGTGCAAGCCGCGATCGGCGCCTTCGACTCCAGCCGCGCCGCACTTCAGCGTCGGGTCAACGGCACCGCCGATGTGCCGCAGGATGTCCAGAAGGGCGTCAACAGCATGCTCGAGGGCGGGCAGGCGCAGGTGAACAAGATCGGCAACAGCGTCCCCCTGATCGACCGGGTGACCACCTACGTGCCGATCCTGCTGACCGCCGAGGACGCCATCACCGGATTGGTCCGGGTTGACGACCAAACCATCCGCGCCCAGGCGCAGGGCCTCAGCCGCGCTGTCGGCGCCCGCGGGCTGATGATGATGGAGCAGCTCGTCGTCAACGCAGGCGCCGAGCTGCCCGACCCTGAGCTGCGCTCCCGGCTGATCGCCGTGGCAGGCACCGAGCCGTCGACGCTGTTAGGCATGGCCCAGGTGCTGGGCGTCGGCTCGCCGGAAGCCAAGCAGTTGCAGCGCGAGTACATCCACCGCACGGCCCTCATCTCGGACCCCAATGTGCCGATCGTCGGCAATCCCGAACTCCTCGGATCGCTGCAGACCACGGATCGGGTCGCGGCCACCTTGATCGACAAGACGGCGCCCTCGATAACCGGCGCCGTCGCCGACCAGGCTGCGGCGGCGCGCACGGAAGCCATCCGCGATTCGGCGATCGTTCTCGCCGCGATCCTGCTGGCCCTGCTGCTGGTCACGCTGGTGGCCCGGTCGCTGATCCGTCCCTTGCGCACGCTGCGCGACAGCGCCCTTCGGGTGGCGCATGACGACCTGGCGCGCGAAATCGACCGGGTGCGCTCCGGCGAGGAGCCAGGACCCGTCGAGCCGATCCCGGTGCACACCACCGAAGAGGTCGGCCAGGTCGCCCACGCCGTCGACGAACTGCACGAGCAGGCAGTCTTGCTGGCCGGTGAGCAGAGCCGGCTTCAGCTGCAGGTCAGCGACATGTTCGAGACGCTCTCGCGGCGCAGCCGCACGCTGGTCGACCAGCAGCTCTCGCTCATCGACCGGCTGGAGCGCAACGAGGAGGACCCGGATCGGCTGGAGAGCCTGTTCCGGCTCGATCACCTGGCCGCCCGGATGCGCCGAAACGGAGCCAACCTGTTGGTCCTCGCGGGCTCGAAGGTGCCGCGCGAGCAGGCCGAGCCGGTGCCCGTCGCGGCCCTCATCAACGCCGCCGCGTCCGAGGTCGAGGACTACACCCGCGTCGTGACCGCGACGGTGCCCGCCAGCGAGATCATCGGATCGGTCGCGGGTGACCTCGTGCACCTGCTCGCCGAGCTGCTCGACAACGCGCTGCGCTATTCGCCGCCGATCTCGCAGGTGCGGGTGTCGGCCGTGCACACGGGAAACGGCGGGCTGGTCATCGAGGTCAGCGACATCGGGCTCGGAATGACCGAGTCCGATCTGCGAGTGGCCAACACGCGCCTGCAGTCCGGTGGCGAGGTGACGCCCTACACCGCACGACACATGGGTCTGTTCGTGGTCGGCAGGCTGGCCCAGCAGCACGGACTGGTGGTTCGACTGCGCAGCACCATTGCGGGAGAAGCGAACTCGGGCACCACCGCCGGGGTATACGTGCCGTCGGAGCTGCTTCTGCGCGCAGGCATGCGCGACCAGTTCGACACCGGCCAGCAGAGCACCCCAACCGATGTGCATTCGGGGATGGCGACCGCGATGGGCCTCGGTGAGGCCGATAACGACTACAACGAATACAACAACTATGCCGACCACGGCGACGAGGTCGGCGCGGGTCAGCTCAACGGGCACTCCGAACTGCCCGTCACGCTGTTGCCGCAACGCAGCCCCGGTGCCAGCGGCATCTCAGGGTCCCCGGCGGAGGGGGATCTGGCGCCGGTGCCCGAGGCCGAGTACGAGGACGACGACGAGTCGGAGCTCGCCTACGACGACGAGTACGACGACGGGTACGCCGACGAGCCAGTGGTCGCCTACGACGACGAGACCGACCAGGAGGCTGACGACGAGGCGTTGGAGGAGCGGGTCGCAACACCGCTGCGGCAGGCGCCCGTCGACACCTCCGCGTTCTTCGCCTCCCGCGGCCAGGCGTCGGTCAACGGCACCAATGGCGCACACGAGCCTGAACCCGAGCCGGCGCCTCAGGTGTTGCCGCAGATCGCCGAGGAAGCCTCCTCGACGACGTCGGGGGCCGACGATGCGATCTATCAGCGGATGCTCTCGGAGTGGTTGGTCGATCCGTCCGACCTGGCCAACAGCAGTGACCTGAACTGGGAGTCGGTCTGGGATCACGGTTGGTCGGTGGCAGAAGCGGCCGCCGACGCCCCGGTCGAGACGCACACCGAGCACGGGCTGCCGATGCGCGATCCCGGCGCCCGCCTGGTGCCGGGCACGGCGGCGGGCCCGCAGGCGCGTCACGCTGCCAACGAGGTGCACTCCAACGGGGGAGCGCACCGCAGCCATGATGACGATGACGAGGTAGAGTCGGCGGCCGAACTCGGTACCGGAGCGCAAGCGGTACCGGTGCGCGATCCTGAGGCTGTTCGCGCGAGCATGAGCAGCCATTTCGGCGGCGTGCACGCCGCGCGGGCGCACGCCCAGGAGACCAGAGGAACCGATAACGAATGACCTTTCCGGAGGGCAGGAGCGCAAGTTCGACGCAGCGCGATTCGCTCGACTGGCTGGTCTCGAAGTTCGCCCGCGACGTATCCGGTGTCACCCACGCGGTTCTGGTGTCCGCGGACGGTCTGCTGATGGCCGCCAGCGAGCACATGCCGATCGAGCGGGCAGACCAGCTCGCTGCGGTGGCGTCTGGCCTGGCCAGTCTGTCGACCGGTGCGTCGCAACTCTTCAACGGCGGCTACGTGTTGCAGTCCGTCGTCGAGATGGAGAACGGCTACTTGCTGCTGATGCGCGTCGGCGACGGCTCCAACCTCGCGACGCTGGCCACTACCGGATGCGACATCGGCCAGATCGGCTACGAGATGGCGATGCTGGTCGAGCGGGTCGGCAGCGTCGTCCAGTCGCCACGACGAGCACCACAACACTCGTGAGCGACGCGTGGACGATCTCGAGCGTTTCGCCCAAGACGACCAGCCGAGCCTGGTACGGCCATACACGCTGACGGCGGGGCGCACCGACTCGCGCGTCAGCCTTCCGCTGGAGGCCCCGATCGAGGCCGTGGTCTCCGACACGCCGGGGCGATGGCCGGGAAACGATGTGCGGGCGCAGATTTGCGCGATGTGCGGGAACAGCCCGTCGGTCGCCGAGATTGCCGCCCGACTATCGTTACCCGTCGGCGTGGCCCGTGTGCTGATCGGTGACCTCGTGGCCGCAGGTCATCTCCGGGTACGCACCACCTTGACCGATCGGTCGAGCATCGACGAACGGCGTGAACTGATAGGAAGGACCCTCCGTGGCTTACGCGCACTCTGAGGGCCACGAAAAGGCGTCGACGAAGATCGTCATCTCCGGCGGTTTCGGGGTTGGCAAGACCACGTTCGTCGGTGCGGTCTCCGAGATCATGCCGCTGCGCACCGAGGCGATCGTCACCAATGCATCCGCTGGGCTCGACGGCATCGAGCTCACACCGGATAAGCGGACGACGACGGTGGCGATGGACTTCGGCAGGATCACGCTGGATGAGAGCCTTGTGCTTTATCTGTTCGGCACCCCGGGTCAGCGACGGTTCTGGTTCATGTGGGACGACCTGGTCCGCGGTGCGATCGGCGCCATCATCCTGGTGGACTGCCGCCGTCTTCAGGACAGCTTCGCGGCGGTGGACTTCTTCGAGGCCCGGCACATGCCTTTCCTCATCGCGATCAACGAATTCGACGGCGCGCCAAGGCATGCCCCGCACGAGGTGCGCAAGGCGCTGGCGCTGTCCGATGAAATCCCGATCATCACCGTGGACGCAAGGGATCGGCACTCCTCGACGGCGGCGCTGATCGCCGTCACGGAGTACGCGCTGAACGTGCTTCCGTCAGTACCCGGCTGAGCGCGTGACCGAAGCCGAAACCGTTTGGACTGAACGGGAATTCGTCGAGCACGATTTTCGTGACGAGGACCTGAATCGGCTGCGGACCGAACGCGCCGTGTTCACCGAATGCGACTTCAGCGGTGTCGATCTCGGTGAGTCAGAACATGTCGGGTCGGCTTTCCGTAACTGCAAGTTCCGCCGGACAACGTTGTGGCACAGCACGTTTCGTCATTGCAGCTTGCTCGGTTCGGTATTCACCGAATGTCGGCTGCGACCGGTGACGTTCGTCGAGGTGGACTTCACATTGGCGGTGCTCGGCGACTGCGACCTGCGTGGCGTCGACCTGTCGGATTGCCGGCTGAGCGAGACCAGCCTGGTGAAGGCGGATCTGCGCAAGGCGGTGTTACGTCGCGCGGATCT
Organism: Mycolicibacterium stellerae; assembly: GCF_003719305.1. Classification (GTDB taxonomy): domain Bacteria; phylum Actinomycetota; class Actinomycetes; order Mycobacteriales; family Mycobacteriaceae; genus Mycobacterium; species Mycobacterium stellerae. The sequence goes on from NZ_RARC01000028.1 coordinate 18,378, forward strand.
GCGCGGAGCCCGCACGCAGGACGCCCGACTGGAGGAAGCCGACCTGCGGGGCGCGCGCATCGACCCGACGCTGTGGACCACCGCCTCCGTGCGGGGCGCGCGGATCGATATCGAGCAGGCGCTGGCCTTTGCCGCCGCTCACGGGCTCGACGTGCACGGCGAGTAAGACGCCCGGTGGGCTCAGCCAGGAGCCTGCGTGCAGAAGTTTCCGCGCGCGGCCCGCACCACGACGGCGGCCTGATCGGGGTTTGCGCCGTAGAGTGACGCGGTCTGGTCGATTGCGCCCTGGGTGCCCGAACCGGTGTAGAGCAGGCGGCACGCCCCGCGACCCGCCATCAGCAATGTGTCATCGTCGACGGGCCATGCGCCGCGGACCGCGCCGAGGTAGTTGTTGTCCTCGGAGGTCAGCGGGATCGGCCACGCCGATGCCGTCGCGGCGGTCGCGCCCAACAATGCTCCTGCGGCAGCCGCCGCGGCGATCAGGCGAACGCCCTGCTTCCTTGCAGACATAGCTGTCCATCCATTCTTCGATATGCCAAGTCGGCGTCGCGCACGTGAATCGTGGCTACGTAAACCCAGCCTAGCGCGTGTCTGAGGGTGCTCAGTGCACCAATTTCCTACGGCCTCAAACGCGGCTGCACAGAATTAGCCAACCGACAGCGCCAGCAAGCTATTTGCCCTTGAGCCGGATCTTCCATCGGACAAAGCTCAAGTAGCCGACGCAGATACACCCGAGCATGCCGATGTTGAACCACCACGCGCCGGGGGTGTGCCGCCAATGCGAGTCCTGCGGCGTCAGCGGACCCGGTACCAGCCGTAGGAGATCGATCGTCGACGCGGTGCTGGCGAATCCCCACCGGGCAGGCGTGACCCACGACAACTGGTCGAGCCCGATGCGGCCCGTCACCGGGATCATGCCGCCCTGGAACACCAGCTGCGACATGATCGCGATCACCAGCAGCGGCATGATCTGCTCGTTCGATTTGGCCAACGCCGACAGCGCCAGGCCGACCATCGCCGCGGCCACACAGCAGGCCGCCATGTCGGTGAACAATTCGAGGCTCCGGTTGGGGATCACCGCGCCACTGGTGACGGCGCCGGGGCCCCACTTCTTGCCCCAGATGTTGATGCCGGTGACGATGCTCGCCTGCAACACCGCGAACGCGGCGAAGACGAAGACCTTGGCCATCAGGTAGGCGGTGGTGGACAACCCGACGGCCTGCTCGCGCAGGAAGATCGCCCGCTCGCCGATCAGTGCGCGAATTGTCAGCGCCGTGCCCATGAAGATGGCGCCGACGTTGAGCAGCACCAGGATCTGGCCCGGTTCGTTGGGCGCTTCACCGCCCTGTATCGCGGGAACGGGCACGCCGAAGCCGACGTCTCCCGGCACCGAAAGCGAAAGCACGCCCATGATGAACGGCAGAAACGCCAGGAAGATGAAGTAACCGCGGTCGGAGATGATCAGCCTCATCTGGCGCCGCGCGATCGTGGAGAACTGTCGTCGCACGCTGGTGCGCGTCGGGTTGCCGAGATCCGCAGGCGTTTGCGCGGGCGGCTGCGGCGGCGTGGGCCCGGTCGCAGCGATGTATCGCTGGTAGGCCGCGTCCGGGTCGCGCGCGACCCCGCTGAAGATGTCGGCCCAGTTCGTCGTGCCCATCGCGGCGCCGATCTGGCTGGGTGGCCCGCAGAATGCGGTCTTGCCGCCCGGCGCCAGCAGCAACACCTGATCGCACACGTCGAGGTAGGACAGCGAGTGGGTGACGACAAGCACGACGCGGCCCGCGTCTGCGAGCTGGCGCAGCATCGTCATGACCTGCCGGTCCAGCGCGGGGTCAAGGCCTGACGTCGGCTCGTCCAGGATCAACAGCGACGGACCGGTCAGCAGTTCCATTGCCACGGATGCGCGCTTGCGCTGACCACCCGAGAGCTTGTCGACGCGGGTCTTGCGGTGCTGCGTCATCTCGAGTTCCTCGAGCACCTGCGCGACGACCCGCTCGCGGTCCTCTTTGTTGGTGTCCGGCGGCAGCCGCAGCTCGGCCGCGAACATCAGCGCTTGCTCCACGGTCAGCTGGCCGTGCACCACGTCGTCCTGGGGCACCATCCCGATCCGGGACCGCAGCGATGCGTACTCGGCGTGGATGTCGTGGCCCTCGAAGGCCACCGTGCCCTCCGTCGGGTGGGTGTAGCCGGCGACCAACCGCGCGAAGGTGGACTTGCCGGCGCCCGACGGCCCGATCACGGCCGTCAATGTGCCGGGCCGCGCCGTCAGCGAGATGTTGTGCAGCAGCGTCTTGTTGCCCTCGATGGTCCACGTGACGCCGTGCACGTCAAGGCCGCCGGTGCCGCTGGCCGCGGTGGTCTCGGTGCGGCGGACCAGAGTGCCGCCACGGAACACCAGGTCGACGTTGCCGATGGTGACCGTATCGCCCTCGTTCAGCAGGGCGCTTTCGACGCGCGACCCGTTGACGAACGTCCCGTTGATGCTGCGGTTGTCGCGGATCTCGGTGCCCGTGCCGGTCGGCACCAGGGTCGCGTGATGGCGCGACGCCAGCACGTCGGAGATGACGATGTCGTTGTCGGTGTTGCGGCCGATTTTGACCGAGCCCGGCGCGGAGGAGTCCGCGGGACGGCCGGGCCGCAGGATCTTCAGCATGCTCGTCGCGAGGTTGCCCTCGCTGGAGCGCGGTGCGGCCATCGGGCCGATCGCCGTCACCGACTCGAGAGCCGGCTGGGACAGCGGCTGCGCCGCCTGCTGCGATACGACGCTCGGCGGACGGGCGGGCTGCGGCTGGGAGCCGGTGTAGCTCGGCTGCGGGGCGCTCGGGTAGCGCGGCTGCTGGGTAGACGGGTAGGGCGGCTGCTGACCGGTGGTGTACGGCTGCGGTCGGGAGACGGGCGGTTGTTGCGTGGACGGCGGCGGCTGGCTGGGCCAGCTGCCGCTCGGGCGGCCGGTGACCGGGATCGACGTCGTCGGCGGCCTGCCGGTGGCCTGCTGCCTGCCCACCTCGAACGTCAGCGCGGGACCGTCCGGGTTGCCGATGTTGATGTTCTGGCCGTCTTGGATGTCGACGGTCGGCACCCGGCGGCCGTTGACGTACATCCCGTTGAGGCTGCCGTTGTCGATGGCTATCCACCGGCCCTGATCGAACCGCAGCACCAGGTGTGCCCGGGAGATCAGTGGGTGGGCGATGCGGACGTCGGCGCGAAGGTCGCGACCGATGACGACATCGTTTCCAGCGGCGAAGGTGCGTGCTGACCCGTCGTTGCGAACGGTCAGCGCGGGCGGGGCTGGGCGGCTCATCGCGACCAACTCTATAGGTATCGCGTTGTTTCTACGGTGCGGTTAGGGAGGTCGGACGTCGGTCCGGCGACCCGGTCACCACGCAGTGGGTGTGGCTGTAAATGGTGGCCATGCATTTGTTGCAGTGCGTGCACGCCGAAAGCACGCTGTGCGCGTCGCCGTCGTCGCGGATGCGGTTGATCAGGTCGGGCTCGGCGAGCAGCGCCCGTCCCATCGCGACGAAGTCGAACCCCTCGGCCATCGCCAGGTCCATGGTCTCGCGGTTGGTGATGCCGCCGAGCAGGATCAGCGGTGTCGTCAGCTCCGCGCGGAATTTCTTGGCGTCGCGCAGCAGAAACGCCTCCCGATAAGGGTATTCGCGCAGGAACTTCTTGCCGGTCATCCGGATGCCCCACCTCAGCGGCGGCTTGAATGCGCCCGCGAACTCCTTGATCGGGGCATCCCCGCGAAACAGGTACATCGGGTTCACCAGCGAGCTGCCCGCGGTGAGCTCGATGGCGTCCAGTCCGCCGTCCTCCTCCAACCACTTGGCCGTCTGGATGGACTCGTCGAGCGAGATGCCGCCCCGGACTCCGTCGGTCATCGTGAGCTTGGCGGTGACGGCGATCGGGGTGCCTTCCTTCTCCACGGCTCGGCGCACGGCCATCACCATGCCGCGCGCGACCTTGGCGCGGTTCTCCAGAGAGCCGCCGAACTCGTCGTCACGCCTGTTGATCAGCGGGCTGAGGAAGGAGCTCGCAAAATAGTTGTGGCCAAGATGGATCTCGACGGCATCGAATCCCGCCTCGATCGCGAACCGCGCCGCGGCGGCGTGCGCGTCGATGATGTCACGGATGTCGTCGCGACCGGCCTTCTTGGCGAACCGCATCGACAGCGGGTTGAAGAACCGCACGGGTGCGTAGGCGGTCGCCTTCGTCGTGCGGGCGTTGGCGACGGGCCCGGCATGGCCGATCTGCGCGCTGATTGCCGCGCCTTCGGCGTGGATCGCATCGGTCAGCCGGCGCAGGCCTGAGATGGCCTCGGGACGCCACCAGATCACATTGCCCTCGGTGCGCCCACCTTTCGACACCGCAAGGTAGGCGACCGTCGTCATGCCGACCCCGCCTGCGGCGGGCAGCCGGTGATAGGTGATCAGGTCGTCGGTGACGAGCGAGTCGGGGGTGGCCGCCTCGAAGGTGGCCGCCTTGATGATGCGGTTGCGCAGCGTCACCGGGCCGAGCTTGGCCGGGGCGAACACACTGGCTGCAGACTCCATGGCCGCAAGACTGCCATAGCGACATGTCAGACTGGCTGCCGTGGGTGCGATCACTTTGGACGGTAAGGCAACCCGGGACGAGATATTCGTCGACCTCTCCGAACGGGTGGCGGCGCTGACCGCCGCGGGACGGACGCCGGGCCTTGGCACGGTGCTGGTCGGAGACGACCCAGGCTCGCAGGCCTATGTGCGCGGCAAGCACGCCGACTGCGCGAAGGTCGGGATCACGTCGATCCGCCGCGATCTGCCTGCCGACATCAGCCAGGCCGAGCTCGACGAGACCATCGACGAGCTGAACGCCAATCCCGAATGCACCGGCTACATCGTGCAGCTGCCGCTGCCCAAGCACCTCAACGAGAACGCCGCGCTTGAGCGGCTCGACCCCGGCAAGGACGCCGACGGGCTGCATCCGATGAACCTGGGCCGGTTGGTGCTCAATGAGCCGGCACCGCTGCCGTGCACACCGCGCGGCATCGTGCACCTGCTTCGGCGCTATGAGGTGGAGATCGCGGGCGCCGGGGTGGTGGTGATCGGCAGGGGCGTCACGGTGGGCCGACCGCTCGGGCTGTTGCTCACCCGGCGATCCGAGAACGCCACGGTGACGTTGTGCCACACCGCAACTCGACATCTCCCGCAGTTGACCCGGGAGGCCGACATCGTCATCGCCGCCGCAGGCGTGCCGCACATGGTGACGGGCGAGATGGTCCGGCCCGGCGCCGCCGTCGTCGACGTCGGCGTCAGCCGCGACGAGAACGGGAAGCTGGTCGGTGACGTGGCGCCCGACGTGTGGGACGTGGCGGGCCACGTGTCCCCGAACCCCGGCGGTGTCGGCCTGCTGACAAGGGCGTTCCTGTTGGTCAACGTCGTCGAGTTAGCCGAGCGCGTCCGATGAAGCTGTTCCGCGGTCAGTGGCCGATCCTGCTGGTTGGCCTCATCTTCCTGGCCGCGTTCGGCTTGGTGATCGCCGGATACTGGCGTCGCGGCGCTCTGGTGCTCGGTATCGGCGTCGCCGTCGCGGCGGCCCTTCGGCTTGCGCTCTCCGACGATCGCGCGGGTCTGCTGGTGGTTCGCAGCAAGGGCATCGACCTCTTCACCACGACGACGGCCAGCGCGGCCGTTCTCTACATCGCCGCGACGATCGACCCGTTGGGCACCAGCTAGATTCCTGCCTGCCAGGCAAACTTGCCCGCTGTGCAAGTTCCGGTACGGTGGGGGTATGACCGGACTTCGGGAGCGAAAGAAGCTAGACACCCGGCGAGCGCTGAGCGACGCCGCGCTGAAGCTCGCATTCGAAAACGGCCTCGAATCGGTGACGCGGGAGGCCATCGCGGAACTGGCGGGCGTCTCGCTGCGGACCTTCAACAACTACTTCACCGGAAAGTACGAGGCGCTGGCCTACCGCCAGACCGAGCGCCTGCGCCGCAGCATCTCCGTGCTGAGGGAGCGTCCAGCCGACGAGCCGCTGTGGACGTCGATCACCGAAGCCGTGATCGCGCCGCTGGAGGAAGACTTCCGCGACGCAACCGGTGAGGAAAACAAGATCCCGAGCCGCACCGAGCTCGCCGAGGTCCGAAAGCTGTTGATGAGACCCGAGATCCGTGACGCCGCGAACAAGGAGCTGTTCGACGAGTGGATGGCGGTGATCGCGCAGCGGACCGGCACCGACCCGGATCGCGACATCTACCCCCGGCTCGTCAGCGCCGTGGTCCGTGCCGTCGGCGACGCGGCGACGGAGCTCTACGTGAGGGCGGATCCTCCCGTCCCCATCACGACGCTGATCCGCAGCGGTTTCGCCGAGGTGGCCGCCGGTCTACCCGCACCCGTCAAGACCACGAGGAGAAAGAAATGACCGTCGAATCCGCCGACGTCGTCATCGCAGGCGCCGGACCCAACGGCCTGATGCTGGCGTGCGAGCTGGCGCTTGCGGGTGTACGTCCGGTCGTTCTCGACAGGCTGCCTGCACCGAGTGACGAGCCGAAGGCCAACGGCCTTGTCGGACAAGTGATCCGGCAACTCGATATGCGCGGCCTCTACCATGCGTTCGGCGGCGACGAGGGCCCGCCGACGCCGGCGTACGGCTGGATGTTCGCGGGGGTGTCGCTGAACTTCCTCGGCATCGAGAACAACCCGATGTACGCACTGCTCATCCAGCAACCGCGGTTGGTCCGCCTGCTTGAGAAGCGGGCGCGTGATCTCGGGGTCGACGTTCGATGGGGTCACGCGCTGACCGCATTGCACGCGGGCGAGCAGAACGTCGCGCTGACAGTGGCGACCGAGGGGCGGGCCTACCGCATGGACGCCACCTACCTGGTTGGCGCCGACGGCGGTCGCAGCATGGTGCGCAAGTCCGCAGGCATCGGCTTTCCCGGCGCCACGTCGCCGATCGTCAGCAGAATCGCCCACGTCCACCTGCCCGAAGAGCTCCTGGTGGCTGGCCGCGGTTACGAGATTCCGGGTTTCGGCCTTCTGCCGTTCGGCCACAACAGGTTCACCGACGGCACCGTCATCGCTTTTCCGCTCGACCCAACCCGGCCGTTGCTGGGGTCAGTGGAGTACGGCTGGACGGTAGGCAGTGCCGAGGGGCCGATGTCGCTCGACGAGCTCCGCGACAGCCTCCGTCGCATCATCGGCGCCGACGTACCGCTGCAGCCGCCGAAAGGGCCGGGCCCGCACGCGCTGCGCCGCATCGACGGGATAAATTCCCGTCAAGCCGACCGCTACCGCGCAGGCCGGGTGTTACTGGTCGGGGATTCCGCGCACGTGCACTCCCCGATGGGCGGTCCAGGACTGAACCTCGGCATGCAGGACGCCGTCAACCTCGGCTGGAAACTTGCCGGCGTGCTCAACGGTTGGGCGGCTGCGGATCTGCTCGACACCTACGAGTCTGAGCGCTACCCGGTGGGGCAGCGGGTGATGATGCATTCGCAGGCTCAGCTCGCGCTTGCGGCGCCGGGACCCGAAGTCGCCGCGCTACGAGAGCTTTTCGGCGAGCTGGTGGGCAAGCCGGACGTCACAACACACTTGGCCGGGCTGCTTGCCGGCTCCGACGTCCGCTATGACGTCGGTGACGACCATCGGCTGTCCGGCCTGATGGTGCCAGAGCTCGTCCTCGACGACGGCCGCCGGGCCGCCGAGTTGCTGCACGATGCCCGACCGGTGCTTCTCGACCTTTCCGGCGGCGCCGCAGAGGTGGCAGCGGCCGGGTGGGCAGACCGAGTGAGCGTTGTGACGGCCTCGATGGCCGACGGACCGGCCGCATTGCTCATCCGTCCCGACGGCTACGTCGCCTGGGCCGCAGACACATTCGGTGCCGATGACGCGGCAACGCTGCGGGCCGCGCTGACGCGCTGGTTCGGCGACGGCTGACCGCGATGCGTTTGGGCGTTTAGGGGAGGGTCGCGCGAATGCTCACCGTGACGTAGGGCAGCGCCAGCCCGGTGCTGTTGGCAAGCGCGGGATGAGTCGCGAGTAACTCGCGCACCTTTTCCAGCGTCTGGGTGCGCACGTCGGCCGGTGAGGTGATGCAGTAGCTGCGGGATGCGACGAGGTCGATGAGCGCCTGCGGGGTCAGATAGCTCGTCCACTCCACCTGATGGCGTTCGATGTTCTCGAACGGCGCCGACAGCGTGACCCTCTGGCTGTACGGGTCGTCCTCGTGGCCGATGACGCGGCCGAGGTCCTTCACCCATCCCATCCGCTCGTCGCGGGTGTTCCAGAGCAGGCCGAGGCGTCCGCCCGGCCGCAGCACCCTGGCGACCTCGGAGACAGCGCGTACGGGATCGAACCAATGCCAGGCCTGCGCGACGAGCACCGCGTCCACGCTGTCGTCGGGCAGCGGGATGTCCTCTGCGGTGCCGAGCAGCGCGGGCGTGTCGGGCAGGGAATGGCTCAGCAGCTCGAGCATCTCCGGGATCGGGTCCACCGCGACGACGCCGAGTCCCCGCTCGACGAGCCGGGTGGTCAGCTTGCCGGTACCCGCGCCGAGGTCGAGGACATCCCTGGCGTTCCGAGGCAACAGCCAGTCGATGGCCTCGGGTGGATACGACGGCCTGCCGCGTTCGTACGCCGCGGCCTCCGCGCCGAACGACAGGGATCGCTGCTGCGACACCTCTGCTGTCGGCTCTTTGCCCGAGTGGCTCATCGCTGTCACCTGGTGGCCAGCTCCAATGTCTCGCGGATCAGGGCGCCGACTGCTTCGGTCTCGACGAGGAACCCGTCGTGGCCATACATCGAGTCGACAACTTTCAACTCCGCACAACCCGGGAGCAGCCCGGCTAATTCCTGCTGCAGCCGCAGTGGATACAGCCGGTCGGAGGTGATGCCGCCGACGATCACCGGCACGTGGCAGTTGCCGAGCGCCGCCGCGATGCCGCCTCGGCCCCGACCGACGTCGTGGCTGGACAACGACTCGGACAGCGCGACGTAGGTGCCGGCGTCGAACCTGCTCAGCAGCTTGTGACCCTGATGCTCGAGGTAGCTCTGCACCGCGTAGCGGCCGCCGGTCGCGGGATCCTCGTCGCCCTGGCCGTCGTTGCCGAACCGGTCGTCCAGCTCGACCTCGCCGCGGTAGGTCAGGTGGGCGAACCTCCTGGCGATCTCCATGCCGAGGTCCGGCGATCGTCCGGTGCCGTAATAGTCGCCGTTTTGCCAGTTCGGATCGGACTTGATCGCGGCGATCTGGCTGCTCTGCGTGCCGATCTGATCGGCGGTCGCACGGGCGCCGACCGCCAGCACCAGCGCCGACCGGACGTTGTCGGGGTGGGCAACCATCCACTCCAACGCGCGGGCACCGCCCATCGAGCCGCCGACCACCGCGGCGACCTCGTCGATGCCGAGTGCCGCGAGCGCGGCGACGTCGGCCTCCACCTGGTCGCGAATGGAAACCAGCGGAAACCTTGAGCCCCATGGCTTTCCGTCGCGGGCAAGCGAACTCGGACCGGTTGACCCGCGGCAGCCGCCCAACACGTTGGTGGCGACCGCGCACCAGCGGTCGGTGTCGATCGGCGCGCCTGGGCCTGCCACACCGTCCCACCAACCGGCGGTCGGGTGACCAGGACCCGCAGGACCCGTGATGTGCGAATCACCGGTCAGCGCATGCAACACCACCACGACGTTGTCGCGGTTGGGCGAGAGTTCGCCCCACCGCTGGACGGCGATGGAGACATCGTCGACGACGGCGCCGTTCTCGAGCGTCAGCGAGCCGATGTCGACGATCGCGACCTCGCCCTCTGCCGGCAACACGTCGGTGGGCACGTCAAAGATTGTCACGTCATAGTCCTCGGGAGCGTCCGCTAAAACGCCGAGACGGTCGCCGGATCGCTCTCTGCGGCGGCGTGGAACGGCTTCGCGGCCGCGAAACCCTGCTCGAGGTCGGCGATGATGTCGTCGATTCCCTCGATGCCGACCGCCAGCCGCACCAGCCCAGGGGTCACACCCGTCGCCAGCTGCTCCTGCGGGGTCAGCTGCGCGTGAGTGGTCGACGCGGGGTGGATCACCAGCGAGCGCACGTCGCCGATGTTGGCGACGTGGCTGTGCAGCGTCAACGCGTTGACGAACGCCTTACCCGCATCGATGCCGCCAGCCAGTTCGAACGCCAGCACCGCGCCGGTGCCCTTCGGGGCCAGCTTGCGGCCCAGCTCGTACCACGGTGAGCTGGGCAGGCCCGCGTAGTTCACCGAGGTCACGTCCGGGTGGGCGGCGAGAAACTCGGCGACCCGCTTGGCGTTGGCCACGTGGCGTTCGACGCGCAGGCTGAGCGTCTCAAGGCCCTGTGCGACGAGGAAGGCGTTGAACGGCGCCGCCGCCGAACCCATGTCGCGCAGCAGCTGAACCCGGGCCTTGAGCGCGTACGCGGGCGGGCCCAGCTCGGCGAACACCACCCCGTGGTAGCTGGGGTCGGGTGTGGTGAAGCCGGGGAAGTTTCCATTCGTCCAGTCGAAGGTGCCGCCGTCGACGATCACACCTGCGATCGCCGCGCCGTGGCCGCCCAGGTACTTGGTGGCCGAATGCACGACGATGTCGGCGCCGTGGCGCAGCGGCTGGATCAGGTAGGGCGTGGCTACGGTGTTGTCGACGATGAGCGGAACCCCGGCCTCGTGCGCGACCGCCGCGACGTTGGGGATGTCGAGGATGTCGTTCTGCGGGTTGGAGATGGTCTCGCCGAAGAACGCCTTGGTGTTTGGCGCCACGGCCGCCCGCCACGAGTCAAGGTCGTCGGGGTTCTCGACGAAGCTGACGTTGATGCCGAGCTTGGGCAGCGTGTAGTGGAACAGGTTGTAGGTGCCGCCGTACAGCCGGGGGCTGGACACGATGTGGTCACCGGAGTTGGCGAGGTTGAGGATCGCAAACGTCTCCGCGGCCTGGCCCGAGGCGAGGAACAGTGCGGCAACCCCGCCTTCGAGTGCGGCGATGCGCTGCTCGACCACGTCCTGGGTAGGGTTCATGATCCGGGTGTAGATGTTGCCCGGCTCGGCGAGGCCGAAAAGGGCGGCGGCGTGCTCGGTGCTGTTGAACGTGTACGACGTCGTCTGGTAGATCGGCAGCGCCCGCGCGTTGGTGGCGCTGTCGGGGGTCTGCCCGGCGTGGACCTGTTTGGTCTCGAACGACCAGTTTGCCGTCGGGTCTTCTGGCGTGCTCATAGGAAACGGCCTCCATCTATCTACTCTGGGGGCCCGTCCGACGGACCCGCGCTTGCCTTGTAGCCGTCTGCTTTGAAGTGTCTCAGCAGCTACTCAACCTGGTCATCACCCGGGGCACCCCACCGCGGTTGGAGGGTTGCCGGCCAGCGAGCCGGGGCTTGACGCTGACACTCATGACCGACCAGAAGCGTATCGCAAGCCAGGTCATGGCTGCCACTGGGTGATCATGATGCGATTCTGCTGGGGGTTTGCCGGTCCGGGCATGGGGCAAATGTCCCCATCTTGGGCACGCGTAGGTTCGTATCCGACGCGATACTGATAGCCGACACCGACGCCGGGAGACATGACATGAGCGACGAGAAGCCGACGATCATCTACACGCTGACGGACGAGGCGCCGCTGCTGGCGACCTACGCCTTTCTGCCGATCATCCGAACGTTCACCGACCCGGCCGGCATCGAGATCGAGAGCAGCGACATCTCGGTGGCGGCCCGGATCCTCGCCGAGTTCTCCGACCGCCTCACCGAAGAGCAGCGGGTGCCCGACAACCTGGCCACCCTCGGTGCGCTCACGCATGACCCGGCCACCAACATCATCAAGCTGCCGAACATCAGCGCCTCGGTGCCCCAGCTGTTGGCGGCCATCAAGGAGTTGAAGGCCAAGGGCTACGACCTCCCCGACTATCCGGGGGAGCCGAAGAACGACGACGAGAAGGAAATCAAGGAGCGCTACGCCAAGGTTCTCGGCAGCGCCGTCAATCCGGTGCTCCGCGAAGGTAATTCGGACCGCCGCGCACCCAAGGCGGTCAAGGAGTACGCGCGCAAGCATCCGCACAGCATGGGTGAGTGGTCGCAGGCGTCGCGCACGCACGTCGCGACCATGAAGGGTGGCGACTTCTACCACGGCGAGAAGTCGATGACGTTGGACAAAGACCGCAAGGTCAAGATGGTGCTCGAGACCAGGGGCGGCGAGACGATCGTGCTCAAGCCGGAGGTGGTGCTCGACGACGGCGACATCATCGACAGCATGTTCATGAGCAAGCAGGCGCTGTGCGAGTTCTATGAACAGCAGATCGAGGACGCCTACAAGACCGGCGTGATGTTCTCCCTGCACGTCAAGGCGACGATGATGAAGGTCAGCCATCCCATCGTGTTCGGCCACTGCGTGAAGGTCTTCTACAAGGACGCGTTCGCCAAGCACCAGGAGGTGCTCGACGAGCTCGGCGTCAACGTCAACAACGGGATGTCGGATCTCTACGACAAGATCGAGTCGCTGCCCGCGTCACAACGCGAAGAGATCATCCAGGACATCCACGCGGTGCACGAACACCGTCCCGAACTCGCCATGGTCGACTCGGCCCGCGGCATCACGAACTTCCACTCGCCAAGCGACGTGATCGTGGACGCGTCGATGCCCGCGATGATCCGGCTCGGCGGCAAGATGTACGGCGCCGACGGACGGACCAAGGACACCAAGGCGGTGAACCCCGAATCCACCTTCTCCCGCATGTATCAGGAGATGATCAACTGGTGTAAGACCAACGGTCAGTTCGACCCGACGACGATGGGCACCGTTCCGAACGTCGGCCTGATGGCGCAGAAGGCCGAGGAGTACGGCAGCCACGACAAGACGTTCGAAATCCCCTCCGACGGCGTCGCGAACATCGTCGACATCGACACCGGCGAGGTGTTGCTCAGCCAGGACGTCGAGGCCGGTGACATCTGGCGCATGCCGATCGTGAAGGACGCGGCGATCCGGGACTGGGTCAAGCTGGCCGTCAATCGTGGGCGCGTGTCGGGTATGACGGTGTTGTTCTGGCTGGACACCGAACGCCCGCACGAGGTGGAGTTGCGCAAGAAGGTCAAGACCTATTTGAAGGAACACGACACCGAGGGCGTGCACATCCAGATCATGCCGCAGGTGTGGGCCATGCGGTACACGCTGGAGCGGGTGACCCGCGGACAGGACACCATCGCCGCGACCGGAAACATCTTGCGCGACTACCTGACTGACCTCTTCCCGATCTTGGAGTTGGGCACCAGCGCGAAAATGCTGTCGATCGTGCCGCTGATGGCGGGCGGCGGGATGTATGAGACCGGTGCAGGCGGTTCGGCACCCAAGCACGTGCATCAGCTCGTCGAGGAGAACCATCTGCGTTGGGACTCGCTCGGCGAATTCCTTGCTCTCGGCGCCTGTTTCGAAGATCTGGGCGCCAAAACCGAGAACAAGCGGGCCACGCTGTTGGGCACGACGCTCGACGCGGCGATCGGCAAGCTGCTGGAGAACGACAAGGGCCCGTCGCGCCGGACCGGTGAGCTCGACAACAGAGGCAGCCAGTTCTATCTGGCCATGTATTGGGCACAGCAGCTCGCCGAGCAGACCGAGGACTCCGAGCTCGCCGACCACTTCGCCAAACTGGCCAAGACGCTCGCAGAGAACGAAGACACCATCGTCTCCGAACTTGCTGAGGTGCAGGGTGATGCGGTGGACATCGGTGGCTACTACTACCCGGACAAAGAGAAGATCGCGGCAGTGATGCGGCCGAGCAAGACGTTCAACGGTGTCCTGGAGGCCGCGCAGAGCTGACCCGTCAGACGCGCTGCTCGACTAACCTGTCGCGCGTTTCTGATCGAGGTGTGCGTCGACGAAGCCGAGTATCACGTCGGTGACCCGCTGCGGCGCCTCGAACATCGGGATGTGCCCGACGCCTTCGAGATGGGTGATCTTCGTGGACTCCGGCAGGTGGCTGGTGAAGTGCCGGGTGAAGCGCGGGTGTGGCAGGACGCGGTCCTTCTCGCAGATCACCAGGTGGGTGGGTGCGCGCCCCTCTGCGAGTTCCATCAGCCCGGGCAGCAGCAGCGATTTGACCAGGAGTTGGTAGTAGGCCGGGCAGTTCCTGACGTCGTCGACGATGTCGGGCAGGTCGACGTCGTGGAGGGCGTCGGGGTACGCGCTGATCGGAACGAAGGCAAGCTGTTTGGCGAACGGCAGCTTGAGGGCGCGTTCACCGAGCAGCTTCGTCACCAGCCATACCGGGAAGCCGGCGACGAACTTGGCCACGATCTCGAATTTTGCGGGGGTGTAGTGGTGCCAGCCGCCCGCGGGTGCGATGCCGGTCAGCGTGCGGGCGCGGCCGCGGCGCTCCAATTCGAATGCGACCCAGCCGCCGAGTGAGTTGCCGACGATGTGGGCGGTGCCCCAGCCCATGGCGTCCATCCGGCGCTCGACGTCGTCGGCCAACGTCCCGGAGTCCAGGAAGAACGAGCCGGGCGCCCCGCCGTTGTGGCCGGGCATGGTCGGCGCGAACACCTCGTAGCGGCCGGTTTCAGCTATCTGCGGTGCAACGTATTTCCAGACGTTCTGCGACATCATGAAGGGGTGTAGCAACACCATTGGTTCGCCGGTGCCGAGGTGGATCGGATCGCGCTGGCTCATGTTGCCGACAGTAAAGGTGATACCGCCGGTACCGCAAGCTCGGCTGGTCCGCGTCATCGGTCGCCACGCCAGCCTCGATCAGCGCTGAGCCCAGTCCGGCCTTCTGCCGAGATGCCGCAGGATCCGCTCGAAGTCGTCGGCGCCGCCTTGTTCGACGGCGCGGGCGAACGGCGCCCCGGCCATCGTGCGAAACTTGCCATCGGGCACCGCAAGTGCCAACGGCAGCACGGCCGCGACGACATCGGCGGGCAGTTCGTAGGGCACATCCAGCGAAGCGGCGACGTCCCAGCCGTGCACGACGTAGTCGACGAAGTGGAAGCCCATCGCCATCGCGCCGGGGAACACCGCGCCCTCGCCGAACTCCGGCAAAGCGAACGGCGCATCGGCCGTTCCGTCGGCCGCGAACGCGTCCAGCACGTCGTGCGCCGACTCCGAGTAGGCCCGGCCCGGGTCGGCCCGCACCGCCGCAACCACATTCTCGACGCGCCAGACATCAGGATCCGTGCCGAGACCTCTTGCGGCGGCGGCGAATCCGCGGTGCTGGACGGTCATGTGCGCCAGCAGGTCGGCGAGATTCCAGCCCTCGCACGGTGTTGCTCGATCGAGATCGGTCGGCCGGACCGAGTCGACGACGTCGATCGACTTCAGCACGGCGATTCGGTGCAAGGGTAGGAGGTCCGGCGGAGTAATAAGCATAAGCAGATCATAAGCGCATGCGTACGATAGTGCAATGCCTATCATGGCGCGGTGGCAGCGAAGTCGCCGGAATCGCGGCGCCCCGACCTGGCCGCGATGCTTGCGCCGCTCCTGCGCGAGCTCGTCGCCGCCGAGGAGCCCGTTCTCGAAGCGCACGGCCTGACGATGTGGGGATACGTCGTCCTACTGGCGCTGGACAGATCGTCGATGCGTACCCAGGCCGCCCTCGCCGCGGCGATCGGCGCCGACAAGACGCGGATCATTCGCACCCTCGACGACCTCCAGGACGACGGTTACATCGAACGCCGACCCGACCCGGACGACCGCAGAGTGCGGTTACTGGCCATCACCGACGCGGGTCGCCGCGTCAAAAACGCCGTCCAGGACGAGATACAGCGAGGGGAAGAGCGCTGGCTCAGCGAACTCGGCGTCGAAGAGCGGCGGACCTTCTTGCGGGCCCTCGAGCGGCTGACCCCACGCGAATGGGGATGACGAGGGTGGGAAGATCGAACCCATCATGAGCAAGCCAGCCGAGCGCGTCGTCTTCTCCGGCGTGCAACCCACCTCTGACTCCCTGCACCTCGGCAACGCACTGGGCGCAGTCGCGCAGTGGGTCGGCCTGCAGGACGAGTTCGACGCCTACTTCTGCGTCGTCGACCTGCACGCGATCACGATCCCGCAGGACCCCGCTACGCTTCGGCGGCGAACGCTCGCGACTGCCGCACAGTACCTGGCGATGGGGATCGATCCGTTCCGGTCAACCATCTTCGTGCAGAGCCATGTGCCCGCACACACCGAACTCACTTGGGTGCTTGGGTGTTTCACCGGTTTCGGGCAGGCGTCGCGGATGACGCAGTTCAAGGACAAGTCTCAGAAGGAGGGCAGCGACGCCACCACGGTCGGCCTGTTCACCTACCCGGTGCTGATGGCAGCCGACGTGCTGCTCTACGACACCGACCTGGTACCCGTCGGGGAAGACCAGCGCCAGCACCTCGAACTCGCCCGCGACGTGGCGCAGCGCTTCAACTCGCGTTTCCCCGATACCTTCGTCGTCCCCGAGCCGATGATCCCCAAGGCCACCGCCAAGATCTACGACCTAGCCGACCCGACCGCGAAGATGAGCAAATCGGCGGCCACCGACGCCGGGCTGATCAGCCTGCTCGACGACCCTGGCGTCACCGCCAAGAAGATCCGGTCGGCGGTCACCGACAGCGAGCGCGAGATCCGCTACGACCCCGAGGCCAAGCCCGGCGTGTCCAACCTGCTGACGATCCAGTCCGCGGTCACCGGCACCGACGTCGACAAGCTGGTCGAGGGCTACGGCGGCCGCGGTTACGGCGACCTGAAGAAGGACACCGCCGAGGCGGTGGTGGAGTTCGTCACCCCGATCAAGACCAGGGTCGACGAGTTGCTCAGCGACAGCACCGAACTCGAGGGGATCCTCGCCGCGGGCGCCACCCGCGCCAATGAAGTGTCTGCAAAGACGCTGAAGCGGGTATATGAGCGGCTAGGTTTTCTACAGCAACCGCAATAGCGCCTTGACGGAGGTCGGCATGCCTGAACCGGCCAAACCGGGGATTCTGGACCGCTTCCGAACCCGGTACAGCTGGTTCGACCACGTCATGCGCGCCCAGCAGCGCTACCAGGACAGCAAGGGCGACTTCTACGCAGCGGGCATCACGTACTTCACGATCTTCGCGCTGTTTCCGTTGCTGATGGTGGCCTTCTCGATTGCCGGCTTCGTGCTGGCCAGCCAGCCGGACCTTCTCGCCGAGGTGACCGACAAGATCAAGTCGACGGTTTCGGGCGATCTCGGCCAGCAGTTGGTCGAGCTGATGGATTCCGCGATCGAGTCGCGGACGTCGGTCGGCGTCATCGGATTGGCGACGGCAGCGTGGGCCGGGCTGGGTTGGATGGCCAACCTGCGCGAGGCGCTGAGCCAGATGTGGGGACTGCTGCGCCAGGAGCCCCCCGGCTTTCTGCGAACCAAGCTCTCGGATGTGATCGCCATGCTGGGGCTGTTCGGCGCGATCACCGTCACGGTCGTGCTGAGTGCACTCGGCAACTCGGGCTTGATGAAACAAATCGTCGAATGGGCTGGGCTACAGGACCTTCCGGGTATGAGCATTGTCCTGCGAGTCGCATCCATCGTGGTTTCCATTCTGGTCTCGTGGCTGCTGTTCACCTGGATGATCGCTCGGTTGCCCCGCGAGTCGATCACCTTCAGAAGCTCTGCGCGCGCCGGGCTGATGGTCGCGATTGCCTTCGAGGTCTTCAAGCTGGTGGCGTCGATCTATCTCAAGTCCGTGGTGACCGGGCCTGCGGGGGCGACGTTCGGACCCGTGCTGGGCCTGATGGTCTTCGCCTACATCACCGCGCGGTTGATCCTCTTCGCGACCGCGTGGGCGGCCACCGCGGGCGAGAATCCCGAGGCCATGCCGGTAAACCCGCCCCCGGCCGCCCAGATCACCCCGCGGATGCAGGTGCGAGAGGGGCTGGGTCCCGCCGGTGCAGTCGGCGCGGCAGCTATCGGCGCCCTTGGCGCACTTGGGCTTTCGCGACTTGCCCGGCGCCGCTGAACGTCAGTGCTGCGGTCGGCGGTTCATCGATCGTGCGCCCATGATGAGGCAGAACACGATGATGGCGCCGACGAACGCCACGCCTACCCGAACCGGCAGCGCATCGGCGGCCGGAAGCGCGGCGGTGGCCTTCAACGCGGTGTCGTCGGCGGCCTTCTCGGGCGTGGCCACCAACGACGGATCCGGTTCGACGAGCGAGCCGACCTTGGTGCCCGGCGCGGTCGCGAACCCGTAGTCGAGCAAGTGGGCGGCCTGTTCCCACGGCGCTATGGGCTGCCGGGTGCCGCGCATCAGCACCGCGACGAGCCTGCGGCCGTCGTGGTTGGCCGCGCCGACGAACGTCTGTCCCGCGTCGTCGGTGTAGCCCGTCTTGCCGCCCATCGCGCCGGGGTAGTTGTAGAGCAGCTGATTGTCGTTCTCCACCGGGTAGCCGGCGTCGCCGCGGCCGGGGAAGTCGAAGCTGCGGGTCGCCACGATCTCGGCGAATGTCGGGTTCTGCCATGCGTATCGGTAGAACAGGCCGATGTCGTAGGCCGACGTGCTCATGCCGGGGCCGTCGAGGCCCGACGGCGTCGCGACGCGGGTATCGCGGCCGCCGAGCTTGCTCGCCAGATCGTTGAGCTTGGTCAGCGTCGCGTCCATCCCGCCCATCTGCATGGCCAGCGCGTGCGCTGCGTCGTTCCCGGAGTGCATGAGCAGCCCGTGCAGGATGTCGCGGATCGAGTAGTGGCCGCCGTCGCCGATGCCGACCTTCGTGCCCTCTGCGGCCGCGTCGT
Source organism: Mycolicibacterium stellerae (assembly GCF_003719305.1). GTDB lineage: Bacteria > Actinomycetota > Actinomycetes > Mycobacteriales > Mycobacteriaceae > Mycobacterium > Mycobacterium stellerae. The sequence goes on from NZ_RARC01000028.1 coordinate 37,058, forward strand.
CGGGGGTGCCGGCCACCACCTTGTGGATCGGCAGATCACGCAGCGCCGCCATGGCCACCAGCACCTTGATGATGCTGGCGGGCCGGTGTCTGCCGTGCGGGTCCTTGGCGGCGATGACGTCGCCCGTGTCGAGGTCGGCGACCAGCCAGGCCTCGGCGGAGATGTCGCCGGGCACCGGCGGCGTGCCCGGTGCGGTGATCACACCGCAGCCGCCGAGGGCGTCACCGCCGACCGGGGCAGAGGGCACCGCCAACGGCTGGGGCGGGTCTCCTGCCGTCGGAACCTCCGACGAGTCGACGGCGGGCGGGGTGCTGACCTGATACGGGCAGGCGTCGGGGGCGGCGTTGGGCTCGGCGTTCGCCAGCGCCGGGCTCGTCATCAGGAAAAGGGCCGCTGCCAGGGCGGTAGCGCGCCGGCCCGCGGTCGTGAAGGTCGCCATCGTAGGCGAAGGTTAGGCGATTCGGCGCCGGTTTCCGGGTAGCCACGCTGTGACTCGTGTGGTTAGAGTTTCAAATGTGACTCACAATTCGCCCAAACCGACATTTGGGCGCAAGAGTGCGAGACGAACGCGCCAGAACGTCGATCTCGGCGCGTCACGGACCCGGCCGTCGCTGGAGCTCAGAGCATCCGGCTGGCTTCGCTGAGCACCCGGTGCAGGATCTCGTAGATCGCGTTGAACTCCTTCGGCCCGCTGATCAGCGGCGGCGCCAGCTGCACGACCGGGTCGCCGCGGTCGTCGGCGCGGCAGTACAGGCCCGCCTCGAACAGCGCGCTGGTTAAGAAGCCCCGCAGTAGGCGTTCGCTCTCGTCCTCGTTGAACGTCTCCTTGGTGGTCTTGTCCTTCACCAACTCGATGCCGTAGAAGAAGCCCTCGCCGCGGACGTCGCCGACGATCGGCAGCTCGTGCAGCTTCTCCAGCGTCGCCCGAAACACGGGTGCGTTTTCCTTGACGTGGTCGTTGATGCCCTCGCGCTCGAAGATGTCGAGGTTGGCCAGCGCGACCGCCGATGACACCGGATGCCCGCCGAACGTGTAGCCGTGCCCGAACGTGGTCTTGCCGTCGTTGAACGGCTCAAACAGCTTGTCGCTGGCAATCATTGCGCCGATCGGCGAGTAGCCCGATGTCAGGCCTTTGGCGCAGGTGATCATGTCGGGCACGTAGCCGAAGTCGTCGCAGGCGAACATCGAGCCGATCCGGCCGTATGCGCAGATCACCTCGTCGGAGACCAACAGCACGTCGTACTCGTCGCAGATCTCGCGGACCCGCTCGAAGTATCCGGGCGGCGGCGGGAAGCACCCGCCCGCGTTTTGCACGGGTTCGAGGAACACCGCGGCGACGGTGTCGGGGCCCTCGAACTCGATGGCCTCGGCGATACGGTTGGCGCAGTACTCGCCGAACGCCTTATTGTCGGTGTCGAACGGCGCGGGTGCGCGGTAGAAGTTGGTGTTCGGCACGCGGAACCCGCCGGGTGTCAGCGGCTCGAACGGCTTCTTGAAGTCGGGCAGGCCAGTGATCGCCAGCGCGCCCTGCGGGGTGCCGTGATAGGCGATCGCCCGCGAGATCACCTTGTACTTGCCCGGCTTGCCGACGAGCTTGAAGTAGTTCTTGGCCAGCTTCCACGCGGACTCGACGGCCTCTCCGCCGCCGGTGGTGAAGAAGACGCGATTCAGGTCTCCCGGAGCGTAATTCGCCAACCGCTCCGACAATTCGATCGCAGGCGGTGTCGCGTAGGACCACAGCGGGAAGAAGGCCAGCGTCTCGGCCTGCTTGGCGGCCGCCTCGGCGAGTTCCTTGCGGCCGTGGCCGACCTGGACCACGAACAGCCCCGACAGCCCGTCGATATAGCTCTTGCCCTTGTCGTCCCAGATCATGACGCCCTCACCGCGGGTGATGATCGGCGGCGTTATGCCGTGGCCGTGCCGTGCGAAGTGACCCCACAGGTGGCGGTTCGCCTTGCCTGCCAGGTCGGTCGATACGTCTGGTGCGATATCAGTAGTAGTCATCTTGTACCCCAATTGTATTGCTGCTTAACGAGTTTCAAGTATACGAGCGTTTCGGTGGATATCACTCCTGGCAACGCTCGAATCTGGGTGTTGAGCAGATCGAGCAGATCGTCGTCGTCTTCGCAGACCACTTCGATGATGGCGTCGAAGGAGCCCGCGGTCAGCACCACATACTCGACCGCGTCGATCGCGGCCAGTTTTTCGGCCACCCTTGTCGTGTCGCCCGTGCAGCGGATGCCGATCATCGCCTGTCGGGCGAAGCCGAGTTGCATCGGATCGGTGACCGCGACGATCTGCATGACGCCCGCGTCGACCATGCGCTGGACTCGCTGCCGCACCGCGGCTTCGGAGAGTCCCACCGCCTTGCCGATGCCCGCATACGAGCGCCGGCCGTCGGCCTGCAGCTTCTCGATGATCGCCTTGGACAGGTCGTCGAGTTGGACGGCTGCGCCAGGACGTGTTTGGACGCGCAGAGAGACGGGTTGGATGCCATCAGCACCCGGGTTGGCCATGCCTGAGATTGTGCACGGAATCCGTCGTCACAAGCAACCAAACCAATGAAATCATGCGCGCAGCGTCCCCGTGGCTACGGGAATGCGTAGCCGACGGGCACACCGTCGGCTAGCGTTGAGCCATGACTGTGACGGTTTCGGCCGGCGTGGCCGGCAGCTGGATCAACGGCGCGGCGGTGGTCACCGGTGGCGCCAATCATCAGGTCATCAACCCCGCCAGCGGCGACGTCGTCGCCGAGCTCGCGCTGGCCACCCCGGCCGACGTCGACACCGCGGTCGCCGCAGCCCGCGCGGCACAGCGCAGCTGGGGAAGCGCTACCCCGGTGGACCGGGCGACGGTCCTGGCCAAGCTGGCGGCGCTGATGTCCGATCACGCCGACGAGCTGGTCGCCGAGGAGGTCAGCCAGACCGGCAAGCCCGCGCGGCTGGCCCGCGAGTTCGACGTCCCAGGCAGCATCGACAACGTCGACTTCTTCGCAGGCGCTGCCCGACACCTCGAGGGCAAGGCCACTGCCGAGTATTCCGGCGACCACACCTCGAGCATCCGGCGGGAGGCGGTCGGAGTGGTCGCGACCATCACCCCGTGGAACTACCCGCTGCAGATGGCGGTGTGGAAGGTGCTGCCCGCGTTGGCCGCGGGCTGCGCCGTGGTCATCAAGCCCGCGGAGCTGACGCCGTTGACCACGCTGACGTTGGCGCGGCTGGCCACCGAGGCCGGCCTGCCCGACGGCGTGTTCAACGTCATCACCGGTGCGGGAGGCGATGTCGGCACCGCGCTGGCGGGCCACCAGGACGTCGACGTGGTGACGTTCACGGGTTCGACGCCGGTGGGCCGCAAGGTGATGGCCGCCGCGGCCGTGCACGGCCACCGCACCCAGCTCGAGCTCGGCGGCAAGGCGCCGTTCGTGGTGTTCGACGATGCCGACCTCGACGCCGCGATCCACGGCGCCGTCGCGGGTTCGCTGATCAACACGGGACAGGACTGCACCGCGGCGACCCGCGCTATCGTCGCGCGCGAGCTCTACGACGACTTCGTCGCCGGTGTGGGCGAGGTGATGAGCAAGATCGTCGTCGGTGACCCCAACGACGACGACACCGACCTGGGGCCGCTCATCTCGATGGCGCACCGCGCCAAGGTCGCGGGAATGGTCGAGCGGGCACCCGGCCAGGGCGGGCGCATCGTCACCGGCGGCAGCGCACCCGACCTCCCGGGATCCTTCTACCGGCCGACACTCATCGCCGATGTCGGCGAGGATTCCGAGATCTATCGCGACGAGATCTTCGGTCCCGTGCTGACCGTGCGGTCGTTCACCGACGACGACGACGCGCTACGGCAGGCCAACGACACCGCGTACGGTCTTGCCGCCTCGGCGTGGACCCGCGACGTCTACCGCGCGCAGCGCGCGTCGCGGGAGATCCACTCCGGCTGCGTGTGGATCAACGACCACATCCCGATCATCAGCGAGATGCCGCACGGTGGCGTCGGCGCATCCGGATTCGGCAAGGACATGAGCGACTACTCCTTCGAGGAGTACCTGACGATCAAGCACGTGATGAGCGATATCACCGGCGTCGCCGAAAAAGACTGGCACCGGATCATCTTCACGAAGCGCTAGTTCAGTCGTCGAACTTTGCACCGCGAGCGTGCACGCTTGCACGCAATTTCGCGGCGTGTCGTGTGCAGACACGCACGCTCGCGGAACGTGTCCCGTGCGTTAGGTGTACCCGCAAAGCGGGTACACGGGCTTGTCTGATCATGATCGACAGGAGTACGCCATGAGCGCGTCGCCGGGACTGAGCAAGGCTCTGAGTCAGCGTCAGCTGAGGATGATCGCGATCGGCGGCGTCATCGGCGCCGGCCTTTTCGTCGGCTCCGGGGTGGTGATGGGCGACACCGGCCCTGCCTCGTTCATCACCTACGCGCTGTCTGGCGTCCTCATCATCATGGTGATGCGAATGCTCGCCGAGATGGCCGTCGCCAACCCGTCGACGGGTTCGTTCGCCGACTACTCGCGCGACGCGCTCGGCCATTGGGCGGGCTTCTCCGTCGGCTGGCTCTACTGGTACTTCTGGGTCATCGTCGTCGGCTTCGAGGCGATCGCGGGCGCGAAGATCGTGCAGTACTGGATCGACATCCCACTGTGGTTGTGCGCGTTGATATTCATGGTTCTGATGACCGCTACCAACCTCTTCTCGGTGAAGTCCTACGGCGAGTTCGAGTTCTGGTTCGCGGGCATCAAGGTCGCCGCGATCGTCGTCTTCATCGGGATCGGCGCCTGCTTCGTGCTCGGCCTATGGCCCAGCAAGTCGGCCGACTTCTCGAACCTGTGGAGTCAGGGCGGTTTCATGCCGTTGGGCGTTGGCGCCATCACGGTCGGCATCGTCACGGTGATCTTCTCGATGGTCGGCCCGGAGATCGCGACGATCGCCGCGGCGGAGTCGTCGGACCCCGAGAAAGCCGTTTCGCGCGCCGCCAACTCGGTGATCTGGAGGATCCTGATCTTCTACGTGCTCTCGGTCTTCCTGCTCGTGACGATCGTGCCGTGGAACAACGAAGACCTGGCCGCATCGCCCTTCGTCGCCGCGTTCAACGAGATGGGGATTCCATACGCCGACGACATCATGAACGCCGTGGTGCTGACGGCGGTGCTCAGCTGCCTCAACTCCGGGATGTACACGGCGTCGCGCATGCTGTTCGTCCTCGCCGCCCGCAACGAGGCACCCGAACGACTGATGCGGCTCACCCCTCGCGGCGTGCCGGCGTACGCCATTCTGTTCTCGTCGATCGTCGGCTTCCTGTGCGTCATCGCGGCGGCCTTCTCCGAGAAGACCATTTTCGCGTTCCTGCTCAACTCCAGCGGCGCGATCATCCTGTTCGTCTACATCCTGATCGCGATATCGCAGATCGTGCTGCGCTACCGCAACCGCGACGGCGAACTGCGAATGAAGATGTGGCTTTTCCCTGCGCTGTCGATCCTCACCACCCTGGCCATGCTTGCGATCCTGGTGCAGATGGCGTTCGACGCCGAACTGCGGTGGCAGCTGGTGCTGAGCCTGCTGTCGTGGGGCGTGGTGTTGGGTCTGTTCTTCCTCAATCAGCGGTTCAACAAGCGCCACAAGATCGATGCGGACGCCGCCGAGGCGAAGGCGCGCGCGCTGATCGCGACGCCGTCGACGAGTGAACCGCTCAACTGATGCGGATCAGCTTCTTGTTGACGAACTCGTCGATGCCGTAGCGGCCGAGTTCGCGGCCGAAACCGGACCGCTTCACGCCGCCGAACGGAAGCTCGACGCCTTCTGCGCCAACGGCGTTGACGAACACCATGCCCGCCTCGATCTGATCGGCCACCCGCTTGGCCTGCTCACTGTCGGTGGTGAAGACGTAGGAACCCAGCCCGAACGGGGTGTCGTTGGCCAGCTTCACCGCCTCGTCCTCTGAACCGACCTTGTAGACGGTCGCCACCGGGCCGAACAACTCTTCTGAGTACGACGGTGAATCCGGCGAGACATTGGTCAGCACACCAGGCGGGAAGTGGGCGCCTTTGCGCTCACCCTCGGAGACCAGGGTCGCGCCGCTGTCGACGGCCCGCTTCACCTGTTCCTCCAGGCGCTCGGCCGCCGCGACCGACGACAGCGGGGCCAGACCGTCGGCCTTCTCGAGCACCTTCTTGGTGAACTTGTCCAGGAACTCGTCGTAGATGCCTTCTGAGACGATGATCCGCTTCGCGGCGTTACACGCCTGCCCGGTGTTCTCGAAGCGACCGTCGATGGCGGCCTCCACGGTGGCGTCCAGGTCGTCGGAGCTCAGCAGGACGAAGGGATCTGAACCGCCGAGCTCGAGGACGACCTTCTTCAGGTTGCGGCCGGCGATCTCCGCGACGGCGGCACCCGCGCGCTCGGAGCCGGTCAGCGAAACGCCTTGTACGCGTGGGTCGGCGATGATGTCGGCGACCTGTTCATTGGTCGCATAGATGTTGACGTACGCGCCTTCGGGGTAGCCGGCGTCGGTGAAGATCTGCTGGATGGCCGCAGCCGACTCCGGGCACTGCGGTGCGTGTTTGAGCAAGATGGTGTTACCCAACGTGAGGTTGGGCCCCGCGAATCGGGCGACCTGGTAGTACGGGTAGTTCCACGGCATGATGCCGAGCAGCACACCGACCGAACTGCGGCGGATCAACGCGGATCCTTCACCTTCGACCAGCTCGATCGGCTCGTCGGCGAGGAACTTTTCGGCGTTGTCGGCGTAGTACTCGTAGATCGACGCGCTGAAGTCGACCTCGCCCTCGGACTGGTCGATCGGCTTACCCATCTCGCGGTTGATGATCTTGGCGAGCTCTTCTTTGCGCTCGGCGTGTAGCTTGCCGACCTTGCGGATCAACTCGGCGCGATCGGCGATCGTCGATCCCCGCGACCACTCGCGGTGCGCCTTGCTGGCCGCGGCGATGGCGGCCTCGATCTGCTGGTCGGTTGCCGTCGGGTACTCCTTCACCGTCTCGCCGGTCGACGGGTCAACCACCGCATACAGTGATGCGCTCATTCCGGTGTGCTCCTTTGTCGCTCGTTCAACATGCGCTGTCGTGCCTTTTTCGCGCCGCTCCTGCTCCTGATCCAACACGAAATCAGTCGCCGAGTGCAACGATCGCGACGAATTCCGGTTGGCCGTGGTCAGGCTGCCGAGAAAACCGCAAAACTAGCCTTCGCCGCGTGGCACCACGATGACGGGGGAGTCCGTGCCTGCGAGGATGCGGGCCGCGGTCGAGCCGAGAAAGATCCGTCGCGGCGCCGCAAACCGGCTGGAGCCCACCACCAAGACGTCGGTGTCGGCCCAGTTCAGTTTCTTCATGGCCGATTCCAGCGTAAGGCCGTCGGCGACGAGCGACTCGATCTCGGGGGCGTCGGGCAACGCGCGCGCGGCCAGCACGAGGTTTTCTTCGGCGGCCGCGATCTGAATTTCGCGGACCTCCCTGGCGCTGTCGGCCTCGGCCAGGTTCTCGGCCGACACCAACGACACCATCCGGATGGGCAGGTTGGCCGCGCTGGCCAGGGTGATGGCGAACGGCAACGGGTTGTCGTCGCCCGGTCGGGTCGGCACGGCTGCGGTGACCGCGGTGACGGTGTCCGGCGGGTCTTCGTGATAGCCGCGAGGCGCCAGCGCGACGGGGATCGGCGAGGCGTGCAGCAGGGCGCCGGTCACCGAGCCGATGACGTGGCCGCCGAAGATGCCGTCGCGGGCGCCGCCGATGACTATCAGATCCGAGCTCTTCTCCTCTGCGAACGCGATCAGCGATTCGGCGAAGGACTCCCCGACGAGCACCGTGGAGTTGGCGTTCACGCCCCGGTCTGCCAGGGCGCCGATCGCCAGCGATACCCACTCCTCGCCGCGGTTGACGAGCAGCCGCTGATACTCGGCACGGCCGGGATGGCCGTCCGGCATCTCCTGACGGACGACGAGGACGACGTCGACCTCGGCATCGAAGGTCCTGGCGAGCGCGCTTGCCAGTGCGACGCCGTCGTCGCCGGTGGGAGTCGCCAGGTATCCGACGGTCAGATGCATTGCTGCTCCTGTGATTTCGTTCGCGACTCGTTAGAAGACATCTGGGACTTTGACTTCGGTGTTGGCGTTGAGCGTCTCGCCGCGGAAGAACCGCTTGGTGCCGAACGCGAAGCAGGCCAACATCAACGGGATGCCGAGCACGAGCATTCCGACGCCGAGTACGAAGACTCCGCCGATCGGACCGAACGCGGTGTAGCCGTAGTCGGGCGCGAGCATGTCCTTGGCGCTGATTCCGAAGGCTAGCGCCATCGCGATGCCGCCCAGTAGCGGAAAGATCCCGCGGAAGAACAGGTTTCGTGCCGAGGAAAGGGTCTTGCGGAAGTACCAGACGCACGCGAACGCGGTGATGCCGTAGTAGAACGCCACCGCAAGCCCCAGCGAGGCGACGGAGTCGGCGAGCGCGTTCTCCGAAAGGAACGACAACACCAGGTAGAAGAACAGTGCCGCGCACCCCATCACGATGGTGCCGAAGGCGGGTGTCATGTAGCGGGGGTGCACGACTGAGAACCGCTTCGGTATCGCCTCGTACACCGCCATCGAAAGGGTTCCGCGTGCGGTCGGCAGAATGGTCGTCTGGGTGGACGACAGCCCCGACACCGAAACCGTCAACAGCAGCAGAGACGCGGCGAGGGTGCCCGCGACCGGCTCACCGAGGACGGTGAGGACATCGTCGGTGTTCATCGCGTTGTTGAGACCGATACCCACCTCGCCGAACCCGGAGAACGACTGGACGGCGTAAGCCACCAACACGTATGTGCAGACCAGGATCAGCGTGGTGATGACGGCGGCGATGCCCGGGGTGCGCCCGGGATCCTTCGTCTCCTCGCCGACGGCAAGACAGGCGTCCCACCCCCAGTAGATGAAGATGCACAGGATGATGGCCTGGGCGATCGAGGAGATATCGAGCCCGCTCGGCCACAGCCACGAGAGCTGCGGCGAGATCGCCTGCGCGCCCGCGGTGCCCGCGAAGACCCGGACCAGCGCGATGATGCTGACGATGATCAGCACGCCGAACTGGACCGCGATCAGCACATTCTGGACCCGCTCGGAGACCACGATGCCGCGGGCGGACAGCAGCGTCATGGCGATGATGAAGAAGGAACCGAGCAGCACCTTGGCCAACAGACTGTCCGCCAGGTCGTCGAGACCGAGGAACTTAAACAGGTAGATCGCGGCGACCTCGGCGACGTTGGCCAGCACGATGATCGCCGAGACGGCGAGGCCCCAGCCGCCGATCCACCCGATCCATGGGCCGAATGCTTTGCTGGCCCAGGTGAATGTGGTGCCACAGTCGGGGGTGTCCTGTGCCAGCTCCTTGTATGCGAAGGCGACGAGCAGCATCGGAATGAAGGCGAGCACGAACATCGACGGCGCCTTTTCGCCGACGGCCAGCACGACGTAGCCAAGCGTGGCGGCGAGGCTGTAGGCCGGTGCAACGGCAGCGAGTCCGATGACCACGTTCCCCACCAGGCCGATGGCGCCTGCCTGCAGGCCCTTGTCTCCGACTAACGGTGCCTCAGGTTCCTTAATTGCCATTGCCGCAATATACGGTCCTGGCACCCTCCTGGCTGGCTAGTGCGAAATTCCTGTTAAATCGCCCTGCCAGCAACCGCGTCACACCGCCTGCCGGGCCCGATCAATGCGCGCAGCCCGCCCTAACGGAAATGCGGTTTCAGTTGTCTGAGCTTCGTTGGACAATGAAATTCGTTTTCACAGCTGCTTCAGGGCGCTGATCTAGTTGTGCGCTTGCCGGCCAACTTCTGTGAATTCCTGGCGATTACGCTGGGCGGTGTGAGCTCCGGGATCGACGAATTCTCCGACCTGCGCACACATCTGGTGGCCGTGGCGTATCGGCTCACGGGCACGTTCGCCGATGCCGAAGACGCCGTCCAGGATTCCTGGCTGCGGTGGAATGGCTTGGGCGCCAAGCGAAGTGAGATCTCTGATCTGCGGGCGTGGCTGACGACCGTGGTCAGCAGGCTGTGCCTGGACCGGCTGCGCTCGGCGGCTCACCGGCGAGAGACGTACCTCGGCGAGTGGCTACCCGAACCGGTGGTCACGGAGTTGGATGGCAACGATCCGCTCGCGCTGGTGGTGGCAGGCGAGGACGCTCGATTCGCCGCGATGGTCGTTCTGGAGCGGTTGACGCCGGATCAGCGGGTGGCGTTCGTCTTGCACGACGGCTTCGCGGTGCCGTTCGGCGAAATCGCCTCGGTGCTCGGGGTCAGCGATGCGACGGCACGGCAGTTGGCTTCTCGTGCGCGGCGGGCGGTCGCGTCGCCTGCGCCCGTGCCCGACGACACCCACAACGAAGTCGCCGGCGCCCTGATGGCGGCCCTCGCCGAGGGTGACATGAATGCCGTTGTGCGCCTGCTACATCCGGAGGTGACGTTCACCGGGGATTCCAATCGCAGGGCGCCGACGGCCGCGCGCGTCATCCACGGACCGGACAAGGTCGCGCGGTTTTTGTTCGGTCTGGCGAATCGCTACGGGCCGAATTTCCTCGCGACCGCTCAGCTGGCTCTTGTCAATGGCCAGCTCGGCAGCTACACCCCTGGCGTGCCCGCCGGCGACGGCTACCCGGAGATGATGCCGCGGGTGACGGCAATTACCGTGCGCGACGGAAAGGTCTGCGCCATATGGGATATCGCGAATCCCGACAAGTTCACTGGTTCGCCTCTCGGGCGTCCTCAGTAGCCCATGGCACCCGGCAGGCGTCGCCGGAGCCGAAGCCCTGCTCGGTGATGCCGAGCGCCGAGTACATCCTGGCCCGCATGTTCTCCACACCGACCTGGTAGGTCAGCTCGATCACGCCGTCGTCGCCGAAGCGTCGGCGTAGGTCGTCGACCTGTTCGTCGGTGATGGTGTGCGGATCGGTCGTCATGGCGTTGGCGTAGCCGATGGCGGCCCGCTCGTCGTCGGTGAAAAGCGGAGAGGTTGCGTAGTTGTCGATGTCCTTGAGTCGCTCGACGTCGAGCCCCTCGAGGCGGATCAGCATCGAGCCGAAGTCGACGCACCACGAGCATCCGACGGTGCGTGCGGTCCAGAACACCGCAAGCTCGCGCACGCTGACGGGGAGCTTCTTGGAACCCGACTGCAGCAGCATCTCGTGCACGGCGTTGGCCATCAACAGCCGCGGGTGGTGCGCGGCGACGGTGAACGGCTCGGGCACCTCGCCGAACCTGCGCTTGGCGAACTTGTACATCAGCCGCGTCAGCAGCGATGCCTGCTGGGGCGGCAGGGGAGCGATACGCGTTTTCTGTGTCATGTCAGTTAGACGAGACGGCCTGCGATTGTGTGACAGCTCCACACGCGAAACTGCGGGAGATCGCCATTTGCGCTCGTTCGGCGATCTGCCCGCAGTTTCGGAGCTAAGCGCGGCTAGCTACGGCTTAGCCACGGCGGCCAGGAATCAGGGGACGCTGACGCAGGTGCTGCCAACGCATGCACCGGCACCGCCCGGCCCCGCTCCGGCGCCCGCACCCGGCACGCCTGCGGTCGCTCCGCCCGGCCCGGCTCCGGCACCCGCGCCGCCTGCACCCGCTTCTGCCCCGCCCGGCCCGGCGCCGGCGCCCGCACCCGGCACGCCTGCGGTCGCCCCGCCCGGTCCGGCACCCGCGCCGGGAGCGCCAGGTGCCGGTGCCTCGGTGCCCGCAGGCGCCGAGGTTGTGACCGTTGTGGTTGCCGTGCTCGAAGTGGTCGACGTTGTCGAGGATGTGCTGCTCTCGTCACTTTTTTCGCCACCGCCACATGCGGTCAGCGTGGTCGCGACCACGGCGGCAGCAATCCCTGCAGTGACGGAGAAACGACGAAAGATCAAGCGGTCATTCATGGTTTAGTCTCGGTTTCTGTGAGTGAGCTACCTAGCAAAAGCTGGGCTACCCACTCGTCTGCAAAACCAATCGCCGTCGCCGAGACTGCGGGCAGATCGCGTTCTGCGCCGTTCCGGCGATCTGTCAGCAGTTTCGAGCACCTAGACGAGCGCCTAGCGCGCGAACATCAGCGCGCGCTTGACCTCCTGGATCGCCTGCGTGACCTGGATCCCGCGCGGGCAGGACTCCGTGCAGTTGAACGTGGTGCGACAGCGCCAGACGCCGTCGACCTCGTTGAGGATGTCGAGGCGCTCGGCGGCGGCCTCATCGCGGCTGTCGAAGATGAACCGGTGCGCGTTGACGATCGCGGCGGGCCCGAAGTAGCTGCCCTCGCTCCAATAGATGGGGCAGCTGGTGGTGCAGCACGCGCACAGGATGCATTTGGTGGTGTCGTCGTAGCGGGCGCGGTCGGTGGGGCTCTGGATCCGCTCGCGGGTCGGCGGATTGCCACTGGCGATCAGGTACGGCTTGACGGCACGGTAGGCGTCGAAGAACGGCTCCATGTTCACCACGAGGTCCTTCTCCACCGGTAGGCCGCGGATCGGTTCGATGGTGATCGTCAACTTCTTGTCCGATTTCTTCGGCAGCATGTCGCGCATCAGCACCTTGCACGCCAGCCGGTTGACGCCGTTGATGCGCATGGCGTCCGAGCCGCACACGCCGTGCGCACACGACCGCCGGAACGTCAGCGTGCCGTCGAGATACCACTTGACGTAGTGCAGCAGGTTCAACATCCGGTCCGACGGCAGGCACGGCACCCGGAAGCTCTGCCAGCCTGCGGCGTCGGGGTTCTCGGGGTTGAAGCGGGCGATCTTGAGCGTCACCATCACCGCGCCGTCGGGGATGGGCGGCAGCTCGGGGTCCCTCGTCTCGACGTCCGGCGCGATCGTCATTCGTCCTCGCTCTTCGCGCAAGCGCGCATCATCGTCAGTACTTCCGTTCCATCGGCTCATACCTGGTCTGCACCACCGGCTTGTAGTCCAGCCGGACGTCGCTGCGCAGATCGTCGCCTTCCTTGTAGGCCATCGTGTGGCGCATGTAATTGGTGTCGTCGCGGTTGGGATAGTCCTCGCGGGCATGGCCGCCGCGGGACTCCTTGCGGTTCAGCGCGCCGACGACGGTGACCTCGGCCAGCTCGAGCAGCATGCCGAGCTCGATCGCTTCCAGCAGGTCACTGTTGAACCGTTTACCCTTGTCGTGCACCGTGATTCGGGAATACCGTTCCTTGAGCGCATGGATGTCGGTTAGCGCCTGCTTCAGCGTCTCCTCGGTCCGAAACACCGCCGCGTTGTTGTCCATCGACTGCTGCAGCGCGCCGCGGATGTCGGCGACGCGCTCGTTGCCGTGCTCGGAGAGGATGTCGCCGATCCAGTTGACCACCATGGATTCCGGGTTCTCCGGCAGATCGACGTGGTCGTGCCCCAGTGCGTAGTTGGCGGCCGCGATTCCTGCGCGACGGCCGAACACGTTGATGTCCAGCAGCGAGTTGGTGCCGAGCCGGTTGGCGCCGTGCACCGAGACACACGCGCATTCGCCCGCGGCGTACAGCCCTGCCACGACGTTGGTGTTGTCACGCAACACCTGGCCGTGCACGGTGGTCGGGATGCCGCCCATCACGTAGTGACAGGTCGGATAAACGGGCACCAGCTCCTTGACCGGGTCGACGCCGAGGTAGGTCCTGGCGAACTCGGTGATGTCGGGCAGCTTGGCCTCGAGAACGTCTGCGCCGAGGTGCCGCACGTCGATGTAGACGTAGTCCTTGTGCGGTCCGGCGCCGCGGCCCTCCAGCACCTCGAGCACCATCGAGCGGGCCACGATGTCGCGCGGGGCGAGGTCGACGATGGTCGGCGCGTAGCGCTCCATGAAGCGCTCGCCCTCACCGTTGAGCAGCCGACCGCCCTCGCCGCGCACCGCCTCGGAAATCAGGATGCCAAGACCGGCGAGACCCGTCGGATGGAATTGGTGAAACTCCATGTCCTCCAACGGGAGTCCCTTGCGGAACACGATGCCCAAGCCGTCGCCGGTGAGCGTGTGTGCGTTGGAGGTCGTCTTGTACATCCGGCCCGACCCACCGGTGGCGAACACGATCGCCTTGGCGCTGAAGACGTGGATGTCGCCGGTGGCCAGTTCGTAGGCGATGACGCCGGTCGCCACCGGCCCGCCGGGAGTTTCGGTCAGGCAGATGTCGAGCGCATAGAACTCGTTGAAGAACTCGACGTCGTGCTTGACGCAGTTCTGGTACAGGGTCTGCAGGATCATGTGGCCCGTGCGATCGGCGGCGTAGCAGGCGCGGCGTACCGGCGCCTTGCCGTGGTCGCGGGTGTGGCCGCCGAACCGACGCTGGTCGATGCGACCTTCCGGGGTGCGGTTGAACGGCATCCCCATCTTCTCGAGGTCGAGCACCGCGTCGATGGCTTCCTTGCACATGATCTCGACGGCGTCCTGGTCGGCGAGGTAGTCGCCGCCCTTGACGGTGTCGAAGGTGTGCCACTCCCAGTTGTCCTCTTCGACATTGGCAAGGGCCGCGCACATGCCGCCCTGTGCTGCGCCGGTGTGACTGCGCGTCGGGTACAGCTTGGTCAGCACCGCGGTGCGGGCCCGCGGACCGGCCTCCACGGCGGCCCGCATGCCTGCGCCGCCTGCGCCGACGATGACGACGTCGTAGCGATGTTCAATGATCATTGGAGCTCATGTTCCTTTGAAACCTCACGAGATGTTCGCGTCGAAGGTGACCAGGACGTAGCTGCCCAGCACCAACGTGAAGCCGGTCGCCAGCAACAACAGCGAATTCAGATAGAACTTTGTGACGTTCTTGCGGGCGTAGTCGCCGATGATGGTGCGCATGCCGTTGGCGCCGTGGATCATCGCCAGCCACAGCAGCGCCATGTCCCAGATCTGCCAGAACGGCGATGCCCAGCGCTGCGCGACGTAGTTGAAGTCGATGCGGTACACCCCGTCGTCCCACATCAGCATGATGAACAGGTGGCCGAGGGCGAGGAAGACGAGCGCCACCCCGGAAAACCGCATGAACAGCCAGGCGTACTTCTCGAAGTAGGGGATACCCCTTGGCCGACGCGGCGCGCGCGGATGGTCCAGCGAGGCTGGACGGTCGTGCTCCTTCTCGGCAACCGGTGCGATCCGGCCTTCGCGGTGGTGGGGCGACCACGGCGCGCTCACAGGAACCGCTCCGCCATGTGCATGCCCAGCACGCCGAGCGCCGGGATCATCACGGCCAGCCAGACCGCGGCCACGCCCCACAGCATCAGCCGCTGGTAGCGCGGGCCCTGCTGCCAGAAGTCGATGAGGATGATCCGGATGCCGTTGAGGGCGTGGTACAGCACCGCGGCAACCAGCCCGATCTCCATCAAGCCCACGATCGGTGACTTGTAGGTGTCGACGACTTCGTTGTAGGCCTGCGGGCTGACCCGGACCAGCGCGGTGTCGAGCACGTGCACGAAAAGGAAGAAGAAGATGGTGGCGCCGGTGATGCGGTGCAGCACCCAGGACCACATTCCCGGGTCGCCGCGATAAAGTGTGCGTCTGCGCGCCGGCTTCTCTCGCGGGGCCGCTATCTCCGTATTCGTACTCATCGGGGCCTCCAACGCTTCCTGTGGTCGGGGCGACTCTAAACCCATTTGTAGTAGCCAAAGCACTACCGTGTTAGCCGTTCGCAGGTGTTTGACCCCGAAATTAGGGTTACCTACATCACGCGCGGAGCCACGGGACGGAGAGTTCGGAATGCATTCAGTGCCCGGCTGGCGGTATTGACGTGACAGCCGATATCGATTGGAAGATGTTGCGGCACAAGGCAACAGAGGCGGCCGGCAAGGCATACGCGCCATATTCGGGTTTGCGGGTCGGCGCTGCGGCGCTGGTCGACGACCACCGAATGGTGGCCGGCTGCAATGTGGAGAATGTCTCATATGGCCTAGGTCTCTGTGCCGAGTGCTCTGTGGTCAGCGCCCTATATTCGGGCGGCGGCGGAAGGCTGGTCGCCCTGTCCTGTGTGACCGCCGACGGCGAGTTGCTGATGCCGTGCGGGCGGTGCAGACAGGTCCTGCTCGAGCACGGCGGCCCGCAGATGCTCATCGACCATCCGCTGGGCCCGCGGCCGTTGGGCGACCTTCTGCCTGACGCATTCGGTCCTGACGACCTTGCTCAAGGGGCGTCGGAAAAGCCGTGACGCAACCCACCTTCGACGCGCATGGCCCGATGTCGCGTCCGTTCGACGCTCCGACGGTCATTCGCACCAAACGTGACGGCGGCGTCCTCTCCGACGCGGCGATCGACTGGGTCATCGACGCCTACACCCACGGACGGGTGGCCGACGAGCAGATGTCGGCTCTGCTGATGGCGATCTTCCTGCGCGGGATGACGGGTCACGAGATCGCGCGCTGGACGGCCGCCATGGTGGACTCGGGCGAGCGGATGGATTTCACCGATCTGCGTCGCGACGGCAAGCCACTTGCCCTGGTGGACAAGCACTCCACCGGCGGGGTCGGCGACAAGATCACCATCCCGCTGGTGCCCGTCGTGATGGCGTGCGGTGGCGCGGTCCCCCAGGCCGCCGGACGTGGGCTTGGGCACACCGGCGGCACCCTCGACAAGCTGGAAGCCATTGCGGGGTTCTCCGCTGAGATCTCGAAAGAGCAGATCCGCCAACAGCTTTGCGAGCTCGGTGCGGCGATCTTCGCGGCGGGCGAGCTGGCGCCGGCCGACCGCAAGATCTACGCGTTGCGTGACGTCACCGGCACCACCGAGTCCCTTCCGCTGATCGCCAGTTCGGTGATGAGCAAGAAGATCGCCGAGGGTACCCGGGCGTTGGTGCTCGACTCCAAGGTCGGCTCGGGGGCGTTCCTCGCGACCGAGGCGGAATCTCGCGAGCTGGCGCACACGATGGTCGAGCTGGGCACCGAACACGGCCTCGTCACCCGCGCACTGCTGACCGATATGAACCGGCCGTTGGGCCGGACCGTCGGCAACGCCGTCGAAGTGCAGGAGTCGCTGGAGGTGTTGGCCGGTGGTGGGCCGCCCGACGTCGTCGAGCTGACGTTGGCGCTGGCCGGCGAGATGCTCGAAGCCGCAGGCTGCGACGGTGTCGACCCAGCCAAGACGCTGCGCGACGGGTCGGCGATGGACCACTTCCGCCGGCTGGTCAGCGCGCAGGGCGGCGACTTATCGCAACCGTTGCAGCTCGGTGTGCACTCCGAGACCATCACCGCCCCGCGCGGTGGCACGATGGGCGATATCGACGCGATGGCGGTGGGACTGACGGTGTGGCGACTGGGTGCGGGTCGTGCGGCTCCCGGTGAGCGTGTTCAGCCCGGCGCGGGTCTGCGCATCCACCGCCGTCCCGGTGAGCCCGTCAGCGCGGGCGAAGCGTTGTTCACCCTCTACACCGACACCCCCGAGCGGTTCGTCGGTGCGATGGCGGAGATGGACGGCGGTTGGAGCGTCGGCGACACGGCCCCCGAAATCGGGCCTCTCATCATCGATCGGATCACGACATGACTTCGCCATTGACTCTGGATTCCGTCCGGCGGGCGCCAAAGGCGCTGCTGCACGACCACCTCGACGGCGGGCTGCGGCCGGCCACCGTCCTCGACCTGGCCCAGCAGACCGGCTATGACGACCTGCCCGCCACCGACGTCGACAGCTTGGCGACGTTTTTCCGCACCGCCGCGCACAGCGGATCGCTCGAGCGCTATCTGGAGCCGTTCGCGCACACGGTCGGGGTGATGCAGACGCCGGAGGCGCTGTACCGGGTGGCTCACGAGTGCGTCGAAGACCTGGCCGCCGACAACGTGGTCTACGCCGAGATCCGGTTCGCCCCCGAACTGCACATCGACCGGGGTCTGTCGCTGGACGCGGTGGTCGACGCGGTGCTGGCCGGCTTCGTCGACGGCGAGAAGGCCGCCAGCAGCGAGGGCCGCACGATCACCGTGCGCTGCCTGGTGACCGCGATGCGCCACCAGGCCAGGTCGCTGGAGATCGCCGAGCTGGCAATCCGATTCCGGGACAAGGGCGTTGTGGGGTTCGACATCGCGGGCGCCGAGGCGGGCTACCCGCCGACGCGGCACCTCGATGCGTTCGAATACATGCGGAACCACAACGGCCACTTCACAATTCACGCTGGCGAGGCATTCGGGTTGCCGTCCATTCACGAAGCCATCGCGTTCTGCGGCGCCGACCGGCTCGGTCACGGCGTGCGCATCGTCGACGACATCACGGTGGCGCCGGACGGCACCGTGCATCTGGGTCGGCTGGCAGCGCTGTTGCGGGACAAGCGGATACCGCTGGAACTGTGCCCGAGCTCCAACGTGCAGACGGGCGCGGTCGACAGCATCGCCGAGCATCCCTTCGACCTTCTGGCCCGGTCCCGCTTCCGTGTCACCGTCAACACCGACAACCGGCTGATGAGCGACACCACGATGAGCCAGGAGATGCTGCGACTGGTCGAGGCGTTCGGCTACGGCTGGAGCGACCTGGCGCGGTTCACCATCAACGCGATGAAGTCGGCGTTCATCCCGTTCGACGAGCGGCTGGCGATCATCGACGAGGTGATCAAACCGCGGTTCGCCGTGCTGATCGGCTGACTTCTCCGCGCGTGGGCCCCGCGAAGCTGCGCGAGCAGACGCAAAAGTACCCTTTCCGTGCGCTTTTCGGGTACATCTGCGTCTGCTCGCGACATTCGTAGATGGATGGCGCGGGAACCGGGCCCCGGTCAGTAGAAATACAGGTTGGAACCGGGCAGTTCCTGGTGGACTCGCGGCCTACCCGATGGGGTGAGGTCATTGCCGAACTTCGCCATCTCGTTGGTTCGCACGCTGACCAAGTTGAAGTAGCCGGTGAAGGCGAAGCGGCCAGGCGGGTTGGTGGGATCAGTGTCGGGCACCGGCACGGGCACGACCCTGAACTCTTCGGCGTGCTGTTCGTTACGCGGCGCGCACGTGTAGAGAAACTTGTGTCCGGCAGGCGTGACCAGCGTGGCGCTGGCGTGCAGGGCGCGGTTGACACCCTGATTGGTCAACGACTTTCCGGTCCCCAGGTCGTTGAGGACCCACAGATCCGTGGGGTGGTTGTTGTCGAACAGTTGCTGGTGGTACACCTCGAAGTTCACCGGCGCGGGTTCGCCCGATGGGATCGACTCGGTGTTGCTGGCGTGCAGACAGTGACTGGTGTCGTGCTTGAGGATGTAGACGGGTTCGGTCGGCGCGGGTAGACCGGTGAAGATGAAGGCGGCAGACTCGGCAAGTCGTAGTTGCTGCCGAACCGTGTCGATCTCCTGTACTGCGTTGGGTACGCCGAATCCTGCTACCAGCGCCTGCATCTGATCGATCAGCGGTTTGAGCACGGTCTGCTGACTCTCGCGGCTGAACAACGTCTCCCGGTACGCCCTGATCTGGTCCATCAATTGTTTGCGGCGTGCCTCGTCGTTGCGGACCAGCTGCGCGACAATCCCCATCCGGCCCAGCCGGAAGAACTCGCGAGGTTTGAGGATCTGGTCGATACCCCACGGGATCATCTTGAACTTGATGTTGCCCACGCCCGGCGAGGCGACTGCGGTCACGTCGTTATAGAGATAGGTGTTGTTGGTGTTGTTGGCGTAGCCGTCCCAGTGTTTGAGAAGAAACTCCATCGCGTAGACCTTGAGAAACTGTTCCATATCGAGCATTTGGTCTGCACCGGCCAGCCCGTTGGTCTTGATGTGCCTGCATGCGAATTTCAGGTCGTCCTTGTCTTCGAACTCAGAAAGGGATTCGACCCCGATGAAGGGAAGTCTTTCTTCGCGGAGGTCATCGGTATGCTCGATCTCGTACAGATTTCCGTCCATGTTGCCGTTGAAGTTGCGTTCGATGTAGCGCTTCATTATCGGCTCGGCGTTGACGAAGATCCCGGGGAACATTTCGCCGCCCAACCCTTGGCCGATGGGGGTTCCGTTCACGAACACGCGGGCGTAGTTGCACCGTGAATTGGGCAGGCCGGCCATCTGCAGCATGCGGTAGCCCAGCGTCTGCCTGATGTAGGACTTGTCCTGTTTGGAGTTGTTGAGCGTCACATAACGGGTTCCGATCAGCGCCTCGGCCGCATCCTCGGCGGTGCTGCTGAATCTGCCGAAATCGACGTGTACGCACGGTTTGTTGTCATCGATCGAGCCGCAGAACGACTTCTTCTTGATGCCGATATCGGTGAACGTCGTGGGTGCGGGGAACCTGGTTCCCGAGATCTCGACCGTGTCCGCCTTGCGCCAGGTGTATCTACTGCCACCGGTCCAGTCCCATTCGCACCGGCCGCCTTTGGGTTCTTCGGTGCGCACCTTGTCCCACTCGGATTGAGCCATCGTGATCTTGATCGTGATCACGTTGTCGTGCGCATAGAAAGAATCCATCGCCTGTTGCTGTTGTGCGGTCATCGCAATCTCCGTCCGTCGCGGCCTCTAGACAGAATGCTGAGGAACACCACGTTCGACGCGAGTAGTCGATTACTCGTCTTCAGTAATTGCCGCGGACTGACCTAAACGGTATTCCTCCTGCGGCTTAAGCAAGCGCTGGCCTACTCCTGCCGCAGCCGCGACTCGAGGAAGGTCTCCAGCGACTCCCACTGCTCGACGGCCTTGGCGTACGGCGGGCTCGGCTTGCTGACCGTCCCAGGATCCACCACGTGGGCGACCAGACGGCCAAGCGGCATGTCGGCGTCCAGCGTCTCCTCGACGATGTCGTCCTCGGCGTAATCGCCCACGTCGCGAAGCAACTCGACGGCCAGTTCCAGTTGGTCGCGGTCAATGGACTCGGGGCCGTCGGCGATGTCGTCGGCCAGGCCGCTCGTCACGTAGACGTTCTCGTCGGTGACATCGACGCGAAGCGAGCCGTCGGTGGCGGCGGTCTTGATGTCCTCGTAGGTCGCCAGATCGGACAGGTCGTGGTCGTGCTCGTCGGCCAGGTAGCGCGCCAGCGAGCGCTCCGATCCGAAGACGCTGACCCGGCCGTTTCGGCCCAGGAACACCGGTGCGTCGTCGAGGTAGCACCGCAGCGTGTAATAGGTGCCGCCGCGGGTGATCATCTGAACCGGGTCGATGCCGACCTTGAGCCAGAAGTCCTCGTCCGCGCCGAGCACGAGGCCACCGGTGGAGGCGGGGGCTACCTGGTCACCCAACGCCTCGTCGGCGTCGGCGTCCTCGCTATCGAGGTCATCGGCCTCGATAGCGGCGGCTTCCTCGATCTCTTCTGGCTCGGGCTTGGGCGCCTCGAGTTCGGCCGCCGCCTTCTCCGATGCCGCCTTGTCGACGTCCGGGATGGTGATGACCTCGTCGATGGCGTCGACGACGTTGTCCCAACTTCGTCCGACGACGGTCGCGATGTCGCCCCAGCGCTTGCGGCCGCTCCTGCCGGTGAAGCTGTCCATGCCCGCGCCGAGCGAGCCGAGGATGGGGTTGCCGTTGAAGAATTTCGTGACCGCGGGTAGTTCGCAGACCGAGCCGACCGACGACACGATCGCCAGCGTCCGGTGCAGCGTCGCCACGGATTCCTCGGTCGGTTTCTCCGCGAGCAGCTCCTGCGCGCCGATCAGGTCGTACTGGCGTTCTTCCGGTGGATCGAATCGATGCGCGTTCGCCTCGGTCAGACCCTCCCATGCCGGGTGGTCGGCGAGGTCGTTGTCGCTATTGGTCCTGATGAAGGCGACCAGGTCGGCCACGGACTCGAAGCCGTAGAGGTCCTCGTCCTTGCCGAGCAGCGCCTCCCACTCGTCGCCGGAATCCCGCCAGCGTGGAGCCCAGAGTGTGTACAGGTCGCCCTTGGTCAATCCGAGCCTGATCGGCACGATGTCAGCAGCCACGCGTGTCAGCCTAATGGGAGTCGATACCGACGGACCCGGCCGGACCAGGTGTACCGACAACTAGGTCAGGATGGCGGATCCGACGACCTTGACGGTGATTGTTCCCGTTATCTGCGAATCACCCTGCTGCACTGTGTAGGTGATGGTGTCGACGCCGCCACTCGCCGCGGTGACGGTGAAGACGGCCTGGTCGGAGATGGTGGGGTAGACGTAAGTGGCGTGGTCGGTTCCGACTGCGGTCAGCTCAATGGGAGGGAACAACTCGATGGTGTTCTCGCCGTCAGTGAACCTCACCGCTGTGAGCGTGGGGGTAACGCCGTCGGGCAGGGTCACGAGCCTGTACAAGTCGACGTTGACCGATTGGCCCGCCTCGAGGTCATAGGTGACGTCGGTCGCGGCGCCCGCATCGATGGTGATGGTGCCGGTCCGCTCGACGGTTCCGTCGGTCACCACATAGGTGATGGTGTCGACGCCACGATTGTGCGGCGTGTAGGTGAACACCGCGAGGTTTGTGCCATCGGGCACGTAGAGATCCCCGTTCGTCGTCCTCACGACGATGTCACCGGGGTCCGGCTGCCCTGGGACGTAGTCGATGGTGTACGACCCTTGATCCGGCGTCGCGTTCACCGTGATCGACAGGATCGTCAGCGGATCCCCGTCCGGGTCGGACACGAACTCCGACAGGTCGATGTCGACCGCCTCGTCGACGGTGGCGTCGAGGGTGGCATCGCCTGCCGTCGGTGCGGTGTTGACGACGGTGACGGACACGGTGACGGTGGTGGTGTGCCCCCTGTCGGGATGTAGGAACCCCGACAGGCCGTGCACGTGGAAACCTGCGGTGGCATCGCTGACCGTCACGGTGAATTCGTCTTGGGTACCGACCTGGGTTCCCGCGTCCGGGGTATAGGTGAATTCGCCTGTGACTGCGTCGATCACCACCGTTCCCGACTGGGGGCCGCCGGGCTGGCCGCGCTCGGGTACGGAGTACGTCACGTCATCGTCGTCGACAACGCTGATGACGTCGAGGGTGGTGGGAGTTCGCGATTGCACGGTGACGGCCACGTCGTTTGCAACGGGTGTGCGATTGAAGTACGTGTGCTCGATCTCGCGACGGATCCAACCCAGCACGGCAAGCAGCACCGGGGGCCGTGCAGGCGCTGCAGGACGAGGAGTCAGGAAGGGTGACAGCGCGGCGGTGAGCACAGTGGTGGCGCGATCCAACACCGTGGCCGAACGCGGCACCGCCTGTGCCTGGTCGGTGAACTGTGTGCCCGGCGCACTGGTCTGGATCACGTCGGGATCGTCGCGGTGGATTGCGACCCGGCGAAGGTCCGCAGTCGGATCGGTCGGTCGCGAATGCTCCTGCCTGCCGTGGTCGTTTGCATGGAAAACCGGGGCGGTCGTCGTCCCGGTGTAACGGGGTTCGTTGAATGTCGGCGCGAAGGTGCGGACCGGCACACGCACGCGTGTCGAATGTGGTTGATTGGTGGCGCCTTCCGACGGACTCGTCGACCGCTTCGCCTCGGATTGGGAGAGGTCGGTTGCAGTGCGGTCCGGCTTGTCGTCCTGCGACTCCGCTACCGTCCGCCAACGCGGAGTGTCCCTGCGCTGCCACCTGTCTGAAAGCAGCGCGCCCCCCGAGCTTCTGAACCTCATCTGGGGAACCGTCGCGGGCCCAGAGGCCACCGCCGGTGCCGAATTGTCCGAGCCGTCGTCGGGCTGCGTCGTCGGCGGATCGACGGACTCATCGAGGCCGGTGTCGGTGTCGGGGTCCGAGCCCGCATCGGTGGTCGTGTTCGTGGTGGGGTCGGTGTCCTCGGCGTGCGCCACGCCGATTCCCTGACCGGTGGCGATCGCCACCCCCACCCCGAGCGCTGCCGCAAGTGCGCCGATTCGACCAATGTAGGTCGCGTGGCTCTGCCGGGCGTTGCGGTTCTCTTTGTCGACCATGGCGGCACCTCGTGTGTCCATCGCGCGCGATCAGGCAGCTAAAATTTACGTCACCGACAAAACGAATTGAATCGATTTGCGGAAACTGGGTTAGCCCGGCGCGAGAGAACGACGCAAGCTGCGTAGTTACGGCAAATATGGCGATTTGATCTTGATTGACGGACCTTGCCGTTCAGTGCTGCATTGAGCGGGCAGGGCAACTCAGGTTCTGTTTGCTGCGGCTAACCCGGGCAACTATCTGTGTGCGCCCGCGGCTCGCGTCACTTCTTGTCTTTGTCATCCGGCAGCGGCCGGTTCGCGACGACTGGGAACGAACCCGTGAATCCCTCGCGCTCCTGCGCAACGGCCAGCACGCGACCGCGCACGGCGAACCAGCCGATCACCAGCGCCGGAATGATCACGACCAGAGACGCCACCGTCCATGTGCCGATCGGAGGATCGAAGGCCATCAGCACGAGCACCGCCAACAGGAACGCCAACGTCAGGTATCCGGTGTAGGGGCTGCCCCACAGCCGGAACGACGGACGCTCGAGGATGCCCTTCTTCGACCACCGGTAGAGCTGGATCTGGCAGATGACGATGGTGCCCCATGACGCGATGATGCCGAGCGCGGCCATGTTCAAGACGATCTCGAAGGCCTCCGAGGGCACGATGCCGTTGAGCAGCACTCCGAACAGCCCGATCAGCGCGGTCAGGCAGATGCCGCCGTAGGGCACGCCACGGCTGGACATCAACGACGTGAACTTGGGCGCGCTGCCGTTCATCGCCATCGAGCGCAGGATCCGGCCGGTCGAGTAGAGGCCGGCGTTGAGGCTGGAGAACGCCGCCGTCAGCACGACGATGTTCATGATGGTGCCCGCGCCTTCGACGCCGATCTTGGAGAAGAAGGTGACAAACGGGCTCTCGCCCGACTTGTAGGTGGTGTAGGGGAGCAGAAGCCCGAGCAGGAAGACCGAGCCCACATAGAAGAGGGCGATGCGCGCGATGACCGAGTTGATTGCGCGCGGCATGATCTTCGCCGGGTTCGCGGTCTCACCGGCCGCCGTGCCGACGAGTTCGACGGCGGCATAGGCGAATACGACGCCGGAGGTCACGATGACCAGCGGGAAGAGGCCGGTCGGCAGCAATCCGCCGTTGTCGATGATCACGCTGAAGCCCGTCGACTGGTCCTCGATCTTGTAGCGGCCCGCCAGGAAAATTGTGCCTGCGACGAGGAACGTCACCAGCGCGACGACCTTGATCAGCGCCGCCCAGAACTCGAGCTCACCGAACACCTTTACCGAGATCATGTTCATGCCGAGCACGAGGGCCAGCGCGATCAGCGCGATGAGCCATTGCGGTATCGCATCGAACGCCTTCCAGAAATGGAAGTAGGTGGCGATCGCCGTCGAGTCGACGATCGCCGTCATCGCCCAGTTCAGGAAGTACATCCAGCCTGCGACGTAGGCCGCTTTCTCGCCGAGGAACTCGCGGGCATACGAGACGAACGAGCCCGACGACGGCCGGTGCAGGACGAGTTCACCCAGCGCCCGCAAAATCAGGAACACGAAGACGCCGCAGAATGCATACACCATGAACAGGCCAGGCCCGGCGCTGTGGAGCCGTCCCCCCGCGCCGAGGAACAACCCCGTCCCGATGGCGCCCCCGATGGCGATCATCTGAAGCTGTCGCGGTTTGAGGCCCTTGTGATAGCCCTCGTCTTCGGAGGTGAACGCGGAGTTGTCGTACTCCGCCTGCTTGTCCTGTGCGGGTTCTGCGGTCATTTGCTCGCACCGTTCGTAGGTTCGGATGGCCGGACGACCGGTGGTGGCTTGGTTGTGTCGTTGATGTCCCTGAAGGTCAACGCGAATCCGAACACCCCGAGGACAGCGGCCACGGCGTATCCGATGATCGACCACCACCCGATGTGCAGATACGCGGTCACCGCCACGATGGCCATGGCCAAAAACACCATGGACATCCCGATCAACGGGATCTTGGCGAATAGGTCGACACGTGCCATGAGTCTCACCCCCGAACCGAACGTGAACTTCTGGTGAATCGAGTAGACACCCTCTCGGCCGGCTCGGCCACTCGAGCGGCGAGGACTGTCATGGACAGCCGCGTAGCCTCCTCGCTTACCTGGACGTCAATTCTGTCGCGAGTGGCAACACGAAAACGGCAGCGAGAGTTGGCATGACGCACAGGCGCCGGGGCCGATGCCGTTCCCGATTGCCGGCGTGACTGCCGCACTGATCGCCCATCGCTACAGCGCCCTGGATTTGGTCTCGGGCAGTGCATAGGTGCTGAGCAAGCTGATCAGAATCAGGACGGCCATCATCAACCCGATCGCCCAACCTCCGAATTCCGCCAACAGCGCGGCGGCTACCAGAGGCGGCATCGCACCTCCGAGAATGCCACCGAGGTTGAACGCCAAACCGGCTCCCGTGTAACGGAATCTGGTGGCGAACACCTCGGGAATGAACGACGCCATCGGCCCGTAGGAGATACCCAGAACTGCGAAAGTGGTCGCGATACCGACCGCGAAGAGCGCTCGTGACCCCGTGTCGAGCAGCGGGACGACTGCGAAGGACCAGGGCAGGGCCAGAACGAAGCCTGCCAGGATGATCGCTCGACGCCCGTACTTGTCACTCAGGTGGGCCGAGATGGCGGTCAGCAGAAGCATCGCCAAGGCACCCAGCACGCCGGCTGCGAGGATCAGGGCGCGCGGGTGCTTCAGCTGTGTACTGGCATACCCCATGAAGTACGTGCCCGCCATGAAACTGAACGTGAAGATGCCGGTCATGGCGCCGGCGCCGAGCAGAGTCTGACGTGGCTGCTGCCGGACCAGATCGGCGATCGGCACCCGGGCTACGGATCCGGCCGCCAACTCCCTCTTGAACACCGGTGTCTCGTCGAGGCGCAACCGGACGTAGAGCGCTACGCCGATCAGCACTGCACTGAACAAGAACGGGATTCGCCATCCCCACTCTACGAACACGGCGCTCTTCTCGCCGACTGTCAGGTTGACCGTGAGAAACACCAAATTGCTCAGCAGCAGGCCTGCTCCAACGCCGAGCTGGGGAAACATTCCGTAAGCGCCCCGTTTGCCGGCCGGGGCGTACTCGGCGCTGAGCAGCGCCGCGCCGGCCCACTCGCCGCCAACGGCGAAACCCTGCAACACGCGCAGGACCAGGAGCAAGAGCGGTGCGGCGATGCCGATGGAATCAGCGCTTGGCAGCAGGCCAATACACGTCGTCGACAACCCCATGATCAGCAGCGTGGTGATAAGGGTTTTCTTGCGGCCGAGGCGATCACCGAAATGACCGAAGACGGCCGCACCCAATGGCCGTGAGAGAAACGCGACAGCGAACGTCCCGAGCGAGGCCATGGTCGCCATCGTCGGAGACATTCGGGGAAAAAAGACGGTCGGGAAAACGAGCGCGGCGGCGGTCCCATAGATGTAGAAGTCGTAGTACTCGATGGCGGTACCGACGAAGCTGGCGAACGAGATGCGCCTCATCGACGGGGGAACCGCACCAGCTGTCCCGGCGACGGTGAGCGGATCGCTTGTCACTGCGTCAGATTAGGGATTGGTGGCGCGGTTGCGCAGCAGATGTGTGAGTTCGACGCGGTCGACTACGCCGAGCTTGGTGAAGATGCGGTAGAGGCCGAACCGCACTCCGGTATGCAGCAGAATCGACTCCAGGCCTCATGCACCCATAAGCCGTTCGTACCCTCGCATGGGGCCGCTGGCCGCGATCATCACGTGCCGAGGTCCACGGCTCACGCCGTCGGTCGCCAGAACCCCTGAAAGCCTTGACCCGCGTTGGTGGTCCGGATCGGCGACAACTGCACGGGGTCACCCGCTTCGATCATCTGCCCGTCACCGACGATCATCGCGACGTGGCCGTCCCACACCGCGAGGTCGCCCGGCCGAAGCGAGTTCTGGTTCACCGCAGCGCCGAGGTCCTGTTCCTGAGCGAGCCGCGGGAGATCAAGTCCTGCTTGGTGATACGCCCATTGCGTCAGCCCGCTGCAGTCCAGCCCGACCCCGGGTGTCGTGCCGCCCCAGACGTAGGGCACGCCGAGCTGTGTCAGCGCGTAACGGACGGCGTTGGCGGCGACGGGGTTCGGTGCGTTGGCCGTGCTGCCGTCCGGCAGTCTGACGGCAACTCCGTCTCCGACCTGCTCCGGATCCGGCAACCGAAGCGACGCGAGCTGAGCATCGGCGGGTGTGACGCCGCCGGGCGCCCCGCTCGGCATGCCGCCGAATCCCGCGGGTGCGCCGAATCCCGCGGGCATGCCGAATCCGGCTGGCGCTGTCGGCGCGCCACTCGACGCCCCCGCAGGCGCCGCAGGCGCCGTCGGTGCCGCGACCCCGGCGGTATGACCGTCGAGCTCCGCGCGCAGCTCATCGACGACCGCGATCGCGTCGTTCAGCGCGCATCGCGCCTCCTCTCGCAGCTCCTCGGCCGTGCCAGGTTCGTCGAGCCGCGCCTCGATGGCGGCAGCGCGTTCCTCGAACCGGCTGATGATGTCCTGCAGGCGTGAGCGCGCCCATGAAACCGCATCCGTGGCGGCGGCCGTGCTGACCCGCAGGTCGTCGATCCGCGCAGCCAACTGGTCGGCGGACTCGGCCACCCGGGACATGAAATCCGCTGCGCCGTCGGCACCCGCGCCCGACCACCTCTCGGCGGCCCGGCTCCATCCGTTGCGCGCGGCAGCCGAGACGTCCGCCAACCGATCGCGCACGCCCGCAAGCGAGGTGGCCGGATCCCCCTCGTCCGACCACCCAGGGCCGACCTGCGCGGCCACCTCGCGGATGGGTGCCGCCAACGCCGCGATCAGTGCGCTCGGCATCGCTAGAGAAGGCGGCTGCCGTGTCGGTCAGCATCGGAGTACGCCTGGGCCACAACACCGGTGACCGAGTACGCCGAGCCGACATCGTCGCTCAGGGCGGCGACCGTCCGCGCCTGCGTCGTGACCGCGTCGGAGAGGGCCGCCAGGAATCCGGTGCCGACTGGACCGAACGCGGCGGCGGCACCCGCACCAGGCAGCGACTTCAGGACAGCCGCGGCCGCGGACAACTCATCGGCGTGCGCAGAGCACTCAGTGCCAAGAGCGCAGATGGCATTTGTGTCGACGAACATGGCGATACGACGATCAATCGCGCCGGGCGGTTCCCTGACCGTTAGGGTCGGCTCCATGGACGTGTGCGTCGTCGATCATCCGCTGGCTGCAGCGCGGCTGACCACGTTGCGCGACGAGCGCACGAACAACGCGTCGTTTCGAGACGCCCTGCGCGACCTGACCCTGATGCTGGTGTACGAGGCCACCCGCGACGCGGCCACCGAAACTATCCCGGTCCGCACGCCGCTCGCCGACACCACCGGTTCGCGCCTGGCCAAGCCGCCGCTCTTGGTGCCGGTGCTGCGCGCCGGTCTCGGCATGGTCGACCAGGCACACGCGCTGATCCCCGAGGCGCACGTCGGCTTCGTCGGCGTCGCGCGCGACGAGGAGACCCACCAGCCGACACAGTATCTGGAGTCGCTGCCCGACGATCTGAGCGGCCAGCCGGTGTTCGTGCTCGACCCGATGCTGGCGACCGGCGGCTCGATGGCGCACACCATCGGACTGCTGCAGGCCCGCAATGCCGTTGACATCACGGCGATCTGTGTCGTCGTCGCCCCGGAAGGCATCGCCGCCATCGAGAAGGTGGCACCGAACGTGAGATTGTTCACCGCAACCATCGACGACCGTCTCAACGACATCGCCTACATCGTTCCCGGGCTCGGCGACGCGGGCGATCGACAGTTCGGGCCGCGCTAGAACTTGCCCGCGAGTTCGGTCAACTCCTCGGCGATGCGTCGGGCATGCGCGCGCGCCGCCGCCAAGTCATCGTCGACACAGTTACGCCGAACCTCGATGTAGGACTTGACTTTCGGCTCGGTACCCGATGGCCGCACCGCGACCCGCACCGCCGTATCGGTGTCACCGCCCTCGAGAATCACCGCATCGGTTCGCCGTTCGTACGGTTGTGCCGCGGCCAGGTCCGTCATCGTGACAGCGAACCCGCACAGTTTCGTCGGCGCCTTTGAACGCAGCCGGGTCATCACCGCCGCCGCGTCGTCGGCATCGGCCACCGGCCGCGACAGTGCGGTCGTGGTGTGCACACCGTGGCGCCGGGCAAGGTCGTCGAGGGCGTCGAGCACTGTGCGGCCCTGCTCGCGCAGCGCTACGACCAAGTCGCAGAACAACACCGCGGTGCTGATGCCGTCCTTGTCGCGGACCGCAGACGGGTCGACGCAGTAGCCGATCGCCTCCTCGTACGCATAGACCAGCGTGCACCCCGGTATGTCGGCGTCTGCCCGTGACAACCACTTGAAGCCGGTCAGCGTCTCGACATGTCGAGCGCCGTGCGTCGCAGCGATCCGGGCCAGCATCCGTGACGACACCACCGAGCTTGCCACCACCGTGTGTTCGGACACCTCACCGGGATCGATCTGGGACAGTATGTAATCACCTAGCAGCCAACCGGTTTCGTCGCCGGTGAGCATACGCCAGCCGTCCGGTGTCGGTACGCCGACGGCACACCGGTCGGCGTCGGGATCCAGGGCGATCGCGACCTCGGCGTCGTTGTCGGCTGCCAGTTTCAACAGCTCGTCGGTGGCTCCCGGTTCCTCCGGGTTGGGGAAGGGGACGGTGGGGAAGTCCGGGTCGGGCGCGAACTGACTCTCCACCACATGAACGTCTGACAAGCCAGCGCGGACGAACGCGTCGAGTGCGTATTCTCCGCCGACGCCGTGCATGGCGGTCAGCGCCAGCCGGACCGAACCGTGCGTGTGCCGGACATGCGCCGCGCGGTTGATGTAGCGCTGGATCAGATCAACGCCGGACGTCTCGACCGCCGCCCTTTCTATCTCGTTGGCGTGCGGCGCCTCGGCGATCTTCGCCTCGATTTCTCGATCGGTGGGCGCGACGATCTGCAGGCCGCTGTCGAAGTACACCTTGTAACCGTTGTCTGATGGCGGGTTGTGAGACGCCGTGATCTGAATGCCCGCGCTGGCGCCGAGATGGCGGGCACCGAACGCCACCACGGGCGTCGGAACAGCGGCGAACAACAACGTCACCATGAACCCCGCAGCGGAGAAGACTTCGGCGGTCGCGAGGGCGAATTGCTCCGATCCGTGCCGGGCGTCGCCGCCGACCACGACGTTGGCGCCTTCGAATCCTCGCGCCTTGAGCACCTCGGCGACGGCCCAGCTGGTCCGAAGGACGACCGCGAGGTTCATGCCGCTCGGGCCGCCGCGCAAGGGGCCGCGCAGGCCGGCCGTGCCGAACGTCAGCGGACGGGCGAACCGTTCGGCGAGCTCCTCGTCACTGCACGCCTGCAGCTCGGCAACCGTCGCCGGATCGGGGTCGTGTGCGATCCACTCCTGCGCCGCTGCGCAAGCGCTCGTCATCAGCTCAGTGTTCCCACTTTGCCTTCGGCATATGCCAGCTTGCGCAGCACCGGCGCAACCAGCATCAGCAGGTTGAACTCCAGGTCGGTCAGGTTGTCGCGCATCGTTGCGTTCAGCCAGGCGTCGCGTTCGGCGCGGTCCTCGTCGAGTAGCGCGATCCCGGCAGCGGTGACCTCGATGAGCTGTCGGCGCCGATCGTCGTCGTCGGGGCGGCGCGATACCAGCCCCCGGCTCACCAGCTCGTTGATGCTGTCGGTCAGGGACTGCACGCGCACGTGCAGCCGCACCGCCAGCTCGACGGGGGTGATCCCGCCCGTCCTGGTGACCTCGCTCAGCACTTCCATCTGGCTCAGCGTCAGCCCGTGGTCGGGCCGGTGCCTGCGCATCTGCCTGGTCACCGCCACCATCGACTCTCGCAACTCGGTGGCGGAGGACCTGGCGCGTGAATCCGTCATTACCAAGTTATACCTTGGTAATTCTTTGCTGTCATGACAAAAAAGCAGCGTTGCGTGCGAATATTGTTAAGGGCATACTTGACATAGTGAGCAGAGAGCGACTGATCCAAGCATCCAGATGGGTGCTGCTGGTCGCTATCACGATTGCGGTCACCGTCCCGCTGACCATCGTCGGTGTTCCCTCTGCCGCGCTGTTCGCGGCGCTGATCGTCGGCATCGCCCTGGCGCTGCCCGCACTGGCCCCGAAGCGGGTGCCGCGCCCGATCGGCATCGCCGCCCAGGGCGTGCTCGGCGTCTATATCGCGACGATGGTCGATCGCGATGCGGTGAATGCACTCCGCACTGATTGGCCCATTGTGCTCGGTGTCGCCGTCGCCACGCTTGTGCTCAGCATCGCCGCGGGCGCCCTGCTCGGGTTGCACCGCGACGTCAGCCCTCTCACCGGATCCCTTGCGCTGGTCGCCGGTGGTGCGTCGGGCTTGGTTGCGATCGCGCGGGAACTCGGCGGTGACGATCGCGTCGTCGCCGTGGTGCAGTATCTGCGGGTGGCGCTGGTGACCGCGTCGATGCCGGTGGTTGTCACGCTCGTCTACCACGCCGACAAGTCCCACCATGCCGAGTTGAGCAGTCAAACCGGCTCGGCACCTTGGTATCTCAGCGTCGCGATGATGACGGTGCTGATCGTCGTCGGCGTGGCAGGGGGCCGGCTGATCCGGATGCCAGGGGCGGGACTGCTCGGGCCGATGGCGTTGACCATCGTGCTTCAAGTCACCGGGCTGTCGTTCGGCCTCTCGGTGCCGATGATTCTGGTTCAGGCCGGCTACATGTTCATCGGCTGGCAGGCCGGGGTGGCCTTCACCCGCGACACGCTGCGCGCGGTGGGACGCATGCTCCCCGCGGCGATCGCCCTGATCGTGGTGCTCGGTGTCGCCACCGCGGGCCTTGGTGTGCTGCTGGCCGATGTCGCAGGCCTCACCCCGCTGGAGGGCTATCTCGCCACCAGCCCCGGCGGTGTCTACGCCGTGCTGGCGACGGCGGTGGAGACGGGATCGAACGTGACCTTCGTCATCGCCGCGCAGGTGGTGCGAATCCTGTTGATGTTGTTCACCGCGCCGTTGCTGGCGCGGGCCGTGATCAGGATGACCGAGCGATTCGGCGGTCAGAGCCGCGAGATCACCGAGGCCAGCAGGGAGCCCGTGCGGGTCGCCGACTGACGGCCGGCGGCAAGCACCTCCTCGTGGCTCAGCGGCTGGCCCGTCATCCCCGCCGCGGCGTTGGTCACCAGCGACACCGCAAGCACCTCGGCGCCCGCCGCCCGCGCGGCGATCGTCTCGTGCACCGTCGACATCCCGACCAGGTCGGCCCCGAGCGTGCGCAGCATCCTGATCTCGGCTGGCGTCTCGTAGTGCGGCCCCGGCAGGCAGGCGTAGACGCCATCGGCGAGGTCGGGTTCCACCTCGCGCGCGAGCGCGCGCAGCCGCGGCGAGTAGGCGTCGACCAGGTCCACGAACTGCGCCCCCACCAGCGGCGACCTGGCCGTCAGGTTCAGGTGGTCGCTGATCAGCACCGGCTGTCCGACCACGAAATCCGCCCGCAAACCACCTGCGGCGTTGGTCATGATCACCGTCCGCACACCGGCCGCGCACGCCGCCCGCACGGGGTGCACGACATGACGCAGGTCGTGCCCCTCGTAGGCGTGGATCCGGCCGACGAACACCAGCACGCGGTGATTGCCCGTCCGCACCGAGATGACGTCGCCGCCGTGTCCCTCGGCGGTCGGGGGAGTGAAGCCGGGCAGTTCGCCCACCGGCACCACTGCCGTCGGCGCCCCCAACTCGGCGGCCGCAGGCGCCCATCCGGAGCCCAGAATCACGGCGACGTCGTACTCGTCGACGCCGGTGCGCTCGCGGATCGCGGCCGCGGCCTGCTGCGCTGCAGCGTCCGGATCGGTCACAGTACAAGCAGCTTAGCTGTCAGTGAGATACTGCCAAGATGCCAACCGCCACCGCCGCCGTCAGCGTCGAGGACGCGATCAACCGGCGTAGTGGCGACCTGATCGAGCTGTCGCACTCCATCCACGCCGAGCCTGAGCTGGCGTTCGCTGAGTTCAAGAGCTGCGCCAAGACCCAGGCGCTGGTCGCAGAGCGCGGCTTCGAGATCAGCGCCGCACCCGGCGGCCTTGACACCGCGTTTCGCGCCGAGTTCGGAACTGGCCCGTTGGTGATCGGCATCTGCGCCGAGTACGACGCCCTGCCCGAGCTCGGACATGCCTGCGGCCACAACATCATCGCCGCCTCTGCCGTCGGCACCGCGCTTGCGCTGGCCGAGGTGGCCGACGAGCTCGGCCTCAAGGTCGTATTGCTCGGCACACCCGCCGAGGAGTCCGGTGGCGGAAAAGTGTTGCTGCTCAACGCCGGAACGTTCGACGACATCGCCGCGACGGTGATGCTGCACCCCGGCCCGATCGACATAGCGCGTGCGCGCTCGCTCGCGGCGTCCGAAGTCGAAGTCACCTACCGTGGCCGCGAGGCGCACGCCGCCGTCGCGCCATATCTGGGTGTCAACGCGGCCGACGCGATCACCGTGGCGCAGACGGCGATTGGGCTCTTGCGTCAACAGTTCGCGCCGGGGGAGATGGCGCACGGCATCGTCACCGACGGCGGCCAGGCCCCCAACGTCATTCCGGCCCGTACCGCCCTGCTGTATCTGATGCGTGCGACCGACGCCGCATCGCTGCGCCACCTCGAGGGCAGGATGGCCGACTGCTTTCTCGCCGGCGCCGTCGCAACGGGCTGCGACTACGAGATAGCGCAGACCGAGCCGCCATACGACGAGCTGGCGCCCGACAGGTGGCTTGCCGACGTTTTCCGCGCCGAGATGACTCGCCTCGGCCGAGAACCGATTGGTGAGGAGTTCGAGGCCGCGGTGCCGTTGGGCAGCACTGACATGGGCAACATCACGCAGGTAATGCCCGGCATCCACCCCGTTGTCGGAGTCGAAGCGGAAGGGGCATCGGTGCACCAGCCCGGCTTCGCAAGGGCGGCGGCTGGTCCCAGCGGCGACAAGGCCGTCTGCGAAGGGGCGATCATGCTGGCCCGCACGGTGGTCGCGCTGGCCGAAACGGCCGACGAACGCGACCGGGTGCTCGCGCTTGCGGCCAAGCGGGTTGCGTCATGACGCCGGCGGAAGCGGCCGACGGTTGGCTGGACGCCCACTACGACGACCTGGTGGCTTGGCGCAGGCACATTCACGCCCATCCCGAGCTCGGTCGACAGGAGTTCGCCACCACCCAGTTCGTCGCATCGCAGCTGGCCGACGCCGGGCTGAACCCGAAGGTGCTTCCCGGCGGCACCGGTTTGGTCTGCGACTTCGGCCCAGAGCACGGCCAGCGCATCGCGCTGCGCGCCGACATGGACGCCTTGCCGATGTCGGACCGCACCGGAATGCCTTACGCCTCAGTGGTTCCCAACGTCGCGCACGCCTGCGGGCACGACGCGCACACCGCGGTGCTGCTCGGCGCGGCGCTCGCACTGAACTCCGTACCCGAGCTGCCGGTCGGTGTGCGGCTGATCTTCCAGGCCGCCGAGGAGCTGATGCCCGGCGGCGCCATCGACGCCATCGCGGCGGGTGCGATCAACGGCGTGTCACGTATCTTCGCGTTGCACTGCGATCCGCGGCTGGCCGTCGGACGGGTCGCGGTGCGGGCCGGGCCGATCACATCTGCCGCCGACCACATCGAGGTCACGCTGCACAGCCAGGGTGGGCACACCTCGCGACCGCACCTCACGGGCGACCTGGTGTACGGGCTCGGCACCCTGATCACCGGCCTTCCGGGTGTGCTGTCGCGTCGCATCGACCCGCGCACCAGCACGGTGATGGTGTGGGGCGCCGTCAACGCGGGCGTTGCCGCCAACGCCATCCCGCAGAGCGGCATACTCGCTGGCACTGTCCGCACCGCCAACCGCGATACCTGGCTGACGCTGGATTCGATCGTCGACGAGGCCATCACCTCGCTGCTGTCGCCGCTGAACATCGAGCACACGCTGCATTACAAGCGCGGGGTGCCGCCGGTGGTCAACGAGGAGATCTCGACGCGGATCCTCACCCACGCGATCGAGGGCATCGGGCCCGATGTGCTGGCCGACACCCGGCAGTCGGGCGGCGGCGAGGACTTCTCCTGGTATCTCGAGGAGGTGCCGGGCGCGATGGCGCGGCTTGGCGTGTGGTCGGGCCGTGGCCCACAGCTCGATCTACACCAGCCGACATTCGACATCGACGAGCGCGCGCTCGCGGTGGGCGTCCGCACGATGGTGAACGTCGTCGAACAGGCCGCCCAGTTCTAGCTGGCTCTCGCAGCAGCTCCCCTCACAGCAGCTCCCCTCGCAGCAGCTCCCCTCGCACCGCGAGCGTGCGTGTCTGTACACGACACGCCGCGGTTCTACGTGCAAGCGTGCACCCTCGCGGTGCGGGGGTTGTGCACAGTTCGACATTGATCCACCGCTGACAGGTTGACCGCTACCGCACCCGATGGCGCGCGCAGACGATCTCGTCATGAACGAAGAATTGGAACGATTGTTTGCCGACCAAGGCGGGGTCGCGACGAGCGGCCAGATTTTGACGCTGACTTCCAGGCGCGCTTTCGAGCGTGAGCTGAAAACGGGCGCGCTGGAGCGGATTTGGTATGGAATCTACTGTCGCGGAGAGGCCGACGACTTCGTCCGGCTTCGAGGTCTGGATCTCTCGTGCGGCACGAAGGTGCCCGTGTGCCTCGGTACTGCCGCCGCACTGCACGGATTCGATACCGAAGAACCCCAGGACCTACATGTGCTCAATCCGCCACGTCGTCAGTTGCGACCGTGTGATGGCTTGGTCGTCCATCGTCGAGATGGTGCGCCGCTGGTGTTGGTCGACGGACGCCGCGTCACATCGCCTGCGTGGACCGCGGTTGAAGTCGCGCGCAGCCTGCAGCGTCCGCGTTCACTTGCCACGCTCGATGCGGCGCTGCGCAGCGGGACGTGCAGCCGCGCCGATATCTGGCGTGCCGCGATCGAGCAGGCTGGCCGTCGCGGCATCGTGGCTGTGAGGAACCTCATTGCGCTGGCCGACGCGCGGGCGGAGTCGCCAATGGAGAGCGAAGCACGGCTGGCGATGATCGACGGTGGCCTGCCGACACCGGAGCTGCAGTACGAAGTCGTCGACGGAAACGGTGAGCTTAGGCGCTTGGACTTTGCGTGGCCCGGTCAGCGGGTCGCTGTCGAGTACGACGGTATGGACTGGCACAGCGGGCCCGAGGCGATGAAGCGGGACCGCAGGCGGCGGGCGGCGTTGGCGGATATCGGATGGACGGTGATCGCCATCGTCTTCGAGGACGTGAGATATCGGCCGTGGGAGTTCGTCGGGCGCATCGACGTCGAATTGCGTCGCTCTCGCGCCGCGTGAATGTGCACGAAATGCCCGCAATTCACGGCGTGTCGCGTACAAACACGCACGCTCGCGGTGCAACAGAACTACGTGCCTGGGCCGATGTTGCGGGCCGGGCGGGTGCGCAGATCGCGGACGTATTCCTGTGGCGCACCGGCGATTTCGGCGGCATCGGCCATCACACCGAGATAGCGCGCCGACGGCAGCCCGCCCTCCCAGGCGTCGACCACATACAGCCAGGCCAACACGGGATCGGTGGTGGTGTCCGACGACAGCCGGTCCACCCGGCAGCGGATCTTCTTGTGCACCCCCAACTCGGCGCCCTCCCAGCGATCGAGGTTCTGCTCGTCGGCGTCGGTCATGTCGTAGAGGACGACGAACACCTTTGACAGCGGGTCCTCGACCAGGGTGGCCAGCGCGCCTTCCCAGCCGATGTCCTCCCCGCCGAAGGTCAGCCGCCAGCCGTGCAGCCATCCCGTCCCCGCCATCGGCGAGTGTGGTGCCCGCTCCAGCATCTGCTCCGGATGCATGTTCGATCCGTAGGCGGCGTAAATCGGCACGGGAGCAGCCTAAGGCTTCGCTGCGGGGCTAGGCGTTCAACGGCGCGCTTGGCTAGGTCCGGAGAGCAGGAGCGAGGCGACGCGGGAAGCTACCCTGTGGCGGTGGCAACCCGCATCGTGATCATCGGCGGCGGCCCAGCGGGCTATGAAGCGGCTCTGGTCGCCGCAGGCCGCGGACGCGACGTCGCCGAGGTCACCCTCGTCGAGGACGACGGTGTCGGTGGCGCATGCGTGCTGTGGGACTGCGTGCCGTCCAAGACGCTGATCGCCTCCACCGGCGTACGCACCGAACTGCGCCGCGCCGACGGCCTTGGCTTTGACATCGCGATCGAGGACGCCAAGATATCGATCGAGCAGATCCACAGCCGGGTCAAGACGCTGGCCAGGTCGCAGTCCGCCGACATCGGCAGCAACCTGCTGCGGGAGGGCGTGAACGTCGTGCAGGGCCGCGCCGAGCTCGTGGACGACGTGGCAGGCATGGCCCAGCACCGTGTGAAGGTCACCACATCGGGCGGCAAGGTCGGCGTGCTGAAGGCCGATGTGGTGCTGATCGCCACAGGTGCCCGTCCGCGCGTGTTGCCGGGGGCGGAGCCCGACGGTGAGCGCATCCTCAACTGGCGTCAGCTCTACGAGCTCACCGACCTGCCCGAGCATCTGGTCATCGTCGGGTCGGGCGTCACCGGTGCGGAGTTCTGCAACGCCTACACCGAGCTCGGCGTGAAGGTCACCGTCGTGGCCAGCCGCGACCAGATCCTGCCGCACGAGGATTCCGACGCCGCCGCCGTCCTCGAGGAGGTTTTCGCCGACCGCGGCGTCACCCTGCTGAAGAACGCCAGGGCCGAGTCGGTGACCCCCGAAGCCGACGGTGTCGTGGTGAAGATGACCGACGGCCGCACCGTCGCGGGCAGCCACGCGTTGATGACCGTCGGCTCGGTGCCCAACACATCCGGGCTGGGGCTGGAGAAGGTGGGCATCGAACTCGGCGGCGGCAATTACATACCGGTGGACCGTGTTTCGCGGACAACGGCGGCAGGCATCTACGCGGCAGGTGACTGCACCGGCCTGCTACCGCTGGCCTCGGTCGCCGCCATGCAGGGTCGCATCGCGATGTACCACGCACTCGGCGAAGGGGTTTCCCCGATCCGCTTGCGCACCGTGGCCGCCGCCGTCTTCACCCGTCCGGAGATCGCCGCAGTCGGTGTGCCGCAGAGCAAGATCGACGACGGCACGGTGCCCGCGCGCACGCTGATGTTGCCGCTCACCACCAACGCAAGGGCGAAGATGTCGCTGCTGCGGCGCGGCTTCGTCAAGATCTTCTGCCGACCCGCCACCGGCGTGGTGATCGGCGGTGTGGTGGTCGCCCCGATCGCGTCGGAGTTGATCCTGCCCATCGCGATGGCGGTGCAGAACAATCTCACCGTGACCGATCTCGCCGAGACGTTCTCGGTCTATCCGAGCCTGTCCGGGTCGATCGTCGAGGCGGCCCGCAGGCTGATGGCGCACGACGATCTCGACTGATGATGGGCACGCGAGGAGCCAACCAGACCTCCCAGACCACGTAACCTGGGTACGTACTGACGAGTAACAAGAGGAGTCCTGCGTGAGCGACCCGATCCCCGGTCTGGGTAGCGGGCAGACCTTCCTCGGCCCGCAGCAGCGCAGACTGGCGTGGGAGCGGCTCGGAAGCGAACAGTTCGACGTCGTCGTCATCGGTGGCGGTGTGGTCGGCGCGGGCGCCGCCCTCGATGCCGCGACCCGCGGGCTCAAGGTCGCCCTTGTCGAGGCCCGCGATTTCGCCTCCGGCACATCGAGCCGCTCGTCGAAGATGTTTCACGGCGGGCTGCGCTATCTCGAGCAGCTCGAGTTCGGGCTGGTGCGTGAGGCGCTGCACGAGCGCGAGCTGTCGCTGACGACGTTGGCGCCGCATCTGGTCAAGCCGCTACCGTTCCTGTTCCCGCTGACCCACCGATGGTGGGAGCGGCCGTATGTGGCGGCAGGCATTTTTCTCTACGATCAACTCGGTGGCGCCAAATCCGTTCCCGCACAGAAGCATCTGTTCAAGGCGGGCGCTCTGCGATTGGCGCCGGGCCTCAAGCGCAGTTCGCTGATCGGTGGCATCCGCTACTACGACACCGTCGTCGACGACGCCAGACACACGATGACCGTCGCGCGCACCGCGGCACACTACGGGGCGGTTGTCCGGACGTCGACCCAGGCGATCGCGCTGCTGCGCGAGGGCGATCGCGTCACCGGCGTGAAGATCCGTGACTCAGAGGACGGCGACGTCACCGAGGTGCACGGCCATGTCGTGGTCAACGCCACCGGGGTGTGGACCGACGAGATCCAGGCGCTGTCCAAGCAGCGCGGCCGGTTCCGTGTCCGCGCGTCCAAGGGTGTGCACGTCGTCGTGCCGCGCGACCGCATCGTCAGCGAGGTGGCGATCATCCTGCGCACCGATAAGTCGGTGCTGTTCGTGATCCCGTGGGGCACGCACTGGATCATCGGCACCACCGACACCGACTGGAATCTCGACCTGGCCCATCCCGCGGCCACCAAGGCCGACATCGACTACATCCTCACCACTGTCAACACCGTGCTCGCGACACCGCTCACCCACGACGACATCGACGGTGTGTACGCCGGGCTGCGGCCGCTGCTGGCGGGGGAGGTCGAGGAGACCTCGAAGCTGTCGCGTGAGCACGCGGTCGCCGTGCCCGCGCCGGGGCTGGTCGCCATCGCGGGCGGCAAGTACACCACCTACCGGGTGATGGCGGCCGACGCCATCGACGCCGCCAGCGAGTACGTACCGACCCGGGTGGCGCCGTCGGTGACCGACAAGGTGCCGCTGATGGGTGCAGACGGCTATTTCGCGATGATCAACCAGACCGAACACCTCGGGTCGATGTACGGGCTGCATCCGTACCGGGTGCGTCACCTGCTCGACCGCTACGGCTCGCTGATCGGCGAGGTGCTCGCGATGGCCGAGGGCCAGCCCGAGCTGCTGTCGCCGATCACCGAAGCGCCGGTATACCTGAAGGTCGAAGCCACCTACGCCGCCGCGGCGGAGGGTGCGCTGCACCTCGAGGACATCCTGGCCCGCCGCATGCGAATCTCGATCGAGTACCCGCACCGCGGCGTCGACTGCGCCCGCGAGGTCGCCGAGGTCGTTGCG
This sequence comes from Mycolicibacterium stellerae, assembly GCF_003719305.1. GTDB lineage: Bacteria > Actinomycetota > Actinomycetes > Mycobacteriales > Mycobacteriaceae > Mycobacterium > Mycobacterium stellerae. Next base: position 77,837 of record NZ_RARC01000028.1, read on the forward strand.
CCGGTCCTGGGGTGGACGCCCGAGGACGTCGACCGCGAGGTGGACACCTACATCGCGCGGGTCGATGCCGAGGTTCAGTCGCAGCAGCAGCCCGACGACGAGTCCGCCGATGCGCTGCGGGCCGCCGCGCCCGAGGCGCGCGCCGAGATCCTCGAGCCGGTGCCGCTCAATTGAGCCGTGCCCCGTTGCCCGACAGGGACGGCGTGGGCCCGGCGCGGGTGCGGCTGCGCGGCGGGGCGGTATTGGTCGAGCTGGCGGATCGGTTCGGTGACGCCGCCGCTACGAAAGTGCTTGCGGGAGAGGTCGTCACCGCCGCGGGAGACGTGGTGACTGCCGCCACCGTGCTGCCGCCCAATTCGCATGTGTACCTGTATCGGGATTTACCCGAGGAAGTGCCGGTGCCGTTCGACGTTCCGGTGCGCTACCGCGACGACGACATCGTGGTGGTCGACAAGCCGCCTTTCCTGGCGACCATGCCGCGTGGTGGGCATGTCGTGCAGACGGCGACGGTGCGGCTGCGGCGCGAGCTCGAGTTGCCGGAGCTGTCGCCTGCTCATCGCTTGGACCGGCTGACGGCCGGCGTGCTGCTGTTCACGGCGCGACGCGAGATGCGGGGCGCGTATCAGACGATGTTCGCGCGGGGCGCGGTGCGCAAGACCTACCTCGCGAGCGCCGCGGTCGACCCGTCGTTGGAATTCCCGTTGACGCTCCGCAGCCGAATCGTCAAGGAGCGCGGTCGTTTACAAGCGTTCGAAGAGCCCGGCGAGCCCAATGCGGAGACGTTCATCGAGCGGCTCGGCGACGGTTTGTACCGGCTGACGCCGCGCACCGGCCGCACGCATCAGCTGCGGGTACACATGGCCTCGCTTGGCCTGCCGATCATCGGAGACCCGTTGTACCCGAACGTCATCGACGTCGCGCGCGACGATTTCTCGACCCCGCTGCAACTGCTGGCGCACAGCATCGAGTTCGAGGACCCGATCAGCGGATGTTTGCGTCGATTTGTCAGCCGGCGCAGTATCGACCAATGACGGGCATATCGGTTGGCAAGCTGTGGCAGTACCCGGTCAAGTCGATGCAGGGCGAGGAAGTCGATCAGATCCTGCTGGGCGCGGGCGGAGTGGCGGGTGACCGTGCATACGGGTTCGTCGACGTCGAGACCGGCCGGTTGGCCAGCGCCAAGCGGCCGAGACGCTTCGGTCCGCTTCTTGACTGCCGGGCAAGATTCCTCGCCGCACCCGTCATCGACGGCGCTTCGCCCCCGGTCGAGGTCACCTTCCCCGACGGCGCCACGGTACGCACCGGTGACGACGACGGCGCCGAGCTGACGCGCCGGGTGGCGGATCTGCTTGGTCGCGAGGTGCGGCTGGTCAGCACGGCGCCGGAGGGCGTGGCACTGGACGAGCTGATCCCGCAGCTGGAAGGCCTTGGCGAAAACGCTCTTGAGGCAATGGCCACCGAGCCGGCCGACAGCGACGGCGACCGCTTCATGGCTATCCCGGTCGCGATGGCCGCGCCGGGCACGATGCTGGACCTGGCCGCCATGCATGTGCTTGCCACCAGCACCTTGCGGCGGTTGGCCGATGCGCATCCCGACGGCAGCTGGGATCCACGACGCATGCGGCCCAACATCCTGATCGACGATTCCGCTGAGCCGGGCGACGAAGACGACTGGCTCGGCTGCGACCTGCACATCGGTGAGCAGGTCGTCGTGCACATCGTCGGGCCGACGCCGCGCTGCGTGATGACGACGCTTCCGCAGCCTGGCCTGCTCAAGGATTCCGGCATCCTCAAGACGGTCGCAGCCGTCAACATGAAGGAGATGGGCGCTCTGGGTCAATTCCCCTGTGCCGGTTCGTATGCCGAGGTCGTCACGCCCGGTGTGGTGCGCCGCGGCGACGCGATCCGCTTCGAGCGGGTTGCGCCTCGCAAGGGCGCGCTCGCCGCCATGGTCGAGATGATGACCGCCGCGCTCGCGGCCGACTAGCCATGTACCTGGTCACCGGGGCCGGCGGGGGCATAGGCAGCGTCAGCCGGCAGGTGGTCGGGCTGCTCCGCGATGGCGGGAGCGCCGTCCGGGCGATGGTGCGCCGCGACGACGACCGGGCGACCGCCCTTCGCGAGATGGGCGCCGAGGTAGTCGTCGGCGATCTGACCAACCCGCAGGACGTCGCGAACGCGATGGCAGGCGTGCACCGGATGTTTTTCAACATGAGCGTCTCGCCGGACTACCTGACGGCGACGTCCATCGTCTGCGCGGTCGCGCTCGAGGCGGCGCCGGTCGAGGTGATCGTGAACATGTCGCAGATGACCGTGTCGCAGATGACGCTGACGAGTACCTCGGAATCCAAGCAGCACCGGCTGCACTGGCTCGCCGAACACATCGTGAACTGGTCGGGGGTGCCTGCCGTCCACGTGCGCCCGACGGTGTTCATGGAGAATCCGTTGCTCACCATGCTGGCCGCGGACTCGATCCGTGAACGTGGTGTGCTGGTTTTGCCGTTCGGCGCGGGGCGGACGTCGCCGATCGCGGCCGCTGACGTCGCGCGCGTTGTGGCGACCGTGCTTGGCGATCCCGCAGGACGCGTAGGCGCGGTGTACGAGCTGACCGGACCCGAAGTCCTCGACATCGACGGGATCGCCGAGCAGTACTCGCGTGCGTTGGGCAGGCCGGTGACCGCGGAGGACATGTCGCTCGACGAGTGGACAGATCGGGTGCTGGCCCCGATGGGGCTGCCTGCGCACGTCGGGGCGCACATCGCCACCATGGCGCGGCTGCACCGCGAGGGCCGCTACGACCGCAGCACCGGCGACGTCGCGCAGATCACCGGCGCCCCCGCACAGACGGTGGAGCAGTACGTGGCCGCGCACGCCGACGTGTTTAGCTGACCGGCGTGGACCGCACATCATTTGACCGCCTCTTCGACATGTCCGGCCGCACCGTCATCGTGACGGGCGGCACCCGCGGCATCGGTCTCGCGCTGGCGGAGGGGTTCGTGCTCGCCGGTGCGCGCGTCGTGGTGGCCAGCCGCAAACCCGACGCATGCGAACAGGCGGCGGCGCGGTTGCGTGACCTCGGCGGCCAGGCGATCGGTGTGCCGACGCACCTCGGCAAGGTCGAGGATCTCGGCGCACTCGTGCAACGGACGGTCGACGAGTTCGGCGGCGTCGACGTGGTGGTGAACAACGCCGCCAACCCGTTGGCGCAGCCTCTCGGCACGATGACGGTCGACGCGTTGACCAAGTCGTTCGAGGTCAACCTCCGGGGCCCGGTGTTCCTCGTCCAGGCGGCGCTGCCGCATCTTACGGCCAGCCCGCACGCCGCGGTGTTGAATGTGGTGTCCGTCGGCGCGTTCATCTTCTCGCCGATGCTGTCCATGTATTCGTCGATGAAGGCGGCGATGATGTCGTTCACGCGGTCGATGGCCGCGGAGTTCGCGCATCACGGAATCCGCGTCAACGCCCTCGCGCCGGGTCCGGTGGACACGCACATGATGCAGCAGAACCCGCAGGAGATGGTCGATGCAATCAGCGGCGGCACGTTGCTGAAACGGCTGGCCACCCCTGACGAGATGGTGGGTCCGGCGCTCCTGTTGTGTTCGGACGCAGGCAGTTACATCACCGGCTCGGTGATCATCGCTGACGGCGGCGGAACTCCTCGCTGAAGCGGGCCACGGCACCGCCCGTCGAAGCCAGGATCTGGCTGCGGTTCTCCACGTGCAGCGCCGCCTCAAGGCTTGCCGCCTCGAGGTTCGCCCACAATACCTGCTTGGTGGATTCCAGCCCGAATTCTCCGTAGCTGCAGAGGGTTTCGGCCATCGCAAGCGCATCGTCGAGCAGCGATGAATCCGCCGACAGCCGGGTGACGAGGCCAAGCCGCAGTGCCTCCTGCGCGTCGACGACGCGTGCGGTGAGGATCATGTCGAACGCCGGGCCCGCCCCGATGATGCGGGGGAGTGTGTAGCTGACGCCGATGTCGCAGCCGCCGAGCCCGAGCTTGATGAACTGCGTGCAGAACCGTGCGGACTCGCTTGCGAGCCGAATGTCGCAGGCGGCCGCGATGCCGAGGCCGCCGCCGTAGGCAGGCCCGTTGACGGCCGCGATCACCGGCTGCCGCAGTCGGTGAATCCGACTTGTCAGGTCGGCGATGCGCTCCTGCCACCGCATTCCCGACCGCGGGAATTCAAGTCCCGTGCCGACGCCGGGCGGGTTGGAGTCGGTCAGGTCGAGTCCCGAACAGAAGCCGCGCCCGGCGCCGGTGAGCACCACGACCCTGCACTGTCCGTTCGCGGCGATGTCGTCGATGGCGGAATGCAGCGACTCCACCAGGTCGTAGGACAAGGCGTTGAGCTTCTCGGGCCGGTTGAGCGTAACGACGGCAATGTCGGGACGGGGGTAGGTCAGGTCGAGCTGTGGCATGAGCCACACGTTATTACGTTGACGGGCACGCTATGTCGACATAGACGGTGGTTCCGGGATGGACGCCGGTGACCGAGCACTCCGACAGCGGCGTGGTGGCGGCCCCGTTGATCTGGACCATGTAGCCGTCGGCCTGCAGGTCTTTCACGGTGTCAGCCGCTGAGCCGACGCCGCTCGGGGCGGCACCCGCGTCGGCCGCGAATCCCAACGCACCCAACGCCGCAACGCCGGCTGCGACTGCGGAAATTGCGAATCTCATGCTTGTAGCAACGCCGAGGCGTCCTCAGGTATTTCTCAGGTGCTGCTGCGCCAGTCGGTGACACCGACGGTGATCATTCGCAGCTGTTTGACGGCGACGCGCTTGATCTCGTCCAGCGACGCCTGGTCGCCTGCGTCCTCGATGGCCTCGGCGATGACGATCATCGAGTTGACGAACAGGCTGGCCAGGATGTTGAGGTCCTCGCTGCTCCAGGTCGTCAGGCCGGGAAAGCGGGCCAGATCGATGGCCAGCTCGGAGGTGATCAGCCGGATCTCGGTGCGGATCGCGTAGCGCAGCACTGTCACCCCGCTGGAGCGCTCGCGGCCGATGAACCGCCAGTACTCACGTCGCTCGTTCACACCGTCGATGAGGATGTCGACCGACGACTCGATGACGCGCTTGGGGTCGAGCTTGCCTGCGCGTGCGCCGCGCAGCATGTCCCGCAGCACCCGGAACGACTCGTCGATGAGCACAAGGCCGAGGGCTTCCATCGACTCGAAGTGCCGGTAGAACGCGGCGGGCACGATGCCCGCCTCGCGGGTGACCTCACGCAGGCTCAGCTGCGAGAAGCTGCGATCCTCCAGCAGGCGAAGCGCAGCCGCGACGATCGCGCGCCGGGTGGCCTCCTTGCGCTCTTCGCGCGAAGGGGTGTCCCGTGAACGCGACCGACTTGATCTGCGCGTACGTGAGTTAGGCGTACGACTGTTCACTCTGTGAAACATACCACAATCAGGCACTATGCCATTGACGGATCGAGGTGTACTAGCGCACGGTATACACATGTTCACTCAAACTTTGACACGCCGAGCGCGACGGTCGCCCCTTTTGGAGCTGCTGACCGGCCCCCACGGCGTCGACCGATACACCGAGCTAGTGGACCGGACATGGACCAGCGGCGAGGCCCGCGCAAAGGTCGTCGCGGTGCGGCGCCAGACGCCCCGCAGCGTGACGCTCATCCTGGAACCGAACCACGCGTTCACCGGATTTGTGGCCGGCCAGCACATCAACCTCACCGTCGAGATCGATGGGCGCCGCCGCACCCGCTGCTACTCGCCTGCGAGCGCACAAGGCGCAACGCACATCGAGCTGACCATCGGCAGCCACGACGGCGGGCTGGTGTCCACCTACCTGTGCGACAACGCGCGGCCCGGAATGGTCGTCGGCCTCGACTCGGTCGGCGGTGACTTCACCCTGCCTGCCGAGCGGCCGACCCGGATCCTTTTCGTCTCCGGCGGCAGCGGTATCACCCCGGTGATGTCGATGTTGCGCACGATGCGCGACGAAGGATCCGATCGTGAGATCGCCTTCATCCACTACGCGCGAAGCCCAGAAGAAGCCTGCTACGCCGACGAACTTGCCGCGATGCCAGGAGTGCACGTGATGCACGGCTACACCCGTGCCGGCGCAGGCGACCTGACCGGCCACTTCGACGCCGATCATCTGGCCGCCGCGATGCCCGAGCCCGAAGCCGTTTACGTCTGCGGTCCGCCCGCCCTGGTGGACGCGGTCCGCGCACACGTCCCCGACGCGCAATCGGAGAGCTTCGTCCCGCCCGCGTTCAGCGCACCTGCGCAGGCCACCGGCGGCCGGATCTCGTTCACCGACAGCGGTGTTGTGGCCACCGATGACGGTAGGCCGCTGCTGGCTCAGGCCGAAGAGGCCGGACTCACCCCCGAGAGCGGATGCCGGATGGGCATCTGCCACAGCTGCACCCGCCGCAAGACCAGCGGCGTTGTCCGCAATCTCGTCACCGGGACGGTCTCAACTGCCGAGGAGGAGGACGTGCAGATCTGCGTGTCCGCCCCCGTAGGCGACGTCGAGATCGCCCTCTAGGAAAGGACAATCATGACTGCACCAACAATCACGCAGCAGAAAACGCTCCAGAAGACGGTCGCTGGCAAGACCGTCACCCTGACTCCCGAGCAGGCCGAGGCGTTCGGCCGCGAGCTGGACGCGCTCAAGGAGCGCGTGATCGCCGACCTCGGCGAGCGCGACGTCGACTACATCCGGCGGATCATCAAGGCGCAGCGCGGCTTGGAGGTTGCCGGCCGGGCGCTGCTCTTCGGCGGCATCTTCCCGCCGTTCTGGCTCGCGGGCACCGCGATGCTTGGGCTGTCGAAGATTCTCGACAACATGGAGATCGGCCACAACATCATGCACGGCCAGTACGACTGGACCGGCGATCCCGCGCTGGCGAGCAAGAAGTTCGAGTGGGACACCGCATGCCCCGCCGACCAGTGGCGCCATTCGCACAACTACATGCACCACACCTACACCAACATCGTCGGCATGGACCGCGACGTCGGCTACGGCATCCTGCGGATGAGCAAGGACCAGCGTTGGAGCCCATACTTTCTGGGCAACCCGGTCTACGCCTTCCTGCTGATGGTGCTGTTTCAGTACGGCGTGGCGCTGCACGAGCTGGAGACCGAACGGATTCGCGCGGGCGAGGTCACCATCGCGGAGAAGCGCGACATCCTCAACGCGATCTGGCGCAAGACCAGGAGCCAGACGCTGAAGGACTACGTGGCCTTCCCGTTGCTGGCCGGGCCGTTCGCGCCGTGGGTGTTCGCAGGCAATATGACCGCGAACCTGATGCGCAACGTCTGGTCGTACATGATCATCTTCTGCGGCCACTTCCCCGAAGACGTCCAGGAGTTCTCGATCGAGGAGACGAAGGCCGAGACCCGCGGCGGATGGTACTTCCGCCAGATCCTCGGATCGGCGAATCTCACCGGCGGCAAGCTCTTTCACATCCTCAGCGGCAACCTGTCGTTCCAGATCGAGCACCACCTGTTCCCCGACGTCCCGGCCCATCGTCACGCCGAGATCGCCCCGCAGGTGCAGGAGATCTGCAAGCGGTACGGGATTCCCTACAACAGCGGGTCGCTGCCCAAGCAGTTCGGCACGGTGGTGCGCAAGATCGTCAGGCTCGCGCTGCCCTAGGTCTGACAGTTCGGGCACCAGAAGGTCACCCGGTCGCCGGTGCGATCCGTCTCGATGGCGGTACCGCACCGGCGACACGGCTCTGCCGACCGCCCGTACACCCATAGCTGCCGCCCGCGCCTGGTGTCGCCCGTGGTGGTCCGGTTCGACCGGGACCTGTTCAGCCACAACATGTCGCGGGCCCGCTGCGCCAGCCGCAACGGGTCCTTCACCGCGCCGACCGGCGTCGTCGGCAGGCGTCCGAACAGGAAGCACAACTCGTTGCAGTACACGTTTCCGACGCCCGCCATCACCCGCTGATCCAGCAGGGTCTCAGCAAGTGGCCGATCCGGGTCGGCGGCCAGGTTGGCGGCCGCGATGTGCGGGTCCCAGTCCGGTCCGAGCAGATCGGGCCCGAGATGGGCGACGGCGTCCTCGTCGTCGGCTCGTTCGAGGATCTCCAGCACGCCAAGGTCGATCCCGGCCGCCTGCACATCACCCGCCTCCAGGATGATGCGAATGCGGTGGCCCGCGTGGCTCGGCCGGTCGATGCTGGTCACCCACCAGCTGCCGTCCATCTTCAAGTGGGAGTGGATACTCGCCCGGCCGACCCGGATGAAAAGGTGCTTGCCGCGGCTGACGACCTCGTCGACCCGTTCTCCGGTCAGGTCGACGGTGGCATATCGCGGCACGCGAACATCGCAGCGCGTCAACGCCTTTCCCTGCAATGCCTCGCGCAGTTTGGCGGCGGTGTGGAAGACCGTGTCACCTTCGGGCATCGTCAACCGGCCATCCGAAGCGAGACTTCCCACAGCCGTTCGGCGTTCGCCGGGTCGACGGCGTATGCGGCCACCCCGCCGCTTCCCGGCGCGCCCCGGCGCTCGACGACCGGAGCCTCGTTGCAGTCCTCGAAGTAACGGCCGCCGACACCGTCGAGCGTCGGCGACGTCGCCAGCAGCACCGACGTCGCCGCACCCTGCTCGACGGTCTTGACCTTGAGTTGTTTCATCGCCGAAACCGCTTGTCCCGCACCGACGTGGCGGCCAAGCCTGGTGTCGAAGATGGCGCCGGGCATCAGCGCGTTCGACGTTATCCCGTCATCAGCCCATCGTCGGGTGGCCTCGACGGCGAACAGCACGTTGGCCGTCTTGGATTGCCCGTAAGCGCTGAACGGGTCGTAGTCGCGGAACCCGTAGTCGATGTCGTCGAACACGACCGGTGAGCGCAGGTGGCCTGCCGAACTCACCGACACGATCCTGGCACTCTCCGCGGCGGCGAGCGCATCGTGCAGCCCGAGGGCGAGGGCGAAGTGGCCGAGATGGTTTGAGGCGAACTGCAATTCATGTCCGCTGGACGATATGGTCAACTCTGGCGTCGCCATCACCCCGGCGTTGTTGACCAGGATGTCGAGCGGGCCCGTCCAGGCTCGAACGAAGGCTGCGACGCTTGACAGGTCGCTGAGGTCGATGACCCCGACGTCGACCCTCCCGTTGCCGGTGCTGTCGCGGATCGCGGCGGCGACGCGATCGCCGTAGGTGGTGTTCCGGACGGCCAGCGTGACCGACGCGCCTGCCGCGGCCAGCGCCCGCGCCGTTTCGACGCCGATACCCGACGACGCGCCGGTGACGATCGCCGTCTTGCCGGTCAGGTCGACGCCCGCGATGACATCGGCTGCGGTGGATTCGAACCCGAACTGTGTGGTGACGCGGTCGGCCATGCCTAGATCATCGCAGCCGCAGCCCGCGCGGGGTTCGGGCGAACCCCGCGCCGGTCAGCGCGGCGACGACGGCGGCCTGACCGGCCTGCGCGTCGGGCGCGAGTACCGGTTCGCCGTTGACCTTCTCGACCAGCAGCGACTGCACGCGGCGTGCGCCTACCAAGTCGGCGAGCGCACCCGCGGCGGCATGGTGGGCATCCGCGTCGTCGGTGAACGTGAGCAGCGTGCGACCTCCGCGTTCCAGGAACCAGGCGAGTTCCCCGTCGACGAGCGCCACAAGGGCGCCTGCCTTTCGGCCAGGCCGGTGGGCACCGTCCGGCCACGGCAGCGCCGCGCCGTAGGGGTTGGCGGGATCTGCGGCGGCGAGCACCACGGTCTGGTAATCCCTGCGTTCCGGATCGACGCCGTCGAGATAGGTCCGCAGCCGATCCACCGTCGACGCGACCGCGAACTGCGCCCCGCCCAACGATTCGACGAAGTACCCACGCTGGCACCGGCCCGCGTCCTCGAACGCGGTGAGCACCTTGTAGAGCATCGCGAACCCGCCGGGAATGCCCTCGGCGGCGGCCGCGCCCTTGGTCAGCACGCCGTGGCGGTTGAGCAGCAGCTCGGCTTGAAAGTGTGCCCGCACAGTCGAATCCAGCTCCGCTTCGGGAAGCGTCGACCACCGGCCCGCGACCGTCGGGTCGGAGGCGCGGGTCTGCGCGTGTGCGACGCTGTAGCGGCTCAGCCGCGGCGGACGCGAGCCTTGGCGGTGTGCGGGCCGACTCGATCGCCGCCCGCTGCCTCCGAGCAGCGCCCGCACGGGTGCGAACGTGTCGCCGGTGATCCAACCGGCCCAGATCAGTTCCCAGAGGGCATGTTTGAACTGGTCGGTTTCACTGCCTGCCGAGCCGGCAATCAGGCCTGCCCCGGCGAGCTGACGGAAGAAGTACGCGCCGCCGCCGCCGAGAACATCGAGGATCGCCCGATGGGTGTCGGTGAAATCGATCTCGGTTGGCTGGGCGAGTGTCAGCGGCGCGGACTCTGCCGGGTGGAAGGCGATCCAGCCGTCGCCGCTACCGATCGTGCCCGCACCCGACCACGTCACCTCGCCCGAGGCGAGAAGTTCGTCGAGCATCGCGGGCTGGTAGTCGCGGATGCGCGCGGAGAACACCAGCGGTTCGATCGCCGACGCTGGCATCGGTATCCCGGCCAGCTGATCGATCACCGATGCGAGGCCGTCGATGCCCGAGGCCCGCTCCGCCCCGACCTGCTGCCACGCAGGCAGGAACCGTGCATAGGCGGTGGTGCTGACCGGCTCCACCTGCGCCCGCAGCGCAGCAAGCGACCGTCGCCGCAGAATCTTCAGCACGCCCGCGTCGCACCACTGGTCGCCGGCGTCGGCGGTATCGGTGAATTCGCCGCGCACCAGCTTTCCGTCGATCGCCATGCGGCCCAGCACATCTGCGGCCACCCGCTGGCCAAGCCCGAACCGGGCCGCGGCGTCGTGCGTGGTGAACGGGGCGCGGGTGCGTGCGTATCGGCCGAGCAGTTCGCCGAGCGGATCGGCGACCCCCTCGGTGAAGACCGCGGGCACGCCGACCGGCACCGCGACACCGACGCCGTCGCGCAGCAGCCCGATGTCCTCGATGGCCACCCACCACGTCTGCCCGGCGAATGACACGGTGAGCGCGCGCTTGGCCTCGCGCAGCCCCTCCAGCCAGCCACCGACGTCGTCGGCGGTGCACCGCTCGGCGACCTCGGCCAGGGTCAGCGGCCCAAGCATTCGCAGCAGGTCGGCGACGCCCTCGGCGTCGCGGGCCGCCCGGTCCTCGCTGAGGTGCTGCAATTGCGCTGCGGTGCTGGCGATCACCTGTGGGTCGAGCAGCTCGCGCAGCTCGACGCGGCCCAGCAGTTCGGCAAGCAGCATGCTGTCCAGCGACAGCGCGGCGGCACGGCGCTCGGCCAGCGGGCTGTCGCCCTCGTACATGAACGCCCCGACGTACCCGAAAAGCAGCGAGGCCGCGAACGGTGACGGTGTCTGGGTTTCCACCTCGACCAGCCGCAGCCTGCGCTGGGCGATGCGACCCATCAGCTCGGTCAGCGTCGGCACGTCGTAGACGTCCTGCAGGCATTCGCGGACGGTCTCGAGCACGATCGGGAAGTCCGGATACTTGCGTGCCACGTCGAGCAGCTGCGCGGCGCGTTGGCGCTGATGCCACAGCGGCGACCGCTTGCCCGGGTGCCGGCGCGGCAACAGAAGCGCGCGTGCCGAGCATTCGCGGAACCGGGATGCGAACAACGCCGAGCCACCCACCTCGGCGGTCACGATCGGTTCGATCTCGTCGGCGTCGAAGACGAACAGGTCCGCGCCCGGCGGGGCGTCTTCGGTGTCCGGCAGCCGCACGATGATGCCGTCGTCGGAGGCCGTCGGCTTCTCGTCGATGCCGTAGCGCTCGCGCAGCCGTCGCGACACCGCCAGCGCCAGCGGACCGTGCACCCGAAGGCCGTACGGGGAGTGCAGGATCACCCGCCAGTCGCCCAGCTCGTCGCGGAACCTCTCGACGACGAAGGTGGCGTCGGTCGGCACGGTTCCGGTCGCCTGGCGCTGGTCGTTGAGCAGCTGCCAGAGGTTGTCGGTCGCGTAGTCGTCAAATCCCATTGCAGCGCAACGCTCGCCGAAGGTCTCGCGGTCAAGTCCGGCGAGTTCGCCGGTGAAGGCGCCGATCGCCGCGCCCAGCTCGGCCGGCCTGCCGACCCCGTCACCGCGCCAGAACGGCAACCGGGCCGGCTCGCCTGGCGCTGGGATGACCAGCACCCTGTCGTGGGTGATCTCGGTGATGCGCCAGCTGGTCGCGCCAAGAGAGATGACATCGCCTGGCCGCGACTCGTAGACCATCTCCTCGTCGAGTTCGCCTACCCGCGAGGGCTTTTCGTTGTCCGCGCTGGATGCCAGGTAGACGGTGAACAGGCCGCGGTCGGGGATCGCCCCGCCGGAGGTCACCGCGAGCCGCTGCGCGCCAGGCCTCGCGGTGAGCGTGCCCGCGTCACGGTCATACACCAGCCGAGGGCGCAGCTCGGCGAACTCGGTCGACGGGTACTTCCCGGACAGCAGGTCAAGCGTGGCCTCGAACGCGCTGCGCGGCAGCGTCGCGAACGGTGCGCTTCGCCGCACCGCCTCGAACCAGTAGTCGGCGTCCAGCGGCTCGAGCGCGCACGCGGCCACGGTGTGTTGGGCCAGCACGTCCAGCGGGTTGGTCGGTACCCGCATGGTTTCGATCTCGCCGGCCAGCATTCGCCGCACCGTCACTGCGCACCCGATCAGGTCGGTGCGGTGCTTCGGAAACAGCACGCCTTGGGAGATCTCGCCGACCTGGTGGCCCGCCCTGCCGATGCGCTGCAGGCCGCTGGCCACCGACGGCGGCGTCTCCACCTGGATCACCAGGTCGACCGCACCCATGTCGATGCCCAGTTCCAGGCTGGAGGTGGCGACGACGGCCTTGAGCCGTCCGGTCTTGAGGTCGTCCTCGACCAGCGCCCGTTGCTCCTTGCTGACCGAGCCGTGGTGGGCCTTGGCCAGCAGCGGTGACGCACCGGAAGCCAGGCCGCTGCCCATGATGTGGGCGGGTGAGCCGCCGCCCACTTGCGGGTTGGGGCCGTTCTGCAACTCGATGCCGTTGCGTTCGGCGTGAATCTCGTTGAGCCGCGACGTGAGTCGTTCGGCAAGCCGTCGCGAGTTGGCGAACACGATCGAGCTGCGGTGCGCCTCGATCAGGTCGACGATGCGCTCCTCGACGTCGGGCCAGATCGAGTTGTTCTCGAGGTTGGCCATGTCTGGAACCGGCACCTGCACCGACAGGTCGAACGTCTTGGCCGCGGGCGGGGCGACGATCGTCGTCGGCGCCTGGCCGGACAGGAAACGCGCCACCTCCTCGGGCGGCCGCACCGTCGCCGACAACCCGATCCGTTGCGCGGGTTTTTCCAGCAGCTGGTCCAGCCGCTCCAGCGACAGCGCCAGATGGGCGCCCCGCTTGGTCGCGGCCACCGCGTGCACCTCGTCGACGATGACGGTCTGCACCGCCGCCAGCGAGTCGCGGGCGGCCGACGTCAGCATCAAGAACAGCGACTCGGGTGTGGTGATCAGGACGTCGGGCGGCTTGGTGACCAGCTCCCGTCGACGCGCGGGCGGGGTGTCTCCGGAGCGCACGCCGACACTGATCTCCGGCGCGGGCAGCCCCCGTCGCTCGGCGATGCGGGTGATGCCGGTCAGCGGCGTGCGCAGGTTGCGTTCGACGTCGACGGCCAGCGCCTTCAGCGGTGACACGTACAGGACGCGGGTGCCCGTCCCCGCAGGCCGGGGCTCGGCCGCCAGCCGGTCGATCGCCCACAGGAACGCGGCCAGCGTTTTGCCGGACCCGGTCGGCGCGACGACCAGCGTGTTGTCCCCGTCGGCGATGGCCGACCAGGCCTGCGCCTGCGCATCCGTCGGCACCGCGAAGGTGCCGGTGAACCACTCCCTGGTCAGCGTGCTGAACCGGGAGAGCGGGTCCTGGCCGCGCACGCGAGGAGCAGATGGTCTTCGGAAGCTCACTAGCCCATCGTGCCAACCGGCACCGACAAAAACGACGGTCGCTCGGCGCAGGGCCCGACGATCATGCCCCGCGTTGTTCGGCCGCGACCGCCTCGGTGAGCTCGGCGGGCACACCCGGCACCCGCCCGATCATGTCGAGAAGGGCATGCGCGCAGGTGTCGGCGATCTGGCCTGCGTCGATGGACGGATCGAGGATTCGCTGCCTGCACATCTCCATGGTCATCGCCAGCCAGCCGTACATGGTGATGCGGACGTCGCGTTCGACCTTGGAGTCCAGTTCGCCGCCGAGCCTCTCGTTCATCCGGCCGAGCAGCCGGTTGATCTGACGCTCCTTGTCGGTGTCTTCGATGCCGCGAAGAACGGGGTCCGACGTGCCCTGGCCGACGTACGCCGCCCACGCGCCGTGCGGGTGTTGCTCGTCGTAGTGCAGATACGCCAGCACGCCCGAGCGCAACTGCTCGAATATCGTCTGGCCCGGGACCGGTGGGAAGTTGGTGGCCTCGAACAGCCGGTCGCCCTCGGCCCTCACCACCGCGGCGAAGAATGCGCGTTTGTCGGGGAAGTAGTGGTACATCAGCGCGCGGGACACGCCGGCCCGTTCGGCGATCTCGTCGATCCGGACCTCGTCGTATGGGCGTTCGCCGAAAACCTTGGCACCCAGCGCCAGCAGTTCGCTCCGCCGATCGTCGGGGGACAGCCGCCGCCGGTGGGGTGACCCGCTCGAGCGAAGAGCGTCAGACGCTGCAGACACCCGGTCAGTCTAATTTGCGTGTGTACAACGTCGTGTGTGCACCAGCGGGTGAGCCGCCTTCGTTTCGCCGGCGCCGAACGTGAAACCACTGCGGAAATGTGGCGGCAGATTCATACGGTCAAGACAACATCCATTGATTTTGAGGAGGTTGTCGTGCCGAAGGGATATCGGTTTTCGAAGTCAGTTCGTCGAGAGTTTTTTGATCAGGTGTGTGGGGGTCAGTCGATCCG
>NZ_RARC01000029.1 GCF_003719305.1 Mycolicibacterium stellerae
TCTACAGCTCGACGTCTGCGAGCAGTTACAGTACAGTGTTAATATAGTGTTCTGTCAACGGAATGGCGATCACGGCTTGCTCGACATCGGCGTACTTGGGGAGCGTCAAGTGTGAACACTAGACGACGCCCGCCTCCTGTGCACGCATCGAAGGATCCCAGGCCCACCGAGCCGGGCTGTGAACATAGGCGATTACCGGCGCGTTGGTGGCGAACACCGCCTGCGTTGCAAACGCATGATGGCTGACTATGACGGCGTCGAGATCCTGCAGATCCAGACCACGGAAGGCGCGGGGTATCAGCGGAGTCAGCGGGGCGTACGAGCGCCTCGACAGCAGGCCGTAGTACCGGTCCACCCACGTGGTCCGCGGGGCCTTCGAAAGGCCACTCGGTACGCCGCTGGGCCGCGCAAGCGCCGCGAAGACCTCTGCGCTCGGCCACTGTTTTGCCAGCTGCTCGACGACGTGCTCCGAACCGGCGACCTCGGTGAAGCGCTCGTGCACAAGGGCAATACGTT
Organism: Mycolicibacterium stellerae; assembly: GCF_003719305.1. Classification (GTDB taxonomy): domain Bacteria; phylum Actinomycetota; class Actinomycetes; order Mycobacteriales; family Mycobacteriaceae; genus Mycobacterium; species Mycobacterium stellerae. The sequence continues at coordinate 517 of NZ_RARC01000029.1, forward strand.
TTTGGGGCATACTTCGCCTTTCGCGCTACAGGTATCGCGGCACTTCGAAGGAGGGTGGCAGCGGCGCCGGGCTGTGCACAGCGCGGCGTGCCGCCCGCCAGGAGCTCCTCAGCCAGCGCTTCTTGAACAGAAAGGTCAACGGAGGCAACACCTCGGGTGCTTCACGCCGAGCGGCGGCGAAGTCGAAAGCAGCTCGCGCATGCGGACCACGGCGGAGGCTCTGCGCGACGCCGAACCAGTACGCATAATCCCCTAGCTTCTTGGTCGCCATCGCCGCCAAGTCGTCGGCGGCCGGCAGCGCGGCGCCGCCTTGTGAAAAGAAGGATTCGAAGGCCTTTTCGTGCTCTTCGAAATCGCGGATCGGCTGTCGGGCAAACGCAGTCGTCAGCTGCGCCTCGTGCATCCGGCGGATACCCAACACCCGGTTGGTGCTTGCGACGTCGCCGAACATCGCCAACCGCAGGTACATCTCGAAATCGAAGGTACGAACCAGGCTCTGCGTGAAATGCCCGGCACGCTTCTGCGCCGACGTGCGCGCTATCACAGCGGGGGCGCCGATATCGCAGAACGAGTCCCAGCATGTTCTCCGGATGAATTCCCTGCCCTTGGTGATCTTCCAACGCGTGGTTGTCGCATCGCATCGACCCGGATCGAGAAGTCCGTCGACCAGTCTGCTTTCCACCCCGTAGAGAAACGACGCCTCACGATGTTCATCCAGGAAAGCGGTGCCAAGCGCAAGCGCTCCGGCGGCAAGCAGATCGTCGGCATCGAGAAGCACGAAGTAGTCGGCTTCCGCCCAATCGACGGCGCGATTGCACGAGTGGTGCATACCGCGATTGCGGTCGTTGAATATCAGAGACACCCTGTCGTCGTCGGCAGCAAGCTCGCGTGCGATATCCCGACTGTCGTCAGTCGACGCGTTGTCGATGATCAGCAGTCGTAGCCCGTCGACGTCCTGGGAAAGCACGCTCATGGCGCTATCGCGGAGGAACGATCCGTACTGATAGCAGGGAATGGCGACGTCGACGGTGGTCATGACACTGTCACCGGCCGGTCGACCGCCTGTCCGCATCGAATGAATCGAAATGGTGCAAACAAGATCTTCCTCCCTCCACGTGTACTTGAGCTTACGCCTGGCGCGTCCCGGTATCTAGTTGCTACAGTAACGTCATCGACCAGTCCGATGTGCACGTCTACGATGATCTTTTACGGCTCGGTCTAGGTCTGGCAACGAAACGAGGGTAGCTCAAATGGCCATATTCCGCACATTTTCGAGGGGGAGCTCCGATGCTTAGCAATGCATCAGCCCTTATCAAGCGGTTGACGACGCCGCTGTGGCGCGCTGCGCTGGTCGGGATACTTCTCGGTGCGCTTGCCGGCGGACTGGCTTTCCAAACAGAGCGCCAGACCGAAGTAACCGCACTGATCCGCCTTTACCAACCCCTCGACCCCGACCAGATCATCACCAACAGTGCCCCCTCCGCCGAAACACAGCAGAGCTATGTCTCCGGGGAGATCGCCTACCTGAACTCGCAGGGGTTCGCATATGCGGTGGCAAAGCAACTCGGCGGTCCTCCGCCAGGCGGCATCACCGCAGTTCAAGACACTCAATCCGCTGTCGTCAACATGTCGGCCATCGAGCCCGATTTCGCTGCGGCACAACGGGTCATCGACGCCGGCATCGACGTATACCGCAATCACCTCCAAGAGCAGAGCCGCGATCGAAGCCAGGCAGCGATGCGTGCGATCGACGAGGTAATCGACCAATTGCAGGCTGCGCCTGGTGCAACACCCGACCAATCCCAGAACGATTGGTCGCAGGTGGACGGCAACTCGGCGGCCGAAACGTCGTCGACCGAGTCGGATATCGCCGCCCGCGTCCAACAACTCCAGGCTCAACGTGCGGTCATCGACGTGCAAACCCGCAGGGGCGCACCATTCCAGGTGGTGCAACCTGCAACGGCGACCGATGATGACGGCATGCCGAGTTGGTGGCTCGGCGCGATGGGCGGTGGCCTGCTCGGCGGCCTCGTCGCAATCGCAGGCGCAACCGCATGGCGCAGGCGGGAAGGCGTCATGACCACGACTACAGCGGTGGAGGCCCACATCGAGCGCGTTCTGCTCCCGGCCGTTCGGGTGGACCGACTAGATAAGTCAAGCCACTCGTACACCCAGCTTGCCCGGTCGTTGTATGCCCAGTTGCCGAGCCCGCGTTCGGGGTGCATCGTTCTCATGGGCGCCTCCGCACAGTCGGGAACCGCAGACGTCGCCGCACTCATCGCGGCGGCCGTCGAAGAGCATGAGCCTGTACGCGTCGTTCACCTGGCTGACGGGTCAGCGGCGATGTACTCTCTCCAGTCGCCGCTGGGGCTGGGCGCCGAGGCGGCGACGATCATCGACGGCGGCTCCGTCGACTCGTCGCCTACGTTGCTCGAGGCGGCGAGGATGGCGGATCAGATCATCGTCGTCGCGATGCTTGGCCACGATGTGCTCGAAAGTGTCAAGGTCGCAGCGCATTTGGCGGGTCGCAGTGGTGTGCCGGTATCGGCGATCTGCACGACCGGCCGGCCAACGCCGACGACAGCGGCCATCGAGGTGAGCGGACGTCGTCGCCACACCATCGTCACGCCGTCAAGCGGCACGCTTCAGCAGTCGTGAGCGGCGGCCGGGCTGCGATTGACGAATGCAGTCGGCGACCACATTCGCGGAGTTCTCCCAGGAGAACCTGCGCGCATTGGCAGCGCCGCGTCGCCGGAGCTCATCGGCCAGTTCATCGTCATTCTCGAGTCGATCGAGCGCTTCGATGAGTGACCGGTTGTCGTCAGGGTCGAAGTAGAGCGCGCCATCCCCACACACCTCGGGAAGAGACGCCGCATTCGAGCTGATGACCGGACACCCGAGGACTTGAGCTTCGAGCGGCGGCAGGCCGAAGCCTTCATACTTCGAGGGAAATACCAATGCTCGCGAATTGCGGTAAAGCCAAGCCAATTCGTCATCGCTGAGGCGGCCCGCGATCACCGCGACGCCGTCCATTGATTGTGTTTTCGCGAATACCTGACTGTCACCGGCAACGCCAACCACCACAGTGGTACGGCCCGATTCGGCCAGGGCTACGACCGGGCCGATGAGGTTCTTGTGCCGAGCCAGCGTCCCGACCACCAGATAACGGTCGCCGTCGTGCTCGAGGTCGGGCCGGATCGGGTCTCCCGACAACAACGAGTCGGCCGCGCACGGTGCGACGAGGAAGCGGTCCACGGAGACACCAAGCACATCGGCCAGTTCACCGGCGCTGAAATGCGACACAGTGATGAGTTGCCGGGCGGTACGGGCAAGTATCCAGTACATCACGGTGTAAAACGCCACGAACGCCGGGCGGAACGTCCGCCGATAGCGAAACGTCGTGGCGTCGTGCATCGTTACCAGTTGCCTTCGCTTGAGTATCGGTGCCGGACCCGCGAAGTTGAGCAACAACTTGCCCATTGTCGCGATGGGAAGGTAGATCTGTTCGAACAGTTGACCGCTCAGCGGTGCGCGACGCACCTCTATGCCGTCCGTTCGCATCCAGTCTGGTACGGCCGCCCCGGCCGGAACGTGCACGACCATCTGGAGGTGACGCCCTTGCGCGAGCGCACGCACCATTTCGCCAGCGTACCGCTGGGTGCCGGTTAGATTCTGCGCCAACCATTTTCCGTTGACGTGGGTTTCGTGGTTCATGGTTTTCCTCAGTCGACGGATATGGGATTGCCGTCCTGGGTCCACCCCGACACGGTGAGGCTTCCTCCAGGTACATCGGAATACAGCGGTGGCACCGCAGATCCCCGGATATCGATGTGATCGAGCGTTACGCTTTCCACGCTGCCTGCCTCGGCGATGACCCCGACGTCGCGTTGGGCAACACCGGGCGTAGCGGCAATCGCGACATCTGAGATCTGGACGCCACGAACCGCTTCGCCTGCGTTCTCCGACGTGATCAGGATTGCGCCTTGCACCACATCGGAGTTCGTATTGGCGCCGGTTACGGTTCCACCCGAGATCGAAACCGATTCGACGGAATGGGTGAAGTAGGGATCGCCTTCTGTGGCAACATAAATGCCTGCGGCGTTGGTGTTCGCCACCTGGAAGTCGCGCAGGGAGATGTTACGTCCGCCGACCACTGAGATGCCCCGTCCCCATCGCGTGGACGCGACGTTGACCCGACTGATCTGGACGCCGTCACATGGGGCGCCGTCGTTACGATAGGAAACGACGGCGACACCGTCATCACCGGTCGCAGCGGTGCGGACATTGTCGATCACCCCATTACTGCTCCCGCCGGTGACATGGACTCCGTCAGCTCGAGTCCCGGTTATGGTGACATCGTCAATTCTGAAATCGCGTGCCCGATAGACGAATACACCAGCGGCGGCGGATCCGGTTATCGAGACATTGGAGATGGTGTCCCCGTTTCCGGAGATAACCACCTTGTGCTGGTCGATGTCCGACCAGCGTTTACCTTCGGTCCCCGCGGTGAGCGTGAGGTTCGTCAACTGCACTCCGTCGGCGAGGATTTGGAGTGCCGATGTGGCGTCGTTCGTCGCGTGCAGGGTCGCGCCGTTACCATCTATGCGGACGTTCGGTACGCGAAGCTTCAGTACGCCGCTATGGGAGTACATCTGCGGGCTGAGCTCTAACAAACCACCGGCAGGCACCGCGTCGAACTGGGCCTGCAACGTTGCGGTGCTGTCCGCGTCGGGATGGGCCCCGCCCGCCATCGCAACGCCCAGCGCGACGACCACCGCAAAGCTGATGGCGACGACAATTCTCTTCCATCGCCGACTCAACCGTCTTGTAAGCGATCTCGACTCGCGGGTATCAGGTGCCATCTCTGGCTTTCGCTTCACTCTTCGAAACAAGCAGTGCAACGATGAGCAGGCCGAACCACGCGTAGGTGGTTCTCCCCTGCGCCCAGTACAGGTAGCGCGGCATCTCCAACAGACCCACGAAGACAACGGGGTAGAACATCAAACCGAAGGCATCACCACGGCAGAAGCGGCGGTAAAGGTAGCCGGCGATCAAGCCGACCACGAGGAAGTAGATGAGGCCGCCTACGACACCGTAATCGATGAAGGGTCCGACGTAGCCGCTTTGGTTGTTGAACTCCGGGCTCCCGAACTGATAAAGCATCGAGTCGTACAGGGAGCTGGGTGTCCCGCGATTGTAGGGCTCGGCGTGACCGCCGAGGCGCACATAAAGATCCGCCTGCTCGATCCCCGGAGCTGCCCAGAATGCCTCAATTGTGTCGTACGGCAGCCTATTCGGCCAGTCTAGATGTTGCAAAACGAGGTGACCGTTGTTCAGCGCGGTCGCATAGTATCCGGCGAATCGACTCAAGACGAAGTCGAGATAGGACTCCGAAGTATGCGTACGAAAATATGTCCAGGACCTGGAGTACTCGAACAAGCCGAATATCGCGATGACGGCGACGAGGCCGACCGGTGGCATGAAGCGAAGTACTCGCCTGCGCCAGCCCTGTTTCACAGATAGACTGGCCGCGACGACCACCGTGATCGGGACGACCAACTCGAGGATCGCCAGGCGTTCGTCGAAGTAGAAGGCGCGTAGCGAGGCGAGGACGACGACGGCGAGCAGCTTGTACAGCTCGATCCGCGAAAACGCTTTCGTCAGCAGAATCGCCGAGACTACGACCGCCGCTATTCCGAACTGTGTCAGCGTGGTGACGCCCGGGATGGTGCCGACTATGTCGCGAATCCCCAGTCCTTCACCGTAAGTCGAGGTGAGGTCGAATGGGTTGAGGCCCGCGCGGACGATGGCGAAACCAAAGGCCGCGTAGCCGATCAGCGTCAGGGTCGTCAGCACGGTGCTGCTTCTTCGCAACAGCCTCACCGAGCTGCCGGACAGGCCAGGCCATTCCACCGTCGGTGGCTTGTATCTCGGTATGGCCGCGATAGCCACCATGGCGCCGAACGCGATGGCGACCGCACCCGATCCGAAGAGCCACAACGTCTCCCACGTAATCGATTTCGGGGTGCGCCACAGGCTGCGGAACTCGCGATCACTCAGCAACACGGTTGGCGCGATCGACGCCGACGCCACGACGAGCGAGATTACCACTGGCGATAACCACCAGACACCCGGCTCGAGCGGTGCCGACGAAGGCGGGTCCTTGCGCACGTCGGCGATTACGGCGGTCACGATGTCACGCTCGATGTCGGTGTGCCTGCGTCGGTGACATCGATGTCAGGTGCGCTGTCGGTGCCCGCACCGGAGTCGTGGAAGAGGTCACGCGCCGCAAGGATGATGTGCCGGTGTGCGCGTGGCGCGCGTCCAAGCGCCCGGCGCGCCGTATTCCATTGGGCGACAGCCATAACGGCAATGCTCACCGATGTCACCATAGCCAGGGCGGTCGGGCCCGCGAGCAGCGCGGCAACGATAGCGGTGGGAAACGCAAACCCCAGAACCACAATCGCGGTTCGCGCCGCGGCGGTGATCGACCCGCTGACGATCAGCAGCGTGATGCTGCGTTTGAACGACGCGTCGACGATTCCCCCGACTGCGAGGATGAGGAGGAACGTCGCTGCCGGCGCCATCGAAGAGTCGTACGCGGTCTCGACCACGAATCGCCCGAAAACTGTGAGCAGGGCGACGAATACAAGCACGATAAACGCGTTCAGCGTCGCGGAATTGGAGAGCATTCGGACGACCTCGTCCTTCTTGCCCGCAGCCCACAGGCGAGACGCAGGCGCGGCGACAGCCAACCCCGTCAGCGCCTCCAGTATGGTGACCTGCATCGCGAGTGTGACCGCAGCCGCGTACTGGGTCGCAACGGTCGGACTGAACAGCGCGGTCGCCAACCATATCGTTCCCTGCAGCATGAGGAACTCAGCCAGATCGAGACTGAACAGCTGTGTACCTTCCTTGGTCGCCGTCCGCAGGGTCGCGAATCCTCCTGAGATATCGAAGTACGAGATGTCCTTGCGGGCGTGCACAACGGCGATGGCAAGCTGGACGGTCGCGACGGCCAGATATGTTCCCAGAACGGCGAAGAGCGACTTGTGGTGCAGCCCGAACACCAACGCCACGACAAACGGCAGGGCGATGACGCTGCGGATGTAATGCATTGTCGCCACCGACGCGTGCACCCGGCCGGTCGCGGTGAAGATGTCGCTGATCATCAGTCGGGTCGTCTCGACGATGATGAGCAATGTGGTCATCACGAACGCGGGGAAGAAGGACGCATGGCCGAACAACCCGTTCAGCCCGATGACGGCGATGATCGGTGCGGTGACACACGACAACAGAAATGTGGCCTGCAGGTGGGTTCCGGTGATTTTTCGCCGAACCTGTGGATCCGGCTCCATCGCGACGAGCCGAATAACGTTTGGCCCCATTCCAAGACAACCGATCTTGGCGCCGAACGACAACGACGCCAAGATCGCGAAGAATGTCGCCGCTTCGTGGGCTTCGAGGCTTCGAACGACGACGACCGTCATCAAGAGCATCGATGCCATCCCGGCCGCCGCCGCCGCCACACGCAAGACGAACCCCCGCCGTAGTTCGCCGCCCGCACTCAATTTGGTACTCACTGTGCGGCCAATTCCGATGATGCGGCGACGTGCCATCGACCGTCGAGTTGCGGGTACCGGCGACGGACTTCCGCGCCGATCTCAGGGATGGTGACCAGCACAGTGTCCGGATTTGCGGCGATGAGTTCGTCTGGCGAAATGATGGGAATATCCGTGCCCGGCATTCGGCGTCCTTGTTTGGCGGCCGACGCGTCCGCAACCGCGGCGATGCGCCCCCGGTCTACGCCGGCAGCCGCGAACAACGTCACCGCGCGTGAGGCGGCACCGTAGCCGTACACGGTCCGGCCCGCGGCTTCTTGCGCGTCCAGCCAGTGGCGCAGAGAGCTGATCTCACTTTCCGACGCACGTTGAAGACGACCCACCACAGACGGGTCGGTGATGCCGAACTCGCTCTCGGACCGAAGAATTCGGGTTACATGATCGTCCGGATCGACACGGCCGTGGACAGCGGCGATCATGACCGTTCCGCCATAGAGGTCGAATGACCACGCAGTTGCGACGCTGAATCCGACCGTGCCGAGCAGCTGGGTGAGGGCCGACAGAGAGTAGTAGACGATATGGCCATGCCTCAGTGCATTCCACTGTCCCTGAGTGACTATCGCCATGAGGGAATGGAATTGAAGGAGCAGCACGCCGCCGGGGGCGGTCGATCGAGCGCGCAGTTCGAATGCTGCCCGCTGATCGTCGTCGTGCATGATGCCGAAACAGTCGAGTACGACATCTGCGACTTCGGCTTCACCGAAGCCACGGTCGTGCAAGAGGGGCAACCAGGTTCCTCCGTGGGGGCTGCCGAACTCACGCACCGTCCTGCCACGCAGCCAACCTGCGTCGGCGGCGCACCCGACCGCCGCTACGGCTTGATCACGGAGTGCCTGCGGTTCGATCCCTCTGGGCTCGTCGCCAACGCTGACGTCTTGACCGAGCTGGGCGAGGCCGCACACGGTGCAGAGTTCCATCTGCAACGGCGGCAGCGACTCGGCCGAGCTTGTCGGTTCGTCGCAACCAGGAAAGTAGTCTGTGGCGGGCAGCCGACCGAGGTCGAGAACCCGATGCATCTCAGTGGCCGCACATCCCCGGCATGTACTCATGACACAATGGATTCGTGCGGTTCGAGCAAACGAAGCTTGACGGTGTACTGCTGATGGCTCCCGAGCCATTCCGAGACGAACGCGGCTTGTTCACTAGGACGTTCGACGTCGAAATCTTCGACAGACAGTTGGGCGACGGTGCGTCCGCTAAGTTCACGCAGGACTCCCAATCCCGCTCTGTGCAGGGAGTGGTGCGGGGGCTGCACGGCAGATCGGGAGCCGGTGAGGCGAAACTTGTTCGGTGCGCGCACGGCGCGGTCTTCGACGTCGTCATCGATGCACGAAGGAGCTCGCCGACCTTTGGCAGCTACGAGACGTTTCTGCTGGACGACGTCGACTTCCGTCATCTGTTCATCCCGGCCGGATTCCTGCATGGCTTCCAAGCACTGACGCCCGTTGCGGACGTGTGTTACAGAATCGATCGACCGCACAATCCATCCGAGGACATCGGCGTGACGCCGTTCGATCCTGACCTTGCGATGCCGTGGCCTCAGCCGGTCTCCACCATCTCCGAACGCGATGCACGTAGCGGTAGCTGGAAAGAACTCGTGTCCCGGTTGATGTGACGGACCAGATAACCTAGCCGCCGTCACCTCGCCGCTCCGGAGAGTTGTCGACGACCCAGTTCCGCCTTGTGCAGCGTGGGGAGCGGAAAGATCAATTCGGCACCCCACTCGCCGATGTAGGCGAGTTGTTCGGTGAGCTCGATCTCGAGATTCCAGGGCAGCGCGATCACCACGTCGGGACGATCCGTCGCGATACGTTGCGTCTCGTGGATCGGAATTCGCGTTCCAGGTGTGAACCTGCCGTGCTTGTACGGGTTTCGGTCGACGATGTACTCGATGAGGTCGGAACGAATCCCGCAGTAGTTGAGCAGCGTGTTGCCCTTACCCGGGGCGCCATAGCCGACCACCCGCTTACCCTGCGCCCGGCAGTCCAGCAAGAACCGCAGTAGTGCATGGCGAATCGCCTCGGTCCGCCTCCGCAGATTCAGGTAGCCGTCGACTTCGTGAAGTCCGGCCGCCTCTTCCATCGCCAATGCCTGATGGACGCGCTCAGTAGGCACTCCGGCGGACGCCGTCGGCCTGGCCCACAGTCGAATTGAGCCACCGTGGGTTTCCAGCAGCTCCACGTCTACCAAGGCAAGATCTCCGATGGCGAGCGCCCGCATGGCGGAATGGACCGTGTAGTACTGAAAGTGCTCGTGATAGATGGTGTCGAATTGTCCGAGCGCGACCAGGTTCTGCGCATGATGCACCTCGATGCTCAGCCAGCCGGTATCGCTCATCAGGGTCCGCATCGCCTTGGTGAAGCCGACCAGGTCCGGAACGTGCGCGTATACGTTGTTCGCGATGACCAGGTCGGCAGGCCCATGCTCCGACCGAATGTGGCTCGCGGTGGTCTCATCGAGGAATGCCGTCACGGTCGGCACACCTCGTTCACGTGCTGCCGCTCCGACATTGACCGATGGTTCGACGCCGACGCACCGCACCCCTGAGGCAACCACGTGCTGCAAGAGATAGCCGTCATTGCTCGCCACTTCGATGACAAACGATCCGTCACCCAGACCCAGTCGCCGATTGGTTCGCTCGACGAACGTTTTTGCGTGCTCGACCCAACTATCCGAGAACGAGGAAAAGTACGCGTATTCGACAAACGTGTCTTCCGGCGTGATCAACGCAGGCAGTTGTAGCAGCAGGCAGTGTTCGCAAAGCCGCAGATGCAGCGGATAGGTCGGCTCGGGGCAGTCGAGCTCCTCTTCGGCGAGGAAGCGTTCACACGGTGGCGTGGCGCCGAGATCCAACACACTGACCAGTTGGTCCGATCCACATAGCCTGCAACGCATCGGACGCTCCGTTCTCCTCGTTCACCGATGGCACCTAGAGGCCGCCTGTCGCAACATTTGCCTGATTAGCTCAAGTGGCGTTGCGCCGCTGCATATCCGCTCTCCGCTGTTGTTATCGTACACAAGCCTGCAGATTAAGCAAACTTCTTGTGTCAACCATTGAGGTCTGGATATGGGCATATCACATGTGCAAGCAAATCGAGGAACATCCCTAGACACAGCCGATATTCGAGATTGGAACGGCGCAGTTGAGCGACAGCGTCTGAACCGCTGCCTACACCAGCGTCCGCAATTTCAGCAATTTTCTAGCCATCTCACAGGACAACGCAGTCTGTGAAGGGCTGGAGTGTATAAGGCGTGCTGTAGCCGATTTGGCAAACCGAGCAACCTGCCTAGTGCTAGTAGGCGCCTTCACGCCGCAGGACCGCACGTGCGGTGCGCCATACGATCAGCAGATCCAGAACGCAGGACCAGTTGTCGACGTATGAATGATCGAGTCTTATTCGCTCGTCCTCCGACAGATCGGACCGACCCGAGATCTGCCATAGGCCGGTGATGCCCGGCTTGACGAGGCCTCGTCGCTGTACGAAGTCCTCCACCGACTCGCCTTCGCCGGGTACGAGCGGGCGTGGGCCGACAACGCTCATCGACCCGCCGAGGACGTTGAGCAGTTGCGGAAGTTCATCGATGCTCGTCGCGCGGAGGAATCGTCCGACGCGGGTGACGCGGGAATCGCAAGCGGATTTGAAGAACACACCGCTGTCATTGGCCGAATGGCGTTCCAATTCTTTTCTCGCGTCGGCATTCACCGACATCGTGCGCAGCTTGAAGATTCGGAACGGCCTGCCATGGTGACCGACCCGCTCCTGCCTGAAGATGATGGGGCCACCGTCGTCGAGTTTGATGGCACAGGCCGCGAGGAGCAGAATCGGCGCCGCGCAGATCAGCGCCGCCGTCGACAGAACCATGTCGAACAACCGTTTCGAGATAGCCGACGGCCCATCCTGTCGCGGTGGGGCAATGTGGAAGAGCGGCAAATTGTCGATTGGTCGCATCTGCACGCGTGGCCCCGCAACGTCGGTGACACCGGGCATGACGATCAAATCCGTCCCGGCCGACTCCAGTTGCCAGAGAAGCTTCTTCATCTTTGTCTGCCCTAGATGCTCGCCCGCTGCCACAGCCAGCGCATCGGCACTGGTCAAATCCATTGCGTTGGTGACGGTTCTCCCGTCGCCGAGAATCGGGATGCGCCCGCTTGGCGTGTCGAGTTCGTCTCCGATTTCACCGACGAAGTCCGGAATGCAGGCACCGACAACTCGATATCCCGTGTCTGTAGACCGCCCGAAACTACGGCAGAGCACGCGTGCAGACTCCGGATTTCCAAACACCACCACGCGCGTGATGAACTCACCGCGAAGTCGCCGCCGCGCCAATCGCTTACGGATGCAATGGCGTCCGATGACCAACGCGACCAAGCCGAGTCCCAGTACGACGCTGACCTGCGCTCGCGGCACACTGACGTCGAGCAGAACGGCCGTCACCGCGAAGATCCCGAAAACCCAGAACGTCGCGAAGATCACCCGTCGGTACTCCTCGGCGCCGATACCGATGAGCGAAATATCCCGGGACCGCTGGGCTTCCAACGCGACAAGCCATCCGATGGCCAGCACCACCGACAGGACCGACGCCTGCGCCGGGTTCATGCCCGCTGCACCGTCGGAGGACGCTACCTGAGGGGCGGCCACGATATGGGCGACCATTGCGACAACAGCGAGAATCAATGCGTCGACGGCGACCACCGTGCGTCGGTGCACCCGCTTCCACTTGTGTGCACGTGCCTTCGCCTGCGGTGCCTCTTCGAGCAGGTCAACCAGGGAGTCGGACTCCGAGCGTTTGAGTAGGCGCAGGTTGCGACGGCTCAGCCGGACAGCCGGCCGATGAAACGTCGAACTATGAGCATCAGGCAATGAGACCGACATCAGATATCACGGCCTTGCTGGACCCAGAAGAGACTGTCATCGACCTGCCCGGTCTTGAGCAGGTACTCGACTTGCTTGAGGCGAGTGTGACCGCGACCGTAGAACGTCTCGGGCTCCATCGCGATGGATTCGAAGACCCGATGCAGCTGCCTGGCGCCCGCCGCGATATCCCACCTCGGATCAAAGTCCGGGAACGCCTCGCGAATCTTGGCGAAGGCTACCCGGTAGCTGCGTTGATCACCGCTCGGCGGGCCGAAAGACAGTTCACAACCAGGAAATTCATCGGCCACCGCCTCGGCGATTTCGCGTACGGTCCAATTGTTCTGATCTGAGCCGACGTTGACGACGAGTGCGTGCGCCACTTCCCGAGGCGCTCGCAACGCGCAGCTGATCGCCTTGGCGATGTCCAAGCCGTGCACGAGCGGTCGCCACGGTGTTCCGTCGCTCGTCATGGCGATCTTGTGCTCGACCCATGCCAACCCGCACAAGTTGTTCAGCACGATGTCGAACCGCATCCTCGGCGACGCGCCGAATGCCGTCGCGTTGCGGAGAAAGGTCGGCGAGAACTCGTCGTCGGCCATCGCGGTCAGATCCCGCTCCACCATGGCCTTGCACTTGGCATAGGCCGTGAGCGGATTGAGCGGGCTGGTCTCGTCGACAGTGCCTTCCGCAACCCCGTAGACACTGCACGACGACAGGTAGATGAACCGCGAGACGCCTGCGCGTTTGGCGCACTCGGCCAAATGCACGCTGCCTGCGTGGTTGATGTCGTATGTGACATCAGCGACCAGATCGCCGAGCGGGTCGTTGCTCAATTCGGCCATGTGAACCACTGCGTCGAAGCCGCGGAGGTCTTCGGCCTTGATATGGCGGATGTCACTGTTGCGGGTCAGGGGAACTGAGCCAGCAGGTCCCTCGCCTGGAATGGCGAGGTGCGGTGGGCAGAGCCAGCCGGTCCGGTAGAAGCCCGTGTCGAGGCCGACGACATCGTGGCCCTCGGCCATCAGTTGTGGTGTGAGCAGGGATCCTAGGTAGCCGTCGGATCCGGTGACGAATATGCGCATTTTCTCGCTTCGTTCAGAGGGTTTCTGACACCGATGAGGCGGAACGGCCGAAACGAAGGAGGCTCTTCTCAACGACGAAGGCCTCCGCGTAGCGACTGTGGCACTGCACGCCCCTCACTCGCATGAGCCCGAGAAAGGCTTCCCGGTCGAACCAATGACGGTCGAGCTGCGACTGATAGCACTCGTGCAGCACGTCGGATTTTCGTACCGCCGTCGAAGACGCAACCGGCGAGTACACCGCCGGGGTAGGTAGGTCGGACTCCCACTTGACGATCTCGTAACCCAGAATCAGATGGTCCCGAAACTCGGTCGGAATGAGTTCGGCGATCAGTCGGTGGTCCTGGTGAGCATCGCGGCGCTGCGGGCCGATTACCAGCTCTGGTTCGCATGAGCGGCGAAAAGTCGCGAGGAGTCCTTTGACGTCACCCCAGTGGTGAGGCAGCTCGCCGTCGGGGAGATCCGCGACAGTCAGCCGGACTTCGGCCTCACCGCACATCGCCGCGAACGCATTCTTCTCCTCGACTTCCCGCTCGGTTCCGCCGCCGGTGAGCACCAAACCGTTCACCACGATCTCCGGGTGCTCGCGGGTGAGCTCCAGCAGCGTGGCACCTGCCCCGATCGCGATGTCGTCGCAGTGCGCACCGATCAGCGCGATGCTTGTGAGCGGCGTGACCGGCAGGTCGATCATGATGCGGCTTTCACCAATTCGGCCGACTCCCAGACCGCCCAGGGTCGGATCCCGTTGACGTAGTCGGCATCCAGCTCGGCGCGTTCCTTGAACGTGTCGGCGGGCTTCCAGAAGCCGTCGTGTCTGTATCCGATCAGGCGGCCCGTGCCGGCCAGTGCATGGCAGGCGTCACCGACCAGGTCGCCGTTCTCGGGTATCAGGTCGATGACGTCTTGCTTGAGCACGAAATACCCGCCGTTGACGCCGACAGGAAATTGGCTCAGCGGCAGAATCTCCTTGACCTCACCGGTAGACGCGAGATCAACACAGTGGAACGACGACTGGGGAGGGACCACGAGCATCGACGCCGATGCATCCGCGGCGATCGTGTCTTCGATCATCGTGTTGAGCGGCGCATCGGTGAGGACGTCGGCGTAGTTCGCGAGGAAAAACTCGTCATCGCCGAGGTGGCGGCGGACGCGCCGGAGCCGCTCGCCGATCGGGGACTCCAGACCGGTGTCCACGAAAGTTATGCGCCAATCGGAGATGTCGGAATCCGCCAACTCGACGCGACCGTCGCGCAGCACGAAATCGTTGGATTCGGTCTCCCGATAGCTGAGGAAGAAGTCCTTGATCTTCTCGGCGCCGTAACCGAGGCACAGGATGAAATCGCGGTGACCATAGTGGGCGTAGTACCGCATGACGTGCCAGAGCAACGGCCGCGGGCCGACCATCTGTAACGGCTTCGGTATGACGTCACCCTCGGCGGTTCGCATTCGCATGCCGTAGCCGCCGCAAAACAACACAACCTTCATCCGACGCTCCTTCGTTGACGTGCATTGGCAGAACCAGCGGAGCCGGTGAGGGGGACACCGACTCCGCCGGTTCTCGTGTCGCGCCATGAGCAGTTGACGCGGCTGGTTGGAATCGACCGCAGGGGGTGGTGGTGTGCGCCGATCCGCGGTTCGTGGTGCGGCATCGCCCCCTCTCGCTCGGCGGGTGCGGCCGGTGTGTCGTGGTTTTCAACGACTACGCAAATTTCTATGAGTTAGCTGTCGATTGACGGGTGGCGAACACGTTGTCCATGGAGTTAGGAAGCTACCACTCGTACTTTCGCATCGCAAGGCGAATCTAGCAAATAACTTGACCTACGCAGGTGCGCAGCGGTGGGTGACCTGGCCCACACCTGGGTCCCGCGTCGTCATTACTGCCTTCTACCTGGCTATTTATTTGTTCGACACCACCTCGTCTGGCCATTTTTTAATTGACTTCTCCGTCAAGATAGACATCATATTGCAGATCTAGCAATATTTCTTGCGACCAGAGTTGATGTTCGCTCTGCGGGTCGACGGAACCCGTAGACACTCAGCTAGTGCATCGCGCTGGAAACAAGGGCAAACCCGGATGCCAGTTTCCTGGTTATCGATCGCGAACAGAACACGCCGGCTTGGTCGCGCCGTCATCGAATCTGCCACCCGCGAACGAGCGCGGTGGCCAGGATTTCGGACTGTCAGCCCGGTTGCAGCGTCAGCCGAGAATCAGACCTGAAGTGGGCACACCGGTGCCTGCGGTGACGAGGATATGCTCAACATCGTCTATCTGGTTCACCGACGAACCACGCAGTTGCCGGACGCCTTCGGCGATGCCGTTCATGCCGTGGATGTAGGCCTCGCCTAGCTGACCGCCGTGTGTGTTGATCGGCAGCCTGCCGCCGACTTCGATCGCGCCGTCGGCGATGAAGTCCTTGGCCTCGCCCTTTCCGCAGAAGCCCAACTCCTCCAGCTGAATCAGCGTGAACGGAGTGAAGTGGTCGTAGAGGACCGCGGTCTGGATATCCGTCGGCTGCAGCCCGGATTGCTCCCACAGTTGCCTGCCGACAAGACCCATCTCGGGCAGCCCCAACTCGGGGCGGTAATAGCTGACCATCGAGTACTGGTCCGGGCTCGAACCCTGCGCTGCGGCCTCGATAACCGCGGGCCGGTGCTTGAGATCCTTCGCCCGCTCCGCCGACGTTATGACCAGGGCGACCCCGCCGTCGGTCTCCTGACAACAATCCAGGAGCCGCAGCGGCTCGGCGATCCACCGCGAATTCTGGTGGTCCTCGATGCTTATCGGCTTCTCGTAGAAGTACGCCTTCGGGTTCTTGGCCGCGTGCTTGCGGTCGGCCACCGAGACCACGCCGAAGTCCTTGCTCGTAGCGCCGGACAAGTGCATGTATCGCCTGGCGATCATCGCCACCTGCGCCGCGGGCGTGGACAGGCCATGCGGATACGAGAACGAGTTGTCCACACCCGTGGAGTCGGCGTTCTCCACCAACCGCAGTTGCACCTGGCCGAACCGCTGCCCCGACCGCTCGTTGAAAGCCCGGTATGCGACAACGCAATCCGCGACTCCGGTGGCCACGGCGATCGCCGCCTGCTGCACCGTCGCACACGCCGCGCCACCGCCGTGGTGGATCTTCGAGAAGAACTTCAGCTCGCCGATGCCGGTGGCGCGCGCAATCGCGACCTCGGTGTTGGAGTCCATCGTGAACGTGACCATGCCGTCCACGTCGGCAGGCGTCAGACCCGCATCGCCGAGGGCGTCCAGTACGGCTTCCGACGCCAGACGCAATTCGCTGCGGCCGGAGTTCTTCGAGAAGTCGGTGGCACCGATCCCGACGATCGCCGCCTTGCCGGACAGCTGACCGGTTCCCATCAGGCGTTCCCTCCGATGGTCAATGTCCCGGTCGCGATCACGTGGTTGCCAAGGCTGTTGCTGCCAACGACTTTGACGGTGATCAGGCCGTCTTCAACGGCGCTCACCTCGCCGTTGAACGTCACCGTGTCGTACGCGTACCAGGGCACCCCGAGTCGCAGTTTGATCGACTTGATGATCGCGGTCGGGCCTGCCCAGTCGGTGATGTAGCGCTGCACCAACCCGGTGTCGGTGAGGATGTTGACGAAGATGTCCTTGGATCCCTTGGCCTGCGCCTTGTCACGGTCGTGGTGGACATCCTGATAGTCACGCGTTGCGATGGCCGTCGACACGATGAACGTCGGATCGCCGTACAGCGACAGCTCCGGCAGCTTTGTGCCCACCTCGATTTCCGGAGCCGCTTGGCCGGCGACATCAGATGGAGTTGCGCTCATGCGTCAGGCTCCCATGCATACAGTGTCCAAGCCGGTCCGTTATCCCCCTCGGGGAAGTCGATATACGTTGCGCGGACACGCATTCCAACTGCGACTGTCGCGGGGTCGACGTTTCGGAGCTCGCCGAGCATCCGAACCCCTTCTTCGAGTTCGACCAGCGCAATGACAAACGGCAGTGTGCGGCCGGGCACCTTCGGTGCGTGGTGGGTGACGAAGCTGAACACCGTGCCCTTGCCGCTGGCGACGACATAGTCGGTCGGCACCTCTTTGTCCTGCCACAGCGCGGGCACCGGCGGGTGCTGCAGGCTGCCGTCCCCTCGCCGCTGGATGCGTAGCTCATGCGCGTTGACGCCGTCCCAGAAGAACTTGGTGTCGCGAGAGGATGCCGGCCGCATCATCGCGTCGGCGTCGAGGTCCTCGGGAACCGCCGCCGCTTGCGGCTGGTCAGCGTCTGCAGGCCTGAACTTCAGGATGCGCCAGTCCATTTCGGCGACGTCCTCGTCGCCCACCTGCCAGGTGATCCGCTGGCTGACGAAGTAACCCTCGCCGAGGGCAGTGTTCTTCGGGCCGACGACATCGGTCAACTCGGCGACGACGCTGACGTCTTCTCCCGGCCGCAGATAGCGGTGGTAGGTCTGATCGCAGTTGGTCGCGACGACACCGACAAAGCCTGCTCCGTCGAACAATTCCATGATCGGCCCGATGGGGTCATCGCCGGGGCGATTGCCGCCGAGGCCCATCATCGTCCACACCTGGATCATTGCGGGCGGCGCGACGACACCAGGGTGGCCGGCCGTCTTCGCGGCCTGCTCGTCGATGTAGATGGGGTTGTCGTCACCGATGGCGTCGACCCAGTGCCGAATCATCGGTTGGTTCACCGGATCACGACCGACCCGCGGCTTGCTGCGCCCGGCCGCCTTGATCTGTTCGACGGCCTTGTGGATGTCGTCCGGATTCACCTGGGTACCCTCGGCACCTTCAGCCCCGAAGCCGCGATCATCTCGCGCATCACCTCATTGACTCCGCCCCCGAACGTGATCACCAGATTGCGTTTGGTCTGGCTGTCGAGCCACTCGAGGAGTTCGGCCGTATCCGGGTCCGCCGGATTACCGTGCGCTCCGACGATCTCCTCGGCCAGTCGTCCCGCATACTGAATACGCTCGGTGCCAAAGACTTTCGTTGCGGCCGCATCGGCGACGTCGATTGTCTCGCCGGACGCCGCCACCTGCCAGTTGAGCAGTTCATTGATACGCCACATCGCTTTGATCTCGCCGAGTGAGCGCTTGACGTCGTCGTGGTCGAGCGGGGTATCCCCGTTACTTCCCGGCTTGGACGCCCAGGTGTGGATGCGGTCGTAAAGCGCCGCAAACCGCCCTGCCGGTCCAAGCATCACCCGCTCGTTGTTCAACTGGGTGGTGATAAGGCGCCAGCCGCCGTTCTCCTCGCCGACGAGCATGTCGGCAGGCACCCGGACATCGTTGTAGTAGGTGGCGTTGGTGTGGTGCGCACCGTCGGACAGGATCATCGGAGTCCACGAGTAGCCGGGATCTCGGGTGTCCACGATGAGCATCGAAATGCCCTTGTGTTTCGCGGCTTCCGGATCGGTGCGACACGCCAGCCAAACATAGTCCGCATCGTGTCCGCCGGTGGTGAACACCTTTTGGCCGTTGACGATGTACTCGTCGCCGTGGCGGACCGCGGTGGTGCGCAGCGATGCCAGGTCGGTACCCGCCTCAGGTTCGGTATAGCCGATCGCGAAGTGGACCTCGCCCGCGAGGATGCCGGGCAGGAACTTCTTCTTCTGCAGTTCGGTTCCGTACGCCTGCAACGTCGGGCCGACGGTCTGCAGCGTGACCGCGGGCAAGGGCACGTCGGCGCGGTGCGCCTCGTTGACGAAGATCGACTGCTCGATCGGCCCGAAGCCAAGGCCGCCGAACTCCTTGGGCCAGCCGACGCCGAGCTTGCCGTCATTGCCCATTCGCTTGATCACCGCGCGGTAGGCCTTGCCGTGCCGGTCCTTCTCCATCTCCGCGGCCTCTTCGGCCGTGATGAGATTCGAAAAGTACTCGCGCAGTTCGCCTTGCAGCTGCTTCTGCTCGGGGGTCAGTTCGATGTACATCCCTAACTCCCGTCGCTTCGCTCGCCCAGCGCGGCTCCCACCAGATCCAGACGGTGTGACGGGCCGCCGAGCAGGCGAACCAGGTCCTTGATCGTCGAGTAATAGCGGTCCATCGGGTAGGCGATGTCCATACCCATGCCGCCGTGCAGGTGATGGCACAACTGCATCACCGGCGGCGCCTGTGAGGCGAGCCAGTAGCCGAGCACATCGGAATCCTCATCGGCGTTCAGCCCCTCGGAGAGGCGCCAGACCACCGAGGTAGCAGCCAATGTCAGGGTGCGAGAGGCGATGTACACCTCGGCCAGCTGCGCCGCCACGGTCTGGAACGTCGAAAGCGGCTTTCCGAACTGCTCGCGGTTGGCGACGTAGTCGGCGGTCAGCCGTAGCGCACCGGCGACGAGCCCCGACGCGAATGCGCCGATGCCGGCGAGCACCAGCTGGTTGACCCGCGTCGCCTGCGCGCCCGCCAGGACGTCGTCGTCGGAAACAGCGACATCGGAGAACGCAACCACGTATTCGTCGGAGTGGTTGGATGTCGGCGTCTGGGTGGCCTGCACTCCGTCGGCCTGCGACGACACCACCACGACCCCGGTATCGGCCGTCACGACGATCCAGTCCGCCTGCGCCGCATACGGAACGCCGATCTTGGTGCCGTTGAGCCTGCCGCCTGCGAGCTTGGCGGCCGGTTTGTCCGGCAACGCTGCGCCGGGTTCGTTGAGGGCCAGCGTCACGATGGATCCCTTGGCTACACCGGCCAGGTAACGGTCCTGCTGCGGCTCGGATGCGAGATCCAGGAGCACGGCGGTTGTGCCGAGAGCAGCCAACGCCGGACCGGCGGTGCCGTGCCTGCCGATCTCGGTGAGCGCCGTCGCGAGCTCGGGCAGTCCCACGCCGTCACCACCGAGGCGATCCGGCACGCCCAGTGCCGTCACACCGCCCGCGACCAACGCGTCCCAGCTGTTGTCACGCTGCAGAACCGAGGTGACGACGTCGGCGACTGCCTGCTGCCCTTCGTCTGGGCTGAAGTCCACCCGAATCCTCCTTGATTCGTCAGTGAGCGACGGGACACGTTCCCGTGTAGTCAACCTGCCAGTGCTTGATGCCGTTCAGCCACCCCGACTTGAGCCGCTCTGGTTCACCGGTCGGCTTGAGATCCGGCATGTGGTCGGCGACTGCGTTGAAGATCAGATTGATCGTCATCTTGGCGAGGTTGGCGCCGATGCAGTAGTGCGCCCCGGTGCCGCCGAACCCGACATGCGGGTTGGGGTTTCGCAGGATGTCAAAGGAATGCGGGTCGGTGAACACCTCGTCATCGAAATTGGCTGAGCGGTAGGACATCACCACGCGCTCACCCTTCTTGATCTCCACCCCGCCGAGTTCGACGTCGGAGAGCGCGGTGCGCTGGAACGCCGACACCGGCGTCGCCCAGCGGACGATCTCGTCGGCGGCGGTCTCGGGACGTTCCTTCTTGTACAACTCCCACTGGTCGGGGTTCTGCGAGAACGCGATCATGCCGTGGGTGATCGAGTTACGCGTGGTCTCGTTGCCCGCGACCGCGAGCATCACGACGAAGAAGCCGAACTCGTCGTCGCTGAGCTTCTCGCCCTCGATATCGGCCTCGATCAGCGTCGTGACGATGTCGTCGGTCGGGTTCTTCGACCGCTCCTCGGCCATCTTCATCGCATACGTGATGAGCTCGAACGACGACATCGCGGGGTCGACGTCGGCGTACTCCGGGTCTTCGCCTGCGGTCATCTCGTTGGACCAGCGGAACAGCTTGTCGCGGTCCTCTTGGGGTACGCCGAGCAGTCCCGCGATCGCCTGCAAGGGCAGCTCGCAGGACACCTGCTCGACGAAGTCGCCCGATCCCTCGGATGCGGCGGTCTCGGCGATCGTCTGGGCGCGGGTGCGCAGTTCCTCCTCGAGGCGTCCGACGGCTCGCGGGGTGAAACCGCGCGAGATGATCTTGCGCAGGCGGGTGTGCTGCGGCGCGTCCATGTTCAGCAGGACGGCCTTCTGCAGATCGATCGCGTCGCGGGTCATCCCCTGCGGCCAAGTCGGAATCGCGCCGTCGGGTGAGCTGCCGAAGATGTCGTTGCGCTTGGACACCTCTTTGACGTCGGCGTGTTTGGTCACGAGCCAATAGCCTTTGTCGCCGAAGCCGCCGGTACCGCCGGGCACGTCGACCCAGTGGATAGGCTCAGACTTGCGAAGCTCGGCGAGCTCCTCGACAGGCAGACGCTCGAGGTTCAAGGTCGCGTCGAGGAAGTCGAAGTCAGGGCTGACGGGGCATGAACTAGGGCCAGGCATAGCAAAGCACTCCTCAATTGCAACGTGTTCTAGTGCCAGTAAAACATGCCCTCTCCGCAGATCAAAGGCTCGGGTGTAACGCAGCTTGTCAGAGTAATGAAACGTGTTCTAGCCTGGCGGGATGGGTAACCCTGTCATCGTTGAAGCCACCCGCAGCCCGATCGGCAAGCGAAATGGATGGTTGTCCGGCCTGCATCCCACCGAGCTCCTCGGTGCGACGCAGAAGGCGCTCGTGGACAAGGCCGGCATCGACCCCGGCGAGGTCGAGCAGCTGATCGGCGGCTGCGTGACGCAGTTCGCCGCGCAGTCCAACAACATCACCCGGGTCAGCTGGCTGGTCGCGGGCTTGCCCGAGCATGTCGGCGCCACCACCGTGGACTGCCAATGCGGAAGCGGGCAACAGGCCAACCATTTGATCGCCGGGCTCATTGCGACAGGCGCCATCGACGTCGGCATCGCCTGCGGCGTCGAGGCGATGAGCGCGGTCGGGCTTGGCGCCAACGCGGGGCCCGACCGCTCGGTGCTGCGGCCGGAGTCGTGGGACATCGACCTGCCCGACCAGTTCACCGCCGCTGAGCGGATCGCCAGCCGCCGCGGCATCACCCGCGAGGACATCGACGAGTGGGGCTTCCAGTCGCAGAGCAGGGCCAAGCAGGCCTGGGCCGAAGGCCGGTTCGACCGTGAGATCAGTCCCATCGAGGCGCCGGTGCTCGACGAGCAGAAGCAGCCGACGTCCGAGCGGGCATTCGTGAGCCGCGACCAGGGGCTGCGCGACACCACGCTGGAAGGCCTTGCGTCGCTGAAGCCGGTGATCGACGGTGGCATCCACACCGCGGGCACGTCGTCGCAGATCTCCGACGGCGCCGCGGCGGTGTTGTGGATGGACGAGGACAAGGCAAGGGCGCTGGGCCTTCGGCCACGGGCGCGGATCGTCAGCCAGGCACTGGTGGGCGCCGAGACGTACTACCACCTCGACGGGCCAGTGCAGTCAACGGCCAAGGTGCTCGAGAAGGCCGGGATGAAGATGGGCGACATCGACATCACCGAGATCAACGAGGCGTTCGCGTCCGTTGTGCTGTCGTGGGCGCGGGTGCACAACCCGGACCTGGACAAGGTGAACGTCAACGGCGGCGCGATCGCGCTGGGCCATCCGGTGGGCAGCACCGGCAGCAGGCTGATCACCACCGCGCTGCACGAGTTGGAGCGCACCGACAAGAGCACCGCGCTGATCACGATGTGCGCGGGCGGCGCCCTGTCCACCGGCACGATCATCGAGCGGATCTAGTGACCGAGACCCGCGTCTTCACCGAAGCCGAGCGGATCGCGGCCGCCCAGGCGTACATCGACGCGCTGGTGAGCCACGAGGCGAACAGCGTGCCGTTCGCGCCGGACTGCACACGGATCGAGGTCGGCCTGAAGACGGGGTTCTCCGGAGATCATTTGCGGCGCAGCCTCAACGGCGGCCCGCAGTACCGGGTCATCAAGTCGGCGACGACGCCGGAGTACACCGTCGACGGAGATCAGGTGAGGGCGCGGTTCGACTTGACGACGAAGCCAACGCTGGCCGGACGGCGGGTGGGCGCCCACATCGACGAAACGTTCGACATTCCCGCCGCTGACGGACTCATTCACCAGATCCGGGCAAGCATCCGCCCGTTTCTGATCACGTCCTAGGATCGTGCGGGTGGACCTGCACTTCTACTTCGATCCCGTCTGCCCGTTCGCGTGGATGACCAGCAAGTGGGTACGGCTCGTCGCCGCACAGCGCGACTACCAGGTGGACTGGCGGTTCATCTCGCTGCGAATCCTCAACGCGCACATCGACTATGACGCGCACTTTCCACCCGAGTACGAGGCCGGGCACACGGCAGGCCTGCGGCTGCTGCGGGTTGCCGCCCGAACGCGGGCCGAACACGGCCGGGAGGCAGTCGGGCCGCTGTACGAGGCGATCGGCACCCGGCTGTTCGACACCTCGCGGGAGATCGATCCCCTCTCGGGCGCCGACCAAGGCGCACGGCGCGTGTTGGAGCCGCTGCTGCGCGACGTCGGCCTATCCGTCGAGTTGGCCGACGCGCTCGACGACACGTCGCTCGACGACGAGATCCGCGCGGAGACCGAGGAGGCGCTGGCCCTGACGGGTCGTGACGTCGGCACCCCGATCCTGCACTTCCAGCCGCCCGGAGGCACGGCGTTCTTCGGCCCGGTGATCAGCCGGCTGCCGAGTCCCGACGACGCCGGCAAACTGTGGGATCATGTCATCGGGCTTGCCGAGTTCGGCGGCTTCGCCGAACTCAAGCGCAGTCTGCGCGAACGGCCTCAGCTGGCCAGCTTTGGTGTCGACACCGAAGCCGTTGGCAAACAAGAGGATTGGCACGCCGGAAGCCGACGTCTCAAGAAGTAGCAGCGGCCGCTACCGGCTCCTGCGTGCCGCGCCGTAGCACCAGGTTCACGCCGACCGCCACCGCCAACAGGGCCGCTCCAATGACGATCGTCGTCGGGTGCAGATAGAGCAGCAGTGCCGCCGCGGGTGCGCACAGCACCCGTTCCGGCCAGCCCGCACGCCGGATCAACCAGCCGCCGGTGACGACCGCGAGTGCCGCCACCCCGAGCGCGGAAACCGCTGCGGTCCAGGCCATGTCGCCGATCGAACGGAGGCCGAGCAGGCCCTCGCCGTTGTCGGTCAGCACAAACGCGAACGGTACGAGGAAAGCGGGCAGCGTGTACTTCCACGCCTGCATCATGGTGGGTATCACCCTGCCGCCGGTGATCGCGGACGCAGCGACGGACGCCAGCGCTGTCGGTGGCGTCACCTCCGACAGCACCGCGAAGTAGAAGACAAACATGGCGACCGCCGGAGCCGCGACGCCGAGGTCTTGCAGCGCAGGCCCGACGATCACCCAGCTGATCACGAACGATGCGGTCACCGGCACTGCCAGCCCCAGCACCGCCACCGCCAGCGCGGCGAACACCGCGGTGAAAGCGAGTACCAGAGCGGGGTTTTCGGTGATCCCCCTTGCTGTATTGACGAGAATCGAGTTCAGCTGCAGGCCGAGGCCGGTTCTGCTGATCATCGCCGCGATCACGCCTGCGGCGGCGCAGACGGTGGCGACGGCGAGCACTCCTCGGACGCCGTTGCCGAGCGCCCGATAGAGCCTGCCCGGGGTCAGCCGGTGTTCTGAGTCCAGGAACGACAGCGCGATCTGGATGAAGATCGCGTAGACCACCGCACGCACGGCAGAGATGTCCATCGCGAGGAAGACCACGATGAGCACCAGCGAGATCAGGTGGTATCCGAACCTGCCGAGAATCCGCCAGCCGGACTGCTCGCTGATCTCGACTTCACGCGTGCCGTAGCGCCTGGCATCGATCTCGACGGCCAGCAGAATGCCCAGGTAGTACAGGATGGTCGGCACGACCGCCCACACCAGCACGGTCAGATAGGGCACACCCAGGTACTCCGCGATGATGAACGCCGCAGCCCCCAACGTCGGCGGCGACAGGATCGCGCCGATGCCCGCGGCCGCCAACATGCCGCCCGCGTTCTCCCTCGGGTAGCCGGCACGGCGGAGGATGGGCCATGTTACCGAACCGAGGCTGACCGTCGTCGCGGTCCCCGACCCCGATACCGTGCCGAGGAGGAATCCGGCCAGGGTGACGGTCCGGCCCGGCGCTGCCCGAGACCTCCGGAATGCCGCGAGTGACAGGTCGATGAAGAACTTGCTGGCGCCCGACGCGTCAAGCACCGCACCGAAAATGGTGAACAGCACGATGTAGGTGGCCGCGACGTCGAGCGGCACACCGTAGAGGCCGGTCGACTGGATGAACGACGCGCTGATGATCTGGTCCCAGTTCACTCCGGCGTGCGCGATCGCCGCGCCTTGCGGCAGATAGCCGCCGTAATAGGCGTAGGCCAGGGCGACCAGGCAGACGATGGGCAGCGCCAGGCCGGTCGTTCGACGGCAGGCCTCGAGCACCAGCAGCAAGACCAGGGTGCCCACCGCGACGTCGATCATTGCGGGGGTGCCCTGCCTGCCGAGGAACTCGTCGAATCCGCCTCCGCCCCCCGCGATTTCGAAGGGAAGTATCGGGTACAGGCAGGCCACAAGGGCGATCGCGGCAAGCAGCCAGTCCACCAGCGTCGGATTCCCGACCGGAACTTCTTGTCGATCGTCGTGATCGTCGTCTTCGGAGTCAGTCGTTTTGCGGCGCAACCGGATACCGGATCGGTAGCACAGCAGGGTCAGTGGCAGCACCGCCGCCAGGAAGTAGATGAGGGATACCTGGTTGCCCTGCGCCAGCGGGAAGAAGACCTGATAGATCGCGGACACGCCGATCAGGACACATGCGGCGGTGACCGCATGGCTCACCCAGCCGGTCAGCTCGCGGGCGGGCTTCTCTTCTTCGTAGGCTGCCGCTGCCGCAGGCGCTGTCTTGGTCGCGGTATCTCCGGCCGGCTGTGGCCGGCCGTCGTCGTCTTCGCGCTCGGTCAGCTCTTCGCGCCGAGTTCGTCGAGTGCCTTCTTGGCACCCGGATGCAACGGAACGGGTTCGGTCTGGCGGGCCGTTTCCAGGTTGATACCATCGGCCGCCTTGTTCACCTTGACCAGTTCGGCCTTGTTCTCGAACAGCGCCTTGGTGACGACACATGCGGTGTTGCCGTCCATATCGTCTTTCACCAGAAGCAGATTCGGCACCACCACCGTCGGCACATCTTCGGGCGTCTGGTACGTCGCGGCCGGAATGACGCCCTGCTCGTAGATCGTGTTGATCTCCTTGAGTTTGTCCAAGGTGCCTGCGACGTCGATGAACTTGACGTTGCCGCGCTGGCTTGTGAAGAGGTCGGTGATACCACTGGTCGGCAGCCCGCCCGACCAGAACATCGCATCGATCGAGCCGTCCTTCATGCCTTCGACGGTCTTGCCCAACTCGGTGCGTTGCGCCTGGATGTCCTTTGCAGGGTCGAGCCCGGCCGCTTGGAGCATGCGGTTGGCGATCACCTCGGTGCCGGAATTCGGCGCCCCGGTGGACACCCTCTTGCCCCGCATATCGGCGATCGAGTTGATCCCGGAGTCGGTCCGCGCAACGACCTGGGTGTAGTTGGGGTACAGCCGGGCCAGCGCCGCGATCGGCTGCGGCTCGTCGAAGGATTCCTTGCCCTCTGCCGCGTCGGCCGCTGTGTCGGCAAGCGAGAAGGCGACCTGGTGGGTTCCGGCCACCAGCTGCTGGATGTTCTGCAAAGACGCCGATGTCTCCGCCGCGGTGGCCTTCAGTTTTCCGCCACTGCTCTTGCCGATCGCTTCGGCGAGCGCGCCGCCGAGGCTGTAGTAGACACCGGTGGTGTTTCCGGTCGCGATGCTCAGCCGGGTGTCGGAATCGACCGTGCACGTCGTCGGCTCCTGGGCGGCTTCGCCGCCCTCACCACCTCGTTGTCCACCACATCCGGCCAACACCAACAGCATTACGCCGGCCACCACCGGCAGTGTGATCCGTCTCACTTGATCATGATGACCGGCACAGCGACTTTTCAAACGCTCTTCAGGGAATCAGCACAACCTTTCCCGTCGCGTGGCCCTGCTCGACGAGCGCCATGGCTGCCTGCGCGTCCGACAGTGGCCGGATGTCGGTGACGTAGGGGTCGAGCATGTTGGTCTGCACCAAGCGGGCCAGTTCGGTGAGCACCGCGGTGCTCCGGTCACGCACGAGCTCGAAGCCCCCCAGCTCGAGTGCCAACGGTTTGTCGGCCAGCGACGTCAGGCGGGATCGATTGCCAAGGAGCGCCGCGATTGTCCGCAGGGCATCTCCTCCCACCATGTCGAGGACGGCATCGATCCCTTCGGGTGCCGCCGCACGCACCCGCTCCTCGACGCCCGCGCCGTAGGCCACCGGAATCCCACCGAACCGAGCCACCAACTCGTGCTTGGCCGGACTCGCCACCCCGACCACGCGCAGCCCGCGTGCTTTTGCCAACTGCACCGCGGGCACGCCCACCCCGCCGCCCGCGCCGTTGACCAACACCGTGGAGCCCTCCGGCAGCCCGAACCGGTTCATGGCGTCGTATGCGGTCGCCGCCGCGACGGGCAGCGCTGCGGCGGCCTCCGGGCGCACTGCGTCAGGACGTCGTGCGGTGAACGAGGCGATTGTCAGCGCCTGCTCTGCCCAACCACCGACCATGTCAGGACAACCGCCGAAAACCTCGTCGCCAACCACGAATTCGGATACCCCAGCCCCCACCGCTTCGACGGTCCCCGCCACTTCCCACCCCAGCACCGTCGGGCCGTGGTGGCCGTAGGAGCCCTCGCGCACCCTCCAGTCGCCGGGATTCACGCCCGCTGCCCGAACCCGTAGGCGCAATTGGTCGCGACCGGGTTGCGGGACTGGGACATCGAGGAAGGCCTGCTTGTCAGGTCCGCCGATCTCGGTGAAGCCGTACGCGCGCATCGGCTACCAGTGTGCGCCTGTCAGGCCCCGAACACCGGCACCGGCGGGCGCGCCTTGGCCAGCAGGTCGTGGACCACCGGGCCCAACTCCGCCGGATCCCAGCGGGCGCCCTTGTCCACCTCGGGTCCGTGTGCCCAGCCCTCGGCGGCGCGGATGATGCCGCCCTCGACCTCGAACATCCGGCCGGTGACATCACGTGACTCGACACTGCCCAACCACACCACCAGTGGCGAAATGTTCTCGGGCGCCATGGAATCGAAGTCCTTGTCCTCGGTCGACATCATGTCGGCGAAGACCGTCTCCGTCATCCGGGTACGGGCGGACGGCGCGATCGCGTTGACGGTGACGCCGTAGCGGCCCATCTCGGCGGCGGCGACCAACGTCATGGCGGCAATGCCGGCCTTCGCGGCGCTGTAGTTCGCCTGACCGACGCTGCCCTGAAGACCGGCACCCGAACTGGTGTTGATGATGCGGGCGTCGGGGGTGTTTCCGGCTTTCGACTGTGCACGCCAGTACGCGGCCGCGTGGCGCATCGTCGCGAAGTGACCCTTGAGGTGCACCGCGATCACCGCGTCGAATTCCTCTTCGCTGGTGTTGGCGAACATCCGGTCGCGCACGATGCCCGCGTTGTTCACCAGGACGTCGAGTCCACCGAAGGTGTCGACGGCTGTTGCAATGAGGCCCTCGGCCTGCGCCCAGTCGGCGACGTTGGCGCCGCTGGTGACGGCTTCGCCTCCCGCAGAGGTGATTTCGTCGACGACGCCCTGCGCTGCGCTGCCACCCCCCGCGGGCGAACCATCGAGGCCGACGCCGATGTCGTTGACCACGACGCGCGCCCCCTCGGCGGCGAACGCCAGCGCATGCGCGCGCCCGATGCCGCCGCCTGCGCCCGTCACGATGACTACGCGGCCGTCGAGCAGTCCCATATGTGTTGTCTCCTTGGTTATTTGATGTCGGCAGTTGTGGTTGCCAGGTAATGCGGCGGTTCGCCGCCGCCGTGTACCTCCAGCGAGGCTCCGCTGATATAGGACGCGGCGTCGGATGCGAGGAACGCCGCGGCCCAGCCGACGTCGGCCGGTTTCGCGAGCCTGCCGAGCGGCACGTTGCGCGAAATGGCCGCGATGGAATCCGCATCGCCGTAGAACAGTTCGGACTGCTCGGTCTCCACCATGCCGACGACCACCGAGTTCACCCGCACCTTCGGCGCCCATTCGACGGCCAGCGTGGCGGTGATGTTCTCGAGGCCCGCCTTCGCGGCACCGTATGCCACGGTCCCCGGCGTCGGCCGCCTGCCGCTGACGCTGGCGATGTTGACGATCGTCCCGCCCCGCTCCTGGCTCTGCATCACGGCGTTCGCGTGGGTCGAAACCGACAGCGGCCCTAGCAGATTGAGCTCGATGATCTTGCTGCTGAACTTGGCCGACGCCTCCCCAGCGGGTACGTAGGGCGACCCGCCTGCGTTGTTGACCACCAC
Source organism: Mycolicibacterium stellerae (assembly GCF_003719305.1). Taxonomy (GTDB): domain Bacteria; phylum Actinomycetota; class Actinomycetes; order Mycobacteriales; family Mycobacteriaceae; genus Mycobacterium; species Mycobacterium stellerae. Next base: position 30,215 of record NZ_RARC01000029.1, read on the forward strand.
GTCGAGGCGGCCGTGCTTGGCGACGATCGCGTCGATGAGTGATTTCACCGATTCGTCGTCGCGAACGTCGCACGGGCGGAATTCATACGGCGACCCCTCGACCGGCCGACGCGCACACGTCACGACGGTCGCGCCCTGGTCGGCGAAGACGGCGCTGATGCCGGCCCCTACCCCTCGCACACCGCCGGTCACCAGGACGATCCGGCCGTTCAGTCGCAGGTCGATGCCCGTCACACCAGCACTGTCAGCCGCGTCGGTCACTGTGCTAGCGTACCAAGCAAGTGCTTGCTTAGGTAGCCGACCCCATGCAGGAGTCAATGATGACCATCACCACCAAGTCGGTCGAGCCGGGCATCGTCTCGGTCACCGTCGACTACCCGCCCGTCAACGCGATCCCGTCGCGCGGGTGGTTCGAACTCGCCGACGCGATCACGGCTGCGGGCCGCGACCAGTCCACCCACGTCGTGATCCTGCGCGCCGAGGGCCGCGGCTTCAACGCGGGCGTCGACATCAAGGAGATGCAGAAAACCGAGGGCTATAGCGCGCTGATCGACGCGAACCGCGGCTGCTTCGAAGCCTTCCGCGCGGTGTACGAGTGCGCGGTGCCTGTGGTTGCCGCCGTCAACGGGTTCTGCGTCGGAGGTGGAATCGGCCTTGTTGGCAACGCCGACGTGATCGTCGCCTCCGACGACGCCACCTTCGGGCTGCCCGAGGTGGAGCGCGGCGCCCTCGGTGCGGCCACCCACCTGTCGCGTCTGGTGCCACAGCACATGATGCGCCGCCTGTTCTTCACCGCAGCGACCGTGGACGCCGCGACCCTGCACCACTTCGGGTCGGTGCACGAGGTGGTGCCGCGTGCCGATCTCGACGAGTCGGCGCTTCGGGTCGCGCGCGACATCGCCGCGAAGGACACCCGGGTGATCCGGGCGGCCAAGGAGGCGCTGAACCTCATCGACGTGCAGAAGGTCAACTCCAGTTACCGGATGGAGCAGGGCTTCACGTTCGAGCTGAACCTGTCCGGGGTGTCCGACGAGCATCGCGACGCGTTCGCCGGGACTGACAAGGGATCCAAGTGAGCGACAAAAGAACAACTTTGGACGAGGCGGTCGCCACCGTCGAGAGCGGCATGACCATCGGCATCGGCGGCTGGGGGTCGCGGCGCAAGCCGATGGCGTTCGTTCGTGCGCTGCTGCGCACCGACGTCACCGACCTGACCGTGGTGACCTACGGCGGCCCCGACGTCGGGCTGCTCTGTTCGGCGGGCAAGGTCAAGCGGGTCTACTACGGATTCGTGTCGCTGGACTCGCCGCCGTTCTACGACCCGTGGTTCGCCAAGGCACGCACCAGCGGTTCGATCGAGTCTCGCGAGATGGACGAGGGCATGTTGCGGTGCGGCTTACAGGCTGCGGCGCAACGGCTTCCGTTCCTGCCGATTCGCGCCGGCCTCGGCAGCGACGTGCGCGCGTTCTGGGGTGACGAGCTGAAGACCGTGAAGTCGCCGTACCCGACCGACGGCGGCTACGAGGAACTCGTCGCGATGCCTGCGCTGAACCTCGACGTGGCGTTCGTGCACCTCAACATCGGCGACCAGCGGGGCAACGCCGCCTACACCGGCATCGACCCGTACTTCGACGACCTGTACCTGATGGCCGCGCAAAAGCGCCTGCTGTCCGTCGAGAGAGTGGTGCCGACCGAGGAGCTGGTGAAATCGGTTCCGCCGCAAGCACTGCTGATCAACCGGATGATGGTGGACAGTGTCGTCGAAGCGCCCAACGGTGCACACTTCACCACCGCCGAGCCCGACTACAAGCGCGACGAGAAGTTCCAGCGGCACTACGCCGAAGCAGCCGCGTCGGACGAGACATGGCAGGAGTTCGTCAGCACCTACCTGTCCGGAAGCGAAGCCGACTACCAGGCGTCGGTGCGCAAGTTTCAGGAGGCGTCGAAGTGAACTCGGTATCCCGCGCAGAGGTGTGTGCCGTCGCGTGCGCCGAACTGTTCCGCGACGCGGGCGAGATCATGGTCAGCCCGATGGCGACCATGGTGTCGGTCGGCGCACGGCTGGCGCGCCTGACGTTCTCCCCCGACATCGTGCTCACCGACGGCGAGGCCCGACTGCTGGCCGATACGCCTGCGATCGGCGCGGCGGGAGCGACCGAAGGCTGGATGCCGTTCGGGCGGGTCTTCGAGACGCTTGCCTGGGGCCGTAGGCATGTCGTGATGGGCGCAAACCAGGTCGACCGGTACGGCAACCAGAACCTATCGGCGTTCGGCCCTCTGCAACACCCGACCCGGCAGATGTTCGGCGTGCGCGGCGCGCCGGGAAACACCATCAACCATGCGACGAGTTACTGGGTCGGCAACCACTCCAAGCGGGTGTTCTGCGACAACGTCGATATCGTGTCCGGGATCGGTTGGAACAAGATCGACCCCGACAACCCGGCATACCGGTTCGTCAACGTCTTCGGCGTGGTGTCCAACCTCGGCGTGTTCGACTTCAACGGCCCCGACCACACCATGCGGGCGGTGTCGCTGCACCCCGGTATCGATGCCGACCAGGTCCGTGAGAACACCTCCTTCGAGGTGCACGGCCTGGACGAGGCGGAGGAGACGCGACTTCCCACGGCCGACGAACTCGCATTGATCCGCGAGGTGATCGATCCCAAGTCGCTGCGGGACAAGGAGATACGCGCATGACCAGACTCCGAACACCGCTGACCGAGCTGGTCGGCATCGAGCATCCGGTGGTTCAGACCGGCATGGGCTGGGTGGCGGGAGCGCGGCTGGTCTCGGCGACGTCCAACGCGGGTGGTCTCGGCATCCTCGCGTCGGCGACGATGACGCTGGACGAACTGCAGACCGCGGTCACCAAGGTGAAGGCCACGACGGACAAGCCGTTCGGCATCAACATCCGGGCCGACGCGGGCGACGCCGTCGACCGGGTGGACCTGTTGATCCGGGAGGGCGTCAGGGTGGCGTCGTTCGCGCTTGCGCCCAAACCGGAGCTGATCGCCAAGCTCAAAGAGGCCGGCGTGGTGGTGATCCCGTCGGTCGGGTTGGCCAAGCATGCGAAGAAGGTCGAGGGCTGGGGTGCCGACGCGGTGATCGTGCAGGGCGGCGAGGGCGGCGGCCATACCGGTCCGGTGGCCACCACGCTTCTGTTGCCGTCCGTGCTCGACGCGGTCGACATCCCGGTGGTGGCGGCCGGCGGATTCTTCGACGGCCGCGGACTTGCCGCTGCGCTGTCCTACGGTGCCGCGGGCGTCGCGATGGGAACGCGCTTCCTGTTGACGTCGGACTCCACCGTGCCCGACGACGTCAAGCGACGGTATCTGGACGCCGGCCTTGACGGGACCGTGGTGTCCACCCGCGTCGACGGCATGCCGCACCGGGTGCTGCGGACCGGGCTGGTGGAGAAGCTCGAAAGCGGCTCGCGGCTGCGCGGTTTCAGTGCCGCGGTGCGCAACGCCGCCAAGTTCAAGAAGATGTCGAAGATGTCCTGGCGGTCGATGATCAGCGACGGGCTCGAGATGCGGCACGGCAAGGAGCTCACCTGGTCGCAGGTGGTGATGGCTGCCAACACACCGATGCTGCTGAAAGCCGGTCTGGTCGAAGGCAACACCGATGCGGGCGTACTCGCGTCGGGTCAGGTGGCAGGCATCGTCGACGATCTGCCATCCTGCGCGGAGCTGATCGAAACGATCGTCAACGACGCGGTCAAACACCTGCAGGCGGCGGCCGCACTCGTCGAGTAGTACTCGCGTCTGCCCGGAAGGGGCAGTCGATCACCTCAACCAGGCCCTACACGCCCTCCTCCCTAGTGGTGCTGTTACCTCCGCGCACCGGGCCTCGGGAGCGGGACGATCTTGATCGTCGGCGGCTTGTGGTCACCCCTGACGTTCTTGATCTCGTCCGTCCGTTCAAATCCTTTCCTACCGTTCAAATCCCTTCCTAGCGAGAAGACTGCACCCAGACTGCTGATACTCGTCGTGAAGCTAATAACTTCACTTCCTAATATTGAAGTTATACTCTTCACATGGCGACGATGAAGGATATAAATTCATCGAGACTTCGGGCGACCCTCATCGGCGACGTCGTGGGTTCACGGTCCGTAGCCGACCGCGCAGGCGTGCACCGGCTGATGAACCAGGCCTTGCGAGACCTGGCCGGCCAAGCGCTCGACCCCCCCGCCTTCACGGTCGGCGACGAATTCCAGGGCGCGTTCACAGGCGTCGGTCTGGCCATCGACGCGGCGCTGTCGCTGCGGTTGGCCGTCGCATCCGAGATCGATGTGCGGTTCGGCATCGGCTGGGGTGACGTGACCATGCTCGACGAGACCGCAGGCATCCAGGACGGACCCGGTTGGTGGGCCGCCCGTGAAGCCATCGAATGGACGGCATCGGCTCAGCGCCAACCCGGACTGGCGCTGGTACGGACGTCGTTTCGGGCCGCCGCCGACACCAGGACCGACGTCGACGCGATCAACGCCGCGCTGATTTGTCGGGACCAGCTGCTTGGATCGTTGGACGACCGATCGACACGGATTGTGAAGGCACTGTTGAGCAACCGGACCAAAAAGGACATCGCCGCGGCCGAGGGCATCAGCCCGTCGGCGGTGTCGCAGCGCTCCGGCCGCGACGGTCTTGACCTGATCGTGGTGGCGTCGGAGTACCTGCGGGACGTGCCGTGAGTGCCATCGCGGTGATGCTCATCGCGATGGGCGTCGCCGATGCTGTCCGGCGACTGACCCGCCCCGTTTGGGTGCCTGCGGTGGTAGCGCCCGCCGCGGTGGCGGTCTGTGCCGCGCTGTCGGGGCTGTGGCACCGCGGCGACGTCGTGTTGTTGGCGATCGCTGCCGCCGCGGGCGTCGGCTGGGTCCTGCTTGGTGCCCGAGCTGAACGATCCGGCGAACACGAGGGCGCGCCGCTGGCGGTGTTCGGGCTTGCGCTCGCGGCCCTGATCCTGTTGTCCGGCTGGGCTTCCGACGTCGACGGTCTCGTCGGGCGGTGGTCGGCGTGGGTCGAGGTACCCGGCATCGGCGATGTCGGCCCGAACCGGCTGCTGATGATCGTCGGCGCAGTGCTGCTGCAGTTCATCACCGGCAACCAGTTGGTGCGGCTGGTGCTCGGCTCCGTCGGCGCCGTGAAACCCGAAGGGCAGCCGCAGCCGTCGGACAGGCTCAAGGGTGGCCGCCTGCTCGGGCCGATGGAACGAACACTCATCTTCGGGCTCGGTCTGGCTGGTCAGCTTGCCGCGGCCACCGCCGTCGTCGCCGCCAAGAGCATCATCCGGTTCCCGGAGATCAACGCCGCCAAGGCCCGCGAAAACGGGAACATCGGCATCGACGCCGTCACCGAGTATTTCCTTGTCGGCAGCTTCGCCAGCTGGATCATCGCACTCGGCGGGCTGGCGCTCGCGCAGTAGCGCACTACATCGACTCGAAGTCGAAACAGATGTGCTCCTCGGTGACCTTGCGGTTGTACGCCACGACGTCCTTGTGGATGGGGTGCTCCTCGTAGGCGTCGAGATCTTCACGGGTGTCGAAGGTGACGCGCATGCAGATGTCGAAGCCCCGCGAACGGGCTCCGAAATTCCGGCCGAGCGAGAACTCGCGCACACCGGGAACATGCTGCAGCTCACCGAGTTTCGCGAACAGCTCCTTTTCGCCCTCGGGGTCGAGGTTCGGCGCCTTGAACGCGATCATGTGGTCGATCACGGGATGAACACCACCTTCATCGGTTTGCCCTGGCGGCTTCTGAGCATGTCGAAGCCGGCCTGTATCTCGTCCAGCGGGAACCTGTGGGTGACGAGGCGCTCGCCGCTGATCAGACCGGCGGCCGCGAGCTGCAGCGCGCGGCCGACCGCCTGCCTACCTTCGCCTCTGGATGTGACGATCGAGATCTCTTCACGGTTGGCGAAACCCAGGTTGAAGGAAATCGGGTCCTTGTAGAACGCCAGGATCAGCAGCTTCCCGCCTCGGCGCAGCATCTCGAGACCCTGGTTGGGCGTGGCCGGATCGCCGGACGATTCGATCACCAAGTCAGCACCGCGCCCACGGGTCAGCCGTCGCACCTCCTCGACGGGATCGTGGGTCACCGAATTCACCACGTCGGTGGCGCCCAGCGCCGCGGCGAGATCGAGACGCTCCTGCCGAGTGCCGACCACGATGACGCTCGTCGCGCCGAGTGCTCGCACCGTCTGAGCGGTCATGATGCCAACCGGTCCTGGGCCGATCACCACAACAGTGTCACCGGCAACCAGTCCGCCGGCGCGATCCAGCCCGTACACGGACGTGCCCGCCGTGGAGACGAGGACCGACTCCTCCCAGCTGAGATTGTCAGGCAGCGGATAAACGCAGCTGACATTGTGCACGACGTATTCGGCGAATCCACCATCGCGGGTGAATCCCGTTGCACTATGGCCCTTTTCATGGTCACCATAGTTCTCGCATGCGGTATAGGAGCCGGTCAGACAGTTGCGGCACCGGCCGCATCCGTGATGAACGTGGATTGCGACGCGCTGTCCGATGTCCACCTCGTCGACGCCCGCACCACGGTCGACCACCGTTCCGGTCCACTCGTGGCCCGGCGTGAACGACCCGAAGGGCGGCTGACCGGGGAAAGGGTCCGTCTGGATCGCGACGTCTGTTCCGCACGCGCCGCACATCGCCACCCGCACCAACACCTCGTCGTACGCGGGGCGGGGCACGGGCTTCTCGACGACGCGTAGGTCGCTTGGGCCGAACAGGACGGCTGCGCGCATGACGTCGGGAATCTCCACCACGCAGCCTTCCTACTTTATAAAGTGTAGAAAACACTACCGCAGCAACCGCCGGGCGGCGGTTCAATGCCGGTGATTGCCCCGATGGGCCGCGAGCACGTCGAAGCCGAAGTCGCTGTCCGGGCGACGCCATACCGAGTGCGCGTGGTTGGCGCCACGCTGTGTGTTGTCGTACTCCACGAGCAGCTCGGGCCCGTGGATGCGGTAATAGTGCGGTTCGCCTGCGGCCAGCGGGCCTGCCCAGCCGAAGTGGACGCCGTCCAGCGACTCCGGGGTGCGCGACAGTACACCGTCGGGCGCCCGTGACTCGTAGGAGGCGACGAGTTGGTACAGCAGCGCCTGTTGGTCAGAGGTCATGTCAGCGGCGGCCAGCCCGCTGGGGGCCGCCCGGATGGCGAGCCTGTCGTGGTCGTCGGCCTGATATCCAGAAGCGGCTTCGGCGTTCTGGTCGATGAGCTCGGCGATCTGTCTCATGCGCGGATCGTCGAGCAGGCCGCCCCACAACCGGCCTTCGTTCATGTGGATCATCTCGGCGGGCACGGTCAATCGGGCACGGTTGCCGCTGATGATGTCGCTTGGCGCGAAGGGGTGTAACAACGCCTGCCGCAGCTGAGCTTCGGTCAATGTCCCGGCCAATGACCTGGCCGCCTCTTCCACCGCGCGCAGCGGTGCGAGTTCGCCGCCGCCCAGCAGTGCAGAGCGGGCCGGGTCCGCACCGATGAAGCAGGGCGTGGCCGAAACGAGCCGGCCGCCCTCGATGACGTAATTGAGCGAGACGTGGTGGCCTCCGAAGCGCCACCCCCACCGGTCGGCACCCGGTGCGCCGAACAGTCGCAGCCAGTACAGGCCGGGGTCGCGGCCCCGTTCGCGGCCCCAGTCACGCTGAAATCCCTCGACCCGATCGAGGATGTTCTCCAGGCCGATGACTGCCGCGACGGTGTTGTAGGCCGCCTCGGAGAGACCCCCGGCTACCAGTTGCATGGTCAGCCGCTGCTGGGTCGGGCGCTGTGCACCGATCGGCAGGCCACCGTGATCCGTCGGGGTGTAGAACCAGGTGGTCCGGTCCTTGTCATCCCACGCGCGGACGAGGGCAGCGCGCTGCCGCGGGTCGCAGGAGTCCAGAAGCGTTGCGGCCAGCTCGTTCATGGAGCCGCCGACCTGCAGCGCCGCAGCGGTGTCTACCGGAAGTCGGGGCACGATAATGTATTCTATAGAAGGGGAAAATCGCTGGTCACCCGCACGCGAGGAGGACAAGCGGGCTCACGACGAAATGAGGGTCCATGACTGTCGCCGCACCGCGAACCGCCCACGCCTACGCATACGACGCGCTGCGCAACAGAATCCTCACCGGCGAGCTTGCCCCCGGCGCGCCGCTCATCCAGGCCAATCTCGCCAAGGACCTCGGCGTGAGCATGACGCCGGTGCGTGAGGCGCTGCGTGATCTCGCCACCGAGGGCCTGGTGACCCTGCTCGCACACAAGGGGGCGGCCGTCACCACGCTCGACCTCGCGGACGCGAAGGAAATTCACACGATCCGGCTCAAACTCGAGCCCGACGCCACCCGGCTCGCCGTCGATCATGTGACGCTGGACGTGCTCAACCGCGCCGAGGAGCTCTACGCGGACATGTCGGAGACCGCGGACCACCGCTGGGTCGTGTGCAACCGCGAGTTCCACAAGATTCTGTTGTCGCCCGCGCCGGCACCGCGGTTGGTGGGGATCCTCAGCTCCCTGCTCGAGGCCGCTGCGTTGTATGTCCCGCTGGCGATCAGCCACCGCGTCGGACCCGATCCGCAGGTCGAGCACCGCGCCATCCTCGACGCGTACCTGCGCCGCGATCCCGAGGCCGCCGCCCACGCCGTGGCGGCCCACATCCAGTCGAGCATTCACTCTCTGGAGTTCGACACGAACGCGTCGGAGACGTGACTGTCCGCTGGGGCATCATCGGAATCGGCAAGGTCGCCGACATCGCCATCGCTCCGGCCATCGGGGCAGACGATAAGGGCAGTCTCGCAGCCGTTTGCAGCCGCAGTCTCGACCGTGCGACGGCGTTCGCCGCCAAGCACGGCGCGACCGCGGCGTACGAGGACTACGCGCAGATGCTGGCCGATCCGGACGTGGACGTCGTCTACATCGCGTCGCCGAACGGCCTGCACGCAGAGCACGGCCTTGCCGCTCTCAAATCCGGCAAACACGTCCTGGTCGACAAGCCACTGGCGCTCGACATCGCCGAAGCGAGATCGATGGTCGACGCGGCCGCAGATGCAGACGTGTTGCTGGGCACGGGATTTCATCTTCGACACAAGGCGACCGCGCGGGCCGCACGGGACGCGATCGCCGCGGGGCGGCTAGGTGGGGTGTTCTACGCCGAGATGGCCTGCGGCGCAGGCAAGGGCCTGTACCCATACGACACCTGGCGCGCCGATCCGGCGCTTTCCGGCGGCGGCACCCTGCTGCACCAAGGTGTGCACGCGGTCGACCTGGTCGCCTACCTGTGCGACCAACCCGTGGTCGAGGTCACCGCCATGTTCGACAAACCCGGCGCCGAGGACGTGTTCGTCGGCAGCTGCCGGCTGGCAGACGGAACCCTGGCGAACATCGCGTCACACAGCCTGCGGATGGGCACCCGGCCCGACTGGACGGTGTTCGGCACCGGCGGTTGGCTCGATGCCCGCGGCGGAACCAGCCCGGCCCCCGACGACACCCTTGACCTGCATGACGACGAAGGCACCAGCAGGCTGGCGACTTCGACGTCGCCGGCCTACGTGACCGAGGTCGCCGACTTCTCTGCGGCCGTCGCATCCGCGACCGAACCGATCGCCAGTGGTGTCGACGGCCTGCGAGCAGTGGCCGTCGCCGACGCGCTCTACCGGGCGGCCGACGAGCGCCGAAGCGTGACGGTCGAGATCCTTTAGAGCCGCTCGATGATCGTGACGTTGGCGGTGCCGCCGCCCTCGCACATGGTCTGCAGGCCGTAGCGCCCGCCGGTGCGTTCGAGTTCGTTGAGCATGGTGGCGAACAGCTTCGCGCCGGTGGCCCCCAACGGATGGCCGAGCGCTATCGCGCCGCCGTTCGGGTTGACCTTCTCCGGGTCGGCCTTGATCTCCTTGAGCCACGACATCACCACGGGGGCGAACGCCTCGTTGATCTCCACGGTGTCGATGTCGTCGATCGACAGACCCGTCTTCTCCAGCGCATACCTCGTCGCTGGGATCGGTCCGGTGAGCATGAACACCGGATCGGCGCCGCGTGCACTGACGTGGTGGATGCGCGCCCGCGGCTTCAGGTTGTGCTCCTTGACCGCCTGCTCGGACGCCAGCAGCACCGCGCTGGCGCCGTCGGAGATCTGGCTCGCCATCGCGGCGGTCAGTCGGCCGCCGTCGACGAGGGTTTTGAGGCCCGCCATCTTCTCCAGCGACGTGTCGCGCGGTCCCTCGTCGGTGACGAAACCGTCGACGGGAATGATCTCGTTCTCGAAGTGCCCGGAGCGGATCGCCTCCTGGGCACGCCGGTGGCTGGCGAGCGCGTACTCCTCCATCTCCTCACGCGAGATGTTCCATTTCTCGGCGATGAGCTCTGCACCGCGGAACTGTGAGATCTCCTGGTCGCCGTAGCGGTGCAACCAACTCTTGGACTCGTTCGTCGGTGACGTGAACCCGAACTGTTCGGCGACGGTCATTGCCGAGGAAATGGGAATCTGGCTCATGTTCTGCATGCCGCCGGCCACGATCAGGTCAGCGGTGCCGGACATGATCGCCTGTGCGCCAAAGGAAATTGCCTGCTGACTGGAACCACATTGCCGATCCACGGTGACACCGGGCACTTCCTCGGGGTATCCGGCGGCAAGCCACGAAAGCCTCGCGATGTTGCCCGCTTGGGGTCCGATGGCGTCGACACAGCCGGCGATCACATCGTCGACCGCACCGGGATCGACATCCACCCGATCGAACAGACCGCGCCACCCTGCGGCCCCGAGATCAACGGGATGGACGCCGGCCAGCGATCCGTTTCGCTTGCCGATCGCGGTGCGTACGGCGTCGATGACATATGCCTGAGACGTTGCCGCCATTACTTGTCTCCTTTTGCTGTTTCGGCGGTGATGCCGCCGAGGACGATCGAAAGATATTGACGGCCGACCTGCTCGGCAGTCAGTGGTCCGCCGGGCTGATACCAGCGGACCGACACCCAGGTGGTGTCGCGGATGAAGCGGTACACCAGGTCGACGTCGATGTCGGGACGGAAATAGCCCTCCTCGACACCCTGGTTGAGCAGGTCCAGCCACATTTTGCGTTGCTGCTTGTTGCGCTCCTCCACATAGGAGAACCGCCCCTCCCCCGACAGCCGCTTGGCCTCGTCCTGGTAGATGACGACCTGCGCATGCCGGTCCTCGATCGCCTCGAACGACGCCATGAAGAGGCCCTTGAGTCGCTCGAGCGGATTCGGCTCGGTGGCGACGATCTCCTGATAGCGCGCGAAGAGCCAGTCGAGGAAGCCACGCAGAACCTCGTCGACCATCTCCTCCTTGGAGGAGAAGTGGTGATACAGGCTGCCCGACAGGATTCCCGCGGAGTCGGCGATATCGCGCACGGTGGTGGCGCGCAGCCCACGCTCGGCGAACATCGTCGCGGCGAGGTCCAATAGCTCGTCGCGACGGCTCACTGCTGCCTTCTCCACCAGTAGAGGATAGCAACCAAGCGCTTGCTAGGTAACGATTGCCCTACCCGCGCCCCTCACATCTTTGACCCGCGAGCAGACCGTTTACACGCTGGCAACCCAGCGAGACGGCAATTCCCATAATTTATAGGATCTATCGTTCTATAGTTTATTTCGGCAGCCAGAAGCCGGCGGCTGCACGGCCTGCCCAGGTGATTCGTCAACGAAGACGGTGGCAGCCGCCCGGCGGTGATCGCAGGAGGTCCGTCCATGCACAGGAAGACAACGTCGCTTTTGGCTCTGCTCGGCGCCGGCGTTCTGCTCGCGTCCGGCTGTAGCGGCCCCGGAGACGACTCGAAGTCAGCCGAAAGCGGGGAGGACGGCGTCATCCGGTTCACCTTCTCACCCGACCCGGCCTGGGACTGGATCCAGGATCAGGGAATTCTCGAGGAGATGGAGAAGGATTCGGGGTTCCGGATCCTGCAGACGGTGACGTGGGATGAGTACGGACAGTTCGCGGGCGGGCACGCCGACGTCGTCTCCATCGGTACCTACGAACTGCAAAACCTCGAGCAGGAGACCGGCGTCGAGACGGTCACGTTCGGCAAGTTCAACAAGGCCAAGGACGTGATGATCACGGCGAACCCGCAGTGGGAAACCGTGTCGGACATGCCGAAGGGCTGCAAGATCGCCGCGGAGTCGCCGGTCGGCAACACACTGATTTGGACGGCGCTCATCAAGCAGATGGACAACCGCACGCTGGCCGAGAACGGCGACGATCTCAACCTGGTCAGTGCCGATTACCAGGTGATCCCCGAACTCGTGCTGAACAACGAGGTGTGTGGCGCGTTCGCCGATCCCACCCAGTCCATCCCGGAGTTCGCCTCCGGCAAATTGAACATCATGTACGACGGCAGGTCCGCGTCCGAACTCTTCGGCGAGACAATGGAACCCGGTCACCAGGGTGTGATGAGCAACCTGTTCACCGCACGCAAGGAGTGGTACGACTCCCATAAGGAGGAGGCCGCGTTCTTCCTCAAGGTCTGGCAGCGCGCCATGGACGAATGGGCCAAGAACCGCGACGAGATCATCGACGAGTACCCGCAGCATTTCGCGGTGAAGAACGAAGAGGAAGCCAAGTGGATGAAGGGCTACTTCGCCAACACCTTCGACTGGTTCGTCGACTCGCCGTATCTCACCCAGGAGTGGATCGACAAGGAAAAGAAGATCTTCCAGCTCCTGAAAGACGCCGGCGTGGCCCCTGCCGACCAGCCCGATCCCGAGATGGTCGTCATCGAGCCGTCCAAGTCCTGACGGCACCTTGATGTCACTGGCGCCGTCGACGCGTCGGCTCCTCGCCTCGCAGGTCTACTCGCTCGCGGGGATCGCGACCTTCATCGGGATCTGGGCGTACGCGGCCTCGCGGATGGAGCGCTACGTTCTGCCCTCGCCGTGGACTGTCGGCAAGCGGATGTGGGAGCTTGCGGCCTCGGGGGCCGTGCTGACGAATTTTGCCGACAGCCTGTGGCGCACGATCCTGGGCTGGACGGTGGCGGTCGTCGCCGGCACGGCGATCGGGGTTTTGATGGGCCGCTTCCGGTATGCCAGGGCGTTCTTCCACGACCTGATCTACCTCGCCGCCAACGTGCCGTTGATCGTCTACGCCATCGTGGCGATCATCGTGTTCGGTATCAGCGGGATGGGGCCGACCTCGGTGGTGATCCTGTTCGTGCTGCCGGGGATCGCGTTGAACGTCGCGGCGGGGATGATGTCGGTCGATCCTGATCTGGTCGGAATGAGCAAGGCGTTCAACAGAAGTCGGTTGGATCTCGCGAAGCACGTGATCATCCCGACCGTCATGCCGTTCGCGTTCGCGGCGGGCAGGGTGTCGTTCGCCGACTCGTGGAAGCTCGCCGCACTGGTCGAAACGTTCGGCGGGTCAAGCGGTGTGGGCTATCAGATCGGTCGGTCCTATCACATGTTCTCGGTGCGCGACGTGCTGGCGTGGATGTGCTTCTTCGTCATCTTCGTGGTCCTGCTCGAGCGGCTGGTATTGATCAACGCCGAACACCGGCTGTTCCGGTGGCGAGCAGACTCGCCGCAGCGGACGAGGCGCTGGCGGGGTGGCACAAAGACACCCGCGAGGGGGGCGCCTGCAGGCACCGCCGCCGAAGCGAAAGTGGCGACGCCGTGAGCACCGCAACGGCCACGTTCCGCAACCGGTTGGGCTGGCTCACCTCCGACCGGGCGGCCCGCTACACCGCCCGGCTGCTGATGTTGGTGCTGTGGCAGGCCATCGGCGTGCTGTCCACCCGAATTCCCACCCCGGTGGGGACATTCGAGTTCCTGGTCGACGAGGCGATGCGCGGCGAACTCTGGGTGCACCTCACGTGGACGCTCCGCCGCGCGGCGATCGCGTTGTCGGTGGTGCTGGTGCTTGGTGTTGCGATCGGCTGGGCGATGGGTTGGTGGTGGCGTGTCGGTGCGTACTTCCGCGACGTCGTGACGATCATGTTGGCGCTGCCCGCCTTCATCTGGGCACTGCTGGCCGCGATGTGGTGGGGCTTTTCGGAAGTCGGCCCGATCGTCGTGCCGGTGCTGGCCGCCACCCCGATGCTCGTCGCATCGACATACGAAGGCGCCAAGTCGCTCCCGAAACCACTGATCGAGATGTCGTCGGCTTACCGCATTCCGAAGGCACGGTTCTTCGGCTGGATGGTGCTGCCCGCGATGTCGCCGTATATCTTCGCGGGATTCCGGTACGCGGTGCTGGCCGGCTGGGGCGCGTTGTCGCTAGTCGAGTTCTTCGCGAGCAACTGGGGCGCCGGCTATCGCGCCGCATTCTGGTACGACGCAGGCAATTTCGACGGGTTGATGGGTTGGGGTCTGATCGAGATCATCGTCATCCTCGCCGTCGACCGATTGGTGCTCGAACGCCTCGCCCGCCGCTCGCGACGCTGGCAGGAAGGAACCGAAAGATGGTGAGTGCATGGCGACGCTGATCGCCGACCACGTCAACAAGGTCTACGAGGCGACTACTCCAGGCCAGACCGCCACGCATGCCCTCGACGACTTCGGCTTCGAGGCATCGGGCCATACCTTCATCTGCCTCGTCGGGCCGTCCGGCTGCGGCAAGAGCACATTCCTCAACCTGGTCTCCGGCGTGGAGAAACCGACATCGGGTTCGGTCACGGTGACAGCAGAAGGCAAGAGCGCCAGAATCGGCTACGTCTTCCAGGACCCACGGCTGCTGCCATGGCGGACCGTGCTCGACAACATGATCTACGTACACGACGACGGCGACCGCAAGACCCGTCGAGAGCGCTGCATGCGGTTCTTGGAGATGGTCGACCTGGCCCACGCCGCGGACAAGTACCCTGCGCAGCTCTCCGGCGGAATGCGGCAGCGCATCGGCATTGCCCGCGCGTTGTCCATCGAGCCGGACCTGCTGCTGATGGACGAGCCGTTCAGCCATCTGGATGCGATCACCGCCCGCACCCTGCGCACCGAACTGCAACAGCTGTGGCAGGCGTCGGGCGCGACCGTCCTGTTCGTCACCCACGACGTCAACGAGGCGGTACAGCTGTCCGACCGGATCTTGATGATGAACAAGGGCGGCACGCTGTATGCCGACATCCCGATCAACCTTCCGCGTCCGCGGCTGATGACCGACCGCGAGGTGGTCACCCAGCAGGCCGACGTCCTGGCCCTGTTCGAACAGATGCGTGCCGAACCTGTCGGCGCCGAAGAAGAAGGAGCGAACCACTAAATGCTGCGCCACTCAGCCTTTTTCATGTTCCGCGATGACACCACTCTCGAGCAGGCCGTCGAGATGATGAAGGGCCTGGCGTACATGCGGTTCGCCTGCCCGAGCGTGCGCGCCCTCGACTTCGGCCTCGACGAGTTCGGCGGCTCCGGGCTGCTGCGCGAGGAGAAGCCGTGGAAGCGTCAACCCCGTTGGCGCAGCCGTAGACTCGGGCCGCCGGTGAGCTACGACATCGCTCTGCACCTGGACTTCGACGACCAGGCAGGCATGGACGACTACAACGACGACGACGTGCACCACAACGTCGCGGTCTACAACGCGTCGATCTGCCGGGGCGAGGAAACGGCACGGGTCGACTGGTGGTATGACGGCCCTCCGTTGATCACCAAGAACTCCTACAAGCACTCCGCGATGTTCATCTGGGCCGACGAGTCCGACGAGGCATCCCGGGCCGCGGCACTCGACGCCGTGAAGGCGCTCGAGGGCACGCCCGAGGTGCAGCAGGTCACCATCGGCAAGAACATCGGCACGCTGACGACCGATTTCGACGGAATCATCGATATCCGCTGCGCAGACAAGGATGCAGCCACCAGGCTGATAGCCGGCGAGGAGTATGCGCAGGCCATGAAACAGCTCGGCGAGGTGACGCAGTACGAGTGGATGGCCCGGGTGACCCACCTCATGCACGGTCTGTGAGCGATTCAGGAGGCACCATCAGCTCGATCATCGACGTCCATGCCCACGTAACGCCGCGCTGCTTCAGCGACGTCGTGCTCGGCGGCAGTGACTGGCACGGAATGACATCCGACGACGGTGAGCTGCACAACCCGATGAACCGATGGGGTATCGACCAGCGCATCGAGGCGATGGACGCCGACGGCATCGACGTGCAGCTGACCTCGCCGACGGACGTCTTCTACCAGTACCACCAGGACCCCGTCGTCACCGCGACGATCGCCGCTGCGGTGAACGACGAAGTGGCCGAGATGGTTCGGGCCCGCCCGACCCGGATCGCCGGCCTGGCGACGGTGCCGATGCAGGACACCGACCGCGCCGTCGCGGAGCTCACCAGGGCGATTCGTGACCTCGGGCTGCGTGGCGTGATGATCGACGACCACGTCAATGGCATGACCTATGACGATCCACGCTTCGACGCGTTCTGGGAGGCGGCGGCCGAACTGGGTGCGCTGATCTTCGTCCACCAGTACGCGCCCACATCCGTCGAGGCCCGCATCGACAAGTTCTTCTTCTTCAACTCCATCGGCAACCTGGTCGATCGGGCAATCACCTTCGGCGCGCTGGTCTACGGCGGCGTGATGGATCGCCATCCACAGCTCAAGGTGTGCCTCGGACACAGCGGCGGTTACACGGCCTTCGCGCTGGACCGCATGGACCAGGGCTGGCGGGCGTTCCCGTCGATGCGGGGCGCAACGACCGGACCGCCGAGCACCTACGCGCGTCGGTTCACCTACGACGCGGTGACCTATGAGGCGCGCACATTGCGCTTCCTCGTCGACGTGGTCGGCGCGGACCGGGTGGTGCTCGGCACCGACTGGCCCGCCCCCATGCGGGTTCTCGAACCAGTGACCCGGTTGACCGCGATCGGCGTCCTTACACCCGACGAAGTCGAGTCCATCCTGCGTGGCACCGCAGCGATGCTGTTGGGCGACCCCACTAGCAGAGAGGCCGAATAGCGTTGGCCGTCATCGATGTTCATTCACACGTCACCCCGCCCAGCTTCCGCGAGGCGGTCTTGGACGGCGGCACATGGCACACGCTGACCAACGCGATCGGCGAGCTCGAGATCCCGGAGTTCTCCATCGCTCCGGAAGACCGGATCGCCAAGATGGACGCGGCAGGCATCGACATGCATGTGCTCACCGTCAACAACGACTTCTACCGCTACGAGCTCGATCCGGGCCTTACCCAGGAGATCGCCCGCGCCTGCAACGAAGAGATCGGTCAGATGATGGCCGACCATCCCAACCGGTTCACCGGCCTTGCCACCGTGCCTATGCAGGACGTCGAGCGGGCGGTCACCGAAATGGAACGCGCGATGTCCAAGCTGGGCTACCGCGGCATCACGATCAACGACCACGTCAACGGCGTCACCTTCGACAACCCGCGGTTCTACCCGTTCTGGGAGGCGGTGGAATCCCTCGGTGCTGTGGTGTTCTTCCATCAGTGCGGACCCACCCTTGTCAAGGCACGAACCACTCGCTACGCGTTGCCCAACAGCATCGGCAACCTCGTCGACCGCGCCGTCACATTCGGCACGCTGGTCTTCGGCGGAATCATGGACCGCTACCCCGGCCTCAAAATCTGTCTCGGACACGCGGGCGGATACGCGCCGTTCGGCGTTGCGCGGATGGACAAGACCTGGCGCGCCGCCGATATGGAGGTGCCGGAGTTCGCCGATGCCAAGCTGCCCGTGCCGCCGAGCGAATACCTGAACCGGTTCTACTACGACTCCTGCACGTACACCGAGGGGACGCTGCGATTCCTCATCGACGCCGTCGGGATCGACCGGGTGGTGCTTGGCACCGACTATCCCGCGCCGATGGTGCAGGAGGACCCGGTCGGGTGGCTGGAGAAGATGGCAGGCATCAGCGATGCGGAGCGTACGGCGATCCTGGAAACCAACCCGGCGAGCATGTTGGGCCTCTAAGTCAGGCGCGCTGGCTCGATACCGAAATTACCTCTCCGGTCAGATAACTGGAGTAGTCGCTGGCAAGGAACGCAATCGTGGCCGCGACCTCCCACGGTTCGGCGGCCCGGCCGAAGGCCTCCCCCTCCGACAGCCGATCGAGCAGATCCGACGAACTCGTCTTCTCCAGGAACTTGTGGCGCGCGATGCTCGGCGACACGGCATTGATCCGCACGCCGTGCTCGACGGCTTCGATTGCGCTGCAGCGGGTCAGGGCCATCACGCCCGCCTTCGCCGCGGCATAGTGCGACTGCGAATGCTGGGCCCGCCAGCCGAGCACGCTGGCGTTGTTGACGATCACGCCGCCGTGGCCGGCGTCGCGGAAGTACCGCAGTGCGGCACGGGTCGCCCGCATCACCGACGTCAACGTCACGTTGAGCACCCGGTCCCATTCGTCGTCGGTCATGTCGATGACCGGGGTCTGGCCGCCGAGGCCTGCGTTGTTGACGAGCACATCGAGGCGCCCCAACCGCGCGGTCGTCGACGAGATGAGCGCATCGACCTGCGCGGTAGACGTCACATCGCAGACCACGCTCTCCACCCGGCCAAGGCCGAGCCCCGCCAACTGGTCCCGGGTTTCACCGAGGCGCCGCTCGTGGTGGTCGGAGACGACCACGTCGGCGCCCTCGGCCAGCGCGCGGCGCGCGACTGCCGACCCGATGCCGGTGCCGGCCGCCGCCGTCACAACGACCACCTTTCCGGTCAGAAGTCCATGCCCGTCAATCTCTTTGGGCGCTTCGGCAAGACTCATACACGTCTCCTCTTCGCGCGGGCGCTCATCGGCCTTTGACCTCACGCGGTAAGCCGAGCACGCGCTCGGCGATGATGTTGCGCTGGATTTCGTTCGACCCGCCGTAGATGGTGTCGGCGCGGGTGAACAGGTACAGATGCTGCCACTCGTCGAACTTGCCGCCCTCTGCCACCAGACCTGCCTTACCGACGATATCCATCGCCAGCTCGCCGAGATCACGATGCCAATTGGCCCACAACAACTTTGACACCGAATCTTTTCCGGCGGCCTGCCGGCCCCCCTCCACGTCCATGGTGGCGAGCGCGTAGGACCGCATGGTGCGCAGGCCCACCCACGAGCGGGTGAGGCGCTCTCGGATAACCGGATCGTCGACGGCGCCGGTCTCCTTGGCCACGTCGGCCAGGTTGGAAAGTTCACGCGCGTAACGGATCTGCTGCCCAAGCGTCGACACGCCGCGCTCGAAGGTCAGCGTCCCCATCGCCACCCGCCAGCCGTCGCCGGGCTGACCGACGACGAGGTCTGCGTCGGTGCGGGCGTCGTCGAAGAACACCTCGTTGAAATCAGCCGTCCCCGTCAGCTGCACAATCGGGCGTACCTCGACTCCGGGCTGATCGAGCGGAACCAGCAGATACGAAAGGCCGGCGTGTCGCTTCGAGCCCTTCTCTGTGCGAGCCACCACGAAGCACCACTGCGAGAGGTGCGCCATCGACGTCCACACCTTCTGGCCGTTGATCACCCACTGATCGCCGTCGAGTTCGGCGGTGGTCGAAACGTTGGCCAGATCGCTCCCTGCGCCGGGCTCCGAATAGCCCTGGCACCACAGTTCGGTCACGTTGAGGATGTTCGGCAGGAAGCGCTTCTGCTGCTCCGGCGTGCCGTAGGCGATCAGCGTCGGCCCGAGCAGTTCCTCGCCGAAGTGGTTGACCTTGTCGGGGGCGTCGGCCTTGGCGTACTCCTCATAGAAGGCGACGCGGTGCGCAACCGAAAGGCCGCGGCCGCCGTGCTCTTCGGGCCAGCCCAGACACGTCATGCCCGCAGCGGCGAGATGCTTGTTCCACGCCAACCGGTCTTCGAACGCCTCATCCTCGCGACCCGGCCCGCCGAGACCCTTGAGCGCGGCGAATTCACCGACGAGATTGTCGGCGAGCCAGTCGCGGACCTCGGCCCGAAACTCATGGACCTCCATCATCCCTGTAGGCTAACCTACCAAGCACTTGCTTTGTTGGAGGAGCGTCGATGAAGACCGATCTGAGGACCATTCCGCAGGTCCTGGACCGGATTGCCGACCAATTCGCCGACCACGAAGCCCTGATAGCGGGCGATCGGCGGCTCACCTTCGCGCAGTTGCGCCGCGAGGTGCGGGGAGCCGCCGCCGCGATGATCGACCTGGGCGTTGCCGCCGGGGACCGCGTCGCGATCTGGTCGCCGAACACCTGGCACTGGGTGGTCGCATGCCTGGCCACCCACTACGCGGGCGGCGTCGTCGTCCCCCTCAACACCCGCTACACCGCAGGCGAAGCCGCCGACGTACTGGCCCGCACAGGGGCGCCGCTGCTGGTCGCGGCCGGCGAGTTCCTCGGCGCCGACAAGACCGCCAACCTGGACCGGACCGCGCTGCCCGACCTGCGGCACATCGTGCGAGTCCCGATCGACAAGGACGACGGCAACTGGGCCGAGTTCGTCGCCCGCGGGTCTGATCTGGACGCGGTCGAGCGCCGCGCGGCGGCGGTCAGGCCAGACGACGTCAGCGACATCCTTTTCACCTCCGGCACCACCGGCCGCAGCAAGGGCGCGCTATGTGCGCACCGGCAGTCGCTGGACGCTCCCGCGGCGTGGGCGGCGTGCGGGCAGGTCACCAGCGCCGACCGCTACCTCTGCATAAACCCGTTCTTTCACAACTTCGGCTACAAGGCGGGCATCCTGGCCTGCCTTCAGACCGGGGCAACGCTGATACCGCAGCTCACATTCGACCCGGAGAAGGCGATGGCCGCGGTGGCCGAACACCGGATCACCGTGCTTCCCGGGCCCCCGACGATCTACCAGAGCCTGCTCGACCATCCCAGGCGCGGCGACTACGACCTCAGCTCGCTGCGATTCGCGGTCACCGGCGCCGCGACGATCCCGGTGGTGCTGATCGAACGCATGCAGTCGGAATTGGACATCGACATCGTGCTGACGGCGTACGGGCTGACCGAGGCCAGCGGGTTCGGCACGATGTGCCGCCCCGACGACGACGCCGTCACCGTCGCCACCACGTGCGGGCGCCCGATAGCCGACTTCGAGCTGCGCATCGACAACCCAGCCGACGACGGCACGGGCGAGGTGCTGCTGCGCGGACCCAACGTGATGCTCGGCTACCTCGACGATCCCGAGGCGACGGCCAACACCGTCGACGCCGACGGCTGGCTGCACACCGGCGACGTCGGCCGCGTCGACGAGGCCGGGAATCTGAAGATCACCGACCGGCTCAAGGACATGTACATCTGTGGCGGGTTCAATGTCTACCCCGCCGAGATCGAGCAGGTGCTCGCACGCCTGGACGGGGTCGCCGAGGCCGCCGTCATCGGGGTGCCCGACGAACGGTTGGGCGAGGTCGGCAAGGCGTTCGTCGTCAAGCTGCCCGGCGCCGAACTCGACGAGGCGGCCGTGATCGCTTACACCCGTGAGCATCTAGCGAACTTCAAGACCCCGCGATCGGTGGCTTTCCTCGACGTACTGCCGCGCAACCCGGGAGGCAAAGTGGTCAAACCGCAACTGCGAGAGTCCATCTGATGGACCTGGCTTTCGACAGCAAGACAGAGGAGTTCCGGACCGAGGTTCGCGACTTTCTCGCCGCCAACAAAGAACACTTCCCGACCAAGTCCTATGACACGGCAGAAGGCTTCGAACAGCACCGGCGTTGGGACAAGGTGCTTTTCGACGCGGGCCTGTCGGTCATCGCGTGGCCGGAGCGCTACGGCGGCCGCGACGCCACGCTGCTTCAGTGGATCGTCTACGAGGAGGAGTACTTCCGGGCCGGGGCGCCCGGTCGCGCCAGCGCCAACGGCACCTCGATGCTGGCTCCGACGCTGTTCGCGCACGGCACCGAGGAACAACTCGATCGGGTGCTGCCGAAGATGGCCAGCGGCGAGGAGATCTGGGCGCAGGCCTGGTCGGAGCCGGAGTCGGGCAGCGACCTGGCGTCGCTGCGCTCAACCGCGACCAAGACCGACGGCGGCTGGAAGCTCAACGGACAGAAGATCTGGAGTTCGCGGGCGCCGTTCGGCGACAGGGCATTCGGACTCTTCAGGTCTGATCCCGAAGCCGAGCGGCACAAGGGGCTGACCTACTTCATGTTCGACCTGAAGGCTGACGGGGTGACGGTGCGGCCCATCGCCCAACTCGGCGGCGACACCGGGTTCGGGGAGATCTTCCTCGACGACGTCAGCGTGGCCGACCACGACGTGATCGGCGAGGTGCACGACGGCTGGCGCGCCGCGATGAGCACCTCGAGCAACGAGCGCGGGATGTCGCTGCGCAGCCCCGCGCGGTTCATCGCGCCCGCCGAGCGACTCGTCGAGCAATGGAAGACCAATCCAGATCCCGTCTTCACCGACCGGGTCGCCGATGCGTGGATCAAGGCGCAGGCGTACCGTCTGCACACCTTCGGAACCGTGACGCGGCTCGCCAACGGCGGCGAGCTCGGCGCCGAGTCGTCGATCACCAAGGTGTTCTGGTCGGATCTCGATGTCGCCCTTCACCAGACGGCGCTGGACATGCGGGGCGCAGACGGCGAGCTGGTGGACTCCTGGACAGAGGGCCTGCTTTTCGCGCTCGGCGGTCCGATCTACGCGGGCACCAACGAAATTCAGCGCAACATCATCGCCGAGCGCCTGTTGGGCCTGCCCCGAGAACCCAAGGGCCAGAAATGAACTTCGAGATCGACGAACAGCAGCGAGACTTCGCGGCGAGCATCGACGCCGCGCTCGGCTCCGCAGGCGTTCCCGCTGCAGTGCGCGCATGGGCCGACGGCGACACCGGCCCCGGCCGCAAGGTGTGGTCCACACTGGCCGACCTCGGCGTGACGGCGCTGCTGGTGCCCGAGCAGTTTGATGGCATCGGCGCACATCCCGTCGACCTGGTCGTCGCGGCTGAACGCCTCGGGTACTGGGGCGTCCCCGGCCCGGTTGTCGAATCCGTCGCGGTGGCACCGATTCTGCTCGCCGACGACGAACGTTGCGGTGCGCTCGCGTCCGGTGAGTTGATCGCCACGGTCACCTTCCCACCGCATGTGCCACGCGCCGTCGACGCCGACTCCGCAGGGTTGATTCTCGTCGCGGGCGACGGTGAGGTGCGCGACGGCAGCGCGGGCAGTCGACACGACTCGGTCGACCCCGCACGCAAGCTGTTCGACGCGGCGGCTTCCGGCGACGCCCGAAAGGCTGACACCGCAAAGTCTTTCGAGTACGGTGTGCTCGCTACGGCAGCGCAGCTGGTCGGTGCGGGCCAAGCCATGCTGGACGCCTCGGTGGCATACGCGAAACAGCGCAGCCAGTTCGGCAGGACGATCGGGTCATATCAGGCCATCAAACACAAGCTTGCCGACGTGCACATCGCCGTCGAGTTGGCCAGGCCGCTGGTCTACGGTGCGGCCCTGTCGCTGGCAGACGGCTCGCCTGACACGGCACGCGATGTCAGCGCGGCGCTCGTCGCGGCGGCCGACGCCGCGCTGCTGTCTGCCCGCTCGTCACTGCAGACCCACGGCGCCATCGGCTTCACACAGGAGCACGACCTGTCACTTCTGCTGTTGCGGGTACAGGCGCTGCGGTCGGCGTGGGGTGATCCGACATGGCACCGCCGCCGGGTATTGGAGGCCTTGTGATGAGTCAAGAACGCGAACTACTGCGTGAAACCGTCGCGGCGTTGGTCGACAAACACGCGTCTCCCGCCGCGGTGCGCCAAGCCATCGAGTCGGAGCGCGGCTACGACGAGTCGCTGTGGAAGCTGTTGTGCGAGCAGGTCGGAGCCGCCGCTCTGGTGGTGCCCGAGGAACGGGGCGGCGCGGGAGGAGAGCTCGCCGACGCCGCCGTCGTCCTCGAGGAGCTGGCCAAGGCGCTGACGCCGACGCCGCTGCTGGGCACCACGCTTGCCGAGCTCGCACTGCTCTCCGCCGACGAGCCCGACGCCGATGCGCTGGAAAACCTTGCCGAAGGCACCGCGATCGGGACCGTTGTCTTCGATCCCGGCTTCGTGATCAACGGCGCCGTCGCCGACATCGTCGTCGCCGCCGACGGCGAGAAGCTCACCCGCTGGACCACGTTCACGTCGACACCCGTCGACACCATGGACCTGACCCGGCCGTTGGCACGGTTGCGGCCGCAGGACACCGCCGACATCGGCGCCGACCCCGGCCTTGCCGACACCGCTTCGATCCTGGTTGCCGTCGAGCAGATCGGCGCGGCGGCGAAATGCCTCGACCTGACCGTCGAATACACCAAGGACCGGGTCCAGTTCGGCCGCCCGATCGGCAGCTTCCAGGCGCTCAAGCACCGGATGGCCGACCTCTACGTCGCGGTGCAGTCCGCGCGCGCCGTCGTCAACGACGCCGTCGCCGAACCCTCGCCCACGTCGGCGGCGCTGGCCCGGTTCTCGGCCAGCGAGGCGTTCACCAAGGTGGCCGCCGAAGCCGTGCAGATGCACGGCGGCATCGCGATCACCTGGGAGCACGACATCCAGTTGTATTTCAAGCGCGCGCACGGCAGCGCGCAGCTGCTCGGGCCGCCGCGGGAGCATCTGCGCAGGCTCGAATCCGAGGTGCTCTGACCCGGCAGTCCGCCTGCGTCAGCTCTTGCCGATACCTGCGCCCGCGAGCCACTTCTTGGCGATATCAGACAGGTTTGTGCCGTCAGCGGCCTCTGCGTTCATCGAGATGAGGTCGTCGGTGGTGAGTTTGGCCGAGACCGCGTCGAGGGTCTTCTTGATCGCATCGTTCTGTTTCGCCGACTTGATCAGCGGAACAACGTTCTCCGCAGCGAATAGGTTCTTGTCATCGTTAAGGGCCACAAGATTATTCGCGTGCAGACCAGGATCCGTGCTGAACAGGTCGCCGGCCTGAATCTGTCCGTTGGTGAGCGCCGTCATCGTCAACGTGCCACCCGCGTCGAGACTGACGAAATCCTTGAAGTTGAGACCGTAGATATCACGCAGACCGACCACGCCCTGGGTCCGTGTCTTCCATTCCGGCGGGCCGCCGAGCACCAGTTCACCGGCGACGGGTTTCAGATCCGAGATCGACTTGAGCTTGTATTTGTCGGCGGTGGCCTGTGTCACGGCCACGACATCCTTGTCCTCGGCCGGAGACGGTGTCAGCATGCCGATGCCTTCTGGCAGCTTCTTGACGAGTTCGCCGGACACCGCGTCCGGCGTCGCGGCGGTCGACTTGGGGTCGAGATAACTCAGCAGGGCACCGGTGTATTCGGGAACGAGGTCTATTGAGCCGTCCTTGAGCGCCTGGATGTACACCTCGCGGCTGCCGATGTTGAACTGCTCCTTCGTTTGCACGCCCGCCGCCTGAAGTGCCTGTGAATAGATGCTGGCGATCAATTGGCTCTCGGTGAAGTCGGCCGAGCCGACGATGACCTGCGAACCCTCCGATCCGCCGGTGTTGCCGCCACCGGACAGCGGATCGCTGCCGCCGCCACCACAGGCGGTCAGCACGAGAACGGAGGCGGCCGCAAGGGCCGAAAGGATGCTGCGCTTCTTCATGTGTCTTTCTCCTGTTGGGTGAACGGCGCCGGTCGGCACCTAGGTGGCAGGCTCGAGTACCGCGGTGGCAAGCGGTGTGCTGTCCTTGGCGGCCACCCGCCGGAGACCGGGCGAGATGATAATTCGGCCGGCCCAAGCGAAAGTGAACTCGAGGACGATGGCGAGAACGGCGACAAGTATTGCGCCGCCTGCCATTTCGGCGAAGCTCGCATTCGCTCGGCCATCGAGGATGAAGCGACCGAGGCCCTGCAGCCCGAGATACGCGGCGATGGTGGCGGTCGAGACTATCTGCAGAGTCGACGCCCGCACACCGGACACCATGAGCGGAAGCGCACAGGGAAGCTGGACGCGCATCAGGATCTGGCGCTTGGTGAAGCCCATGCCGCGGGCAGCGCCGACGGCATCCGGGTCGGCGTTCTGGATGCCCGCGTAGGTGCCGGTGAGGATCGGCGGAACCGCCAGCAGAACCAGCACGATGATGGTGGGCAGCACGTACACGAGCTTTCCCGCGGCCACCGGCGAGATGATCAGGAAGAGCAGGACGAGCAGGCCGAGCGACGGCAGCGCGCGCAACGCATTCGCAAAACCCGCGACCAATGCCTCCCCGCGACCGGTGTAGCCGATCACGATTCCAAGCGGCACCGCGATCGCCAGGGCGATGAGCAGCGCGACAGCGGAATACACGAGGTGGTAGCCGACCTGTGCCGGGATGCCTGCCGAGCCCGTCCAGTTGCCGGGGTCGGTGAACCAGCCGACGATGTTCATGAGGTGACCGTCCTTTGCCGCCAGGGCGTGAGGAGCTTGTTGCCCACGAGGATCAGTCCGTCGAACACGACGGCCAGCACGACGCAGAGCACGACGCCGACAATGAGCGGGGTGAACAGCCGAAGCTGAAAGCCTTGCGTGAACAGCGATCCCAGCTGCGGAATGCCCAGCAGCGCAGCCATGGTGACAATGCTGACGTTGGACACCACCGCCACCCGCAGTCCTGCCGCGATGACGGGCACGGCGACGGGCAGCTCGACCAGCAGCAGCCGTTGCCAGCCGCGATACCCCATCGCCTCCGCGGCCGCGACGGTGTCGTGGGGCACCGAGGCAAGTCCGTCTGCTACGACTCGGACCAACAACGCCACCGTGTAAAGCGTCAGTGCGACAACGATATTCACGGGGTCGAGGATCTTCGTACCCAATACCACCGGCAGGATGATGAACAGGGCGAGCGAAGGGATCGTGTAGAGCAGGCCAGCGGTTCCGACGATCGCCGCATATCCGCGCCCCGATCGGTGCGCCCACCAGCCGAGCGGTAACGCGACAACCAGTCCGAGGATCGTCGGCACCAGGGTGAGCCACGCGTGGCTGATGGTCAGGCTGACGATGCGGTCGATGTTCGACGAGATCCAGTTCATGCCGCCAACCGCGCTTCCTTGGCTCGCCTGATGGCGTCGATGATGTCGTGGTCGGTCGCGGTGCCGATCAGCGCACCGGATTCGTCGGTGACCACGCAGCGACCGCTGGGGCTCGACAGGGCCGAGTTCAACAGGTCGCGCAGAGGGTCGCGCCGAGATGCAGACGTGCCGCTGAGGTTGATGTCGCTGGCTGTCACGGAATCGCCTCGCACGCTGTCGCTGTCGACCCAGCCGATCGGCACCTTGTTGGCGTCGACCGCCAGCACCCACCGTCCGTTTCCTGACGGCATATCCGAAACGCGCTGCCCGACCGTAATCGTCGGCTCGTCGGACAGCTGCAGCAGGCTGTCGCAGTTCTCGAAGCCCAGCGCCCGGTAGCCTCGCGCCGATCCGACGAAATCGGCGACGAACGTGTCGCTCGGTGCGGCGAGCAGCTCGGCAGGCGACGCGGCTTGTGCGAGCGTGCCGCCCTGGCGTAACACCACAACTTGATCACCCAGCTTGAGCGCCTCGTCGATGTCGTGTGTGACCATCACGATCGTTTTGGAGATGTCGGCCTGCAGACGAAGGAATTCATCCTGCAGCTGACTTCGAACGATCGGATCCACCGCACTGAAGGGTTCGTCCATCAGCAGGAAGGGCGGGTCGGTCGCGAGTGCCCGCGCCACCCCGACCCGCTGTTGCTGTCCCCCGGACAGCTGCCATGGGTACCGCTTTGCGAACTTGGCGTCGAGCCCGACCCGCTCAAGGAGTTCCATTGCCGCCGAACGGGTTTCCTTCTTGCCGCCGCCGAGCAGCCGCGGAAGCGCCGCGACGTTGTCGACGACGGTGCGGTGCGGGAACAGGCCCGCATTCTGGATGACGTAGCCGATCCGCCTGCGCAGCGTCACCCGGTCGAGTGTCTGGGTGTCGACTCCCTCGAGTTGGATGGTGCCCGACGACGGCTCAATAAGGCGGTTGACCATCCGCATGGACGTGGTCTTCCCGCAGCCCGACGGGCCGACCAGCGTGGTGATCTTTCCGGCAGGGGCGGTGATGGTGAGATTGTCCACCGCGACAGTGCCGTCGGGATACACCTTGGAGACGTTGTCGAACGTGATCATGACTGTCCTTCTGGGAGGGTTGATTTCGATGCACGACTCAGCCGGGCGGAGACATCCTCCGTCGCGCGCATCAACATCCGGCCGTATTCCGCGGCCTGTTTTTTGGTGAGCCGGTAGCTCGGAATCACCAGGCTCATCGCGGCAATGATTCGTGCTTCCGAATGGAGCGGAGACGCGATCGCCGTGACGTCAGCCTCGACCCCGCGCTCGACCACCACGTATCCGACATCGGGAACTCGGCCGCGAAGCACTCGGCCTGCCGCCGATTTTTCGAGCGGCACCGTTCGGCCGACCCAGCTGGTGTGCCGGACGGAGTGGGTTCCCTCGACGATCCCGATGTACAGGGCGGTCGCGCCGTGCCCTTCGACAGAAAGGTATGCGGACTCGCCCGTTTCGGCGACGAGCTTCTCCATCGTCGGCTTCGCGAGATCGACGAGCGACTCGTTGGACAATGCCTGCGCCCCGAGCTGGATCAGACGCGTGCCAGGCCGATACATGCCGCCCGACTCATCCCGGCTGATGAATCCGGTGGTCTCCAGCGTGCGCAGCAGCCGCAATGCGGTACTCGGGGCCAGATCGCAATCCCTGGCACTGTCAGCAAGATTGGCGCCGCCTCTCTCGCAGATGGTCGCGAGCAGCGCGAGCGCGCGCTCGACTGTCCGCGTCGACGGTTCGGCCACTGCGACCTCCTCTCGCTGGGCTGAAAGCTACGAGGGCGTTGTTCCGGCGAGTTCCATTAAGTAAAAATCAATTTTCATCTAGCGGCAAGACCTAATTTTGGCGATGATAGATCCACCTCGCCCGTCGGCGATAGCGAAGAAGGAGAAATTCATGCTCGACCTCGACGGATCCGCGACCATCGCGGACGTGGTGCGCCTCGCGGACCGTCGCGACCATGTCTCGGTATCGCCTGCGACTTTGGCGGCGGTCGGACGTGCCCACCAGATCGCGGCGGAGCTCAGCACGCGGTATGACATCTACGGCCGAACAACGGGCGTAGGCGCGAACCGCGCTGCTCAGGTGCCTACCGGCGATTCCGACTACGGCATGCGACTGCTTCGCAGCCACGCCGTAGACGCAGGGGATCCGCTCGACGATCGAACGGTTCGAGCGATGCTAGCTGTCCGGCTCATCCAGCTGTGTGTGCCTGGCGCGGGACTCGATCCCGCCATCCTTCGTGGCTTGGAGACGATGCTCAACGAAGACGCCCTACCCGAGCTTAGGCAGTACGCGTCGATCGGAACCGGCGACCTCGCACCTCTGGCAGGCACGGCACTCACGTTGATCGGAGAGCGGCCCGCATCCAAGCCGTTGACACCGATGACGCCGTGGGGCGCCGACAGCGCGCTGCCCTTCATGAGCAGCAGCGCTCTGACAATCGGGCGCGGCTGTCTGGCGATGGAGGAGCTTTCCCGCCTCGAACACGCATCGAGCGCGATCTACGCGCTGAGTTTCCTTGCGCTCGACGGCAATCCTCAAGCCCTTTCGTCGATTGCGGCTCGGGCGGCGGCGGCGCCCTATGCGGAAGCGGTTGCCGACCGCCTTCGCGAAATTCTCACGACGAAGGGCCGGCCAGACTCGCGTCCCGCCCGCATTCAGGACCCATACGGACTTCGGGTTTACCCGGTCGCGCAGGCGAGTTTGGTGGCGTCGTTGCATTCGCTCGAGGGGCAGCTAGAGCGGACGCTCAACACCGCGCAGGAAAATCCGCTCTTTGATATCGAGAACGAATCCGTGATCCATCACGGATCGTTCTATCAGGCGTCGCTGTCGCTTGAACTCGACGGGACCACGCTCGGGCTGGCCCTGACCGCACCGATCACGCATTCTCGAATCAGATTGCTCAATGATCCGGATACCAACGGCGGCAATGCCTTCCTGGCCGCAGATGCGGACGGATCATCCGGTCTGATGATGGTCGAGTACGTCGCCGCCGGTGCGATCGCCGAGATCCGTAACGCAGCGCAGCCTGCCTCTGCGGGCACCCTCGTGTTGTCGCGCGGTGCGGAGGAGGATGCCACCTTCGCTTCCCAGGGCGTGCAACAACTCGAGCGGTCTATCGCCGCCTACCGGGTTCTGCTGTGCTGCGAGCTCGTCGGCGCGGTCCGGCTGTTGCGCCAGCGCGGCCTCGACACGCGGTTCGGCGGGGTCGTCGGCGAAACGCTTGTGTTGGCGGACGTGCTGCCGCGCAATGACGAGGACCGTGATCTCCGCGGCGATATCGCGCTGGCCGAGTCCGTGCTTGACAGCATCGGACGACTCGTTGCGGGGGAACCTGCGTCTGGGGGTTAGCCTCGACCGAATGAGCGTCTCTCTTCGCGCCGGGATCCCGCCGTTCTATGTGATGGACGTGTGGCTGGCCGCCGCCGAACGTCAGCGCACGCACGGCGACCTGGTGAACCTGTCGGCAGGCCAGCCGAGCGCAGGAGCCCCCACTGCGGTGCGCACCGCGGCCAAAGCCGCGCTCGACAACACAGTGCTCGGTTACACGGTCGCGCTCGGCATCCCCGAACTGCGCACGGCGATCGCGGGCTCCTATCAATCCCGGCACGGGCTGCTCGTCGATCCCAATGACGTGGTGGTGACCACCGGCTCGTCGGGCGGGTTCCTGCTGGCATTCCTGGCCTGTTTCGACGTCGGTGACCGCGTCGCGATCGGCAGCCCCGGATATCCGTGCTACCGCAACATCCTTTCGGCGCTCGGCTGTGAGGTCGTCGAGATCCCGTGCGGCCCCGAGTCCAGGTTCCAGCCAACCGCGCAGATGCTCGCGGAAATCGATCCGCCTGTGCAGGGTGTGATCGTCGCGAGCCCGGCCAACCCGACCGGCACCGTGATTCCCCCCGACGAGCTGGCGGCGATCGCGTCGTGGTGTGCGGAGTCGGGCGTTCGGCTGGTCAGTGACGAGGTCTATCACGGCCTGGTGTACGAGGGCGCTCCTGACACCAGCTGCGCATGGGAGACATCGCGGGAAGCCGTTGTGGTGAACAGCTTTTCGAAATACTTCGCGATGACCGGCTGGCGGCTGGGCTGGCTGCTGGTGCCGCAGGAGCTGCAACGTGCGGTGGATTGCCTGACCGGCAACTTCACCATCTGCCCGCCCGTGCTGTCGCAGATCGCCGCGGTTTCGGCGTTCACGCCGGAGTCGATCGCCGAGTCCGACGCGCTGCTGCACCACTATGCCGCCAACCGGCAACTGCTGCTGACCGGGCTTCGACAGATCGGCATCGACCGGCTCGCACCGACCGACGGCGCGTTCTACGTCTACGCCGACGTCTCGCACCTGACCGGCGACTCGCTGTCGTTCTGCTCCAAACTGCTGGCCGACACCGGCGTCGCGATCGCGCCGGGCATCGATTTCGACACCCAGCGCGGCGGTTCGTTCGTCCGGCTGTCGTTCGCCGGCCCGACCGGCGACATCGACGAGGCACTGCGTCGCATCGGCGAGTTTGCCGGACGGTCTGGATAGGAGCGCGCGCGCCGCCGAAACTTGTGATCGGTAGGCCATCGCCCTTGTCTAATTGTTACGAGGCCGACGACGGCCCAATGACATAGGACAGGAGACGGCTATTATCCGTACCATCGTTGGATTGGCGGCCGCCGCCGTGGTGACCGCCGGTCTGGGCCTTGGCGGCGGTGTCGCCCAGGCTGACGACGGTGGTTGGGGCCCACCGCACCACTGGTGCCCGGGAGAAGAACCCGTGCCTGCAACCGGTAATCACGTCACCGACCCACTGAATTGGGACTGGAACGTCTGTCACACCTACTACTACTTGTGGCCGGGAATGGGCAACGTCTCCAACATGATCTGGGACGGCGAGAATCCCCCGCCCAAACCTGGACCGCCGGTGGCCGTGTACTGCGATCCGGTTGGGTTCTTGCAGAACTGCCGGATTGACAACCACCCGTAGACAGCCCTCGAACCTAGCGTGCGCTCCAGCCACCGTCCATGGTGTAGGAGGCGCCGGTCACCATTGCGGCGTCCGGCGATGCGAGCCAACCAACCAGGGCTGCAACCTCTTCCGGCTCGAGGAGCCGTTTTATCGCGCTCTCCTTCAAAAGGACGTCCTCGGTGACCTCCTGCTCCGGGATGCCGTGGGTGCGGGCCTGGTCGGCGATCTGCTTGGTCACCAACGGCGTGCGCACGTACCCCGGATTGACACAGTTGCTCGTCACCCCGTGCGGGCCACCCTCGAGCGCGGTCACCTTGGACAGTCCCTCGAGTGCGTGCTTGGCCGTCACGTAGGCGACCTTGTACTCCGAGGCACGCAGGCCGTGCACCGACGAGATGTTGATGATGCGCCCGAAGCCGTTGTCGTACATATGCGGCAGCGCGCCCCGGATCAGCAGGAAGGGCGCCTCCACCATGAGGGTGAGCATGAACCGGAAGCGGTCGGGCGGAAATTCGGCGATGGGGCTGACATGCTGGATCCCCGCATTGTTGACCAGGATGTCGGTCTCCAGCTGCAACTGCTCCAACGCGGAAGCGTCGGAAAGATCTATGGGCCAGGCCTTTCCACCGACTTCATCCGCAACGGACTTGGCGCCGACATCGTCGAGGTCCGCGACGGTCACAACGGCTCCACGCGCGGCAAGCTCGCGGGCGCACGCCGCGCCGATGCCGCTCGCCCCACCGGTGACGACGGCGGTGCGCCCTTCGAGCGACGTCACCGAACCCCGGCCTTCGCCAGGTCGTCGCGGTCGGCCTCGTCGAGGGATTCGAGGTCAAGCCCGTTGGTCTCGCGCAGATAGAACACCGCGACGAGCGTGATCGCCGCAGAGGTGGCCAGGTAGATCGCGATCGGCACCCAGGAGTCGTAGATCTGCAGCAGCTTGACGGAGATGGCAGGCGCCGCGGAGCCCGCGACGATCGAGGTGACCTGATAGCCAAGTGACACACCGGAATACCGCATCCTGGTCGGGAACATCTCGGCCATGATCGCCGGTTGCGGCGCATACATCAGCGAGTGGATGACCAGACCGATGACGATGGCGGCGATGATCAGCAGATAGTTGGCGCTGTCCATCATCGGGAACGCAAAGAAGCCCCAGGTGGCCGCGAGCACGGTGCCGACGAAGTAGACCGGCCTGCGGCCGACCCGGTCGGCCAGCCTGCCAGCCAGTGGAATGGCGACGAAGTGCACGGCGTGCGCGACGAGCATGTAGCGCAGGATCGCGTTGGTGTCCACGCCGACATGAACCTTGAGGTAGGTGATCGAGACGATGACGACCAGGTAGTACATGACGTTCTCGGCGAACCGCAGGCCCATCGCGGTGAACACTCCACGCGGATAACGCTTGAACACCTCCACGACGCCGTAGGAGACGGCCTTGACGCGCTCTACTTCCTCTTGTGCCGCAACGAAGATCGGCGCATCGCTCACCTTGGTCCGGATGTAGTAACCGATGAGCACCACCACCGCGGACAGCCAGAACGCGACCCGCCATCCCCAGGACAGGAAGTCCTCCTCGGACAGCGTTGCGGTCAGCACCCACAGCACGATCGTCGCGAGCATGTTGCCGACGGGCACCGCAGCCTGCGGCCAACTGGCCCAGAAACCCCGACTCTTGTTCGGGCTGTGTTCGGCCACCAGCAGCACGGCGCCGCCCCACTCACCGCCGACCGCGAATCCCTGAAGGAAGCGCAGGACCACCAGCAGCACCGGCGCCCAGATGCCGATCTGGTCAAGGGTCGGCAGGCAGCCCATCAGGAACGTGACGACGCCGACGAGCAAGATGGCGAACTGCAGCAGTTTCTTGCGTCCGTACTTGTCGCCGAAGTGCCCGAACACCACGCCGCCGAGTGGGCGGGCGATGAATCCGACCGCATAGGTCAGCAGCGCGGCAAAGATGGCGCCGTATGCGCTGTCGCTCGCCGGGAAGAACACCTTGTTGAAGACCAGCGTGGCCGCGGTGCCGTAGAGGAAGAACTCGTACCACTCGACGACGGTGCCCGCCATCGAGGCCGCCACGACGCGCTTGAGTCCGGTCGGGGCCGACAAGGAATCGCCGGTCATGGGTAGCTCCTTCACATGTGACGTGGGACACAGACCTGTGTGAGTATTCATGCAGGTACCCAAACCTGCAATGGCCAAAACTGCAGGAAGTATCTGCGAAAATGCAGATGTGCCGCCCTCCATGACCCCGCCCTCGGGTCGACGGCCGAGCGCCGACGACCTCCTCGTGTTGCTGGCCGTCGGCCGGTCCGGCCGCTACACCACGGCCGCAGAGGAACTCGGTCTCAACCACACCACGATCTCGCGCCGCATCGCCGCGCTCGAGGAGTCGATCGGCGGGCGGGTGCTGGCCCGCGTCGCGGGCGGCTGGGAATTGACCGACCTCGGGCGGGAGGCGCTCGCGGCCGCCGAGGCGGTTGATTCGGCGGTGCGCTCGCTGTCCACCGACGCCCACGGCTCGCGGGGACTCGAAGGGGTGGTCCGAATCTCGGCGACCGACGGTTTCAGCGCATACATCGCTGCGCCGGCTGCAGCGCAGGTGCAGCGCAGGCATCCGAAGGTAGCCGTGGAGATCGTGGCGGCCACCCGGCGCGCCACCCAGCAGCGCTCCGGACTCGACATCGAGGTGGTGGTGGGTGAACCGCAGGTGCACCGGGCGGAGGCGATCCGGCTCGGCGACTACTGCCTCGGGCTGTACGGGGCACACGAGTACCTGACCGAACACGGTTCGCCGCAGAGCATCGAAGATCTTGCGCGCTATCCCTTGGTCTACTTCATCGACTCCATGCTCCAGGTCGACGACCTCGACCTGGCGCCGAGTTTCGCCCCTGCCATGCGCGAATCGGTTACGTCGACCAATGTCTTCGTCCACGTCGAGGCCACCCGCGCCGCCGCGGGCATCGGCCTGCTGCCGTGCTTCATGGCCGACCGACACGACGATCTCGTCCGGGTGTTACCGGAAGCTGTTGTCGTCCAGTTGAGTTATTGGCTCGTCGCGCGACCAGAGACGCTTCGACGACCCGAGGTGGGCGCCGTGGTGGCTGCGATCCAAAATCGGATGGCCGACCAACACGACGTACTGCTTGGCGCCCCATGAAAAAGAGGGCACCCCGCTTGGGGTGCCCTCTTGTCAGCTTGCGACCGGTTACGGACTGCTCCGCACCGTCGTGTCAGGACGCGACACGTTCGGCCTCTGCTGGATGTCGTTCAGCCAGTCGAGGTGGTCGACACCCTGCGACGGGCCGGTGAAGACCACGTCCACGGCGTTTCCCGGCACGGTCGCCTGAGCCGGCGCGGCAAAGCCGAGCACGGCGGCAACCAAACCGCTCGCGAGGATTGTGGCAAACCCGAACTTCTTCATTTAGTGCCTTCTTCTTTCTTCTCTGTGGGGTTCGGGCCTTGTGGGCCCGGACTCCGCGTTACCGGCTTCCGTGGGGGTCTCCCACTCCGGTATGTCTTACAAAACGACGAGGTCAAGGGTTTAATTCCACTGGCGCCATTTGATCGACAGCCGGCACGAATCGGACTGGCTGCCGCGCCCAAAGAGGGCGGGCCGGATCTCACGCGAGCAGTCCGTGTGCGGTGAATCACAGCTAAACTCATCGCCATGCCGTTCATCGATCATCCGAAGGGTAGGGCCTACTACCGACACTGGGCGGCGCAGGAACCGCGCGCCGTCGTCGTCTTCCTGCACGGCTTCGGTGAACACACCGGGCTCTACCACCGGTACGGCTTTGCGCTCAATGCCGCCGGTATCGACCTGTGGGCGGTCGACCAGTTCGGCCACGGACTCAGCCCAGGCGCACGCGGCGATTTCGGGTCCATCGCCGACAGCTCGGATCTCGCCGATACATTGACCGAGCTCGCGGAGCGCGAACGTCCCGGGCTGCCGCTGATCGCTGCGGGCCATTCGTTCGGCGCGGTGGTGACCTTGACAAGGCTGCTCGATCAGCCAGACCGCTACCGCGCGGGTGTCATCTCGGGGGCGCCATTGGTGCCGATTCCGGAGTTGCTAGACACGGACAGCTCGTTCGATCTGGATCCGCAGTGGCTCTCCCACGACCCGTTCTACCTGGACTCGCTCGAAAACGATCCGTTGGCCTTCGTCGATGCCGACGGCGCGCCGTTGGCGCGGGCGCTCGACACCGCATGGGACCGGTTCGGCAAGGATCTTCCGGGGTTGACGGTGCCCACCCTTGCGGTGCACGGCGTCGGTGATCCGATCGCACCGGTCGGCCCTGTCGCTGCCTACGCCGAGCAGATAGAACCGCTGCAGCTCAAGGAGTTTCCCGGCGGGCACCACGACATCCTCAACGACACCATGCACCGCGAGGTGGCGGCCACGATCATCGAATTCATCGGCGAGAGAGCCTGACGGAGCCTATCCCGCGAAGAAGTCCCCGAGCAGTCGCGCGACCCGATGCGGGACGCCGCGGTTGTCGGCCGCGGTGTGTCCGGTGCCCTTGAGCTCGACCCGTCCGGCATTCGGCAGGCGTCGAGCAAGCGCCTCCAGCCCGAGGCGAAGTGGATGCGCGCTCTTCTCACCGCCCAGCAGCAGCACCTCCGATCGCAGCTCGCCAATGCGTGGGTTCACCAGCGTGACGGACTCCCGTTGTAGGACTCCGTCCAGCCGCATCGTTGGTATGAGGCCGAGCAACGGGATGTCGCCAGACGGGTGTTGCTTCGCGTCCTTCTCGAGTGCGATGCGCAGCAGCGGGGTCAACACCCAGCGCGGCACGAGCATCAGGGGTGACCGATCGCCGGTGCCTTTGAGCACTTCAACCATCCCGGCAGCGGGGCCCGAAGTCGCCATCGCATGTTCGAACCTCGGAAACCACTTCGCCGGGTCGGCTCCGTCGAGAGTCAACGGCGGCTCATACAGTGCGAGCTTTTCGATGCCCGCGTACTGAATTGCGGTGTACAGCGCGATGATTGCGCCGGAGCTCAGCCCGAAGACACGACGTGCCTCGACCGTGCGCATCAACGCGTCGAGGTCCTCGGCCTCGCGGGCCAGCCCGTAACCCTCTCCGGCCGGCACCTCGGGCCTGCGGCCGCGCCGATCCGGGATATAGGCGGTGTAGCGGGAACCCAGCATGTCTGCGAGCCGCGCGAAGTTCTGCGCCGCCTGCATTCCGCCGTGGACAAGAACGACGGGGGTGGCCCCGTCGCCTATCACGCGATGAGTTACCACGGTTCCGTCCGCTGACACCACTGACCCGCTGCAATACTTCACGAAAGCTCCCTCCGCCGGGGTCTGGGTCGCCTAGAGCCAGGTGTCGTCGGTGGTGGCGGTGAGGAACGCCTCGAGATCGTCGCGCCAGTGCGCAGGCGTGTTCTTGTCCGGTTCGATTCCGGTGTACTGGCCGCGGTAAAACAGCAGCGGCCGCGGCTTCTTGTGCGGCACATCGGTCAGCGAGTGCACAGCGCCGAAGACGACGAGGTGGTCGCCGCCGTCGTGCACCAAGTGCACCGTGCAGTCGATGTGCGCGAGCGTGCCCTTGATCACCGGAGAGCCCAGATTAGATGGGCCCCAGTCGATCCCGGCGAACTTGTCGGGTTCCTTGGAACCGAACCGCGCGGATACGTCCTTCTGGTTCTCATGCAGCACGTTGACGCAGAACTTGCCAGACGCCTCGATGGCCTTCCAGGAGCGGGATACCTTGGTCGGGCAAAACAGGACCAGCGGCGGTTCAAGGGACAGCGCGGCGAACGACTGGCAGGCGAAGCCGATCGGCGCGCCGTCGTGCATCGTGGTGATCACCGTGATGCCGGTGCAGAACTGCCCGAGCACATTTCGAAATGTGCGAGGGTCCATCGGCTCGGCGGACACTGCTCCTACTACTTGAAGCCGATGCTGAAGTCATGCCCCCACAGGCTGACCGCGGTGCTCTCCCGCGCCACCCAGTCGTCGTCCTCGACTTGCAATCCCTCGCAGCCGAATTCGATGTCGAACCCGCTGGGCGTCTTCATGTAGAAAGACAACATCTTGTCGTTCACGTGCCTGCCCAGCGTCGCCGACATCGGCACTTTGCGGCGCAGCGCACGGTCGAGACAGAGCCCGACGTCATCGGCTTCGCCCACTTCGACCATCAGGTGCACGATGCCGCTCGGCGTCTCCCCCGGCATGAAGGCCAGGCTGTGGTGACGCGGGTTGACGCCGAAGAATCGCAACCAAGCGGGCGGGCCGTCGGCGGGCCTGCCGACGAGCTGCGGTGGCAGCCGCATCGAGTCACGCAGGTAGAAGCCGAGTACGTCACGGTAGAAGTGCAGCGACTCGGCATCGTCGCGCGTGGTCAGCACGACGTGGCCGAGGCCCTGCTGCTCGGTGACGAACTTGTGGCCGTAAGGGCTGACGACGCGGCGGTGCTCCAACGCGACTCCGTGAAAGACCTCGAGGGTGTTGCCCGAGGGGTCCTCGAACGTGATCATCCCGTCGACGCGACGGTCGGCGAGCTCTGCTGTCGACGCCTCCTTGTACGGCGTTCCCTCGACGTCGAGACGGTTGCGGATCTCCTGCAGCGCGGCGGCATTGGCCGTCTCCCAGCCGGATTGAAGCAGCCGGTCGTTCTCGCCGGGGATGATCACCAGGCGGGCCGGGAACTCGTCCATCCGAAGGTAGAGCGCACCTTCCGTCGCGCCGGAGCCCTCGACCATGCCGAGCACCTTCAGGCCGTACTCGCGCCACGCCGCGACATCGGTGGCCTCGATGCGCAGGTAGCCCAGAGATTTGATGCTCATGACCCACCTCCAAGAAAATCAACAGTGAGCTTGTTGAACTCGTCGAACTTCTCCAGCTGTGCCCAATGTCCGCACTGCCCGAACACATGCAACTGCACACGCGGAATCTGCTTGACCGCGACGAGCGCGCCGTCGAGCGGATTGACGCGGTCCTCGCGGCCCCAGATCAACAGGACCGGCTGACGCAGCTTGTAGACCTCGCGCCACATCATGCCGAGCTCGAAGTCGGGCCCCGCGAACGACTTTCCCATGGCTTTCGTCGCGGCAAGCGACTCGGGCTGGCTGGCGATCGCGAACCGCTCGTCGACCAGTTCCGGCGTGATGAGGTTCTGATCGAACACCATGATGCGCAGGAACTTCTCGATGTTCTCGCGGGTCGGCTCTCCGGCGAATTTCCCGAGCAGCTTCACGCCCTCGGTGGGATCGGGGGCGAACAGGTTGACCGAAAGGCCGCCAGGGCCCATCAGCACCAGCCTGCCCGCCCGCTTCGGGTTGTCGAGTGCGAACCGTACCGCGGTGCCTCCGCCGAGCGAATTACCAACCAGCGCAGCACGTTCGATATTGAGGTGATCGAACAGGTTGAGCAACGCCGTGGCACTGTAGCGGTTGTACTGCTCGTGTTCGGTGTGCTTGTCGGAATGCCCGTATCCCGGTTGGTCGACGGCGAGCACGTGGAAGTGTCGCGCCAGCACCGGAATGTTCTTGGAGAAGTTCGACCAGCTTGACGCACCTGGGCCGCCGCCGTGCAACAGCACGATCGTCTGCTCGTTGCCGATGCCGGCTTCGTGATAGTGCAGCCGCATGTCCTCGCGGACCTGCGCGTACCGCGAGGTCGACTCGAACGTGAGCTCTTGCTGTTGAGCGGCTTCGGCGGCGAACGACGTCATCAGACCATCGTGTCCTGGGGCGGCAGCCCGAACTCGTTGTTCCCGAAGATCAGGTAGGCGCGTTCCGGATCGTTGGCCGCGTGCACGCGGCCTGCGTGCGCGTCCCGCCAGAACCGTTGCACAGGAGCGTCGTTGTTCAACGCGGTCGCACCCGACGCCTCGAACAGCCGGTCGATGGAGGCGATGGCGCGTCCGGTGGCGCGCACCTGGTCGCGGCGGGCCCGGGCGCGCAGCTCGAACGGAATCTCCTTGCCGTCCTTCAGCAGCGCGTACTCGTCGCCGACGTTGCCGATCAGCTGCCGCCACGCGGCGTCGATGTCGCTTGCCGCCTCGGCGATGCGCACCTTCGCGAACGGGTCGTCCTTGGCCTTCTCACCTGCGAACGCGGCGCGCACCCGCTTGCCCTGATGCTCGACGTGGGCATCGTAGGCGCCGTACGCCATGCCGACGATCGGCGCCGAAATCGTGGTGGGATGCACAGTCCCCCAAGGCATCTTGTAGACCGGAGCGGTGTTGGTCTTCAGGCCGCCCGCCGTGCGGTCGTTCATCGACTTGTACGAGAGGAACCGGTGCGTTGGCACGAAGACGTCCTTGACCACCAGCGTGTTGCTGCCGGTGCCCTTCAAGCCGACCACGTGCCACACGTCGTCGATGCGGTACTCGGTGCGCGGGATCAGGAAGCTGCCGAAGTCGACCGGCTTGCCGTCCTTGATCACTGGGCCGCCGACGAACGTCCACGTCGCATGGTCGCAACCCGAAGACCAGTTCCACGAGCCGCTGACCAGGTAGCCGCCGTCGACCACGTGGCCCGCGCCCATCGGTGCGTACGACGAGGAGACGCGCACGGTCGGGTCCTCGCCCCACACCTCTTCTTGCGCCTGCTGATCGAACAGGGCGAGGTGCCAGTTGTGCACGCCGACGATCGAGCTGACCCAGCCGGTCGAGCCGCACGCCGTTGCGATGCGACGCACCGCTTCGTAGAACGCCGTCGGATCACACTGCAGGCCACCCCACTGCTCGGGCTGGAGCAGCTTGAAGAAGCCGACCTCGTCGAGTTCGGCGACCGTCTCGTCGGGCAGCCGCCGCAGATCCTCGGTCGCCTGCGCCCGCTTGGCGATCAGCGGCAGCAGATCGTCGATGCCGGCTAGGACCGACTGCACGTCACGCTGTTCAATGGACGTCACTGATTTGCCTCCCGAGAGAACGGACCTGGCGATGAGCGCTTGTGCGAAGTGGGGACCCCACCCGAAGGGTAGGGAACAAATCGCTAGACAAGATTAGAACACGTTACGATTTGTGTCGAGCAGCGCATTGCTGCGGCAGCTGGACCTGCACACATGCATTTCTGTAACATGTTCTAGTTATGGGCCCCTTGGCTGGAGAGGAAGGGCAACCGCGTGACGGACGAGCCGCTCGGTAGCCACGTGCTGGAACTGCAGGTGGCCGAAGTCGTCGTCGAGACCGACGACGCGCGCTCGCTGGTGTTCAAGGTTCCTGACGGTCCCAAGGACCCTGAGATCCCCGCCGACCGGCTGCGCTATGCGCCTGGGCAGTTCCTCACGTTGCGGGTGCCGAGCGACCGCACCGGATCGGTGGCGCGCTGCTATTCGCTGTGCAGCTCGCCGTACACCGGCGATCCGATGACCGTCACCGTCAAGCGCACCGACGGTGGCTACGCGTCGCACTGGCTGTGCGACAACGCCCACCCCGGCATGCGCATCCACGTCCTTGCCCCGTCGGGCACCTTCGTCCCCAGGACGCTGGACACCGACTTCCTGCTGCTGGCAGCCGGCAGCGGCATCACGCCGATGATGGCGATCTGCAAGTCGGCGCTCGCCGAAGGCAGCGGCCGCGTCGTGCTGATCTATGCCAACCGCGACGAGAACTCCGTCATCTTCGGCGCCGCCCTGCGGGAGCTGGCCGCCAAGTACCCCGACCGGCTGACGGTCGTGCACTGGCTGGAATCCGTGCAGGGCCTGCCGAGTGCGGCCGCGCTTTCCGCGCTCGCGGCGCCCTACACCGGCCACGACACCTACATCTGCGGGCCGGGGCCGTTCATGGCGGCCGCGGAGGAGGCGATGAAGAGCGCGGGCGCCGCCGCCGACCGGATCCACATCGAGGTGTTCAAATCGCTCGAGTCGGACCCGTTCGCCAAAGTGGTGATTGCGGAAGACGACAGCGACGAGGGGCCAGCCACCGCCGTCGTCACACTCGACGGGGTGACGCACGAGGTTCGGTGGCCGCGCAACGCGAAGCTTCTCGACGTGCTTCTCGACAAGGGCCTCGATGCCCCGTTCTCCTGCCGCGAGGGCCACTGCGGGGCCTGCGCGGTGCTGAAAAAGAGCGGTGACGTCGAGATGGACGTCAACGACGTGCTCGAGCAGCAGGATCTCGACGAGGGGCTGATCCTCGGTTGCCAGGCACGGCCGCGATCGGATTCGGTGGAAGTCACCTACGACGAATAAGCGTCGGGCTAACATTCGCCGCACGCAGACGGGAGCACACATGAAGCGGCTTGCAGCAGCAAGCGCGGCGACACTGCTGATGGCGGTGCTCACACATCCCGCCTCGGCAACGGCCGCGTCCAACACCGCGACCACATCGATCCCCGTCGACCCGGCGACCCAGATCGAGATGCACGTCACCGCCAATTGCGATGCGGCGCAAGCGCGATGCTTCTTCAACACCACCGCCAACCTGTTGACACCCGACGGCCCGACCGGATTTCCCGGCGACACCTGGGCGCGACAGACGATCACGCTTCGCAGCTCGGACCGCCAGGTGTGGCAGGAAGCCTCCTACAGCGCCCCCTCGGGCAATCCGCGAGAGGTCAAGGGCGCCAACCACGACAACGTGCTGTCGAAGATGTACAAGGCGGTCACCAACGCCGAAATCTCGGTGACCTATTTCGGCGGCGGACCGATCGAGCGATTCCAGGCCGACGGCGACTCGGTGCCGACCGACTGGATCACCGGGAAGCCGAACACGACGGCCCCGTTCTTCGCGTGCTCGCAGATCCAGGTGGTCTACGGCGGGGTGAACCTGACCACGCCGACCGCCTGCGCGCAGACCACGTTCAGCTAGTGCTGCCTGCAGGCGGCACCCACCTGCGGACCGCCGCACGAGCGCGCTCGAACACCGCCGAGTCTCCTTGCAGTATGAAGGTCACACTGGCAGACACCAGGACCGCGTTGAGCTCGAAGGCGAGCTGGGCCGGGTCGTCGTCCGGCTCGAGTTCGCCGACGTCCATCGCTTTGCGGGCAAGGCGGGCCAGAAGTTCGATCCAGTCCCGCTGCTGCGCGGCGACCGCATCGCGCGCCGCGCCTGCCCGCGTGCCGACGTCGGCGGCCGCCACCGTGAAGAAGCATCCGCCGGGGAACACCCGCCGCTCGATGTGAGACAGATACGCGTCGCAGGCCGCGTGCAGGCGCCGGATGCCCTGCGGCGACTCGAGCGCGGGCACGAACACCTCCGCGACGAACGTCTCCCGCGCTGAGGCGATGGTCGCCAACTGCAGATCCTCTTTCGAGCCGAAGTGTGCATAAAGACCGCTCTTGCTCATCCCGATCGCTGTCGCGAGCCCGCCGATGGTGAGGCCGTCCAGCCCGTCGACCGTTGCAAGGCGCGCGGCCCGCTCGAGGATTGCCGCCTTCGTACGCTGCCCCTTCGGCCGCGGCTTCACGCTGACGAGCGTAAAGGCACGACCGTGCTTTTCGCCGCAGCGACGGGCCGGGGGGTTTAGCGCGGCAGGCCGAGCAGCCGTTCGCCTGCCATCGTGAGCAGGATCTGCTCGGTGCCGCCCGCGATGGTCAGGCAGCGCACGTTGAGGAAGTCGTGCACAGGCTGGTTGGAGACAACACCGGCGCCCTCGGACAGATCCATCCGGAACTCCGACAGCGCCTGCCGGTACCGCACGCCGATCAGCTTGCGCGCGCTGGCCTGCGGCCCCGGATCGGCGCCCCCGACCGCCAGCTGCGCGATGCGCTGGTCGAGCAGCGAGCCGACCTGCGCGGCGACGATCAGCCGGCCGAGCCGGTCCTGCAGCGTCGGGTCCAGCTCGAGTGTGGCCACCGTGCGCAGCACCTCCTCCATGGGATTGCCGAGCGCCGTGCCGTGCGCCATCGCGACCCGTTCGTTTGCCAGCGTGGTGCGGGCCAGCCGCCAGCCGTCGTTGACCTCGCCGACCACCATCTCGTCGGGCACGAAAACGTCGTCGAAGAACACCTCGTTGAACAGGTCTTCGCCGGTGATCTCCCGCAGCGGGCGGATGTCGATGCCCGGCGTCGCCATGTCGATGATGAAGTACGTGATGCCCTTGTGCTTGGGCGCGTCGGGGTCGGTGCGCGCCAGGCACACACCGAACTGTGCCCAGTTCGCCCGCGACGTCCAGACCTTCTGCCCGGTGAGCTTCCAACCCCCCTCGGCGCGGACGGCCTTCATACGCAGCGACGCGAGGTCTGAGCCCGCGCCCGGCTCGCTGAAGAGCTGGCACCAGAACAGCTCGCCGCTCAGCGTCGGCGGCACGAACCGCTCGATCTGCTCGGGGCTGCCGTGCTCGAGGATCGTCGGCGCCGCCCACCAACCGATCACCAGATCGGGGCGCTCGACACCGGCGGCGGCCATCTCACGATCGATCAGCAGCTGCTCGGCGGGTGAGGCG
Organism: Mycolicibacterium stellerae; assembly: GCF_003719305.1. GTDB lineage: Bacteria > Actinomycetota > Actinomycetes > Mycobacteriales > Mycobacteriaceae > Mycobacterium > Mycobacterium stellerae. The sequence continues at coordinate 74,362 of NZ_RARC01000029.1, forward strand.
GCCCTGCCGTATGGCCGCGGCCAATGCGGCGCCTGCAGCCCCGCCTCCGCGAGCGCGATCTGTCGCTTCTCGACGGGCTGCGCCGCGACATCGGCGACCGCCGCGGCGATCTCGGGCTGCAGGTGCTCGACGGAGGCCAAGTCGATGTGCAGTTCGCGGCGGACACCCTGCTGCGTGAGCACGGCGACCCGGCGCAGCCAGCGCGACGCGCCGCCGAGGAACTGCGAGATGCCGTACGCCCGACGCAGATACAGATGAGCGTCGTGCTCCCAGGTGATCCCGATGCCGCCGAGCACCTGGATGCAGTCCTTGGCGTTGGCCTTGGCGAATCCGATGCTCGCCGCGGCTGCCACGGCCGCGGCGATCGACAGCTGCGGATCGTCGGCGTCATTGGCGGCGTTGGCCGCGTCACCCGCGGCCACCGTGACTTGCTCGGAGCGCAGCAGCATCTCCGCGCACATGTGCTTGACGGCTTGGAAGCTCCCGATCGGCTTGCCGAACTGCTCGCGAACCTTCGCGTATTCGGCGGCGGTCTGCAGTGTCCAGCGTGCCAACCCGGCGGCCTCGGCGGCCTGCACCGTCGCGGCGAGGTCCTCGACGCGTCGCCTCGACACCGGCAGAACCTCGGCGGGCGCACCGGCCAGTACGACGCGGGCCAGTGGCCTGGAGAAGTCGGTGGGCGTCAACGGTTCGACGGTAACCCCGTCGGCGGTGGCGTCGACGAGTAGGAACTCTTCCCCTGCGGGCAGAAGCAGCACCCCGTCGGCGTCGGCGCCAAGCACGTATTCGGCAGTACCCGACGCCAGGCCGCCGTCGTATGTCAGCTCGGCGTTCAGCGCGAGGCCCGCGGTGCGCTCGCCGGACGCCAGTGCCTCCAGCAACTCAGCCTGCGAACTCGGCACCACAAGTGTGGCAACCGCGGTGGTGGCGATCGGACCCGGCACCAAAGCGGCGGCGGCCTCGTCGACCATCGCGCACAGATCGTCGACGGTGCCGCCCGCTCCACCGGCTTCCTCCGGTAAGGCGACGCCGAAGATGCCGAGTTGAGCCAGGCCGGCGTACGGCGCCCGCCAGGCGCTCGGATCGCCCTTTTCGATGTCGCGGGCGGCCTTGACGGCATTCGACCCCGCCGCCCAGCTACGGACCAGTTCACGCGCGGCAAACTGCTCGTCGGTGACGGTCGCTGACGCCTGCGACATTTGAGGACTCCTATGCCATCGCGTGAGAAGGGCCTGCTTCTCACTAGAACGTGTTCTAATAGTGCCAGTCTTGGACCGTCAAGTCGAACGCCATTACAGCAGGACACGTCGGTGCCGCATGGCCGCTGAGGTGAGAAAAGAGGGATCGGCATGCGTATCGTTTCCACCGAGACCGCATGATGAAGGAGCCGTCACAACCGATGTCGTTGCCAGCACCAACCAACCCGTCCTCGGGGTCTGAATCGCGACCGCCTCAGGTGATGCCGGTGTCCGTCCTCGCAGAGTCCGAACTCGGCTCAGAGGCTCAAAGGGAGCGCCGCAAGCGGATACTCGACGCCACCCTCGCCATCGCTTCCAAGGGCGGCTACGAGGCCGTCCAGATGCGTGCCGTCGCGGAGCGCGCCGATGTCGCCGTCGGCACCCTGTATCGCTACTTCCCGTCAAAGGTGCACCTGCTGGTGTCCGCGCTCGGCCGCGAATTCGAACGCATCGACGCCAAGACCGACCGCGCGACGCTCGCGGGCGGCACGCCCTATCAGCGGCTGAACCTCATGGTCGGCAAGCTGAACCGGGCGATGCAGCGCAACCCGCTGCTGACCGAGGCGATGACGAGGGCCTTCGTGTTCGCCGACGCATCGGCCGCAGGTGAGGTCGATCACGTCGGCAAGCTGATGGACTCGATGTTCGCGCGCGCCATGAGCGAAGGCGAGCCGACCGAGGACCAGTTCCACATCGCGAGGGTCATCTCGGATGTCTGGCTGTCCAACCTGCTGGCCTGGCTCACCCGCCGGGCGTCGGCCACCGATGTGAGCAAACGGCTCGACCTTGCGGTTCGTTTGCTCATCGGCGACGGGGAGCACCCTAAGATCTAGCGGGTGACGCAGGAGTTGCCGGCCGAGCTGAAGCGCGCCCTCGCGACCATCGCTCGGGTTCCCCGTGTCCTCATCGCCTGCGACTACGACGGCACCATGGCTCCGATCGTCGCCAACCCCGACGATGCGCGTCCACTCACCGCATCCGCCGCGGCGATGCGCGAGCTGGCGGCGCTGCCGTCGACCATTGCCGCGGTGATCTCCGGGCGGGCACTGCGCGACCTGGCCACGCTTTCCCGCATGCCCGCCGAAGTGCACCTCGTCGGCAGCCACGGCTCGGAGTTCGACACCGGCTTCGTGCATGCCATCGACGACGATGCAAAGGCGCTGCTGAGCAAAATCAAAGACGCACTCGGCGCCATCGCCGCGGAGTACCCCGGCGTGGCGATCGAGATCAAGCCGGCCAGCATCGCGCTGCACGTGCGCAACGCCGAACCGGCGGACGCGGACGAGGCACTCAAGAAGGCGCAGGCCGTATCGCAGGCTTGGGATAACGCCCAGATCACCAAGGGCAAAGCGGTTCTCGAGTTCGCGGTGATCCAGACCGACAAGGGTCAGGCGCTCGACATCCTGCGCCACCAGCAGGGCGCATCCGCCGCGGTGTTCTTCGGCGACGACGTCACCGACGAGAAGGCGTTTCGCCGGCTGCACGGCCCGGACGTCGGGGTGAAGGTCGGTCACGGCGCCACGCTGGCCGACCACCGGATCGACTCGCCGGAGGACGTCGCGCTCGCCCTCACCTTCCTGCTCGAGTGCCGCCGAACCTGGCTTCTCGGTGGCCATTCGACGCCCATCGAGCGGCTGACCATGATGTCCAACGGCCGGACCATCGCACTGCTGACGCCCGAGGCCGACGTGGTGTGGATGTGTCATCCGCAGGCCGATTCGTCGGCGGTGTTCTCCAGGCTGCTCGGCGACGCGAACGCCGGCCATTTCGAGATCAGCCCGCAGCGGGACTCGCTGCCGTTGAGCCAGCGCTACGTCGACGGCACGATGACCGTCGAAACCCGTTGGGCCAGCCTGCTGGTGACCGACTATCTGTCCCACGACGTCGGCGCAGGCCGCACCGATCTGATCCGGGTGATCAGCGGGCAGGCCAAGGCCCTTGTGTCGTTCTCACCGCGGCCCGAGTTCGCCCAGGCGCCGGTGCACCTGCGCGTCGACGACGGCGGGCTTCGGGTTTCCGCGACCAACGACCCGATGGTTTTGCGCGCGCCCGGCGTCGACTGGGAGATCGTGGCGGACGGCGTCCACGAGACGGCCCGTGCGGTGGTGGACCCGTCGCAGGGTCCCGTGGTTCTCGAATTGCGCTGCGGCACCGAGGACTTGTCCGAAAGCCCGGTCGACGAGGATTCACGACGCGAGCGCGCCGAAGGCCACTGGCGGAACTGGGTGCAGACGTTGACGCTGCCCCTACTGAATCAGCCACTGATGAAGAGGTCGGCGCTGACGCTGCGCGGCCTCGTGCATACCGACACCGGGGCGATCATGGCCGCGGCGACGTCGTCGCTGCCGGAGGAGATCGGTGGCGTCCGCAATTGGGACTACCGCTACTGCTGGATCCGCGACGCCGCGATGACGGCGGCCGCACTGGTCTCGCTGGGATCCACCGACGAGGCCGAGGGATATCTGAATTGGCTGCACGGTGTGATCGAGACGATGCACGGGCCGGAGCGGCTGCATCCGCTCTATGCGCTCTCCGGCACGATGCTCGGCCCGGAGGCGGTTATCGATTCGCTGCCCGGTTATGCGGGCTCGCGCCCGGTGCGGGTGGGCAATGCCGCGAATGCCCAAGTGCAGCTGGATGTGTTCGGCCCGGTGGTGCAGCTGATATCCGACCTGGTGCACAAGCGGGTGCAGAGCGGGAGGGCCGACGCGCTGACCGACGCCGACTGGAGCCTGGTCTGCGAGATGGTAGTCGCTGTCGAGAGCCGTTGGGCCGAGCCGGATCACGGCATCTGGGAGATCCGCGGCGCACCGAGGCACCATGTGTACTCGAAGGTGATGTGCTGGCTGACCGTCGACCTGGCCGTGAAACTGGGCAAGGAGTTCGGCCGCGAGGCACCTCCGGGATGGGCAACCCTGCGCGATGTCATCTCTCAGCAGGTGCAGGACCGCGGCTGGAACGACGAGGTGCAGTCTTACACCGCGGCCTACGACGGCACCGACCTGGACGCCGCGACGCTGCACATCGGCCTGTCCGGGCTGATCGCGCCGTCCGACCCCAGGTTCGCCGCCACCGTCGTGGCAACGGAGTCCGAGTTGCGCAGCGGCGCAACCGTTTACCGATACCGCAGCGACGACGGTCTACCCGGGACTGAAGGCGGCTTCCATTTGTGCGCCGCATGGCTGGTCGAGGCATACCTGTTGACCGACCAGCGGTCGCAGGCCGAGGCGCTGTTCGACCGCATGGTCACCGCGGCGGGGCCGACCGGCCTGCTGTCCGAGGAGTACGACCCCGTCGCCGAACGGGCACTCGGTAACCATCCGCAGGCCTACAGCCACTTGGGGTTGTTGCGCTGTGCCCAACTCCTCGGCGCCTGAGTCAGACCGGCGGACCCGAGGTGCGGCCGCGGATCAGTTCCGTGTCGAGCACGTCGATCACCGGCAGACCTGAGCGCGGCGGGTTGTGCAGCAGACCGCCTGCACGGCGACCCTTCTCCATGCTCGGCTGTTTCACCGTCGTCAGGCCGCGGCGCAGCGCCTCGGGCACTCCGTCGAAACCGGTCACCGTCATCTGACCCGGCACGTAGATGCCGCGTGCCCGCAGGTAATCCATCGCCGAGACCGCCAGCACGTCGGCGGTGCAGATCAGCGCCGTGATGCGCGGGTTGGCCTCCAGAGCCACCTCGGCGGCGACCCCGCCCGAAGTCGGTTGGTGCTCATAGCTTTCCACCACCGTCAGCGATCTCGGATCCAGTCCCGCGCCGATCATCGCGTCGTACACCCCGTCGATCCGTTCCCGTTGCACGTGGAAGTGCGGAGTCTGCAGCCGATCCGGATTCGCCACCACCGGCTTGCTGCCGCCGGGCGGACGCTCCCTGCCCAGCCGCATCGTCAGCACGCCGATCTCACGGTGGCCAAGCTCCACAACGTGTTTGGCGAGCTCGGCCATGCCAGCCCGGTCGTCGATGCAGACCCGGGATGCGCCGGGGACATCTCTCGGCTGGTCGACGACCACCACCGGCAGATGGCGTTGAAGTACCACCTGTAGATACGGGTCGTCGTCGGACGCCGAGTAGACCACGAAGCCGTCGACACCCGCCGAGAGCACCGCGGCCGTCCCGTCACTGACGCTTCGGTTCGGCCCGACCGCCACAAGCAGCAGTCCCTGGCCCGCGTCCTCGCACGACTCGGCGAGCCCGGCGACGAAGTCCAGCGCCGCGGGATCGTTGAACGAATAGTTCAGTGGTTCGGTCATCACCAGGCCGACCGCGCCTGCCTTGCGGGTTCGCAACGAGCGGGCCACCGGGTCCGGCCCCGGGTAACCGAGGCGCTTGGCCGTCGCGAGAACACGGTCGCGGAGGTCGGCCGACAGCTGGTCGGGGCGGTTGTAGGCGTTGGAGATCGTGGTCCGGGAGACCTTCAGCTCGGCCGCAAGGGAAGCAAGCGTCGCCCGGCGCCGTGGCGTGGGGCTCCTGGACATGCCGGTGACGTTATCTGACGTTGCAGTTCGCGTAGCCACACCTGTTGCGTTAGAGTTATTGGAAACGGTTTTCATTTGTATTAGGAGGACATCGGTGGGCAAATCGGCGATCAGGTTCGCGGTCGGACTGACGGTGGCCGCACTCGCCGCCGCGGGATGCAGCCAGGACGCGCCGGGCCACGACCGCGATGCGGTCAGCATCGTGGCCTCAACCGACGTATGGGGCAGCGTGGCGAGCGCCGTCGCTGGAACGCACGCGTCGGTCAAGTCGATCGAGTCGGGGCCATCCGCTGACCCGCACTCGTTCGAAGCGACTCCCGCCGACATCGCCGAGATATCCGACGCGTCACTACTGGTCTACAACGGCGGCGGCTACGACCACTGGGTGGACGACGTGATTGCGGCCGACCCCGAAATCGACGCTGTCGACGCCTACTCACTACGCGGCACCAATGGACCCGACAACGAACACGTCTTCTACGACCTCAGTATCGCCAAGGCCGTCGCCGACGAGATCGCAAAGCGCCTTGCCGATATCGACTCGGCGCATGCGGACGAATACCGCAGCAATGCATCACAATTCGGCAAGCAGGCCGACGACATCGCGGCGTCCGAACGGGCGATCGGCAAGGCCCACCCGTCGGGTTCGGTCGTCGCGACCGAGCCGGTGGCGTACTACATGCTGCGCAACGCAGGTATCACCGACCGAACCCCGCCCGGCTTCGCCAGCGCGGTGGAGGAGGGCGACGACCCGGCACCCGCCGACGTCGCCGCGATGCTCGACCTGATCAACAGCCATCAGGTGTCGGTGCTGCTCTTCAACTCGCAGACCGAGACCGCGGCCACCAAGCAGATCCAGGAGGCAGCGCGGCGTGCGTCGCTTCCGGTGGTCACAGTCACCGAAACGCTGCCGCAGGGTGTGGACTACCTGACGTGGCAGCGCGACACCGTCGACCAACTCGCAGGTCAGTTCGACAAGTCGGCACAGGCGAATCGATAGCGACTTGACAGCAGCTGACGTCGCCGTCGACCTGTTGGGTGGCCGCCTCGCGTTCGGCGACCGGGTGCTGTGGGACCAACTCGACCTCACGGTCCAGCCGGGCGAATTCATCGCGGTGCTCGGGCCGAACGGGACCGGCAAGACCTCATTGCTGAAGGTTCTCCTTGGCGAACTACCGCTGAGTGCCGGCACCGTCACGATCGCAGGCAGACCGGTCACCAAGGGCAGCAACCTGATCGGATACGTACCGCAGCACCGGGCCGTCGATCGTGGTCTGACCCTGCGCGGAAGCGACCTCGTCGGGCTCGGCGTCGACGGCCACCGCTGGGGTATGACGAGCCTGCGCCCCGCCCAGCGGACACAGCGGCGCGCCGCCGTGCATGCGGCTCTACAGCAGGTGAACGCCGACCGGCTGGCCGGTGTGCCCGTCGGCGTGATGTCCGGCGGCGAACTGCAACGGGTACGGATCGCCCAAGCGCTGGCAACAGATCCTGTCCTGCTGCTGTGCGACGAGCCGCTGCTCAACCTCGACCCGGCCAACGCACGACTGGTCTCCGAACTGATCGATCGGCGGCGACGCGACGCCGATACCGCCGTGCTGTTCGTCACTCATGAGGTGAATCCCGTTCTGCCGTATGTAGATCGGGTGCTCTACCTGGTCGACGGACGGTTCCGGGTCGGCACCGTCGACGAGGTGATGACGTCGGACACGCTCTCGGAGTTGTATCGCGCCGACATCCAGGTGGTGAAGGTGCACGGCCGCTACGTCGTCGTCGGCGCGCACATCGACCATTCCGGCCACACGAGCGGGCACAGCCATGAATGACCGACTCGCCGACGTGTTCGCGCAGCTGTTCGCCTTCGACGTCACCGCCGACCTGCTCAGCCGCGACTTCGTGCAGAAGGCGTTGTTGGCCGCGGCCCTGCTGGCACTCGTCGCGGGGCTGGTCGGGCCGTTCATCGTGATGCGCCAGATGTCGTTCGCCGTGCACGGATCGAGTGAATTGTCCTTGACCGGAGCCTCTTTCGCGCTTCTGACCGGGCTGAACGTCGGTCTCGGCGCACTCGTCGGCAGTGCGTTGGCCGCTGTGTTGTTCGGCTTTCTCGGTCAGCGCGCCCGCGAGCGTGACTCCGCGATCGGAGTCGTGCTGGCATTCGGGCTTGGCCTGGCGGTGCTGTTCATTCACCTGTACCCGGGCCGCACTGGTACCAGCTTCGCCCTGCTGACCGGACAGATCGTCGGCGTCGGCTACTCGGGGCTGGCGCTGCTGGCGGTGGTCACCATCGTCGTGATCGTCGTGCTGGCCGTCTGTTACCGGCCGCTGCTGTTCGCGACGGTGGACCCTGAGGTGGCGGCGGCGCGCGGCGTGCCGGTCCGCGCGATGGGCATCGTGTTCGCCGCGCTGGTCGGCGTGGTGGCCGCGCAGGGCGTGCAGATCGTCGGTGCACTGCTGGTGATGTCGCTGCTGATCACGCCCGCGGCGGCGGCCGCGCGGGTCTTCGTCTCACCCGCGGCCACGATCGCGGCCTCCGTGGTCTTCGCCGAGATATCGGCCGTCGGTGGCATCGTGGCATCGCTGGCGCCCGGTGTACCGGTGTCGGTGTTCGTCACGACGATCTCGTTCGCGATCTTCCTGGTGTGCTGGCTAATCGGCAGCCGCCGCACGCGGGGCTACTAGCCCGTTTCGACGGGACGCGTCGGGTCAGAAGACCATTCGGACCACGACCCGGGGAACAGCGCCGCATCGATGCCGAGCGTCGCGAGTGCGGCAACCACCACCGACGCCGTGACGCCCGAGCCGCAGTAGGCGCCGACGTCGTCGACATCGCCGAACAGCTGCGCGAGATCCTTCTCCTCGAGGAACGTCCCGTCCCCGGCGAGAAAACCGGTGCTCGGCGCATTGCATGCGCCGGGAATGTGTCCCGCTACCGGATCGATCGGCTCGACATGGCCGAGGAACCGCTCCGGCGCCCGCGCATCGAGCAGGGTGTCGGCGGCCATCACCGTATCGGCCGTCAGGGTGGGCAGCGCACCGGCGTACAAATCCTCGTGAGGCACCGCCACGTCGCCCGGCTCGGGCGTCACCGGTCCGCTCTCGAGTGCGCCTGTCCATGCCGCCAGCCCCCCGTCGAGGATGCGGACGTTCTCGACACCCGCGGCGCTCAACACCCACCAGGCGCGCGCCGAACCCGCCCTGTTCCAGTCGTCGTAGACGACGACAGGTACGCCGTTGCGAATCCCCCACCGACGCCCGGCAGCCTCGACCGCGAGGCCCGACGGCAATGGGTGACGCCCCCGCCCCTCCACCGAGTGGTCGCTGAGCTCATCCTCCAGCGATACGTACACCGCCCCGGGTATATGGCCTCGTTCGTGGGCATCGCGCCCGTCCGGCTCGGTCAGCTGCCACCGGACATCAAGGATCGTCACCGGATCACCCGCAGCCAGCAGCGCCGCCAGTTCGGTCGCGGTGATCAACACCTCGTCACGCCGTCGTCGGTCCACGTATCCAGCCTGCCATTAGGCTGGCGACATGGCCTCCGTCGACCTCAACGCCGACCTTGGGGAGAGCTTCGGGACGTGGCAGCTCGGTGACGACGACGCGATGCTCGGCCTGGTCACCAGCGCCAACGTCGCGTGCGGATTCCACGCGGGCGACCCGGCGACCCTCAGTCACAGCTGCGAGGAAGCCGCAAAGCAGGGGGTCCGGATCGGCGCCCAGGTCGGCTACCCCGACCTCGCAGGCTTCGGCAGACGCTTCATCGATGTCGCGCCCTCCGACCTCATCGCCGACATCATCTATCAGATCGGTGCGCTTCAGGCGCTCGCCCGCGCGGCCGGTTCCGGTGTCGCGTACGTGAAACCGCATGGGGCGCTGTACAACGCGATCGTCAACCACAGAGACCAGGCCCGCGCGGTCGCCAAGGCCGTGCACACCGTCGACCCGACCCTGCCGGTGCTCGGATTGGCGGGATCGGTCTTCTTCGAAGAGGCGGACCGACTCGGCCTGCGCACCGTGCCCGAGGCGTTCGCCGACCGCTCATACCGGCCCGACGGACAGCTGGTCTCCCGGCGGGAACGCAACGCCGTGCTGCACGACCCCGCCGAGATCGCCGACCGGGTGGCGTCGATGGTGCAGTCGGGGCGCGTCGTCGCCGTGGACGGATCGACGATTGCCGTCACCGTCGAATCGGTTTGTGTACATGGCGATTCGCCGGGAGCCGTGCAGATCGCGACCGCAGTGCGGGACCGCCTGGTGAACGAAGGCGTCGCACTGACGGCGTTCGTCTGATGCGGCTCAAGCCGGGCCGACCCGATTTAGCGAACTACACAAAGTTTTTCGACGTTCCCGCTGCCGGTGCCGACGCGCCGCTTTCCGTGAGCTGGGCCGGTGTCACCACGTTGCTTGTCGACGACGGCTCATCGGCGTTGATGACCGACGGCTTCTTCTCCCGGCCCGGGCTTGCCGCCGTCGGCCTCGGTCAGATCGCCCCGTCGGCCCCCCGCATCGATGGCAGCCTCGAGCGGTTGGGGGTGCGCCGACTGGAAGCCGTCCTTCCCGTCCACACCCATTTCGACCACGCGATGGACTCGGCGGTGGTCGCGCAGCGGACCGGCGCACGAATCGTCGGAGGGAAGTCGGCGGTACAGGTCGGCATAGGCGGCGGGCTGACCGAAGACCGCCTGGTCGTCGCGACCCCTGGTGAGCCCATCACGCTCGGCGATTACCAGGTCACGCTGGTTGAGGCGGAACACTGTCCGCCAGACCGATTTCCGGGTGTGATCACCGCGCCCGTCACGCCGCCGGTGAGGACGTCGGCCTATAAGTGCGGCGAGGCGTGGTCGACGCTCGTGCACCACCTGCCGTCGGATCGGCGGCTGCTGGTCATCGGCAGCGCGGGCTTTGTGCCAGGCGCACTCGCCGGACACCGGGCCGAGGTGGTGTATCTGGGTGTCGGGCAGCTGGGTATCCAGCCCGAGCGCTACCTCGTCGACTACTGGGCCGAGACGGTGCGGGCCGTCGGAGCGCGCCGCGTCGTGCTGATTCACTGGGACGACTTCTTCCGACCGCTGACCAAGCCGCTGCGCGCCCTTCCCTATGCCGGAGACGACCTCGACGTCTCGATGCGGGTGCTCACCGCGCTCGCCAACGACGACGGCATAGCGCTTCATCTGCCGACGCTCTGGGAGCGCGCCGACCCGTGGAGCTGACCCTCGCGCTCGTGGCGCTGGCGGTTGTGCTGGCGTTCGCGATGGTCAAGCCGCGAGGCTGGCCGGAGGCCGTAGCCGCAGTGCCTGCGGCCTCACTCCTGATCGCGTTCGGTGTGGTGCCGCTGCGGGATGCGGCGCACGAAGTCGAGCAGCTACTCCCGGTGGTCGGCTTCCTTGCGGCCGTGCTCGTGCTGGCGCAGCTGTGTGACGACGAGGGCCTGTTCCGGGCGGCGGGCTCGGCCATGGCCAGGTCGGCCGACGGCAATTCCCGGCGACTGCTGGCCAGGGTGTTCGTCATGGGTGCCGTGACGACCGCCGTGCTGAGCCTCGACGCCACCGTTGTGCTGCTCACCCCCGTGGTGCTCGCGACGACGCGCACGTTGCGGGTGCCTGCAAGGCCGCACGCATATGCCACCGCGCATCTGGCCAACACCGCGTCGCTGCTGCTGCCGGTGTCCAACCTGACCAATCTGCTGGCGTTTGCTGCCGCCGGGCTGTCGTTCGTGCACTTCACCGCGGTGATGGCGCCCTCGTGGTTGGCTGCTGTCGCCGTCGAATTCTTTTTGCTGCGTTGGCTTTTCGCGCGCGATCTCGCTGTGAAGCCGCACCCCGAGCCGACCACGGACCCGGTGCGGTTTCCGGTGTTCGTGGTGGTGGTGCTGTCGGCGACGTTGATCGGGTTCGCCGTCGCCTCGCTGCTCGGCTTGTCTCCGGCGTGGGCCGCGCTCGCCGGTGCCGTCGTCCTCGGCGTGCGGGCGCTTGCCCGGCGCGAGACATCTGTCGGCCGTATCGCCGCCGCGGCCGACGTGCCGTTCCTGGTATTCGTGTTGTGCCTCGGAGTGGTGGTCAAGGGCCTCATGCTGCACGGCCTCGAATCCGCGATGCGCGGGGTGCTGCCGAATGGCAACACGTTGCTCGCGCTGCTCGGCATTGCGGCCATCGCCGCGGTGTTGTCCAACATCGTCAACAACCTGCCCGCGGTACTGGTGCTGCTGCCGCTGGTGACCGCGTCGGGACCGGCAGCGGTGCTGGCGATGTTGCTCGGCGTCAACATCGGGCCGAACCTGACCTACGTGGGTTCGCTGGCGAATCTGCTGTGGCGCAGCGTCGTGCGCCGGGACATGCCCGCCGGGTTCCGCGAGTTCAGTCGGATCGGGTTGATCACGACGCCGGTGACGCTCGTCGTCGCCGTGCTCGGGTTGTGGGTGGGCGTCGCGCTGTTCGGCGTTTAGCGGCGCATCCGGAGTCGGTTATCCACAGTCGTAATTTCATCCACAGGTAGCGGTTGACCTGGTGGGTTTTGTCGCAGTTCTCGATATCTTCGAAAGTATGTTCGGATCGGAGTTCGCGGCGGCCAGCGATGCAGACGTCATCGCCGCGATCGAGGATGGGGTGCGCCAGGAGGCGATCGCCGGTGCGCGCCGGCTGGCCGCGATCGCCGAGTTGACCCGCCGCCGCGTCGACG
>NZ_RARC01000003.1 GCF_003719305.1 Mycolicibacterium stellerae
GCAACGGCTCGATACCGCACTCATAGGCCTCCAGCTTGGCGCGGTTGTAGCGCCGCGGCCCGCCAAGCAGCGCGGCCACGACCGAGAACACGGCAAACCCAGCGGCAATCGCGCCGAGTACCAGGATGGGCAGGTACAGATTCATGCAGGTGTGACCGCTCCCTCGTGGGCTTTCCGATGTGAGCTGACCCACAGCCTAGCGGTGTTTTGAATGCAGGCTGCAACCCGGGGTTAGTATCAGTTCAGGTTGCCAACCGCTGGCTTTGCCGTGCCGCGAAGAACCAACGGCGGCACCAGATTTGGCGTGACGGCTACTGCGCGGGCGCGCGTAGCAGAGACGCGACGGCCTCGCCCAATCGGATGGGGTCGATCGGGTGGGGAACGGCGGCCTCGGCACGTGACCAGTTGGCCAGCCAGGCGTCGTCCGGGCGCCCCGTGAGCACCAGGATCGGCGGGCAGTCGTCGATCTCGTCCTTGAGCTGCTTGGCTATTCCCATCCCCCCAAAGGGGCTGGCCTCACCGTCGAGGATGGCGAGGTCGAATCCGCCCTCGTCCATCTGCTCGATCACCATCGGGCCGGTCGCCACGTCGAGGTAGGTCAGCTCGGGCAGGTCCGGATGCACGCGCTTACCAAGTGCCAACCGGACCTGCTCGCGAGTCCTCGGATTGTCGCTGTAGACGAGGATGCGCAGCGGCCGAGATGATTCGGGCATGCGCCAGATGCTAGACCACGCACCCGCTAAGTCGAGGTGCGGCGGAATACCACGTCGCCCGAGATCGTCGCGTTGTCGCCGATCATCCCCATCATGTTGCCGTCGACCTCGAAGTCCTGGCGGTTGACGGTTGCCTGCGTGGTGAGCCGCATTCCGCCGTCGCCGACCGGAGTCACCTTGGTCTTCAGCTCGAGGGGTTTCGTCGTGCCCTTGATCGTCAGTTCCGCACGCAGACCTATGGTGTCGGCGTCGATGGGGTCCGCGCCCGTGACGAGCACGCTGATGTCGGGAAACTTCTCGGCCTCGAAGAAATCGGCGGAGTGCAGGTGTTCGTCGCGCTTTCGTATCCCGGTGCGCAACGACGCTGCCTTGATGTCGATGCGGCCGGAAACCGTTTGGGGAGCGGTGATTTCGCCGTTGCCGCTGAACTCGGTGAAGCGGCCCTTTACGGGCACGACACCCCACATCGACTTGGACTTCACCGCAATGGTGGATTGATCGGCGACGACTGTCCATGTCCCCGTCGATGCGGGATCACTGAGAAACTCGCTGAGGCTCGCCATGTCACTCTCCTTCGTCAGTTCGTCGAATCGAGCAGCGGGGCGATCGCGGCCGGGTCGAAATATTCGTCGATGCGGCTGATCAACCCGTTGCCCCCCACCTTAATGACGATGCAGACCCGCATCGAGATCGATCCGCCGTTGCGTCCGGTCGCGTGCAGCACGTGCTGCTGGACGAATCCGCCGTCGAAATACTGGCGGTCCAGGATCTCGTAACGGCGTTCGGTGGTGGTGTCCATGAACCAGAAGATCACCCGCAGGGCCCGTTTCTTGGTCTGGTCTTCGGGTTCGGCGGATTTCCACACCAGGACTTCGTCGTCCCAGAGCGCCTCGACGGCGCCGGCATCGCCCCTCTCGATGGCGGCGAAAAGCCGCTCTGCGAGGTCGGCGACGGTTGACCTCAAGTTCGGTTGAGGTAGAACACTGTCAGTCATGGATACGACACCCGCCATCTCTCGTTTCGATGAGTTCTACAAGACCACGACCCCGCCGTGGGTGATCGGTGAACCGCAACCCGCGGTCGTCGAGCTCGAAAAAGGTGGGCTGATCCGCGGAAAGGTGCTCGACGTCGGCTGCGGAACCGGTGAACACACGATCCTGCTCACCGGGCTCGGCTACGACGTGCTCGGCATCGACTTCGCGCCTGCGGCCGTCGAGCAGGCCCGCCGCAATGCCGAGGCCAAGGGTGTTGTCGCGCGATTCGAGGTCGCCGACGCGATGAACCTTCCCGGCGAGCCGCGCTACGACACCATCGTCGACAGCGCGCTGTTCCACATCTTCGACGACGCCGACCGCCCGAAATACGTCGCCAGCCTGCACAACGCGTGCCGGCCGGGCGGCACGGTGCATGTGCTGGCGCTGTCCGATCAGGGCCGCGGCTTCGGGCCCGAAGTCAGCGGCGAGACGATCCGGGACGCGTTCGCCGACGGATGGGAGCTGGAGGCGCTTGAGCCGGCGACGTATCGCGGTGTCGTCACCGAGGTGCACACCGACGCCATCGGGCTGCCGATCGGCACCCGCGTCGATGAGCCCGCTTGGCTGGCTAGGGCTCGCCGATTCTGACGCTGCGATGTCGGTGAAGCATCGACGGTCCCCGATTTCTGCACCAGGGTCGTGATTGCGGAGGAGAATCAACAACCCTGACGCAGAATTCGACGCCGGCATAGTCATGTCGTTTGGTCATACCCAGGGTGGTCGATGGTGACGCGGTGACGTACGAGGGCGCGTAGGCACGGCAGCACCTCGCCTGCTCGACCATCGAGCTCGCCTGCCCGGATGGCGGCCGCCAACCGGGTTTCGTCCGGATATCCCAGAAGGTCGGGTGCGGCGGTCTGGTCGAGCAGTTCGCGCTCGACGGTCCGCAGGACGTTGGCGGCGACGCGCGCATGGAACGACACCTGCCCGTCGGTCGCGTTGCGCACGTCGTTGTCCAGGAAGTCGGCGACGGCCGCGACGAGTTCGGCGGCCGTCGGCCGCCCGTAGAGCGAGCTCATTTCGGGCCGCCTCCCTTCATGCTCCTCGCGTCCGCGCCTCCCTCGAGCAGGTCCAGCACATCCCATTCGGTTTCGCTGATCCGGCGGCCGATGGCGGCCAGCTCGACCGAAGGGGTCTGGCCCGACAGATGGCGCTCGGCCTGGAACCGGCAGATGACGCCCCAGCGCAGTGTGGCCACCGTCAGCCACCAACGGAACGCATCGCGGTCGAGGTCCACACCCGCGGCCTCCTCGTAGGCACACAGGAAGCTCTCCACGCTGCCGAGGCCCCCCGCGCCGAGCGCCTCCGGTGCGTTGAAGCGCCATGCCCTGATGCAGAACCAGGCCAGGTCCTCATAGATCTCGCCGATGTGCACGAGTTCCCAGTCCAGCACGGCGGCAAGGCCGGACTCGTCGACGATCAGGTTGCCCATCCGGAAATCGCCGTGCACCAGCCGCGGCGGCGTCGGCGCAGGCCGGTTGGCGGCCAGCCAGCGAAACGCCCACTCGAAGGTCGCCGTGGTGTCGCCCATCTCGTCGAGCCGGTCGCGCCACTCGGTCAGCTGTTCGGTCTGCGTCAGGCCGATCCCGTCCGGGTCGGCGCGGTGGATAGCGGCCAGCGCCTGCGCGCACTGCCGCAGCAGCCGGTCGCGTCCGGCGTCATCCAGGCTGCGATGTATCCGCCGCACGATCGTCTCACCCGCGATCGCGTTGCAGATGAGGTATGGATTGCCCAGCGCCGCAGGCGAATTATCGGCCGCCAGGATGTGGGGGACCGGTGCCCCTGCGGCCGCCGCGCGCCGCTGGACGCTTGCCTCCAGCTCCATGCCCGCATGCAACTCGTCGGGTGGTCCGGTGCGCAGGATCAGGGCCTGCCTGCCGTCGTTGCCGACCGCGTCGAACGCCCACGTGGTGCGGCTCGCGCCGCCGGTCAGGGTGGTGAGGTTTTCGATGCTCACCTCGCCGATGACCGGCCGAAGAACTTCTGCCAGCTGCTGTTTCACTTGCGACCGAAACCGAAGAGTCGCTGGGCCACCCGTCGGATCTGGATCTCCTCTGCGCCCTCGGTGATCCGGTAGCGGCGGTGGTGACGGTAAATGTGCTCGAAGGGCTCGTGTCTGCTGTAGCCGACGCCGCCGAACACCTGCATCGCCCGATCGGCGGCCTCGCACACCAGCCGGTTGGCTCGGTAGTTCGCCATCGACACCTTGTCCGACACCTCCATGTGGTGGTTGCCGTCCAGCTGGGTTGCCGCGTAATAGACCAGCAGCCGCACCATCTGGGCCTCGGTCTGCAGCTCCACCAGTGGCCACTGCACCGCCTGATTGACCGAGAGCGGCTTGCCGAACACCTTGCGGTCTCCTGCATACGCGACCGCGCGGTCGATGCAGTACTGCCCGGCGCCGAGGCTGCTCGCCGCCTGCCGAATCCTGTTCTCGTGCAGGAATGTCTGACCGACCTCCAGGCCGCGGTCCACCTCGCCGAGCACGGCGTCGGCGGGCACCCGGACATCCTTGAGCTCGACCTCGCCATGGTCGGTCGGCATGTTGAACGTCCACCAGTAGAACGGAACGGTGAACCCTGGCGCGTCCGTCGGCACCAGAAAGGCGGTGATGCCGCGGGCCTGTCCCGGCTCACCCGACGTGCGTGCGAACACCAGGTCGTGGGTGGCCCTGTGCACGCCGGTGTTCCAGCGCTTGGCGCCGTTGATCACCCACTCGTCGCCGTCCAGAACCGCCCGCGTCTCCAGCCAGGTGGCGTCGGAGCCGTGGTTCGGTTCGGTGAGCCCGAACGCCATCGAGCGTTCACCGGTGATCAGGGCCTGCGTCCACTCCCGCCTTTGCGTCTCGGTGCCGAACCGGTCCATCATGATGACCTGAGGGAAGTTGCCGACGATCGACGACTCGTCCTGCAGGTCGTTGTGCAGCCCGAGGCCCTTGTGCGCCAGGTACTCCCGGATCACCGCCATGTCGATATTGGTGCCGTCGCGGCCTCCGAACTGCGACGGCAGACCGTAGCGCAGCCAGCCCGCCGCGTCGGCGCGCTTTCGCATCTCGCCGAGCAGGTCCTCCCACTCCCGCCGCGGGATGCCCCCGTTGTCCCAGTCCGTGCGGGCGTACTCGCGACGCTGGTCGAAGTACTGCATGTTTTCGCGTTCCAGCGGTTTGATCTCCGCCTCGATGAACTCATCCATCTCGGCCAGCAGGCCGGGAAGGTGTTCGGGGAGAGCGAAATCCACGGTGATCTCCTTCGTCGTCGTCAGAACCCGTACAACGTCTTCTTCCAGATCGTCGAGAGCGTCGCGATCGCGTCCTTGTCGCTGATCTCGAGGCCAAGGCTCGACGGCCCGACAACCACGGTGGTGAAGTTCTCGAACAACAGCGCGATGGCGGCCGCCGTGTGGTCGGGATCGAGTTCGGTGCCGTGGCCCTGCTCCTGTGCGCGCCGCACGGATGCGGCGACGATGTCCATGCCGAAGCGCCGGAACTCGTTCTGGACGCGCGCGAATCGCTGCTGTGTCGCGGCCAGCTGGGCGACCGCGATCATGATCCCGATGTTCTGCTTGAACATGTTCCAGTAGCCGGTGACCACCGACGTGAAGAACTCGCTGTCCTCTGGCGCGTCCGGCAGGTGCAGGCTCAGCCCGGACGGTGTCACGATGTCGCGCAGGAAGGACTCGGCCAGTGCGGCCAGCAGGTCTTCCTTGTCGGCGTAGTAGCGGTAGAACGACGCGGGTGACTTGCCGGCCGCCGACGTGATGTCGGCCAGCGTGGTGCCGTGAAAGCCGTGCTCGGCGAACAACTTTCTCGCCGCCTGCTCGATGGCGTGCCGAGTTTGGCGCCCCTTCGGAGTCAGCGTCTCGACCGGCACGGGCTACTCGCCGAGGAGACGATCGCCGGCCCGCAGCAGCGCGCTGGGGAGCTCATGGCCGACGACACGCTGCGCCACGCCCGCAGCGGCGATCGCGGCCTTCAGGTCGACATCGACGTGAATTCCGCTGTCCCGCAGCAGGTACACCAGGTCCTCGGTGGCGATGTTACCGCTCGCTCCTGGCGCGAACGGGCACCCGCCCAGTCCGCCCGCCGACGCGTCGAGCCGCGTGACACCGGCCGTCACCGCGGCGTAGGCGCTGGCGAGGCCCGCGCCGCGGGTGTTGTGGAAGTGTGCGCCGAGCGGAATGTCGGCGATCAGCGGCCGAACCTGGCCGACCAGGTCGGTCACGCGGCGCGGTGTCGTGGTGCCGATGGTGTCGGCGATCGCCAGCCGGTCGACATCGCTGTTCGTGGCCACCTTCACGATGTCGAGCACCCGCTGCGGGGGCGTCGGCCCGTCGAACGGGCAGTCCCATGCGGTGGCGATGATGACCTCCACCGAAGCGCCGCTGTCGTGGGCGATGGCGATGATCTCACCTATCAGCGCGGTTGACGCCGCAGTGGAGCGTCCGACATTCGACCTGCTGTGGCCGTCGGCGGCCGACACCACGTACTCGATGGACCCCAGGCCCGCCGCGATCGCCCGCTTGGCTCCGTTCGGGCTGGCGACGAGGGCGGAGAACTCGATGCCGTCGAAGTTCGCGAGTTCTGCGGCAAGCTCGGCCGCATCGGCGAGCGCGGGCACCTTCGACGGCGAGACGAACGCCGTCGCCTCCATCTCCCGCACCCCGGTGGCCGCGATCGCGGCAAGCAGTTCGAGCTTGGCGGCCAACGGGATTGGATCTTCGATCTGCAAGCCGTCGCGCAGCGAGACGTCGCGAATGTCGACATGTGCCGGTAGCTCGCTCATATCACGCCCCTTTCCTCGAGCGCCGCCAGCTCGGCTTCGGTCCTGCCGAGCAGCCCCTGGTATACCTCGTCGTTGTGCTGGCCGGGCCGGGCCGAACCCGCGTTGCGGATGGTTCCCGGGCTCTCCGTGAGTACCGGCACCACACCGGGTCCCAGCACGTTTCGGCCGATCCGTTCGTCGAAGTGCTCGGCGATCATGCCGCGCGCGCGCAGCTGCGGATCCTTCACGACCTCGGCAACGGTGTTGATCGGGCCGCTGATCACCCCCGCTTCCGACAGGGTGGAGATGATGTCGTCGGGGCTACGCTCGCACGCCCAGTCGCCGATGATCTTGTCCAGCTCGTCCTGATTACGGCCGCGCGCAACGTGATTGGCGAACCGGTCGTCGGTGGCCAACTCGGGCCGGCCCATCGCCGCGCACAGCCGCCGGAACACGGTGTCCTGGTTGGCGGCGATGACCACCCAGCTGCCGTCGGCGCTGCGGTAGATGTTCGAGGGCGCTATGCCCTCGAGGCGCGTGCCGGACGGGCCGCGGACCACACCGCCGACGTCGTAGTCGGGAATCGTCGACTCCTGCACGGCCAGGCAGGATTCGGTCAATGCGGCGTCGACGATCTGGCCCTCACCGGTGACGGTGCGCCGGTACAACGCGGCCATCGCGCCCTGGGCGGCGAACATGCCCGCCAGGCTGTCGCCGAGCGAGAGCGCGAGCCGCGGCGGCGGCCCGCCGGGAAATCCGTTCATGTGCCGCAGTCCACTGGCGGCCTCGGCGACCGAGGCGTATCCGGCCTTGTGTGCCTCCGGCCCGGTCTGGCCGTAGCCGGAGACCCGAACCAGGATGATGCCCTTGTTGCGGGCCCTCAGCGTGTCGTAGCCCAGTCCCCACTTCTCCAGCGTGCCGGGCCGGAAGTTCTCGACGATGATGTCGGAGCGCTCCACGAGGTCGAGGAAGATGTCACGGCCCGCGGGCTCGCGCAGGTTCAGCGTGACGGCCTTCTTGTTGCGCGCGTGCACCGTCCAGAAGAAGTGGTGGCCGTCGAGCTCGGCTTGCCCCCAGGTGCGCAGCGGGTCCGGCGCCCCCGGCGGCTCGATCTTGATGACTTCGGCACCCATATCGCCGAGCAGCCGGCCCGCGAACGGCCCCGAGATCAGGGTGCCGACCTCGATGACGCGAATGCCGTCCAGCGGACCCGTCGTCATTGCGAGAACCCGTGCCGGTGCAGCCAGCCCGTGCAGATGCCGACGGCTTGGCGCAGCGTCCCGCGTTGTTCGGGGCCGGAGTAGTAGTGGTTGGCGCCTGGGATTTCGTGCATCTCCTTGTCAGGATGCCCGATCGCCTCGAACAGCCGGCGGGTGTGGCTTGGTGTGCAGGCGTCGTCGGCCAGGTTGCCGATCACCAGCGTCGGCACGGCGATGTCGGGGCCGCACTCGACCGCGTCGCCGTTGGCGTCGTCGTAGCTCCACTGCGACAGCCAGCTGCGCAGCGTGCAGAACCGGGCCAGCCCGACGGGGCTGTTGTTCACCACCGCAGGATCACCGAGGTAGCAGGTGCGGGGGGCGCGTTCGTTCGGATCGACGGTCGGGTCCAGCCAGCGCGGGTCGGCCATGGTGCCGTGCACGACGAAACCGAACTCGTCGTCGGGGCGCCCGCTTGACCTCAGCTCGGCGAGTTTCTCCTTGACCCACTTGGTGATTCGCCGGTTTCGCGCGATCTGCGCTGCGCGGTAGCGGTCGAGGAATTCGGCCGTGTATGGCGGCTGGTTGGGGTTGTCGGGGTTGTAGAGGTCCAATTCGGGGTCGCGCCTGGACGGGTCGGACTCATCGAGGATCGACGCGTCCAGCCATTCGGTCATGGTGCCGTGGCGGCTGACGTGCGCGGCGAGCAGCATGATCGCGTCGGCGGGGATGAGTCCGAGCTTCGTCAGATCAGGGCCGTCACCCGACGGGCTCGCGGTGACCGTCGGATTCTGCGCCTGCTGCTGGTAGAACACCGAAAGCGAACCGCCTCCGCTCCAGCCCGCCAGAACGACCTTCGAATACCCCAGCCGGTTCTTGGCGTCCTTGATCGCTTCGCCGAGATCCTCGACGACCTTCTCCATCAGCAACGCCGAGTCGGTGCCGCGAAACCGGCTGTTGCAGTAGATGACGTGGTGGCCTGCGCGCGCCAGCGCGTTGATCATCGGCAGGTAGGCACCGCCGCCGATGGGGTGCATGAACATCAGCACGGTGTCGGACGTCGCCGTCTTGGGCTTGAGCAGATAGCTCTCGAGCACGACCAGTTCGGCGACACCGCCGTAGACGTCGCGCACCGCCGAAGTGTTCTGGTAGGCAACGAGATACGGAATGCGTTCGTACTCGTACTTGACGGGTGCCTCAGCCGTCGTCATCAGTGTTGCCCCAAATCGTTGGCCAGAACGTCGTCGGACGGCACCAGCCTTCGTCGGGTGTCGATGGCGATCACCGACCAGTCCACCCTGTCGTAGTCGTCGAACTTGCGGCGCGCCCGCTCGCGTGCCTTCTCGGGTGCGCCGTGGTGAACGCCTTGCGGCGCATGCGAAATCAGGCCGGGCGGCATCGGGATACCGTAGAGCGAGCCGGCGTGGAAGAACGCGATCTCGTCGTAGTCGACGTTGCGGTGATACCAGGGTATGCGCTCGGTGCCCGGCACACTTTCGGCGGGTTTGGGCAGGAAGTTCATCACGTAGACACCGGTGGCCTCCATGAACAGGTGCACGGTCGGCGGCAGGTGCACGCTGTCGGAGGTCACCACGTTGTAGTCGGCGATGTTGAAGGTGAAGGCGAAGTTGTCGCCGCGCCAGCCCTCCACGTCGAGCGGATGATGTTCGTAATAAAGAGAGGTCGTCCCGACTCCACCGATCGGGGAGTGGATGAGCCGCACCTGGTAGGTCTCTGCACCGGATGGGGGAGGGGTGTCCATCGGCACGGGATCGGGGATGACGATCTGGGACGGGTCGAACGGGAAGTGCCTTCCGAGCGTGCCAGGCGGGGGCACCCGCAATTCGTCGGTGGCCTGGATCATCAGCAGCGTCGACTCGCTGTCGGGCACTTGGCGGAAGGTGCACGCCTTCGGGATGTACACCCAGTCGCCTTCGCGGTAGCGCAACGGGCCGAACTCGGTCTCGAGCAGCCCGGCGCCCTTGTGCACGAAGCACAGCAGGTCCCCGTCGACGTAGCGGACGAAGAACGGCATCGGCTCGCTGCGTCGCGACAACAGGACCTGGCAGTCGGGATTGGAGAACAGCAGCATGGGTCCGCCGGCGGCGTCGGTGGCGTCGCCGGGCTTCAGCTCGCTTGACAGCACGTCGACGGGTCGCAGCGGGCCGGCGCTGCGGTAGGCGGTCGGATCGTTGCGGCGGTACATGTTGGCCGTGCGGCCAGTGAACCCACCGCGGCCGAGTTCGTCGTCCTTCAAACCGTTGAGGTCGGCGTGCAGCCGCCGAGGCGTGGTGCCTTTTCGCAGGTGAACGAACGATTCCATGATGCTCCTACGGAAGGGTGCGGCGAAAAAGTAAATCTGACGTTAGTTTTTCGGGAGCGCCCGCGTCAACGTCTCAGTCGGTCAAGTCGACCCGGATGCTGAGCAGGTTCGTGCCGAAGGTGCGCACGCCGAAGCTGTTGAACTGCGGTAACGAGCGCAGCCGTTCGTGCGGGTCGTCGTCGGGCACCAAATGGGCGGTGCCGTTGTGCCAGCGGCCGCGCAGCCTGACCCGCACGTTCGGGTTGGCCTTGATGTTCTTCACGTATTGCGAGTTCTCGCCGAACTCGGACACGAACCAGAACTCGTTGCCGACCTTGCTGCCGCCGAGCGGGGTGCGGCGCGGCTCACCCGACTTCCGTCCGGTCGTCTCGAGCAGCGTCTGGATGGGCAGTCGCCGCATCAGCGGGTTGGCCACTCGCCTCTGGATCAGGTTGGTGATGCGGTCACGAAGATCGTCGGCCATGGTGGCCCCTTTCTCACACCATTGCGGTTCGCGGAATTTCGAGTCCCAGTATCAACGCTCCGGAGAGCTCGCGGCTGGTGTCGTAGTCGAACACCACGTGACCGGCGAGCACGTCGACGTCGCGCTTGATCCGCTGCAGCGGGTTGTCAAGGAAGTGAGCGCCGGCGCCGGACGCACCGAGCAGACGAGATATGACGACCCGCGACTCAACCACGATGTGGGCGGCAGCGAGCCGCGCCTCAGCGCGCACCGGCCGAGGTACGGGATCGCCCGCGGCGACCAGGATTTCGACCTGGCCGACGGTGTCGGCGAGCAGCCCGCGCAGCGCCCGCAGCCGCACCCGAGCCTCGCTGAGGTGACTCTGCGCCATCGGTTTGTCCCTCTGCGTGATGCCCTCATATGCGAGTACGCGTTGTGACAGGCGCTCGGCGTAGATGTCGGCGGCGCGCTCGGCGCTGCCGAGGGCGGGCATCGCGGCCAACAGCGCCAGCGCAGGCACCATGGGCCAGCGGTAGGTGTCGGCGTCGTGCACCGCGGCGCCGGGCGCGGTGCCCTTGTAGATGTCGGTGACCCGGACCAGCCGGTGGGCGGGCACGAACGCGTCGGTGATGACGACGTCGTTGGAACCGGTGGCGCACATGCCGTCGGTGTGCCACACGTCCTCGACGGCTGCGTCGCTGATCGGCAGCAGCGCCAGCGCCGGGTAGATGCTGTCGTCCGGCCCGCAGAGCGCCCCGACGATGATCCAGTTGCCGTGCATGACGCCGGTGGCCCATGACCACCGCCCCGACAGCCGGATGCCGCCGTCGACGGGTATCCCGCGTCCGGTCGGCGCAAGGGGAGCGGGTGCGAGAAAGGGGCGCGTCGCGAACGCCTCTTGCTGGGCTTCCTCGCCGAACAGCGCCATCATCCAGTTGTGCAGGGTGTAGAAGCCCAGCGTCCATGCGCTTGATGCGCATCCGTGGGCCATCCGGCGCACCGGGTCGAGAATTGCCGACCACGGTGCCTGTAGGCCGCCGTAGCGCGCGGGCACGAGTAGTTCGGGCAGTCCAGAGGCGATGAAGTCGTCGACGGTGGCACTGGGCAGCCTGCGCAGCCGCTCGGCTTCCTGTGCACGGTCGGCGAGGCTTGCGACGAATTCTGGGCTGACGTCCGGTGCTGTGGCCTTCGCCGCGGTCATGGCCGCGAACGTACCATACTTTTTGGTATGGAAGACGCGCTCAGCGCGTCAACATGAGGTCGATGAAGCGCTCCCGCCTGCGCGCCCCGCTGGGGTGTGGGGTTTGCCCGGATAGGTGCAGGAACCCGATGCCGGCGGCAAACGTGGCGTTGGCGCGCAGGTCGGCGTCGTCGTGATCGAAACCGTCGTCCATGAATGCCTGCCTGACGGCGTCGAGGACGCGTTGATCGGCCGCCCGCACGCTTGCGGCAACCGCATCGTCGGTTCTGGCCCACTCGCGCATGGCCCGCTCGAGCGTCCAGTGCCTGGTGTTCAACAACGACGACATCATTTGCGTGAGCCGTTCCCGGGGCGGGACGGCGGCCATGTCGGCGAAATGGCGGCGGTCGCCGTCGCGCAATTCGCCCCACGCGTCGATAAGCGTCGCGCGATAACCGGCGATGTCGGTGAAATGCCAGTAGAAGCTGCCCTTTGTGACCGATAGGCGACTGCAGAGGCGGTCTATTTTCAGCGCTGTTGTGCCTTCTTCGGCCAGGATCGCGAAGCCGGCCTGGACCCAGTCATCGACAGTCAACCGACTGGTGGCAGGCCCCGCGCGCTCGATGGTCATCGAGATCACGATACGGCGGATGGCCCCGTCCGCACCCGCCGGACGAGCCTAAATTGACTCTGGCGTCACGATAAATTTCGCTTACGAATAGGGCACAGGGTGACCGCTGGGGTTTCTCCTGCATTGGTCGCATGTTTTACTCAACAGCGCACAACTGATAGCACTCGGTCCGCTCTTTGGTCGACACCGACTGAGCCGAGCGGGCGAGGCAGAGCAGTGAAGACCGTGCTGCGATGCCGGAGCGAAGTTCGCTCGCGGGGTGTAGGCGTTACGCGACAACCGAAAGATGGATGGACTGCAGACATGACGTTCGTTGACAAAATCCGAGGCCGTTGGGCGCGCAGGATCACTGTCGCCGCTTTTGCGGCGCTCCTGCTACCCGGAATCGTCGGGTTCGTAGGGCAATCGGCTACGGCGGGCGCCTTCTCCCGTCCCGGGCTGCCCGTCGAATACCTGATGGTTCCGTCCGCGTCGATGGGCAAGGACATCAAGATCCAGTTCCAGAAGGGCACCGGGTCGCATTCAGTGCTCCTCCTCGACGGACTGCGCGCCCGCGACGACTACAACGGCTGGGATCTCGAGACCCAGGCGTTCGAGTGGTTCTACCAGAGCCCGCTATCGGTCATCATGCCCGTCGGGGGTCAGTCGAGCTTCTACACCGACTGGTATCAGCCTGCGTGTGGCAAGGACGGCTGCCAGACCTATAAGTGGGAGACCTTCCTGACTGCCGAGCTGCCTCAGTGGCTGTCGTCCAACAAGGGTGTCTCCACGAACGGCAATGCGTCGGTGGGCCTTTCGATGTCGGGCAACTCCGCGATGATCCTGTCCGTCTACCACCCGGAGATGTTCATCTACGCCGGTTCGTTGTCGGCGTTCCTCAACCCGTCCGAGGGTCAGTGGCCCGGCCTGATCAACCTGGCGATGGGCGACGCGGGCGGCTACTCGACCGATCCGATGTGGGGGCCTCAGTCCGATCCGGCGTGGCAGCGAAACGACCCGATGGTGCAAATACCGGCGCTGGTGGCCAATAACACTCGCCTCTGGGTGTACTGCGGCAACGGCACGCCCAATGAACTGGGTGGCGCCAACCTGCCCGCGACGTTCCTCGAGGGTCTGACCATCCGGACCAACGAAACCTTCCGCGACAACTACATCGCCGCGGGCGGAAAGAACGCCGTGTTCAACTTCCCGAACTACGGCACACACAGCTGGGAGTACTGGGGCGCGCAGCTGCAGCAGATGAAGCCCGATATGGAGAAGTACCTCGGGTAGCTGCGGACGCGAGCAGCAAAACTGCTTCAGCGCCTGATCGTTGGACTGTGACCAATCCCCGTCGAGGGTCTCCTCGGCGGGGATTGGTTTTGCGCCATGGCGATGCACGTGCCGAGATGGCCTGCGACACAGGGCACGCCGTTCATCGTCGGTGCGGGCCCACCGGAGACGATAGTGGGCACGCCGTCACCGTAGGGTTCGTAACCCGAGTTGCCGCCGGCTGGATCTGCCACCGCGGCCGGTGCGGTGACGATCGCGATGGTGTACACGCCGATGAGAATCGACGAGCGCATCTAGAAACCTCCGGCGACCCGGACCACGGCCCGACCCGAGTAGCGGCCCTCGCGTATCTCGTCGAGGACGCCGACGACGTCTGAGATGTCGACCTCGTTGGTGATGTCCGAAAGATGTTGCGGATAAAGCGAATCGCCCAGCTTCTCCCACAGGTCGCGGCGCGGCCCGATCGGCATCAGCACCGAGTCCATGCCCAACAGCGAGACTCCTCGCAGGATGAACGGCATCACGGTGGTGCTCAGCCCGGCTCCTCCGGTCAGTCCGCTGGCCGCGACCGCTCCGCCGTACTTCAGTGTGCTGAGAACATCTGCAAGGGTCTTGCCGCCGACGCAGTCGACGGCGCCTGCCCAGCGGGTCTTGGCCAGCGGGCGGGGCTTGGCGTCCGGATCCTCTGGCAGACGGCCGATGACGTCGGCGGCGCCAAGCGCCTTGAGCCGGTCGGCGGCGTCCGCTTTACCCGTCGACGCCACCACCTCGTAGCCCGCCGCGGCCAGCAGGTCGATGCTGACCGTCCCGACGCCGCCCGTCGCACCCGTCACCACGATCGGACCGTCGTCTGGCGTGATACCCCAGTCGATCAGCGCCTGCACGCTCATCGCGGCCGTGAAGCCCGCCGTCCCGATAGCGGCCCCGTCGCGGGGGCTCAGCGAGCCGAGTGGGACCACCCAGTCCGCCGGGAGTCGTGCGTATTCGGCGTAGCCGCCGTTGCGGGCGGTGCCGATCTCGTAGCCGTGGGCCAGCACGGCGTCGCCGACGGCGAAATCGGGCGACTGGGACTCGACCACCTCGCCGGTCAGGTCGATGCCCGGCACGATCGGATAGTCGCGCACCACCCCGCCGTTGGGCGTCACAGCCAGCGCGTCCTTGTAGTTGACGCTGGAGTAGGCCACCCGGATCGTCACATCACCGGCGGGCAGGTCGGACTCCGCCATGGTTTCGACAGCGCAGTCGATGCGATCGTCGTTCTTGCGGGCGACCAGGGCGGCGAAGTTGTTCATGCCACGACATTACGTCGCGGCCACCTTGGCTACTTCAGTTCGGCCGACGACAGGCCGAGCAGCCTGCGCGCCACCACCAACTGCTGAATCTGTTGCGTTCCCTCGAAGATGTCCAGGATCTTGGAGTCGCGCGCCCACTTCTCCAGCAGCGTCTCCTCGGAATAGCCTGTCGTGCCTGCCATTTCGACGGCCTTCAGGGTGATATCGGTAGCCACCCGGGCCGCCTTGGCCTTGCCCATCGACGCTTCCTTAGAGTTCGGAATGTCGTTGTCGGCCTGCCACGCGGAACGCACCGTCAGCAGATATCCGGCCTCCCAGTCGGCCTCCATGCGAAGGAACTCCGCGGCTGCGGCGCTCTGGACGTGTGCGGGCTTGTCGTAGGAGATCTCCACGCCGGCGGCTTCGAGGATCTTTCGCAGTTCCTCGAGGGCGGCGCGCGCGATGCCGACCGCCATCCCCGCGACGACGGGACGGGTGTTGTCGAAGGTCTCCATGACGCCGGCGAAGCCCTTCTCCACCTGGATGTCGGGGCTGCCGAGAAGGTTGTCCTTCGGGATACGCACGTTGTCGAAGCGGATGACGGCGGTGTCGGATGCCTTGATGCCGAGCTTGTCCTCGAGACGCTCGACCGTCACCCCGGGATGCTCTCGCGGCACGATGAACGACTTGATCGCCGCGCGGCCCAACGACTTGTCCAGCGTCGCCCACACCACGATGTGCGTGGCGCGCGATCCGGCGGTGACGAAGATCTTCTCGCCGTTGATCACGTATTCGTCGCCGTCGACCTTCGCAGTCGTCGAGACCGCGGCCGAGTCGGAGCCGAAGCCGGGTTCGGTGATGGCCATCGCGGCCCACACATCCTTGCCGAGCCGGTCCAGCTGTTCGTTGGTGGCCACCCCGCTGATCGCCGCGTTGCCGAGGCCCTGGCGGGGCACCGAGAGCATCAAAGCGACGTCGCCCCAGCTGATCTCGATCACGTTGACGACGGCCGACATGTTGCCGCCGTTGTGGTTGGTCTCCTTGGCGGCTTCCCCGTCGCGGAATGCCTCGGCCCCCGCGAACGGGACGAAATTCGCTTCCGAGATGCCCTCGAAGAGGGTGGCCAGGGTATCCAGCTCGACGGGGTACTCGTGCTCGCGGAGATCCCATTTGCGGGAGATCGGCCGCAGCATCTCGGCCGCGCCCTGATGCGCCTTCTCGATCACCGCGTTCAGCTTGCGCGGCATTTCCAGATTGATTGCCATGAAAGTCTTTCCGTTGTCTCGATGACTTACCTAGATGACTACGACGCCCTCGGCGACGCCTATTGCGCGCAGGTCGCGATACCAGCGTTCGACGGGATGTTCCTTGGTGTAGCCGTGGCCGCCGAGCAGCTGCACGCCGTCAAGCCCGATCTGCATGCCCTTGTCGGTGCCGAGCCTTTTGGCCAGTGCCGCCTCGCGTGTGAACGACAAACCTTGATCGGCCCGCGACGCACCGCGCCATGTGATCAGCCGTAGACCGTCGAGCTCGATCGCGATGTTGGCGCACATGAACGCGACCGACTGGCGGTGGGCGATCGGTTCACCGAACGCCTGCCGTTCCTTGACGTAAGGGATGACGTGGTCGAGCACCGCATGGGCGGTGCCGACGGCCAGCGAAGCCCAGCCGAGCCGTGACAGCGCAATGGCCTCCGAGTAGTCCTCGTCGGTCGCGGCCTCCTCACCGAGACGGGCGGACAGCGGCACGGTCACGTTGTCGAGCTTGACCCGGCCGAGCGCCGCGGCGCGGATTCCCATGCTCGGGTCGGCTTGGACGGTAAGGCCCTTCGCCGAAGATTCGACGATGAACAGCGCGGGCTTGCCGTTCAATTGGGCTGCCACAATCAGCAATTCAGCTTCCTTGGCGGCCACCACCAACGACTTGACGCCGTCGAGGCGGTATCCGCTTGGCGTGCGGACAGCGGTCGTCTTCAACGCGGTCGGGTCGAACAGCGGGCGCGGTTCGGCGATCGCCAGGCAGGCCTGGGGCACGTTCTCGCCGGCGAACTCGGTGAGATAGGTGGACTGCTGGTCGGCGCTGCCCCAATGGGTGAGGGCCGACGCGACACCTGCGGGCGCCAGGATCGGCAGCGCCAATCCCATGTCCCCGTAGGCGAGCGCCTCGGCGACCAACGAGTTCGTCACGGCGCCACGGTGTTCGGCGATCCCGTCGAAATCCTCGGGGATATTGATCGCGGTGATGCCCAGTTCGTTTGCCTTCGCGATGAGATCCGCCGGGTAGCTTGCGTTTTCGTCGGCGTCGCGGGAGGCGGGCCGGAGAACCTCTTCGGCGAACTCGCTGACGGTTTCGACGATCATCCTCTGGTCGTCGTCCGGCGTCAGGTCGAAGTAGTCGGCTCCGCTCGCCTTGAGGCGCGTCGGGCCGCCCTTGCCGCCGGACACCTTCTTGAACTGGCGGTTGGTGGCGCCGACGACCGAGAAGACCTGTTTCACGCCGTATTTCAGTCCGCGGTTGAGCGGATCGCGCAGGTTGTGCTTGTCCAGGAACTCCTGACCGACGATGGGCGTGATCAACGCCAAGCCGATATCGGTGGGGGTTCGCTTGTGCTTATGGGCTCCGACGGCGCTCTCCCGCCCGTTCTTCTTCGGTGCGCGCGCGGAGTTGCGGTCGATTGTGTTGGTCATTTGTGTGCAGCCTCGCTCAGTAGGGCCAGTGCCGATGACAGGCAGTGCCTTGAGCCTATCTTACTCCGGAGTAAGATAGAAGTGAAATGTTAACTGGTTCACATCCCGTTGAGCCTGGCCAGCACCGTATCGTGCAGCAATCCGTTGGTCGAAACCGCGCTGACGCCGTGTGGGCCCGGATCGCCGTGGAAATTCGTGAACGTGCCGCCCGCCTCCCTCACAAGGATGTCAAGAGGGGCGAGGTCCCACGGATGGAGGTCGGGTTCGATCGCGATGTCGACGGCACCCTCGGCCACCAGGCAGTGGGACCAGAAATCGCCGTAGGCGCGTACCCGCCAGACCTCGTCGGTGAGGTCGAGGAAACGCGATCGGCGGTCACCCCACCCGGTGAGGTCGGAGAAGGACAGGCTGGCCGAGGCGAGGTCATCGACTCCGGAGACCGAGATGCGCCGCTTCGCATCGCCGAAGGAGGTGAACGCGCCTTCGCCAGCGCCTGCCCACCACCGGCGTCCGAGCGCGGGGGCGCTGACGACGCCGACGACGGGGGCGCCGTCGACGAGCAGAGCGATCAGCGTGCACCACACCGGAACCCCGCGGACGTAGTTCTTCGTGCCGTCGATCGGATCGAGCACCCACTGCCTACCGCTGAAAGCGGGTGTGCCACCGAGCTCTTCGCCGAAAACCGAATCGTCGGGTCGATGCGCGGCGAGCGCCGAGCGCAACAGCTCTTCGGCTGATTGGTCGGCGTCGGTGACCGGCGTCAGGTCGGGTTTGGTGTCGACACGTAGATCGAGTGCACCGAACCGGTCCAGGGTCAGTGCGTCGGCGGCGTCGGCCATCTCCAACGCGAGGGCGAGATCATTTGCGACCGAGGTCATGGCAGCAGTCCTACCATGGCCCCGTGTGGTGGGGTGACGAGCTAGCGTTCGTCGAGGAAACCCACCAGCACGGCGGTGACGTCTTCGAGGCTGTGGTAGACGCCGGCCGCGCGGCCTGAAGCGTCGCGATCCACCGGGTACGCAGGGTGCTCCATGCCCAGAACTGTGAGCCCGGCGGCTGCGGCGGCCCGGATGCCGTTGCTCGAGTCCTCCACCGCATAACTGCCTGCGCTGCGTGCACCCAACCTGGCGACGGCTTCCTGGTAGACGTCGGGGGCGGGCTTTCCCGCGGCCACCTCGGCGCTGGAAACCGTCGCGCGGAAGTACTCGCCGACGGGTGTAGTCGTCATCACCCGGTCGATGATCGTGCGGGGCGCCGACGAGGCCAACGCTACCGGGACTCTCGCCGCGGCAGCCTGCACCAATTCGAGGGCTCCATCGATGAGCGGAACCTGGCCGCGGTCGTACGCCGCCGCGACCACACCGATGACGCGTTGCGCTGCGGCTTGCTCGTCCATGCCGGTGCGTTGACTGACGTAGCGGGCCCATTCGGGGACGCTTTTGCCCTGGCACGTCGTGGTGTCCTCGGACAGCCATAGGTAGCCGTGCTCGGCCGACACCGATTCCCAGCCCTGCTCCCACAAGTGCTCGGACATCACCAGCACCCCATCGAGGTCGAACACCACGCACCGGTGTGTCACCGTCGAGCCTCATCTCGCGAGTTGTGATAGATCGGATAGAGGGCGTCGTAGAGCCGTTTGTACTGGGCATACCGGGCGCAGTATTCGCGCGAACGGCCCGCATCGGGCAGATAGGTATGGGTAACCGCCACCCGGTCGGCGAGGAACGAGTAGTCGGGCTTGACCCCGCTCCCTACCAGTGCGCAGGCGGCGGCTCCGATCGCCCCGGCATCCTGCGGTGCGGCGATGGTTTCCAGCGGACGCTCCAGGACGTCGGCGATGATCTGAGTCCACACCGATCCCATCGATCCGCCGCCCACCGCGCGGATCCTCTTGATCCTCTCTCCGTAGTCGAGCCCGTACTGCAGTGCCCACCGCATCTGAAAGGCCACGCCCTCCATGACGGCGCGCAGGAAGTGTCCTGGTCCGTGGTGCAAGCTCAGGCCCACGAACGAGGCGCGGGCAGCGTCGTCGAATACCGGTACGCGCTCTCCGCTGAGCCAGGGCGCGAACAACAGGCCATCCATATCGTGTGCACTGTCCCGCGCCATCTGTTCCACCTGTGTGTAGTCCACCGAGCCGGGATCGCCGAGCCCCAGCATGCGCACCGCCCAGGCAAGCGCCGCACCGCCGGTGGCGATTTCGAGCCAGAGGATCCACTGGTGGGCCTCGGCGTGCGCGAGTGCCCCAAGTTGGTGACACGGATCGACGCGCCGCTCGGACATCATCAAGCCGAAATACACCGCCGTGCCGAGGCTGACGTGAAGGTCGCCCGGATCGACTGCGCCAGAGCCCAATTGGCTTGCAGGCACGTCGCCGACGCCGACGTACACCGGGGTGTCGGCGGGCAAGCCGAGTCGATGCGCGATATCGGGCAAGAGCCGACCGGCCACGTCAGTAGCGGCGCGGACGGCGGGAAGCTTGTCGGGATCTATCCCCGCCGCCTCACACGCGTCGCTGTCCCAGTCGCGGGTGTCATGGGCGAAAAGCCGATAGGCCGATGCCCCGGCGTGATCGGTGACCGCCACGCCCGTTAGATGCAGGACGACAGCTTCCTTGCAGTCCAACAGCTTGGCCGTGCGGGCATACACCTCGGGCGCAGTGTCACGGAGCCAGAGAATCTTCGGCACGATGTCTTTGGCGGATACGACCGCGGTGAAACGTTTGAACTGCACACTGGGCGGCATGATCTCGGCTAGCGCCCGAGCGGCGCCCTCAGCGCGTTGATCGAGCCAGCTGATCATCGGAATCAGCGGCTTGCCTGATTCGTCGACCGCCACGAGATTGAACATCTGGGCGGTGACGCTGATCCCATCGATGGAGACGGAAGTGTCACCAGCGCCTGTTACTCGTGTTAGCAACTCGTCAGCGGCATCCAGCAACAACCTGATGATCAGGTCGAGATCCTGCTCGACGCCGGCGTCGCCGACCATCTGAATTCCATAGCCGCGGTAGGAGCTGTCCAGCAGCGCGCCGTCGGCGTCGACCACCACGACCTTCACGCCGCTGGTGCCGATGTCGAACGCCAGGAAGTGCGGGCTCATCGAAGTCTCCGCTCACCCCGGTTCAAGAAGCTACACCTGGCCGACGGGCAGTAGAAGCTCTTCGAACAGCTTGAGAAACCGGTCGTTCTGCTCGATGGTCCCGACCGTCACCCGGACGTGGGACCCCTTCAGCCCGTGTGCACCCATGGCCCTGATCAGGATGTCCTCCGCAAGGAGTGTGTCGACGACAGCCGAGACTGAGCGACCGCTCGCGGAGATGTCAGCCAGGACGAAGTTGCCGTCGGAGGGATACGATTCGACCCCGTCCATCTTCTGCATCGCCGCGTGCAACCGATCGGCTTCCGAGCTGATGAACTCGCGTCGCCGCTTCAGCTCTTCCGGTTCGGCAAGTGCCTGCAGACAGCCCCAGATCCCCATCAAGCTGATGCTGAATGGAATCCGAACTCTTTGGACGATGTCGATGAGTTCGGGGTCGCCGATCAAGTAGCCGACGCGCAACGCGGCCAGCCCGAACCCCTTCGACATGGTCCGCGCGATGACGAGGTTCGGATGGTCGGCGACGAGCGGTGCGAATGATTCGGCGTAGCCGCACTCAAGGTACGCCTGGTCGACCACCGTGGGGATGCCGGTGTCAAGCAGGCGCACGAGCTGGTCTCTGCGCCAACCCTTTCCGGTCGGGTTGTTGGGGCTGCATAGGAAGATGATCGTCGTTTTGTCGGTGATGGCGCCGAGCATGGCCTCGACGTCCAGATCCCACGAGGACGTCAACGGCACGGCTTTCGGAACGCCGCCGTTGATACGCGTCTGGCTCTCGAAGAACGCATAGGTGGGCGACGCGATGATCGTCTCGTCGCCGGGGCCGACCAGCAACCGCACCAACACGTCGAGCACTTCCGTCGAACCGTTGCCCAGGACGATCGACTCCGGCGGCACGGAGTTGTACCGCGCCAGAGCCGCCACGAGATCTTTGCCCGAATAAGGGTAGAGATGTCCGATGTCGAAGGCATCCCGCACCGCCGCCCGGACTCCCTCGGACGGCGGGATCGGGCATTCGTTGGACATCATTCTCGCGAGTTGACGGTGCTGCCAAGCGAAGTCGTGATGTTCGGCGTTGTAGGGTGCAGCGCTGCGGAATCCCCGCTTGACGAAGCGGTCTACTGTCTGGCTCACCGGACGATACCTCCCTGGGGTACGCCGGCCTGCACACGATTGATACGACCACGAAGAATCACCGCGTACCAGATGCCTGCCAGAACGAAGAACACTCCCGCTGTCAGTGCGGTCTGATGGTTCAGCTCAGGAACGGTGAGGCACAGCACGACCAGAGCGCACCACACGAGCGCGGCGATCCGCACCGGACCGGCTAGGCCGCCGAGGTCGAAACTCGTTTTGGTGGGCAGTGTCCCGCGCTTGGAGGCGACGAGGACGGCAATGACGGTCAGCCCATACACCGCGTAGTAGCCGAGCGCCGCCATGCCGACGATGAGCGCCATGGCCTGTGTTGAGCCGTACGTGCCGACCAGTCCGAGGATCAAGCTGAACGCGGCCACCACCAGCAGCGCTACACTCGGCGACTTCGTCTTCGGCGACACCGCCTTCAAAACCGACGAACCCGGCAGCATGTTGTCGCGCGACAGCGAGAACATCAACCGGCTGGCGGCCGCCATGTTGGCCAACCCGCCGGCGTAGAGCGCGATCATCGCGACGGCCTCGAAAATGGTTGCGCCAGTGGTCCCAAGCGCGGTCTCCAAGATGTGTGCCACCGGAACGTCGGCGCCGACGGTATCCGCGAGGTTGTCGATGTTGATGGTCAGGCCGACGATCATGAAGAAGCCGACGACGACGGCGAAGAGCAGTGAGCGGATCACAGCCTTCGGGACGTGGCGGGTGGCCAACTTCGTCTCCTCGGCGAGGTCGGCGGCGCCCTCGAAGCCCGTCAGAACCCACATCGCCAGCAGGCCCGACAGCAGGAACGCCGTTGTGAAGCCGTTGCCCTCCGCGACGGAGCTCGTGGTTAGGAAGCTGAAGCTCTGAACCGGGTTGGTGATGAATCCGACGATCAGCAGGATCGCGGTCAG
Organism: Mycolicibacterium stellerae; assembly: GCF_003719305.1. Classification (GTDB taxonomy): domain Bacteria; phylum Actinomycetota; class Actinomycetes; order Mycobacteriales; family Mycobacteriaceae; genus Mycobacterium; species Mycobacterium stellerae. Next base: position 22,651 of record NZ_RARC01000003.1, read on the forward strand.
GATGATGGAGAGGCCGATCTCGACGGTGAAGGCGACGGCGTTGTTGATGCGTGAGGCGATCCGGACGCCGGCCAGGTTGATGGCCAACTGGGACGCAAGCACGATGAGCACGACGGTGAGCGTCGACGTCGGGGTTATCTCGATTCCCAACCTGTTCAACAGTATTGGCGCCAACCCGAAGTTGAGCCCGGTGAAGCCGGGGATGAAGGCCATCAATCCGGCCCATCCGACGAACCATCCGTAGTGCGAGTTGATCAGTCGGCTGGTCCATTGATAGGCGTAGCCGCTGATCGGCATGCGGCCCGCTAACTCGGCCAGTACCAACGCGACAAGGAGTTGGCCGATAGAGACGATGAGCCATGTCCACACGAAGACAGGTCCAACCATCCCCAGCGAGTAGGCGAAGGTGGTGAAAACGCCTGCGGTGACACACATACAGGAGATGGAGATCGAGAACGAGCTCCACGCCCCCATGGAGCGTTCGAGCTGTGGTTCGTAGCCGAAGGCCCGTAACTCGTCTTCGTCGGAAGCTGGCGTTGCCGCCTCCGCTGTCCTGGACAACTGGTCATCGGTCATGCGGGATTCACTTTCTTCGGCGGGGTTAGCGGTGCTTGATCGGTTGGGTTGCCTTTACGTGCGTCAGCCTTTGTCCTGCGGATTGCGCCTACCGGTGACATCGGTTCGGTCGCGGCGGAGGCGCTGCACTGTGAGGCTGAAGACGCCGGGGACGTAGTGCTCTTGCGACATCAGGACTGGAACACCGCCCGCGGACCGTTCTGTCTGCTCGAGGCGCAGCAGGGGGCTGTTGCGCGGGCAGTCCAGCATCTTGGCCAGGCGAACGCTGGCGACAACCGGTGAGATCTCGGCAACGCCGCCGACAAGATGGACGCCGCATCGGCTTTCCAGGAACTGATAGATCGATCCGCCGTCATAGGAAGGGGACCCCGCTGCCTCGAGGATGCTGAGTGGGATCACGTCGAAGCCGTGGGTTGCGGGCACTCCGTCGACGCGGATGAGGCGCTCGACTCTGAAGGCTTCGGCATCTTCGGGCAGCTCGAGCGCGGCGGTGATCCATGCCCTGATCGGCCCGACCTTCGCCTCCATGACTTCGACATTGAGGTTGGCCTTCGCGGCCGTGACCGCTTCTGTGACTCCGATGTCGAGGTCGAGCACGCTGTGGACACGTGTCCGCTTGGGCGTCACGAAGGTGCCGACGCCATGCACACGACGGATCAATCCGTCGCGCTCGAGCCCACTGAGAATCTCGCGCAGGGTCGGTCTGCTGATGCCGTAGCGCTTCGCGAAGTCCGGTTCGGACGGCAGTTTCTCGTTCGGCGCGTATGTGCCATTGGTTATTTCGGTCGCGAGCTGCTGGCGCACCTCTTCGGAGAGCAACTGCCGCTGCTCGCGTCGTATGTCCGGCCCCTGAGCCACAGTTGTAAGATGTCAGACAACAACAGGGCTGTCAATGGATGAGACTCGTATCGGCATCCGCGCCGTCACCGCTCGAGCACTGACACACACGAGCGCGGCCATTCGCGACCGAGGTCATGGCAGCCCTACCATGGCCGTGTGTGGGAATTCGGCATGCTGGTGCTGCTCATCGGTGCGGTGGCCCTGATCGCGGGTCCGTGGATCATGCGTCGGCGCGGCATGCGCGGTGAGATGGCGCAGGGCAACCTGCTGGTCACCGGCGTCAGCCCACGGCCCGACGAGACCGGTCGGCAGTTCGTGACGATCACCGGCGTCATCAACGGCCCGACCGTCAACGAGCACGTGGTGTACCAACGTCTCGAGGTCGACGTCGACGAATGGCCGACGATGGGGCAGCTGTTCCCCGTCGTTTACGCGCCGAACAACCCGGACAAGTGGGCCTTCGCGCCTTCGGGCGATCAACCACCGCCCATTACCTGATTGACTCTGCGTTGGTGGCGTCGGCCACTCGCGTTTTGTCGCCATCGCCGCAAAGTCATCGCCGCAAAGTCATCGCCGCAAAGTCATTGTTCGGAGAGGAACGCGTGCCCCAATCCCTGCCCGAAGGTCTGCTCGATCTGCTTCGCAAGCCCAGCCCATGCTTCGTGGCCACGCTGATGCCGGACGGCTCGCCGCAGCTGACGCAGACCTGGGTCACCACCGACGGCGAAAGCGTCGTGATCAATATCGTCGACGGCATGCAGAAGGCCCGAAATCTCGCCCGCGACGCGCGAGTTGCCGTCAACATCGTCGATCCGGACAACGTGTTCCGCTACTACGCCGTCCGCGGTCGCGTCGTCGACATGACCACCGAGGGCGGCCAAGAGAGCATCGACGAGATCTCGCACAAGTACCTCGGCGTCCCGTACCCGAACTTCACCGGTCAACCGGAAACGCGCGTGCTGATCACCATCGCCGCCGACTCCGTTACGCCGCCCGCACGGGACTGACTCAGGGTTCGGCCGGCTGCGCCCCGGCGGCGGTCCCGAGCCGCTTCATGATTGCGTCGCGGACGGCATCGGCTCGCACGGCGATCGCGGCGAACAACTCCTCGGTGGCGGGTTCTTCGACCAACCCGAGAACGATGTGCTCAGTGCCGATGTAGGTGTGCTCCAAGGCCAGTGACTCGCGGAGGGAGTGCTCGAGCACCCTCTTGGCGTCATCGGAGAACCGAATGTGGCCCGATGGCTCCTCCTCGGCGGACCCGGATTTCTCAATCGCCCACTGCCGCACGTGTCCTGGCTCGACCCCGAGCGAGGCGAGTACGACGCCTGCCGTTCCGCCCTCAGCCGTCAACGCACCGAGCAGAAGGTGGTGGGGCCCGACGTGGTCCTGTTTGAGCGTCCGCGCCTCACCCTGCGAGACAACGACTACGCGCCGAGCCGACACGGTGAAGCGTTCGAACATGCCTGACCCTCGTCAGCCGTGGGCGATCCGCAACAGCTCGGCCACACTGGTCAACTTGACCCGCGGCCTGCCGCCCGTGCCGCCTGCGCCACGCTCGTGGTCGTCGATGAGTTTCCAGTGGTCGTCGGTGACCACCTTGGGCTGCCGCTGCACAAACCATTCCGCCAGTACCTCGGAATGGTTCTCGGCGAAGTCGGCCAGGTCCGCGCCAGACAAGTCGCCGACCAGCGTGTCGACGGTCTCCTGTGAGTCGCTCTTGTTGCTGCCGATCACGCCCGTCGGCCCGCGCTTGATCCAGCCGACCACGTATTCATTGCGGCTGCCCTCGACTCGGCCGCTTGCGTGCGGGATGGTGCCCTTACTGTCGTCGAACGGCAACCCCGGCGTTGCCACCCCGCGGTAGCCGACGGCGCGGACCACCAGCTGGGCAGGCACCTCTTCGCGCTCGCCGGTGTCCTTGGCCGAGACCCGGCCCGTGTCGTCGGCGACAAGTTCGTTGCGGCCCAACACGATCGACTCGACCTTGCCGTCGCCCTTGATCTCGATCGGCGATGTCCGGAACCGGAACACGATCCGGCGCTTGGCCCCCTTCGGCGCCACGTCGGCGTAGCCGCGCAACACCTTGATGTTGTTGCGGACGGTCTTGCCCGCGGCCTCAAGGTCTTCGTCGGTGATGTCTTCGAAATCAGCTGGGTCGACGATCACGTCGACGTCGCCAAGTCCCTCGAGATGGCCGAGCTCACGAAGCTCCAGTGTGGTGAACGGCGCCTGCAGCGGCCCGCGCCTGCCGATGACGAGCACCTCCTCGACACCACGGTCATGCAGCACCTTCAACGCGTGATCGGCGATGTCGGTGGTGGCCAGTATGTCCGGGTCGGTGACGAGGATGCGGGCCACATCGAGCGCGACGTTGCCGTTGCCGACCACCACGGCCCGGCCGGTGGACAGGTCGGGTGCCATCTCCTCGAAATGCGGGTGGGCGTTGTACCAGCCGACGAAGTCGACCGCGGCCACGCTGCCAGGCAGATCCTCGCCGGGGATGTTCAACGGACGGTCGGACTGCGCGCCGACGGCATAGATCACCGCGTCGTAGCGCTCGGCAAGCTCGCCAGCATGCACGTGCTCGCCGACGACGATGTTTCCGAAGAACCGGAACCGCGGGTCCAATGCCGTCTTCTCGAACTGGGCGCTGATCGACTTGATCTTCGGGTGGTCGGGCGCCACCCCGGAGCGCACCAGGCCCCACGGCGTCGGCAGCATCTCGAGCATGTCGACCCGCACATCGGCGTCGTCGCCGGAGTCCGCGAATTTGAGCAATGACGCGGCGGCGAAGTATCCCGACGGGCCGGAGCCGACGATAGCTACGTGGTACGGGCGCATTCGGTGACCCTCACTGTCGCTGCTCGGCGACCCGCAAGGGGCTGTCGCGCGGTCGCCGAGGCTGATTTTCCCACTTGATGCTAGAGGGCGCACCAAGCCAGAGGGTGCACCGGCGCCGCTGCCGCTGGTCAGGGAGAACTGGCTGGCCGGTAACCTGAACTCCCGTGGATCCCGACCGTCAAGCCGATATCGCCGCCCTCGACTCCACCCTCACGACGGTGGAGCGGGTTCTCGATGTCGACGGGCTCCGCAGCCGCATAGAGAAGCTGGAACACGAGGCGTCCGACCCCAACCTGTGGGACGACCAAACGCGCGCCCAGAAAGTCACCAGCGAGCTCTCCCACACGCAGGGTGAGCTGCGGCGCGTCGAAGAGTTGCGCCAGCGCCTCGACGACCTGCCGGTGCTCTACGAGATGGCCGACGAGGAGGGTGGCTCGAGCGGCGACGACGCGCTGGCCGAGGCCGACGCCGAGTACAAGGCGCTGCACGAGGACATCGCGGCCATGGAGGTGCGCACACTTCTCGCAGGCGAGTACGACGAGCGCGAGGCGCTCGTCAACATCCGCTCCGGTGCGGGCGGGGTGGACGCGGCGGACTGGGCCGAGATGCTGATGCGGATGTACATCCGCTGGGCGGAGCAACACTCCTACCCAGTCGAGGTGTTCGACACCTCCTACGCCGAGGAGGCGGGCATCAAGAGCGCGACGTTCGCCGTGCACGCCCCGTTTGCCTACGGCACGTTGTCGGTGGAGCAGGGCACACACCGCCTGGTGCGCATCAGCCCCTTCGACAACCAGAGCCGACGCCAGACGTCGTTTGCCGAAGTCGAGGTGCTGCCCGTGGTGGACACCACCGACCACATCGAGATCCCCGACGCCGACGTGCGAGTCGACGTCTACCGGTCCAGTGGTCCCGGCGGGCAGTCGGTGAACACCACCGACTCGGCGGTTCGACTCACGCACATCCCGACCGGTATCGTGGTCACCTGTCAGAACGAAAAGTCGCAATTGCAGAACAAGGTCTCGGCAATGCGAGTTCTTCAGGCAAAGCTGTTGGAACGCAAGCGTTTAGAAGAACGTGCTGAGCTGGATGCGTTGAAGGGTGACGGCGGCAGCTCGTGGGGCAACCAGATGCGCTCCTACGTTCTGCATCCGTACCAGATGGTCAAGGACCTGCGCACCGAATACGAAGTCGGAAATCCGGCTGCGGTACTGGACGGAGACATCGACGGATTCCTAGAGGCCGGAATCCGTTGGCGCAACACACACGATGAGAAATAGCACCGTACTTGCACTGAATTTGGCCGATAGCTGGAGCGGTTTCTGGCGCGGCGATATCGGCGTCTGGGTTCTCGAGCGGGGCGTTCGGATCGCCCTGCTGCTGATCGGCGGCCTGCTGGCGGCGCGTTTCATCAACTGGTTCGCCAACAGGGTCGTGCGGCGCATCGATGCCGAGTACAGGGAAAGCGACCAGTTGGTGCGTTCCGAGAGCACCAAGCACCGCCAGGCCGTCGCGTCGGTGATCTCGTGGGTGTCGGTGGCGATACTTTTCGTGATCGTCGCGGTCGAGATCACCGACATCGTCGCGATACCTGTGGGCTCGCTAGTGGCTCCGGCCGCGGTGTTGGGCGCCGCGCTCGGCTTCGGCGCGCAGCGCATCGTGCAGGACCTGCTGGCCGGCTTCTTCATCATCACCGAGAAGCAGTACGGCTTCGGCGATCTGGTGTCACTGACGGTCGCGGGTATCGCCGCCCCCGCGGAGGGCACCGTCGAGGACGTCACGCTGCGGGTCACCAAGCTCCGATCCGCCGAAGGTGAGATGTTCACCATCCCCAACGGGCAGATCGTCAAGACGCTGAACCTGTCCAAGGACTGGGCACGCGCGGTGGTCGACATTCCCGTGCCGACGTCGGCGGACCTCAACGCCGTCAACGACGTCCTCCACGATGTCGCGGAAAGGGCGGTCGACGATCCCGCTCTGAAGGATCTGCTGCTCGACGCCCCGCAGATGATGGGTGTGGAGAGTATCGAGCTCGACACCGTGAACCTGCGGATGGTGGCGCGCACGCTGCCGGGCAAGCAGTACGAGGTGGGCCGCCGGATCCGGGTGCTCGTGGTCCGGGCCCTGCGCCGCGCAGGCATCGTGTCCGCCGCCGATGGGCAGTCGCCGAGCATCGCCGCGATACCGCATCCGGCCAGGGCCGCCGGGGCCGAAGAGGGGATTGAGCAACCACCGGAGGACAAGCAATGACCTCCTGGTTCAAGACGAAGCTCGGCGGCCGGATACGGGTGTCGACCGCGGTGATGATCGTCGCGTTCATCGCGCTGTTCTGGGTGCAGCAGACGTTTGAGCCCGAGCCGACTCCTGAAGCGCCTGCGCCCGCGGTCGTGCCGCCCGGCTTCGTGCCCGACCCGAACTACACGTGGGTGCCACGCACGCAGGTTCGGCGGCCGAAGGAACCGGTCTACACGACCACGACCACGACGCCCACGACGACGACGCCGACGACGACCGAGACGACGACACCGGCACCCGGCGACACAGACACCAGCTCCACGACGCCGACCCCGACGACGACGGTGGTTGATCCGGACGGTCCCGGTGGACCGCTTGGGCCGCAGACGCTGACACAGACACCGACCGTGACGACGCCGACGACGACGGCGCCTGCACCCGGCGTGGTGCCCGCCACGCCCGAGGCGCCGAGATAGCTCGACGGAACCTACCTTGTCTCACCGCTACACTGGCGTGCCGTGATGATCACGCTCGACAACGTCAGCAAGCTGTACAAGTCCTCTGCGCGTCCTGCGCTGGACAATGTCTCGTTATCGATCGACAAGGGTGAGTTCGTATTTCTCATCGGTCCGTCGGGTTCTGGCAAGTCGACGTTCATGCGATTGCTGCTCGCAGAGGATTCGCCGACCCACGGTGACGTGCGGGTGTCGAAGTTTCACGTCAACAAACTGCCGGGCCGTCACGTGCCCAGCCTGCGGCAGGTCATCGGCTGCGTTTTCCAGGACTTCCGGCTGCTCCAGCAGAAGTCGGTTTTCGAGAACGTGGCATTCGCCCTAGAGGTGATCGGCAAGCGGCGCGATGTGATCAACCGCGTGGTGCCCGATGTGTTGGAGATGGTCGGCCTTTCGGGCAAGGCGAACCGGCTACCTGGCGAGCTTTCCGGCGGGGAGCAGCAGCGCGTCGCGATCGCCCGCGCGTTCGTCAACCGCCCGCTGGTGCTTCTGGCCGACGAACCGACGGGAAACCTGGATCCCGAAACCAGTAAAGACATCATGGATCTGCTCGAGCGCATCAACCGCACCGGGACGACGGTGTTGATGGCCACCCACGACCACCACATCGTCGACTCGATGCGCCAGCGCGTCGTCGAGCTCAGCCTGGGCAGGCTCGTCCGCGACGAGCAGCGCGGCATCTACGGAATGGATCGCTAGTGCGCTTCGGCTTCCTGCTCAACGAGGTCTGGACCGGTCTTCGTCGCAACGTCACCATGACGATCGCGATGATCCTGACCACCGCGATCTCCATCGGCCTGTTCGGCGGCGGTCTGTTGGTGGTGCGGCTCGCCGACAACTCCCGCGCCATCTACCTGGACCGGGTTGAGAGCCAGGTGTTCTTGACCAACGACGTCTCGGCCAACGACCCGACCTGCGACGCCGATCCGTGCAAGGGGCTGCGGCAGAAGATCGAGGATCGCGACGATGTTCGCTCCGTACGGTTTCTCAACCGCGACGACGCCTACAACGACGCGATCAAGAAGTTCCCGCAGTACAAGGATGTCGCGGGCAAGGATGCGTTCCCGGCATCGTTCGTCGTCAAGCTGGACAATCCCGAACAGCACAAGGACTTCGACGATTCGCTGGCGGGCCAGCCGGGCGTGCTGAACGTGCTGAACCAGAAGGATCTGATCGACCGACTGTTCGCGGTGCTCGACGGGCTGTCGAACGCGGCCTTCGCGGTGGCGCTGGTGCAAGCGGTCGGTGCGGTCCTGTTGATAGCCAACATGGTTCAAGTCGCGGCCTACACCCGCAGGACCGAGGTGGGCATCATGCGGTTGGTGGGCGCAAGCCGCTGGTACACGCAGCTGCCATTTTTGGTGGAAGCCTGTCTGGCCGCCTTCGTCGGGGTGGTCATCTCGATCATCGGCCTGATCATCGTGCGAGCGCTGTTCCTGGAGAATGCCCTCAATCAGTTCTATGAAGCCAATCTCATTGCGAGGGTGGACTATGCCGACATCCTCTATATTGCGCCGATCCTGATATTCGTCGGTGTCGTGATGGCGGGCGCGACGGCCTACGCGACCTTGCGCCTCTACGTCCGAAGATAACCGTGGCCAAGAAAGCCGACCCGACGAGGTCCAGCAATAACCGGGTGGTCGCGACCAACCGCAAGGCGCGGCACAACTATTCGATCCTCGAGACATTCGAGGCCGGTGTTGCGCTGATGGGTACCGAGGTCAAGAGCCTGCGGGACGGCCAGGCTTCGTTGGCTGATGCGTTCGCCACCGTCGACGACGGCGAGATCTGGTTGCGTAACCTGCACATCCCGGAATATCACCACGGCAGCTGGACCAATCACACACCGCGCCGCAACCGAAAATTGTTGTTGCACCGCAAGCAGATTGACGCGTTGGTCGGCAAGATCCGAGACGGCAACCTGACGCTGGTGCCGCTGTCTCTGTACTTCTCCGAGGGCAAGGTAAAGGTCGAGCTCGCGCTGGCCCGCGGCAAGCAGGCCCATGACAAGCGCCAGGACATGGCACGCCGCGATGCGCAACGCGAAGTGACCCGTGAACTGGGTAGGCGCGCCAAGGGCATGACCTGATCGGGATCGCCTTCGCGCTGGCGTCGGCGTTCGGATACGGAATCAGCGATTTCGTCGGCGGGATCGCGTCGCGGCGCGTCGCGGCACTTCGCGTGGTGCTGGTGTCCTACCCGATCGCGCTGATGCTGCTTTTGCTGCTCGCGCTGATCGTCGGTGGGGACATATCGCAGCAGGCGATTCTGTGGGGTGGGCTCTGTGGCGTATCGCAGGCATTCGGGATCTGGTGGTTCTACGCCGCGTTGGGGACCGGCCCGATCGCGGTGGTCTCACCGCTGACGGCGATCCTGGTCGCCGGTATCCCGGTCGGCGTGGGTCTGGCACTGGGAGAGCGGCCGGGGGCGGTCGCCGGCGTCGGCGTCGTGCTGGCGCTGATCGCTGTCGTTCTGGTGAGCCGGGAGGCGACCGACGGGGATGTCACCCCGCACCGGTTCACGAAGAAGGTCGCGTGGTTGACGGTGGGCTCCGGGATGGCTTTCGGGCTGAACTTCGTGATGATCGCGCAAGCACCGCCCGAAGCCGAGCTGTGGCCGTTGGTGTTCGCGCGGCTGGCGGCCAGCCTGCTGGTCCTCGTCATCGCCGCGGTGACGGGGAACGTGCGGATACCGACGGGAACACCGCTGCGGCTGGCCTTGCTCGCCGCGGCACTCGACGCCGGGGCCAACATCGCCATGCTGTTGGCACTGCACGCGTCTCTGCTGTCGCTTGCTGGCGTGCTGATGTCGCTTTATCCGGCGGCGACGGTGCTGCTCGCGATCGTGGTGCTGCGAGAACGGGTCGCTCGGTGGCAGGCCGTCGGCATGGTGCTGGCGCTGGCGGCCGTCGCGATGATCGCCGCGGGCCAGCCCCTGGGCGCGTGACTGGGCCTCACATGCCGCCGAAGCCGTTGACGACAAGGAAGATGGCCACGACGGCGATGATGACGGCGATGAGGTGCCTGCGCCGAGGCAGCACCCAGTCGTGCACGCGCAGGATTACGGCTTGGGTCTTGTCCGGCGCGACCAGCTGACTAAGGAGCGGGATCTCTGCGGACGCCAGCGCCACCACGTGGTAGGCGACCAATGCGACGACCTGCGTGCCCGCGGAGGCACCTGAGGCGAGTATGGCCGCCAGCGCGGCGATGAACTGAAGTGGTGTCGCGAGCCAGGCGCCTGCGACGAACGCCACCCAAAGAGATCCGCCCTGCATCGCATCGCCCGCGCGCGTCGAGAGCCGCGACAATGCGCTCGGTGTCGAGGGCTCCATTGCCGGGGCTTGCGCTTCGACGTCGGGAATCGTCACCCTTGCGCGCCGCCGCGTCGGGAATCGCATGGCGATCATCGCGGCCAACAGGAGGGCAAGCACGCCGATGGTGATCTGAATAACGCCGACAGTGGAGGTCGCGGTCGTCGACTCCAGGTCGTTCATGAAGTCCAGCGCGAGGTCGCGCAGGAGAAAAAGCACGCCAAGTCCGACGCCGAATCCCATGGCCACGCCGCCGATCCAGAACGCGAGCAGTTGGAGCACGGGCCGTGGACGCGAGATGACGAGGACGGTGATCCCGATTCGCAGCGGGTCGGCCATCGCCGCCAAGGCCATCACCAACACCGCGCCCCACACCACGGGCACGCTACCCGGCCGCGGTTGGTGGTGCCCGGTGGCGCCTACCAGGCATCATTCGAGTTTGCTCCGTGGTCGCCCGATTTGGCGACAGGTGGACCGGCACCCCCTCCTGATAGGGCATCATGGCAGATAACAGTTGCGGGACAGCGTCGGAGAAAGAGGTCGGGTGAGGGTCAGGGGCGGCCGGCTGCGGCTTGGCTTGTTTGCCGTGGTGTTCGTGCTGCTCTGTGTCAATGCGGTCGCCCCGTGGGGCGAGCAAACGGCGCAACGCGTGTTCACGGTGCTGCAGGCCATCGCCGGCCTCGGGGCCATCGTGTGCGCACTGGTGGTCATGCGCCGCAAGAGTGGTCTGGCAAGGTTCTGGCGGCTGGCGGTGGTCGCGGCGTGCGTGAGTTCGATGGTCGGCGACCTTCTTCGGTATGCGGGCCGAGACAGCGCCGACGGCACGGCACCGCCCCTTGCCGTCGCGGCATACTTCATGCCCCCGGTGCTCACCCTGGTCATCGCTGTACTCCTGGTGCGCTCCGGTGGTTGCGTGCCCGAAGAGCGCGACGGTCCGATCAAGGGTTCCCGTGTCATCGTGATCTTGGACGGACTTGTCTCGGCCATCACGTTTTCGCTTTTGGTGCTGATATCCGGTTTGGGCGACCGGACCGGCGCGGTCCTGCCCCGGTCGGCCAACACCGCCGTGCTGGACCTCTATGCGTTGCTCGAGCTTGTCGTCGTGGTGACCGCCGTGCTCACCGCGATCACCTATCGCAAGGACCGCGCTTATCGGACGAGCTACCTTCTGCTGGCCGGTGGGGTGGTCACCATCGCCTCGTCGGACCGGATGGTGACCTATCTGCGAACCGTCGGTTTAGAGGGCGCCCAACTCTGGGGGAGCATCGGATTCGTTCTCGGCCTGGTGCTGATCGCGTACGCGGTGCTGGACCTGTCGCCGTTCCCCGCCACCAAGCGTGGGCGAGACGCCGTCGACTGGGTGCAGCTTGCGTTGCCCTACGTCGGGTTTCTCGGAATGGCGGTGCTGTACTCCTTCCACATCTATATCGGAGAGTCGCTGAGCGCGTTCGAGTTGAGCGCCGCGGTCGTGCTGGTGTTGTTGGTTGCCGTCCGACAGATGATCGCCATGCGGTCACAACGTCAGCTGACCGAACGGCTGTACGAGGCGCAGGGCAGCCTCGCCCATCAGGTTCACCATGACTCGTTGACCGGACTGCCCAATCGGCTGCTTTTCGGGCAGCGTCTCGACCATGCGATCCGCTCCGGACCTTTTGTGTTGATCTTCGTCGACCTCGACGACTTCAAGGAGGTCAACGATCGGTTCGGCCACGCAGGCGGAGACGAGCTGCTGTGCGCGGTTGGCGAGCGACTGCAGCGTTGCATCGGCGAGTCCGACACGCTGGCCCGCATCGGCGGCGACGAGTTCGCGATCCTGATCGACGGTGAACTGGAGGCGCCCGAGGTCGTCGCGGACGGCATCCGCGTCGCGCTGCGTGACCCGTTCGCGATACACGGCTCCTCGATCCGCGTCCGCGCCAGCATGGGCCTGGTTCGTCCTGAACCCGGCGAACCGCCGCCCACGTCCGACGATCTGCTCAGGCAGGCCGACGTCTCGATGTATGCGGGCAAGCGGGGCGGCAAGGACACCGCGGTGATCTACCGGCCGTCGCTGGGGGTTTCGACGGACTTCCCGACTGCCCTTCGACAGGCCAACGGTGGCATACCGGCCGGCTTCAGCCTCGTGTACCAGCCGGTGGTGGGGCTTCCCGACACCACGCCCGTCGCAGTCGAGGCGCTGGCGCGGTGGACCGCACCCAACGGGACCGACATTCAACCCGACGCGTTCGTCGCGGCGGCGGAGGCAGCCGGCCTTGGCGCCGCGCTCGACGTGATGGTGCTGGATCTGGCCTGCAGCGAGCTCCTGTCCGCCGGGGTCGACCTCGTCTTGCACGTCAACATCGGTGCGGCGCGGCTGGGTAGCCCGGATTTCGAGCGGGCGGTCCGTCGGACGCTGGAACGCCGTGGCTGGACGCCGAGCCAACTGGTTTTGGAGATCACCGAGACGGTGCCGGTGGTCGATCTCGCCGACGCCGCAGCACAGATCTCACGGTTGAACGCGATGGGTATCAAGGTTGCGTTGGACGACTTCGGCGCGGGCTACAGCTCGCTGACCTACCTGCACGCGCTGCCCGTGCAGATCATCAAACTCGACCGCGGTCTGGCTGTCGGTCCCGAATCGGATCGGATCGAAACCCTGTACCGCTCGGTCATCCGGCTGTGCGATTCGCTGGGCCTCGACGTCATCGCCGAGGGCATCGAGTCGACGGCGCAGGTCGACACGGTTTTCGCCGCAGGGTGCCGGTTGGCACAGGGCCACCTGTTCGGCCGTGCTGTCCCCATCGGCGACCCCCGATTCGGCAGGCCGATCACCGCTGCACGCCAACACAGCGGGGATTAGGGGCAAATCGCGGTCGCTCGCGACGCCGCGAGCGGTACCGTCGGCCCGTGAGCAGCCCCTCGCGTCCAGTGACACGGCTGGACAAATCCGATGTGTTGAGCGGCCTCTTCGCCAGCTGGGACGCGATCGACGGGGTCGTCGATGCCCTGCCTGACGCCGAGTGGAACCGGTCGACCTCGCTGCCCGGTTGGACCGTGCACGACGTCGTCGCGCACGTGATCGGCACCGAGTCGATGCTGCAGGGTGCCGGCACGCCGGAAGCCGATATCGACGTGTCGACGCTCAAGCACGTGCGCAACGACATCGGCGTGCTGAACGAGCGGTGGGTGCGCAAGCTGCGCGACGTTTCGCATGCGGGACTGCGTGAGCGCTTCCGCACGACGACCGCCCGGCGACGCGAGGCGCTGACCGCGATGGGGGAGGACCAGTGGCACGAGCTGACTGCGACCCCAGCGGGGCCCGACAGCTACGGCCGCTTCATGCGGGTGCGGACCTTTGACTGCTTCATGCATGAGCACGACGTCCGTGACGCGGTAGGCGATGCGGACGGCGACTTCACGCGTGCTGATGCCCGGCTGGCGCTCGACGAGATGGCGGCGAGCATGGGGTTTGTCGTCGGCAAGTTGGGCGGGGCGCCCACCGGGTCGCGGGTGCGGCTCGAGTTGACCGGACCGCTGTCACGGACGATCAACGTGGCCGTCGATGAGCGGGCCAAGGTCGTCGACGAATTCGACGAAGAACCGACGGCCACGATCGCACTCGACGGCCTGCTGTTCACCCGGCTCGCCGGTGGTCGGACGAGCGTCGACCACGACGCCATCAGCTACGGCGGCGACGAGGCCGTGGGCAGGCGGATCGTCGAGCATCTCAATTACGTGATCTAGCTGGGACTTTTTAATCCCTGGTCATTGTTGGTCTCAACGGTAGAATGAAATGTCCTGCCGAAAGTTTCGGTAGGGATGCGAGGGGCCGAACGGTTTCGACATCGCGCATCGAATCAAGGGAAGCGTGCCGGTGCAGGCAAGAGACCACCGTAAGCGTCGTTGCAACCAATTAAGCGCCGATTCCAATCAGCGCGACTACGCACTCGCTGCCTAAGCGACTGCGTGTCTGTCAGACCGGGAGCGCCCTCGGCCCGGACCCTGGCATCAGCTAGAGGGACAAACCCATACGTCCGGTCGCGGGATGTACGGGGACACCAAACAGCGACTGGGATCGTCATCCTGACTTGTTTGCGTGATCAGGAGATCCGAGTAGAGACGTAGCGAACTGCGCACGGAGAAGCCTCGAGGAAGTGCCGTTGGACCCGGGTTCGATTCCCGGCGGCTCCACCGGGAACGCCCTGGTCAGACCTAGAAAATCTGATCGGGGCGTTTTTCACATCCACAGTCCATCCACACTCTGATACCTGAACACGGGTATGAGGTGGCTAACTGGGACGCTTCAGCCAACTAGATGGCCCACGGCCGTGCGCCCACCCATAAACCGATGCGAAGCGTCGTCGGCGTCACAGCTGACAGTCGTGAATCGGCGCGGCAGGCTGCAGTCCGTAGTGCTGCACACCACGCGAACGCAACTCGGCAACCTACTCGCGCCTTGGCAGGCCCCTGTCTCTGCGCCCGCAACCGGCCCGACTGTGGCATCGGATTCGCTGACGTCCGCGTAAAGCGGCACAGGCGACTCATATGTCCTGGGTACGAGTAAATTTGGGGGATGCCTCCTCATTGCAGGCGTAGCCAGCGCGCGGCCAGCACTCGATCTGGCCGCCGCTGGGTCGGGCTGGGCGCTGCGGCACTGCTCATCGCCGCCGTCCTGAATGTCGCCCCGAGTGGGGCGCCTGTTGCGTCTGCCGACGACTGCGCCGACGCCGAGGTGGTCTTCGCCCGGGGCACGGACGAGCCCAAAGGAATGGGACAAGTCGGCGATGCCTTCGCCGACTCGCTGCGTAAGCAGGCCGTCGGCATGAACATCGGGACCTACGCGGTGAACTATGACGCAGGCAAGTTGCAGCTGGGCGGGGACGACGGCGCGAAGGACGCGATTTCCCACATCAAATCCGTTGTGTCCGCCTGCCCCAGCACCCAGATCGTCTTGGGCGGCTACTCGCAAGGCGCGAGCGTTGTCGACATCGTGGCGGGAACTCCGGTGGGCGGTATCAAGTGGGGCGATCCTCTACCGCCCACGTTGGCTGACAACGTAGCGGCGGTCGCCACCTTCGGAAATGTGGCGAACCGCGCGGGCGGACCGCTGCCGAGCCAGAGCGCATTGTTCGCCGGAAAGGCCATCGACCTGTGTAACCCCGCCGACCCGATCTGTCACGCGGGTCCGGGAAACTCATGGAGCGGACACACCAAGGGCTACGTCCCCGCATACACCGCGCAGGCGGCGACTTTCGTTGCGTCGAAGTTGTTGGCCGGGACCGGTCAGACGGTGCCCGGGTTTGGGCCGCCGCAGGGGTATGGCCCGCAGGCGCCGGGGTATGGACAGCTGCCGGTGTATGCGTCGCCGCCGCCGGGGTCTGAGCACATGCCGCCGGGGTATGGACAGCTGCCGGGGTACGACCCGTCAACTTCGGGGTACGACCCGTCGATTGTGACGGGCCTGCCTTGACGTCCCCGACCTCGGATTGGTCTCGGCGATTCACTGATGGTGTCCGTTGTACCGCCAGGCCTTCGGGTCGATGGAGTTCGTTTCAGGTCCGCGGGTCGATCAAGGTGACGCCGACAGGCGCGGCGGAGTCGCGCAACGGTAATAGACGCGCGCCTTCGGCCAGTCCTACTTCGCGTTCGACGAGCGCCTGCGGGCGCAACGTGCCCGCTTCGACCAGCCGCAACATGCTCGGATAGTCCGCGCTGGCCATGCCGTGACTGCCGAGAATGTCCAGTTCCCAGGCGATCACACGCTCCATCGGCACCGCAGGGTGACCGTGAACGCTGGGTAGCAGCCCGACCTGAACATGACGTCCGCGGCGCCGCAGGCTGTAGATGGCGTCCGCGCAGGTGGCCGCCGTGCCGACCGCATCGACCGCGACGTGGCTGCCACCTCCAGTGAGCTCGTGCACCTGGGCGACCACATCGCGACCATCGGCGAGGACGGTGTGCTCCGCCCCCAAGCTCCGCGCCAAGGCCAGAGCTGTGGGGGTGCGGTCGACTGCCACCACCTTGGCGCCTGCGGCGACGGCGATCTGCACGGCGCTCAGACCCACACCGCCGACCCCGACCACCGTGATCCACTCGTCGCGTCGTATGCCTGCTCGGGCATTCAGCGCGCGGTAGGCGGTAGCGAACCGGCAGCCCAGTGCAGCCGCCGCGGCATCCTCAACGACATCGGAGACTGCGACCAAGTTGGTGTCAGCAGAGTGCAGGGCCACATACTCGGCGAAGGAACCCCAGTGTGTGAAACCCGGCTGGGTCTGGTCCGGACACACCTGTGCCTGTCCGTTCAGGCACCACTGGCATGCGCCGCAGCCGCACACGAAAGGTGTCGTGACTCGGTCGCCGACTGTCCATCGTCGTACGTCGGCGCCCACCTCAGCTACGACGCCGACCAACTCGTGACCTGGAACGTGTGGGAGATCTACCCCGTGGTCGTGCCCGGCCCATGCATGCCAGTCACTGCGACAAAGACCGGTACTGTGCACCTCCACGACAACGCCCCCGAGTGATGGTGCCGGATCGGCGACCGATCGGACATCCACAGAACCACCGAAATCCTCAAAGACAACCGCGCGCATGGCATCAAGTCTGCTCGCATATGAGCGCGGCTGAGTGGGGCCTTTCTTGTGTCGGAGCGTTGTCACCCGGTTTCTTGTTCAGTCTCTGACACTCTGTGCGGGTGGATCTGATCTGGGGTGTCGTCGCTCTGACGGTCGCGACGTTGACGGTGGTGCTGGCGGTGCGCCGGCTCGTCATGGTGGGAAGCCAATTGGTGTTCTCCCGCTATGTCGCCGTCGGCGGGTTGGTGGCGTTTTCCACGGACCGCGACGACTCCACCGACGTCTACCGCGTGCGGTTCGAGGTGGGTGGGCCCGGGGTCTTTCACAACGTTGCGGTGCAACTGTTTGGTGTGCCGGAATCGGGCGAGGGTTCCGAGCTGGAACGGCCCGCGTTGCGGCACACCATGGCCGCCGGTGACGGTCCGATCGAGTGGACCTTCCGGCTTCCCGGCGAGGCGGCAGAGCGGGCGTGGGTGATGGTGACGTGGGTCCGGCCGTATCTGCAGGGCGTCGAATCCGAGGCGCTTGCGCAACGGTTGCTGACCGGTCGCCTGTACGAATGGCGGTGGTACTCCGAGACGACTCGTTACGTGCGGACCGCGATTCGGTTCGTTGCCCGACGATGGTGGGTGCCGGCCGGCGAGTCGACGCGTGAGTTGCCGCTATACGGGCGGTGGCGGCGCACCTCGTCGAACACCAGCGCCGATCTGTTGGGCCCGGCTGGGAGCCCGCCGCCGATGGTCTAAGCCGTACTCCGCCGGTTTCATCGCGGCCCCGGTGACCGCCCGCGTGAAGTGGACAGTGCTGGCGTTGCTACCGATCCCAACATCGCGGGCTCGCGCTAGGCAGCCGCCTTGAGCGTGATCTCCGAGATTTCCGTCCGGCTTTGGCCATCGGTCGTGCCTAACTTGGAGATCCACACCAGCACATTCGACGTTCTTGTCTGATCGTGTACCTCAATGACGTTATGTCCCGGCTGCAGTGGCGTGGCGGGGGTCAGCTCCGTCGTGTCGACCAACGTGGTCGGGGTTTCGGTGGGCGACGACCGGATCTGCACCTCGGTTCCCGTGCTGGACAAATCGATCGTGACGGCGCTCAGCGCGGTCGGCTCGGACAGATGCAGCAGCAGTCCCTCTCCCTCGATGAAATTCGGAAACGGGACCGGGTCCTTATAGGTGACGGTGGGCCACGATGTTTCCGGGTTGCCGTCGATCGCCAAGTCGGCCTTCTGCGGATTGTCCGGGGAACCACTGGGTGCGAAAACGGTTGCACTCACTGGCTTGATGACCGGTCCTTCGCGAGTCCAGAGGCCGAACCCGTCGGTGAACCACACGACCGCAGCCGCCGCCAACACGATGACACCGACAAGTGCGACGCGCGTCGCAGTCCGTCCGCTTCTGCGCTTCGGGGCTTTGTCACGCGACGATTCGACACGTGGCGGGGACGAGCGTGGTTTCGGAGGAGCGCCGGCTGCGAAGGTGGCGATTGTGTCGGCGTCGAGGGTGGTGCCGTCCCAGACGCCAGTGACCTCGACCTCGTCGCCGTCGGCGAGCTGGACGGTCGTGAGTTGAGTTTGTATCTGGACCGGGAGCGTGGCGGGCATGTTGTCGATCGGGTCATATGGCACTAATTGGAACGACAAGGTCCCGTGCTGACCTTGAGGATCAACAGCGCTCTGCGTGACGGCGTGTGCTGTCCCGTGAACGGCCAAACGCTCGAGACGCTGCGTCCGCGGATGTGCTGAAGCGGTGTCCCGGCGTGGACCCTGCCGCGTCAGGGCTCGGGCAAAGTCGAGGCAACTCGGGTAGCGCTCGCTGGGGTCTTTGGCCAGCGCCCTGCCCAGCACTGCGTCGAGGTGTGCGAGATCGGGTCGGCGGTCCGATATGCGTGGTGGTGGCGTATGCAGATGGTGGCTGATCACGACGGCGCGATTCGAGTCTTGAAAAGGTGGCGCACCGGTCAACAGGTGAAATGCAGTGGCTGCCAACGCATATTGGTCCGCCCGGCCATCGAGCGGCCTGCCCAGGAGCTGCTCGGGGGCGATGTAGCTGACGGTTCCCAACGCGACGTTGTCGTCGGTGAGGTTGCTGACGTCGTCGATCCGGCGAGCGATACCGAAGTCGGTCAACAGCACCCTGCGCCGACGGCCATCAGATGCGGTCACGAGGATGTTCTCAGGCTTGACGTCACGATGGAGCAGACCGCGCTCATGTCCGAAGTCGAGCGCATCGGCGACCGCTGTCACGATTTC
Organism: Mycolicibacterium stellerae; assembly: GCF_003719305.1. GTDB lineage: Bacteria > Actinomycetota > Actinomycetes > Mycobacteriales > Mycobacteriaceae > Mycobacterium > Mycobacterium stellerae. The sequence continues at coordinate 41,773 of NZ_RARC01000003.1, forward strand.
CGCGACGTCTCGTTCTGGCATGCCGCCCGGGTAGGACTGTCGGATCAATCGACCTGCGTCAGCGCCGTCCACGTAGTCCATCGAGATCCAGAGTTGGCCGTTGAACTCACCACGATCGAGAACGCCGACGATATGTGGGTGCCGAAGCGCAGAGGCCAATTCGGCTTCGCGTATGAATCTCGCCCGAAACTCTTCGTCGGCGGTTGAGGCCGTGGACAAGATCTTGAGCGCGTCTTGACGGGGTAGACGAGGATGTTGGGCGAGGTAGACCTCGCCCATTCCACCAGTGCCGAGCAATTGCTGGATCACGTAGCCGGCGAATTCCTCACCGTTGTTCAACGGCATGTCCATGAGCCTACAAATCCGGTATGGACATGGTGGAGTTCCAGAGGCCGAAGGCCGTGTTGACGCCGTCAACACCTCTCGCGTATCCGCTGGTCGTTTCAGGTAGTGTCGCTTACTCAGGCCCCGCATTTCCGCAGGTCAGCATGATCGTGAATGCACGTATGTCAATTTGGCGACGACCCACGTCAGGTGTGCCGCGGGGAAAACGTAGGGAAACACCTGATTCGTTTTGGGACAGCAACAAGTAGCGTCCTCCCCCAGAGGGGTCGCGCCCGCACAAACCAAGAGAGGGTTGCCCGATGTCCCAAGCCAAGGTATTGAACAGATCGGCGTTGTTCGTCGCGGCGACCGCGCTCACTGCAGGGTTCGTCGCGGTCTCCACCGCAGCCCCGGCTGGGGCGGAGCCTGCGTGTATCAAATATCTGTGGCCTGGCGGCGGAACTTTGAGCATGGATGTAGCCAATGGGACCCACGCAGTCATCGGTACGTCCAACGACTACGTCGTTGGCACGCCCTTTTACACGCCGGCTAATGCGCCGGGCACGTCACAAGTCTCTTACGGTACTGGTTCTGGCGGCATCAGGAACGGAACCAAGCTCGACTTCACAATAAATTGGACTAGCGGCCCCGGTAACGGAAAGTCGTGGCACTTCACCGGTGACATCGACGCCCAGGGTTTGGCACGTGGCAATGTTGCTACACCTGACGGCGCCGCCGGCTGGAGCAGCACGCAACAGTTCAGTTGCATCGAAAAAGCCGCGCCGCCACCGCCGCCACCGCCGCCACCGCCCAAGCCATGCCCTCCAGGTTCGGTGAAGCCGGAAGTTATTGAACCGGAGAAATGCGCGCCGCCGACGGACGCTGTTCGGATGACGATCGGCGGTGGAGCGCTGCAGAGGACAGTGACCGTCACGAACAACGGGCCTTTGGGCGGTACGTGTGCCTACGACGCGAAGGCCACAAGTGGCGTATTCGCGCCCGGCCTCAACCGTCAAATCAACGTCGGTCCGAATGCCTCGACGTCGATCGACGTCCCGGCTCCTCCGCTGGGCAGCACATACCATGTGACGCTCAAGTGCACCGGTGAATACGACGGCAAGCAGGTCCAGTTCGGTCAAGCCGAGCAGGATGTGAGCAGCTTCTGACAGGCTGCTGACTGCCATTCCTTCGATCGCGACGCTCGTGAGGGCAGCATTCACCTTCAAACGCGATCACGGGAACCAACTGCGGCTACCTCAACAGGAACCCCCACCGCGTCACTGCTGGACGTTTTGGGCCCGTGGCCGGTGTATTTGCTGACCGAGTCGCGATCGTCCTCATCGTGTGGGCCCTGATGACCTGGCCGTGGGAGCGGAGGCCGCGACACGCACACGAAACTCCGAGCGTGGTCAAATTCCGCGTTTACGCAGGTCAAGAATATTTCTGTAGCGGGTTCGATTCCCAGCAGCTCCGATATGAGGCCCAGGCCAGGGACATAACTTCCCGGCCTGGGCCTTTCTGTCACTCCGTTAGATCACGCAGTGCGACGGGTCCACCCCGGGGAGCGGGAAGAAACCGATGCATTCCGGCGGATTGGGAGGCGGAGGCGTCGCCGGAATATCGAGGGGCATGGGGTGAAAGATCCCGGTGCCCAAGTCGACCCAACCGTACTGTCCTCCTGCTCCGCTGTACTCGTAGCAGGAGGTCCACTGAAAGTCTGGCCACGGCGCCTCTCTGGGCATCGGATCGCCTGGGCACCAGGTGGGCCGGGCCTGTGCGGTTCCCGCTAGCCCCAATGCGGCCAGACCCATACCGCCGGACACCAACACGGCCGTTGTCAGCCCGACGATTCCTCGTTTCAGGATGTGGCTGGTGTTCATGTCGTTCCTTCGGTCGGCGCGGCCCCGGTGACCGCCTGCGTGCAAGTGGACAGTGCTGGCGTTGCTACCGATCCCAACATCGCGGGCTCGCGCTAGGCAGCCGCCTGCAGCGTGATCTCCGAGATTTCCGTCTTGGTTCGGTCGTGTACCTCAATGGCGTTATGTCCCGGCTGCAGTGGCGTGGCGGGGGTCAGCTCCGTCGTGTCGGCCAACGTGGTCGGGGTTTCGGTGGGCGACGACCGGATCTGCACCTCGGTTCCCGTGCTGGACAAATCGATCGTGACGGCGCTTAGCGCGGTCGGCTCGGACAGATGCAGCAGCAGTCCCTCTCCCTCGATGAAATTCGGAAACGGGACCGGGTCCTTATAGGTGACGGTGGGCCACGATGTTTCTGGGTTGCCGTCGATCGCCAAGTCGGCTTTCTGCGGATTGTCCGGGGCGCCACTGGGTGAGAAAACTCGGGTAGCGCTCGTTGGGGTTTTGGCCAGCGCCCTCCCCAGCACGGCGTCGAGGTGCCCGAGATCGGGTCGGCGGTCCGATATTCATCGTGGTGGCGTAGAAAGATGTTGGCTGATTACGACGGCGCGATTCGAGTGAAACGGTGGCGCACCGGTCAATAGGTGAAATGTGGTGGCAGCCAACGCAGTCGGTTTAGAGCACCCTGCGCCGACGCTATCAGATGCGGTCACGAGGGTGTTCTCAGGTTTGACGTCGCGATCGAGCAGACGGTGCTCATGTCCGAAGTCGAGTGCATCGGCGACCGCTGTCACGATTTCCGCGACGTCTCGTTCTGGCATGCCGCCCGGGTAGGACTGTCGGATCAATCGACCTGCGTCAGCGCCGTCCACGTAGTCCATCGAGATCCAGAGTCGGCCGTTGAACTCACCACGATCGAGAACACCCATGCCACCGGTACCGAGCAATCCAAGAATTGTGTAGCCGGCGAAGACCTCACCGTTGTTCAACGGCATGCACGAGAGCCTACAAACCGGTGTGGGCAGGGCGGAGGCAAAGCGGCCGAAGGCTGGTCTCAGTCGTTGCGCGCTGCTCGATCGCAGTTCTCCCGATTTGGACCTGACTTCAGCAGTAAGGTCGGCAGGGATCATGCGCCCCGAATTGCTTCGTGTCTGAGTCGAACCCTCGCTATGTGCTTCTCTCCGGCGACGGCGAGGGCCTTGGCAATGCCGTTCTCCATCACCTGCTGCGAAGGGATCCGGAGACCCGGGTGATCGGCCTGTCGCGGCGAGCTCTGGGGGACATCAAAGGGTACGAGGCCCTGGGAGGGGCTGAGCGAGCGCGCCACATCCATCTGCGCATCGATTTGAGCGACGAAGGACAGCGCGCGCAGGCGATCCAAGAGATCCTCGCCCTCGTTCGCGAAAGCGGGGGCGGGCTCGTATCGCTCGTCTTGGTCAATGGCAGTGGCTACTTTGACAGCGATCTGCAAGCCGACCCCGCGCTGAACGATCGTATGGAAGTGCTCAATGTGACGGGACCCCTCGATCTGGTGAAGGGCCTGGCGACGCACTGCGAGGACGATGCGCCGATTTTCTACTTCAGCGGCGTCCTGACCCATCCCAGCATCCGGGACCCGGTGCTCCGCCGCCATGCCGCGTGCAAGAAGCGTGCGGTCGCCGACCTTCAGGCGCTCGTCGGGGACCGGCTCAAGGTGGTCATGCCCGGCGCGTACCGCACCGCGATGCTGACGAGGAACATCACGCGGCAGGACGCTCTCCTGGAGTGGTACGCCGTGCCGATCGCCGATCCCTACGCGAGGGGCGGTCTCCCCGACGTGGTCGCGAAGTACGCGACGTTGGCGCATCACCGATGTGCCACCACCATAATTCGGCCGAGGCTGAGCCGCCTGGTCGTCACGACTCAGACGGCCGAGGAGCTGGCCAACATGCTGCCCGGTGCGATTCGCCGGGCGGCACGGGCAATCCTTGCCGATACCGGGCAGACGGATGCCGACCACGACGCCCGCGTCGACTATTTCAGGCGAACGAAGTTGTACGGCAACGACTTTCCTTACGACCGCATCACCTCGACGCATCTTTGGCCGGCCTGGCTGAGCCGCTCGTATGCGGCCTCCCTCAGCGCCGCTCACCTTCTGCACTGAGGTGCTTCCGCGGGTGTCTCATTCGTTGCGCGCTGCTGCCGCGAGATCGCTCGCGAGGCTGACGAGCTCGGTCTGGATGCCTGGCACGGCCGCCATGGCTCCGGCAGAGTCCAGATCGAGCGGGGCGCCGGCGTAGTCGGTGCATATCGCTCCGGCCGCGTGGGCGATTGCGTGCCCGGCGACGACGTCATACGGGTTGTTATGGGCCAGCACCATGCCCTGGATCTGGCCGCTGACAAGCCAGGTCCACAGCACCGACGCCGCGCCGACGCAGCGAAAGCGCATCGCTCGCCGGTGCACGCTCATGGTCATCTCCAGATACGCGTCCATCCGCGCGCCGCCCCGGTGGAAGGCGTCACCCATCCCGATGATCGCGTCGGAGAACGCGGCGACGTCCGCCACCGCACCCGAGTCGACCCGAATGCCGAGAAACGGCAGGTCGATCACGCCCAGTGTCGGCACGCCGTCCTCGAGTAGGCCGAGCATCACCCCGCACAGCGGCGAGCCGGTCGCATAGTTGATGGTTCCGTCGAGCGGATCGGCGACCCAGACCTTGCCCGTCTCGAGGGGTGCCCCGCCGCCTTCCTCGCCGTAGAAGCCGATGTCGGGAGTTGATGCTGCGAGCGAGCGCTGCAGAGCCGACTCGCTGGCCAGGTCGACGTCGGTGACGAAGTCCTTGGCCGCCTTGTCGATCCGTTTGTGTGGCTTGGCGCGCCCGTCCCGCACAATCGCGACCGCTTCATCCACCGCGGCGTGCGCCGCCGCCATCTCTGCCCTCACGCGAGCATCGTAGTTCCGGGTAGCCTGAGCCCATCTGGTTCCAAGGCAAGGCTGACGGTCCGATCCGAGTCGCCGTGCTCTCGCCGATCGCGTGGCGGACACCACCTCGGCACTACGGGCCGTGGGAGCAGTTCGCTTCGTTGCTCACCGAGGGCCTGGTGGCCGCCGGCCACGACGTCACGCTGTTCGCCACTGCGGATTCGATCACCTCGGCGCGCCTGCGGGCGACGGCGCCGTGCGGCTGGTCTGAGGATGCGACGATCGACGCCAAGGTCGCAGAGTGCCTGCACATCGCGTCCGTGTTCGAAAGCGCCCGCGAGTTCGACGTCATCCACAACGGGTTCGACTTCCTGCCGCTCACGTACAGCAATCTCGTGTCCACACCGGTGGTCACCACGATCCACGGCTTCTCATCCGATCGCATCATTCCCGTCTACAAGCGCTACGACGGTGTGGGCGCGTACGTCTCGATAAGCGACGCCGATCGACACCCGGATCTGCACTACGCCGCCACCATTCACCACGGCATCGATATCGACCGATTCGCAATCCATTCGAGTCCCGGCGAGCATCTGCTGTTCTTCGGCCGGATCCACCCCGACAAGGGCACCGCACACGCGATCGAAGTCGCCCGAAGATGCGGCCGTCGGCTCGACATCGCCGGAATCATCCAGGACCAGAAGTACTTTGACGACGAGGTCGCACCGCACGTCGACGGGGACCTGGTGCGCTACATCGGGCCCGTCGACGCGTCTGATCGCGCCGAGATACTGGGGGCAGCGCACGCGCTGCTGCACCTCATCGACTTCGACGAACCGTTCGGATACAGCGTGGTCGAGGCGATGGCCTGTGGCACGCCGGTCATTGCCAACTCGAGAGGCTCGATGGGCGAGTTGATTTCGCATGGCGTCACCGGTTTTCTCGTCGACGACATCGATTCTGCGGTGACCGCGGTTGCCGCCGCGGGCCGACTCGATCGCCCCGCGATCGCCGAACTCGCCGCCGAGCGTTTCACGGTTTCCGCCATGATCGACAAGTACGTCAAGGTGTACCGCGACGTGATTGGCAGTCGGAAATGACACTGTCCCAACAGGAGTGGTGGAAATCTGCCGTCGTCTACCAGATCTATCCGCGCAGCTTCGCCGACTCGAACGGCGACGGCTTCGGCGACCTGGGTGGCATTGTCGGCCGCCTCGACTATCTGAGGGCGCTCGGGGTCGATGTGATCTGGTTGTCACCGATCTATCGCTCACCGCAGGCCGACAACGGCTACGACATCAGTGACTACCGTGACATCGATCCGCTGTTCGGCACGCTCGCCGAGTTCGACGCGCTGCTCGCCAAGGTGCACGACCTCGGGATGAAGGTGGTGATGGACCTTGTCGTCAACCACACCTCGGATGAGCACCCGTGGTTCGTCGAGTCTCGTTCGTCGCGCGGCACCGCCAAGCGGGACTGGTACATCTGGCGTGACGCCCGTGACGGTGCCGAGCCGAACAACTGGGGCTCTTTGTTCGGGGGATCGGCGTGGGAATGGGAGCAGACCACCGGCCAGTACTACCTGCACCTGTTCGACCGCAAGCAACCGGATCTCAACTGGGAGAACCCACAGGTTCGCAAGGCCGTCCACGACCTCATGGTCTGGTGGCTCGACCGTGGTGTGGACGGGTTCCGGATGGATGTCATCAACTTCATCTCCAAGGCCGAGGGGCTTCCCGACGCAGCGGCGATCCCGGGGCAGCGGTTCGCTCACGCCATGGAAAAGTTCGTCGACGGGCCCCGCGTGCATGACTATCTCGCCGAGATGACAAGCGAGGTCTTCGCCGGCCGCGACGGCGAGTTCATCACGATCGGCGAAATGCCGGGCGTCACAACCGAACAGGCACGTCTGTACACCGATCCCGCCCGGGGCGAGCTCAACATGGTTTTTCAGTTCGAGCACGTGTCCGTCGACCAGGGCCCTGGGGGCAAGTTCGACTACCGGGGTCTGGACTTGGTCGTTCTAAAGAGGTCACTGCATCGGTGGCAGGCGGCGTTGGCCGAAACCGGTTGGAACAGCCTGTATTGGAACAACCACGACCAGCCCCGCGTCGTGTCCCGGTTCGGGGACGACGACCCGGCTTACTGGGCCGCCTCGGCGAAGGCGCTCGCGACCGTTCTGCACGGCATGCGCGGAACGCCGTTCGTGTACCAAGGTGAAGAACTCGGAATGACGAACTACCCGTTCCGACTTCCGCAGGACCACAAGGACCTCGAGGCCGTCAACCACTACACGAATGTGCTTGAAACCGGCGGAGATGAGTCCGCGGCGCTGGCCGGCCTGGCCAAGATCAGCCGCGACAACGCCCGCACACCAATGCAATGGGACGCGGGACCGAGCGCCGGCTTCACCACCGGTGATCCGTGGCTGGCAGTCAACCCCAACTACACCTGGTTGAACGCCGCAGTCCAGATCGACGCAACCGAGTCGGTGTTCGCGCACTACCAGGCCCTGATTCGGCTCCGCCACGAATCACCCATCCTGGTGGACGGCGACTTCACTCCGCTGATGGCCGAGGACCCGCAGATCTGGGCGTACACCAGAGCCACCGCGAACGGGCGCCTTCTTGTCATCGCCAACTGCGGACGTGATCCGAGGACCGTCGAAATCGGCCGAGAATGGATCGGCGCCGATCTGCTGCTTGCCAACCTGTCCGAGACCCCGGCCACGTCGACGTCGTCGTCGGTTGAGCTGGCCGGCTGGGACGCACGCATCTACTCTCTGGACATTCCACATTGAGTCGGCATGAGCGTGATCGCGACGAATCCGGCCGGCCACGAAGCGATCGCCCCCGCGACGCCCTCGGTCGACCGCTTCCGCAGGGCAGCCAAGGCATTCCACGAATTCCGGATGACCTCGAGTTGCCTGCGGCCGAAACCCTTGCCTATGCCCAGGATCTGCTGGACCGCGGCTTGGCCTTCAACGCGCACGAGGTGCTCGAGGCCGCATGGAAGAACGGCCCGGAAGACGAAAAGACGTTGTGGCAATCACTTGCCCAGCTCGCGGTCGGCATCACCCATGTCCAGCGCGGCAACGGCAAGGGCGCGGTCACCGTACTTCGCCGCGCGTCGGCCGGCCTTGCCCTGCACGGCACGGCGCCCTACGGCATCGACGCCTCGGGTTTGGCCGACTACGCCGATGCGTTGATCGACGCCATCGCTGCGAGCGCCGTGATCACGCCGGAACGCCTCAGACCACGTCTGGTCGGCCCACATTAACGGCTGCCGGATGACGTCGCGCGTAACCGCCGGCCATCTCGGGGTGCTGCAGCCTCATGATGAGAGGATCGCGGCGTCCAACTTCGGCTGCGCGACAACCCATTCCGTAGCGCAGTGTGGGTGACGCCAAGAGTCGCAGTAGTGCCGCTGCCAGGGCATCGACGTCACCGGGCCGGTAGACCAAACCCGCGCTGGTTGGTAGCACCAGCTTGACGGTCGCTGGATTGACGGGCGCGACCACGGGGCGGCCGGCTGCCAGAACATCAAGCAGATGTGCCGGCTGTGACGTAGTCCCCGGCACGACGATATCCGCGGCGGCGACGATTTCTGACCACAGGCCGGTCGACATTGCTCTGATGAGGTGCACGTCGGACCCGACGCCCCGCGAAAATGTGCGCCGCACGACCGCGGTGCGCTGACGGCCTGTACCGAGCAGAACCAACTGCGCGCTATAGCGCTGCCGAACCAAGGTGAATGCGTCGGCGAGTTGTTCGCCGTCCGACAGGTCGTCGAACGGACCCGTTGCCACGATGGTCGGCATTTCGGCCAGACCGACCTCCGAGCGCGCAGCTGCGGTGTCGTGGATAGCGAATGAAGCCGCGATGTCGGGATGCATCGAGTCGTCGATGAGGTCGCTCGACACCGGTTCGACACGGTACGGGGGGATGGTCATGGCTCTCAGCATTGCGACCGCCATCGCCTCTGTCGTCGGCGCTGGCGTCCAACCTCGTTGACCGCCAGCACTACTCCCGAGCTACCTGCTAGCGGTAAATTCCCCGGTCCCATGGGGCTCGCGCCGTACAGCTGGCATACAGGAACGCCGCCTACGCTTTTGGTTGCGGCCTTGTTCGAGTCCGCAGGAATCGATGTGGGCTGGCGTAATGACGCGGAAACGGTCAAGTGCGACTTCCGTAAGCCGCACATGTGACGTTGGATTGGGTAGGCCGGATGGTCGCGCCCGCCTGATGTCGCTGTTGGTCCGTCCGACAGCCCCGCCGCTGTGGCTGGGGATCGCGGTCGTGGCGTGCTTCATCGTGACCGAAACTGCGTTGGCCTATCTGCTCGAGAAGGTCTTCCCACAGATGGCCTTCGGTGTGATTTTCTTGTTCGGTGTCCTGGTGATCTCCGCCGGGTGGGACTTCGGGTTGGCGGTGACGACGACCTTCGTCAGCGCCGCCGTATATGCCTTCTTCCACCTGTCGTCGGACGGGCACGTCTTCCCGATCACGGGGGAGGACGCGGTGGCGATCGTGGTTTTTCTGCCCATCGCGCTGTTGGCCAACATCCTTGCCGGCCAGGTCCGACTACGCGCCGCAGAAGCGAATCGACGCCGTCACGAGGCCGAGGTGCTCGCCGGGCAACAAGCGGCGCTTCGACGCGTGGCAACTCTGGTCGCGCGTGCGGTCCCGCCGTCTGAAGTGTTCTCGTCGGTCGCTGATGAACTGGCCCGTTGCCTGGGCGTGGACCACGCCGCCCTGGTTCGGTATGAACCCGACGGTGCGGCGATCGTGGTGGCCGCGCACAACGAGCCTGGCGCGAAGAAAATGTTTGCGGGAAAGCGGTTTTCGTTCCAGCGTGAAAGCATCGTTGCTTCGGTTCTCAGCACGGGACACCCCGCCCGGATTGATCGGCATGACGAAATCACGGGCCTCGACGCCGAATACGTCAGTGAACTGGGCGTGCACTCAGGGGTGGGTACGCCGATCGTGGTGGGCGGGCGGCTGTGGGGCGCGGCTGTCGTTGGCTCATTGAGGTCCGAGCCGCTTCCCCATGACACCGAGGCGCGGGTCGGCGACTTTGCCGACCTCGTCGCAACGGCGATCGCCAACGCGGAGACCCGCACGGAGCTCACCGCCTCGAGAGCGCGCATCGTCGCGGCGGCCGACGGTGCCAGGCGGCGCTTTGAACGCGACCTACACGACGGTGCTCAACAGCGGCTGGTCTCACTCGCGCTGGCGCTGCGCGCCGCCGAGGCGGCGGTGCCAGCCGAATTGGAACAGCTCAGCGAGCAATTATCCGTCGTGGTCAGCGGACTGACGGGTGTGTTCGAGGATCTACAGGAGATATCCCGCGGGATTCATCCGGCCATCTTGTCAAGGGGCGGACTGGGTCCCGCGATCAAGACACTTGCCCGCCGCTCCGCGGTACCGGCCGTGGTGCGCATCGGGGTTGATCAGCGGTTGCCCGATTCGGTTGAAGTTGCAGCGTATTACGTTGTCGCAGAAGCACTCACAAACGCGGCCAAACACGCAAAGGCGTCGGAGGTCAGTGTGAGTGTGGAAACCGACGGACCACAACTTTGCCTTGCGATTCGCGACGACGGAGTCGGCGGGGCCAACTCAAGCGCGGGCTCCGGACTGGTGGGCCTCGCGGATCGTGTCGAGGCTCTCGGCGGCCACATACAAGTGGCGAGTCCCGCCGGCGGCGGCACGACAATCGCGGTGGCGATTCCGATCGAACCGCCGAGCGCGCCGGGTGTCCTGCGATCGGCTCCGCGTACGTTTGTCAGTCACTGCTACCGGTGCCCGCCGCCGTGAAAGCCGCCGCCGTGAAAGCCGCCGCCGCCAAACCCGCCGCCAAAGCCGCCGAACGCAAGGCCGAACTCGCCATAGGGATCGTAGCCAACCCCTGGTGGGGCGTCGTCGATCTGCGCATTCCCGGGTGTCACGCACTCAGAACCAGGGCCGATCGAACCGCAGGTGGTCTGAACCGGGCTTGGGTTCCCCGTGCTCGTCGACGCCGCAGCAGCAGCCGGTGCTGCGAACATCGCGACGGTGATGGCGCCCGTGGCCAACAGGATTGTCGGCGACATAGATTTGATTCTCACGGTGGTGCTCCTTCGATGGTTGAGCGTTCATCGCTCCATCCCAGAATTGCTCGCCGTGGAGATGGTGTCGTCACTGCTGGCGCCAAACGATGTTTCCCGGCAGCGGTAACCGAGGTGTTACTGCCAGCAGGCACGGCCTGATGCGAGGAGATGAGGCGCCATGAACGACCGGGACGGATTTCATCCAGATCTGCCTGCAGCCAACGCCAACCATGTCGAGATGTCGCTGCGCACGCGGGTGCACCATGTCAAGGCATCGCAGGTCAGTACTGCTACAGCGCAGACAGAGGGAATGCGAAGGCTCGCCGCGATCAGCGGTGGTTCGGTCGGCTCGGAGAAGATCTGGATGGGTGAGACCCATGTCTCGCCGAGGACGGTGTCCGACAACCACCATCACGGCGAATCCGAAACGGCGATCTTCGTCCGAAGCGGAAACCCCGAGTTCGTATTCCACGACGGTGTTCGAGAGGTCCGCATTGCCACGGCGCCAGGCGACTACGTCTTCGTCCCGCCCTATGTTCCGCACCGAGAAGAGAATCCGGACCCCGACAATCCCGCCGTGATCGTTCTTGCCCGCAGCACGCAGGAGGCGATCGTCGTCAATCTGCCGCAGCTCTACGCACTTGAGGGCCTCGCGGGGTCGGAGCCGAAATGAGCCGTACTCTTCCAGCGTGAACGGAATCGACCCGGACAAGCTCAACACGTGCCTTACGGTGCTGGCCGAGATCGAGTCGTTGCCGCCCGAGCATCCCGATGCCGTCACCGTCCGGCGGGCCACCGCGGCCATATTCAAGTCGGTGAAGAAGGCCCGCCGCCACGCGAAGCGCGACGCGGTGGCGGCCGCAGATCACGCCGTCACCGCGGCCACCGCCACCGGAGCGCCCGGCCGCATCGACGACGAAACTGCCGGCCTGCCCCTCGTGTCGACTGCGGTCGGAGCCTCGGCAGGAACGTTGCTCCGGTCGCGCGCCTGCTACATGTGCAAGAACCGCTACACGGTGGTCGACGCGTTCTACCACCAACTCTGTCCCGAGTGCGCCGCGGTCAACAGGGCCAAGCGCGACGCCCGCACCGACCTCACCGGCAAGACCGCCCTGCTCACAGGTGGCCGCGCCAAGATCGGCATGTATATCGCGCTTCGGCTGCTCCGTGACGGCGCCCACACGACGGTCACCACCCGCTTTCCGAACGACGCCGTGCGCCGCTTCACGGCGATGCCCGACAGTGCCGACTGGCTGCACCGGCTGCGCATCGTCGGGATCGACCTGCGCGACCCCGCTCAGGTCGTCGCGCTCGCGGACACCGTCGCCGCGCAGGGACCGCTGGACATCCTGATCAACAACGCCGCCCAGACGGTGCGCCGAGCCCCCGGCTCCTACGCGGCGCTCGTCGAGGCCGAGCGCACGCCGCAGCAGGAACTCGTCGACGTGGTCACGTTCGACCGCGTCAGCGACGCCCATCCCGCGGCGCTGGCAGGCAGCCTCGCCGAGCGCCAGGCTCCCCATGCGGTGTCTTTTCCCGGGTCATCCCCTGCCGTGCGGGCGTGGGCCCATCGCTCCAGCCCTCCGGTGACCGACCTGGCTCTCACCGCCCGCAGCGCGTCGCCGGACCGGATCGCTGCCGGAACGGCCATCGACGCGGGTGGCCTTCTGCCCGATACCGCGTCGATCAACAGTTGGACGCAACGCGTGCACGAGGTCGATGCGATGGAGTTGCTCGAGGTTCAGCTCTGCAACCAGACCGCGCCGTTCATTCTGGTGAGCCGGCTGCGCCCGGCGATGGCAGCTTCTCGTGCCCGCCGCAAATATGTCGTGAACGTGTCTGCAATGGAGGGCCAGTTCAGTCGGGCGTACAAGGGCCCTGGGCATCCGCACACCAACATGGCCAAGGCCGCGCTGAACATGCTCACCCGAACCAGCGCAGCGGAGATGCTCGAGCAGGACGGCATTCTCATGACCGCCGTCGACACGGGCTGGATCACCGACGAGCGTCCACACCCGACGAAGCTGCGGCTGGCCGAAGAGGGATTCCATGCGCCACTCGACCTCGTCGACGGTGCCGCCCGCGTGTATGACCCGATCGTCCGCGGCGAGTTGGGCGAAGATCTGCACGGCTGCTTCCTGAAGGACTACTCGCCAAGCAACTGGTAGCTGCGACCGATCCGCAAAGCCCTTGCCTGGCGGATAGAAAACCCTCTCCTTGTGCCAGGTGGATTCTGGCTTCCCGGCGATTACCCAGCGGCTTTCCGCGCACGACTATTGGTGCAGCGGGAAAGAACAAGCGAACGGCCGATCAGTCGGCACAGACACCTACATCCCCGCGACGAAAGTCCAAAGAACCAGACCGCGCTCCACCAGGGGCCGCGACAACCTCACAGGAGAGATCATGACCACCGCACACCAGGGCCGCGCCAAACTGCGGGGCCGGACCATGGCCGCCACCCTGCTGGCGTCGGCCGCGACCGTCGCCGGCCTTGTCGGTACTGCCGCACCTGCGAACGCTGCGGATCAGTACTACGCGGTGGCGCTTGGCTACGTCAACGAGAATCCGCCCGTGACGATGGCAGGCGGCGCGGCGATCGCCGCCAGCCAAGACCAGGCCGGCCTTCAGGCGCTGACGAACTGTTCGAACAATGGCGCCAGCCACTGCGTGACCGTGGCCATCGCCACGAACGAGTGCGCGGCGGCCGCGTCGAACAACTACGGCGAAGAGGTCGGTGCCTCGGCTTCGACGATCGCCGCAGCCGAGGCCGCGGCCAAGGCCAAGCTGCAGAACCAGACGGGCGCGAAGGTCATCGTGTCGGGCTGCACGAACGGGAACACCGCGCCGCCGCCGCCGAACCAGCCGCCGCCGCCGAACCAGCCGCCGCCGCCGGACCAGCCGCCGCCACCGCCCGCGCCCAAGCCGGGGCCGCTGGTCTCATTCAACACGGTCCTGGGTGGCCTGGAGGCTCACATCACCGACCGCAGTGGAGTGTCGTCGCAGTGCACCTACACGACCGACGACTACAACCGCAGCTTCGCGCTGCCTGCCAACTCCACGTACGACCTGAGGATCGTCCCGGCCGTTCCGCGATTCAAGAACTGGACCGTCACGATCAAGTGTGACAACGGCACCAGCACGACGGCGACGACGTACTTCTGAGCCGCTGTCTTGCCCTGACCCGATCCGCCCGGACCGTAACCCCCCCACGGTCCGGGCGGTTTCGGCTTTTCTGTCGGTCCGCCGATCAACTCAAGAAGCGGTCGATATATGAGGCGAATCGGGCGCGCAGGTCAGATTCGTCGATTCCGAACACGTCCCATGACGTGGCAACCCGGCCGAGCCTGCCGCGCGGGTGGGCGGTCAGGTAGTCGGTGATCGCTGTGCGCGCCGGGTCGTCGAACTGTTCGCCCGCAAGTGCGTACAACCGCTCGGTGGTGCCCAGTTCGTCGTTCATGAAGTCGTCGAAGCGGATGTCGACCGACCGATCGGCGGGGATGACGTCGCGGTCGCGCACGCACGATTCGAGTAAGCGGTCCAGATTATCCACCCACGCGTCCGCGATCATCGCGACGTCGACTCGGTCGCGATACATGCGCGCGGAGTAGGTGATCATCGTGATCATCGACAGTGCGACCGGCACCGGGTCGCGGTGGGTGAACGCGACGATCACGCCGGGTAGCACACTGTCGAGCACCGGAAGCTGGCCCAGGTGCTGCGGCGATTTGAGCACCCAGCGCCTGCCGCCCCGCAGGAATTGCAGGGCCTTCAGTTGGGTGACCATGTATTCGTATGACGAGGTCTGGTCGGTCGACCAGTAGTACTCGGTCCACCGCGGAGCGTGAGCGAGGGTGTCCATCAGCATCGTGGAGAAGTCGTTGGCCAGCAAGTGGATCTCTTCGTGGGCGTGGTCGGTGGTCATCTCGTGCATGAGCGCGAAATGCGGCATCAGCGTGTCCATCACGCTGACGGCCATGTCCATCCGTGTCACTCGAGGGTCGGGCTGCTGACCGGCCTCGGCGGCCAGCGGGAACGGCTCGACGCTCTCCCAGTAGGGCAGGCTGCGGAAGGTCGGCGCGGCGGCAAGCATGTTGTGCAGGTGGGTGGTTCCGGTGCGGGGAAGACCTGCGATGACGACGGGCGGGAGCACCTCGAGGTCGTGAATCTCGGGATGGCGCGTCAGCAGGTCGGTCAGCAGTAGGCGGTTCTTGAGCCACTGGGTGAGTTGTGAGTGAAAGTTCACGATGCCCGGGCCGTGCATGTCGATGGCGCGCAGTTCCGACAGGTACAGATCCAGCCGCTCGCGGTAGTCGTCGGCGCCGAAGTCGGCGAGCCCGGTGTCAGCGCGAGCGCGTGCGTGCATCGCGTCAGAATCGAGCGGACAGTCGGCGGCGAAGGCCGCCATCATTTCCCGGATCTGTTGTGCCTCTGGGCTATAGCGGGGTTCGGCGAGATCGTCGAGCTCGACGATACTGGCTGTGGCATCGGTCACATCGAATTATGTTACAGTGCATCACGTAATGGCAATAGGCCTTTGGCTCGAGCTTTGATCGCGACGTGCACCACGACCTCGGTACGAAAGGAAACATCGCATGACGACGGATTCCGACGTCGCAGCACCGGCGACGACGCACGAGGCGACGCAGGCGTGGCGCGAATTGCTCGACACGCTGCGCGACCTCGACCGGTCGTTCATGGAGGGGGACAAGGCCGTCACCGATGACCGGCATGTCGCCGACGGGTATCGAATGTTGGCCACCACGCTGGGCGTCGCCCTTGACGTCTATCTGTTCGCCGATCCGAGCCGGCCGTTGTGGCTGGAGGTCAACTCGCCGTGGCGCCCGGACCGCAGGTGGGGTGGCGACAACACCGACGCCATCTACTACATGTGCCCGGTCGATCCGAAGCGGCGGTATCGAATCAGCGGCAATCGCGGTGACAGCGTGTACTTCTCGGTGACCGCGTACAACGAGCCATCGCCGGGTGCGTGGTCGGATCGCATACTGGCGATCCTGCGTGATGATGACCTCGACTTCGACGCGGACGGAAACTTCTCCTTCGAGCTGGGCCCAACCCCTGATGCTGCGGTCCTGATGACCCGCGACTACCAGGCCGATCCGCGCGTTGGCAAGCCCGTCACCTGGAACATCGAAGCCCTCGATGAGCCGGAGCCATTCCGGCACGGCGAGGCCGAGACCGCCGCGGCGCTACGGGCCAGTGCGACCTGGTTGAAGACCATGTTCGCGATCCTGCCGCTCGCGGTCGGGGTGAAGGCCGCCGAGGAACACGGTCTCGGCCACTCAACGGCGATGGTCGCCAACGACTTCGCCGAGCCCTACCAGGTGCCCGACGCCAACTTCGGCTGGTCGGCGCGCGACGCCTGTTACTCATACGGCAGCTTCGACCTTGCCGAGGATGAGGCGCTGGTGGTCACGCACCGGCCACCGACCTGCCGGTTCTGGAACCTGGTGGTGTGGAACCAGTTCATGGCCGTGCCCGGCGTGTACGACGCCCGAAGCTCGGTCAACGGTTCGACAGCGGTACCCAACGCGGATGGGTCGGTGACCGTCGTGGTGTCGCGCGTCACGACGACACACCCGAATTCCCTTACCACGCTTGGCTATCCGCGCGGCAACCTGGCATTTCGCTGGTTCCTGGCGGACGAGGTGCCCGCACTGCCCGAGGCGCAACTCGTCAAGTTGTCCGACGCGCCGACCGCGGTGAGCTGACCGAACGGCGGCGCCGCGGCGCCCGCCACGTCGAATAGGCCAATGCGGTCAAGGCGTCGGCGGTTCGTGTGCAGAAGTTCTCGTGGTCGACAAGGCCGAAGGTCAGCGCCCGGATGGCGGTGGTGGCGACGAGGAAGTCGAAGATGGCATCGGTGCGCAGTGTCAGCTCCGTCGCGGGCAGGTCGGTCAAATAGCGGTGCACCAGGTCGGTGAACAGCACGCGGACATCGTGTTCCGTGCGATTGACCAGTCGCTCGTACAGGTCTACGTCGTGCTCGTAAGCCATCAGCAGTCCCGGTATCGCCGCCCTTGTGACGGGGTCCGCGAACTGCTGGATGAACGTCAGGGTCCAGGCGTGCAAGTCTTTTCGAAGCTCCCCTGTCGACTCGGGGATGGCAGTCGGTCCGATCTCTCCGAACACCGCATCCTCGATGATCGCCTCACGGCGCGGCCAGCGGCGGTAGATGGCCGGTGCGCCTACGCCCGCACGGCGCGCGATCGCAACGATCGTCGTCGCCTGATAGCCCTCCTCAACCAATAGTTCCCTGGTCGCCGCAAGCACGTCGACATCCTTCTGCGGATCTCGCGGTCGCCCCGGCAGGGGTTGAGGTGCCGTGGTCACTGAAAAACGGTACCGCAGATCCCGAGTTTTATTACGTGTGGCTCCATAACGAATAGTCTCAGCTGTGAGTGGGTTCGCCCTCGGTGGTCACCTCGAAGGTGTTGAGGAAGTTGCACACGAGTTGGTAGAACCCGACAGTCATAACGAGATCGGCGAGTTGGGTCACCGTGAGTACTTCAAGGGCGTCGTCGCGGTCCCTGCCCATCAGAGTGTGGTCGTCGAGCAGTTTGTCGGTCCAGGCGAGGACGCCCGCCTCGTCGTCGGGCAGGCCATCGGTGGACCCCGTTGCCGCGGCGGCGATGGCCTCGGCCGACAGCCCGGCGTAGCCGGCGATCATCGTGTGCTGGTGCGTTTCATACGGTGCGGCGTAGCGATAACCGACCCGCAGGATCGCCAGTTCGCGAAGGTGCGCGGGAAGCGAATTGGCCTGGAACATGGCGTCGGCCATGACGAAGAACCCTGGCGCCAGGCCGGGGGAGTGCATGACCATCCGGTAGATGTTCACCGGAGCGTGCTGGGCGAGGGTGTCCTTGAGGTGTTGCGGCAAGGCGTCGACGTCGGGATAGTCCATGGTGATCATTCCCGCCCGCGGATCGGATCGCTGCCGTCCCAGCCTGCGGCGACGTCGCGGATGTATTGGAAGAACTGGCCTTTGGGTCCGCTGATGTCGGAGAGTTCGATCACTGTGCCCTGTTCGGCTTCTGTGTCGAGGTAGGCGAACCGGCCTCGTTCGCCGCCGATGCTGCCTTCCTGTCCGATCACGTACCCATCGGCGAGAGCCGTGTCGAGGAGCTTCTGGTAATTGTCGGACCAGTAGGCGATGTGTTGCATCCCTTCGCGTCCGGCGTCGAGGAAGTCCTTGTACATCGACGGGGCGTCGTTGCGTGGCTGGATCAGTTCGAGTTGCACGTCACCGGAATTGGCCAGCGCCACGCTCATCTGCATGTCGGAGTCCACGCCGCGATAGCGAAAGAAGTCGGTTTGGACCCGGTCGACGTAGAACCACGGGCCGACGCCGTGGCGGACCCAGTTGTCCATCGAGGCGTCGATGTCGCGCACGACATAACCGATCTGGGCGATCTTCCCGAACTTGATGCTCATGGTCGACTCTCTTTTTGGTCCTGGCGGAGGCGGTGGACGAGGAGGGCTTCGACTTCGCCGCGGGCAGCAGTGAGGTCGATCTGGTCGTCGATCAGGGATTGCAGAGCGACGCCGCGCAGCATTGCGATGGTCACCGTGGCGAGTCCGTGCGCGTCGATCGAGCCTGGGATCTCGCCGGCGGAGGCGGCGCGGTTGATGCGCTTTTCGATCTCTTCGCGAAACTCGCGGTCGGCGGCCACCATCCGGCTTCTGGTTTCGTCGTCGGGGTTGGCGACGGCGTCTGCCCACAGCGCAAGGCGTGCCCGGTTGACCGGTTGCAGATCGGTGACGACATCGAAGTAGATTGCGATGAGGGTGCGCAATTCGGTTGTGGCGTCACCTGATTCGCCTTGATCGAACATCGCCTCGCGGAACTGATGGGTGACGGCTTCCACGAGCCGCTGCATCAGAGCACCCTTGGAGCCGAAGTGGTGGGTGGCCAAGCCGCGGCTGTAGCCCGCGCGCTCTCCGACGTTGGCAAGCGTGACGCGGGCCGGTCCGACTTCACCGACCATCTCGGCTGCGGCGGTCACCAGGCGCTGCTCGGCTTCGGCCCGGCGAACCTCCTGCGTACGCGGTCCGGTGGTGCTCCCGCGTTGTGCTGCGCTCATTGTCGCTCCCTTACTAACTTGTTGACTAACAAGTTAAGGTACTGGTTGGTACCGCGTCAAGGACCTGTGATTTCAGACCGCCGCGCCGGCTTTGACTGCGGGTCGATCCTGGTGGATCTGACGCAGGAATCGACCGATGGCGGCGACAACTGCTCCGGCACGCGCTCCGTCGATCAGGTCGAAACCGTGACCGACGCCCGGCAACTCGACGTAACCCACGGTTGTGGCCGACACGGATCGCAGCTTCTCGACGAATGTGCGCGCCTCGCCGACAGGAATGAGGCTGTCGCGGCTTCCGTGCACAACGAGAAACGGTGGCGCAGCTTCGTGGATCCGATCCACCGGCGACGCCGCGCCGAACACTTCGGGGTGACGAACCTGCGACCGCTTGACGACCACGCGCTCGAGGAATTCCATGAATCGTGCGCGCTGCACCGTGGAACGGTCCTGCCAGTCGTAGAGGCCATACAGGCTGACGACGGCATCGACCGATGTGTCGGCGTCAGCAGGAAGTTCGGTTTGCCACTGCGGATCGTTGGCGGTGAGCCCGGCCAGCGTTGCCAAATGTCCGCCGGCCGAACACCCCGCGGCGACAACGAATGTGGGGTCTCCGCCAAACTCGGCGACGTTGGCGCGCGCCCAAGCGATCGCTGCCTTCACATCGGTCATCTGGCGCGGCCAGCGATGTTGCGGGCTGGTCCGGTATTCGACGGACAAGCAGACCCAGCCTCGTCTGACCAAGTGGGCCATCAGTGCGTGGCCTTGCAGCGTCCGGCTTCCGAACACCCACGCTCCGCCCGGAATGTAGACAAGTACCGGAGCGGGCGCGCCGGGGTGTTCCCGGCTTCGCCATACGTCGAGTACTTGACTGGGGTGGCTGCCGTAGTGCACCGATGACCGATGTACGTAGCGGCGCTGGCCGGCCGCCTTCCACACGGGAGCGCGCTGCGGATGTGACGGCCACGGATGTGCGAGTTCGTCGGCGCTCACGATGCCCTGCAACGCTTCGGTGAGCACCGACGGTGTCAGCGCGAGCTGTTGGGCTCGGAGTTCGTCCCTGCCTGGGTCGAACCGCGCACTGGCCATCGCTGAAACGATGCCGGGAAGGTACGCCCTGCCACAGACGCTCAGAGCGGCCATGCCGCTGATCGGCTGGATATGTCGCCCGATCATCGGAGTCGACGCCGATACGCCGCTCAGCGCGATCAAGTAGTCACCTGGCTTTGCTCGTGCCATCCATCGGAGGCAGGATTGGACGGTGCGAACCGCCTGTCCAGCTTCCATTTGCGACATACCTGCAGCTTACGCGCGTAAGTTGCTCATACGCGGGGGAATAGGCCTCGCCGAGGGGCGGTTTGCTGCTCCGGTGCCGGTCAGGGGTCTTTCTCCAGGATGTGACGTGTAGTCCGATCATCTGCGAGCAGGGCCTTGCGTGTGGCTTCGAGAACCGAGGGGAACCAACTTGACATGGAGCAGTTGAGCTGGACCGACGACATGATGTTGCGCGCCGAAAAGCCGGAGACTCCGATGCAGATCCAGATGCTGTTGATCTATGACCAGTCGACCGCGCCCGCCGGCAAGGTCACCTTCAAGCGCATTCTTGGCGAGATCGATGCCCGGCTGCATCTGGCGCCGACGTTCCGTCGGCGGTTGACCGACTTACCCGGCAGCCTGCATATGCCGTACTGGGTCGATGATCCGAACTTCGATCTCGAGTACCACGTACGCCATATCGCTTTGCCCCAGCCCGGGGACTGGCGTCAGCTGTGCATACAGATCGCCCGCATCCATGGCCGCCAGCTCGATCTGCGCCGGCCACCGTGGGAGATGACGGTGATCGAGGGTCTGAACTCCATCCCCGGCGTGCCAGAGGGATCGTTCGCGATCTCGATCAAGCTGCACCACTGCGTCGTCGACGGGATGGAAAGCGTCGAGCTGATGGCGGCCATGCATGACCTTGCGCACGACAGCGCGCGTCCCGCCCCACCGGAGAAGC
Organism: Mycolicibacterium stellerae; assembly: GCF_003719305.1. Taxonomy (GTDB): domain Bacteria; phylum Actinomycetota; class Actinomycetes; order Mycobacteriales; family Mycobacteriaceae; genus Mycobacterium; species Mycobacterium stellerae. Next base: position 63,041 of record NZ_RARC01000003.1, read on the forward strand.
CCTGGAATCCCGGCGCTCTGCCCTCGACAGCAGACCTGGTCGCGCGGACGGCGATCAACGGTGTGCTCCACCCGCTGCGGGCGGGCAAGGTCTTGGTGCCCGGTGCCCTTGGCGTTCTCGGTGCGCTGCGTAACATCGCGGAGCTGCCGGGCAAGATCGCCGGCGGTCTCGCGGCCGCGCTGGCCCCCGGCTCGAGTTCCCTGTTCGCGCCGAGCACGCGTTTCAACGGCGCGCCAACACCGCAAAGGGCGTTCGAAGCCCGCTTTCACGACCTGACAGATTTCAAGCGGATCAAGGCATGCGTGCCGGACGCGACCATCAACGACGTAGCACTTGCCTATGTCGGGGGTGCGCTGCGCCACTATCTGGACGGTCACGGGGAGCTACCTGAGGAGACTTTGGTCGCTGCCTGCCCGGCTTCGATTCGGTCCAGCAGTGAAACCGGTAGCGGCGGCAACCGACTGTTCGGCCGGTTGCACGCACTCGAAACCACGATCGCCGACCCGCTCGAACGGCTGGCGGCGATCGTCGACGAGACCTCCGCGTTCCGCGACACCGCTGATTCCTCGAGCAGCACCCGGTTGATGGACCTGGTGGGCACGGTGCCAACCACGTTGTTGGGCTTGACGGTGAAAGCCGCAAGCGCAGTGCCGTTTTCGGCCCCTGCGATCGCCAACACCACTGTGAGCAACGTGCCGGGCCCGACCGATCCGATCTTCTTCGCCGGCGCTCGCCTGCTGAAGGTCACCGGTCTTGGCCCGCTGATCGGCGGGATGAACCTCTTCCACATCGTGGCGAGCCACAACGGAACAGTCTCGATCGGCGTGACAGCGGATCGTAGTGCGCTACCCGATCCGGGTCACTATGCCGACTGCATGCAGTGCTCTTTCGAGGAGATGCTCAGCGCCGCGGGATGATCGGTGAATCGTCAGCGCTCGATCATCTCCATCTGCGCATCGGTGTGGTGGCCGCCCCATGCCGGGGTGAGTTCGTCCAGTCGCTTCATCTGCTCGGCGGTGAGGACGACGTCGTCCGCGACTGCGTTCTCTTCGAGCCGCGAGACCCGCCGCGATCCCTTCGACGACGAGCTCACCAACCTGGTCGGCGAATTATCAACCCGCTGTGAATATTTCCGTACCCGGTGGGCCGCGCACAACGTGCGTCTGCACCGCAGAGGCGTGAAGCACCTCCACCATCCCGTGGTTGGTGATCTCGAACTGACCTACGCGGGGATGGAGTTGCCCTCCGACCCCGGCTTGATGTTGTTCGCCTACACCGCGCAACCCGGCACACCGTCCGATGACGGACTCAAGCTGCTCGCCAGTTGGGCTGCTACCCGGGAACTGGGAGACGCCGCCGCGTCGACGTCGTCAGTCAACCGACCGGCCCACTGAGGTCAGCTCAACAGCGAAAAGAATTGCTGTGACGGATCATCGGCATCGAGGCTTCCCTTCAGGGTGCCGCGCGTTATCGGGTGGCTGAGGTCAACTGAGGACGGATCGTTCACCCGGGCCCAGTCGGTAACGATCGTCCGCTCGATGATTTTCCACACGTCCTGGCGCTTCTCGTACTTGTCGAGATAGCGCCCGCCGACGATGACGTCGACATCGCGATCGCCCGCGCCGAACGTGTGCGTCGCGATGGTGTAGATCTCGCCCTCGGCTCTATCACCGTTGATCGCGAAGTTCACGGTGGTGATGTTGTGCTGCATCGCCCGGATGTGCGGGCGCGAGGCGGCGAGCGTGCTGAGGAACTCGTCGACGCTGCCCGTCGAGAACTCGCCGTGGGCGTCGACGGCGTCATCGTGGTAGAGCGCCCGCAGCGTCGTGAAGTCGCCGCGATCCACAGCGCGGCAGTAGGCATGGACCAGCTTCCGCAGCGCAAACTCGTCGAGCATCTCGTGCAGCAGGGCCTCAGTCGTCGGCATTCCCGCAGCGTAGCGGGGAATTCCCATTGATCGGTCGCACTCGATCCAGGTGTCGGTTCATTGAATTGACCGACGCGCTTTTCCGGCAACGCTCTCAAAACTGTCGTCCTGCAGGGACAACGACACCACCGTGGGAGCGTTCGCGGTGTTGAGCCGGGTGAGCACATGGCCGGGTCGCATCTCAATGGCACACGTAACGCCCAGCTCGGGCATCAACCGAGTGGCGTCATACCACCGCACCGGTTGCGCGACTGCGGCCGCGAGGTCATCGAGTACGGCGTCTGCAGTGCCGACGGCGCGCCCTCCGGTGTTGGTCAGGTAGCGGCCAGACGGCGTGCGCCGGGTCAATGCCGATAAGTGGACGGCCATCCGGTCAGCGGTTTGACCCTGCAGCGGGCAGTGGGACGCAACGTCGACGTCGAGGAAGTCGAGAGCTCCGGCGCCATGAGCTTCGGCTGCCGTGGCTGCGCTGAGAAGGGCGTTACGCGAGCCGCTCAATACTGTCTGCGTCGCACTGTTGATGTTCGCCACCCAGAGATCGGCATGCTTTGCGGCGAATTCGCGGGCCGCCCTTGTCGGCAGGCCGATGACGGCAGCCATACCCCAATCGCCTTGTGCGCACGCCTCTTTCATGAGGTTTCCGCGCAGCTCAACTGCGGCCAGTGCCTCGGAGAACGTCACGACGCCCGCGCTGACGGCCGCTGCGAACGCACCCACCGAGTGCCCGGCGACGAACTCCGGAGTCAGGCCATGGTCTTCCCGCAGTGCGCGTGCGCAAGCCACGCCTGCGACCAGCAACGCGATCTGGGCATGCGCGGTGTCGCGAAGGGTGTCGGAGCCATCGACGTCGGTTGGGCGACCGGAAGCGTCCGCCCAGGAGTCGAATTCGTCGAGGACGGCTTCCGTCACGGGGGTTCTCGGCAGCGCCTTCAGCATGTTGGGCTGCTGCGATCCCTGGCCGGGAAACAGGAACGCCAGGCTCACGGCGCCGCGACGAGACGCTCGACCAACCGCGGTCCAAACGGCGTTCGAACCAGCACGTCGTCGCTGGCCGAGACGAGTTCGGCCAGCGCAATAGCACCCTTGGGTGTCTCCACCTGGCAGTCCACCCGGACATCCAGCCGAGCCAATTGCGTGTGCACTTCACCGAGGCGTTGCAGGACCTCGCCGTCACACAGCGAGGTGCGCACCACCACGTCCAGATCGCTGGTGGCCGACGCGGTGGGAAGCCCGGTCGCCAATTCGAATCCGACACTGCCGGTCGGGCCCCATCGCAGACCGCGGAAGATTTCTCGCACAGCGGGCAGCATTTCCAGCACCGGCAAGTTCCGGGCCGGGAGGGTAACGGCGAGATCCTCTGGCGTCACCAGTTCCCGCACCGACTCCCAGCCGATCGTCCACGGATACCGCTGGGATCGATCGCTGCCGCGGACTCCCACCGGGATCAGCCCGTCGGGCACCGCGGCGCGCCGAACCACCACCCACGGGGCGGCACTCAGTGCTGTCCCTGGCCACGCAGGTGCGTCGGTCGGCAGGAGCGCCGTCGCCGCGGCGGACAGCCTCAGCAGGTCGTGGGGCCGCGTCACGGGTTCCACTCTCGGCCGAGGACTTCACGCACGGCACGAGACGCGTGGCGCGTCACCTTTGCCGCGGCCGAGTCGAGGCGGTTGGACAGGTCGACCGGACCGCAGCGGGCGCGCTCGACGGCGTCGGCGACGGCCGCCGCGACGGTCTCGACGTCGCGGGCGGTCGGGGCGTCTGCGTCGTCGACCTTCAGCAGCCCGTCGCAGAACCCGAGCGTGGCCCAGTCTTCGACGTTGTAGCTCATCGGCGTAATCGAGGTGGCGAGCTCATCGAGTTGCTCAACCGTCCGCAGCGTTATCCGCGCCGCCGCCGCCTTGTGCATGGCGTGGATCTCCACCCCCGGGTCATCGAGCGCCAGAATCTGATTGGCCTGCAGGCCGTGGGTGAGAAATCCCCCCGACAGGGCGGTGCCCACCACCACGGCGACGACGGGATGTCCTGCGTTCCGCGCGGTGTGGTACGCGTCGACCGTGGTCGCCATGGCCTGATGCAGGCCCGCGGTCTCCTCGATGCGGCCGTACGCCTGGCTTGGCAGGTCGACGACCGCGATGATCGCGCGTTTGGTGGGGGCGTCGCTGTCGGCGTCGACGATCTCGTGGACAGCCTCTGCCAGCGCCAGCGATTCGGTGAGCCCGACCTGCCCTTCACGGGCCCGGTAGAAGGGGTTCTCCGGGTCGGGGACCACTGCAAGGTAGCGCGCTGTGTCGGTGGTGGCGCTCAGCACCGAAGGGATGACCTCGTCGGGCGGTTCGATGCCACTGAGCACGCGCAGCCAGGTGCGACCTCGGGTGTCGGGCGCAATACCCTTGCGGCGCGGATGATCCGATGCCGCGACAGGGGTGTACACGCGTCCCCAGAGTTGGCGCAGAGACAGTGGATCCAACGGATGCGAAGGATCGATCGTGGCCAGTCGCGATGCCAACGTGTCGAGGCGTTGGCTGCGGTGCCCTCCTGCCTCGGTGACACCCGATCGGATGGCACCGGTCAGGGCGTCGCGCAGCATCTGCGTGTCGTCGGGAACGAGGTCGTCGGCCAGCCCCGTGCCGTACCGCTGCTCCCCGCCGTCAACCGCCCAGATCAATTCGTGGTCGCTGGAATCGAATTCGTCGACGCCGCCTTCCTGCTCGATGACCGCGGGGCCGTTGAGCCCGATGCGGGCCTGCGGAGTGACGATGAGCCGGGTACACAGGCCCGCGGCGATGCTCATCCCACCGAAGGATCCGACCGTGCCCGCGACGACCCCGATCACCGGTGCCAGCGGGCGCAGATCGAGTACAGCTGAGCAGATCTCGGCGACGGCGTTGAGCCCGAGATTGGCTTCCTGCAGGCGCACCCCGCCGGTCTCGAAAAGGATGATCCCCGCCGTCGGTGTGCCCGCGCGCGAGTCGGCGGCCGCCAACAACAACGCCTGAGAGATCTTGGCGCCGGAGACCTCACCCGTCCCGCCGCCCTGGAACCCCTGCTCGATAGCGGCGACGACGACAGCGCGGCCGTCGACACTGCCGCGGACGATGACCGTGCCGTCGTCGGATTGCGGCGTGATGCCCTGCGGTTCCAGCCACGGCGACTCGAGTCGGTCGAAAGGACCGGCCAGCACCCGAGCGGTACCTGGATCCAGCAGCGCGGTGGCCCGACCGAGCGCGTCGAGTTCGATGAAGCTGTGCCGTGAGAGTAATTGCGGCCAAGTCAATCCGGCCAGCGGCGACTGCGCGGCGGTCATGAGCCCGCTGCGATCGCGGTAGCAGCTTCTGCGGCTTGTCGCAGTCTCAGGTTGACGACGCCGGGGGTTGCGCCGAAGTCGTTGAGCTCCCATCGGCCGCCAAGCGGCAGGCGGCTGAAGAAGCGTTCCAATACGTCATGCCATACGGCGTTGAACCCGTCGACGCTTGTGCGAACCCGTACCGCGACGGTATCGCCGGGCTCAGATCCGCCTGGCGGCTGCAGCAGGATCTCCAGATCGCCAGACGCGACGACGCCGACATGCACGGCGTGAGATGCGGGGCGCGACGCCGGGAATTCGTAGGTCAAGGTTTGCATCACACACCCACCCTCATATGGACCGCGTCGAGAAACAGTGTGGCCGCCAACAGGTCTCCGCTGCCACCGGGCGACAGGCGTCGCGACCGGCAGATCCGGTCGAGTTCGACGAATCGTTGCCGTCCCTCTGGGGTCTGCAATCCTCCCGCGCCGAGCACCCCGCCCGCGCCGGATTGCACCGCGCTCAAGCCGGTGACACCGCCGCGATGAAGTATGCAGGTGTCGTCGAGATGGGCGATGAGCGCCAGCAGGGCCGCCAGGCGCGCCGTCGATTCGTCGGCGCCTGAATTGCGCGCAGCGCTCAACGCGGGCAGCGCGTAGAGGCGGACGTGCGGAAAGCCGCTCTGCGCTTCACCTTTGGCGCCCGTGGCGCCGTAACGGCGCCGCGCTCGCGCGCCGTGTGATGTCGGCGCGGCTTGGTGCGGATCGGACAGTGCGGCGAGTTGTGCCGCCACGCCAACAGGGTCTTGAGGGTCGGCGGCAGCGCCTGCGCTCAGAAGTCCCAGCGCCCACAGCGCACCGCGGTGGGTGTTGACCCCGCCGGTCGCGGCGAGCATAGCCGCCTCGCCGGCTCGTCCGATTGCGCCGATGCGGGCACGTAAGCCCATTGTGATCGCCGAAGCCCTCGCCGTTGACGCGCATTCGGTGAGCGCATCGCGCAGCGCCTCAGCGGAGCGGTGCAACATTGCCACGTCCATGTCGGAATGCGCCCCGCCGCCGCGCTGGTCGACCAGACCGGGCTTCGGCGTCAGGTCGGCCTCGGCGTACATCGCCGCCACTGCGATATCGGCGATCTCGTCATCGGAAAGAACTCGTGCGGGGGCGGTGGTCGGCTTGACCATGGTGCTCACCAGTTCCTGAATTTCGCAGGTGGATCGTAGAGGCCGCCGGACCAGGCGACGAGGTCTTCGATGCTGCGAGCGGCCAACAGGGACCGGTCGGCGAGGCGTGTTTCGACCTTGAGGTCCTCGGGAAACGCGACGAGCCCGTCGCGGCGCAGCGCCTCGACCCGACGCGCCTCGACCCTGCGCCCCACCGGAGTCACGCCGGCGATCGCGGCCAGTGCCGCGCGCCGGTCCTCGAGCGAGGATGCCTTGTACAGATAGGCGACCCCTTCTTCGGTGACGACGTGCGAGACGTCGTCGCCGTAGATCATCACCGGCGGCAGCGGCATTCCTGCCTGCTTGCCGACTTCGACGGCGTCCAACGTCTCGACGAATGTGGGCACTCCGCCTGCGCGGAATGTCTGCGCCATCTGCACCACGAGTTTCCGTCCCCGCCTGCCCGCACCCGTGCCGTGGGCGAGGTCGAGCCACGCAGCCGATGAGTGGCGCCGCCCGTGCGGGTCGTGGCCCATGTTGGGGGCCCCGCCGAATCCCGACAGCCGTCCGTCGGTGACGGTCGACGAGTTGGCGTCGCGGTCGATCTGCAGCGATGACCCGATGAACATGTCGATCGCGTACTGACCGGCGAGTTGGGCGAGCACCCGGTTGGAACGCAGTGATCCGTCGCGGCCGGTGAAGAACACGTCGGGCCTGGCGGCGGCATAACGGTTCATGCCTGCCTCGCCGCCGAAGCTGTGGATCGTCTCGACCCAACCCGATTCGATCGCCGGGATCAGGGTGGGATGTGGGTTGAGCACCCAGTGCCGTGCGATTCGCCCTTTCAAACCGAGTTGCTCACCGTAGGTGGGTAGCAGCAACTCGATGGCGGCGGTGTCGTACCCGACACCGTGGTTCAGCGACACCACTTGGTGGCGTTCGTAGACGCCCCGGATCGCGATCATCGCCTTCAGGATCTCGACTCCGCCGATGTGGCGCGGATCGCGGGTGAACAGCGGCTCCAGGAAGAAGGGCTTGTCGGCTTGCACCACGAGATCGACCCAGCTACCCGGAATATCAATGCGCGGAAGCGATTCGGATTCGACGATCTGATCGGCCTGGACGATCACCACACCGTCGTGAAACGCCGCGGCCTCGGCGATCGTCGGGGTGTCCTCGGTATTGGGCCCGGTGTACAGGTTGCCGTCCCGGTCGGCCGCCGACGCGCACAGCAGGACGACATCGGGCGCCAGGTCGACGAACATTCGCGCGTACAACTCGACGTAGGTGTGGATCGCGCCGATGTGGATCGTGCCGTCTTCGACCATCTGCGCGATGCGCACGCTCTGGGGACCGGCGTACGCGAGGTCGAGCTTCGTGGCGATGCCGCGTTCGAACAGGTCGAGGTGTTCGGGCAGCGATACCGACGAGATCAGCATGTGCAGCCCGTTGACGCGCTTGGGGTCGCATTGGGCCAAGGTGCGCGACAGGAAGTCCGCCTGCTTCTGGTTGTCGCCCTCAAGCGCGACCCGGTCACCAGACCAGATCACGGCATGCAGCAGATCCTGTAGCCGGCCCGTCTTGACCACCTTGTCGTCGGTGAGGTCGGCGGCCGCCGCCAGGCGCTTCGCTTTCGCAGTGCGCCGCGTGTCCCACCTCCCCGGCGAAGTCGACGATTTCATGACGTCACTTTATGGACTGCGTCGAGGATCACGGCAGTCACCGCTTCGGGATGGGATATCAGGGTGAGGTGCGAGCCGCCGTCGAACTCGGTGACCGTGGAGTTGGCACGCTTGGCCATCGCGCGTTCCGACGTCGGCGTAATGATCTGGTCGCCGCTGCTGATGAAGTACCACGACGGGATCGTCTTCCACGCCGCATAGCGCGACGGTGTGTCGAACGCTGCGGTCGAGGCGGCGCGCTGCGAGGCCCACAGCCGTGTCGCCACGTCGGCGGGAAGGTCGTTGCCGAAGTGCGCAAGGAATACGTCCTTCTTGAGGTAGAGGTCCACCGCGCCTGGGGGCGCACCGGGGTAGGGAAGTTTGTCGAACAGTTCGTCCTCCGGCATGTGTTTGAGCACCGAGTCGGCGCCGCTGAGTGAGCCGTTGGTCTCGCCGACGTCGGGTGCGGCGGCGTCGACGTACACCAGCGCCTTGACGTTGGGGTTGCCTTCGGCGGCATTGGTGATCACCGAACCGCCGTAGGAGTGCCCGACCAGCACGATAGGTCCGCCGATCGATCGCAGGAAGTCCGCGACGTCGTCGGAATCGGTGGTGAGGTTCTCCAGTGGATTTGCGACGGCCCGCACGACGTAGCCTTGCTGTTGCAGCTCCTCGACCTCACCGTCCCAGCTGGACGCATCGGCCCATGCGCCGTGCACCAGCACGATGGTGGGCTTCGCGGCGCTTGGCTCGGCGGCCGATGTGGTCGGTGTGATCAGCGACCACACGACCGCCGCGGCACACACCAGCGCGAGTAGGTAGGAGACGCGTCCGACGCTTCGAGAGATCATGGGGATGACGTTCGCAGGAAGCGAGCGTGCGGGTCATCGATGCTGACGCCCAAGTGCTATACCCGCTAGCTGGAAGACCTGCCAACGAAGGTCCTGGCGTCGTCGAGTAGGACTCGGGCGACCCAGTCGACTCTGCTCAGGGACTCCTCCAACGTCATCATTCCGGTGAGCACGCCACTGAGTGCCGTGTTCAATGCGGCGTTCAGGCAGAACGTGATGTTCGGAATATCGGTCGGTTCAACACCTTCGAGGAGCCGATTGAACAATTCGGTGTTCGTGCGATTCATCTGATCGATGGTGGCCTTCGCTTCGGGATCTACCGATGTCGCCGTCTGAAACATCAGCGCAGTCATCGCCGGGTTGCGGTGAAACGCGCGCTGGGCGCGTTGCAGATAGTCCAGGACACCGCGCAGTGGATCGTGATCTCGATCAGTGCGGTCGCGTGAAGCGAGGATGCGGCGGGTGAGCCGCTTCTGCCAGTCCTCCAAGGCTGCCGCGAGCAGGTGGTCCTTGGAGCCGAAGTAGCGGTATACGGTCGCCAACGCCACTCCTGAACGGTGGGCGACGTCGCGCATCTGCAGCGCCTCGGCGCCCACCTCGGCGATCAGGTCGGTCACCGCTTCGATGACCTTGGCCCGCCGGATCAGCTGACGGCTGGTCATATCCGCCAGCGGGACAACGGAGGATTCGGACGGCTCGACTGGGGTGTTTACGATGCGACCTCCATCCTGGATATCCGAGAACACGCTTCTCGATATTCCGGCATGACTCACTGCAAATAGCTCGACAAGACCTTGTTATTGCAGCTAGTCGTGTCGTGCTAGCTTGACACAAGTAGAACCACGTTTCAATAATGGTCGAGCACTACGCCCCGAGTGCCAGCGCGATCGGAGGTTTCCATGGCCGGACCCGTCGGTCTGCCGGTGATCGACACGATGATCGGATTTCCCCATGAGGGGTCCGCTCAATATGACTTCATCCGCAAGCAGACGAAGGACCGACAGTCCAAGGAGGACTTCGAGTTCCCCGTCGAGTACATGTTCAAAGACGTGCCCAATGGGCTGCCGACCGACGACCCGGTGTCTCTGGTGCTTGCGCAGATGGATCGGTTCGGCATCGAGAAGGCGATGATCGGAGTCGGCGAGGACTCCGCCCAACTCGCACTCAAGATGTTCCCCGACCGCTTCGTGCCCTCCGGCGCGCTCGTCGACCCCAACGACGTGATGGGCTCGGTGAACGCGATCCGCCGAGAGTACGAGCAGTTCGGTATTCGCGCGACGTCCGTGTTCCCCGCGGGAACCTTTCCCCAGGTTCCCATCGACGACCCGAAGATGTACCCGATCTATGCCACCTGCGTGGAACTGGACATCCCGATCTTCGTCTGTGCCGGCGTTCCGGGACCACGGGTTCCCTTTACACCGCAGGAAGTTTCACGGATCGACATCGTGATGTTCGACTTCCCGGATCTGGTGTTCGTGACCCGCCACGGCTGCGAGCCGTGGGAGGACCTCGCGGTCAAGTTGATGTTGAAGTGGCCCAACCTGTATTACTCGACTTCGGCCTTCGCGCCCAAGTACTACCCGAAGGCCATCATCGACTACGCGAACTCCCGCGGCGCGGACAAGGTCCTCTACGCCGGGTACTTTCCGATGGGCCTGTCGCTGGAACGCATCTTCAGTGAGCTGCCCAACGTGCCGTTGAAGGATGAGGTGTGGCCGAAGTTCCTGTACGGCAACGCTGCCCGCATTCTCGGGCTGGACGGCTGAGCGCCTGTGGCACTCGCGATCAGCGCTGAGCAGGAACAACTTGTCGACGCCGTCAGCCGGTTCGCCGACAGGCACGCGCCGATCGACAAGACCCGCGCCTCGTTCGATTCGATCGCGGCGGGTGAATTGCCGCCCTGGTGGGAGGAATTCGTTGCGCGCGGCTTTCACGCGGTGCACCTGCCCGAGCGGGCCGGCGGTCAGGGCGGACACCTCGCCGACATGGCATGTGTGGTCGAGGCCGCCGCCGCAGCGCTGTTGCCTGGCCCGCTGCTGAGCACGGCGACCGCAAGCGCCGTCGCCAATCTGGCCGATGAGTCGGCCGAACCGCTGATCGCCGATCTGGCGGCAGGTGCAACCGCGGTTGCCGTCCTGCCCGAGCACTCCGATGTGCGGGTTGTTCGCGACGAGACTGGCTGGCGGCTCAACGGCTCGTTGAGCTCGCAGTTGGGAATCCTTGCGGCACATTACATTCTGTTGACGGCGCGCACAGATGACGGCACCGAAATGTGGTTCACGCTCGACGCGCGCTCCCCGGGACCGGGGTTCACCGTCGAAGGGCAACAGGGCACCGACCTGTGCACCGACGTGGGGGTGCTCCACCTCTCCGACCACGCCGTCGGTGCAAGTGCGGCGTTATCTGGCATCTCCACCCAGCGCGCCCGCTGCATCGTGGTGGCGTTCGCGGCCTGCGCTGCCGGGGGCACCGTGCGCCACTGCGCCGATGCGGCCACCGAGTACATCCGCACCCGCGAGCAGTTCGGCAGGCCCGTCGGTGCGTTCCAGGCATTGCAACACAAGGCGGCCGTGCTCCTGGTCAACTCCGAACTGGCGGCCGCGGCCGCCTGGGATGCGGTACGGGCGGCCGATGAATCCGTCGAACAGCACCGGATCGCTGCGGCCACCGCCGCCTTGATGGCGATTGGTACCGCGCCCGACCTGGTGCTCGACGCGCTGCTGATGTTCGGCGCGATCGGCTACACATGGGAACACGACACCCACCTCTACTGGCGCCGCGCCACCAGCCTCGCCGCGTCGCTGGGGCCGATGACGCAGTGGAGCCGCGAAGTGGGGGAGTTGGCCCGCACGCAGAAGCGCTCCACCGCAGTGAATCTCGGCGACGTCGAGTCCGAGTTCCGTGCCCGGGTCTCGGCAACGCTCGATCGGGCGATGACGCTCGACATCGACCATCCCTCCGAGGACGCGAGAAACCCCGGTCTTGCCACGGGACCGCAGAGGGATCTGCTGGCCCGCGAAGGTCTGGTCGCGCCGAACCTGCCTTCGCCGTGGGGTCTTGACGCGTCCGCGGTGCAGCAGGTGATCATCGCCGAGGAGTTCGACAAGCGACCCGATTTGATCAGGCCCTCGCTCGGCATCGCCGAGTGGATTCTGCCGACGATTCTCGGCAGCGGCACCGACGCGCAACGTGAGCGGTTCGCGATGCCCATCCTGCGTGGCGTTCAACGATGGTGCCAACTGTTCAGCGAACCCGGAGCCGGTTCGGATCTGGCGTCGCTGGCCACCCGCGCCAGCAAGGTCGACGGCGGATGGATCGTCAACGGGCACAAGATCTGGACCTCGCTGGCGAACCGGGCCGACTTCGGGGCGATGCTGGCGCGTACCGATCCGGACGCGCCGAAACACGGTGGGATCGGCTACTTCCTCGTCGATATGACAACGCCCGGCATCGAGGTCTCGCCGATCAAACAGGCCAGCGGCCGCGCCGAATTCAACGAGGTTTTCTTCACCGACGTGTTCGTGCCCGACGACATGCTCGTCGGTGAGGCCGACGGCGGATGGGGCCTGGCCGTCTCGACGATGGCCGTCGAACGAACGGCGATCGGCAACTACGTCACCATCGATCGTGCCGACGCCCTCAGGAGAATGGCGGCGATCGACGGCCAGGAACAGGATGCGGCGCTGCGCGCGCTCGGCGACGTCGAGGCCTACACCATTGCCATCAAGGCCATGGTGCTGCGGGAAACGCTGCGGCTGGTCGACGGGCAGGCCGCAGGCCCGACCTCCAGCATCGCCAAGTACGCGATGGTCACGCTGTTGCGTCGGGCACACACGGCAACCCTGTCCCTGACGGGTCGTATCGCGATGCTGGAGGAATCCGACCCGGCCGTTTTCCAGCCCTACTTCGATGCCCCGGCTGAGCTCATCGGCGGCGGCACCCCGGAGATCCAACTCACGGTCATCGCATCGATGATCCTCGGCCTGCCACGCAAGTAGACGACAGGCAGCCAGCTCAAGAAAGGATGCCGCCACGATGACACAGCTCCCCTTCAAGTACTTCGACTGCGACAACCACTATTACGAGGCCGTCGACGCGTTCACCCGCCACATCGAGCCGCAGTACAGGAAGCGCGCCATCCAGTGGGCCGAGCTCGACGGCAGGCAACGTCTGCTGGTCGGCGGCAGGGTCAACCGGTTCATCCCCAACCCGACGTTCGACCCGGTCGGTAAGCCCGGCGCGCTCGACGAGTACTTCCGCGGCCGCAACCCCAGAGGCGCGGACTTGAACGCGTTGTTCGGTGAACTGGAGCCGATCCGTCCCGCATACCGCGACCGTGACGCCCGGCTTGCTCTCATGGACGAGCAGGGCATGCATGGTTGCATCCTGTTGCCCACCCTCGGTGTTGGTATGGAGCAGGCGCTACTGCCCGACCTGGACGCCGCGGCAGCCACGTTCCGCGCCTTCAACCGCTGGATGGACGAAGACTGGGGATTCGCCTACCAGGAGCGCATTTTCGGCGCACCCTACATCACGTTGTGCAAGCCGGACAACGCGATCCGCGAACTGGAGTGGGCGCTGGAGCGCGACGCGCGCTTTATCGTGATGGTCCCGGGGCCGATCATGACCGACGTCGGCATGCGTGCGCCCGGCGACCCGATGTTCGACGACTTCTGGCGACTCGCGAACGATTCGGGCATCACAATCTGCTACCACTCCGGCGAGACGTACTACTCGAAGTTCATGCCTGCCTGGGGTGAACCGGACTACATGATGTCCTTCCAGGCCTTGCTTGGCTTCCGGTCCTTGTTCTCCGGGGACGCGCTGCAGGACACGTTCGCCAACCATCTGCACAACGGTCTGTTTCTCCGGTTCCCCAACCTGCGGATGGCGTCCATCGAAAGCGGTTCGACGTGGGTGTTCCATCTCTTCGAGAAGCTCTCCAAGTCCTGGGGACAGATCCCGCAGATCTACAAGGAGGATCCGCGCGAGACCTTCAAGCGCCACGTCTGGGTATCGCCGTTCTACGAGGACGAATTGGCAAGCCTGCTCAAGTTGCTCGGCGTGAAGCGCATCATCATGGGTTCGGACTTCCCCCACGTCGAAGGCCTTGCCGATCCCGCGTCCTACATCAAGGACCTGGAGAACTTCGACTACACGCCCGATGAGTGCCGGACTGTCATGCGCGACAACGGTCTCGAGTTGTCGGTTCGTCAACCGGTGTGACCGCCGCGCGATGAAGGTCGAGAGGTCCAGCCTGGTCGCCATGCTGCTGGAGGTCGGCGAGGAGAACGCGGCGGTGCTGGTCGCGCGCTCGCAGTTGCCCGACGAGGTCGACACCGACCGCGACCTGGACACCTTGGTGTCGTTCGGCTTGGACCGCGATCAGGTCGACGAGATCGCGCGGCTGACGATCGGCGCGATCGAACCCGAGGACGTCAACGTCCGTCGTCGACGCGACGAACTGGAGAAGACCATCTCTCGCAGGTGGGCCGACCTCGTCGACCGCTGGATGTCCTAGCGTCGGACCACCGCCACCCGGGAGGATGTGAGGGATGACCCTCCAATCCCCGTCCGTCGCCCGGAGCATCAGCGTGGGCGCGGTGTTTCGTCCGCAGACGGCTCCCGAACGCATCGCCAGCGTTGCACGGGCCGCCGACGCCTCGGGTCTGCACGAGTTGTGGCTGTGGGAAGACTGCTTTCTGGCTGGGGGAATCTCCGCTGCTGCGATAGCGCTGGCCAACAGCCAACGGCTCAAGGTTGGTATCGGTGTGCTGCCGGTACCGATGCGCAACGTCGCCCTGACCGCGATGGAGATCGCCACCCTCGACCGCGCATACCCGGGACGCATCCGGGTCGGTGTCGGCCACGGTGTTCAAGACTGGATGGCGCAGATCGGTGAGAAGGTCGCCTCACCGATGACCTTGCTCCGCGAGTACGTGACCGTCCTTTCCGCGCTGCTTCGCGGTGACCGCGTCACTTTCGACGGCCGATACGTGCAGCTCACCGACGTGAGTCTCGACTGGCCACCCGACTCGGCGATCGAAGTCTTGCTGGGAGCCGAAAAGCCGCGAACCTTGGCTCTCAGCGGGGAACTAGGTTCAGGAACGGTGATCACCGGTGGTACCTCTCCTGACGGTCTGCGAGACGCATTACGGCACGTCGCCGCTGGCGCCGCCGATCACGGTGGCGTCAAACGACATTCGACTGTGATCTATGTAATCTGCGCCAGCGGTCCCGATGCGGCGCGGCAGGTACGTGACGAGTTGGCCTACTGGAATCTGGACGGTTCGCAGGACGTCGCCGCCTACGGGAAAGCCGAAGACATCGCCGCGGCTGCAGAACGGTGGATCGACGCCGGTGCGGACACCATCGTGTTTCAACCTCCCGCCGATGTCGACGCCGAAGACTTCGTCGGTGTCATCGGCAGGGATGTCCAGCCGTTGCTCATCCCACCCTCGTAGCCCGTCTTTCGGTGTCGCGGAGTGTCACCACGGAACTGGTCCGTGGGCGGAGACGAAACCCCCGGTGGGTCCGTCCGGCAGGGTCTGCGCCATCTCGACGATGATGCGCGCGCCTTCTTCGACCGTCTGCGTTCCGGTGCGGCCGTTGAGGTCGGTGTTGGTGTAGCCGGGCTCGACGGCATTGATCCGCATGCCGGGAAACTGTTTCGCGAACTGCACCGTGATCATGTTGACCGCCGACTTGGAGGCGGGGTAGGCCACGCCGGGGTAAAAGTGGGTAAAGCTGTCCGGCGACGCTGCGAGGCTCAACGAGCCCAGGCTGCTGCTGACGTTGACCACGACGGGCGCGGGTGAGCGCTGCAGCAGCGGCAGGAAAGCGTGGGTGACGCGGATGAGCCCGAAGACATTGGTGTCGAAGACTTCTCGCATCATGGCCGCGGTTGTTGCCTCAGCGCCGATGATCGAGTTGTTCTCGCCGCGACCTTCGACGCCTGCATTGTTGATCAGGACGTCGATGCCGCCCATTTCCTCGATGAGATGAGCTGCGGCGGAGACGGAATCATCGTCGGTCACGTCGAGTGCCACCAACCGCGCACCCAATTGCTGGGCCGCATCTTGGCCTCGCTTGGGATCGCGGCAGCCGATGTAGACGGTGTGACCGATGGCGATCAATTGGCGAGCGGTCTCGTATCCGAGGCCCTTGTTGGCTCCGGTGATCAGTGTGGTGGTCATTTCTTCATCTCCATTTCGTTGTTGTTGTTGAGCCATGCAAAGGCCTCGGCGAGCAACGCGTCGGCCAGGTCGGGTCGGTCATCGCTTGGCATGTTCACGTCGATGTCGTATCCGCGGATGACGAAGTAGTAGGCCAACATTCGATAGCCAGCCGGCATGGTGCTCAGCAGCTTCCTGTCGAGGGGAATCGCGTCACCGGGCATCACGGGCGTGAGGGTGTCGCGTTCGTAGATCGTCGAGAGGTCACAGATCTTGTACTGTCCGCATCGTCGCTCCAGCCGGTAGACGGCGCGGGCGTAGCTGATGAGATCGGCCTCGATGCCGTGCAGTTCGACGCGGAGCTCGATCGCCATCGGCATCGACACCACGGCGCGCCGGCCTGTCACGTGCACGCTGGGAACCGAGAGGCGATGCCGAGAGCGGTCGCCTCGTGCTGCCATTCCGCGGGAGGCGTCGGCGAAGTCCCGTCCGGTGCCGGTGAACCACATCGATTGCACCCGCGACTCCCGGTGGTAGCACCCGGCCATCTGGTCCCACCAGCCGCGATCGCGTCCCTCACGTTCATGCGCGATCACTCCCACGAGTTCGGCCACATCAGTCATGGCTTCAGACCTCCGTTGTCGTCGGCACCACCTCGGTGCGTTCACCATCGAGTCTTGGCGGGCACGCGACGGCCTGGGTAGGTCCAACTCATCCTGGGTACTGGCAGTCCCACCCTTGGTTAGGCTTAGTGGGTGACCAGCGGGAACGCGCTCGGTGAGTACCTGAAGCTGCGCCGCGGCCGGGTCCGGCCGCAGGATGTCGGGCTCGAACCAGGCCCACGCAGGCGCGTCGATGGGTTACGCCGGGAAGAATTGGCCGCCCTCGCAGGCATCAGCGCCGACTACTACCTGCGCATCGAACAGGGCCGCGTTGCCCATCCCTCGTCGCAGATCCTCGATGCGCTCGCGCGGGCGCTTCGTATGGATGACTCGGCCACCGGGCATCTTCACCAACTCGCCCGCGCTGACCGCCCGATGCACACCGGAGCCGAGCACGTCGACGACGGCATTGTCAGCTTGATCGACCAGCTTCCGCTACCGGCCTATGTCGTCGGCAGATGTCTTGACTGCCTCGCGTCGAACGCGGCCGCCCACGCGTTGTCACCGAACTTCGCGCCTGGACGAAACCTGTTGCGTGCCTTGTTCCTTGACCCAGCTGAACGTGAACTGCACGTCGATTGGGACGAAGCGACCGCGAGCGTGGTCAGTGGGTTGCGCCAAGTCGCCGGAGGTGAAGCCAACGACCCCCGGCTGGAAATGATGGTGGAAGAGCTTCGCGCTGTCAGTCCGCGGTTCGAAATGTTGTGGACGCGAGCCGATGTGGGTTATCGCCGGTCCGGAACCGGCCACATGCGGCACCCGTTGGTCGGTGAACTGCATCTGCTTCGAAATCGACTCCTGATCCCCGACTCCGACGGTCAGCACCTGCAGATCTATCACGCAGCTCCTGGCACCGACACGGCCGAAAGGCTGGCCCGCCTCGCCCGGGCGTAACCGCCAGAACATTTATCCGGACAGCTCCGAGGGTGGCATCGTTGTGCGAGGTTGCACGAGAAGCGGTGAAGCCTCAGAACTTTGCGACGGCTCCCGCGTCGATCGGCAGCGCCGCTCCGGTGATGTACTTCGCCTCCTCGGACGCCAGGAACAGCACCGCGTTGCTGACCGCTCGTGCCTCGATCAGCGGCGCGGGCAGCATGTGAAAGTGCCCGATCACCGCGGCCGCGTCGTCCATCGTCGGCTCGGCGAGGTCGGGTCGTAGGGTGCGGTGGAACCATTCGTTGTCGAGCATCGGCGTCAGGATGTTGCCGGGGTGGATCGAATTCACCCTGATCCATTGCGGTGCAAGCTCATTGGCGAGCGAATTCATCAGCCCGACGACGGCGTGCTTGGCCGAGGCGTAGCCGGCCATGTAGCCCCCGCCGCGCAGCCCGAGCATGGAACTGACCAGAATGATGGATCCGCCACGGCCGTCGGACATATGGGGCAGTGCCACCTTGGTCGTATGCATCACACCGGTCAGGTTGATGTCGAGCATCGTCTGCCAGGCCGACTCGTCGATCAGGGCCACAGGGGAGGGTGTGCCACTGATACCTGCGTTGGCGACGACGATATCGGGGCGACCCAACTCGTCGACTCCGCGCTGCAGCGCGGCGCGAAGCCCGTCGAGATCCCTCACGTCCGCCTTGGCGGTAACGATGCGTCGATCCAGCTTCTCGACCAGCGCCGCGGTCTCGTCGAGATCGGCTTCCGTCGCTCCCGGGTAGCCGACGCTGTCGATGTCGGCACACACGTCGACCGCGATGATGTCGGCGCCTTCCTCGGCGAGCCGGATCGCGTGTTCGCGGCCCTGGCCGCGCGCCGCGCCGGTGATGAACGCGACCTTGCCGGCCACCCTGCCAACTGCGTTCGTCATCGTCACCTCTCGAGCAGAGGATAAGCACCTATACCTTGCATGAATCACCGGCGGTGTGGGTACCGTCACGTCGATGAAGCTCATCTCGCCGACTGACTCGATGTTCCTCATCGGCGAATCCCGTGAACACCCGATGCACGTGGCAAGTCTGCAACTCTTCAGACCGCCCGAGGACAGCGGCCCCGAATTCATTCGCGATCTGCACGAAACGATTGTCAAGAACGACGACTTCCAGCCGACGTTCAGAAAGCATCCCGGGCGGATGCTCGGCGGCATCTCCAACCTCACGTGGGCGTTCGACAACGACGTCGACATCGACTACCACCTCCGCATGTCGGGGTTGCCGCGTCCCGGCCGAATTCGCGAACTGCTCGAACTGACGTCGCGGTTACACGGCACGCTGCTAGACCGCCACCGGCCCTTGTGGGAGGCCAGCCTCGTGGAGGGCCTCGACGACGGACGGTTTGCGATCTACACCAAGATCCACCACTCGCTACTCGACGGCGTCTCCGCCCAGCGCCTGATGGTCCGGTCGATGTCGCCGGATCCCGACGACCGCGAGACCCGGGTGCCGTGGACGCTCGGCCCGAAGCGCAAGAGCAAGGGCTCGGGCGATCCGCGGTCGGCGCTGCAGTCGATCACCGGAGCGGTCGGATCGATCGCCTCGCTGGCTCCCGCGGGGTTGTCGGTGGCCAGGGCCGCGCTTGTGGAACAGCAACTGACCCTGCCGTTTCGCGCGCCGAAGACGATGTTCAACGTGCCGATCGGCGGAGCGCGGCGGGTGGCCGCACAGTCGTGGCCGCTGGCGCGGATCCGCGCCATCAAGTCCGCAGCCGGTGTCACCGTCAACGACGTCGTGTTGGCCATGTGCGCGGGAGCGCTGCGCGCCTACCTCATCGAACGCGACGCACTGCCGGACGCACCTTTGGTGGCAATGGTTCCGGTCAGCCTGCGCGCGGCCGACGAACAGGATGCCGGCGGCAACATGGTCGGCACGATTCTGTGCAACCTGGCCACTGACACCGCCGACCCCGCCAAGCGGCTCGACGCGATCAACACCTCGATGCGCGACAACAAGAAGGTCTTCGCCGAGCTTCCACGAAGTCAGGCACTGGCCTTGTCGGCGTTCCTGATGTCCGGCATCGCACTCGCGCTGGTGCCGGGTTTCGCGTCGTCGGCGCCGCCGGCTTTCAACATCGTCATCTCCAACGTTCCCGGCGCGCGTGAACCGATGTACTGGAACGGCGCGCGTCTGGACGGCAACTACCCGCTGTCGATCGCATTGGACGGGCAAGCCCTGAACATCACGCTGACCAACAACGCCGACAACCTCGACTTCGGCCTCGTCGGTTGCCGCCGCAGCATTCCGCACCTGCAGCGGCTGCTCACCCACCTCGAGGACTCGTTGACCGACCTGGAGCACGCCGTCGGCATTGCGTCCTGATGCACCAGCGCCGCAACTCGTCGCAGACCTGACGCTGTCCGACGGCCCGGCATATGTTTCACTGCTGGCGATCAGCCTTGCCGACATCAAACTTTCGACAGGGCGCCACCGGGAAGTCGAACAACCAACGGGGACTGCAGAAGGCAAGAGCTACAGGATCATCGGTCAAGCGGCGGTCGGCGACATGCCTGAAAAAAGCCCGAGTACAAGCGGGTCGAGGTCGAGGTCACGTGCCGATGGCCCGCGTTGCCCCCCCGACATTCCCGTTCGTAATCTCAGTGACGGTGGGTGCCGCCTGCCATCATTGTCGATGAACCAGGGAGTTGATCGAGCTGATCTCTGCAGAGCGGGAATTCACGGCCTACGGCCCATCGCACATGGTTGTGCTCGCGGTGTTCGCGATCGGCGCGGCGGTCCTGATCTGGATCGGACGCCGCCAGTCTGAGGCGCAGGCCCGAATCGTCGGCCGGGGCTTCGCACTTCTCATCGTCGCAGCGTTCATCGTGGCGCTCGTTTACAAGTTGATTCGGCCCCACCTCGACACGTCGGTCCCGCTGCAGCTGTGCGATGTCGCGGAGCTCATCGCGGCGTATGCGTTGTGGTCGCAACGGCACTGGGCCTTTGTGCTGGCCTATTACTGGGGCCTGGTGCTGAGCTCGCAGGCGTTGATCACGCCGGACATCGGCACGCCAGAAGAAGGCGCACCTGATTTCCCCCATCATCTCTTCATCACGTTCTTCACGCTTCACGTGCTCGTCGTGTGGGCGGCCATCTATCTGACGTGGGGGCGTGGCAAGCGCCCGCGATGGCGCGACTACCGTTTCGCGATCGTGGTCACCCTCGTTTGGGCGGCCTTCACCTTCACCTTCAACGCGATCACCGGAACCAACTACGGCTACCTGAACAGGAAGCCCCCCACCGCGTCGGTGCTTGACGTTTTGGGTCCGTGGCCTGTGTATTTGCTGGCCGAGATCGCAATCGTTCTCGTTGTGTGGGCCCTGATGACGTGGCCATGGGAGCGGGCGCGGCGAAAAGCCGAGACCAGCTGACCGGAGACTGCGCTGCCGCGCTTGCGTGGATGGCCGGCCCGCTAGCCGGCGCCTTTGCCGTTGTCGACCCGGTAGACCGCTCCGTGAACGGCGACGGCGTCGTCGCTTGCTAGGAAGGCGATCACCTTGGCGACATCGAGCGGTTGCATCATGCCGCGGGGCGAGGCCGTGCGCATGATCAGGTCGAAGTCGGCGCCCGCCGGTGCGGTGAACTGCTCGAGTTGGGGTGTCAGCATTCCTCCGGGGCACACGGCGTTGACGCGTAGGCGATCGGCGGTGTACTCGACGGCGAGCGCACGCGTGAGCCCGATCAGCCCGTGCTTCGCCGCGCAATACCCGGCTGAGTAAGCCTGCCCCTCGACGCCGGCGACCGAACCGACATTCACGATGGCGCCACCCCGTGCGAGCAGATGGGGTAGTGCTGCCCTGCAGAGGTAAAACGGTCCGTTCAGATTGACCGCGAGGTCTTCTGCCCAGTCCTCGTCTGTCACGGCTTCGGTTCGGCGCATCTGGTGCCGTCCTGCGATGTTTATCAGCGCGTCGAGTTGACCGAACTGTGCAACGCAGCGCTCGACCGCGTCACGACAGGCTGACGCCGAACCCACGTCCAGCGATCTGTACGCACCGGTTTCCACATCGGCGAACACCTCGGCCAGCCGGTCGGAGTCTCTGGCTATGCCGAAAACCGTTGCACCCTTCCGGGAAAACAGCCGTACAGTTTCAGCGCCCAGTCCAGAAGAGGCACCGGTGATCAACGCGACTTTGTCGCGTAGCGAAGACATACCAGCTTATATACCTGCTCGGCCGATCCGCGCGACGACCGCGCTGCGATAGCTTCATATTCGCGCATGTCAGAAGCTCCGATGGCGGCATAGGGAAGTGATACCTTCCGATCGTGGACGACCAGGCCCGTCAACACGCCGTCGACGTCGCATTGGCCTTGCTGGCAGACCAGGGGTTCGACGCCACATCGATGGCGCAGATCGCTGAGGCGACCGGGATCCCGGCCGACGACGTCGTGCGCACCCTGGGTACCAAAGAGGCGATCATTTTGAAGGTCGCCGAGGACATGCTCGGCTCCGTGGTCAAAGCCCTTGCCGATATCGATCCGCAAACGCCGTTGGTGGAAGCGTTGATGTCGGCTCACTCCACGGTGCTCGCCGACATCATCGCCGACACCGGTCCGGTCAAGCTGGACCGCATGCGTCGCATGGGCAAGGCGATCACGTCGTCGACTGATCTGCAGAAAAAGGTGGCGGCTCAACGTGTCGAAATGCTCACCGGCGTGCTCGCGGACCGCTTCGGAGCACCGGCGACGGATAAGCGGGTGCAGTCGGGGCTGAGGCTGTGGTCCGCCGTGCTGGCGGCAACCTACCTGGACGTGCTGGACAGGCACGGCCGCTTCGATCCCCTCGTCGATGTGGAGTCGCCAGAGTACATGCGCGGCAGGCTCAATCGGGCCTTCCGCATCGTCACTGGCCGTGGAACAAGGCTCACGTGACGCTCGGTTGATCCGGTCAGAAACTCAGTTTCCTCGTTGGAAGGGCACGGTCTGCGGAGGTTGCGCGCCATCGGGGAGAACGAGTTGGCCGTCGACGTTTATGTAGCCGGACCGCTTGGTGGGTATCGGCAGCGCGGGATCGGGGCATGGTACGTCGGTTCCGTCGCCGCAGATTCCGCCATTGAAGTATGAGCGCTTCAGGTGATCCTCGGGCCAGGGGTCGGCATGCATGGCGATCCATTGCGCGGGAACGTTGTAGAAGAAAAAGAAGCATCCGCTGACCGCGGCGAAGATCGCCAGGAAGCGGGTGAACTGCTGCCTCACGAAACCACCCCGGACGTTGTCCAGTCCTCGTTCGACGATCGTGCGGCCACGGTCGTCGGTGAAGTAGCGCAGACAGCACATTGCGGCCTGCACGCCGCCCCACATCAACCCCTCGTAGATCGGCCACTGGTGGTAAGTGCCCGCGAAGACGGAAACGGAGCGAATCGCTCCGGGATACGTGTAGAGCCCGAACGGCAGCATGAAGCCGGCTTCCATCACGAAGTCGAGCACGAACGTGAACGCGTAGGTGACCAGGATCAGCCGAAGGTTGCTGATGTTGGGCCAGCGCGCCTTGATCTTGCGCATTACCCAGCATCCGAAGATCGTGATGACCAGCACGCCCGCCGCGTAGCCGGGCGCATTGATCAAGAGCGGTTCGGCGACCTGGCGGCCCGGTTCCTCGGGTGACACCCACCCCGGGATGTCCGACGACCACGAACCGCGGTTCCAGAGCCAGGTGTTGTACGTGCACCACGTGTTGAAGTAGTTGAGCAGCGGGTCCTGAAAGAACATCAGGCCCATCGACACCAGCAGCATGCCGTCGAGCGTGATTCTCCGCTCGCGACGCCAGGGCCTGACGATGAACCACCAGATCGCGATCGGCAACAGGACGCACATGAGGATGCCGTTGAACGTGAGGAACGCCTTCATGTACATCGGCGGGTCGGTTGGCCCGCCCGGCACACGCTCGAAGTAGGGCCCGCTGATCCACCGGATCCATACGTACAACTGGAGCACCAGCAGTGCGCCACCGACGGCGGCCCAGATCGTTACCGGTCTGACCTTCGCTTGAACGTCGGCGTCGAGCGTCAACGCGCCACCGAGGGACTCCGTCTGTACGGGCGCCTTCTTCTTGTTCGACAGATCGCTCACGGCACTCTCATTCGACGACTCCGGACACCTGACGACGTCAAGATACCATTCGGTATCTGGGCATCCAATAGGGTTCTAGGATTCTGTGGCAGAATCACCGCATGGTCGAGCAATGGACGCGAGAGCGGCGCCTCGAGCGCACGCGTTCACTGCTGCTGGATGCCGCCGAGGAGGTGTTCGCCGAAAAAGGCTTCACGGCAGCAAGTCTCGATGACATCGCGCGTGCGGCGGGTTACACGAAGGGCGCCATCTACAAGCATTTCGCTACCAAGGAGGATTTCTTCCTGGCGGTGAGCGACCGGTACTGGCGGCGCTACTTCGACAATTTCGCCGAAGTGTTGTCGGCCGCAAACGAAGTGGGGGCACCCGAACTCGACGCCATTGCCCAGCGGTGGCGCCAGCTGAGCATCGACCGCGGAGCCGAGCACGCCGCCCTGGGCCACGAGTTCACCCTCTACCTGCTCCGCAACCCCGACGCCAGGGAACGGGTGGCCGCGAAGAGATCAGAGGTCGTCGACGAATTGGCGAAGTTCATCGTCCGAGGCATCGACCGGATGGGCGGGTCGCTGCTCATTCCGCCGTTGACGTTCGCCCAGGTGCTCGTCGCCACCAGCGACTCGGTGGTGTTGGGCAGTCAACTCGACGACGTCGACCTGTATCGGCCGATCGTTGAGATGTACGTGTCGGCCATCAAACTGCCGTGAGTTCCGGACTGACTAACCCGAGGTCCCGGACGCCGTAGTGGCGATGCCGCCGTCGACGGGGATGATCGCGCCTGTGAGATAGGAACCCGCCCGGCTCGCCAGGAATACCGCGATGCCTGCCATATCGTCGTCGCGGCCGATACGGCGAAGCGGCGCTGACGCCGCGATCGAGTCGCCGAAGGCATCGAGTGTCGCGGCCATCATCTTCGATCGAAACGGTCCCGGCGCAACGGCGTTGACCGTGATGTGTTGTGGCCCCAGCTCGCGGGCGAGCACCCGCGTCAGCTGGTGCAGAGCCGCCTTGCTGGCGGCATACGAATAGATCGGCAATCGACTGACATGGATGCCGTCGATGCTTCCGACGTTGATGACCCGGGCTGGGTCATCGGCCGTCCCTGCTTGACGCAGAGCCGGCAACAGCGCCTGGACGAGCCAAAACGGCGACTTCAGGTTGAGGTCGAGCACCTTGTCCCACGCCGAGTCGGGGAAGCTCTCCAATGGCTCGCCCCAGGTCGCGCCGGCATTGTTCACGAGAATCTGCAGGCCGTCTGTGTCGGCGGTGACCAGGTCGGCGAGCCTGATGCACTCCTCGTGTCGAGAGAGGTCCGCAGGGATCGCCCTGACATCGCCGAACTGCGCAAGGTGCTGCTGGGCATCTGCGCAGGCGTCAGCCTTGCGCGAGCTGATCACCACCCGGGCGCCCGCCTGCAGCAACCCCCGCGCCATCATCAAACCGATTCCCCTGGTGCCACCGGTGACGAGCGCATCCTTGCCGGTGAGATCGAAAAGCTGCGCGTGAGTGCTGATTTGGTCATCTGTCATTCGGCTGCCTGCCTGTGCATTCGGGATCACCGATAAGTGCTGTGTCTGCGGCGTGCCCTACGCAGAGCCCTCCCAGTCTAGGAGCGGCGTGCCTGCGACCGATCGAATACCCAGGGACTGGGGGATGCCCGCTTCGGCGTCTGCGGTAACCATGGCCAGTTATAGGCTGATCGGCAGGCAATGGGAGGCTCAATGAGCTGCTGTCACTATCAGCCCACCGGTGATGGACTGGAAACGGCGTTCACGGTTGATGCATCGAGGATCACCTTCGGTCGAGGCTGCCTCGAAGAGCTCGGCGACCGCGCGTCGGCCCTCGGCATGACCAGGGTGGCGTTGTTCTCCGATGCCGGGGTGGCCGCGCTCGAGGTGTTCGACACGGCACACCGTTCCCTGCGCGCGGCGGGCATCGACATCATTGAATACACCGACGTCCACGTTGAACCCACCGACGAATCGTTCACGCGCGCTGCGGCGTTCGCGTCGGAGGCCGAGCCCGATGGGTATGTGTCCGTCGGCGGCGGCTCGGTGATCGACACCGCAAAGGCAGCCAATCTGTACGCCACCCACCCCGCTGACTTCCTGTCCTACGTCAATGCTCCGATCGGTGGTGGAGCGCCGGTGCCGGGCCCGCTGAAACCGCACATCGCCTGCCCGACGACGTCGGGAACCGGTAGTGAGGTGACCGGTATCGCCATCTTCGACCTGCTGTCCATGACGGCCAAGACCGGCATCGCTTCCCCCGCGCTACGCCCGACCGAAGCACTCGTCGACCCTGACTGCACAGACACTCTGCCCGCTCAGGTTGTCGCCTGCTCAGGGCTTGACGTGCTGTCTCACGCGTTGGAATCGTTCACCGCGCGGCCGTTTGTCCGCAGGGGCGCCCCCGATCGGCCCAGCCTTCGACCGATGAGTCAGGGCGCAAACCCCTGGAGTGACCTGGGAAGTCGCGAAGCCATGCGGTTGCTGGGCAGCTATTTGGAGCGAGCCGTCAGCGACGCCTCGGACCGCGAAGCGCGCGAGGAGACCATGTGGGCCGCCACCCTCGCCGGCATCGCATTCGGCAATGCGGGCGTACACATCCCGCACGCCATGGCCTACGCGGTGGCCGGGCAGGTGCGCGGGTTTCATCCCGACGGTTACCCCGGATCGGCACCCTTGGTTCCCCACGGCATGTCGGTGATCCTCAACGCTCCCTCGGTGTTCCGTCTCACCGCGTCCACCAACCCGCAGCGTCACATCGAGGCGGCTCACCATCTCGGCGCCGACGTCAGCGACGCCGGCCAGCACGAGGCAGGCGCTGTTCTCGCCGAGCATCTCGTTGGAATCATGCGCGCGGTCGGCATGCCCAACGGGTTGTCTGCCGTGGGGTACGGGGAAGCTGATTGGGCCAGGCTGGCCGACGGCGCCTGGCCTCAGCAGCGGCTGCTGCAGAATGCGCCGATCGAGAGCGACAAGGCATCGCTGGCACAATTGTTCGAGGGTGCTGTCCGCTATTGGTGAGTTCTCGGTATCGCCGGTGATCGAGGAGGGGAATTGATGCTTGCCGAACTGGGGCGTAGGGCAGATGCCGCGTTGACGCGAGGCACCGACGCCGCACATGAGGCCGCCCATGCCACTGTTCTCCACCTGCGCAGAATCGTCGGCGCGGTATCCGTGGCGCTCACCCGCGTCACGAAAGAAACTCGAGACTTGGCCTGGAACTACCAGGATGTGGCGGCCGACTTACGTCGGCCCAGCGAGGAACGGACGCAGGCAGGCCGGGACGAGCCTCCCCAGGAGAACGTGCGGCCCTCGCTGCGGGTGGTTGGTTCCGAAGAGTAAACCCCTACGCGTCGGGCTTCCGTCGAAGTCTCCACCGCACGAAACCGGCGAAAAGCAGGGCCAACACCGCAAGCATCGCAATGTCGAACAACCACGCCGATGCGCTGTGCTGCCAATGCGAATCCTGAATAACGGCAACAAGATTCGTCAAGTCCACCGTCGAGGCCATGGCCGAGACACCCCACCTCGCGGGGGTGAAAGCGGCTATCGCCTCGAGTACCGGACGACCCGTTATCGGGACGAAGCTGCCTGCGAACACAAGCTGAGCCACGCACGCGACCGCCAGTAGCGGGATGTATTGATTGCTGCTGCGGGACACCGCCGATATCGCGAGCCCGAGAACCGCCGCCACCGCGGCCGTCGCCGCCACGTCGACGAACAACTCGAGCAAGGGACTGCCGAGCACCGCGGCCGTCGACGGCGCGCGTTTTCCGATCCCGGGTGCCGTCACCACGATCACCAGAAGCGCCGACTGGATCACCGCGATGGCGCCGAACACCATGATCTTGGCCAATAGGTACGCCGACGGTGAGAGGCCCGCCGCCTGCTCGTGACGGAAGATCGCCCGCTCGCCGATCAGGTCGCGAACCGACACCGTCAACCCCATCAATATCGCCGCGAAGCTGAGCAGCACGATGAGCTGCCGCGGCTCGAACGGCGCGGATGCGTCTGCCGGCGGTTTGGTGAAGCCGGCGTGACCGCCCACCGCCAGCGGTAGCAGGCCGACGATGAGCGGCGCCAACACGAGAAAGACGAGATAGCGGCGGTCGGCGAGGACCAGGTGAATCTGGCGCTGTGCGACCGCCGACACCTGGCGCCAGAAGCTTGTGCGGGATTTCCTTCCCACCGGCAAGGGCTGCACCGGCGCAGGAGCAGGGGCAGCGTCCGGCGCCGGTCCGTGGCGTTCGTAGTAACGGCGTTGCGCCCCATCCGGATCGGTGACGATGTCGTTGTAGATGTCGGCCCAATCCTTCGAGCCCATCGCCTCGGCGATGTCGCCCGGTGGCCCGCAGTACGCGGTCTTGCCGCCGGGCGCCAGCAGCAGAACCTGATCGCACATGTCGACGAATCGCAACGAGTGCGTCACCACCACGATCACCCGACCGGCATCGGCGAGCCTGCGCAGCATCGTCATCACCTGCCGGTCCAGCGCGGGATCCAGGCCGGTGGTGGGTTCGTCCAGCGCCAGCAGCGACGGCTCGGTCAGCAACTCCATCGCGACCGATACCCGCTTTCGCTGCCCACCCGAAAGGTTGTCGACGCGTGCGCCGGCGTGCTCGGTCATTTCCAGCTCTTCGAGAACCCGCGAGATCACCTGTTGCCGTTCGTGTTTGGTGGTGTCGGGTGGCATTCTCAGTTTCGCCGCGATGTCCAGCGCCTGGGCGACGGTGAGCCCACGGTGCACCACATCGTCCTGTGGCACCATGCCGATTCGGCCGCGGATCGACGCGTACTCGGCGTGCAGGTCGCGCCCGTCGAAGGTCACCGCACCGCCCGTCGGCTTCCACACCCCGACGATGACCTTCAGCAGCGTGGACTTGCCCGAGCCGGAGGGGCCGATCACCGCGGTCAGCGCGCCAGGCCGGCAAGTGAGGGACACCCGATCCAGCAACCGCACCTCGCCGTCATCGAGGGTCAGGGCGACGTCGCGCGCCTCCAGACCGCCTGCCGTCGTGGCAGGCTCGGCCCGGCGGACGAGATCACCGTCGGTGAAGACGAAGTCGAGGTTGCCGATCGTGACGACGTCGTTCTCCTGAAGCGTCTTGGCCTTGATCCGCTCGCCGTTGACGAACGTGCCGTTGACGCTGTTGGCGTCCTGGATCTGCATGCCCGACGGCGTCGCCACCAACCGGGCGTGGTGCCGTGACGCCAGCGCGTCGGAGATACCGATGTCGTTGTCGGCGGCACGTCCGATGGTGATCGGCCGTGTCGGCCGCTTCGTCTCCACCGTCGGACGTTCATCGGGGGGCGGACCGAGTTCGAACGTCAGCCGAGGCCCCTCCGGGTTTCCGAGGTTGACGTCCACGCCATCGCGCACGGGCGCCGTCGTGACCCGCTTGGCCCCGACGAACATGCCGTTGAGGCTCTCGTTGTCGATCGCGGTCCACTGCCCGTCGATGCACCTCAGGATCACGTGTGCCCGGGAGATCGCCGGGTGCAGGACACGAAGGTCCGCGCGGACGTCGCGTCCGACGATCACGTCGCGCCCCGGCGGGAACGTGCGCCGGACTTCACCGCAGCTGACGGTGATCATCGGCCGGTGCGGCCCTAGTCGGCGGTGTGGACGATCAAGATGTCGATTCGCGCTCTGCGGGCGACCTCGGCGGGCACCGAGCCCAGCAGTCTTCCGGCGACGGAGTCAAGGCCAACGTCGCCGACGACGAGCAGGTCCGCGTTCACCTCTTGGACGAACTTCACCAGTGCAGGGACCGGCGCACCGCCGATCGCGTGCTCCTCGACGATGTCAGCGCCCGCGGCTCTGGCTTTGTCCTTGGCCTCTCGAAGGATCCCGTACACGGGCGCATTGCCGTGCAACATGTAGCCCTCGCTGCCAAGGGAGTCCGCGGCGCGGGGATCAGCCACGTGATCGCGAGACGGTACTCGCGACCACCCGCCCTTCTCGACGGTCTCCACGTGCGCGCTCGCGATGATCAGCTTGGCGTTCTCCCCGACGGCAACCTCCGCCGCGCGTACCACCGCGCGCATGGACGAATCCGAGCCATCGGTCCCGACTACCACGGTCCGATATCCGTCCACGTCGACTCCTCCTCGGTCACGACGACTTATGAGACGGTAACGCCGGCTGATCGACTACGGAAGGAATTCGGCCGTTACTTGCCGTTGCGCTCGCGGTGCTTACAGCCCGGCCAACAGCACGGCCTGCGCATGCCCTCCTCCAGTTCCTCCTGGGTCCGGCGGATGCGACGCTCCCGCGTCTTCTCCTGCTTGGCGTCTTCGACCCAACAGATGAACTCGTTGCGCGCCAACGGCGTGATGTCCTTCCACGCGGCAAGTGCAGGGGAGTTGCCGATCAGTGCTTCTCGCAGGTCTGCCGGCAACGTGTGTACGACGCCGCCGGGCACTCGCTGGCTGCTCACGGGGTCAGGGTAGTCGCAGATCGTTCCTGGGCACCTCGATCGTTGCCCATCGTCGCCGCAAGTCCGCGGAGTCGGTGTTCGCACGCTTCGAGTACACCGAGATCCACATCCGCGGCTCCCGGCTTGCCGTTGTGGTACTCGAACGGGTTGTCGATGTCGCGGATCATCGCAATTGCGTAGACCAGCAGGTAAGTGATCAGCCCGACTACCAACAGCGTGGGTGCGAGCTGTCCGACCGCAGTGATCAGCAGGAGCACCAGGATCATCAATCCGGTGACTTCGGCGATCAGGTACCCGGCCGAGACGTACGACGTGCGGCGAATGGTGTCCATCCTGATCACTACCCTGCGAATGTTGGCCTGTTCGCCCTTCAGCCGAGTCGTGAAGCCGGCCTGAATCTTGGGAGCGAAAACACTGAACAGCGGATTGAGCCGACGAAGGAGTCCGAGTACATCATCGAAACCATCATCGCCCAAAAGCCATTGGCGGATCGAGGCCCCGATATCTGCCAATAGCGACACGCACTGACAGGCCTCGGGAAGCTTGAGTTCCTCGCCCATTATCAGACATTCGTCGGCGATCGAGTCCAGGCTGCCCACCGCCTCGCCGGGAAGCCGTTCGGCCTCCTTGAAGTCGGCGGCGGTCCCGCTCAGGATGAATCCGACGATGAAGACTTCGGCGGCGATGACGCCGGCGAGCAGCGGGCTGAGCTCGAGGTGTTTGAGCGGACTCAGGTCGTACAACCACTTGAGCATGACCATGGCGGCGGCCACCGGGAGCACCTGAAGAAGCAGCCGGGGGTTGCCACGAAATAGCTTCGTCATGCCAAAAGGGTGCGCCGTGTCGCTTCATTTTGGCGTGGTTTCGCACGCGCGAAGTCTGCCGCCTTGCCGCGGAATCGAGCTATTTTGGGGCCACAATCGCAATCCGGCCAACCTAATCGCCACGGTCGCCGAGCAGCAGCTACAGGTCGGCCCGCCACTGTGGAGGTGGCGGGCCGACTACAGCTCGCTGCTGAACTGCAAGAGTCACGGACCATTTGGACTCCGCAAAGCACATTAAGGAGAGACGGGGGGAAGAGAAATCGGGTGTTTCCCTACATTTTCACCCGTCCGCGCGGCCGAGCCTGTGTTCAGGGGTGGGCGGCAAGGAACGTTTCGGTCGGTAGACCGGCCGTCAGCTCCTCGACGTCGAAAGGCCGATCCAGCATGCCGCGAAGCTCATCGCGGTCCGTGAGGAGGCTGATCTCGAAAGTCTGCCGGGCAAACAGCCGTCCGATTCGCGGATAGAGACGGCGCATGACCGCCCGCTCCGCGGACGTGCAGCGCGCGGCGCAGTAGCCCACGTGGCCAACTTCGTCTGTGAGGATCTCGCTGTAAAGTCGGTCGATTCGTGCGGCGACTTCCGGCTCGTCGGCGAACAACTCGACGCCGATGCGGCGGAGCTCGTGAAACATGATGCAGCCCGCCATTTCCGACGCCCCCACGAACATGAAACTCGTCCGCTCGGGCAGAAAGACCGCAGTCTTGACGAACTGACGCATCACGAAAGGCGGTGGTACCACCTGGAACGGCAGGCCGAAGATGTCCAGCACGTAGGCGAGTAGCCGGGTGTGGTAGTGCTCCTCGAGTTCCATGTACACCCGTTCGGGTGGCACGTCGTCGCCGCTGTTGTTGCCATAGGTTTCTCCGAGTCCCACGCCGAACCGCTCAGCTTGATTGAGTTTCGCGGTGGCCAAAAGGAACAGCATCCGCCGGTCGACACCGGGCTCGGGGCGGCGGCGGCGCAAGTTCTGAGCGAAGGCGTGCGGGTCGATGCGATGTTTCGAGCGGACGGGATCGGCTTCCAGCCAGCCGAAGAAATCCTCTCGGCTGGCAAGCCGCCGATTCAGCAGGTCGGCGTCGCCGTCGCGGCGCGCCAAGTAGTCGCGGTAGCCGTCGATTCCCGTTGCGTTCATCGTGCCTCCAGTCCTTGACTGATCGTCTTCACATAGCGGTCCAGTAATCCAGTGCGTGCCTCAGCCGCTGCGGTCGTGAGCAAGGCGAACAGGCCGGTCAGGAAGATCACGCCGAGTTCGCCTGGGTCTGCGTCGTCGGCCACCTGCCCGTCGGCCTGTGCGGCCGCGATGGCACCGATGACGTACTCGGCGAGCGGATGATGGTGCAGCTCATCGCCGACAGGACGGGTCGGTGAGAAGTGCAGGCCCAACATATCCCGAAATATCAACGGACCCAACCGCTTCTCGGCATCGAGTACATGTCTGACCAATGCGGCCAGCTGCGCAGGCAAGTCCTTGGGCGTCGTGGCGGAGTGCTCGAGTTCGGCCACGATCATTGCTTCCTCTGAGCGTTCCAGCTCGATGAGGACATGCTCCTTGGTGGGGAAGTGGAAGTAGAACGTCCCCCTCGCCACGCCGGTCTGCGCGGCGATCGCACTGACGTCGGCCCCCGCCAGGCCGGAGCGACCGATCGCGGCCACGGCAGCATCGAACAATCGCGCTCGCGTCTCGAGTCGCTGCGCCTCGCGGACGCCTGTGGGGGGCATGACGGCACCGTACGACACTCGCTGACGACTGTCAATGACGAGTGTCAGCGAAATGGCAGCTGCGGCGCATAACTAGATTGGAGCGTCGTGAGCCCATTGCACGACACCAGCGTCCGCGGTTTCGCGTCCGACAACTACTCGGGTGTGCACCCAGACGTGCTCACCGCGATCGCCGACGCCAATGACGGACACCAGGTCTCCTATGGCGAGGACGCGTACACGGCGCACCTGCAAGAGGTGTGCGCGCAGCACTTCGGTGACGCGGCCCAGATCTTCCCGGTGTTCAACGGCACCGGCGCCAACGTCGTCGGCCTGTTGTCGATGCTGCCCCGCTGGGGTGCGGTGGTCTGCGCGAAGACGGCGCACATCCACGCCGACGAGGGTGGAGCGCCGGAGAAGGCCGCAGGCATCAAGCTGCTGCCGATCGCGACGCCCGACGGCAAGCTCACGCCGGACCTCATCGCCGAGGAAGCCTGGGGGTGGGGCGACGAGCACCGGGCGCAGCCACTCGTCGTCTACATCACCCAGTCGAGTGAGCTCGGCACCGTCTACACGCCCGACGAGATACGGGCGATCACCGACTACGCACACGAACGGGAGATGGGCGTCTTCATGGACGGCGCCCGCTTGTCGAACGCCGCCGCGAGGCTGGACCTGCCGCTGGGCGCCTTCACCACCGACGCGGGCGTCGACGTCGTCACCTTCGGCGGCACGAAGAACGGCGCGCTCGGTGCCGAAGCGATCTTGGTGCTCGACGCCAGGGCTTCGGACGGGCTGATCTATCTGCGCAAGCATCAAATGCAGCTCGCATCGAAGATGCGATTCGTCTCTGCACAGCTGCTCGCACTGCTCGACGGCGACCTCTACCTTCGCAACGCTCGACACGCGAACGCGATGGCCGCGCTGCTGCGTTCGAAGATGGAGGCGGGTATCGCCGACGGCAGCATCCGCGGCGTCGAGTTCACCCAGCGCACGGAGGCGAATGCCGTGTTCGCCCGCTTACCGGCCGGAGTCGCCGACCGGCTGCGCGAGAGCTTCCGGTTCTACGACTGGGACGCGTCCACAGGTGAGGTGCGGTGGGTGTGCAGCTTCGATACCCGATCAGAGGATGTCGATGCGTTCGTGGCCGAGGCTGCTCGGTTGACGTCTTCGGCCTAGGCCGCTGACGCGCCGTGAAGTCCCGGCGAGAAAGCCAATCCGCCCGAAGATCCAGTACGGCCGTCGACGGTCAACGCGATTCGGCCGAGCCGGTCCTCGGTACGCTGAATCACGCGTGCGTACTGTTGTGGATCGGAAAGGTCTGCCGCGATCGCAAAGACCTGATCGGCCGGCTGCCCCAACAGGATTCGTGTAAGCCGAGATGCGTGCTCTGCGGTGATCGCCACGCGGTGACCGCCGGCGAGCAGCTTGCGGGCGCATCGATATCCGGTGTCAGAATCCGCATGGGTGATCAGCACTACGGGCAATTCCTTCATGGACATGACTCCAGGTAAGTCGCGAGCACTGAGATTGGGCTATGCGCGGCTTATGTATTCACTGTTTCGTTGCTGCCGCATGCAATTCGATGTAGGAGTTCTCCATCGCCTCGGCGAGCCGGGTGATATGTGGCAGCGCCTGCGGGTCACCGCACACCCCGATCCCGAAGTCCCCGGCACATGAGATCGCCGAGATGCGAAGTGCGTGATGGGCGCCCGGCTCGGACGACGAGAACAGGTGTTGGACGCGGCGGCCCGCAACGGCGACGGGCGTGGCAGGCCCCGGCACATTCGAAATCGACAGGCTGAACTCGCGTGCGCTGCCCGCGAGTCGGCGGGCGACCGTCTCGACGCGCTTGACCCTGCCGAGCGCGTGAAAGAACTCGTATAGCTCGTCGGCATCGTCGAGGCGCTTGCGTTGCCTGGTCTCTGCGCTGATGCGGTCCAACCGCACCAGTGGGTCGACCTCCCCGATCGGCAGGTCGACGTTGATGAACGAGTCGCGGTTGCCGAGGGCCGATGCCTCCTCAGCGCGGTGATGCAGGCTGACAGGTATCTGGGCGCGGAGGTGGCGCCTTATCGTGTCGTGAGCCGCCAGCCACGTCCGCAGCCCGCCCGCGACGATGCCGAGAAGCACGTCGTTGACCGTCGCCGGTTGTGGGCGTGACGCGCCGATGGCCTTCATGTCGGCGATCGTGGCTCCGGTGAAGGCGAGCTCTCGCGCGATCGTGATCGGCCGGTCGAACGGTGACGGCGAGCCGGGGCGGCCGAGTTCTCGTAGCACCGCGGCGGGCATCCGCCACGCACCGCCACCGGAGGCGGCCGGCTCGGCGGCAAGACTTCGGGGGTTCGTCGGGGCTGGCGCATGCTCGTCGAAGAGCAGCGCTTCCAGGAACCGCACCGCGGCGATGCCGTCGGCCATTGCGTGGTGCAGTCGCGCGGCGATGGCAACGCGACCGTCCTCCAGCGGGCCGATCACGTCGAACGTCCACAGCGGACGGGACCGGTCGAGGTGCTCCGACATCAACCGGCTGACGATCCGCCACAGGTCGGGTTGCGTGGCGCAGTCGGTGTCGGCGCACGCGCGGATGTGATCGTTTATGGCGAAGTCAGCCGACGGCACCCACCGTGGCGGCGATGCGGAGGTGTCCACGCGCTGTGTCGCGCGTGGCTGGGTTGCGAGTCGCTTCAGAACAGTCGCCCGAAGCGATTCGATGTCCAGTGCCTCGGATGCCGGTTCCAGGATCACGAGCTTGAGGGTCTGACCGGTGATCACCGCCGACTCGACGTCAAGTATTCGGACGTCGTCGGGGGAAAGCTGATCGGGATCAGGAATCGCAGATGCCCCCAACAATCGGTCCGCGCTCCAGGGCGACGGTTTGGCCGGTGATGTGTTACGCGGCACTTTAGTGTCGCGGCATGGACCGCATCTGGCAGTGGACGTGGGATCGGTACGCGACGAGGTATATCAGGGCGGTCTGCGTGATCGTATTTCCCATCGCGCTCATGGTCTATCTACCCTTGTCGTTCCTTGTCGTCGCCTTCGAAAAGTCCGGTCGATTCTTCGAGGCGGCGGTCGTGGTCGGTGTTGCCGTGATCGTGCTCGAAGGCGTGATCATCCTGCCCGATCGCCGATGGCTGAGCCCTGCGGAGAAGTGGGCGGCAGGCCGCCCGGTCGATCGAGCGGCGGCCTTGGCGGGGACATACTCCTATGCCAGGTCCGCGGTACCCCGGACGGTGTGGGCGACCGGTGTTTGGGCGGCCGTGTTGTCGGTTGTCGTCGGCACGATCGCAGGGGCAGCGGGACCGCGGCTCATCCAGTACGGGATCCTCGGCGCGGTCGTGGGAACGGGTGCGCAACTGATCGCCTTTCACAACATCATGGAATCCATCCTGCGACCGGTCAGGGCGGCCCTCGCAGGCGACACGGGAATCGGTGATTCCCTGCCGCGGCCGCGCCCGACCTTCGCTGTGCGGTCGAACGTGTCGGTGGTCGCGGTCGCGTTTGTGTTCGCCGTCTTTGGCGTGTCGTTGGGGGCGGTGATCGATCGTGTCGACGCCGTTCCCATCCTCGCTGTCGTGATCGGAGGTGCGTTGGCGATCGGCTTGGCGGTGCCGATCTCCGTCGGCCTTGGGTTTTCCCCGTCGCTGCAACCGATTCGCGACCTCGCCCGAGGAGCCGAACGTGTCGGGGCAGGCGATTACATCGGGCGGCTGCCAGTCGTTCAGGACGACGACCTCGGGGTGCTGGCCGCGTCATTCAACCGGATGCAGGCGGGTTTGGCTGAGCGGCAACGGCTTCAGGCGGCGTTCGGGACCTACGTCGACCCCGGGTTAGCGGCGCGGTTGTTGGAGCAGGGCGATGATGTGTTCACCGGCGAGCGCCGGGAGGTGACGGTGATGTTCGTCGACATCCGTGACTTCACCCCGTTCGCCGAGGCTCATTCGGCCGAGGACACCGTTGGCCGCCTCAACGCGCTGTTCGAGATCGTGGTGCCTGCCGTTGTCGACGCCGGTGGGCATGTCAACAAGTTCCTCGGCGATGGTGCCCTGGCAGTGTTCGGTGCCCCCAACGACGTCGCCGAACACGCCGATGCTGGGGTGGGTGCGGCGCTGCTGATTGATCGCCTGGTCGCTGAGCGCTTCGGTGGTGAGCTTCGGATCGGTATCGGGATCAACACCGGTGTGGTGATCGCGGGCACCATCGGTGGTGGCAGCAAGCTGGAGTTCACGTTGATCGGTGACACCGTCAACGTTGCCGCCCGTGTCGAGCAGTTGACCAAAACCACCGGTGACACAATCCTTCTCACGCAACAAACCATCGACGCGCTGGTATCGCGGCCGACGCCACTCACCGACCGGGGAAGCCATGAGTTGAAGGGCAAGTCGGCCGCGATACAAGTGTTCGCACTCGGTCAAGGGATCACATGACCGAGTGCGACTCAGAACTTAGAAGTAGTGGCGCCGACCACCTACAGCGCGCCCCGTCGAACCGAGGAGCGCCAAGATGACACCCACGACGAGCAGGATGATTCCGATGGTCCACAGAATCGAAATCTTGAGCACGAATCCCGCGATCAGCAGGATGATTCCCAAAATGATCATGGCAGAGCCTTTCTGGTCAGGGCCGCCCTGTGTGCCCGAAGGCGCACATGCCGAGCGATCGCTCGACAAACACCAGTGAACACCCCTAGGGAGGGTGTAACTACACCCCTAGGGAGGTAGTTTGAGGACATGGTTTCGCGCCCGAACAAGCCGATCACCGTCGCCCTCGTCGACGACTACGACGTGGTGGTGATGGGCGTGGCCAACATGTTCGACAAGTACCGTGACCGAATCGTCGTCGCCGAACTCGACTCGAACATGGACGTCGAGGACACCGTCGACATCGTTTTGTACGACTCCTTCGCGCAACCGGAATCGGACCACGAAGAGATCGCCGTGCTGGTCGACAATCCGCGTGCACACCGAGTCGTGGTGTACACCTGGAACTTTCACCCTGACCTCATCGAAAATGCTCGACAACAGGGTGCCCACGGGTACATCTCGAAGACGTTGCCCGCGCGAGAGTTGGTTGCCGCACTGGAGGCGGTGCACGCCGGCGAGACCGTGATCAGCGACGCCCCGCCGCGGGCACGCAGCGCCGTCGGGCTCGATTGGCCCGGCCGGGGCGAAGGGCTCAGCGACCGGGAGTCCGAGATCCTGGCGCTGATCACCCAGGGCAAGAGCAACGCCGAGGTCGCGAAGCTGACCTATCTCAGCCCCAACACGGTGAAGTCATACATCCGCTCGATTTACCGCAAGATCGGAGTCGGCAGCCGGACCCAGGCGGTCCTGTGGGGAGTGGATCACGGCTTCACCCCCGACTACCACCGCATCGAACATTGGCGAGGCGGCCCCTGAGCGGGGTGAACCCCTCCTCTGCTAGGTCCGAACTCGGCGGCGCCGCGGGGTCGGCCCCCATCCAAGCGGCAAAGCCGCTGAATTGAGCGTGCGAACGACGCGTCGCTTGTGGCGGCGGACCGCGCCCGCCGTCAATCCACAAAAGAACCCGAGAACGAAGTATCCGCGCGCGCGTCGCGTATTCCTGTGCACCGCGGATGCCGCGACGAATCCGCCGGTTGCGGCAACAGCTGCGACGACAAGGATCAACGCAACCAGATGTATCGGCCCAAGCGACCCCATATCGCACCTCCGGCGGCCACCATCTGCAATGGGCGGCCTGCCCGATCCAACCACCGTCGTCACCCGGCCCGCGTTGTCGATCGTTGTTCGTGACCAAAGCGAGCGGGAAGCGTTAGCGGTCTGCCGCTTTCCGGGTCGGGAGGCACCCGGCCGTGAGAACATCGCCGAGATGACCGTCGTGCTCGCCCTCCGTTGTGCCAATGGAGTTGTGATGGCGTCAGACTCGCAAATCACCGACGGGGGCAGGGGACTGAGCTACCCGGCGCAGAAGCTCCATTCCCTCGGGTCCCACGCAGCGTGGGGCGGAAGCGGATCGCGTGCGGTGCTCTACGACGTCGAACAGATCTTCAACGCCGAGGCGGACGCGGTCGTCGAGGCCAGAGACATCGGGCACGCACTGCAGGAACGGTTGCTGCCGGTGTTCAAGCGTCACTACGCGAATTTCATCGAGGACGTGCCAGGGCAGAAGTCGGCTGGAACACCCGCCACCTACGTTCTGGCCGCCGGCTACGCCGGGGACGTACCGTTCATCGTCGATCTCGACCCGAACGGGTTGGTCGGGCATTACGAGGAGGTCGGCTTCCAAGCCGTCGGCAGCGGTTCGGCGATGGCCCAGCAGGCGCACGCGTTGTTGAGCCACTTCCGAATGACCGAGCGGGATGTGGAATACGGGGTGGTGGCGGCGTTGCGCGTGCTCGACGCGCTGGATGCGACTTCGCCAAGTGTGGGTGCTCCGATGGATATCTGTCGTATCACCCCGGACGGCGCTCGACACTTCAACCCTGACGAGGTCGAGGATGTCAGCGCCAAGGTGAAACGGTGGGTCGAGCTCGAAGGTCAGGCTCTGGACCAACTTTTCGACTAATTCTCGAGCATAGCTAGAAGGGGAAGTTCTGCGCCCTAGGGACGGTCGTCCCGGCGAACCGCACGCAAAGCATCATCGAGGGTCGGATATAGCGCCAGGACGGCGTCGATTCCGAGCAGCGTGATCGGCCTGCGCGTAGTGACCCCTTCTGCAACCACTGCGAATCGTACGGCCATCGCATCCGCTGCCTGCTGGGCCGTGACCAGCACGCTCATCCCGACCGACGCAAGAAAAGTCACCTCGGTGAGGTCAATGACGAGTGTGGTCGCGGATTTCCCAAGCGCCTCGCAGATCGCGCGGCTGAGATGCGGTGCGGTGACTATGTCAACCTCGCCGATGACAGACAACACCACCTCCCAGTGCCGCCAACTTTCGGCAATCTCGAAGCCGTGACGGTGTGTGGTGGATTGAGCCGGCTCGCAGAAGTGTTCGACCATTTGAACCCTCCCTGAACTTTCGAGGATGTTCGGTCGTCGAGCAGTCGCTCGAGTTCACCCAGTCAACACCCCTAAGGAGGGCGCTGTTACACCCCTAGGGAGGTACTTGACGCGAACGTCGTCCCGCCATAAAGGGCTTGCTCACCCGAGTGGGCGCCTACTGGATCGACACCAGCTGATCGAGGGCGTCTCTTGGCAAGTCGCCATCAGACGTCGCCGTGACTGTCATGTTCGTCAGGTTGATCGAACCCTTGTGGTTGTCCAGGAAGGCGGTATCAGCGGCGTCACGCCCGGTGGCGATGCGGACTAGGGTCTGGCGCGGTGCGAGGCACGTCGCGTCGACCACCCGCCAATGCCCGTCGACGAAGGCCTCGGCCACCGCGTGGAAGTCCATCGGTGATAGGCCGGGCGCGTAGACGGAGACGAGGCGCGCGGGCACGTTGACCGCGCGCAGCAGCGCGACCACCAGGTGCGCGTAGTCACGGCACACGCCGTTGCCCGCAAGAAGGGTATCCACCGCGCCGTCAATTGGATCGCTCGAGCCAGGAACGTAGTTGAGCCGGGTGCCCACCCACGACGACACCTCCGCCAACAAAGTTGCCGAGTCGGCATGGGCGCCGAATTCCGTTGTGGCGAAACCGTAGAACTTGTCAGCCTCGGCATAGCGGCTGGGCCACAGGTACATCGACAAGTCATAGTCGGATACCGGCGCCGGCGTCGTTTGGCCGACGATAGTCGCTTCGTACCGGACTTCGAGGTGGCCGACATGCGCGTCGAACTTGTGAATGCGGTTGCCGTGCAGGCCGCTGATCTCCCGAGCCTCGATCGGTCGCCCGTTCAGCACGAATGACAACATCTCAAAGACTTCCGCCTCGGGATGTGGCGCAACGGCGATCTGGAAATCCAAGGTCGTGTCCGCGTCTATGCTCACGTCGAGTGCCGCGCTGACTTGCCGTTTCATTGTGTTGACCCTATCTGGGCGCGGCCGCCGTCGCGCACTTCGACCGCCGCTGCGGGCGACGGGCGGGCGACGTCATCGACGCCAGCCCACCCGTGCACGTGTTTACTTGGTCTTCGACCCGTTGTTGGCCGCGATCTCGACCTCGGCTGTCGCCTGGATGAGCGCCAACAGCTCCTTGTCCAGACCGGGCGCGAACTCTTCGCGCCGCTCCGGCGCGATCGTCATCGGAAACCCCTCGGGCATGACGGCGGTGCTGAGCTCGGTTCCGTCGTTCGACGGAGATGCACCTCGATACAGTTTCGCCGCCTGACTCTCGTCATCGGCGCTGAAGGTGAACTGAATACTCTGCAGGCCCTGGTCGAGAAGTTTCTTGACCTCGGGGAACTGCTCGGCGTTGGTCTTGGGGATCGGCAATGCGGCGCCCCAGTTGACTCCGAGGCTCTCCAAGGCCTTGGCGAACGCGTTCTCGTGAGCCTGGTCGCGAACGATCAGATACGCGATTGTGGACCGCGCGGTCTTGTTGTCGGTCATCTCGTAGATACGGCACTTCTGCAGCCGGCCTGTCGACTCCAACATGAGGTTGTAGAGGAGGTCGAGCACGAGGTTGCCGCTGTTGTAGACGTACGACCCGCTCCACGGGTTTCCGGCTGCGTCGACTGGGAGAGCGCCCTGCGCGCCGACCAGGTAGTGGTGAATGTTGCTGGTATCCAACGCGATCTTCAGGGGCGTCGCGCCGTTGGCGCCCGGCTTGTCGACCGCGTCGTTCTTCTTGCCCATGTATTCGGGAGAGCCGTCGAGCAGTCGCGAGATGGTCGTCCCGATCAATTCCACGTGGCTGATTTCTTCGGTGCCGACGCCCTGCAAGAGGTCCTTGTACGGCTTCGATGCCGCGTCACCCCGGAAGTTGATGCTCTGGAACAGATACTGCATCATCGTCCGCATTTCGCCGAACTGGCCACCAAGACCTTCTTGAAGTGCGTTGGCAGCGGCTGGATCTGGCTCGTCGACGACGATGTCATTGATGAGCTGTTGAGTATGTAGGTACATGATTCTCCTAAGTGATCGTGTGCACCTGCGACGGCGCACTTTGCTCTGTCCGCTGTCAGCGGACGACGCCGCCTGGTGTCTTGTGATCGGTGCCCACAGGCCTGCCGGTGTCATTGCGAGTACGCCCCAGCGTGGCGCCGAGAGCGATCATGGCGACCGCGAGTCCGAGGTGCAGCCAGTTGTCGGCATCGTTGACTGGAACGAAGTTGGCCGAACTGTCGTGGTCTATGACCAGGCCGTAGACGAACAGCGCCAGGTATACGGCGCCGCCACCGATGAGGTACGAGCGGGCACTGTTGAAGGTGCGGGCAACGACAACTCCCGCGACACCGAATGCCAGGTGCACAAGGTTGTGCAACACCGACACGTTGAAAATTCCCAGGAGGGCGGCATCGGAGTGATGGCCGGCGAACGTGAGCTGGTCGAAGTTCGAGGTGATGCCGGGAACGAATCCGAGCACCCCCACGAGTAGAAAGATCGCACCGACTGCCAGAGCGGCTTTTTGCACCGGCGTCGCGAACTTCGACGTCGCATCGGGGGTGTGAACAGGTGAAGACGCGGTCATTGAATCGCTTTCAATATGAGTTTTACCGAGGATTGCTCCGGGTCTGGAAGCTAACGGTCCCGCTTTGATACCCCTGCTATGGCCACGTAAACGTCGTTGTGGGGAACTGATTTTCGATCGACGATCTCGTCACAGATCGATTGCCCGTCGGTTGCTTGGGTACCCGATGACCACGGCGCTTTTGCGCCGACTCAATGACGTCAACGCCGAAGGGGCGAACCTTAATGACTATGAATGGCACCGGCACTCTGCTGGCGCAACTCCGTACCGTGCTCGACCTGACCAACACCGAGATCCAGGTCGCCGAGACACGGGTGGCTCAGGCCCGCACCGAAGCCGTCCGCCGCGAGCTGACTCAGAATGCCGCGAATGGCCGTGCCCGTGCAGAGTCCATCGAAAGCGCGATCCGCAATCTCGGCGGGCTTCCCGATGTCATCGGCCCGCTGCTGGGCCGTGCCGCCGCGGCGGTGAAAGCGATGACCGAGCAGGCGCAACCGTTTGGTGAGGCGCTTCTCGGAGACCTCGCGCTGGAGCACCAGCTCCTCGACCGGGCCCGTTACATCAAGGCCCTGGCAGTGGCGAATGGCAGTTCAGATATCGAGAAACTGGCCGATCGTCTCATCGTGGCGCATACCGCGACTGTCGAGTGGATCACCACCGTGCTGGCCGAGGACGCACTCGGTGGCCCTGCCGCGCTGCGACGCACCCCGATTCAGGCAGCGACCGGCGTAGCGGTGAAACTGGTGAACGTGCCCATGTCGTGGTCAGCGCGCGGGCTGGATCGCGCAGTGGAAACCGTGCGCGCCGCCCCGCCGGCTCTCGGTGAGCTGCTGAGCCGCGGCGCCCACGCAGGTGATGTCGCGACGAAGGCGCTGAGCGCGTCACGGGACGCCGCGCTGGCGACCGCGGAGCGGATCACCCGCCGCGAGGGCGCAGGCCAGGCAGCCGACGCGCTGCACTCGATGCGAAGCGCTGCCGGCGTGCTCGACGCCGCCGAGCTGCCGATCACCGACTACGACGCGTTGAACGTGTCCGAAGCGGTGGCCGAAATCCAGGACCTGGCCACTCCCGCCGACGTCCGCGCGATCCTGGCCTATGAGGAGGCGCACAAGAACCGGCATGGCGTCGTCTCCGCTGCCCAGACACGCGTCGCGGCAATCGCACAAGAGGTCGTCGGCATCGGCTGAGCGTAGGGCGCGCAGCCCAGTCACAACGTGAATATCCCCGCGGTCGATGCAGACCGCGGGGATATCGCTTTGTGGCGACGGATGACAAGCCGAAGGCTGTTTCCGGTCAAACCTTCGGGGTACTCGAGCCGTTCACCGATATGGAAGAGGACGTTGCGATGAAGGCAGTCACCTGGCACGGCAAACGGGACGTCCGCGTGGATACGGTCCCGGATCCGAAGGTGGAAGACCCGACCGACGCCATCGTCGAGGTGACGTCGACCAACATCTGCGGGTCCGACCTGCATCTCTACGAGACGCTTGGAGCCTTCATGAGCGAGGGCGACATCCTCGGCCACGAGCCGATGGGGATTGTGCGCGAGGTCGGTCCCTCGGTCTCCAATCTGGCGGTGGGCGACCGCGTGGTGATCCCATTTCAAATCTCCTGCGGCAGTTGCTATATGTGTAACGAGCAGCTCTTCACCCAATGTGAGACGACGCAGGTCCGTGAGCAGGGCATGGGTGCCGCGCTGTTCGGCTTCTCCGAGCTTTACGGCCAGGTTCCAGGCGGCCAGGCCGAACTGCTTCGCGTCCCACAGGCTCATTTCACCCACATCAAAGTCCCGGAGGGGCCACCGGACTCCCGCTTCGTCTACCTATCCGACGTCCTGCCGACGGCTTGGCAGGCGGTCGCGTATGCCGAGATTCCCGACGGGGGTTCGGTGACGGTGTTGGGGCTCGGGCCAATCGGCGACATGGCGGCGCGCATAGCAAAGCACAAGGGCTATCGCGTAATTGCCGTGGACAGAGTGCCTGAGCGGCTAGCCCGGGCCCAGGCCCGCGGCGTGGAAACGATCGATCTCGACCAGCACGGCGACGATCTCGGAGAAGTTGTTCGCGACATGACCGACGGACGTGGCACCGATTCGGTAATTGACGCGGTCGGGATGGAGGCACACGGTTCGCCTGTTACCAAGATGGTTCAACAGATAACTGGGCTTCTGCCGGACGCGGTCGCCAAACCCATGATGCAGAAAGCAGGCGTCGACCGCCTCGGCGCCTTGTA
Organism: Mycolicibacterium stellerae; assembly: GCF_003719305.1. Lineage (GTDB taxonomy): Bacteria > Actinomycetota > Actinomycetes > Mycobacteriales > Mycobacteriaceae > Mycobacterium > Mycobacterium stellerae. The sequence goes on from NZ_RARC01000003.1 coordinate 107,519, forward strand.
CTCAGCGATCGACATCGTTCGCCGCGGCGGCACCATTTCGCTGATCGGCGTGTACGGCGGCATGGCCGACCCAATGCCGATGCTGACGTTGTTCGACAAGCAGATTCAGCTGCGGATGGGCCAGGCCAACGTGAAGAAGTGGGTCGACGACATCATGCCGCTGCTGACTGACGACGACCCGCTGGGTGTGGACTCCTTCGCGACGCACACGCTGCCGCTCGACGACGCGCCGCACGCCTACGACATCTTCCAGAAGAAGCGGGACGGCGCCGTCAAGATCATCTTGAAGCCGTAGCGCCAGGGAAAGGCTGACGCGATGATCTACCGGGAGAAGGGGTCGACTGGCAGTCACCGGCGGCCGACCCGGTGTTGTAAGCGCTGAACGCCCACTAACACATCGTTGACTCGTTTCCAGGGCCGTACCGTACCCGGACTGTGGTGTTCACAGCGCCCTTATCGTGACCATCCGTGCGGCCGCGCAACGCAAGCAGGTGCCCCCAACGCTCCAAGGTCTCGTCCATGTAGGGGGGTCGTCGCCCCGCCGCCAGCCCTACCAGCGCGCGGCCGAGATCATGTGCACTGAGCCCGGTTTCGCGAACCCCATCGACGAAATCTTCGAGCGCCTCGTCGCGCAAACATCCCCGCAACTCGGTGAGGACTCCGACCGCCACATCGACTTGCTTGTGAAATTGGATGTCATCGAACAGTGCGGACACTGGCGTTGCAGCGGCCATGTGGTCGCTACCTGCGATGAACTCCTCGATAGCCGATGCGAACTCGGCGGGGGCCTCAACGTGCGGGAAGTGGCCAACACCGGCGAGCACTTCAAGCCGACTACCCGGCCGCGCCGCTCGGACTCCGTAGGCGTGCTCGACGGGGATAATGCGATCGCTTTCACCCCAGACAACCAAGGTGGGAACCTCGGCCCGCAGGCGCAACCGGTTCAGCGCGCTGACCGATTGCCCGCGGTAATCGACCACTGACCTCAGCGTGCGCAGAAACGCCGCCCGGGTAGGTGAATCGGAGAGTGAGCTGTACGCCGCCCAGAACTGCTGCGCCGTCTGTGAGCCCAGCCCCGCCGTAGTCAGCCATGAGCGCACCCGATTCCCGATTCCGAGCACCACCCCCGGTGCGATGACCGGCAGCACGAACTCAGCTCCCGGTGCCGCCAGCAGCCGCAGGATCCAGCCCACGTCTGGTCCAAGCCCGCCGCTGCTCACCAGAATCAATCGTTGGCAATACTCGGGATGTTGGTACATGAACTGCATCGCCACCCCGCCGCCAAGCGAGTGGCCGACGATCGTGGCCCGGCTGATCCCCAGCTCGTCGAGCAGGTCACGCAAGCCGGCGGCAAAGGCGCCCAACGAATAGTCGGTACGCGGCTTGGCGGACTGCCCGTGTCCGAGCAGATCAGGGGCAACGACCCGATATCGCCGAGCCAACCGGGGCATCACCGCCTGCCAGGTATCCGAGCTGCCGGCCATACCGTGAATCAGCACCAATACCTCGCCGCTGCCCGCCTGTCGGTAGGCCAAGCGCTCACCGTGCATTTCGACATACTCGACGTCCGTCATCGTGGCCTTCCCATAGTGTGCATCGGTGAGTTGTTCCCCAGCGGCGGCATATAAACCAGTCCTCAAGGGGCCGTTTCTCACTTCGTGCCTTTGCCGTTGCTCGATTCCGACCGCTGAGGTCAATTCGTCGCGAGCACGGCGCAGTTCCGGGTGTCGGCGCCAAGTTCGTCCATCAGGTCGGCGAGGGTATCGGCGATCGCGTTGAGCTTGCGCTGGGTGGCGTTCTCGGTTCCGAAGTAATTTGGTGTGCACCCGGATACCCAGCCGTGGGCCTTTGAGACCATCACGGGACAGAAGGGAGTTCCGATCGACGACGTCGGCACGCCGGCCGCGCCACCGAAGCCCAGCCGAGGACGCGCGTGTGCGATAGCTGCAGGTGCTCTGTGGATTTCCGCCGGCGGCGCCTACTTCGTACTCGAAGCCATTGCGGCAGCACGCTTTCGCCCGTATTACAGCTACGCCCATGACTACATCAGCGATCTCGGGGTGACCACTCCCGGAATGCTTCACGGCCGCACGGTCGACTCACCGCTGGCGTACCTGATGAACACCGCCTTCTACGTGCAGGGGTCTTTCTTTCTGCTCGGAGCCCTGCTGGTCGCTTGCGCTGTTCGACCAACAAGGGCGGGACCGCTTGTCGGCTTTGCCGCCATGAACGCTGTCGGCAACATTGCGGTCGGCACCATTCACAGCGGACCGGCAGCGGAAGTGGCCGGCATCGCGTGGCTGCACGGTGCGGGCGCGGTGGCGGCAATAGCCGGAGGCAACCTGGCGATCCTGGCCGGATCGGCGGCCGTTCGAAAAACCGGTGCGGCACAGTGGTATTGCGCAGTATCCATCGGGCTCGCTGCTGTCGGCCTGTTGAGCTTCACGATGCTCGCTATCGACGTCAAGACTGCGGCCGGAGGCCCCCCGCTTCTCGGCGTGTGGGAGAGAGGCGGCGTCTATTCGATCATCGCGTGGCAGATGCTCACCGGCGGTCACTTGATATGCCGTCTGCCAGCTGGGCAGATGCGTGAGCCGGTCAACCCATGAGGATGACCGACTCACGGCAGTGATCGGGTAACTACCGCGATCAGTTCGTCTTCGCCCGCTCGGACTTGCGCTTCTGCTTTTCGGCATCGGCAAGCTCTTCGACCCGATCGGCCTGCGCGCGCTTGCGTGCCGCTTCGCCGCGCTTTGTTTGAGCATCGTCGAGTTTGGCCTTGGCTGCCTCGGTGGCGTTCTTCTCCGCCGCCCGAATCTTGGCTTCTTCCTGACGCTTTGCCGTCTGGGCGGCATTCTTGCGCTGTGTTGCGAAGTCGTCGGCCCGCTTCTTGGCCGCGGCGGCCCGCTTCTCGGCGGCGTCATCTGCCGCGCGTTTGCGCTCCGCGGCGGTGATCCGCGCGTCGATGGCTTCCTGCTCCGTTGCGTCGCGTGCATCTTTGATGTCGGACACAACGTCGTCGTGTGTGGCGTTCAGCTTGGCGTCCGCCTGCTCACGCTTCGCGGTCGCTTTCGCATCAAGCTTTGCGGCTCGGCTGAGGGCATCGCTGCGCTCAACGAGCGCCGTTCCTCGTTGCTTCAACTTCGGGTCGTCCAGCAGGTTGCCGATTGTCGCGTCGACGGTCCCCAGCGAGCGTTCGTAGAACAACCGCACCGGTGCCTCCGCATACAACCGGGCGGCCATCTGGTCCTCGATCAGCTGGAAGGGAATTCGAGCGATCTGGTACTGAAAGCGGAACACCGCGAACGGGATTTCTGCGAGTTTCATCAATTCTCCTATTTCTCGCCGGTGCTCAGGGCAGGTCGGCTTGTTTGGTCAAGGTCGCGGCCTGGCGTCTGATGCGGTCGGCCTCTTCTTTGGCACTTTCGGACACCTGAACCGCACTCTGATGTTCTGCGGCGGCATCAACAGCCTCTTCGGTCGCGGCGTCGATCTCTTGGCGCTCGGCTTCCTTCGCCTGCTGCACTTCGAGTTGCGCGTCGAGTTCAGCCCGCATCTTCGCCTGCTCAGCGGCCTGTTGCGCAGCTTGCTCCGCTGCCCGCTTCTGCGCGGCCTGGTCGTTGCGCACGTTGTACTCGGCGGCCCGTGTCTCGTCGTTCACCGCGGCCCGCTCTTGCGCGCCTTCCTCCCTGGCTTTCGAGACCTCGGCACGGGCCTGCTCCGCCTCGGCGTCGGCGAGGGCTTCGACGCTGTTGGCATCCTTGCGATCCCTGGCCTGGGTCTGCTCGAGCTGGCCTTCGGCAGTCAACGAGTCGTTGCCGGTGATAGCGCCGACAACTTCTTTCGCCTTGCCCTTCACCGAGTCGATCAAGCCTTTCCGTGCTTGACCGGCCTTGTCTTGCTCAGACATCTGAGCCTCCTAAAAATGACGTCAATCGACGGCTCCGACTTCGAGCGTGCGATGGCTTGAATGGATTGGTCCATGGCGATCAGAACGGTCTGCGGACCAGCTAGCTCTAGTCGTGAAGCACGGCCCGCCATGGGTAACTGGGTGGCTTCAACTCGCAGGCACCAATTACCCCACGCAGGACGGGCCAAACCTCGTGCCCGCCCGTGATCGCGAGTGTGTCCTGTCTCAGACCAGTTCCGGCGTACGTACTTGTCGCCGCAATGCGCCAAGGGACCGGGCCAGCAGACGTGACACGTGCATCTGCGAGATTCCGACTCGTTCAGCGATCTGCGTTTGCGTCATGTTCTCGAAGAATCGAAGCGTGAGTACCGTCCGCTCGCGTTCGGGCAGTGCAGCCAACAGAGGTCGAACCGTCGCGACGTCGAGCACCTTGTCGAGGTTGGCATCAAGATCACCGAAGGTATTGGTGACCGACCGTCCATCGTCATCGTCGCTTGCCCCTGCGGGGGCGTCGGAGGACAGAGTGGAGTAGGCGCTGGAGGCGATTTGCGCCTGCACAACCTCTTCCCGGTCGATTCCCAACTTGGCGGCGATTTCGCTGGCTGTCGGCGCCCGCCCCAACTCGTGGGACAGCTCCTCACGACACCTCTTGAGCTGCGCGTTGAGTTCCTTGAGCCGGCGCGGGACCTTGACCGACCATCCGTGGTCGCGGAAGTGTCGGCGCACTTCGCCCATGATGGTCGGCACGGCAAACGCTACGAACTCCGCACCGTTGTCGACATCGAACCGGTTCACCGCATTCATCAACCCCACCCGAGCCACCTGGACCAGGTCGTCGAGGGGTTCGCCGCGGTTCCTGAAGCGGCGCGCGATGTGGTCGGCCAGCGGCAGGCAACGTTCGACGATCTCATCCCGCTGCCGCAGGTAATGGATCGAACCCGCGTCGAGGGTGGCCAGACCACGGAACATGTCCGTGACGTCGGCATACTCGGAATTTGGCTTAGAGATCACAGGACAACTCCCATTTAGGGCCGACCAAAGGTGGACGGCTCGGAGCTGAACCTTGAGAAAGTGCTGCGAGCTTTCGGCAAACCTCGCGTACTCGACTCAAGACTACCCGTTATCGGCCGATTCCATACCTTGCGGCGATATGGTTCCCGCCGCCCGCGAAACGCCGATGGCCAGGACTGCCGCGTCATCCTGCACGCCGGAGCCGAGGCCGCCGAGCAAATGATGGACCGCATCGACGATGGCCGACGATGTGGTCGGAGAGTGTGTCTTCGCAAAGCGCAACAGCGCACCCTCATCGTCGTAGCGCTCATGGCCGATGCCCGTAGAGGCTTCTGTCAGCCCGTCTGTATAGAGCATCATCGTGTCGCCTGGACCGAGATGAAACCGGCTTGCGATGAATTGGGGGTCGGCGGTGATACCGACTGCCTGACCGCCGACCGTATCGACGTAGTAGGCGCCGCCATCGGCGTAGAACAGTAGGGGCGGCGGGTGGCCCCCACTGGCAAGCTCGACGTCAAAACCGTTGTCGCACTTCGTCATCTTGCCGTAGATCACAGTGCTGAAGCGATTGCGCACGTCGAGCACCTCTTGATTGATGACGGTGTTGAGGTTGTGCAGCACCTGCACCGGATCGTCGTCGAAAACGGCTGCGGCGCGCAGGGTGTACCGGATCAAGGCGGTCACCACCGCAGCATCGACGCCCTTGCCCGCGACATCGCCGAGGAAGAAGCCCCATGTGGTGCGCGACAGCGGGAAAAGATCGTAGAAGTCACCACCGACGTCGTCGTCCGACGCCGTAAAGAAGTAGTCCGCCGCGTCCAGACCATCCGGTGGGGAGAGCAGGGGAGGGAGCAGTGCCCGGCGCAAGGTTTCGGCGAACAGGCGGACCCGGCCTTGCTCCACCTCGGCCTGCTTGCGCGCCTGCAGTAACTCCACTTCGTACGCGCGGCGGTTTGCGGCGTCCACCACCGTGATCTGCAGACGTTCCGGCCTGTCATCGGAGTCGAGGTTGATGTTCGCGGTGAGGAACACCGGCAGCCTAGTCCCGTCGGCAGTGACGACATCGACGGTGACGCCGTTGAGATCGCGTCCCAAATTCAACAACGGCCCGAAATGCGTGTCGTAGAGAATGCGTCCGCCAACGGTCAACAGATCGCTGAACACTTTGCCGCACAGCGCATCCGGTTGATAGCCCAGCCATCTGGCCAGCGTGGCGTTCACGCGGATGATGCGTCCGTCCGGATGAGCGATGACGTGACCGCTCGGCGCGCTGTCCCAGAAGTCTTCGATGCCGCGATCGGTCACGGTGCCAGGGCGAAGGTCGAGATTGCCTCTGCGGTATCGGCCGCAGCGCTGACATGCGGACAATGACCGATCGCGTCCAACGTGATCAGCTCGCTGCCTGCGATGTGTGTGTGAACGTATGCACCGACCTCGCGAGGCGCGATCGCGTCCTGGCGGCACTCGATGACCAGCGTCGGCAGCGATATCCGGGACAGATCGCTGCGATTGTCGGAAAGAAAGGTGGCGCGGGCGAACACCCGAGCGTGCTCGGGATCGTTGCGGCAGAACGTGTCGGCCAATTCGTCCTGCAGGTCTGGCCGGTCCGGCGTGCCCATGATGACCGGCGCCATCGCGCGCGACCAGCCAAGGAAGTTCTGCTCGAGGGACTCCAGTAGGTCATCGATATCGGCCCTGGAGAAGCCGCCCCGGTAGTCGTCGTCATCGATGTAGCAGGGCGACGGCGTCAGCAGGACAAGCTTGGCGAACCGGCGCGGATCTTCGATCGTGGCCAGTGCCCCGATCATCGCCGATACCGAATGCCCGACGAATACGACGTCACGCAGATCCAACTCGTCGACGATCTCCAGTATGTCGGCTGCGTAACCGGACAGCGACGCGTACTTAGTCGGGTCCCATGCTCTCGGGTCAGACGACCCGGATCCGACCAGGTCGATGAGGACCAGCCGGAAGTCCGATTCCAGGCGGTCGGCGACGGGACGCCAGAGGTTCTGGTCACAGCCGAAACCGTGCACCAACAAGATCGTCGGGCCATCACCGACGATCTTGATGTTGTGCCTGGCGTAGACGTCCACCACCTGAGCTTAGGTCTCGGGTCAGGGCTGCTTGGAGTAGCGAAGTAAAAAGACGATGGACCAGAACACTCCGAGGGCCGCGATTGCGCCCCACCACAGCAGTGACAAGACCAGCCAGGGGCTCCAGTATCCGAGGCTGGAGAACGTTGCCGCGGCGAAGATCAGCCAGAAGATCTTCCACAACGCGAAGAAGGCGGCGATGCCGGTGAGGATTCCCATTACCAGGGCGCGCGTGCGGTCGACGCGGCTGACCGATTCTTGTACGCGGGTGATGATGGTGCTCATTGCTGGTTTCCTTGTCGTCATGCGTCGCCCGGGTTGGCGTCGTCATGGCGCAAGTACATCCAGTGCCTGCGGCTACCGATCCCAACAATTGTGGTCACCACAATTCTTCGCTGTGGCGATAGCCGTTCGGATCGACGGACACGAGAATGACACCGGCGGCAGGAGGCGAAATGAATAGTCCGGCACCGGTCACGGTGGCATCGTCGGTTTTGGAGCGGCTCCCGCTCAGTGGCTGGCACTGGCGGCTGGTGGTGCTGGTGGGCATTGGCACCTTCTTCGACCTCTACGAGGTGTTCCTCGGTGGCGTACTCGCACCGGTACTCGCCAAGGAGTTCGGGCTGGGCACGCTGGGCAAGTCCATGGTGATCGCTGCTGGTTTCGCCGGCATGTTCATCGGGGCCAACGTGCTCTCGATTGCCGCGGACCGGCTCGGGCGCCGTCGGGTGTTCATCCTCAATCTGCTTGTGTACTCGGTGTTCTCATTCGCCGCCGCCTTCTCGCCGAACATCGAGACATTCCTCGTGCTTCGCGTCATCGCCGGCATCGGGCTGGGCGCCGAGCTGGTGCTGGTGGACACCTACCTGGCCGAGTTCATGCCTGCCAAAAACCGCGGGCGGATGACGGCGTGGGCCTACACGATCGGCTTCCTCGGCGTGCCGCTCGCGGCCCTTCTCGGCGGCAAGTTGGTGGCGCGCCAGGAGTTCCTCGGTATCGACGGGTGGCGGTGGCTGCTGCTGTTCGGCGGGCTGGGCGCTGTCTTCATCATGGCCGTTCGCACGATGCTGCCCGAGTCGCCGCGTTGGCTGGAGAGTCGCGGTCGCCACGCCGAGGCCCGTGCGGTCGTCGAGTCGGTGACGGCGAAGGTCGCTGTTTCCGACCTGACCGTGCCCGAGACTGCGTCAGCCTCCGGCGACGAGGCGCGCAGTGTCGCCGAGGCGCTCGGGATCGCGTTCCGCGACTACCGCAAGCGCACCGTGATGCTGGTGATCTTCCAGGTACTGCAGACGGTGGCCTACTACGGGTTCGGCACCCTGGCGCCTCTCGTATTGGTGAGCAAGGGCTTCGAGGTGACCGAATCCCTTGGGTACGCGGCGCTGGCGTTCGCGGGCTACCCTCTTGGTTCACTCATTTCCGTCCCTCTGGTGGAACGGTTCGAGCGAAAGCACCTGATCATCGCGTCAGCGCTGGGAATCGCCGTGTGCGGCATCGTGTTTGCCGCATCGACGAACGTCGTGGTGATCGTCGTCGCCGGCTTCCTGCTCACCGCCGTGTCCAACATCTTCTCCAACGGCTTCCACATCTACCAGGCCGAGATCTTTCCGACCGCGATCCGCAGCACGGCCAGCGGTGTCTGCTATTCGCTGTCCCGCGCGACTTCGACCGTCATGCCATTCATCGCGGTACCCGCACTCGCCGCACTCGGGCCGGTGGCGGTGTTCTCCGGCTCGGCGGCCCTGATCGTGCTGCTGTGCCTCGACGTCGGCTTGCTCGGTCCTCGCAGCACCGGTCTCGCGCTGGAACAGGTCCAACAACAGCCGTAGCCAGTGCCCTGAATATTTCTTGGTATGCCTCTGTGTTCTCGGTCGGCTACTGGGTATCAGAACGGGCATGACATCTCCAGCGGAGACAACCACCAGCGAAGACATCGCGGGCGCCGACGGCAAGCTGAAGCGCAAGATCACCGGCCCGTTGCTCTTCCTTTTCATCCTTGGCGACGTGCTGGGCGCGGGCATCTATGCACTGATGGGGGTGCTGTCCGAGGATGTCGGTGGCGCGCTTTGGGCACCATTGCTCACGGCCCTTTTTCTCGCGTTGCTGACCGCTGGCTCCTACGCGGAACTGGTGACCAAATATCCGAAGGCAGGCGGCGCGGCCGTCTTCGCCGAACGCGCGTACCGGCAGCCCATGGTGTCCTTCCTCGTCGGGTTTTGCATGCTGGCCGCCGGAGTCACCAGCGCGGCCGGTTTGGCGCTGGCCTTCGCAGGCGACTACCTCGCCACCTTTGTCGACATCCCGACCATTCCGGCGGCAATCGGATTCCTGGCGCTGGTTGCGGGTCTCAACGCCCGCGGTATCAGCGAATCGGTGAAGAGCAACGTCGTGATGACCGTGATCGAACTCAGTGGCTTGCTGATTGTGGTTGTCGCGGTGTCGGTCATGGTCGGCCGCGGTGGCGGCGACGTCGGCCGCATCACCCAGTTCCCCGACGGTGCGACACCGGCCCTGGCGATTCTAGGCGGCGCCATCGTCGCCTACTACTCGTTCGTCGGCTTCGAGACTTCGGCGAACGTCGCCGAAGAGATCCGCAACCCGAGCAAGGTCTATCCCAGAGCGCTTTTCGGGGCCTTGATCACCGCCGGTGTGGTCTACGCGATGGTCGGCGTCGCCAGTGCGACGGCGCTTTCCTCGAGAGAGCTCGCCGAGTCGTCGGGCCCTCTGCTGTCGGTCGTCGCGGCGTCCGGCGTCGGGATTCCGGACTGGTTGTTCAGTGCCATCGCGCTTGTCGCCGTGGCCAACGGTGCACTGCTCACCATGATCATGGCGAGCAGGCTGACGTACGGCATGGCAGAGCACGGCCTGCTGCCCTCGGTGCTGGGGAAGGTGTTGTCGCAGCGACGGACGCCGTGGGTTGCCATCGTGGTGACAACAGCGGTGGCGGCGTTGCTCACCATGGCCGGCGACCTGTCCACGCTCGCAGAGACCGTGGTGCTTCTACTGTTGTTCGTTTTCATCTCGACGAATGTGGCCGTCCTCGTGCTCCGCCGCCACACGGTCGAGCATCAACACTTCCGGGTGTGGACCGCGGTGCCGGTGCTCGGGGTTGCATCCTGCGTGCTGCTGTTGACCCAACAGACCGCCAAGGTGTGGCTCTTCGCAGCGATCATGGTGGCCGTGGGGGCGCTCCTGTACCTGCTGGCGCGCAGAGCCAGGCGGCGGATCGATCAGCATGCGTGACTTCCTGCCGCGGTGCCAGGGACAAGGATCTTTACGTATAGGCGACGTGGACCCGGTCGATCTGCCCCTCAAATGGGAACGGTGCGCGCTCGCGGTAATCCAGCGAGACCGGTGAGCCGAGACACGTGCCGATGTCCAGGCAATCGTTCGCAGTGAACAACAGCGGCGCGCTGACGGGTACCTGTCCGGTGGCAACGGTCTGGTCACCGACGCGCAGCGTGATGTCGAGCGGCCCGGCGGGGCGCTGTTCGGCGTAGCGGGTGTCGACCGTGATCGTCGCCTTGCCGGAGGGCAGTTTCACGTCGGAACGGATCTTCGTGCGCATCAGGATGAACAGGTTGTACTCATAGCAGAGGTATCCGTCGTCGAGATAACACGTCAGCCCACCCGCGGCAGCGCCAAGCGCATACAGCACTCCGCTGGCGTTCTCGGGCAGGTCCGCATCGATGGTCACGGTGTTGTTCTTGTTGCCCAACGCAGGCGCGCAGAACTGCGGCATGCGGACGGTGTCCCCTGAGAAGTACCACTCCGTGTAGGGCGGGGCGATCCGCAGCTCGGGGTGATAGACCGGCACCCATAGCCCACCGCCGACCGGCAGCACGGAGTTGCGGGCCGCTTCGATCGCGAACATCTCCCTCATCTGGCCGAGCTTGTCGGGGTGTTCGGCGGCGAGATCTGTTGCCTGCGACCAGTCTTCGTCGAGGTGGTAGAGCTCCCACCGGTCATTGTCCGGCGTCCAGGTCGCGATCCCCTCGGGCTGACCTGGCACCCACGGAAGTCGGGGACCGCGTGCACTGGCCAGCCAGCCGTCGTGGTAGATCGCCCTGCTGCCCATGATCTCGAAGTACTGGGTCTTCTTTCCGCCGCCCGCCGACCGGTCGACGAGCGTGCGGGCGAAACTGGCACCGGCGAGGGGTATCTGCGGTGTGCCGTTGACGACAAGCGGCGGCTGAATCCCGATGATCTCGTAGATCGTCGGCACGATGTCATTGCAGTGCAGGAACACATCGCGGGGAGCGGCGTCGGCGACGATCTTCGCGGGCCATCTGACGGCCATCGGATTGCGCGTGCCGCCGAGATGCGACGCGAGCAGCTTCATACCCTTGTAGGGCGTACTGCCTGCCCACGCCCATGCGGCGTGGTATTGGTTGTCCACCAGCGGCGAGCCGAGCACGTCGAGCCCACCCAGTTGATCGAGCGCGTCGATGTGCTGACGGACGGTGGTGGGAATCCCGTTCTGCGCAAGCAGTTCTGCGATAGTGCCGTTCTGGCCTTCGCCGGATGAGCCGTTGTCGCCCCACACGTAGAAGAACAGCGTGTTCTCGGTGTAGCCCAACGCGTCCAGTTCGTCGGCGACGCGCCCGACCTGGACGTCGACGTGCTCGGCGTAGCCGGCGGCCACTTCCATGAGGCGCCGCTGAAATGGCTTTTCGTCGTCGGGGATGCTGTCCCACGACGCCAGTGTCTCGTCGCGATCTGTCAGCTCGCAGTCCTGCGGGATCCAGCCCTTGTCCTTCGCCCGCGCGAAGACCCGTTCGCGGTAGGCGTCCCAGCCGTCGTCGAATTTGCCTGCGTACTTGTCTGCCCACTCCTTCATGATGTGGTGCGGGCCGTGCAGGCACCCGCTGGCCCAGTACATGAAGAAGGGCTTGTCGGCATTGAACGCCTTGTGTCGACGTAGCCAGCCGATCGCGTCGTCGGCGAGATCCTCGGAGAGGTGATACCCCTCTTCTGGCGTCTTGGGCGGCGCGACGACCGTCGTGTTACGCACCAGATGCGGTTCGTACTGCGAGGCCTCACCGGCGAGAAAGCCGTAAAAATATTCGAAACCGAGTCCAGTGGGCCAGTTTTCGAAGGGGCCGGCCGCAGTGGTCTCCTCGGCCGGGGTGTTGTGCCACTTGCCGAACGCGGATGTCGCGTAACCGTACTGCTTGAGCACCTCCGCGACAGTCGCGCTGCTGCGCGGAATCTTCCCCGCGTATCCGTCCCAGTCGTTGGCCAACTCGGCAATCTGGCCGTTTCCGATCTCGTGGTGGTTGCGTCCGGTCAGCAATGAAGCGCGGGTGGGGGAGCACATCGCGGTGGTGTGGAATCTGTTGTAGGACACGCCGTCTGTGCAAACGCGGTCCATAGTGTCGGTGCGCACCTCACCGCCGAACGTGGTTGGCAGCCCCGGTCCGGCGTCGTCGATCAGCACAATGACAATGTTGGGTGCGTCGTCGGGCAGTCTGCGCGGAACGACCCGTTGCGCATAAGTGGATTCCTGAAGTGTGCGCCCTGCGATACTCGCAGACGGCGTGGGTGCGAACGGTAACGTGTCGCCGCCGGTCAATTTCGGTGCCACCACGTCACTGTCGTTGGCCACGAGCACCCGTCTCCCTTCATCGCCCCCTCCCGCCGCCACTGTAGAGGCGGGGCAGGATCGCTGAGGGTATATCAACCGATGCGCTAGACGGACGCCAGTGCCTTGGCATCCTCGTCTGCGAAGGTGTCCTCGAGGTGCAGCGGCGAGTAGTCGATGTCGATCTCTTCCAGGGGACGGCCTCTGGCGCTGCCGATCGTGCCGAATCGCCGCATCCCCTTTTCGGTGGCGTACTGCGACATCTCTTCCATCGTCAGGCCGAACGGAACATCGGGGTACAGCCCGAAGCCGTCGTCGCTGTTGCGCAGCGCCAGGGGAATGAGCTCGTTCATCCGTGCCTCGAACACCGACCAGTTGGCGTCGTCGGCAGCGACGTGGCGCCGGCAGGTGAATGTGCCCCACGCCATGTGACGCCGTTCGTCGTCACCGATGCGGCGAACGATCTCCTGCATCCCGGGGAGAATCCCGCGGTCCAAGCAAATCCGGTGCCACGCATAGTATCCCGTCAGCGCCATCATGCCCTCGATGATGTGGTTGTAGGTCACCGATGCACGCACCTGCGCGGCAGGCGAGGCATCCGACGACAACGCATCGAGCGAACTCGGGAGCTCCTCGTAGAACATCTGCCGGTATGCAGGCAGATCGTCGAGGTAATGATGCAGGTCTTCGGTCAGCCCGACGGCGTCGAGCCACAGCCGGAACACCTGCGTGTGCTTGGCCTCTTCGAAAGCGAACTGCGTCAGGTACATCTCGTCGGCGAGGCGTCCCTCGGCGCGCATGGCCGCCATGAACGGCTGGATGTCCTGGGTGACGGCTTCCTCGCCGGCGATGAATTGCGCGCAAAGCCGCGCGGCATAGTCGCGCTCGAGTTCGGTGAGTGACTCCCAGTCCTCGCGGTCGCGCGAGAAGTCGATGTCTGCGGGATTCCAGAACTTCGCGTTGCCGCCTGCGAACAGCTTCATCGGCAGGCTGGCCCAGTTGAGGCCGCCTGCGTCGAGCGTGGCCGAGTTCTTCCGTGTCATCCTTTGACCTCCTTGGTCGTCAACTGAGCTGGGCGGTTGGACGCGAATGCGTCCGAAAGGACCGCGACGAGCCTGCGCACTGCGAGTGCGGGCTGCTCGGGGGTGGGGTCGTCGAGCCCGAGGATGGGATCGATCCCGCGCACGTATGGGGCCAACGCCATATGCGGAAAAATCATCAGCAGCAGTGACAACAACGCGTCGGTATCACAATCCGCGCGTAGGTCGCCGCGAACGTGTGCATCGTGAACCAGCGGTCGCAGGACCTCCAGGTAGTGGCGATGGATGACGGTCCGCACGCTGACGCGGGCATCGGTGTCGACTTCCAAGGTCGCCGCACCGTGTAGTGCGCGGTCGCGCGGATGATCGGCGAAGTACACCACCCAGGTGTCGAGGAGGTCGGTGAGGAACTCGAAGAACGGCCTGCTCGGGTCGAGCTCGCGGATGCGGTCCTCCATGTAGGAGCGCACACGCTGGCTGCCGACGTCGGCGATGTAGGCGAAGAGGTCACGCTTGTCGGCGAAGTACTGGAAAAGGCTGCCCTTGGCGACTCCGGCCCGTTTCGCGATGACGTTGAGGCTGCCCCGGGAGAAGCCGTGCGCCCCGAACTCGGCCTCCGCGGCTTCGGTCACGGCGGCCCGACGGCTCGGATCCACGCGAGCCCATGTCACCGTCGGCATCGTGACCTCCCAGGGTACTATGACCACTGGTCATAGTACTGTGAGCCACGTCACCGTCAAGGGTGAATCGGCGTCAGGACGACAGCAGCATGCACCCCGCGATCGGGCCGCCGCCCGCTGCCGCGATCGCGACTTCGGGCCGCTTCGTCAGCTGCCGTTCGCCGGCCTGGCCGCGTAATTGCAGGCACGCTTCGTGCAACAGCCAGTAGCCGTGCATCCGGCCCGCGGACAGTTGGCCGCCGTAGGTGTTCAGCGGCAGCGCGCCGTCCAGCGCTATGCGCGTGGCCCCGTCCACGAACGGGCCCGCCTCACCGTCTGCGCAGAAACCCAACGCCTCCAACCACGCGAACGTCAGAAACGTGAACCCGTCGTAGAGTTCGGCGACGTTCACGTCCGCCGGTGTCAGATCCGTCCGTGACCACATCTCGGCGGCGGCCTCCACCGAAGCCATCTTCGGGAAGTCGTCCCGGTGAAACCAACCGCCCGAACCGTATGTTCCTCCGACCGCCTCCACCGCTACCGCCCTGTTCGGGCAGTCGGCCGCATAGTCGGCGTGCGAGACCACCATCGCGATGGACCCGTCTATCGGAATGTCGCAGTCGAAGAGCCCAAACGGCGTCGACACCGGACGCGACGACAGATAGTCGTCCATCGTCATCGGCTCTTGGAACGCCGCGCGCGGGTTGAGCCCGGCGTTGCGTCTGCTGTTGATCGCCAGCCAGCCCAGCTGCTCCTTCGTCGTCCCGTACAGCTCCATGTGCCGCCTGCAGTGCATGGCCAGCCAGTTCGCCGCCGAGTAGGAGTGGGCGGCCACCAGCTCGTCGATGTCTTCGAATGGCTTGAGCTTCCTTCGTGTGCCGGGGGCGCGCGGCTCGACTGGCGGCGATGCCAGCGGATTGAGCATCGGCGATGCCTCCTGGTTCATCGAGCCGCCGAGCATCGCGACGGTCCGATAAACCAGCACGTGCCGCGCTCGCTTCTCCGACACCGCAAGGCACGCCGACATAACAGGAATCAGCACGCCGCCGGTGCTGAACCCGAAGCCGATCTCGGTGGCCTGAATGCCAAGCGCCTCAACGACTTCGGCCACCGGGGTATCGCCGAACGTCGAGATCCCGTCGATGTCCGCCTGCGTCAGCCCGGCGTCGTCGATCGCTGCGCGCACAGCCTCGGCCGTCAGCTCGGCGCCGGGGATGCCGGTGCGGCGGCCGATCCGCGAAATACCGACGCCGCTGATGATCGCGTCCTTCTCGAAGTGGCTCATCGCGCTCCCCGAATGTCTATTTTTGTAATGACAGTGCCTCGGACTGTACTTTCCTAGTCATGGCAGACGACGCCCCGGCCGCGATACCGGCCCGGATGCTGCCCACGCTGACCGAGCACAATCGGGCGTTCTGGACCGGAGGCGGCGACGGGCATTTGTTGATCCCGTGGTGTCCGCAGTGCCGCCTGTGGGTGCTGCCACCTGGCGCGGGGTGCCCCGACTGCGGGGGTGTGCTGGACGCGCGGCCTGTCTCGGGACGCGGCACCGTGTTCACCTACACGGTCAACCACCAGCCATTCGTGCCGACCGTGCCCGTTCCCTACGTGATCGCGATTGTGCAACTGGATGAGCAGTCAGACTTGCGCATCGCCGCGAATATCGTTGGCTGCGAACCGGACTCGGTTTCGATCGGCCTACCCGTCGAGGTTCGCTTCGAACGCCACGACGTCGACGATGACGCCGTCTTCGTCCCGGTGTTCACACCGCGATCGGCATAGGGGCACTTCGACATCTGGGTTCCCTTGGCGTACACAGGAAACAGCGAGTAAGCGTCAGGGGGAGTTGTATGCGATTGGTAGCGTCCGGGTGCGGTGTTGGGCATCTGCAGTTCATTTGCGCGCCAGCTTCACTGCCGAGACTGACGCGCGTGCCAACCGGATTTCTGCGCTTGATGGCAGTCGTCACCGTGCTGATGTGTTGCGGCGTGTACGGCGGGGCGCGCGCATCGGCGAGTGTGCTTCCGTTCGGGGGGCTGGACCGCACTTATCTGCTGCATGTGCCTGCCGGCCTCGATCATCCGAACGGACTGGTGATCAACCTGCACGGTGCGGGGGAGACGGGCGGCTCGCAGGCGTCGTTGACGAACTACAACGCCGTCGCCGACCAGCACGGGTTCGCGGTGGTATACCCGGACGGGATCGACTTCAGCTGGGCCGACGGTCGCGGCGCGTCGGTGCCCGACCGTGAGGGCGTCGACGACGTGGGCTTCCTGGTGTCGCTTGCCGATCGGCTCACCAAGGACCTCAACATCGAGCCAGGCAAGGTCTTCGCGACGGGCCTGTCGGCGGGGGCGTTCATGGCGATGCGGCTGGCGTGCCAGCGCGCCGACGTGGTCGCCGCAATTGCGCCGGTCGCCGGGTCCCTGGGTTCGGCGGTTCCGTGCGCCCCGTCGCGACCGGTGTCGGTCTTCGCGACCAACGGTGCTTCCGATCCCGTCGTGCCCTATTACGGCGGCGGGATGGTCGGTCGCGGCGGTCCCAGCGATATCGTGGCGCTGCCCGCGATGGCTGATCGTTGGCGTGACCTCGATGACTGCCCCGCCCTGCCCGTCGAAGACGCAGTCAGCGCCGAGGTGCACCGGTTCACGGCGACGGGCTGCGCCGATGGCACCGAAGTCGTCTTCGTCCGGGTCAACGGCGGCGGCCACGAGTGGTTCGGCGGTGCATCGCAGGCGAGCGCGCAGTTCTTCGCCACCCACGCCAGGTGAGCTCGTCGCGGTAACCTGCAACGCAATGACGGAGACGCGATGAGTGCCGGCCTGTTCGGGCTCCTTGACGACGTAGCCGCGATTGCGCGGATGGCGGCCGCCTCGGTCGATGACATCGGCGCCGCGGCGGGACGCGCGACGGCCAAAGCCGCCGGGGTGGTGATCGACGACACCGCCGTGACCCCGCAGTACGTCCACGGCATCGCCGCCGAGCGCGAGCTGCCGATCATCAAGCGGATCGCCATCGGGTCTTTGCGCAACAAGCTGTTGTTCATCCTTCCTGCGGCATTGCTGCTCAGCCAGTTCGTGCCGTGGCTGCTGACCCCGATCCTGATGCTCGGTGCGACCTACCTCTGCTACGAGGGCGCCGAGAAGGTATGGAGCCGCATCACCGGGCATGACGCCCACGCCGCGCCGGTCGCCGAGAAGGGCGAGGACGCCGAGAAATACATGGTGACCGGGGCCATCCGGACGGATTTCATCCTGTCGGCCGAGATCATGGTGATCGCCCTCAACGAGGTGGCCGACCAGCCGTTCCTGCCGCGGTTGATCATCCTGGTCGTCGTCGCGTTGGTGATCACCGCGGCGGTGTACGGCGTCGTCGCAGGCATCGTGAAGATGGACGACGTCGGGCTGAGTCTGACCCAGCGCTCGTCGGCGTTCGCGCAGCGGCTGGGCCTCGGCCTTGTGCGCGGGATGCCCCATCTGTTGTCGGCACTCTCGACGATCGGGACGGCGGCGATGCTCTGGGTCGGTGGCCACATCCTGCTCGTCGGGACCGACGAACTCGGCTGGCATGCCCCCTACGGTGTCGTTCACCACTGGGAGGAAGCCGTTCATCACGTCGGCGGCGTCGGGGGGGTGCTGGCCTGGCTGATCAACACCGCGGCCTCGGCGGTGATCGGCCTGGCCGTCGGAGCCGTCGTCGTCGCGATCATGCATCTGGCCCAGCGCGTCAAAGGACGCTCGCGGCAACCGTCCTGATGGAACAATTGTGGCATGACGACGCCGTATCCCGCCCGCCGTGCCGAAGGCGAGCTGTCGGCCACCGAGGTCCCGCACCTGAATGTGGGCGGCTTCCGCTTCTGGTTCGTCGGGCAACGATGGGAGTGGTCCGACGAGGTGGCAAGGATGCACGGTTACGAACCCGGCTCCGTCGTGCCCACCACCGAATTGCTCCTGTCGCATAAGCATCCCGACGACCGTCAGCACGTTCAGGACCAGCTCGACCACCTGCTGCATTTCGGCGGGTCGTTCTCCAGCCGTCACCGCTTCATCGACACCGCGGGCCGCGAACACGCCGTCATCGTGCTGGCCGACCGGATGCTTGACAGCAACGGCGCGGTGGTGGGCAGCGAGGGCTACTACGTCGACTTGACCGACACCTTCCATCAGGCTCGCAGGCAGGCGCTGGACGACTCGCTGCCCGAGCTGTTCGAGGCGCGCGCGGCGATCGAACAGGCGAAAGGCGCGTTGATGCTCGTCTACCGCATCGATGCCGATGCGGCGTTCGAGATCTTGCTGTGGCGTTCGCAGCAGACCAACACGAAACTGCGGGCGCTGGCTTCGCAAGTCGTCGCCGAACTCGACACTCTTCGGTATCAGCCGGAGAGTTTACGGCGGGAGTTCGATCATTTGCTGCTGACGGTGCACGACCGCGTCGGCGCTACTCGCGACGGATAACGTCACCGGATTTCGTAGCCGAGGCCACGCCAACCTGCAGATTTCGTCCCCACTCAAGCGCGCTGTTTGGCTTAATGTGAATTCAGGAGGTGATTGCCACGTGCCACTGTTGGACGTCAAGCAGGACGTGCGCGACGCGGCGGTCATCGTCTCGGCCGGCGGTGAGATCGACTCGGGCACAGTCGAGACCCTCGTCACCCACCTCGACGCCGCCCTGGCGGCCGCGTCGGATCATCCGACGCGTGTGCTAGTACTCGAACTCGGCAATGTGACCTACTTCGGCAGCGCAGGGCTCAACGCGGTCCTCGGGTGCTACGAGAAGGGGCTCTCCGACGGTGTGTCGGTGCGGGTGGTGGCCAGCAACGCCGAAGTGATCATGCCGATCGAGGTCACCAAACTCGACAATGTGCTTCGCCCCTACCAGACCGTGACGGATGCACTCGACGGAACCGACGAGCCGCAATGACCGAAGACGCTGAACGCGGTTTGCCTGCCGCGGTTTTCGGCGCTGACCCCGATGTCGGTCGCGACCTCGCCCAGGTGGACTGGGCGGGCACACCGCTTGGCTCGCCATCGGGCTGGCCGCAGAGCCTTCAGACCGCGGTGAGCATCCTGCTGTCGTCGCGATTTCCGATGTGGATGGCGTGGGGACCTGAGCTGACGTTCTTCTGCAATGCGGCCTACCGCCGCGACACTTTGGGCCGCAAATATCCGTGGGCGCTCGGCAGGCCGGCCAACGAGGTGTGGTCGGAGATCTGGGATGACATCGGGCCGCGGATCGAGCGGGTGCTGTCGACGGAGCAGGCGACCTGGGATGTCGGGTTGCTGCTATTCCTGGAGCGGTCGGGCTACCCCGAGGAGACGTATCACACGTTCTCCTACAGTCCTTTGCGCGATGACGGCGGACACGTCGTCGGCATGCTGTGCGTGGTCAGCGAGGAAACCGAGCGGGTGCTCGGTGAGCGGCGGATGGCGACGCTGCGAGACCTGGGATCGGACCCCAGCTTGATCCGCACCGAGAAAGAGAGTTTGGCGTTCGCCCACCGCCAACTCGGCCAGAACCTGCGCGACCTTCCGTTCACGCTGACCTATCTGTTCGACCACACCGGAGATGCGCGACTGGCCGGCATGAGCGGAATCGCCGCCGGGCACCCCGTTGCCCCCGCGGTGTTGCCTGCCGACGGCAGTGCCATCTGGCCGGTGCAGGCGGCCGCGCGTGGCGAATCTGTGTTGCTCGAACTCGGCGGCGCCCAGTACTCGGGGCTGCCGACCGGCGACTGGCCGGAGCCACCCGTGAAGGCATTGGTGGTCCCGTTGATGGAGCAGGGCGGCACGACCAGCGGGTTCCTGGTCGCCGCGTTGAACCGGTATCGCCCGGTCAACGAGAAGAACACCGGCTTCGTGACGCTGGTGGCCGCACATATCGCCGCTGGACTCGGCAGCGCGCGGAGCTACCAGGCTCAGCAGCGGCGGGCCGAGGAGCTCTCCGAGCTCGACCGCGCCAAAACCACGTTCTTCTCCAACATCAGCCACGAGTTCCGCACCCCGCTGACGTTGATTCTCGATCCCGTCGCCGAACTGCGCGGCCGGGCCGACGGATTCGACGACGAGACCCGCGAGGATCTGGATATCGTCTGGCGCAACGGATTACGCCTCAGCAAGCTGGTCAACACGCTGCTGGATTTCTCCCGCATCGAGGCCGGCCGCACGCAGGCTCGATACGAGCCGGTGGACCTGTCGGCTGTCACCGCCGAACTGGCCAGCGTCTTCCGGTCCGCTGTCGACCGCGCCGGGCTGGAGTTCGTCGTCGATTGCCCTGCGCTGGACGAACCCGTCTACGTCGATCGCGACATGTGGGAGAAGGTGGTCCTCAATCTGCTTTCGAACGCGCTGAAGTTCACCTTCGACGGGTCCATCTCGGTCCGAACGTATCGCGAGGGCAGCGTTGCGGTCGTCACCATCTCCGACACTGGGATCGGTGTCGGCGCCGACGAGATGCCGCGCCTGTTCGAACGGTTTCACCGCATCGAGTCGGCCCACGCGCGCTCGAACGAAGGCAGCGGAATCGGACTGGCCCTGGTGCAGGAACTGGTGAGTCTGCACGGCGGAAGCATCAGCGCCGAGAGCGCGGAAGGGGTGGGCACCGCGTTCACGGTCCGCCTCCCCTTCGGCTCGGCTCACCTGGCCGTCGATGCGGTCGCTGCCACGGGCGGCCCACGCGCCGCTTCCGGGATGGCGGAACCGTACGTGCAGGAGGCCTTGCGCTGGATCCCCGGCGACGAATCCGCTCCCGCCGAGGTCGCGGAGTCTCCGACGCCCGACAATGCGAAGTTCCAGGCGTCCGGCCGCGACGCGCCTGCAAGCGTTCTCATCGCAGACGACAACACCGACATGCGTGAATACCTGGCCCGTCTGCTGAGGGGTGCCGGCTACCGCGTCGACGCGGTCACCGACGGCCAGCACGCCCTTGAGTCGATCCGCGCTGTCGTGCCCGACCTGGTCGTCAGCGACGTCATCATGCCCCGGCTGGACGGACTCGAACTGGTGGCCGCGCTGCGGGCCGATCCACGCACCGCGGCCGTACCCGTGGTGCTCTTGTCGGCGCGTGCCGGGCAAGAGGCCTCGATAGAAGGGCTGCACGCCGGAGCCGACGACTATCTCATCAAACCGTTCGCAGCCGCCGAACTTCTCGCCCGGGTCCGCGCCAACATCGAGTTGGCGAGGCTGCGCAATCACCACGCCCGGTGGCGTACGGCCTTGGTCGACTCGCTGCAGGAAGCGTTCTTCATCTGCAACGAGCAGGGTGCGATCATCGAGATCAACTCAGCGTTCACCGACATCACGGGGTACGGCCAAGAGGGCCTGCCCTACGAATCCCCCTTCCCGTGGTGGCCGTCCGCCGAAACCGACCCCGACGCTCGCGCACAGGTCGAGGAATCCTTCGCCAAACTGCTCGACGAAACACACGGCAGCCACATGATCCCGGTGAACCATCGAGACGGGCATCGGCTGTGGGTGGCGGTGATGTTCAACCACGCAGAAAATCCCGACACCGGTCACCGCGTCATGGTCGGCACCTTCCGCGATATCACCGCCGAGCACTACACCGTGCAACGCGAGAGCGCGCTTGCCGCACTCAACCAACAGCTTTCTCAGGCCGACACGCTCGATGACGCTGTACGCGCGGCCGCCGCGGAGTTTCGCGGGCTATGGCAGGCGCGCCGCGTCCTGGCCGCCACCTGGGCGAGCGAAATCTCTGAACTGGTTGCGCCCCAACTCATATGGGTCGGCGAGCCGGCGCTCTGGGCCAGCCTGCCGTCGGACACCAAGCAGACGATCAGAACGATGGGCGACGGCGATCTGCTGAGCCCGGACACCACGCGACCAGGCAGCGCGGCCATCGCATTGCAACACCCGCATGGCGTGCTGGTGGTGCACATCGAGCTCGCCGAGCGGCGGGCGTTCACCGCCGAGGACAAGACGCTGCTCACGGTGCTTGGCGGGCGGCTGGCGCAGGGCCTACAGCGAGTGCACCAGCTCGACCAGCAGCGGGAAACAGCGTTGGCGTTGCAGAACGCGATACTCGGGCCCGCCCAGCTGCCGAGCGGGTTCGCGGTGTGCTACCAGCCCGCCACCCGTCCGCTTCAGGTCGGCGGCGACTGGTACGACGTCGTCGACCTGGACGACGGTCGGATCGCGTTGATCGTCGGCGACTGTGTCGGCCACGGCCTGGCCGCGGCGACCGTCATGGGTCAGCTGCGTAGCGCTTGTCGCGCACTGCTTTTGGAGCGTCTGAGTCCGAGCGCCGCGCTGACCGCGCTGGACCACTTCGCCGCCCGACTTCCCGGTGCACGCTGCACCACCGCGTTTTGCGCGGTCCTCGACCCCGACACCGGCGAGCTGGTGTATTCCAGCGCTGGACATCCACCACCGATCATGGTCCACCCCGACGGCACCACACGCCTGCTCGACGGCGCCCGCGCCACGCCGCTCGGGCTGTCCTTCGACCCGCACCGCCCGGAACATCGCGAGACCATGCCGCCTCGGTCGACCTTGCTGCTCTACACCGACGGCCTGGTGGAGCGCCGCCGGGAAGCCCTCGACGCCGGTATTGCCCGCGCGGCGGACCTGGTGCAAGAAAACCTTGATACCGATCTCGACGATCTGGCCAGGGAGGTGATGTCACGGCTGGTGCCCAGTGGCGGTTATCAAGACGATGTCGCGCTTCTTCTCTATCGCCAACCCGCCCCGCTCGAGGTCGAGTTTCCAGCCGAGGCAAGCTATCTCGCCGAAACCCGCACCGCCCTCAAGGACTGGCTCCGCCGGGCGGGCGTGGACGACGATCAGAGCTTGAAGGTGCTGATCGCCGCGGGTGAAGCGCTCGCCAACGCGATCGAGCACGGCCATCGGCATCTCACCGACGGCACAATCAGTCTGCGAGCGACGGCGCTGGCCGACCGGCTGGACGTGACGGTGATCGATGCCGGGTCGTGGAAGCCGCCGGTCAAGGCGGCGCACCGGGGCCGCGGCATCTCGCTGATGCGAGCTTTGATGCACGACGTCACGATCCAGCCGCTTGCCACGGGTACGACGGTGCACATGCACGCCAGGATCGCGTGATGGCCACGGGGCTGACCATCAGCACCGGCCGGCGTGCAGACGGTGCGTCGATGGTGACCGCATCGGGCGAGATCGACCTGAGCAACATCGACGCGTTCGCCGCGGCCCTCGACGACGCGAGCACCGAGCGTGATGGCGCAACCGTGACCGTCGACCTCAGCGGCGTCGAGTATCTCGACAGTGGGGGCATCAACGTGCTGTTCGCCCACGCCGACGACATTCACGTGATCGCCAATCCGGTCCTGATGCCGGTGTTGAAGATCAGTGGCCTCACCGACGTGGCCTCGGTGGAATCTGCGGGCCCGCGGGGAGACTAGGCCGCGGTGACCTTCGCGGCGAGCGCGGCCAGCTTCGCGTCCAGCTGCACGGCGGCAGCGCGCAGCGGCTCGTTCTCTTCGACCACCATCAGTGACGACGGCACCACATACGTCAGTGAGGTTCGATCGTCTTCCTCCTCGACGATGAGGAGTTCAACGGGTGCAAACAAACCCGCGGTCACATCGTGGCGCAGCATTGTGATCGCGATCAGCGGGTTGCCGATCACCACCCGCAGTACCTTGCGGTCGATGCCGGCTTTCTTGATCCACGCGCCGTGGTCGAACGTGGCGAACAACATGAATCCGCTGGGCCCGACGTGCGATTGCAGTTCTCGCTCATAGGCTTCCCAGGTGGCGAACTGCGCCGCGAAGTCGCCGATCGGCACCGGCTTGTCGCCGACGTCGTCGAGCAATGCGGCAACGACATCGTCGAACGTTCTCGCGCTGTCGAATCGCACGCGCACGCCCTCGAACGGAATTTCTATGCCGGAGCCGACCATCGACCTCACCCTCTCGCGCGAACGTTCCTTACCAGTCGAGAATTCTGCGAATCTTCGACTGGTAACGAGCGTTCGGCGGGGGGTATTCCTGAGTTTTGTGAACCAGACTCAGGTGCTTGGTCTGATGCGTGGCGCCAGTTGCACGATCTCGGGCACCACACTCGGATTCGCCCGCGCCGTGATGACCAGCGACACCAGCGTGTTGGCGACGTCCGTCAAGGTCGACATCTGCGCCGGCAGTTGGCCATGCTCCACCCATGATCGGAAGAGCAGCGAGAGCAGGTCGCGGTCTGCGCCGCGGAGAATCTGGGTATCGGCGGTCGGACCGATCCCGACGCGCACGATGGAGAGCTCGGGGTGTTCACTGCGCCACGAGTGCAGGATCTCGTCCAGCGCGGCCTTGCTCGCGCTGTAGGCGGCGACGCCTGCGCGGGGTCGACCGACATCGTGACTCGACGCGATGAGCACCACGCCGTTCTCCGACAGATGGGGGAGCGCGGCCCGCAGCACGTTGTTGGCGCCGACGGCATTGACCGAGAACGCATGGACCCAGGTGGTCACGTCGGTGTCCTCGATCTGCGCGAACGGCACGACCGTGCTGGTGAACACCACGGCATCGAGGCCGCCGAGCGCCTCGGCGGCCTCGCCGACGACCTTGTTGATCGCGGGGGCGCTTTCGACGTTCAGCTCGAACGCGATGCCGCCGACGGTGTCGGCCAGCTTGGTCAGCAGGTCCATCCGGCGCGCCGCCACCGCGACGTTCGCGCCGAGCGCGGCGGCGCTTTCCGCCACGGCGTGGCCGATACCGGAGGAGGCGCCGACCACCAGCAGGCGCAGGCCGGAGGCATCCGTCGGTTGACCGCCCATTGTCACTGCCCTTCGCTCTCGGGTGTTAGGTCACCCTTCGTTGGTGGGACAGTACCTGGGCCGTCGGCCGCGACGGTCAGTGCGGCGGGTAGAAACGACGCAGACCTTTCTCACCCTTGATGTAGTCGGGCAGATGTTCGACCTTCGAAAGGCTGTCGAAGAAACCGTGATCGTCGATCGCCGTTGGACCGTCGAGCGCCATCGTCCTGAGCGGTTCGAATCGGGGTCCAGCGAGCATCGGCCCTCCCGCGCTGGGGGGCAGGGGCTGCATCTCGAGCTCGATTTCCAGCCTCGGCTCGCCATTGAGCGGTTCGAAGGTGTTGTGCCTGCGGCGCAATGCGACCAGGTCCGCGAGCCCGGCCCGCAGTTGATCCCGCGCGTCGGCGAAGGTGACCCCGGTCAAGGGTGATTCTTGCTGTTCGAGGTGAAGACGCTTCTGGATGCCGCCGACAAGGAGTTCCTCCAGGCCGTCGTCGGAGCGCCTGGTCGCTTGTCTCATCAATTGACTGTTTCCATACCGCGCCACACCGCCGACGAGCACCAGGCGCACGTCACGCTCGGTGGCCCTCACCAGATTTTCGTACGGATCGGGGTGCACGTTGTCGAGGACCAGCAGGTCGGCGAGCTTGTCCGGCTCCACGGTGCCTACCTGAGTGATCCAGCCGGTCGCGGTGGCCGCGCGCACGGTCACCGCCTTCGCCAGGTCCTCGAAACTCAGTCGACTGGACGCAGGTGAAACCTGTTGCGAGCACAGCCACGCCACCTTCAGTTCCATGAGCATGTTTCGGCTGCCACTGGGCGTCCAGTCGCATCCCAGCGTGAAGAACAGCTTCTTCTCAGCGAGAATCTGCGGGTTGATGGTCTTGCCGTAGAGCAACAGATTCGACAGCGGTGACCACGCAACCCACGACTTCTTCGTCTTCATCCGCCGATGGTCGGCGGCCCGAAGACCCAACGAATGGATGCCGATCAGATTCGGCCGCAGTAACAAGTTGCTGTCGGCGAGGGTGAATTGCTCCCGCGCGTCGGCGTCGATCCCCTCGGCGAGATGCCAGAACGTGGCACGACCGGAGTCCAGCTTCTCTTTCAACGCGTTGACGGTGCTTTCGCTGATGTCCCCGAGCTGAGTACGTGCGGCCGGGCCCAGAGCCGGATCATCGGGCGCCTCGAAGTTTCTGACGATCCCCCGATAGAGGCCGTTGAGTGCGCCAAACGTGGACCTCAGGCCCTGGATTGACGTGACGCCGCTGAGAAGCGCCTTTGTCTCGATGTACCGAATGATGGCTTTGCGGTAGCTTTGGCCGGCCTCCGTGACGGCCTTCATGGGTTCGCCTACGTTCTGGGAGTACTCCGGCAGGTCCAGCCAGTCGTTGCGGTTCCCGAAGGCTCTCGGCGTGTGCCACAGCGGCAGGATGTTGTACGGAAGATGGTTGTGCAGGTCGAGCAGTCCCGGGTAGATCACTCCGTCGGTGACCACTGTGGTGGCTTGTGAAAACCCCTGGGGGACATCGTGGTCCGCACGACCAACAGCGACGATCCGGCTCGCCCTGATGTAGACGGCGCCATCGGCGATTGGCGCGCCGACCATCGGAACCACCTTGCCTCGCAGTATCAGTGGCGGTGGTGCCGCGGCACGGCGGGGTCGGTCGGCGCCCTTGGGAACGCCGGAAGCGGGGCGACCCATCAACTGGTTCAGCAGGCTCAGCTGCTCCACCTTGTCGACAAGAGGGTCGGGCACGGCACGCTGTCCCGTCGTTGCGGGTGGTCCGGCCAGTGGTGCGACCGGCGCGGGGGCGATCGGCCGCAGCTCCTTTTCGTAGTCGCAGGGCCCGATCGTGTACAACGAGTTCGTGCAGAACACACACGCCCCACGACCGCGCCGCAGGTGCCCGGTTGTCTTCTTGTACACCAGGTTTCCGCGGCTTAATTCCTCTTCGAGGATATCGATGGAGGGCCCCAGCATCTTGGCGAACTGCGCGGGGTTCGACGACGCATGAGGCATGAAGATCACTCGTGCATCGAGTTCCGTACCGTTGCTGAGTTGACCGTAGCTGAGTCGGATCTCGCGTTTGAACAGATCGGCGAGTCGCTCGTCTGGTTTCGGTTCTCCCTTGCTGAACCGATGACTGAGAGCCGAGATGAACTCACGCGCGGTGGTTTGGCTGAACACGAGAATCACCGGAGGCACGCTCTGGGTGAGTTGACGCAGAAAGTACCTGCGTTCGACGAAGCATTCGCTGACGATTCCCGCCGCGCGCTCCTTGCCCATGACCGGCATCTCCGGATTGTCGCTATCGGGTTTGACGACCCAGTGCGCGGACGGGCAGGCGACCATGTTGGCGTATGAAATATCCTCTCCCACTGCGAGTTTGTGGTCGCTCCAGCCCATCCGCTCGGCGAGCCCGTCGAGCAGTCGCTGGTACTGCACGTACATCAGCACTCTTGACGGCTGAACCGGGATGTCGTCACCGGGCTCGGTCAGCGGCCTCGGTGATGAGGGGTCGTCTGTGGCATCGCCGAGCAGGCGCTTGTAGTCACTGCGCGGGATACGTAGCTTCTCGCGGGTTCGGTAGCGGAAGTAGTGCGCGTACTGCAGGACGTCCTCGAAGTACGGGTGAATGGCGTCGCGGGTGCTCTCGGGCCAGCCGGGCAGGTTGGGGTTGATACCGACACAGAGGATCGGCGCCTTGCGGCAACCGGAAAGCAGCTCGGGCACGACCTGCCGCTTGCCCGCGTAGACGACGTCCAGATTGATCATCGGCCGATCGGGCGGACCGGCCTTCGCGTAGTCATAGCTGTGGTAGTAGCCCCACTCCGAGAAATATGCACATGGATGCCGCTCGGCCGCTGAGTCGTAGGTCTCCCGCATCGAAAGACACGGCATCACCTCGAAGACGAGTTCGACCTCGGTCGGCAGTTTCGAGACAGGTTTGTCGGCCATTGCTTCCCCCTACGCCGTCATTGCCCATACGGCGATGGCGCTGTTGACACTTGTCCAGTAGCCGTAGGTCTCGTAGTACCAAACCGCCCAGTGCACTTGCATATTCAGAGCGCGGCGAATGGCCGGTGGTACCCCTGGGATGTTCGCCCCTGGCAGCTCGCCGTTGATCTGAGGATCCGACACGTTTCGTATCACCAGCCAGTCGGGCGCATCCAGCCCCTGCGCGGCCATCTCGTCGACCACCATCCCCAATACCGCGTCGCCCATTTCGACGGCGCTCCCGTTCTGTTCCAGTCCATTGGTGGAGGTGCCGAAAACGAATGAGTCGGCGCTGAGCACCGGATGGAACTCGGGAAAGTCGACCCCGTCAATGCGGAAGTCCGGTTTGTTCTTGGGAATCGGAATGGGCGAGGTGTCGCCGTACTTGCTCGTCGGGACACCGAACGGCGGCTCCGTCATCTTTTCGGCGTGCACGGCCAGCAGATCTGAGCTGTCGTCGAGGCGGTCCTGCGGGATCTGGAATGTTTGGCAGCGGTAGCCGGTGGAGGCGAACGGCTCGTTCTTGAACTCCTGCGTCAGATGGAACTTCGCGCCCCGAGTAATGATGACGTCGCCGAGTTCGTGCGCCGGGCAGTTCATGCCGCCGACGGTGATGGTGCCCGCGGGCGGGAACGTTGCGCCTGCGGTGCCAACGGTGATCACCAGCGACGGCTTGACCTCGTCGATGATCTGGCGCAGGAAGCGCTTCACTGGGAGAGTTGCCGTACCGTTGCCGGTTCGAACCCCATCCTGGTTGAGATGGAGATCTGATTTCACACAGAGGATGTCGCGACCGGCAACCCGGCTCGGGAAGTATGTGCCGAGACGCTGGAGGCTGCGTGCCGGAGCATTCGCGCTGATCTCCGGCACGTACGAGTTGTAGAGACGTTTGTACTTGTACCACTTCGTGTCTCGCGGGAAGCCGGGGGTAAAGACGTCAGCAAGCGCTTTGGCCTCTTCCGCCGTCCAGGTCACGACGAGGACATCGGCGCGCGGAAGCTTGGCCGAGGCACTTGGCTGGACCGCCAGCGGACGAGCCTTCGGCGCCGTGCCGTTGGGGAAGGGCAGGCTCAGGCCCGCCGCCGCGCCCGCCCTCGGGGCCGCGGCGGTCGGCCTCACGCCCATGTCTTCTCGTGTCGACTCGAACTCGATGATGTATCGAGCGGGATCGTCATAGCGCGCTGCGGGCATTGTGTACTCCTTTGGTTGGCCGCGGTTCAGCCGGTAATGCCCACGGCGTCGAATGCGGCCGCAATGGCCGTCAGCTTCTTGGCCTTGGTTGCCGCTGTATTGCGGCGAAACAGTGTCTTCGCGGCGGATTCGACAGCGCGTCGGCTGTCACTGAAACCCGATGTAGGACGCAGATACTGGCTTAGCGCGAGATAGAACAACGCCGCGACTTCGTCTGGCGTGAAGACGAATCGACGGTTCTTGCGGGCGGTGATGACGTTGAAAGCGGCCTTGTTGTGAATTCCGCTGTTTGTGTGCACGCCGCCGTAGTCCTCGTCGGTGTCGACGTAGTCGTCCATGTGATCCGGGTCGCCGTGGAGAGTGGGGTCGCTCAAGTCCCGTAGCGGAACACCGCTCCCGTCCAGATCCTCGCCGAACTCCCAATTCCACTTGGCGATGTTGGGTTCGCCGTGGTTGGCGATGATGGTGCCAAGGATGTCCGAGTAGGACTCGTTGAGTGCGCCCGACTCGTTTTCGTACACGAGTTGCGCGGTCGTGTTATCGGTGAGTCCATGAACGAGCTCATGTGCCACGACGTCTTTCGCAACAGCGTATGACAGAAGCTCGCCGTCGACATCACGTTGCCCGTAAACCATTTGGTCGTCGAACCACGCGGCGTTCCGCCATACGGGTGCCTCGTCATCCTCGGTCGAGGTGCAGTTGATGCTCGACCTGACCTGGCCGCCGGAGCCGTCGAGGCCATTGCGCTTCAACGTGTTGAGTAGGAAGTCGACGACCTCTTGCGCATTGGCGTGTGCGCTGACCGCCGAGGGGTTCCAATCCGGGGGATTGCCAACCTCCTGTCCGGGCAGCGAGGCCTGATGAATCTCGATGCGCTTGAACTTGAAGTCATATGTCTCGATGTTGCGGGTGGAATCGCGCAACCGCTTCTTTCCGTTGCTGTTTCGCTCGATTCGAACTCGGCGGGTGCGGCCGAGTCCGTCGGTCAGATCGACGTCCTCGGGTGTCCAGGTGGCGGTCTTCGCTCGCGGTAACTTGGCCACGAGCTTGCCCGTGTGCGCGTCGATAACGTAGTCGTAGACCTGTGGCATGGTTGGCCGCCCAGCAGACCGCTTGCCCTTGGGCTTGGTCGGGACGCTGGTGGTGATGTAGCACAATCTCCACTCGCCTTCGTCGGTGGAGTTGTCGAAGAAGTAGTACAGCTTTGGCGGTTCGGCCACGTCGGACGGGTTGATGCCCGCGTCCCGGCAGACGACCTTCAGCGCGCGTTCGGGTGAAATCTTTGCGACAGGCTCGACGTCCATCTCGTCGACGATCCCGCCGTTTGCTCCGACGATCTCGTTGTTCTCGTCGAGTTCGATGGTCACCATCGACCCGTACACGGGAATCCGCTTGCGGTACTGGGTGAACTTGACGACCGTGGTGTCGGTGAGCGGTACGGTCTCTGTTCGGAGGGTGCGGAACTCCGTCTTGGCGCCGTCAGGTTCGGCCGCCCGTATCGCCGGAACTCGAGGGCTCTCGATCATCTGGCTGAGGTAGCGCCGCGCCGCCGTCTCTGGATCCAGGGCTTTGTTGTCAACCGGAGGCCCGTCATTGGCGTCGACGAGGCCCGCGTTGAGAGCGCGGATTGCCGGAGCCTGACCTTCGTCTTCGCTGTGTATCGAAAAGCTGTTCAGTCCGTTGTTCGTCATTTTGGGCCGCCTCCTTCTCAGGGATCTTGTCGCTTATGCAACGTGCCGAATGGTCAGAGATCGCCCAGCCATCGTTGGTTGGGCGAGCACGGTTTTCGCGACGCCGTCGGGCATCGGGCGGCTGAACGGGTGGCCCATGTCGCGGATGTCGGGATACCGGTCCACCGCGCCGCAGTAGCTCATCGACCCGCATGGTTGCGTCGCGGGCACTGTGTCGATACCGGCGTCTGTGCACGCGACCGCGATTGCGCACGGCAGCCCCTCGCGCGTGCCGCGGGGGAGAACCAGTGTCCACGGCCAGCCGCAGATGCAATATCCGTCGTCGTCGGGGTTCGGGTCGGCTTCTATCGCCTCGGCAGGCGTCTGCTCGGCGGGCGTCTTGATGACGGAAAAGTCAATGTCCGGGCGATAGAGCACCGTCGTCGAGCGCTTCGGTATTCGTTGAACGGTCTTGTCGAACTCTATCCATTTGCGACGCTGTTCGGCGAATGCCAACGGCACCAGAAAGACCCGCACAGTTACCGACGTGTCGCGGCCCGACTGATTCCTGATCCGTACCGCGTACCCGAACGGGTCGTGGGTAAGGTAGTCGACCGTCTGCCGACCCAGTTGGCCCTGCCGGAAGCGGGTGGTGAGAGTTCCCGTCAGGCGATAGCCTCGTAGCCCGGTGACGGGCCCGTCGGTAACCTCGACATCGGCATTCGCCCCGCCGAGTGCGGCCTCGATCTTCTGCGCTGCCGTGGCGGATTCGGTGAAGCGCGGTCGTTGGATCAGGTAGATGTCGGGACTCTGCCAGGCATCGGCGACGCCGGCGAGGCCGTCGCGTACGGCGACGCTTGGTGCGTCGTCATAGGTGTATGGCGGCTGACCGTCTTGCCACTGCGCAGAGAGGTCGTCGATTCCCTTGTGCCACCGCCAGAAGATTGGGTCGCGGATGGCTGCGGTCGGATCATTCATGACCGCAGCGTCCGAAGATCCCGGCGGCGGTACGGAGATACCGGCGATCCGGCCGTGGCCGATGTTGTGCAGGCCTGGATAGCGGCCAGTGCGAAGCGGCACCCTCAGGCGGGCCTCCGTTGCTTCGATGGCTTCTCCGAGCGTCGTTCGGTCGATCGCCACATCTGCAGCGGTCGCGCCGAGCAGCGCCCCGTTGTCGATGGCGTCCACCACCTCGGCGTGCATTGTGGTCAGATCTTGAGCTGCATTGTCCGACAGCGGAACTCCAAAAGGGCGGGGAAGATAGCCCGGCAGTGGGGCGGGATCGTAGCCGTCGCCGGATCTTGCCGTGTATGGCGGATTGAACGCCGCTACGGGTGTCAGGCCAACCGAAAGTCGCTCGGCGTCGTACCGTGCCAACATCTGCGCATGCATGTAAAGGAAGATCTCGCCTTGCCGGTCGTTGAGCCGAAACAACGCGCGATAGGCCACCGCTGACAGTTGGTTCAAGAACACGCCGATATCAGGCAGCTGTTGCAGCCGGCTGAGAAACGCCTGCCGTATCTCAGCCGGGCGTAAAGCGATGAACTCGGCCCAATGATTCTGCGGCTGCGGATCGAGTTCCTGGAAAAGCTGGGCCAGCCCGGCGCGATCTGTGTCGCGGGCCCACACGTCCCAGTCCTGAGGCGGAATGCCCGCGTAGGGGTACACCTCGTGCCAATGTCTGTGGTGCTCGTTGGCAAGTGCGTCTTCGCGCCAGTAGTCCAACTGTGCCTCGGTGGGTGAGCCGACCGTGACGGTATGCGGCGTGCGCCGCCTGGTTCGCGCCCGGCGGGTGACGGTTCCCGCCCGGGATCGTCCGAATGCCGCGGGCCTGCTCGCAACAGGGCGTGGCACCGCGAGTCGGCGGGCCGGCCGATAATGAGTGGTGAATAGCGATAATGCGGTCCGAACAAGAGCGGTCGGTTCCTCGGCGCGCGCCGATTCGACGCGATCGAGCGCCGTTTCTAGTCCGTCGAGAACTTCGTCAGGCATGGCTGCGACTGCGGCCAATTCGCCGGCAAGAATGGTGGCCTTCCGCGCGTCTTCCGGATTGAACCAGGAAAACGTGCCGGTGGTACCGGTGCGGCTGCTCGTCCGTGCGATAAGTGTCGGCCGCCTGGTCGGATACTCCTCGGCGAGGAGGGACTCGAAGATTGCGCGGCTGCGCGCCTGCAAATCGAAGAGCTTTGGCATTCTGGTCTCCCACCGACGCAGTCAGTAAAGGTACTGCTACTTGCCGTCATTCGGGCGGCTATCGCGGACAATATCCGCAGCGTCAATTGGCGGGGTGAGTAGTGCACTACTCGATTTCGCCGCGTCAACTTTTGTTAATCAAGACGCATCGTCGACATTCCGTTCGCGCCAATGCCGGTAGCCGCGGTAGGTGGCGAACGCCCCGATGACCGCCGTCACGCACCAGATGGCGACCGCCGCGTACGCCAGCGGCGACGACAGATCCCCGATCGACGCGCCCAGCGCGGTGTAGACGAACGCCCGCGGCACCGATCCGATGAACGCTCCGACGGCCATCTGCCACAGCGGGACGCCGAACGCACCGAACGCATACGAGGCGAGCGCGTCGGAAACGCCGGGGATGAACCGCTGACCGACCAGTGCCCACAGTCCGCGCCGCTGGATCAGCTGATCCAGCCGGTCGGCGCGCTGCGGTCCAATGAGTTCTCGTGCGCTCTGCCTGCCTGCGCGCCTGCCGATCAGGCTGGTGATGATCGCCGTTCCGACTGTCGCGCCGAGAGTGACGAACAAGCCGAGCACGGGCCCGAACAACACACCGCTGCCCGCCGCCAAGATCGGGCCGGGAACGAAGATCGCGCCGAGCGCCGCCGACACCACCACATAGGTCAGCGGCGCGGCGGGACCGGTTGCGGCGACCGTGCGCCGGACATCCTCCACGTCGACCACGTGCGTGACCGCAACCAGATAGAAGAGCCCGAGCAGGAACGCTGCGAAGACGACCAGTCGTACGATATGGCCCCGTCGGGAGGTCGTGGACACGTCGTCGTTGTCGGTCATGCTGGCAACGATTCTTCCGCACGCCGCGTAGGGTCCGTCGCTATGACCGGCTCGCCAGGCGATGTCCCACGCATCGACGACTGGAATCGGTTACTCGACGGGCGGGTGGCGGTGGTCACCGGCGGAGGCGAAGGATCGGCGCAGGCGTCGCCGCGCTGTTCGCGCAGCATGGCGCACTCGTCGAAGTCGCCGAGGTCGACCGGGAGCGCGCAGACCGAATCCGCGACGACGTGACCGGCGCGGGTGGACGCATCAGGAGCCACGTCGTCGATGTCACGCTCGACGACGATGTCGCCCGGCTGGCCGAGGCCGTGTTGACCGAGCACGGCCGGGTCGACGTGCTGGTGAACAACGTCGGCGACTACCGCCCGCTGGTGTCCTTTCACGAGTCCACCCCGGATTCGTGGCGGCAGATGTACGACATCAACCTGCGGCACGTCTTCGCCGTCACGAGGGCGTTCGTGCCGGCGATGATGGAGGCCGGCCGCGGCAGCATCGTCACTGTTCATTCGGTCGAGGGCATGCGCGGATACCCCAAGGACCCCGTGTACGGCGCGATGAAAGCGGCAGCCGCGCACTTCACCACCTGTCTGGCCGTCGACCTCGGGCGACATGGCATCCGCGTCAACGGCATCGGCACCGACCTGGCTCAGACACCGCAGGTCGACTACCTGACCGGTTATCAGGACGTCGACGAGCTGTGGGCGGCGTGGGCGCCCGTCGGCCGGGTGGGCTGGCCGGAAGACCAGGCGCGCGTCGCGCTGTTTCTCGCCTCCGACCAGTCCGCGTTCGTCACCGGGCACAACATTCCCGTCGACGGCGGCACGAAAGCCGGTGGCGGGTGGCTCTTCTCGCCGCGGGAAGGCCGCTTCGTCAACCGGTCGAGGAACCTGTGAGCGCGGCCGACGAGACGGTCGACGTCCTCGTCGCCGGCTCCGGCGGAGGCATAGCGGGCGCCTATACCGCCGCGCGCGAAGGGCTTTCGGTCGCCCTCGTCGAGGCGTCGGACCGGTTCGGCGGCACGTTCGCGTACTCCGGTGGAGGCGGAATGTGGTTCCCATGCAACCCCGTGCTCGTCCGGGCGGGCAGCGACGACACCATCGCCGACGCGCTGCGCTATTACCGCGCCGTCGTCGGTGATCGCACGCCCGCAGAACTGCAGGAGACCTATGTCAGGGGCGGCGCCGCGCTGATCGAATACCTGGAAGGCGACGAGCACTTCGCCTTCAAGGTGCTGCCGTGGCCGGACTATTACAGCTCGGCCGTGGGCGCGCGCAACGACGGGATGCGTCACATCGTCTCGAAGGCGGTGCCCGACAACCGTCTTGGCCGGTTCCAGGGGCTGGTTCGTGGACCGCTGGACCATGAACGCCTCGGTGCGCCGCAGCCCGATCTGCTCACCGGCGGCCGGGCGCTGATCGGCCGCTTCCTTTCCGCGATGGCCGAAAACCCCGCGGTCACCGCGCATTTGAACACCAGCCTTGTCGAGTTGATCGTCGAGGACGGTCGCGTCGTCGGCGCCGTCGTGCAGAGCGAGGGCGCGAGGAGGGTCATTCTGGCGCGCCGCGGGGTGTTGCTGGCCGCGGGCGGGTTCGAACAGAACGACGCGATGAGAGCCGAATACGGCGTTGCAGGAGCGGCATCGGACACCATGGGCGCGCCCGGCAATGTCGGGCTTGCGCACCGGGCCGCCATCGCGGTGGGGGCTTCCACGGACCTGATGGACCAGGCGTGGTGGTCGCCGGGGCTGGTGCACCCCGACGGCAGGGCGGCGTTCGCGCTGTGTTTCACCGGGGGCATCTTCGTCGACCGGGCTGGGCGCCGGTTCGTCAACGAGTCGGCCGCCTATGACCGGGCGGGCCGCGAGATCATCCGCGCGATGGGCGAGGGCGCCGTCGGGTCGCGCTACTGGATGGTCTACGACAGCCGGGCGGGTGACCAGCCGCCCGTCATGGCGACCAACGTCTCGTTCGCGCCGACCAGTGAGTATGTGTCGGCAGGGCTGTGGCTACAGGCCGACTCGTTGACCGAGCTCGCCAACCAGATCGGCGTTCCGGCAGACAATCTCGCTGCGACGGTGCACCGCTTCAACGAACTCGCGCGGCGAGATGACGACGAGGACTTCGGCCGCGGCCGCGAATCGTTCGACCGGGCCTTCACCGGGGGAGCGTCGCCGTTGGTGCCGATCGACACGCCGCCGTACCGCGCGGCGGCGTTCGGCCTTTCCGATCTCGGCACCAAGGGCGGCCTGCGCACCGACGTGGACGCTCGCGTCCTTGCGGTCGACGACCGGCCGCTTAGCGGCCTCTACGCGGCAGGCAACACCATGGCCGCGGTGTCAGGCACGACGTACCCGGGCGGTGGCAACCCGATCGGCGCCTCGCTGCTGTTCAGCCACCGCGCGGCGCTGCACATGGCGGGTGAGGTCAGGAGTTCTCCCGAATGAGGACTTCCTGGCTGGTGCTTGCTACCAGATGGCCATCGATGTCGTGTAGCGCGCCGCGCACAAGGCCGCGGTGGCCGGAGATCGCGACCAGTTCCGCGGTGTGGCTGTGCCAACGGTCGAATCGCACCGGCCGGTGCAGCCACAGCGAGTGATCGAGGGTGAATGCCGTCGCCGACGCGATGCTCACCGGTTCGGGGTGCGAACGCGCCGCCACGTCCAGGAGCAGGTAGTCGCTGGAGTACGCGAGCAGGACGCTGTGCAGCACGGGATCGTCGCCGACGTCGCGCGGCAGCCGCATCCAATGCGATCGCGATCCGACGGCGCGGGATCCGCCGAAGAAATGTGTCGGTTCGGCGATGCGCATTTCCAGGGGCGGCGGTCGGCTGATCCAGGTCTGCGCCCTGTCCCGAAGTTCCTCCGGCGTGGCATCCACCCAGTCCTGCAGGCGCGGTAGCGCTTCGGGGTCAGGTCCCTGCGGTGCGGGCTCGCCGAACACCGGATCGGTCGGGTTGTCGTGGAACGACACCATCGCGATCAGCAGCGGTTGCCCAGCCTGGTCGACGGTGACGCGGCGGGCAGCCATCGAGCGGCCGTCGCGTATCCGCTCGACCGCGATGTCCAGTGGGCGGTCGGGATCGCCCGACTGCACGAAATACGCGTGCAGGGAATGAGGCGGCTTGCCGACGACCGTGGTGGCAGCTGCCTGCATGGCCTGGGCGATCATCTGGCCGCCGAAGACCCGGCCGAACCGGTTGGCCTCGCTTTGCACGCGGAAGCGATCGTGGCCAAGCGATTCCGGCTGCAGGGAAGCCAACAACCCGTCGAGCGCTCGCAGGGTCGCGCGGTGCAGCTGCTGGTCGTCGGACGTGCTCACCGATATCGCTCCATCTGCGCCTCTCTTGAATGCACGCAGTGTAGTTATGGTCGAACAGTGAACCTCGAGGAGCTGCAGTGGTTCGTCGTGCTGGCCGAAACCGAGCATGTCACCGATGCCGCAGCGGAGCTGTCGGTCAGCCAGCCGACCTTGTCGCGGGCCCTGGCCCGGTTCGAGCGGGAGGCGGGCACCCCGCTGTTCGACAGGGTCAACCGCAGGCTGCGGTTGAACGCCTACGGCCAGATCATGCTCGAGCATGCAACGCGCAGCATCGCCGAGATCCGGACCGCCACCGAACGCATCGCCGCCCTACGCGACCCGAACAGCGGTCGCGTCAGGCTCGCCTTCCTTCACTCGTTGGCGAATTGGTTTGTGCCCGAACAACTGCGACGCTTTCGCGAATCCGCTCCCGCGGTCGGGTTCGAACTCTTTCAGGGGCCTGCGCACGAGATCACGAAGCGGGTGCTCGACGGCCAGGCCGATATCGCGATCACCGCCCCCCGTCCCGAGGCGCCCGGCTTCGGCTGGCGCCGGCTGTACGTCGACCAGCTGTGCCTTGTGGTTCCGCGCGGCCACCGCCTCGCCGCCCGCGCCAGGGTTCGGTTGTCGGCCGCGGCCGGTGAGCCGTTCATCGCGCTTGCCGAGCAGGCGGGACTGCGGCAGCTCACCGACCAGTTACTGGCCGAGGACAACGTCAGCCCCGAGATCGTGTTCGAGGCCACCGAGATTCCCACGGTCGAAGGTCTGGTCGTGGCGGGCTTCGGGGTCGCCGTCGTTCCCATCCCTCGCGACGGCGGCACATCGAGGACCGTGCATGTGCCACTGTCCAATCCGGGGGCCAAGCGGGAGGTGGGGCTGGCCTGGGGCCGGGACAAGACATTGCCGCCGCCTGCGCAGCGGTTCGCGGACTTTCTCAGCAGTGATGCGTCTAGCGCATGAAGTCACACCACACCATGCATTAGACACATCAGATCAGGCCTTCTACCGTCAAATCGGTGACCATCGAACACGCTGCCCCACCGACATGGGCAGGGCATAGCCGCGGGTCGGCCGCCTACGGGCGACTGCTCGCCGCGTTGTTCTGTGCGGGTGTGGCGACGTTCGCTCAGCTGTATTCGCCGCAGGCGGTCCTTCCGCTCATCTCGGCCGACCTGGGTATCGGCGCGGCGAACGCAGCGCTGACGATCTCCGCGTCGACCGTCGGCCTAGCCGTCGGTGTGATCCCGTGGTCCACCCTGGCCGACCGCATCGGCAGGGTAAGGGCGATTTCGCTGTCGGTCACCGTTGCGACGGCCGTTGGGCTGCTCGTCCCGTTCGCACCCACCTTTGAACTGCTGCTTGCGGGTCGGTTCGTCGAGGGGCTGGTCATCGGCGGCGTGCCGGCAATCGCGATCGCCTACCTCACCGAGGAGATCGACCCCGCGCACGCCGCGAGGGCAGCGGGCACATTCGTGGCTGGCACCACCATCGGTGGCCTGTTGGGTCGTTTGGTGTCTAGCCCGGTCGCGGAGGTCGCCGGGTGGCGGGTCGGCGTCTTCACCGTTGCGGTGCTGTGTGGCGTCGCGGCGCTGTGCTTCGTCAAGCTCGCCCCTCAACCCCAAGGTTTCATCCCTTCGAAGCGGTCCGGCGCCAATCCCGAAGGCAGCCTTGCCGACCGGCTGCTCGCCAACCTGCGCACACCACGCCAACTGGCCCTCTTCGCGCAGGGGTTTCTGCTCATGGGTGGCTTCGTCGCGCTGTACAACTTCCTCGGGTTCCGGTTGACTGCGGCGCCTTTCCACCTGGCGCCCTACCTCGTCAGCCTGGTCTTCGTGGCTTATCTCGCCGGGACCTGGGCCTCGTCGCGCGCAGGCGCGGAAGCCACCCGGTTCGGGCGCAAACCGGTGCTGTTGGCATCCATCGCGATCATGGCCGCGGGTGTCGCGATCACGTTGAGCGCCAACGTGTTCGTCGTCCTGGCAGGTCTGCTGATCGCCACCGCGGGCTTTTTCGGCGCGCATTCGATCGCCGCGGGCTGGACCGGACAGTCG
Organism: Mycolicibacterium stellerae; assembly: GCF_003719305.1. GTDB lineage: Bacteria > Actinomycetota > Actinomycetes > Mycobacteriales > Mycobacteriaceae > Mycobacterium > Mycobacterium stellerae. The sequence goes on from NZ_RARC01000003.1 coordinate 146,795, forward strand.
GCGCCGAAGGGCAAGGCGCAGGCCTCGTCGTTGTACAACCTGTTCTACTACGGCGGTTCAAGCCTCTTCGGCTGGTTCGGCGGGGTTGCCTACGACGGTTACGGCTGGGCCGCGGTCGCGGGCACCATCGTCGCGCTGGCTGTCATCGCCGCGACCGCAGCCGCGGTGTTCCTTCCCGAGAAATAGACCCAATCCATCGGCGCAGCGCCGACGTCACGGCGTCGGTGTCAGACGACTCTCCGACCCAGGCGATATAGCCGTCGGGGCGAACGAGCACCGCGGGACCCCCGTCGGCGCGTTGCGCCTCGACAAGCCCATGAATCTCGGTCACCGGCGCTCCACGTTCGCGAACAAGGACGAAGCCCGCGTCGCGCTGTAGCTGTGTCAGCGGACCTTCGAGGAGCGGGATCATTGTCGCCCTTGTGCCGACGAGCGGGTTCTCACCTCGCCGGTGTGCATACCGCAACTCGGTGCCTGCGAAGCTGCCCGCCACCGCATCGCGAATCCGCGGCAGGCGAAGCAGCCTCGGCGCGAGCAGGTTTCGCACCCCGCGGGCGATGCGCGGATGCAGCGTCGCGCCGCGCGCCATCAAGCCGCTTTGCCGGAGAACCCGCCTGCCGATGGGGTGGCGTTCGCTCTGGTAGGTGTCGAGCACGTCGTCTGGAGCACCGCCGAGTGCCGCGTCGAGCTTCCACGCCAGGTTCACGGCGTCCTGTATCCCGGTGTTCATACCCTGCCCGCCCATCGGGGAGTGCACGTGGGCGGCGTCGCCGGCGAGGAACACGCGACCGTGCCGGTAGTGGGCGACCTGGCGTTCGTCGCAGTGGAACCGCGACAACCAACCGACCTCGCGCACCCCGAGATCGTGGCCCATCGCCCGGGTGAGGACATCGATCACCTCGGCGGCGGTAGCGGCCTCGGTGTCGGGTACCTGATGGTGGCGATCCCAGACCATTGCCCGGTACCACGCGCCGTCGTGATCGCCGCGGTCATACGGCGCGAGGAACCCGATCGCGTCGCGGGTGCTGCCAAGGGTGAGCTCGCCGCTGGTCGGCCCGTCGGACAGCAACACGTCGGCCAGCACCATCGAGGACAGGATGGTCTTGCCGGGAAAGTCGGCGCCGACGAGATCCCGCACGGTGCTGTGTGCGCCGTCGGCGCCGATCACGTATTTCGCGTGCCATGTCTGGTGCTGCGAATCGTCGTCGCCCTTCTGGCGCGCCGCGACCGTCACGCCCTGCGAATCCTGGTCGAGTGCAACGACTTCGAAGCCACGCCGGATGTCGGCACCCTGCGCCGCGGCATAGCCCGCCAGCGCCCTTTCGACGTTGGTTTGCGGCGTGACCGCGACGAACTGATACGCCGAACGCAGATGCGTCAGATCGATTCGCGCGCCGGCGAAGATGGAGACACCCGCAGCGCGGTGTGCGTGCGCAAGAACGTCCTCGGCCAACCCGCGGGCGTCGAGCACTTCGAGGGTCCGCGCCATCGTGGCGAACGCACGGCTGGAGGGGTTCATCTCCGGCCAGCGTTCAAGCACCACCACCGAACGGCCGCACCTGGCCAGGTCGCCTGCCGCGGTCAAGCCGGCGGGCCCGGCGCCGACGACGAGGACGTCAACGCTGTGGGAGTCGGTCATGGTCACGCCGCCGGGGTCGCGTCGGCAGGGTTGGGGTACCACCGGCGGATATCGTCGGGCGTCGACGTCGCCGAGTAGTTGAACACGAACCGGCAGTCGGGATTGGCGGCGTGCGCCGCATTAACGATCGCCTCGAACAGCAGGGTGTTGCTCGCCACCAGACGCACGCCCGCGCCGATCAACACGGCGTCATAGCGCTTCCCGGCCAGCCACGCGCGGGCCTTCTCGGCACCGGCTTGGCCGGTCTGGATCAGACAGTTGTCGACCTCGTAGCCGGCGGCGCGCAGGCCGGCGACATTGTCGCTGTTGGCCTTGGCCAGACCTTCCCTGGTGAGCCCCTTGAACTGGGCGAAGTCGGCGGATTGGTAGTCGACGGCACCGGGGTGCAGCCCGATCTGGATAGCGGTGACGGACATGTCGCCCTCCCTGGAGTTCAACGCTTGTTGAACTGACAGTAGGTCGACATCCGACACTTGTCAACAACTGTTGAATACACTGGTCGGATGGCATCGAGGACACGTGACCCGGCCGCCACCAAGGCCGCCATCCTTGCCGCGGCGAGGATGCAGTTCGGAGCAAGCGGGTTCGAGAAGACGACGATCCGGTCGGTCGCCTCGGCCGCGGGTGTCGATCCGGCCCTGGTGATGCATTACTTCGGCAACAAGGACGGACTCTTCGGCGCCGTGTCGCGCCTCGACATCTCGCCGCCGGACCTGTCCGGGGTGGCACCGGAGAACGTCGCCGAGGTGATGTTGCCGCTCTTCGTCGAGGTGTGGGGACCCGACGGGCCGTTTCTGCCGCTGCTGCGCGCCGCGTCGTCGAGCCGGGCGGCAGCCGATGCGCTGCTCGACGTCTTCGCGCGGCAGGTCGCTCCGGCGTTGGCCGACGTGGCGATCGACCGGCCAGCCGAACGGGCCGCGCTCATCGGCGCCCAACTGCTCGGAATCGCGGTCGCGCGCTACATCATCGGCATTCCGCCGCTCGTCGACATGGACGACAAGGCGCTGGCCGCCTGGCTCAAACCCGTTCTCACGCACTATCTCACCGACCCGGCGCCCTAAGTCCTATCGTTGGCGTCATGGAGTCCCACGATGACCTCGCCTCCGGGTTCCAAAGTGTGGACCGTGCGTCGGATTTCGAGGTATTCGCCAGCTGCCTGACGCTGATCGACTCACTCCCGTTCTTCGCCGAGTGCAAGCGTGAAAGCTACGACCTGCTCGCCGCGACGCCGGGCAGCACGGTCCTCGAGGTCGGTTGCGGACTGGGGGACGACGCCGCCGCGCTGGCGGGCCGCGTCGCACCTGGCGGTTCGGTGGTCGCGATCGACGGCAGTCAAGCGATGGTGGAGGCCGCCCGCAAGCGGCACGCCGGCATCGCCGGCTTGTCGTTCGACGTCGCCGACGCGACCCGGTTGCCCTACGAGGAAGGCTCGTTCGACGGCTGCCGTATCGATCGGGTGTTGCAGCACATTCCCGAACCCGCGTCGGCGATCCGCGAAATGGTCCGGGTCCTCCGTCCCGGCGGGGTGCTGGTGGCATTCGACAATGACTGGGAGACGCTGACGATCGACTCGGCGAACCGGGCCATCACGCGAAGGATCCTCAATGCTTGGTGCGACCGATTTCCGTCGGGCTGGATCGGCCGTCAGATGGTCGGGCTGTTTTCAGAAGCCGGTCTCGGCGACGTCGAAGCGCATCCGAAGACGCTGATATCCGACGACCTCGATGTCGCCGACCGGATCTTCAGCTTCTTCGCCACAGCCGACGGTCTGGTCACCGAAGGCGCCGTCGACCGCGAGGACGCCGACCGCTGGCGGGACGAACTGCAAGCGGCCGACGCGGCGGGTCGGTTCTTCACCTCCTACACCGGCTTCCTGGTCTCCGGAACCCGCCCCGAGGGCGTGACGACCGCTGCGGTCTAGGAGGACTGAAGGTCGGACTCGCGGAACACCTCGATAGGCGAGCCCGGCTCGAGCATGACGACCGGGATGTGCCGTGCCGTTGATCGCTGATATGTCAGATACGGCGGATAGATGGAGACCATAAAGTCCCAGATCCGATGCCGCTCTTCATCTCTGGGCTCACGCCAGGCCGCGCGGAAGGCTTGCGTTGCGATCTGGACATCGACGTGCTCGCTGTCGCGAAGGTTGAGGTACCAGTCCGGGTGCGAATCGGCGCCACCCTTGGACGCGACGATCACCACCTCGCCGCCGATATCGCCATAGATGAGCGGAACGATGCGCGTCTTGCCGGACCTGCGGCCATGCAGCCGGATCAGGCAGTGCGTGGTGAAGGCATGTCCACCGGTATCGGAGATGTCGACGATGTGGCCCTTCGTGCCACCCGACTGCAGGTAGATCTCGCGGTGTTTGGCCATCCAGTCGCGGCGCTCTTGCCGGATTGCGGCGGCCGAGTCATTGCTCATGGCACCATCTTGCACGTGACCGAGGGAACCGCCCCAGCGATTACTGGGATCCATCATTTCTCCGTGACCGTCCGCGATATCGAGCCCAGTGTGGCCTGGTATCAGCGCGTCTTTCGTGCCGAGCGCGTGCCCATGACGTTTCCCCACTACGAATGCGAACACACCGGCTACGGCGTGTTGCTCCTCGAACCGGGCTCGGGCCTCGCGATCGGGCTGCACACCAACACCGGCAACGACGGTGAGCAATTCGACGAGGCCAAGACCGGGCTGGACCACGTGGGCTTCAACGTCGCCGGGCGCGCGGAGCTGGAGGCGTGGACGGCGTGGCTTGACGAGCTGGGCATCGAGCACTCCGGCATCAGAACCGGAGACGTGCCGTTTCCTTATGCGACAGTGGTTTTCCGCGACCCGGACAACATCCAGTTGGAGCTCTTCGCGGTGCTGTGATCGCGTTTCGGCCAGGTACGGGTTGGCCGCGGTGTCCCGCTAGAGAACGTCGTTGATGTCGTTCTTCAGCGCCTCGGCGTCGGTACCGAACACCGCTTGGACGCTGTTGCCGACCTCGATGACGCCTGCGGCTCCGAGGCTCTTCAGGCTGGCCTGATCGACCTTGTCCTTGTCGTTGACCTCGACCCGAAGCCGGGTGATGCAGGCGTCCACGTTCACCAAGTTGGCGCGCCCGCCGAACGCCGCGATGACCTGTTCGGCCTTGCTGTCGGTCGTAACCGGCGCAGTTGCGACCGCCGTCGCCGTGCCCGATCCGGTGGCCGTGACGGCGGTTGCGGAGTCGGTGCCCTCGCCGAGGTTGGCTTGCTCCTCGGCCTCGAACTCGTCCTCCGGTTCCCAGCCCGGCGTCCGCAGGTTCCATCGGGTGATCGCGAACCGGAACAGCAGGTAGTAGACGACGAAGAAGACGACCCCCATCCCGATGAGCAGCGGGATGTTCTTCGCTGCCGGGGCGGTGCCGTAGAGCAGCAGATCGATGAGGCCCGCCGAGAACGAGAAGCCGAGGTGGATGTCGAGCAGGTAGGCAATCGCCAGGGACAGTCCCGTCAAGACGGCGTGGATCAGGTAGAGCGGGAACGCGACGAACATGAAGGCGAATTCCAGCGGCTCGGTGACGCCGGTCAGAAACGCGGTCAGACCCGCCGCGGCCAGAATGCCGACCGCGACCTTTCGCTGTTTCTTGTTCGCCACGTGGATCATCGCCAGCGCCGCCGCAGGCAACCCGAACATCAGAATCGGGTAGAAGCCGGACGTCAGGATGCCCGCGGTGGGGTCGCCCGCGGCGAACCGGGTCAGCTCACCGGTGACGGCGTCGCCCCCGCCGGGCGGCTGATAGTCGCCGTAGAGGAACCAGATGTAGGAGTTCGGGATGTGATGCAGCCCGAGCGGGATCAGCATGCGGTTGGCAAAGCCGTATACGAACGCACCGAGGGCACCCGCGCCACCGATGAACTCGCCGAGCGCGGTCAGCCCCGCATCGAAGATCGGATAGAAGTAGCTCATCGCGAATGCGAGGAACAGGCACGCCACCGATACGACGATCGGGACGAATCGCCTGCCGCCGAAGAATCCGAGGTACGACGGCAGCTTGATGGTGTGGTAGCGGTCGAATAGCCAGGCGGTGAGCAGGCCGACCACGATGCCCGCGAATACGCTGTAGTTGATCTGCGCCTGGTCGCCCGCCTTGTCCACCTCGCCTGCCAGGACGATCGGTGACATGGTCTTGAAGACGGCCTCCACCACCAGATAGCCGACGACGGCTGCCAGCGCGGTGGAGCCGTCGGCTTTCCTGGCGAAGCCGATCGCGACGCCGACGGCGAACAGCAGCGGGAGGTTGGAGAACAGCGCGTCGCCCGCGGCGCTCATCGCCTTGAAGAACGATCCGATGACCGGCGCCTCGATCCTGCCCAGCAGGTCGGGCTGGCCGAGTCGCAGCAGGATTCCGGCCGCGGGCAACACCGCGATCGGCAGCATGAGGCTCTTGCCCAGTCGCTGCAGCTGCGCGAATCCGGGGATGCGCATGCCTGACTTTTGCTTGATCGCTTGAGGTTTCGCCGCGTCGCTCATTGCCGGTCACCCTTCTCTGCCGCGCATGACACTGCCGCGCAAGCGCCAGCGGTAGCTTAGACGAGAACCCGCGAAGTTGAGACCCGGTTGCGAGCACACTCGTATTGTTTGGTGGGTGAGCAAGACACTGGTCCAGGCCCCGGTCGCGGGGCGCGCAGTTCGGCTCGAGGACGTTCCCGACCCGGTGTTCTCTCAGGGGATGGTTGGCTACGGAGCCGCGGTCGATCCTCCGCGCGGGGTGGTGGAGGCGGTCGCACCGGTCAGCGGCAAACTGCTCAAGCTCATGCCGCACGCCTACATCGTCATGACATCCGACAACGTCGGCGTTCTGGTCCACCTCGGTCTGGACACCGTCGCGCTGAAGGGTGAAGGCTTCACCACCCACGCGGCACAGGGCGACGACGTCGCCGCGGGGCAGCTCATCATCACCTACGACGTCCCCGCCATCGAAACCAAGGGGCTCAACCCGATCGTTCCCGTCGTGGTCATGGACGAACGTGAATCCGACAACGTCGTGCCATCGGAAGCGGTTGCCTCAGGTGCGGAGATCGACTCCGGCGCAGCGCTTTTCACCGCGAACAAGTAGATGGAAGTCGTCATCCTGTCCGGCGCCGAGGAGATCGGCGCCGTTGCCGCCGACGCGATCGCCGACCTGTTGCACCGCAAGCCGGCCGCGGTGCTCGGTCTTGCCACCGGATCGTCCCCGCTGGCGATCTATGACGAGCTGGCGGCGCGCTGCGAGGCCGGCGCGATTTCGTTCCGGCAGGCGCGTGGTTTCACCCTTGACGAGTACGTCGGCCTGCCCGCCGACCATCCGCAGCGGTATCGCACCGTCATCGAGGACGTGTTCGTGTCGCGGGTGGATTTCGCACCCGGAGCCGTCGAGGGTCCTGACGGCCTTGCGTCCGACATCCCCGCTGCCTGCGCGGCATTCGAGAGCGCGATACAGGCGGCGGGCGGCGTCGATCTGCAGATCCTCGGGATCGGCACCGACGGGCACATCGCATTCAACGAGCCGGGCTCCTCGCTGGCGTCGCGCACCCGGATCAAGACGCTGACCAGGCAGACGCGCATCGACAACGCCCGCTTCTTCGATGACGACCTGGACGCGGTGCCCACCCACTGCCTGACCCAGGGCCTGGCGACGATCATGGCGGCCAGGCATGTGATCCTGGTGGCCACCGGCCGCGGCAAGGCCGAAGCCGTGCACCACCTGGTCGAGGGCGCGGTCAGCGCGCTGTGGCCGGCCACCATCCTGCAGCACCACCCGCACGTCACGGTGCTGCTCGACGATGCCGCCGCCCGCCGTCTTCAGCTCGTCGACTACTACCGCGAGACCTATCTCTCGAAGCCGAAGTGGCAGGGCATCTGAGGCATCGCCATGCTGATGACCGCCGATACGCTGCTGACGGGCCGGGAGTTGTTGCGGCCCGGCTGGATTGAGGTTTCCGACGGCCTGGTCGCTGCGGTGGGAGCCGGCCCCGCGCCGCGGCCCGCCGAGCGCGATCTGGGCGCGGTGACGGTGGTGCCGGGCTTCGTCGACACACACAGCCACGGCGGGGGAGGAGCGAACTTCTCTGCGGCCGAACACGCCGACACCCGCACCGCCGTGACGTATCACCGCAGGCATGGCACCACCACGCTGATCGCCTCCCTGGTCACGGCCGGTCCGGACGACCTGCTGCGTCAGGTCGAAGGGTTGGCCGCCGACGTCAGCGCCGGCCTCCTCGACGGAATCCATCTGGAGGGTCCATGGCTGTCCACGCAGCGGTGCGGCGCTCACCAGCCTGCGCTGATGCGCGATGCCGACCCCGCCGAGATCGACCGCGTGCTGGAGGCTGGCGGCGGGTCCGTCGCGATGATCACCATCGCGCCGGAACGCGACGGCGCCCTTGCGGCGATCCGGCAGATCGTGGATGCGGGTGTGGTGGCCGCGGTCGGCCACACCGAGGCGACGTATGACCAGACTCGGGCGGCCATCGACGCGGGTGCGACGGTGGGCACGCATCTGTTCAACGCGATGCGACCGATCAACACCCGTGAACCGGGGCCGGTCATTGCGCTGCTCGAAGACGCAAGGGTGACAGTGGAATTGATCACCGACGGGGTTCACGTCGATCCGGCGTTGTATCGACATGTCTGCCGATGCGCCGGACCCGATCGCGTGTCGTTGGTGACCGACTCGATGGCGGCGGCGGGCATGAGTGACGGCCGCTACCGGCTGGGGCCGCTGGCCGTTGACGTCGTCGGTGGGGTCGCGCGCGTCGCGGGCACGGAGACCATCGCCGGCAGCACCGCGACGATGGACCATCAGTTCCGATTCGCCGTTGAGCACTCCGGATCGGCCCGTGACGACGCGTTGCTGGCGGTGGTGCTGCAGGCCTCGATCAATCCCGCACGGGCGCTTGGCTTTCCGTCCGATGGCCTGGTGCCGGGCGCCTCGGCCGACCTGGTGGTGCTCGACGCAGAGCTGGCGGTCACCGGCGTGCTGCGCCGCGGCGAGTGGTGCTCGCCTTCCTGAGGGATTTCGGCGCGCTGACATACGCTGAGCGCACGCGAACGCGCCGAAATCGCGGCTATCTGCCGAGTCGGGTCAGCATGCGGCGCACTACGCCCTCCGGTTTGGCGGGCGGGCGCCTGCCGACATAGGGCCACGGATTGTTTCGCTCGGGCACCGACGACGCCCGCGCCTGCTTGAGTTGCGTCCGCAGGTGTTGCCGCAGCTCGAGCAGCTTCGGGTCGGACCACCGATTGTCGGCCTCGACAGGATCGCCGGTCAGGTCGTAGAGCTCCCATTGGTCGTCGAGCGGTTCCGTTCGGTAGGCCTCACCGCCGAGTCCGTTCGCGGCGAGGTGACGCACGCCCGGCTCGGTCCACGTCGCCGGATCGTCGAAGGTGCGCACCAACTTCCATAGGTGTCCCGCCCCGCCGGGTGCGTCGGCGTCGGAGACCGAGACCACCAGACCTTCGAAGTTGGCCGAGACGTGAGCGGGCACCTTGATGCGCAGCGGTGCAGGCGGATTCGCGGTGCGGCCGAGTTGACGGGCCAGGCCTGAGGCGCCGGTGTCGCCTTCGAGCACGTTGTCGCGGGTCATCAGATAGATCGGCCTGCCCTCGTCGGCGCGGGCCCCGTCGACGACCGGCATCAGGTCACGGCCGGGCAGCGGATGCACCTCCGAGAAAGACTCGGCCAGTGTCCGGGCCGTGGCTTCCACATCCACGCCCGCCGCGCCGAGCAGGGTCGGGACCAGGTCGACGTGCGACGTCGGCGCCGAGACGGTGCGCGCTGCCGTCGCGCGCTCACCGATGCGGGCGACGACGAACGGCACCCTGGTGGCCTCGTCGTAGAGGTTGAACCACTTCTGGTGCAGGCCGCCGTGCGCGCCGAGCAGATCGCCGTGGTCAGAGGTGCGGACCAGCACGGCGTTGTCGGATCCGCCGTCGGTGACGGCGCGACGCACTCGGTCGATCGGGCTGTCGACTTCGGCGTGCAGGCGGTAGTAGAGATCGCGGTAGCGTTGCGCATTCCGTTTGTAGGTGCGGCCGATGGCCGGGGCGGGGCCGTATCCGGAGTAGTACGCCTCCCTGAACGCGATCTGTGCGGCAGGTTTGGTCGACAGGTCCTCGTCGGCGGTGGGTGGCGGCGGCACATTCGGCGGGTCGTTCGGCGAGGGCTTCAGCGGGCTGCGACGCACCCACGCCGGAAACAGCACGATGTCGTGTGGGTTAACGAAGCTCGCGACGAGCAGGAACGGACGCAGCGCTGCGCGATCACCGGCGCGGCGCCGCGCATAACGGTCGGTCAGCCACCCGACGACCCGCTCGGCGACGAGCGGGTCACGCCGAAATCCACTGTTGGACATGGCCGCTCCGTGCGGCTCGGGGCCGACCCAGCCGGAGAAACCGTAGCGCGCCAGCGGATCGGCGTCGAGATAGCGCTGCACGGCGGCGGAGTCGACGACCCCGTCGTCGTCATTGGTGGCCAGCGGTTTGCCCGTCGCCGGATCCTCCAGGTCGGCGTGCGAGATGTGCCACTTGCCGTCATAGTGGGTGTCATATCCTGCGGCGCGAAACCAGTTTCCGAGCGTTGGCACCTCACCTGCGCGCAGCCAGCGCAGGCGAGAGTCGTCGTAGCGCTTGCCAAGGCCATCGGTCTGGGTGACGCCGTGCAGGTCCGGGTACTGGCCGGTGAAGATCGTCGGCCGGCTCGGCACGCAGGCGAGCGAACCGGTGTAGTGCCGCGTGAAGCTGACCCCGTTGTCGTCGAACCAGCGGCGACCGCCGAGGGTGCGTTGCCGCCAGTCCAGTACGTCGGCCGACTCGTAGGGCGGGATTGCGCGTTCCTCGTCGGTCATGACGATGACGACGTCGGGTCTGCGGTCAGACATGGGTGTCCTCCAATCGATGAGCAAGCCCGGCCAGCAATCGGTCGGACGTGCCTGCCAGTCCGCGGCACGCCATCCACTCCACGGCACCTGAAAGCGGTCCCGCGTCGACCTCCACTGTGCTGGTCAACGTGACCAGCGTCGCGGACGCCTTCGCCGCAAGCGTCCAGCGGTTCACCGCCGTGCGCACCCGGGTCGGTAGGCCCTCGATGCGGTAGGCCAGCGTGACCGGCGGGTCGAAGTCGATGATGCGCTCCACAAAGGTGTTGCGCCCGACCTGCACGCGGCGGGTGGTACCCAGCGGCCCGTCGGGGCCGTGGCGCAGGATGCACGAGTGGTCGACGTCGTCGGCCCAGGAACTCAGGGAGCCGAAGTCGGCGAGCACGTCCCAGATCGCTTGCGGTGACGCCGCAATGGTTCGGCTCCGGATGATGCCTGACACTCCGTCATCCAACACGGCTCTGTTCATTCTCGTGCCGTGTTCTCGACGATGATCTCGCACGCCGCCTCGTAGAAGGCACTGATGAGCGTGGAGAACGACAGCTCGAACGGGTAGATCATGTGCACCTCGAGCGGTTCCAGACTCCAGTCGGGCAGCACAGGTACCAGGCTGCCGTCGCGCAGCTCTGCGGTGCAGATGATCTGCGTGGGCATCGCGCCGATCCCGAGCCCCGCAAGGATGTACTCCTTGCAGACCTGAAAGTTGTTGGCACGGGCGCGGACCGTCGGCGCCAGCTCGTGTCGCCGCTTGTTCTTCGACACCGTCAGCTTGCGTGGCCCCGCGAAGCCGAAGTCGATGAACGGCAGCGCGTTCAGCTGCGTCGGCGCGGTGAGCGGTTCCTCCAGGTTTCGCACGAAGTCCGCTGACGCGCACAGAAAGAGCTCCAGATCGAAGACCTTGCGGGCGATCAGCGTCGAGTCCTGCAGCGGCCCTGTTCCGAAAACCACGTCGAAGCCGTCCTTGACGGGATCGACCATGGTGTCGACCAGCCGGATGTCGAGGCGGGAGCGGGGATAGCGCTGCAGGAAGGTAGCGCCGACCCGCGACGCGTAGTCGATACCGACGAAGACCGGAATCGCGACCTTCAGCTCACCGCGCGGCTCCTGCCTGCTGCCCTCGACAAGTGCCCGGACGCCGTTGGCCTCGGTCATGATGTTCACGGCGTAGGCATAGACCTGCTCGCCGAGGTCGGTGACGGTCAGCTGGTGGGTGTTCTTGCGCAGCAGCTTGATGCCGAGGTCGGACTCGAGCTTCGTGAGCTTTCGGCTGACGGTCGACTTGGGCATCCCGAGCAACGCTGCCGCCTTCGACAGGCTGCGGCTCTCCACCACCTTGCCGAATACCAGCAGGGCATGCACGTCGAAGGGCAGGTTCTGTTCCATGTACCCCTTCCCTCGGCGTGCTGCTGTTCCAAATATGCAACAGGGTGTTGAGCTTTTGCGTCTGTTTCGACTAATCGACCAGCTGTTACGTTCGGCCAGGAGGTGGGCCTCATGAGTCACAACAGCCTGGTGACCAAACCCGCAAGCGGACATTGGACCGACGACTATCCAGAACTCGGCCGCGGTCCGGTGTCGCTGGAGGACTGCGTTTCGCCCGAGTTCTACGAGAAGGAACGCGAGCATGTGTTCCGCAAGACGTGGCTCTACATGGGCCGCGTCGAGCAGGTGCCCAAGTCAGGCAGCTATTTCACCCGCGAGCTGAGGTTCCTCAACACCTCGATCATCATCGTGCGCGGCCGCGACGACGTCATCCGTGCTTTTCACAACATCTGTCCGCACCGGGGCAACAAGATGTTGTGGGAGGACGACCCGTTCCAGGAGGTGTCCGGCCGCGCGCCGCTACTGTACTGCCGCTTTCACGGCTGGCGCTACAAACTGGACGGCACGCTGCACGCGGCCACCCGCACGGATCTGCTGCTCGACTTCGACGCCGACGCCTGTCGGGTGCCTGCCATCCAGTGCGAGGTGTGGGAGGGGTTCATCTTCATCAACCTCGACCCGCACAACACCGAGCCCGTGCGGTCGTTTCTCGGCGAGCTCGCACACGGCATCGAGGGCTATCCCTTCGCAGGGCCGCACCAGGTCTACAGGTTCAAGGCCGAACTGCAGTGCAACTGGAAGATCTTCCTGGACGGATTCGCGGAGAGCTACCACGGGCCATACCTGCACGCCTCATCATTCGGCGCTCTGACCGCAGAGGCCAGAGACGCGTTCGATCAACCGAACCCGTTCACCGATGCGCTGGCCTACCAGCTCAAGGGCCCGCATCGGATGTTCTCCTTCTCCGGCGAGCCGTCCCGAAAAACGCCGTACTCCAAGCCGATCGAGTGCGTTTTCGAGGCCAGCGCGGCCGGCCCGTGGAACAAGCGGATCGACAGGGGGCCGATGCCGCCGGGAATCAATCCCACCCGGTCGGAAAAATACGGCTTCGACTCCTATCAGTTCTTCCCGAACTTCGTGCTGATCTTCGGCGCCTCCGGTTTCACCGTGCACACCCACTGGCCCACCGGACCGCACTCCCACATCTTCGAGACGGAGGCGTATTACCAGCCGCCCACATCGCACAAGGAGCGACTGGGCCAGGAGCTGACGATGACATTCCTCAACGACATCATCCTCGAAGACGCCAGCCCGTCCGAGGGTTTGCAGGCGATGCTCAACAGCGGTGCGCTGACCCACTTCACGATGAACGACGAGGAGATCCTGCTGCGCCATCTGCACAAGGTCGTCGGCGATTACGTCGAGGGCGGCGAGAAGGCGAAAACACCATGAATGCCACTCTGCCGCAGGAGTTTTCACATCTCGAGCACCTGGTACCCGAATGGGCGATCGAGGACGGGCACGAGCGATACGTCAAGCGCGTCAACAGCTCCATGGAAGAGATCAAAGCGTTCTACGACGAGGTGTTCCCGGTCGCCGATGAGGCGGTCGCGTACATCGACAAGTTCGACTACTCCGAACCGCTGCCCGACGACGTCGCCAACCTGCGCAACCTGCTGTACTCGCTGATCACCGTCTCACTGGCGGTGGAACTGTGGAAGCAGCCGCGGGTGAAGCACTCGGCCAACACGATTCTCACGAGGGTGAGCTGATCCGCCATGGGACTGACATCTGCACAGCTCGACATCGTCGACCTCACCCCGAGAATCGGCAGCGAGATCCGAACCGATCTCGACACGCTGCTCAGCGGCCGGGCGGCCCGCAGCATCCGCGACACCCTGGAACAGCGTGGCGTGGTGTTCTTCCGCGGTCTGGACATCGATGACGAGCAGCAGGTCGCGATCGCCAAGACGCTGGGCGCGATACCCGAAAACGAAGGCCAGGGCGGCATTTACAAGATCTCGCTCGACAAGAACGTGAACCAGCGAGCCGAATACTTGAAGGGCTCGATGTTCTGGCACTTCGACGGGTCGCTGCAGCCCTACCCGAACCTGGCCACGCTGCTGCGGGCGATCAAGCTCTCGGACACCGGCGGCGAAACCGAGTTCTGCAACACCTACGCCGCCTACGACGATCTGCCGCAGGCCGACAAGGACTACATCACCGAACTACGCGTCGTGCACAGCGCGGAGCGATCGCAGTACTACGTCCGGCCCGAGATGAGCCACGAAGAGATCGCCTTCTGGCAGAAATCGCCGACGAAGGCGTGTCCGATGGTGTGGACGCACCAGTCAGGGCGTAAGTCGCTGTTGCTCGGCGCCACCGCGGACTACGTGATCGGACTGCCGGTCGAGGAAAGCCGCGCGCTGCTGGCCCGCCTCCGCGACTGGGCCACCCAGCCGCAGTACGTCTACCGGCACGAGTGGCAGCCCGGTGACCTGCTGATGTGGGACAACACCGGCACCATGCACCGGGTGCTGGAGTATTCCGTCGACAGTGGCCGCCTGATGCATCGCACCATCCTGGCCGGCGAAGAGCCACTGCATTGAAGCTTGCCATCGCCACGCCCGTCGTCACCAACGTCGCCGGAGCGCCGCTGACGTGGGAGAGAGACGCGTCGATCGAGGAGATCGGCCGAGTCGCCGAGACTGCGGATCGGCTTGGCTATCACCATCTCACGTGTAGCGAGCACATCGGGATCCCCGCAACCGAGGCGGGCAGGCGCGGCTCGCGCTACTGGGATCCGCTCGCCACGCTGGGCTATGTATCGGCGCGCACCAAACAGATCCGGTTGGCGACCATGACGCTGGTGCTTGGATACCACCACCCGCTGGCGATCGTAAAGCGCTACGGCACACTGGATCACGTCAGCGGCGGCCGGGTCATCCTCGGCGTCGGGGTGGGCACCCTCAAGGAGGAGTTCGACCTTCTCGGCGCACCGTTCGACGATCGAGGTGACCGAGCCGACGATGCGCTGCGGGCACTGCGTGCGGCATTGGCGAGCAACGAGCCGGTGTATGCGGGCAAGTACTACTCGTTCGGCGGCTTGATCGTCGACCCGTGCGCGCTTCAGGAGCGCATGCCGATCTGGATCGGCGGCCGGACAAGGCGGTCGCTGCGGCGTGCGGTCACCCTCGCCGAGGGCTGGTGCCCGTTCGGTATCTCGCTCGACACCGCCGCCGAATGGCTTGCGGCGCGCGAACTTCCGCCGGGGTTCGAGGTGGTGCTGCCCGCCGACCACCTGCTTGACCCCGTCAAAGAACCCGAGGCGACGAAAGAGACACTGGCCGCCATGGCCGCCGCGGGGACGACGACGGTGTCCGCGCGGTTCGTCCACCACTCGCTGGAGCACTACCTCGAGCAGGTCCACGCGCTCGCCGAGCTGAACCCCACCTAGCCCTTCTCTGGCGAGCAGGCGCAAAAGTACCCTCAGCCACGGCTTTTGGGGTACTTTTGCGACTGCTCGCGAGGGGGAGTGTCAGCGTGCGCGGGGCGGCCGGTCCGGGGCGAAGCCTCGAACCACATGCGATCGCACGAAATCGGCGACCACCCTCGCGTCGTCCAGATCCAATGTCGCCGACGGCGTGCTGAACAACGAGAAGAGCATGCGCGCATACCACTCGCCCGCCGCCACCACATCGAGGTCCTTGCGTACCTCGCCGGTGAGCTTCGCCGCGGCGAGGTACGGCGCCAGGAACTCGGCGCACTCACGCAACAGCAATGCGGCGTTCTTGGTGAGCAGCAAGCTCACCTCGTCTTCGTCGAAGTATGCCTCCGGCTCGATGACGCGTCGGGCTCTTGTCACGAAGACCCCCGCCCGAACCAATTGGTCCTCCAGCGTCTCGCCTTTGCGCATCGCCGCGGCCATCTCGCGGTAGAACTTCTGCGAAGCGCCCTCCGCGCATGCCTCGACGATCTGTGCCTTGTCGCGGAAATACTCATACACTGTGCTGCGCGAAACATCTGCGGCCCTGGCGATGTCGACGACGGTCGTCTTGTCCAGGCCATGCCGACGGAAGCAGTCGAACGCGGACTCGATGATGAGCTCGCGGGTATCGGTTGCCGTCGATGCTGAAGTCATGGCGGCCGTGTCAGTCCGTCGCGAGGATCAGTGCGCTCGTCGGCACACCGGTTCCGGATGTGACAAGGACATGCTCGACGCCGTCGACCTGGTTGTAGGAGGTGCCACGCACCTGCCGGACGCCCTCGGTGATGCCGTTCATGCCGTGGATGTACGCCTCGCCGAGCAGACCGCCGTTCGTATTGATCGGCAGTTCCCCGCCGAGGGAGAGCCGTTCGATCGTCGCGAAGTCCTTGGCCTCACCGCGACCACAGAAACCGAGCTCCTCCAATTGGGCGAACACGAACGGGGTGAAGTGGTCGTAGAGGAACGCGGTCTGGATGTCGGTCGGCTTGAGTTCCGAATCGCGCCAGAGCTTTTCGGCGACGACGCCCATTTCCGGTAGACCCGTGATGTCGTCGCGGTAGTAGCTCGTCATCATCTCGCCATCTGCGGCCGCGCCCTGGACCGCTGCGGTGATCACCGCGGGCGGTTGGGGAAGGTCGCGCGCACGCTCGGCGCTGGTGACGACGATCGCGACGCCGCCGTCGCTCTCTTGGCAGCAGTCGAGCAGGCGCAGAACGGGTTCGATGACCCACCGCGACTTCTGATGGTCCTCCAGCGTGATCGGCCGTTGGTAGAACCATGCGTCGGGATTGCGGGCCGCGTGCGCGCGGTCGACGACGGAGATCCTGCCGAAGTCCTCATTCGTGACGCCGTAGGTCGACATGTACCGCTGGGCGTGCAGCGCCACCCACGCCGCGGGCGTCAACAACCCGAAAGGCGCGTAGTTCGCCATGAACAACGGTGTTTCGCCCGTCGGCCGCGCACCCGAACCGCCGAACCGGAACCCGGACCGCTCGTTGAATGCGCGGTAGCACACGACGGCGTCGGCCGTACCCGTCGCCACCGCCATGGCGGCCTGCACCACCGTGCCCGCCGCGGCCCCGCCGCCGTGGTGCACGCGGCTGAAGAACGTCAGGTCGCCGATGCCGACGTTTCGGGCGATCTCGATCTCGTCGCTCGAGTCCATGGTGAACGTGACCATGCCGTCGATGTCGCTCGGCGCCAGCCCGGCGTCGTCGATGGCGGCTTTCACCGCCTCGCAGGCGAGTTGGAGCTCGCTTCGGCCGGACTCCTTTGAGAATTCGGTCTGGCCGATGCCCGCGATAGCGGTCTGGCCGCTCAGGCCGCTCACGCCACCCTGTCCTCGAGCAGGCTGACGGTCGCCGTGCCCGACACGTGGTCGCCGAGGCTGTTGCTGCCTCGGAACTCGACCTCGATGAGACCCTCGCCATCGGCGGAGCCCTCGGACTTGCCGGTGACGGTGCCGGTGAATCGCAGCGGATCGTCGGGAAACGCGGGCACACCCAACCGGATCGCCAAGCGCTTCACCATCGCTTCGGGACCGGCCCAGTCGGTCAGAAACCGCACGCACAGCCCGTTGGTGGTGAGGATGTTCATGAACATGTTGGGCGAGCCTTGCTTTTTGGCGAACTCCGGATCGTGGTGCACCGGCATGAAGTCGCGCGACGCGATGGCCGCCGCGACGATGACCGTTGCGGTGACGGGGATCTCGAGGGGAGCCACCTGGTCGCCGACGTCGATGTCGCGCCAGTCCAGCGTGGCGGTGCGGAACTTCGTGGTGGTCATAGGTCTCCTCCTACATATGCGGCGGCGAGGCGCGCAAGCTGCGCCGAGGCCGAGCCGAGCGTCAGCTCGTTGTGCTTGGCCCACAGGAAGTAGCGGAACAGGGGATAGGTGGTGTCGATGCCGATGCCGCCGTGCACCTGCTGAGCGGTGGCCGCGACGCGCGAGCCCGCATCGGCCGCCCAGAATTTCGCGATGCCTGCCTCGCGGCCAGGCAGCCCACCCTGATCGAGGCGCCAGGCGGCCTGCCACATGGTCCACCGGATGGCCTCGACGTCGATGAAGGCGTCGGCCATCCGCTGTTGCACGGCCTGGAAGCTGCCGATCGGCCTGCCGAACTGCTCGCGTTCGGTGGTGTAGGACGCGGCCATCCGGAGCGCGCGCTCCGTCACGCCGAGTTGGATCGCGCACAGCCCGACAAGCGCACGCGCATAAAGTGATTCGAGGAGCCCGCGGCCGTCGTCGGCAATTCGATCGGTTGCGAGAGCACCGTCGAGGATGACGTCGGCATGCGGTTCGCCGTTTGTCGTCACAACAGGCCGGATCTCGATGCCGTCGGAGTCAGCGCCGACGAGGAAGACCCCGACGTCACCGTCGTCGAGCGCGGCCGGGATGAGGATGGTGCGGGCGAGCTGCGCCGCGGGTACCAGCTCCTTGGTGCCGTGGAGACGCCAGCCGTCGCCGTCGCGACGCGCTGTGGTCGCCGGCCGGGTCGGGTCCGAGCGGCCCGGTTCTGCCAAACCCGCTGTGAGTAGCCATGAGCCGTCGATGACAGAGGGAAGGTACCGCTGCCGCTGCGCGTCGTCGCCGTAGCGGGCGATGGTGTCGGCGCCGAGTAGCAGGGTCGCGTAGACCGGCACCGGCGCCACGCTCCAACCCACCTCCGCGAGAAGCAAAGCCAACTCGACAAAGCCTCGGCCGCTGCCGCCCACATTCTCGGGCAGCGAGATTCCGAGCAGGTCGGCTGTCGCCAGCTCACGCCACAGCTCGGCATCGTGGCGCACGTCGCCGCCTTCGAGCTCGGTGAGATGTTCGGGGGTGACGCGGTGCTCGAAGAGCTGACGCGCAACCTTGGCGATCGTCTCCTGGTCCTCGGTTAAGTCGAAATCCATATCCATCCGCTCCTCGGGTGCGCGGGCGCCGCCTACCTGGCCGGGCGGAACTGGTGCAGGACGATGTCATTCCCGTCGATGGTGTCGAACGTCTCGTAGAAGACCTCGACGGGCATGCCGACTTCGACGTCGGCAGGGGCGATTTCGCACAGATTGGACACCAGCCGCACTCCTTCGTCGAGCTCGACGAGCGCGACGATGTACGGGTATTCCATCAACGGCATTGGCGGGTGCTGCGGCATCACGTAGCTGTACACGGTGCCGTGACCCGTGGCCTCGATGGTGTCCCAGTCGAGCGAGTTGCACGACGGGCACATCGGCCGCGCCGGCTGGCGCAACGCCTGACACGCTGTGCATCGCTGGATCAGCAGCTTGTTCTCGCGCAACCCGTTCCAGAAGAACTCGTTGTCCGGGCTTGTCGTCGGAGCCAGCCTCGTCGCCATCAGTCCCGAGCCGTTCCGGCGGCGGGGGCCGTGTTGGCCTTGAAGCGGAAGACCCGAAACCGCTGCCGCCCCAAGACCTCACCGTGCTGGTCGGTGTAGGTGGACAACCAGGTGACGAAATGGCCCGTGCCAAGCGAGGTCTTCTTCTCGTCGGAGACGTCCTCGTACTCCTGCGTCACCGAGATCACGTCGCCAAGACGCGGATAGCGCTCGATCTCGAACTCGGAGTTGGTCGCGACGATGCCGGTGAAGCCGGCCTCTTCGATGAACGCGGCCGGATTCTTGCTCTTGTCCATTTCGATCGGAACACCGCCACGCTCGGCGATCCCCTCGATCTTGGGTGCGGGCATCGTCCACGCCTGCAACATCACCGGTGGAGAGACGATGCCGCCGAACCGCGACTTCTCCGCGAAGTCCGGATCGAGGTACACCGGGTTCATGTCGGCGAGCGCGTGGGCCCAGTGCCGGATCATCGGCTGGTTCACCGGGTCCGGCGCTACCGTCGGCTTACCCGACCCGCCGGTCGGCTGCCCGACGAGCGCATCGAGCTTTTTTCGGAACTCGGCGTCAGTCACTTCGCATCTCCGTTCTGGGAAGCCCGCAGATCACGTGGTGCGCGTGGCATGAAAAGCCCGGCCATCGCGATGATGTCGCGCTGAAGCTCGTTTGCGCCACCGCCGAAGGTGTTGATGACCGCGGTCCGGTAGGCCGACTCGAGCGCACCGCGCAATGGTGCGTCTTCGCCCTTGCGCGTACCAGCCCGATCCAGCACCTCGAGCAGTTCCCGCGCGACCTGCTGCGTCAGCTCGGTGCCGAAAACCTTCACCGCCGACGCCTCACCCATCCCGAGCACGCCCTTCGTCATCGCCGCGTTCACCCGCAGGTTCATGATTTTGTAGGCGGCGACCTGCGCCTCCACCCGGGCCAGTGCGTGCCGCACCCACGGCTGGTCGATCACGTGGCCGTCGTCGAGTTCGGTGGTCTGCGCCCACGTCAACGTCTTCTCGAACAGCGGCTCCAGCGCACCCATGTTGCCCAGCGCGGCGCGTTCGAAGTTCAGCTGTGTGGTGATCAGCCGCCAGCCTTCGTTCACACCGCCGACGATCGATGACGCGGGAACCCGGACGTCGTCGTAGAACGTGTAGAACGTGGACACGCCCGGCATGGTGTGCAGCGGCTTCCACGAGAACCCCGGCGATGACGTCGGCACGATGAAGATCGAAATGCCCTTGTGCTTCTTGACTCCTGGATCGGTGCGCGCCGCGAGCCAGATGTAGTCGGCGTACGCCGCGCCGCTGGTGAACATCTTCTGACCGTTGATGACGTAGTCGTCGCCGTCGCGCACCGCTGCGGTGCGCAGCGACGCCAAATCGCTTCCCGCCGACGGTTCGGAGTAGCCGATCGCGAACTCGACGGTACCGTCCAGAATCGACGGCAGAAACTTCTGCTTCTGCTCCTCGGTACCGCAGCTCGCCAGCGTCGGCCCGACGGTGTTCAGGGTGACCAGCGGTATCGGGGTGTTGAGGCGTTGCGCCTCTTCGAAGAAGATGAACTGTTCGAGGGCGGTAAACCCTCGTCCGCCATACTCTTTGGGCCAGCCGACGCCGAGCAGATCAGCGGCGCCGAGCGCTCGCACGCACTCCTTGACCGCGTCGCCACCCTCCATGCGGTTTGCGACGGCGGCGATGCGTTCGGGCGTCATCACCGTCTCCAGGGATGACCGGATCTCGCTGCGCAACTGCTTCTGCTCGGGCGTGAAGTCCAGATGCACCGGTCAGCCCCCCGACCCGAGTCGCACCGGCATCCGCTTGACGCCGGGCACCATGGTGGCCCTCATCCGGTCGACATCGCCGACAAGCTCGAGATCGGGATACCGACCCAGCAGGACCTCGAAGAAGACGCGGGCCTCGAGCCTGGCCAGCTGGGCTCCGACGCAAGAGTGCTCGCCGCAGCCGAATGCTATGTGCGGGTTGGGATGTCGGGTGATCTTGAAGTCCTCGGCGTCGGAGCCGAATATCTCTTCGTCGCGGTTCGCGGAGCCGTAGAGCATGACGACCACGTCGCCCTCGCGAATGAGTTGCCCGCGAATCTCGACGTCGGCGGTTGCGGTCCGCGCCATGTGCGTCACGGGGGTGGTCCAGCGCAGCATTTCCTCAACCGCCGCGGGGATCAGCGACGGGTCCTTGACGAGCTGCCTGCATTGGTCTGGATGGTCGATGAGGGCCAGCGTGCCGAGCGCGATCAGGTTACGGGTGGTCTCGTTGCCCGCCACGAGCAGCAGGAAGGCGAAGTTCAGCAGATCGTCATCGGTCAGCGTGGCGCCGTCGACCTCAGCGGTGGTCAGCACCGACAGCATGTCGTTTCTCGGCTCGGCACGCCTGGCGGCGATGAGCTGCTGAAAGTATCCGAACAGCTCGCCGACGGCGACGAGCGCATCCATTTCGATCTCCGGGTCGGCGTTCCCCGTGCACGCATCCGACCAACGTCGGAACTGTTCCCAGTCGTCGGGCGGCGCACCAAGCAGTTCGGCGATCATCCTTGTCGGCAGCGGTGCGGCGAGCTCTTCGGCGAACTCGTGGGTGGAGCCCGACGTGACCTCGTCGAGGATCCCATAGACGATCTCGCGCACCTTCGGCTCGAGGATCGCCACCTGCCGTCGGGTGAAACCGGTGTTGATCAGCTTGCGCATCTGACGGTGCCGCGGCGGGTCGGTGAAGATCAGGTTGCCCTCCTGCACCGGGTTCGGCATCACCGGGTCGGGGATGGTGATGCCCTTCGTCGAGGAGAACGTGTTCGGGTTGGTCGACACGTACCGGATGTCCTCGTACTTGAGCAGCGCCCAGAACTCGGTGACGTCGTTCCAGCACACCGGTGCGGTGGCCCGCAGTTCCTGGTACGCGGGATAGGGATCGCCGATGAAGAAGTCGGGGGAATGCAGCGGGAACGTTGTAGGCAACCCCCGGCCTCCTCGACATCGTTGTCGGACAGAGTAGTGGCATCTGTTCGATTCCCTCTGTGTCTACTCGTCGCCAGTTTCACTGTCAATAGCCGGTGATCTGTTGGTTCACAACCCAGTTGGCCGGCGGCAATTGACGATCTCGGCCCGACAGGTGTACACCATGTGTTGACACGCTGAGCTCGGTGAGGAGCCGCATGGCCGATCCGCTTCAACCGGTGACGGGTGCGCTGGCAGGGCTCCGCGTGGTCGAGATCGCCGACGACATCTCGGGGTCGTACTGCACCAAACTGCTCGCCGACCTCGGCGCCGAGGTCACCAAGATCGAGCCGCCGGCCGGAGACCCGCTGCGTGACTGGGGGCCGTTTCCCGGCGCCGTAAAGGATCCCGACAAGTCCGGGTTGTTCGAGTACCTCAACGCCGGGAAGCATGGGGCGACAATCGATCTCGGCGCTGACGCGTCAGCATCACATTCTCTCATCACTTCGGCCGACCTCCTGGTCGACGGAATGTCGCCGGGAGCGCTTGCCTGCTACGGGCTCGATGTGCCCGCACTGGAAGCGCTGCGCCCCGGCCTTGTCGTCGTACGAATCTCGCCGTTCGGTCAGCACGGACCGCTGCGCGACCGGCAGGTGACACCGCTGACCGTGCAGGCCGCCTCGGGATGGGTCAACCTGCGCGATCCCGACCGGCCGCCCGTTCAGGCTGGGGCGAGGATTGCCGAGTACGTCGCGGGTGGCTACGCCGCGTTGAGCGCACTCACCGCACTGAGGACGCTGTCCGCCGACACACGTCATGTCGTCGAAGTCGACGTATCGGTGATGGAGTCATTGTTGTCGACACTTCCTTACCCGATGTTGTTGGCCGAAAAGATGCGCAGTCTCGGCATGCCTCCCAACACGAAAGCGGGTCCGGTGCTGGGGGTTGTGCGTGCCGCGGACGGCTGGGTCGGCGTCAACTGTCTGACGGGACAGCACTGGCTGGACGTCTGCGCGATGCTCGGGCTCCCGGAGTACGGCGAGCATCAGATCGCGGTCATGCTTGGCGGCCCCGAGCGCGCCGAATTCTACGAGAAAGCCCAGCCGTGGCTCTTGGAGCGAACAGTCGACGAGATCGTCGAACTCGGCCAGGCACTGCGCATTCCGACCACCCCCGTCAACGACGGGGCGACCGTGTTGGACTGTCCGCAATACCGCGACCGCGGGTTCTTCACCGAAGCGGGCGGCGATGACTGGTCGTTCCGTCGACCGGGCGCCCCATTCCGGCTGTCGAAGACGCCCGTCCTTCCGGTTCGGGCAGCACCCCGCCTCGGCGAACCCGCCGCAACCGGTGCGACACAACAGCGCGGGGCCCGCGGCGACCGAGACATGCCGTTCGAGGATGTGAGGGTCCTCGACCTTTCGACGTTCTGGGCAGGCGCCTACCTCACCTGCTATCTCGGCGCGTTCGGCGCCGACATCACCAAGGTCGAATCGATCCAACGTCCAGACGGGTTTCGCTACTCCGGGGCATACGCCCACGAGGGCGACCTGTGGTACGAGCGCAGCGGAATGTGGCAGGCGACCAACCTGAACAAGCGCGACATCACACTCGATCTCACCTCGGACGACGGGCGCGACCTCGCTCGCAGGCTCGCCCGCGACGCCGACGTCGTCGTAGAGAACTTCTCGCCAAGGGTCGTCGAGCAGTTCGGACTCGACTACGAATCGCTCGTGGCGCTGAAACCCGACGTGATTGCGGTGCGCATGCCAGGGTTCGGATTGCAGGGGCCATGGCGCGACTACGTCGGCTGGGCGTACAACTTCGAGCAGACATCGGGGATGGCGGCCGTGACCGGCCACCCGGACGGCCCGCCGTGTGTGCTGCAGGGGCCCGCCGATCCGATCGTCGGGGTGCACGCCGGGGTGGCACTGCTGGCGGCGCTCGAGCATCGGCGCCGGACCGGCGAAGGTCAACTCATCGAGGTCGCGCAGATCGAGACCGCGGCGTGCCTTGCGGCCGAACCCGTGATCGAGTTCTCGATGAACGGGGTGGTTCCGCCGCGTGAGGGCAACCGTCAGCGCGGTTACCTGCAGGGCGTGTATCCGACGGCCGTCGACGACACGTGGGTGGCGGTTTCCGTCAACGACGATGTCGGACTGGATCACGATGCATTCGACGACGCCGTCGCAGCCTGGACGAGGACGCTGCAGCCTTCCGACGTGGTAAATATCCTTACCGCACACGGTATTCCGGCTGAAGAGGTGCTCACCGCTGATCGGATGTACGATCTCGCGCAGCTGGATGCCCGCGGCTTCTACCAGGAACTGAACCACCCGATCACCGGCGTTCACCGCTATCCGGGCTGGCCTTTTCGCATCACGCCGGGACCGGTCGACCATCATCGGTTACCGCCGCCGACGCTCGGGCAGCACAATGACGAGGTGCTGCGCGGCCTTGGCTTGTCGGAGCACGAGATCGACGACCTGCGTGCGCGAAAGGTGATCGGCGAGAAGGCGCTCAACGCATAGCTCGCGCTGTCTCCACGGCTGCCCAGTATCGCTGTTCCCGTTCGGTCAACTCGTTGGATGTGATCGCACCGAATGCGGCCGCATCGCGCGCGAACCGGGCCGGTGCGTCGGGTAACGCGTCTGGGCCCTGCAGCCGGAAGCAACTCGGGGCGAGCGGACCGAAAAGCAAGGCGCGGCGCAGGTGCGGCCAGTCGTCCGGATTCGGTTCGACCCCTGCGGCCCTGGCGAAAGACAACGCCACCAGGTTCATTCGGCTCTTCTGCGACGTTCCGCGCCGCGCGCGGTAGGCGTCGACCGCTGACCGAAGCTCGCCGTCGCCCGGTTCGGGGATGACGCCGCCCCAGGTGTAGGCAACCCAGCGGGCCTGAAGTTCCAGCGGCACAAAGTATCCGCCCGACTGGTCCCACATGCCGACGAAGGCCAACCCGGGAAGATCGGGGTGGAAGGTGTAGCGGTCGGCATCCAGGTGCACCGTGTCGAGGCCGACCACCGACCGTATCTGGTCGTCAAGGAATGGCAGATCGAGTTCGAAGCCGGTGCCGAACAAGATCCCGTCGAAGGCGTCGGTCGACCCGTCGGTGAAGGTCACCGTCTTGCCGTCGACCGATTCCAGCCACGGCCGCACCGTGATTCGGCCCTCCGCCACCAGCGGCAGATACTGCTGGGCCAGCGTGACGCCCGCCGCGAACAGCGACGGGTCAGGCGCGGGCGCTCCGTATTGCTCCGGGCTGCCACCGGCCTCGAGCACGATCTCCTTCAACTGGCGATCGATCTCGGCAGGCGGGAGGGTCTCGTTCGCAAGAGTTCCGTACCGCGTGAAGATCCGGGAATCCGACGGCACCGCTGCGGCGAACTTCGGCAGGACGTACCGCTGACGCCGTTGGGCCACCACGACGCGCACGCCGAGTTGAGCCAGTTCCGAGGCTATTTCGAGTGCGCTGATGGCACCGCCCGCAACAAGAACACTCTTCCCGAGGTAGGGATGTGACTCCCGGTACCTGTAGGTCGGCATCGCCCCTGCCGTGCCGGTGAATGTGTCGAGTCCGGGAACGGTTGGTACGTAGGGTGATTGGAACCGTCCGCTTGCCACGATGACCCGTTCGAACGTCTCCGCTGTGCCGGAACTTTCGACGAGCCAGCCGGCGTCGCTGCGGCTGAGAAGCTCGACCCGTGTGCCGAACCGGATGCGCGACGTCAGGGCGAACGTCTCGGCGTAGCGATGCAGGTACGCGAGGATGTCGCGGTTCGACGGGAACGTCAGGTCCTTCTCGTGCTCCAGGTCGCTGAAGGAGGTGAGGATCCTGCTGGTGTTGGTGTGCATCGTCGGCCAGACCCCGCTGATGCCGGCGGTCCCGGTCCACTGCCCGCCGAGCGTCTGAGTCTGCTCGAAGATCGTCGGCTCGAACCCCTGCGCCAGCAGCCAACGCGCCGCGACCAGGCCTCCCGGGCCTGCCCCGATTACGGCAACGCTTCCTGTCATCTCCCGAACTGTCGCATAGGTGTCAATTAGGCTCAACGACGTGCCGGAAACGTCGTACGCACCATGCGGCGACCTCAGCCTGGCCTACCAGGTGTTCGGCGACGGGCCTGTTGAGCTGGTCTATGCGGGCTCCTTCGTCAGCCATGTCGAGCTCTTCTGGGCGCTACCCGAATACGAGGCCTTCATGAACCGGCTGGCTACGTTCTGTCGGGTGGTCGTATTCGACAAGGCCGGGGTCGGGCTCTCGGATCCCGTACCCAAGATCCGGACGCTCGACGACAGGGCAGCTGAGATCGAGGCCGTCATGGATGCGGTCGGCTTCCGCACGGCTGCCTTGATGGGCATCAGCGAGGGCGGCCCGGCAACCATGGTCTTCGCCGCGACACGTCCCGAACGGACGCGGGCGCTGGTTCTTACCGGCACAGCAGCGTATGTGCCGTCCAACAGCTGGGACGACGTCGACCTCGACCCGGCCGAGTTGAGGGCCCGTGGACTCGTCGAACTGGGTGAGGAATACACCCCGTCTGTCGATCAGATCGCGGACACGCAGAAGTTCGCGCGCTCCGTTCGATCGGGCTGGGGCAGCGGCGAAGCCCTCAGAACAGTCATTCCGTCCGCGCCGTCGGTCCGTCAGCTCGGAATGTTGGAGCGAATGAGCGCGAGCCCGGGAATGGCAAGGGCGACGCTCGAAGCGACCTTCCACCTGGACGTCCGCTCGGTTCTGTCCGCGATCAGCGCGCCCACCCTCGTCGTCCATGCGAAGGCCGACCCTATTGCTCCCGTGCAGTTCGGCAGATACCTCGCCGACAACATCCCCGGCGCACGAATGGTGGAGGTCGACGGCGCTGATCATGCACCATGGATGACCGACCCCGACAGGGTCGTCGCCGAGGTCGAGGAGTTGCTTACGGGCAGCCATGCGGCACCGGCGCGGTCACACCGTGCTCTGCGCACCGTGCTGTTCACCGACATCGTCGCGTCGACGGAACGCGCGGCCGCGGCGGGTGACGAGCGATGGCGCGCCACACTGAATCGTCTTGGCGACGGCACCGCGGAAGCCGCCGCGCGCTTCGACGGGATGGTGGTGAAAAGCACCGGCGACGGTCACCTGATCACGTTCGAGGGACCGACCCAGGCGATCCGCTGTGCAGAAGCCCTGCGCGACGATGCCGAGGGGCTGGGTATCGAAATCCGCGTCGGCATCCACACCGGCGAGTGCGAACTGATGGACGCCGACATCGGCGGAATCGCGGTCCACATCGCCGCCCGGATCCTGGGGCAGGCGGGTGGCGGTGAGATCGTCGTGTCGCGAACGGTGCGTGACCTCGTGGTCGGCTCCGGCATCGGGTTCGCCGATCGCGGCAGCGTCGAACTGCGAGGAGTACCGGGCAGCTGGGAGTTGCTGATCGTGAATCATTGTGGAGCGCAGAGTGATTCGGCCGAGGCAAGGCTCGCGTCAGCGCCGACACCGGGCCCACGGGCCGCGATGCGACGGTCAGACCGCGCGGTGGCGCTCGTGGCGAAACGGACCCCATGGATACTTCGCGGCATGTCCCGCATAGCCCCGACGACAACGAGACCAGCCAACAATGACGCGTAAGCCTCAGGTCTCGCTTTACCTGACCACATATACCGATGATCCAAACCACGATTGGAATGCGACGCTCGACTTGGCTCGTGCCATGGACGAAGCCGGCGTGGATCGCGTCGTCGTCGCCGATCATCTGGTATTTGGTGAGAACCTCAACGCCTATGGGGATCCCGCGATCGGCGGAATGAAGGGTGGCAGGCAGCCGACAGGGCCGGATGGCAATTGGCTCGAGCCGTTGATCTTCTTGACTACGGTGGCCGCCACGACGACCCGCATCCGGTTGGGCAACGCAATCCTGCTCGCGGCGTTACGACGACCGGCCGTGCTGGCCAAACAGTTGGCGACGATGGACGTGCTGTCCGGTGGCCGCATCGACCTGGGCGTCGGTGTCGGCTGGCAGCGCGAGGAGTACGACGCCGTCGGGCTGCGGTTCGAGGATCGCGGGCGCCTGCTCGACCACACGTTGGAGGTCTGCCAACTCCTCTGGACGCAGCAGCGTGCGGCCTACGACTCGCCAGAGCTGTCTTTCGACGGCATTCACCAGATGCCAAAGCCGATGCAGGCCAGGGGAATACCGGTCTGGATCAGTGGCACAGTGAACAAGAGGGTGGCGCGTCGCTTGAGTCGATTCGGCACTCGGTGGATCCCGTGGGGTGCCGACATCGTCAACCTCGAAGAATCCGTACCGGCGATGAAGCAGATGATCGCCGACGTGGGAGGCGATCCAACCGACCTCGAGGTGCAGGGCACAGCCGTGTTGAAGAAGGGTCCAGACGGCGCCATCGATGTAGACGCATCCGTCGCCGCGGTGCCCAAGCAGGTCGCCGCCGGAGCCACCGATATCCGTTTCGGCGGGTCGCTTCCCGATGATCCCGCACAGGCCACCGAGCAGTTGTCGCAGTTGGTGACCGCCTTTCGCGAGGTGGCGCCAGGCGATGGTTAACTCCGGCTAGCGGCCATTTCTACACCTGGGTCGTGATTCCCGCGCGCTGATCCACAACCCTGCTGCAGAATTCGGGGATAGCACTTCGTGCGCGCTGAAGATCGGGCCTTGGGGCGCCGACGCTGGGCGCCTGATGTCTCGGTACATCTAGCCGGGCTTGGTGATCGCGAGCACCTCGGCGGCAGGCAGCGCGGCGAGTACCTCCGATGTGGCGAGCAGTTTGGAGCCGCGAACGCCGCTGCCGATGATGACGCGCTCCTGTTCGACGACATTCTGATCGACCAGAATCGGCCAGTTCGTCGGCAGCCCGACCGGGGTGATGCCGCCGTACTCCATCCCGGTCAGCGACACCGCAGTGTCCATGGAGGCAAACGAAATCTTGCGCGCATCAAGGTGTTTGCGCACCACACCGTTGACGTCGGCTCGGGTGGTCGCCAGCACCATGCATGCCGCGTACCACACGCGGTCGGCCCGCTTGGCCTCGACGACGACACAGTTCGCCGAGACATCCAGCCCGATGTCATAGTGCTCGCAGAAGGCCGCGGTGTCGGCGAGGTCGGGGTCGATCGCGCTGACCCACAGCCCGTCACCGCCCGCCTGATCGATGTAGCGGCGGACGGCATCACCGACCAGGCTCATCGCCTCGCCTACCGCGGCGAACGTCAGCTTTCCCACATCCACTCTGTCCACGCCTGCGTCCTACCCTTCTGTGCTGCTGAACCGCTCACCGATGTAATCGAGCAACCGCGGGTCATCGGAGCTGAACCGGTCCACCTCTTCACCGCCGTCGCATCGCATCAATGCGACCGTCACCCGACCCTGTTTCCGGGAGACGACCGACCAGACGGCGCCGCAGTCCTCCCATCGCTGAAGTTCTGCGACCCGATCGCTGCCCATGCCTCTACGATTCCACGCTGTCGTAGGCTTCGGCCGTGGGTGCGGCATCTGCCGTCGCGGTCGCGGCGATCTTCGTGTGGCTGGGCATGGTGGTGGCGATCTCGTTCATCGAAGCGCCGCTGAAATTCCGTGCTCCCGGGGTCACCCTGCAGATCGGTCTCGGCATCGGCCGCTTGGTTTTCCGCGCCCTCAACGGCTGCGAACTCCTGCTCGCCGGCCTCGTGGCGGTCGCTTTCGTCGTCGACGCACCTGCCGTCGGGGCAGCCGTGGCGGCCGGCGTCGCGATGGTCACGCTGTTGGCGCAGGTGCTGGTGGTGCGGCCGCAGCTGACCAGACGGTCGGATGCGGTCCTCGCAGGCGGCGATGGGCCGCGGTCACGCGCCCACTGGGTGTACATCGGGCTGGAGGTCATCAAGGTCGCCGCGTTGCTCATCGCGGGCATCGCGGCGCTGATGGCGTGAGACGATCGGCGGATGCGGCTCGGATTGCATGCGCTGGGCATCGGCAGCGGCGCCGACCGTGCTGTCATCGACGCGGTTGCATCCGCCGCCGACCGGGCCGGGTTCGCGACGCTGTGGTCGGGCGAACACGTCGTGATGGTGGATCAGTCGTCGTCGCGCTATCCGTACTCCGACGACGGCCGGATCGCGGTGCCTGCGGAAGCCGACTGGATCGACCCGTTGATCGGCTTGAGTTTCGCCGCCGCCGCCACTTCGACCATCCGGATCGCCACCGGTGTGCTGCTGCTGCCAGAGCACAACCCGGTGCTGGTGGCCAAGCAGGCGGCAACGCTGGACACGCTGAGCGGAGGCAGGCTGACGCTCGGCATCGGCATCGGCTGGTCGCGCGAGGAGTTTGACGCGCTCGGCGTCCCGTTCGAGCGGCGGGGCGCGCGCACGAAGGAGTACGTCGACGCCATCCGCACGCTGTGGCGCGACGACGTCGCCTCCTTCGACGGCGAGTTCGTTCGCTTCGACGCGGTGCGGGTCAACCCGAAGCCGGTGCACGACCGCCGCATTCCGATCGTGCTCGGCGGCAACAGCGACGCGGCCCTGCGCCGCGTGGCGACGTGGGGCGACGGCTGGTACGGGTTCAACCTCGACGGCGTCGACGCGGTCGTCGAACGCGTCGAATTCCTGCGTCAGTCGTGCACAGAGTGTGGCCGGGATCCCGCCGACCTGAGGCTCGCCGTCGCGCTGCGCGAGGTCCATCCCGGTGATGTGCCGTCGCTGGCCGCATTGGGCATCGACGAGTTGGTGATCGTGGAAGGCCCACCGGAAGACGCGCGTGAAGCCGCCGACTGGGTGAGCGCGCTCGCCGATCGGTGGATG
This sequence comes from Mycolicibacterium stellerae, assembly GCF_003719305.1. Lineage (GTDB taxonomy): Bacteria > Actinomycetota > Actinomycetes > Mycobacteriales > Mycobacteriaceae > Mycobacterium > Mycobacterium stellerae. Next base: position 177,672 of record NZ_RARC01000003.1, read on the forward strand.
GCAAAGCTGCTCTAGCGCAGAAGCTCGCGGGCCTGATCCCGCGCGGCCTGGGCGATCTGCTGTTCTCGGGCGTACAGCAGGCCGTAGGTGAAGCCGTTCTCGCCGTACGACGTTCCGGCAGTCAACGCAAAGCGACGCAGCGCATCGGAGGCGACCACGCTGTCCTGATGCTCGCCAAGCACTCGCTGGATCCGCTTGTAGTGTTTCTCCGCCTTCTTGACCGCGGATGACCCGTCCACCTGGCGCCGTAACTCGGCCGCATAGCGCGCCCGTTTCGCGGCCTTACGCGCGCGATGCAGCAAGGCGTCGTCGTCGGAGTCCGCCGCGGCCTCCAGCCGGCGGTCCGCCTTTTGTTCGGCCCGCGCCGCGCGCTTGCGCAGCGTGACGGCCGACGGTGCCGTGGTGACAGGCACTTGGGCCCGCCATTGCTGAAGTGTCGCAAGGATATCCAGGTAGCGAGGCGAATCCATCGCCTCTGCCACCTGTTTGCGGGCACGCAGCTGTTCGGAATGCAGGTCGGTGTTGATTCGGTTGGCGACCGGTCCGAGCACGATCTCAGGCGGCCAGTCTGCGAGGACCTTGCGGAAGCGGCGCCGTTGCACCTGCCGGTCGCGGACTTCACCAAGCAGGCCGGCGAACCACTTGAGCTCCTCGTCGACGTGCCCCGCGGCCGTGCGGTCCAGCAGCTTGCCGAACACCCGAATCGTGCTTCGCAGCCGGCGTATTGCCACCCGGGTGTCGTGGATGGGGTCCTGCCCACGTCGAAGGGCTATATCGCCTTCGAAGATGGCGTCGATCTGCTCGCTGACATACGCCGCCAATGCCGACGGCCCGTCCCCGTCGACGTCCGGCCGTCGGGGAGCGGCGATCGCGTGGGCGAGCTTCGACGGATACCGCGACGGCCGGGCACCCGCCTTGGTGAGTCGCTTGGTCAGCCGTCGAGCCAGCGGACGCGCGTCCGGTCCGAGCTCCACCTCGACCTCTCGCCACGCGAGTAGGCGGTGGTCGACGGATGCCCGCACCAGGTCGTCGGCGAGCTCTGCGATCACTCCATCCTCCGGGTCGGCTCGGATGCGGTAGCGGGTGCGGTCGGTGCGCACCGTCGCCACGTTGACCAGTGGCTTGCCGAGGCGAAGGCCGGTCAACAGTTCCTTCAGCTCGGTCGGTGGGTCATCGGCTAGCGATGTGCGAATCTCGATCCGGCCTTCGGGGTCTGGGACCTTGAGCTGCCAGCCGGTGTCGTCGTCGCCATCCCGTCGTCTGAGCACGATTCCGTGGGACTGCAGATCGTGGTCGCTGGTGTCGTAGTAGACGCTCTCCAGGTGGACCGTGCTGAGGTCGACGTCGCCGCCGTCGATCAGGTCGTGCAGGTCCGGCACGACGAAATGGTCGTCGACGTCCCATTTTTCTTCGCGTTCGAGCAGCTCATGCATAACGAAGAGGCTTTCCGCATCCTCGCGGCACGAAACATCGATCAGTACGGGTAGCTGGCCAACCCGGTGCCTCCGACCCGCGTGCCGTCGTCGATCGACACCAAGGCCGGAACGAGTTCGCTGGTCACCAGGCCGTGCTCGGTGGTCATTTCGTCGATGATCTCGAAGCTGGCCGCGATGCGGTCGGGGGTGTCGACGACGATGGTGGTCACCGGCACCCTGCGGGCCAGCTGCACCCACTTGTCGCCGTGCGGTTGGTGGTCGCCGTGGAATCCCCAGATGCCGCGCAGCACCGTAGCGCCGTTGGCCGACCGTGAGTCGAACAGCCGGCGGACGATGGCCCGGTGGATCGGCACGCCGCCGTGTAGCGCCGACTCGCAGGAGTAGACCATCAGCTTCTGCCAGAGCGCGCGTCCGTGGTCGTCGGTGGGAGGTAAAGCCGGCGGCTGGGCCAACAGGTTGCCGTCGCGTTTACACACTTGTGCACGTTCGATCGTGAAAAGCGGTTCTCGTAAGAGCGTTTCGAGTTCGGGCAGCGCGTCGGCGACTTGCTGGCCGGTGCCGACCGCGATGATCATCACCGGGACGCCGATGTTGCGGCTGAAGAAAGCCGCCCGTTTGCGCTCGCCGTGCGCGGTACCGTCGACGCCGAGAAACACTGAGGCGCCCGCGAATCCGAGTCGATGCAACACCTCACACACCGCGCGGTACGCGGGCCGTCCGTCGGCGCGATCCTGGCGGCCGACGTAGACGGTGAGCTTGGCCGCATCGGGTGTCGTCGGCGCCGAACCGCCGAGGTGTGCGCGTTCGAGCGTGACGAGGCCGCGCGACACCATCGCGGCGACCTGGTCGGCGATCCCGGCCATCTTGTCGGATGTGTCCACAGCTGCGATCGCGATCGGCGAATCCTCCGACAGGCTGAGGGACTGGTCGCTGCGCATCTCGTGGTGCGGGCCGAAGCTGGAGATGCCGCGCAGCACGACGCTGGTGGCGACCGCCTTGTCGCCGTAGAGATCGAGCAGGGCGTCGGACAGGAACCGGTCGCCGTGCCGAAGCCGCTCGGCGAAATACGTGGTGAGCTTGAGACAGTCGGTCACAGCGCGGCGCCGATCGACTGACCAAGCCACGCGGCGGCCAGGCCGAGCAACACACTGACCGCGATGTTGGCGAACGCTGCGACCACTTGACGCTCCTCACCGAGCCGTTGCGTCTCCAGCATCCACGTCGAAAAGGTGGTGTAGGAGCCGACGAACGCGGTACCGGCCAGCAACGCCATATGCGGGCTGAGCGCGAGCCCGGCGAAGAAGCCGAGCAGCAGTGCCCCGCTGAGGTTGACGACAAGCGTGCCGAACGGGAACGGCCTGCCGACCCGCTTGGACACTGCGCGGTCGACCAGGAAGCGCAACACCGCGCCGGCCCCGCCGATCGCCATGACGCCGGCCCACACCGCGACGGTCATCGGCGCACCCCGACCCGCCGCACCATGGCTGTCGCGATATAGACCGCGACCAACCCCGCGGCGATGCTGGCGAGGGTGTAGCCGATGGCGAGGCCGTAGTGGCGGTGCTCGAACATCTTGATGGTCTCGACCTGCATGGTGGAAAACGTCGTAAGGCCCCCGCACAGGCCGGTGCCGATGAGGGGGCGCCGATAACTCGACACCGGCAAACGCTCGAGGAGCCTGGTGACGAAATATCCCAACAGGAATGCGCCCACGATGTTGACGATGAACGTGGGCCACGGCCATCGGCCGGGGTCGGGTGCGGCTAACGTCTCCAGGCCCGCCCGGGCCAGCGTCCCGATCGCGCCGCCGACGAAAACCGCGGCCAACTCACGCCGGTCGAAATTGAACACAAGCCAAAGTATCGCCATCCAGCTTCCGGACCCGCGTACGGCGCGAAATGTCGAGGAGCAGAATCGGGGGCATGGCCGCCAACCCCCGCGCCGGCAAGCCGGCGCAACCCGAAGACCTCATCGATGTGGCCCAGGTGGTCACGGCGTACTACACCGTCGAACCGGATCCGGACAACATCGACCAGCAGGTGGCCTTCGGTACCTCGGGGCACCGCGGATCGAGCCTGGACGCCGCGTTCAACGAGGCGCACATCCTGGCGACCACGCAGGCGATCGCGGAGTACCGGAAGGCGCAGGGTACGTCGGGCCCGCTGTTCATCGGCCGCGACACCCATGCGCTGTCGGAACCGGCGTGGGTGTCGGCGCTCGAGGTGTTGGCCGCCAACGACGTCGTGGCGATGATCGACTCGGCCGACCGCTTCACGCCGACGCCCGCTGTCAGCCACGCGATACTGGCGTTCAACCGGGACCGCGACGGTGACTTGGCCGACGGCATCGTCGTCACACCGTCGCACAACCCGCCCCGCGACGGCGGGTTCAAGTACAACCCGCCCAACGGCGGGCCTGCCGACACCGATGCGACGGGCGTGATCGCCAAGCGGGCCAACGAGATCCTGCGCGACGGCCTGGCGGCGGTGAAGCGGGTGCCGTTGGCCCGTGCGCTGCAGAACGCGCAGCGCCACGACTACATGGACGCCTACATCGCCGATTTGCCGAACGTGGTCGACATGCACGCCATCAGCGCCGAGAAGATCCGCATCGGGGCCGACCCGCTGGGTGGGGCCAGCGTCGACTATTGGGGCGCGATTGCCGAACGGCACAACCTCGAGCTGACGGTGATCAACCCGCTGGTCGACGCCACGTGGCGGTTCATGACGCTGGACACCGACGGCAAGATCAGGATGGACTGCAGCTCACCCAATGCGATGGCCTCGCTGATCGCCAACCGCGAGGCGTACCAGATCGGGACGGGCAACGACGCCGACTCCGACCGGCACGGCATCGTCACGCCCGACGGCGGGCTGCTCAATCCCAACCACTATCTCGCGGTGGCGATCGAGTACCTCTACACGAATCGGCCGGAGTGGCCCGCGACGACGGCCGTCGGCAAGACCGCGGTCAGCTCGTCGATCATCGACCGCGTCGTGGCAGGCCTTGGCCGCAAATTGCTCGAGGTGCCCGTCGGGTTCAAGTGGTTCGTCGACGGATTGATCAGCGGCACCATCGGTTTCGGCGGCGAGGAGAGTGCGGGGGCGTCATTCCTGCGTCGGGACGGATCGACATGGACGACCGACAAGGACGGCATCATCTTGGCGCTGCTGGCGTCGGAGATCCTCGCCGTCACCGGCTCTTCACCGTCGCAGCGCTACGAAGCGCTGGCCGAATCCTACGGTGCGCCAACCTATGCGCGTGTCGACGCGCCTGCCGACCGCGAGCAGAAGGCACGGCTGGCCAAGCTGTCGCCGGAGGAGGTGACGGCCACCGAACTCGCCGGCGAGGAGATCACCGCCAAGCTGACGACGGCACCCGGCAATGGCGCCCCGCTCGGCGGTCTCAAGGTGACGACGGAGAACGCCTGGTTCGCAGCGCGGCCGTCGGGCACCGAGGACGTCTACAAGATCTATGCCGAGTCGTTCAAGGGACCCGAGCATCTCGCCGAGGTACAAGAAGCGGCGCGTGAAGTGGTGAACAAGGTCATCGCGTGAGTTCGGAGAGCGACTGTCGGACGGAGACAACCGAACCCAAGCAGCCGCTGCCGCGTGAAGTCTGGCTGCTGATCGCGGCCAACGTCGTGGTGGCACTCGGCTACGGCGTGGTCGCACCGGTTCTTCCGCAGTATGCGCGGCACTTCGGGGTCAGCATCAGCGCGGCGACGTTCGTCATCACGGCGTTCGCGCTGATGCGACTGGTTGCCGCGCCGCCCGCCGGCCTGCTGGTGCAACGGGTGGGGGAGAGACGGGTCTACGTCAGCGGTCTGGTGATCGTGGCGTTGTCCACCGGCGCCTGTGCCTTCGCGGAAACATATTGGCAGCTACTGCTTTTCCGCTCATTGGGCGGGCTGGGTTCGGCGATGTTCACGGTGTCCTCGCTCGGACTGATGATCCGGATCTCGCCGCCGGACGCGCGTGGGCGAGTCGCGGGCATGTTCTCGTCGGGCTTCCTGATCGGGTCGGTCGGGGGGCCGGTGCTGGGCAGTGTGACCGTGGGCCTGGGATTGGCTGCGCCCTTCGTGATCTACGGCGCCGCACTGCTGGTGGCCGCGGCGGTGGTCTTCATCAGCCTGCGCAACTCCGCTGTGGCGTTACCCGAAGCAACGACGGAACCCGCCGTCTCGGTGCGGACAGTGTTGCGGCACAGCGCATATCGCGCAGCGTTGTTCTCCAACTTTGCGACCGGCTGGGCGGCGTTCGGTTTGCGCATCGCGCTGGTGCCGCTGTTCGTGGTGGAGGGGCTGGGTTACGGAGCGGGCTTCGCGGGATTGGCGCTGGCGACGTTCGCGATCGGCAACATCTTGGCCGTCATTCCCAGCGGGTATCTGTCCGACAAGGTCGGTCGTCGCAAGCTGCTCATCGTCGGCCTGACGGTGTCGGCGGTCTCGACGGTGCTCGTCGGCTACACGTCGTCGCTGCCGGTGTTCCTGGCCGCGGCCCTCGTGACGGGCGCGGCAACCGGAGTCTTCGTCTCACCGCAGCAGGCGGCGGTGGCCGACATCGTCGGCAACAAATCACGAGGCGGAACGGCGGTCGCGACGTTCCAGATGATGGCCGACCTGGGATCCATCGTCGGATCGCTTGCGGTGGGCCAGGTGGCCGAGCACGGCTCGTTCGCGATGGCGTTCTTCGTCAGCGGCGGCGTCCTGCTGGCGGCCGCGGTCGGGTGGGTGTTCGCGCCGGAGACGCGCGGCCTGCCGCCGGTTACGCCGACGCCAATGCGGGCGATCGGGCCGGAGGCCGGTGGCGAAGTTCCGTGACCAGCGACTTTGAAGCCTTACCGCAGGTGGTGTAGCTTCGACAGGCACAACTTCACGGGGCTATGGCGCAGCTGGTAGCGCACCACACTGGCAGTGTGGGGGTCAGGGGTTCGAGTCCCCTTAGCTCCACTTTATTTCGCAGGTCACCCGTGCCTGCCTGTCCTCGTTCTGTCCTATTGGCCGGTCGAAAAGACAGCCGACGCGGCAGTCAATCGGTCGTCAGTGACTCGCCCGTAGACAGCCTGAGTCATTCGTTGGGTGTGGCCGTGCCACGCGGCGACCACGTCGGCGGCGATTCCCGCCGCGCGCATTCGTGAGATGTTCGAGTGCCGCAGCTTGCCCATTGAGATCGCTTTGAGCCCGGCCGCCGTCCGCTGCACGGCGAACTCTCGCGAGTAGTCGCGCACCGGCAACCGTGTCCCGTCTATCCGTGAGAGCAACAGGTCATCGTCGTTGGGTGGCCGCCCCATAGCTAGGCGCTCGCGCGCGTGGACCGTTCGCATGGCCCTGACCATCGCTAGCTCTTGCGGTGGAAGCGGCAGGTCGCGGGCGCTGCGCTGGGTCTTGGTCGCCACAATGATCGAGAAGACTGACCGGTCACGCTCGAACGCGTTCGGCGCGGCGCGCTGCAGTTCGGTCTCGGCGGCGTGAAGTCGTCTGGCGGCTTCATCGGCGGATCGAAGTGCCATCTCGATTGCTGTGTGATCCGCGCCGAAGGTCGCCTTGATTAGCTCGTCCTCGGCAAGCGTGGCACTGGCAGCCGCCACTCGCCAGCGGCGCCATTCAGAGATGCCAGTGGATGGCGGCGGGTGGCGTGCGTGGATGAAACGGGCGCAATCGGCGAAGCGCAACCCTTCCGGCCCTTCGGCGGATTTCGAATAGGGAAGATTCGTCAGCTAGTTAACTCGTTGTCGGAGACTTCCTGGGTCCAAGGTGAGATTCTGATTGCACGGTGAACCAGGCTTGGAGGAGATATGTCTGAGGATGCGTCGTCAAGCGCACAAGATCCTGGCGCAGCGTCTGGGACGCCGAACTTTCGCGCCTTACTGATCAACGACGGCGGTGACCGGGCGACGGTCGATGTTGGAGCAGGCGGTTACCGCATCGTCTCTGCGGGTCAACGCGGCTGGCGCGCCGCCACTCTGGATACGACAGATGCCGTGGCGGGGCCGCGATTTCTCGCCGTCGGTATTGATTCCGCCACAGCGGATAAGCCCCGTGACGGGATCGTGGCCACAGCAACCTCATCGGGGCGGCGCCCCAGGTCGGTGGAGCTGCGCTTGACCAAGGCTGGTGACTGGGTCACTCACACCGAGGAACGCATCCGAGGACGGGCGGTGGTCAGGACAAGGGCGGCGGGTGTGTTGGGTAAGACCACCCAGGGGATCTCGCTGGAGCGAGTGGGATTGGACCACAACGGAAACCAAGCTTGGAGCGCGCAAGCCTCCGTGTCCTATCTGGAAGACGGCTCGCATAAGACGGAAGGGACGATCAGCTATGTCAGCGGGGGCACCGGCGAGTTCGCATCCATCAGCAACCCACGGGGGCTCGAGAGCAGCGGCGGATGGAAACCGATCCCTGCGGGTCCTGGCGCCACCGGTTTGCAAAAGATCGAACTCAACAAGGACGGCTCCGTCGAAACCCACACCACCATCACGAGTCCCAAGGGAACGACGTCCATTCACGACGTCGAATACAGCGGCCAGAGTCACTGGGAAAAGACGACCACGACGAAGACCAGCCAGTTCACTCCCACCGGCAGCGTGAATCATGAGACCACCAAGTCCCAGTTCTTCGATCACGATGTGGGAAAGGGTGAAACAGTCAGCAAAACAATCGAGACCCGGGACGGCGTGACAACGTCTGAGGAGTCGCGAACAGTCTTGACGGGCGACGCCACGAACGGCGGCCGCGTCACCAGCACGACGCGCAGCGATGGGACGGGCTCGATCGAGACGCTCACCTGGAACGGCAACGAGGGCAGCAAGACTCTGACCGAGACCGACAAGAGTGGCGCGGTCGTGAAGGAAGAGCGCACGGCACTGAAAAAGGATCAAGGCACCTGGCGCGAAAAGTACTCCGGCGAGCAAGAGGAAGAGGAAAAGCAGAAAGAGAAGGACTCCTCCTCAAGCGACGATGACTCCTCCTCGAGCGACAATGACGATTCCGACAATGGGGAACAGACCGACGATTCGGGCAGCGAGACCGAAAGTGATGACGGCAGCGGCGACTACGGGGAGGACACTGGTGGGCCGCCCGGTCTGAGTTGGGACGGCCAGGACAACGGACCCCTGTCACTGCTGAAGGATGGCGGTAAATCGCTGACCGACGGAGACGATCCGATGCGTGAGCTCGACCTGCTCGGCGCACCGGAGTTTGCCGCGTTACTCGTAAAGGCACTGCGTGGCGCCGCCGCCGGCAAGGGTGGCTCAGGGGGCGAGGGACTCGGCGAAGACTTCGGCCCCGAAATCGACGCGAGCCGCCTGACACTGACGGTGCCTCACTCCGTGGCGATCGACGGCGAGTGGGGCGACTTCACCAACCCGAAGGCGCACACCCGTCTGGTGACCGAGATCGAGACACACCTGGTTGAACAGGGTCAGGAGAGTCTGGCGCGCGACCTCAGCGCCACAACCCTGGACCATGGCCTCGACATAACTGGTCTCCGGACTGGATTCAACATCGCCGACGCGGGCACCAGGTTCACGTAGAGGACACACTGAGGATCGCAACAAGCTGGCGTCGACCCCACGCGAAGCAGGCGCGATCGGCTCGCGACAGAATCGGTCATTATCGCTAGATCGCCCTCGAGGCGCTGCCGACGTGGCATCGATATGTGGCATCGATATAAGGGGGCGAATGGCCGAAAGAGGACGTCATCGATCCCGGTGGCAGCGCGGTCGATGAGCCGTCGGAGTCGCAGGACGGCAACGATAACGGCGGACGATCGCCCGCCGAGTCGGCGCCACCGGCGGCGGCGGTGCTGGCATTTCTCGACATGCAGCGGAAACAGGCCGAGGATGGCGCGACCCAAAACCTCCAACAGGTTGAGCGCAGCCGCAAGCGTACTGACCTGTGGGGAAAGGGTGTGCTCGGACTCGGTACAGCGCTCCTGACGGCTCTCGGGATCGGCAAGCTTGCCGACGTCTTGCCGCAGGATGGTGCGGTCAATCAGATCCTCGCAACCCTGGGACTTGTCGTTGCGCTTGGCGCGTTAATGATCGTCGGACTGCGCCTGTCGCGAGTGAGTCTTCCGATCGTCCTGCGTCCTAGCGCGGACACGTTGACGCAGAAACGATGGCGGAAAACCCCGGATGGACTGAGCCAGCGGGAACTAAAGGTTGTCGGGCAGGTGTACGGCCGGTTCGCCACCCAGAACGGGATCCCCAGCCTCGCCCAGTACGCGGCGATTGCCACGGTCATCGAATCCACGTTCACCGTTCTCGCCGACGACGGTAAGAGTCCTGAAGATGTCGACCCAAGCGACGTGGAGGAGCGGATCAAGACAATTACCGCCGAGCTCGATATCCGGTTGAGAAGCGAGGCAAGCGGTGACGACGCCAAGGTTGCGGTGCCGACCAAGACGGCAATCAGCACCTACGTCGCGTATGCGCTAAAACATCCCGATCTGGCCCGCGAAGGCCGCACTTGTCCGATCCGAGTTGCGATGGGTGATAACGAGCGCGTTGGCTGACATCGTGGGGCGGCGGGCGGTGAATGCGACGACCGATTGGATCTCGCTCATGATTGTCGCCTTCGTGCCGATTGGTGTCTTGGCCTCCGTGGCCATTACGTACTTCGGTAATGCGAACGATGTCAACCGGCTGCAGGATTGGCAGGACGCCAAGACTTGTGTCGAGGTGGCGACATCTCTCAAGGAGGGCGGGTTGACGATGACACCTCCCGATTGCGTTTTCCCGGCCCCGATTCTCTTACCGGGTTCTACGTCACCAGCGAAGCGCTAGGACCTCGTTGCGAAGCGCCAGTCATGGGTCATCTGCCGGGTTGTCACGCGGAGAATGTGAAGACATCCGCTTCCTAGCGATGCCCGACAACAAGACCACGGTGGTTTCGGCCTTCGCCACCGTTGTTGGCCAGACGCTTTCATGCTTCTGCTCCAGCACGAACCCCAACCGTTGCCGGAGCGCTCCTCGCGGCTCGCGCGCTACTGCGGGAGTCAAGCTGGCGACGCGTCCACGACGAAGCCGAACGATCGACGGCTAAGGACATAAGGCCGGACTTACTCCTCACCTCGCCAACCGCCGAGCCTATTGAGGCGATGCGCGGTTAGCGCGGCGCCGCCAAAGTGAACCTGAACCGACGACATGACGACAACCGTGACGACAGTTGCACGCGAAACGACGCCGACAACAAGCGGCCCGCTGCTAGACGGCCTGTTCACCGCACTGGCCTGGTCCTGGCAGTGTGGGGTTACGCAATCATTGGGTCGATCGCCGACCGGGGCGCCAGGACCTGCAACGCCCCGTATGAGGCGGGCAGCAGCACGCCCTGGTCGAAGAAGAAGATCACCCCGTCGTTGACCACCGCGAAATTCTGGTAGGTGGCAGGGTTGTACAGCGCCGTTGTCGCGATGGGCAACGGCGGCGGTGGCGGTGTGGAAGTCGGCGTGGCTGCAGCCGGCTGCCCCGGCTGCCCCGGTTGCGCAGGCGGCGCGGCCGGCGGCGGTGGAGCCAGCTGCTTCTGCAGCTCGGCCTGCACGATCGGCGCGACGGTCTTCAAGGGATCTTCGACCCGCCACAACGGCGTATTTTCTTTGTCGTCCGGCGCGGCCGTGTAGATGATCGCCTTGCGATAGGTCTGGTCCCAGTTGAACGCCTTCCACGTCGTCTGCGGTTGCGCGCCGCCCACGTTTTGGTTCACCTTGAACACCACGGCCTGCGTGCCGCGCGGAGGAATCGCTGAGTTGTATTCCGTCGGCTTGATGGTCAGCGCATACGGAGTATCGCGTGGCGCGCCCGACTTGGCGGCGTTGAGGAACCCGTCCCGGGTTTGAGAGATGTAGTCGGCGACCGACTTCTGGTCGGGGTAATCCAGCGGGATACTGATGTCGACCCTGTACGCGGGGTCGGAGAGTTGGATCTCGCACGTGCTGCCGGCATTGCCGCCCTTGAGGTCGGCGCAGTAATCCTTCGGCGCCGCCGCCGCAACGCCCGAAGAACCGAAGATGGCGGCAACCGTGACGAGCACGGCCACACTGATAGAGCGCATGGGTAATCCCTCCAAGCAGACGCGGCACCGCGTCACGGACGAAAGATTAACGCGCAGCGCGCCAAGAGAGCGGGCCAGGCGGAGTTAGCGCTGCATACCGTGGTCTGAGGTGGTGGTTGGGTTGACGTCCCCGGCCTAGACCCAGCACTGTTACGTCGCGTATTCGCCGAGGCATATCGCCAGCACAGCGATTGCCTGCACAACACACCGTAGATACAGTTCCCGCAGTTCAGAAGGCATCTCTGCTGCGAAGCACCGGGGTTCGAGTCCCCTTAGCTGCTGATTAAGAGTCTCGGCGTTCCTCTAGCTCAGCAGGCAAGTCACGAGGTGATCGGGACTGCGCGGATTGCTGTCCACTCCTGACTAGCACTGTCCGGGCGGCCGCAAGGTACACACTGCGGGGTACACCAAAGCGGGTACACACTACAACGCGCGGCACAAACAGCTGGGGCGGACGAGGCGCCGCGCGTTTGATCAGTTCGTCCTTCTGGGCGCGGCAAGGCGTTCGGCCGCGTGGAGGTCCGCTGCGTACAAAACATAGGGAAACGCCCGATTTCTCCGACCTACAGGTATGCGTAGCGTCTGACCCAGCATTGGACGCGACACATAGGAGAGCGCCATGTTGTTAAGGAAGATTGTCGACAGTTGTGCGCGTCTGGCCGCTGCAGTGGCCCTGAGCGCCGGGGGGTTGCTGGCGTCGCCGACGGCACACGCTGCCGCGAACTGCACGGTCGATGGCCAATACTTCACCATCCACCAAGACAACGGCTTCGACATAATGGTCGCCGCCAACGGCTCAACACTAGGACCGTCCGCGCACTCGAATAAGGGAAATGACATGGGTCCGGCCGGGACCCTCACCGGCAGCATCACCGGGCGCAAGATCGACTTCTCGGTGACCTGGTACACCAACCAATACGGTCTGCTGGGTGACCCAGGAACAGCGCATTTCACCGGCTTCATCGGCGACAACCTTGCCGACGGCAACTCGACCGGAAAGCCTTGGCAGGTGAAAGCGGAAGACGGAATCACGACGTTCTGGGCTGCGTCTCACTGGAACTCGGTGGGTTACCCCTTCATCTGCGCTGCCGACGACACGCCGGCTACCGATCCGAAGGCACTGGGAGACGCCACGGTCATCGCCGATACCGACATCTACGACAAGCCCGACGGTAAAGGGACGAAGATCGGCACCCTGCTCGCCGGCGAAGTGCACCCTGTGATGGAACCGTGCAGGGACGACTGGTGTCGTGTCGGCCGCATCGAACTAGGTGGCTACGAGGGGCTGCCGAACGGAACGGCCTGGGTCTACAGCAAGGGCTTTCTGACGTTCTCCCCGTGACTGGGTACGCCTGCGGGTACACCCCGTGTACCTCGCGAAGCACCCCAGAAACACAGAAACCCCTGCCTAGCAGGGGTTTCTGGGGGTGCGCCGTCAGGGTTTCGAACCCGGACCCGCTGATTACCCTTCAGCGGGTCCGACCGCTGCCGGAGGATTCCGATGAGAGTGCAAAAGCACTGTTAGCGGGCGGTTTTGGGTTCCTACGGCTGCCAGTCGGTACCGGACGATTCCGGCTCATCGCCCGCCATAAAAGGTGCAAAACATCCCCTCGCCCCAATCCGTCGCAGCTAAGTTGCTGTCTTCAGGGCGTCGGCAGGCTGTCGTCTTCAGCCTTGCTCCGCCAGTAGCCGGATCTTACGCGCGGGAATCTGTGAGTCACCAGAGCCCTGAGCGCACAAGCTGCGCCGTCATGCTCACGCTCAACCCTTCCCTGATATCCGCGAGACTTCTTCTACCGATCTTGCTCGACACAACTTCGCCGCCGCCGGCAACGATCCGAACCGCATCACCGCGCTTGACATGTTGATCAAGCTCGCGATAGCCCGATCTCCAAATCGCATATCTGGCGGGGGTTTCGGCCGGGGCGTGCCGATCGGCAACATCCCCAACTAATTGTCGACCGTCCCGTGGAAGTCTTATCTCGAAGGCTGTACGGAGGCGCGGATCGCTTCACCGCGTACGCAGAGGTGAGATGAGGGGTGTCGGTTACGTTGCCCGAGAAACCTGACCGCCGAGCAGGTCGCCGAATCCATGCCGCTCAAGACTTCGTTTCAGCTCGTTGTATGTGCGACTTATTGGCCGCCATCGCCGTATAAAGCTGCGCGGCCGTCAAGACCTCGGCTTGTCGGGGAAAGACTCGCTGGCACAAGAGGTCGTGGAGCTCGGGGTCAGGGTCGGTTGCACAGTCGACTAAGACAATCAGCCTGTAATCCCGATCAGCCGCCTCGCGGACGACGGTCAGCATAGCGCCGCTGGTATGTGCTCCGGCCACTATCAGCGTGGTCACGCCCAGGTTGGTCAGCTGCTCGTCGAGGTTGGTCTTGGAGAAGACTCCCAGGCGGGTGGTGCGAATCTCGATATCTTCTGGGCGCGCCGCCAACGCGGGATGGAGATCAGCGTCGGGAGTTCCGTTCTGCAACTGGCGCTCTCGCACCACCGTCGAGAACTCCTTGTTGGTCAGCGGGGGAAATCGGTTGTCCACCGGGTCAAGTGCCAATCGCGCATGAATAACGTGGGCGTCGTGGATACGAAGGACGTCGATGGCAGCGTTGACCCTGGTGATGAACACTTCGCGGTCGGGTACCGAGTCCAGAATTCCGGGCTGGCATCCCAGCAGCAGCAACGCGCACTCAGTGGACTCTAGGCTAGCTGTCGGGATGGGGGAGGGAGCACGTTTCGAAACCGACGACGGTTGGTGCGGTGGCGTTTCGGCTGGCTGCGCGCCCGCCTTGGATGCCGCGATCCGTGCCGGACGGAGTCGGCGATCCTGCCGCGTCAAGTACCGCCACACCGATTCCACAAACACCGAGATTCCCTTCATCCGAGAAGATCTGACAGCGGTTGACAACGATTGGACTCAGATATCCTGGTCATGTCAAGACGGCGCTATGTGCCGTAGGGGTAGCAACGCAAATAGCAGTTGTTCCAACTGGATTGCGGCACAGAACAATACGTACCGTGACGGGTTAGCACGACGATAGACGGCGAGCTCGAAACGAAGGGTGCGACTGATGCCCAACACAGGACGGACCACGTCGGTACTGGCGACGCTGGCGTGGGCGGTCACCGCTGCAGCGACGACCGCACCGCCCGCTGGGGACGACGCCGTCGCCTATCTGGTGAATGTGACAGTGAGGCCGGGTTACAACTTCGCTGGTCCCGACCAGACGATCGCTTATGGCCATGGGATCTGCGAGCAGGTCGACGCCGGTAGTGGCTACCGCGATTTGGTCGCCCGGATTAAGTTCGACTTCGCGACATCCGGCGACTTCAAGGTGCCTACTGATCAACCAGGCGGTCGATGAGCTATGCCGGTTATGATCTGACAGCTTCGCACTAGTGCGGCGACGCGTTGATTCTGTAGCCGACGCGATCCTCACACGGTTAATCGTTCCTTGCGCGGCTGAAGACGATCGGCACCGACACCGCACCCCAGACTTGACTCTGCACGAACCTGACCTCTTGGCCGGGGGCGATGCGGAAATCATCGAACGCCCGGAAGACCTCCTCGATCGCCACGCGGAGCTCCAGACGTGCCAGGTGCATGCCGAGGCACTTGTGGATTCCACTGCCGAAAGTCAGGTGGCGGACGTTATTTCGGTCGAAATGCGGCTCATCTGGTTCCGAGAACTCGAGAGGGTCGCGGTTGGCGGCAGGAAGTGCGAGCAGGATCCTCTCGCCTGCCTTCAACGCTTGTCCGGCCACCTCTGTGTCGGTATGTACCGTGCGTCCAGTCGCTACAGGTGCAAACAGGCGCAGCGCCTCCTCTACGATCTGCGCCGACGGCGACTTGCGGGCCTGCGCTTGTACATCGGGATTGGCTGCGAAGTAGGCGAGTGTCGTCGACAGAGTCTTGTAAGTCGTATCGAATCCCGCTCCGATCATGCTAAAACCGATCGCAGCGATCACATCGTCGGTCAGCTCTGACACTTCGGTCTGCTGCTTGAGCAGGTAGCTGAGTAGGTCGTCACCGGGGGACTCGCGAAGCGGTGCGATGATGACCTCTTTCACGAAGCTCATGGCCGTTCGCCACGCGTCGGTCGCACCCGTTGGGTCCTGTCCGCCTTGATCGACCATGTAGCGCACGCCGTCGCGGATCAGGTCCATGTTGTGCTCCTGCACACCCACAACCCGCAGGATCATCTCCATCGGGATGGACAGGGCGTACTCCGCAGCCACGTCGACGGGCGACTCCAACGCGGCGAGTTTCTCCGCACTCAGATCGCGAAGCGCCGGTTCGAAGCTCGCAATGCGCCGCGGTGTGAACCATTCGCGCAACAGGGTTCGGTACAGCCGGTGCTCAGGGTCTTGGAGCATCTGAGGGACTAGAGCATTGCCGCCAGTCATGTCCGGGATGAGCGCGCCCTCAGACGTGAAGTCATCGGGGGCCGAGGCGATGGCTTGAATCGGTCCGTATCCGGTGGCGATCCAGAATCCGCCGTGATGATCGCTCCACTGGATCGGGTTCTCGCTACGCAAGTCCCTATACACCTCGTGGATGCGGCCGGCGATCGTCTGGTCGTGGTGGTCGAAGTCCACCGTGGGACGCCGATCGGTAGTCGGCTGAACCATGTTACGCACTCTTTCTCTCACGGACGTCGTAGGCGGTGGCGTGATCCAGCGCACCATCGACCACTTTCATCGACCAGCTGACCGATAGGAAGGTTCATATGTAGTGCTGTCACTACTCCGATGTTGGTACGTGGCGGCCCCACGTGCCGGTCGAGGTCGTTCGAAACATCTCCCGACCTGCGAGCATCAGTAGGAAAACCGTGTCGCATCGAAGGTGAAGAATTGCATTCAACGGACTTGGCAAACGATGCTGTTTCCGCCCGGACCCCGAGAACGAAGCCTCGCGATTCGGATGCGTCGAGTCGATGTGATTCGCCTTCACGGCAGCCCCCGCTGGGCCATGAAGTACTGCGCTACAGGTCTTTTCGTGTGCTACGCAAATGGATGAGGCGCTGCCGGGCACGCTAGACATCACGGCCCTGCGAGCTCGTAAAGACGCTCCTGGCTGAGCAAGAGCTGACTATTAGCGCTAGTACTAGCAATTTGCTGCCCCTTGTACCACACATCGCGGGCTGCCTACAGTGCCGGAGCAATGTAAGAAGCACTCACTCGGCCTTGAGTTTTAAGGAGGTACGGTGGCGGGCGCAGACAAACCGCTGGTTCGATCGCTGCAACGAGGGTTGCGAATCATCAATGTCGTGGCCGAACGCGGGCCGCTTCACGCCAAGCCTGTCGCGCGCCGCGTCGGGCTTCCGCTGCCCACGACATATCACCTTCTCAGGACTCTCGTTCACGATGGCTACCTCGCGCGTCTCGATGACGGCTCCTACGTACTTGGGGGTCGCCTGGATTGGACCGGGATTCCGATGGCCAACGCCGCGGGGCGATCACTGGCCGCCGTCGCGAGTGGCGCGAGTGGGGATTAAGTCGATGGAGGCGTCGGCGCCCACCCTCATCCAGAGCCTGCAACGCGGCATGAAGGTGATCGACACCATCGCCGAGCGTGGACCACTGACCGCCAGATCGATCAGCGATTCGACCGGGATCGTTCTTGCCACCGCATATCACTTGCTGCGCACCCTGATTCACGAGGGATACTTGTGCCGCATCGAGGACGGCCGCTACGCGCTAGGACCACAATTCGAATGTGTCGCCCAACTCGAGGGCCGTGCCCGCAATTACCGTCTGGTCCGCGAAGCGATGGCGCAGCTGTCAGCGGCCACGCGATCCCATGTCCTCATCGGAATCTTGGAACAGGGCGACATCGAGGTATGGAGCATAGTCGAGTATCCGTGCGCGCCGCGCATCGAGTGCTGGCCGGGGATGCTGCTGCCCGGACATGCGACTGCGATCGGCAAGAGCATCCTATCGAGGATGTCGACCTGGGAGCGTGAGAGCTATCTCAGCCGTAACCCGTTGCAGGTTTATACATCTCATACCATAACGACAAGATCACGTCTTCAATGTCAGCTAAGCGACGTCCCATTGACGGTAAGTGAACAAGAATTCAGCTACGGGGTCACTTGCGTGGCGTCCGCATTGCACCATGCGGACGCGCTGGCGTCGGTGGGCATCTCGTATGCATCGAACCGATCCCGGCGCGTGCGGTCCGAACTGGACGAGCATCTCCTGCGCGCAACAGCAGCGATCTCGAACTTGTTGTCTGATAGTCGAGTTCCCCGGCGACGTATCGTCGCCTAGCGGGGTCGGTGGGGGTGTCGTCGATACCCCTGTCACATCTTTTGGATCACGGTCTCGAAATGTTTAACTGACGCTGGCGGGTGGTCGGTCGACCGCCCACGAGATCATATCTTATCGCGAAAGAACCTGAATGCCAGTACTTTCCACCGATGAACGAGCTGCACTCTCGTTGTCGGTTCGCGCGGCGTGCGAGCGTCTGCTTCCTGAGGAACGGCTACGTTTCGTCGCTTATGACGCCGGGCCTAACGACCGAGGCTTCGACCGTGAACTGTGGCGTACGTTGTGCCAGCAGGTCGGCGTGGCCGAGATCGCCGTCTCCGACGATCTGAGCGGCGACGGCTGCGGTGCGTCAGCACAGGCGGCCATCGCGCACGAACTTGGCCGGGTTCTGGCGCCGGTGCCTTTTCTGTCCTCGGCGGTGTTGGCCACGGACCTACTTGCCGCTACTTGCGAACGCGCCGACCTCCTCGCCGACGTGATCGCGGGGCAACGCACGGTAGCTGTGGCCCTGCAGAATCGGTGCCGACGCCTCGACCGCACTACCGCGCCTGTGTCGGCGTCTGGCGACGGGGACCGGTGGCGGCTGTCGGGATCGGTGCGCCGTGTCTTGGGCGCAGCCGGCGCCGACCACGTCCTCGTCGTCGCCGACACGTATGGGCAACCGGCGATTTTCGTGGTGGACCGGAATCAGTCGGGGGTGGCCGTGGCGGTCGAGCGCGTCCTGGACGCCACGCGTCCGATGGCGACGGTCACCCTCCGCGATGCCCCCGCGCATCGCCTGACCTCCGATCGCCCGGTGGGCGACGTGGTCGACGAGTGTCTGCTCCGCACCATCGCCGTGCTCACCGCCGAGCAGGTGGGAGCCACCGAACGGGTCCTTGAGATGGCCGTCGAATACGCCTGTACACGGCGGCAATTCGATCGCGCCATCGGCTCCTTTCAGGCCGTCAAGCACCGCCTCGCGGACATGTTGGTGGATCTCGAACTCGCGCGCTCGGCGTCGATGGCCGCCATACAGGCCGTCGACGAGGCCAACCCCGAAGCGAAGTGGCGGGTCAGCATGGCGAAGGCGGTGTGCTCTGAGGGCCTGCGCGATGCGTCGCACGCCAACCTGCAGATCCACGGGGGGATCGGATTTACCTGGGAGCACGCCGCTGGTCTCTACGTCAAGCGAGCCCGCACCGATGAGGTGCTGTTCGGCGGCCCCGCTGAGCACTGGAACCTGTTGGCCGACACCGCAGCGCTAGTCGCCACCCAACATGATGAACGGAGTGGGGAACATGCGTCGGCTGCGTCAAGGTGACGAGCCCGAAATAGCGACGACCAGCCCAGCCGCGGCGCCGCCGACGCGAGACGACCTGCGAGCGTTCCTACGGGCGGCCCCCAAACCCGAGGGGCTGCGCAATTACGGGCCTACGCCCACCGCCGCCGACGTGGAGCCCGCCCGGCAATGGCACGCCTACCTCGCCGCGCACGGCTACACGTGCCTGCACTGGCCGCGTGAGTTCGGCGGAATCGATGCCCCGGTGACGTTCCAGGCAATGTTCGCCGAGGAATGCGCCTACGCCGACGTACCCCGACAGTTCAGTATCTTCGGCCCAGATTTGGTAGGACCGGTCCTGATCAAGTACGGGTCCGACGAACACAAGGCCACCTACCTCGAACCCATCCGCACCGGGGCGCACATCTGGTGTCAATTGTTTTCCGAGCCGGAAGCCGGATCTGACCTCGCCTCGCTGCGCACCCGCGCAAACCCCACCGCGACGGGATGGCGCATCGACGGACAGAAGGTCTGGAGTTCCGGAGCCGCAGACGCCGACCTCGGAATTCTGCTGGCCCGCACGGACTCCGACAAGCACCACGGCTTGTCGATGTTCGTCGTCCCAATGAGTACACCGGGCATCACCGTGCGCCCACTACGCCAGATCGACGGCGAGTCCAAGTTCAACGAGGTTTTCCTGGACGCCGTCGAACTGCCCGCCGACGCGCTCGTCGGACGACCCGGGCAGGGGTGGGAACTGGCGTTGGCGATGCTGGGCCGGGAACGGCTCACGCTCGGTACCCACGCCGTGGCGATGTTCCGCCGCCATCACGCGCTCGTTGCGGCCGCCCACGAGCGCGGTGTCCTAGACGCGGTCCTTGGCCGGTCGATGACGCGGTTGTGGGCGCGGATGTGGCTGCTGCGCTACACGTGGCAGCGTGCCGTCGAACGCGGCGACTTGACCTCGCCGGAATTCTCGGTGCTCAAGCTGGTCACCTCTGAAACCGACCGCGACTTATCGGATCTGGCGACCGACGTGCTCGGCGTGGAGGCGTGCACCGACCCCGAGGACGACGAGTTCGTCCGGCACATGCTTGTCGGGCGCGCGCAGACAATTCTGGGCGGTACCAGCGAGATTCAGCGCAACATACTCGCCGAGCGCGTGCTGGGTTTGCCCAAGGAACCGCATTGACCGCCGCCACACTGACCGAAACGCTGAAGGCCGAACTACGCCCCGGCATGACCGTCGCCCTTGGTGACGGCGTCGGCGTGGTCGGCCGACTCCACGACGGGGCCATGGTGTGCGAGGCGCTCAGCGCCGCGGCGTCCGAACTCGGTGAGATCAGGCTCGTCGTCGGCTGGTTGCCCGAACCGGCTGAAGGCCTTGACGCCAACGCCTTCCAACAAGTGACGGTACTGATGCCCGGCGCTGGAGCGCGCACGCTCATGAATAGTGCGGTGTCCCGATTCGTGCCCGCGCGATTCTCGGCGTGGCCAGCATTGCTGGCCGGAGCGCTGCGGCCCGACGTGCTGCTCACCCGACTCGTGCACCGGGCCGGCGAGTTCCACTTCGGTAGCGAGGTCTCCTACCAGCGAGCGTTGGTCGACTCGGGGATACCGGTGCTGGCCGTCATCGACGACGCGACCCCACTGGCGTCCGCTGAGCCTCCGGTGGATCCGGCGCAGGTCCGGATCATTGGTCGAAGCAGCACCGGTCCCGCTCATCACCACCGCGAACCCGAACCGCTACATGACCAGATCGCTGATACGGTTCTACGTTTCGTCCCCGCAGGGGCCCGGGTTCAGTACGGCCCAGGCCAATTGGGCACAGCCTTGCTGCGGCGCGCGACGGTACCGCTGAGCATCGACACCGGGTTGATCACCGACGCCGTCGTTGACCTCGACCGTCGGGGGCTGCTGTGCGGAATCCCGTCGGCTACCTACCTGACTGGGACAGAGGTGCTCTATGACTGGGCCGACGGGCGTCGGATTCTGCGCGGCGCGCAACATACCCACGACCTGACGCGGTTGTCCCGCGGCGCCCCGTTCATCGCCGTGAACACCGCGGTCGAGATCGATCCCGTCGGCTCGGTCAACGTGGAAGGGCGCGGCGACAAGATCATCGGCGGCATCGGCGGGCACCCCGACTTCTGCGCCGCGGCGCGCACACATCGGCAGGGACTATCGATCATCGCGACACCGTCCACCATCAACGGTCGCAGCGCGCTGGTGGATCGGCTCAGTCGCCCCACTTCCACGCCCGCCATCGACGTCGACATCATCGTCACCGAATCGGGACACGCTGACCTTCGCGACGCGGATTGGCCGCAGCGGCGTCAGCGCATCGCCGAACTATTCGCCGTCTGATCGAGAAAGGCTTCATATGCCCGCACTGGACGGTCACGTCGTCCTTGTCACCGGCGGTGGTCGCGGCATCGGTCGCGCGCACTGCCTCGAACTCGCCGCCCATGGCGCCGCGGTTGTTGTCAACGATCCCGGCGTCGCCCGGGACGGAAGCGGTGGCGGTGGTGGTCCGGCCGACGAAGTCGTCGCCGAGATCACGCTTGCCGGCGGGGCCGCAGTCGCGCACACCGGGTCGGTCACCGATTGGCACGACGCGCGCGACATGGTCGAGCGGGCGATCAACGACTTCGGAAGGCTCACCGGCGTGGTGAACAACGCAGGCATTTTGCGGGACGAAATGCTAACCAGCGCCACGGAATCCGCCTGGGACGCCGTCATCGATGTCCACCTCAAGGGATCGTTCGCCGTGACTAAACACGCCTGTGACTATTGGCGCGCCCAGTCCAAGGGAGGACACCCCGTCGACGCCCACGTCGTCAACACCGTCTCGGGAGCAGGTTTATGGGGCAACGTCGGGCAGGCCGCCTACAGCGCGGCCAAGGCTGGAATCGCGGCGCTGACCCTCGTCACCGCACAGGAGATGCGACGGCACGGTGTCGCAGTCAACGCGATCTCCCCGCTGGCGGTGACAAGGATGAGTGCCGAGTTTTTCGGAGATCAGCGCGCCGCCGACCCCGAACTTGACCCGGCGTGCATCTCCGCCGTCGTGGCCTGGCTGCAGTCGCCGCAGGCGTCCTGGCTCACCGGACAGATTTTGCGCATCGACGGCAAGCGACTCATCCGCATCGAGGGCTATTCCGAGGCGCCGCGTCACTACGTGGCCCGCGACGGCGAGCGGCTCGAATTCGCCGAACTAGGACAGGCCGTCAGCTGGCTATGGGATGCCGCGCCGCGCGGTCTGGCCGGCCCGCTGCCGGCCCGCTCGTGAGCACCGCGAACGATCCGATGGTGCTCAGCCAGACACCATCGGCGAACGACCAGTTCGCGGCGTTATGCGCCAACGACGGCACGCTTGCGAAGCTGCGGTCCTCGATACGAGAGTTCCTGCACGGTGACCGCGAACTTCACGGGTGGCGACCCGAGGTCGACTCCTGGCTGTCCTGCTGGGACGAGGAATTCAGCGCCCGCCTCGGGGCGGCTGGCTTCCTTGGCATCACGATTCCGCGCCAGTACGGTGGAGCCGAACTGGGTCACCTGCACCGCTACGTCATCATCGAGGAGCTGTTGGCCCAAGGCGCACCGGTGGCGGCGCATTGGATCGCCGACCGACAGGTCGCTCCCGCGTTGCTCGCCTACGGCACCGAGGAGCAGCGCCAGCGCATCTTGCCGCGAATCGCGGCGGGCAGGTTCTACTCCGCCATCGGCATGAGCGAACACGGCGCGGGCTCTGACCTCGCCGCTGTCCAGACCCGCGCGACCAAGACAGACCGAGGGTGGTCGCTCTCCGGAGCGAAGGTATGGACAAGCGGCGCTCACCACGCCGACCAGATCGTGGTCCTTGCCCGCACCAGTGCACTCGATCCCGAGCATCGGCACGAAGGTTTCACTCAATTCCTGGTGCCGTGCGACGCGCCAGGCATCACGATCGACCCCATCACCCTGATGTCGGGCGAACACCATTTCAACGAGGTGCTGTTCGACGACGTCCACGTTTCCGACGCCGACGTCCTGGGCCAGGTGGGCGCCGGCTGGCACCAGGTCACCTCCGAATTGGCCTTCGAGCGCAGCGGCCCCGAGCGGATCCTGACCACAATGCCGTTGATCTCGGCGGCCATCGACTGGCTCGCCACGCGACCGATCCACGACGACGCCACCGCCACCGATGTCGGTCATCTGATCGCGCGCCTGATGTCCCTGCGCCAACTCTCGGTGGCCGTGGCCCGTGCACTGGTGGCTGGCGAACCCGCTGCCAACCAGGCGGCGCTGGTAAAGGATCTCGGCACCTCGTTCGAACAGGAATCGGTCGATCTGATTGCCGACCTGTTCGACCGGACCGGCGCGTGCACCGACCTCAACCCTGAGCTGCAGGCGATGCTGGCCACCGCATGGCTGCATCGTCCGCTGTTCACGCTGCGCGGCGGAACCAACGAAGTGTTGCGCGGTGTAGTGGCCCGAGGCATGGGTCTGCGATGACCAGCATCGATACGGTGCTGTCCGGCGGCGTCTTCGGCGCCGCCGTCGACGACTTCGACGCCTTACGTGAACTCGTCGACGAACTCGGCCGCCGCGCCTTCGACGCCGGCACCGGCCGTCGAGCGCGCCCGCAGACCCTCGACCATGCACTGTGGGATGCGCTGCAGGACACCGGACTCGACCGACTAACCAGCAATCCGGACAACGGCGCCGGTCCGGCCGAGCTCGCCGTCGTGCTCTACGGGCTGGCCCGCCACAGCGCCGCCGCACCGCTGGCCGAGACCGACCTACTCGGGGCTTGGCTCGCCGATGCGGCAGGTGTCGACGTACCCCCCGCGGGACCCTTGACGGCCGCTCGCGCCGCGGGGACCCTCGGCGGGGGCGCCATCACCGGCACCGGCACCGCCGTGCCGTTCGGGCGGGTCGCGGCCGCAGTTGTGCTGCTGGTCGACACCGACACAGCGCACTACGTCGGTGTCGTCGACCCCCACGCAGTGTCGATCACTGACGGTATGAATTTGGCCGGCGAACCCCGCGACGACATCGCCTTCAAATTGTCTCTGCAGCATCTGAATCAGGTTGAGCAGGCGGTGGCCGACGAACTCGTCTGCAGAGGAGCGTGGGCGCGCTGCATACAGCTGGTCGGCGCGCTCGATGCCGCCGCGGCATCCTCGGTGGCGCACTGCCGCGAGCGCGTGCAGTTCGGCCGCCCGTTGAGCCGCTTTCAGAGTGTCCAGCAGAGCCTGGCGGTCATGGCCGGAGAGATCGAACGCGGCCGCGCCGCCACCACACTGGCCGTGGCGGCGGCGGTCGACTCCGGTTTCGCCGACGGACGCACCGAATATGCGGTGGCCGTGGCGAAGGCTGTGCTTGGACCGGTAGCTGCCACAGTGACCAGCGCAGCCCATCAGCTGCACGGAGCGATCGGCACCAGCATCGAGCATCCGCTGTGGTCGTCCACGCTGCGCGCCCGCAGCTGGGTCGACGAGTTCGGCAGCGCCGGTCATCACGCCCGGCGGGTGGGTCGTCTAGCGCTTCACGCCACCAATGTCTGGGACTGCGTCACGGGTGGCATCTGAGACACGGAGCTTCTCAGCTCATCAGCATCACGTCAACGAAAGGGCCCCTTTGATGGATCACCTGAACTGGTCGATCGCCGATGGCGTCGGCACCATCATGCTCGACCGGCCGGAAGCACGAAACGCGTTTACACTCCCGATGATTCGCGATTGGGAGGACCTGCTGCGGTCCTGCCGCACCGATGAAGACGTGCGCGTGGTCGTCTTAACCGGTGCCGGGGAGAAGGCGTTCTGCGCCGGGATCGACCTGTCGTGGCTGACTGACGCACGTACTCCGTTGCAGCGCAAAACCGACCTGCACGCCGGCATCCAACGCATCGCACTGGCCGTCGAGGACCTCGACAAACCGATCATCGCCGCGATCAACGGCGTGGCGGTCGGAGCTGGCTTGGACATGGCACTGATGTGCGATCTGCGCGTCATGTCTAGCACTGCGCGCGTCTCAGAGGGCTATGTCAAACTCGGACTGGCTCCCGGCGGCGGCGGCGCGTATTACCTACCCCGGCTCGTTGGTTTGGCCAAGGCGCAGGAACTTCTGCTGACAGGCGACGTCGTCGACGCCGACGAAGCCCTGCGCATCGGTCTGGTCAATCGCGTGGCCGAGCCCGGCCAATTGATGTCCGAGACAACCGCATTGGCGCTGGCCATCGCCGCGAACCCGCCAGCCAGCGTCCGGATGATCCGACGCGTGACCCGCCAGTCGGCCAGCCTGGAGCTACGGCCGGCACTGGACCTGGTGTCCTCCCATGTCGCCATCCTGACGACCACCCACGACGTGGCCGAAGCGTTGAGCGCATTGACCGAGAAGCGGGCAGGCCAGTATCTCGGCCGCTAACGCCGTCTAATCGACGACGCGCTCGGAAGGCGGATTCCACGGGTCATACGTTCTGAAAACCCTGTATTGAAAGGGAATTCGCTCGTCGGTGATTGGGCCGTCAGTCGCT
The DNA here is from genome assembly GCF_003719305.1 of Mycolicibacterium stellerae. Lineage (GTDB taxonomy): Bacteria > Actinomycetota > Actinomycetes > Mycobacteriales > Mycobacteriaceae > Mycobacterium > Mycobacterium stellerae. The sequence goes on from NZ_RARC01000003.1 coordinate 203,214, forward strand.
ACGGCAACGTGGCGCCCCACGAAGGATCGGCAAGCACATCGTCATGGCTGGCGTCGAGTTCCTCGCCGGTCCAGCGGATGGAACCCGGTGTGCGGCTGAAGCGCGGGACAACCGCAGGCATCCGCATTGGACCGTACTGCGGGTCGTCCACCGTTTCGATGGTGCCTCGGGCTGCGTAATGCGCATCGGCGAAGATGTCGGCGGCATCGAACTCGACGCAGTAGGCCACATCGTTGTCCTCACAGATCAGCTTCAGCTCCTCGGTCGTGTGACCGTTGACCCACTTGGCGAGCAATTCGTCGAGTTCTGCGCGGTTGGCCACTCGTGCGGAGTTGGTTGCGAACCGGTCATCGGTGGCCAATTCAGGCCCGCCCACCGTCTCCAGCAGCCGCGCGGCCACGGGCTGCGTGCTGGCCGTTAGTGAGAACCACTTGCCATCGGCGGTCTGCCAGGTGCCGACCGGTGCGACGTAGGTGTTGGACGTCCCTTCGCGACCGATCACCGTGCCCTCTTGGTCGTAGGTGGCGGACATCAATTCCATCAGGCGAAAGCATGCCTCGTACAGGGCAAGGTCGATCTCCTGGCCGCGGCCAGATCGTTGCCGCTCGATGTAGGCCGCGAGCACGGCAGCGGTTCCGGTGAGCGCACCGAAGTAGTCGCCGACGGGGATCCCCGGATGAATCGGAGGCCGGTCGGGGAATCCGTTGATAGAGGAGAACCCGCTGAACGACTGGGCTATGCGGCCGAAGGCGCGGTGACCGCGGTTCGGCCCGGTCTGACCGAAACCGCTGACCCGCAACATGATCAAGCCCGGATTGTCCGTCTGCAGCGTCGGATAGTCGAATCCCCACCGTTCCATTGTGCCCGGAGTGAAGTTCTCCACGAAGACGTCGGCCGACTTCGCTAAATTGCGCAACACCTCTCGGTCGGTCGGGAGGTGCAGGTCCAACGCGATTGATCGCTTGCCCCTGCCATTCACCTTCCACCACAGCGGCGCACCGGAATGCGATCCGAGCTTGCGAATGGGGTCGCCGATGCGTGGCTGTTCGACCTTGACGACGTCGGCGCCCCAGTCAGCGAGGTAGGTGCCGATCATCGGGCCAGCGACAAGCTGACCCACGTCCAATACCTTGAGCCCAACCAGCGGGCCGCGAGCCTCGGGTCTGTGGTCCTGCATCGTCATGCGCGCGTCCTCTTTCGCCGTGAATGTCTCGCATCACGGCCAGCCGTCGGCTCACCGTCTGCCGAGCAGGCTAGCCGCGGACGACGGTCACCAAAATGGTTGTGTTGCCACCACGGTGGTATCCCGCTGCGACGCACGCGATCCGGAGGGCCAACAGATGGTGGTACGCCGGCTAATAGCAGCGGTTGAACTCTGCAGTTCGGCCTCGATGTGGGCAAGCTGACGTTCACTGGCGAATCGAGGAGGAACCGATGCCGTTGAAGACCTTCGCCGACGTGCTCGATCATCCGCGCTATGTCGAGTTGAGCTTCGCCGCCACCGATCGGTGGATCACACCGCCGTATCTTCGCTCCGCCGCACGCACTGCCGACACACCATTCGACGTCACGGCCATCTTGGCGGGTGACTCGGTAAAGGGACCGTTGATTCTCTTGTTGGCGGTGGCACCAGGGATCGAGCCGCCCGATGCTCCAGCGCACGGGCATGCCAGCGACAACTTCCGCATCTCGTTGTGCGGAACGCTGCCAATGGGTTCGCAACGTTACGGAGCGGGGGAGTTTCGCTTCCAACGGGGGTGGAAGCCGTACGCCAGCGACAACTATGCCCACGGAACCGACGGCGGGTGGACGATGCTGTGCTTCGCCGACAGAAGGGGCGCGCGTGTTCGTCATGTCGACCCGGACGCTCCGGCACACGGCCCGGCCGACGCGAATCTTGCCGCCTGGCTCGGTATCGGCGGCGACTTAACGTCCAACGATCCGCATCTCACTGCCGGGGACTCGGCGCTCGCGGTCAACTTCGGTGTATCGAGGAAGCCGCACCTCAATGGCTCCTACGCGCAGGCTAGTGCGTGGCCTGGCGTCGGCACCGACACTCGTGCGATGGGTGCACTGCTGGGCGACCCGCAGCGCGGTCCGCTGATGGTGATGTCAAGGACGTCGCCGAATGCTTTGTCGGCCAGCAGATTCACGGTCGACACCGAACTCGTCCATGTAGTTGTGCGCGGCAGCTGTACGATCGGCGATCAGTCGCGCCGCGCCGGCGATATACGGGTCACCCGCGCTGGCGCGGAGACGGAGTCGGTGGTGGCGGGACCCGACGGAGTCGACGAACTAATTGTGCTCGGCGACCGCAGCGGCGCGTTGCCGCGGTTCTGCGGTGATGCGCGGGGATGGCCGAGCGCCATCGAGGGTGTCCGCGCACACCTAGTGCACGCGCTGCACGGGGGAGCATCGGACTGACTCCGCGTGAACTGTCGCAGGCATTTGTGGTCCGCAGTGAGGGTCCGCCCTGAGTGAGCCAAAGTCGTTGACGGAGCACAAAGCTCGACGCGACACCGTCGGCGCTGATGCCGGTACTAGTGCTCAGCGCACCACGTTGTAAGCTGCGTCGGCCGATAGATTGTCGACGTGGATAACCGCTTGCGCGACGCCGCGGCGATCGTCGGCGTCGGGTGTACCGAATACACCAAGCGGTCCGGTGTCTCGACACTCACCCTGGCCACGCAGGCCATCGACGATGCCCTCGCCGACGCCGGCCTGGACCCCCGCGACGTCGACGGGGTGGCGTGCCATCGCATCGCCGACTCCGCAGATCCGGCGCTGGTGGCCCAAACACTGGGCATTCCGGAACTACGGTTCATTCGAGACGTCTTCGGGGGCGGCAGCTCCTGCATCGCACCGCTGAGCGCAGCCGCCACCGCAGTGGCCACCGGGCAGGCACGTTGCGTCGTCGTCTGGCGGGCACTCAACGCGCGCTCGGGTGCCCGGATGTCGGGTGCAGCGGCGATGACCGGGCTTTCGTCGGATGTGCAGTACTGGCTGCCGTATCAACACGTGTCCGCACCTCAGCAGTACGCCATGTTCACCCGCGCCTACATGCACGCCTACGGCGTCACCGCCGAAGATCTTGGACGCGTGGCAATCATTCAGCGCGACCACGCCGCACTCAATCCAAGAGCGATGATGCGTCAACCGATCACGATGGACGACTACCTCGGATCACGCTGGATCGCCGAGCCGTTACGGCTCTTCGACTGCTGCCTGGAATCGGATGCTGCTGTGGCTTTGGTGGTGACCTCAACACAGCGCAGTCGCGACCTGCGCCGCACGCCTGTCACGATTTGCGCGACCGCCTCGGGCGGCGGAAACCAGTTGGCGTCCAACCATCATCGTGAATTGACGGCCTCCGGTGCCGCACGGATGGCGCCGCGGCTGTACGAGGCAGCCGGAATAGGCCCCGCCGACATCGACGTCGCAGAATTCTATGACGCGTTCTCGCCGCTGGTGCCGCTGCAATTGGAGGCATACGGATTCTGCGCGCCGGGTGGGGCGGCATCGATGATCGCCGAGGGCGCCACGCGGATCGGCGGTCGCCTACCTGTCAACACCCACGGCGGCCACCTGTCCGAAGGCTACGTCCACGGGCTCAACCACGTCGTCGAAGCTGTGCGGCAGCTTCGCCATGAATGCGGTGCACGTCAGGTTGCCGGCGCGCAGGTGGCCCTGTCGACCGCCCAGCCTGGAATCAACAGCGGCCTGACCGGTGCCGTAATCCTGAAGCGGGGAGTCTGATCGCCATGAACCATCCGTTAGCCGATGCCGACTCAGCGCCGTGGTGGGACGCACTGGAGCGAGGCCAACTGCTGATCCAGTGCTGCACCGGGTGCCAACGACTCCGTTGGCCCGCCCGCGCGATCTGTAATGATTGCGGCTCGTTCGAGTGGCGTTGGATCCCGGCCACTGGGCGGGGCACCATCGCGTCGTGGACGGTGACTCATCGGTCGGCGCCGGCCGATGCCACACCGACCGTGGTGGTGATGGTTCGCCTCGACGACCAAGATGACATTTTCATGCCCGGCTTCGTCGACGGACCGGACGACGGCAGCGGACTCAGCATCGGCCTGCCGGTCAATGTCGGTTTCGACGAGGTCGCGGTCGGATCGGACGGTTGGCGGTTGTCGGTGCTGCGATGGCGTCGCCTCTGACCAGGCCAGTCCTCAGGCCGCCAGCAGTGCCTCCATGCGGCTTCGCGACTCGTCATCGGCAAGCATGTGAACCATCAACAGCAGATTCGGATGGTCGAGAGGACGCAACTGCACGAGCCGGGCATTCACTCGACCGGCGACGGGATGGTCAATGGTTTCAATGTGATCGGCAAAGCCCTCCACCTCGTGTCGCTCCCAAATGTCGCGGAAGAACTCGCTTTCGGTGGTGAGCGCGTCGACGATATTGGCGAAGTGTGCGTCACCCGGATACTTCGCGGCCTCAGCGCGGAACCGGCCGGCAGCATGCCGCGTCTCGACCTCCCAACCGACCAGGCGCTCCCGCATCTCCGGACACATCACCTGAATCCACAGGCCGTTACGGTGTTCGGGCGCCAACGTCGACGGGTCGACGAAAAGCCGCGCATAGGAGCGGTTCCATGTCAACAGGTCGGTCGCGGGCAGCATGAGATGCGCCGGATTCGGCAGCAGGCCGTCGACGAGTGCGATGAGACTATCGCCGACCTGTCGCCGGTCCAGATACACCGTGCGCGGCGTAACCCCGGCGAGGCGCCGCAAATAGCTGTGCCCGTTGTCATCGAGTCGCAGTGCGCGGGCGAGGGCTTCGATGACCTGCGGTGTCGTATGGATGTCTCTGCCCTGTTCGAGCCACGTATACCAAGTGACGCTCACCGCGGCGGTGTCGGCCACCTCGTGGCGGCGCAACCCCTTGACTCGTCGTCTGCCGCGGCGCGGAATTCCAATGTCTTCCGGCTGCAGCGCCTCGCGGCGGGCGCGCAAGAACGCCGCGAGCGCCTCGCGGCGGGCCTGATCTTCGGATGCCGTTGTGCGACTGCGTTCGCTTATGGCAGGGAGGTCGGGCAAATCCTGGTCGTCATCTGTGATGACCGATGACATCTCACAGGGCAGGGTCAATGTGGCGTTGTGCACGTGATCATCTCCTCGCGCGGTTGGGCTCGCCGAATGGGCTACGACGGTGCGCTGGTTGCAAACGGACGACGGTGGCGACCCACGCGCGCGGTGTGAAGAGATGGATGCCGGACCGGCGGGGATGCCCGGATTGACCCTCTTGAAGGGTGCAGTTCGTACTAGCAGTGCGGCCCCTGCAGGCGCGAGACCCCAGCGCCGGTGCACTTGCGCTGCAGGTTTGCAATCGAACGTCGTCGTTCACGTCCCTGAGACTACACTACACCGACTAGTGTAGTTTGAAATCGCCCGCATTTCGGAGAAGATGCGTGGCATGGCCACCGCCGAAACCGCAACGCGTCGCCGAGGACGCTCTGAGAAGAAGCGCCTCGCGATCTTGGACGCCGCTCAGGAACTCTTCGCCGCTGGGGGGTTCGACCTCACCAGCGTGGACGCGATCGCCGCGCGCGCCGACGTGTCGAAGAGGACGGTTTATGACCACTTTGGCGATAAGGAGACCATTCACACGACCGTGGTCGAGCGAGTCGCCGAGAAGCTGCTGGGAACGGTGACGTCCGCACTGGACGACGAACTGCCCTCGGGCTGCGATCTTCGGTCGGGCCTGCTCGGGTTCGTACGCCGTGTCGCCACAGAGGCATTCCCATCGTCGGATTACGTCGAGTTTCGCAACCTGGTCAACCTCGGCACGGCCCGGCGCAGGGTCCCCGGATCGACGCGCAACAAACCCAAGGAACTCTTCACCGAGCGGATCGAGCGGTTCGCCGCCGAGGGCGCGATCCGCACTGACGACCCTCGCCGGGCAGCGGAGCACTTCATCGCACTGACGATCCTGCTAGCCCAGGACACCGTCGACACCACCACCACTTCGGCGTGGGAAGCCATTGACTCGATCCTCGTCGATGGAGTAGACGCGTTCATGCGCGCCTACACCTGAATATCGGATGCTGCGCTCACTCGTCGATGCTGATCGCCCGCTTCGGGCAGGCATTGACGGCGTCTTCCAAGTTGGCGCGCTGGCTCTCGGGAGGGTTGTCGTTCAGCACATACAGCAATTCGTCCTCCCGCACCTCGAACAGCTCCGGAGCGGCGAAGCAGCACAAGGCATTCGACTCACACAGTTCAAAGTTCACCGAGATCTTCATGCCGCAATCGTGTCTTGCGCGTGTACGTTCTGCGAGACCGAACCGATGAGAGCACCAGTGCCACCACCCACGTGAAGCACATGGCAGGCGAGGTTACTGGACCGTCACAGCGCGAGCGAAAAGCCGCCATTGACGGCCAACGTCTGGCCCGTAATCCATCCGGCCGACTCTGAACATAGGAATAGCACGGCCGCCGCGGCGTCGGTTGGTTCGCCGAACCGGCGCACGATGTACTGAGCCAGCACCTTGACGCCGACCTCCTCGTCGGCCAATTCCTCGGCGGTAGCAGGAGTTCTGGTCGCCCCCAACGACACGCAGTTGGCCGTGATGCCAAACCGTCCGCCGAGGCGCGCGACAGCACGCGTAAATCCGGCTGCTCCGGCTTTCGCGCCGGAGTAGACCTCCATGCCGTGGGTCGCCCCGACGCGACCTGCGTCCGACACAATGGTGACAATGCGCCCATAGCCCGCAGGTGCCATCTGTTCCAGGGCACCCCGCGTACAGTTGACCACGCCCAGGAAGTTGACCCGCAGCAGTGATTCCCACTCGGTGGTTTCCTGCTGGAGGAATGGACGAATACCGCCGGTGTTGGTCGGGCTTGTCCGGATGCCGGCATTGTTGACCAGCACCCCGAGCGGGCCGAAGCGTTGCGCGGTGTGCGCGAACATTTCAGCAACCGCCTCGGGGTCACCGACATCGGCTTGTATCGCAAGGGTATCGGCGCCAAGCATGCGTACTTGATCGGCCACCTGATTGGCGCGATCAGCGTCGGAGTCGTTGACGATCACCACACGGGCGCCGTGCTCGGCGAGGGTCAGCGCAATCTGTTGTCCGACGCCCCGCCCGGCGCCAGTCACCAATGCAACCTTGGCGGCGACGCCAGTTCCAACCAAGCTAACGGCCATCCTCGTCGATCAGAGCAGTTCGACGAGGGTCGCATTGGCAGTGCCGCCGCCCTCGCACATTGTCTGTAACCCGTACCGAATTCCTTTGTCGCGCATGTAATGCAACATTCGAGTCATCAGTACAGTGCCCGATGCCCCCAGCGGATGGCCGACTGCGATGGCCCCACCTAGCGGATTGAGCGCTTTGTCGCTGACTCCAAACGTCGCCTGCCACGCCAGTGGTACCGGCGCGAACGCCTCGTTGACTTCGAAGACGCCGATGTCGGTGATAGCGAATCCCGTTTTCCCAAGCAGCTTTTCAGTGGCTGGAATGGGGCCGGTCAACATCTGTACCGGATCGGAGCCCGCCACCGCGCCTGCCACGTAACGAGCGATCGGGACGACGCCGAGCTCGCGAGCCTTTTCGGGAGTGGTGATCAGCGTGGCTGAGGCGCCGTCGGAAATCTGCGAAGCATTGCCGGCATGGATCACCCCGTCCTCTTGAAACGACGGCTTGAGCGCGGCGAGGGTGTCGACCGTCGTGCCGCGCCGCACCCCTTCGTCGGCGACGAAGCCGGGCTTATCCGGGACATCAATCAGCTGTCCGGCGAAGGTACCGTCGTCAATCGCGGCACCGGCAAGTTCATGGGAACGCGCTGAAAACTCGTCAAGTTGGCTGCGGCTCAAACCCCATGCGCACGCGATCATCTCGGCACCGATGCCCTGATTGAAGTCCTCATTCGGGAACCGTCCCGACGTGAGGTCCGATGAATACCGGCTGCGAACCATCGGCCCGAACGGGCGGCCGAGTTCACGACCCGCCCCTAACGGCACTCGGCTCATCGATTCCACACCCCCGGCGATGACGACGTCGTAGTGTCCACTACGCACTAGCCCTGCGGCGAAGTCGAAGGCGGACTGGCTTGAGCCGCACGCGCGATTGACGGTTAACGCTGGAATACTGTCCGGCCACCCAGCAGCCAGCACGGAGTAGCGCCCGATCTGGGCGGCCTGGTCTCCAACCTGATTGACACATCCCCAGATGACATCGTCGATTACCGCGGGGTCAATCCCGGTGCGCCGCTGCAGAGCACGAAGCACGTGAGCGGAAAGGTCGACGGGATGGACGTCGGCCAGCGACCCGTTGCGCTTCCCGATGGGGGTGCGCAGGGCATCGATGATGACGGCGTCGGGCATAGGTCCTCCAAATCAGTGAAGCGTAAGTCGTACGGGCGGGCTGAGCTTCGAAGGCCTAGGGACAAAATCCAACCACCCCGAAATGCGATGCAGGCGAATGCTCCAGGCAGCACAGCGTTACGGCATAGCGGGCCCGCGCCTGGCGATGTTACGCCTGCAGAGCAACGCCAGCCTGGTGGCATGGGTACCCCCTGGCGCTTGTCCGATCCGCAGAGTGGCAGTGCCACTAATGGCATGGGCTGAATCTGTTCCACACGGTCGATGAGCGCGGATACTCGACGCGAATGAGAAGGAGGGCGCGTGGAGACGAAGACTCCAGATCCCGAGGTGTTGCTAGTGGAGGGCACCGGCAGTGTGAGAACCGTGACGTTGAATCGTCCGGAACGGATGAACGCCGTCAATGAGCCGTTGCACACTGCGCTTGCCAACGTTTGGGCGGAACTGCGTGACGACGACAACGTGCGTGCCGTCGTCCTCACCGGTGCGGGTAAGGCATTCTCGGCCGGCGGTGACATGGACTACCTGTCAAGAGTCTCAACCGATCCGGAGTTTCGATATCGCACCATGGCCGACGCTCGCCGGATCGTCTCGGAGATGCTCGCGTTTCCTAAACCGGTGATCGCCGCGGTGAACGGACCGGCGGTCGGTCTCGGCTGCAGCCTGGCGGTATTGGCCGACGTCGTCTACATCAGCGAGCGGGCGTTCATGGCCGACCCCCACGTGACTCTAGGGGTGGTCGCGGCCGACGGCGGTGTACTCGCTTGGCCGCTCATGATGAGCATGCTGCGCGCCAAGGAGTACCTGCTGACGGGCGACCGCATCGACGCCAGCGAAGCACAGCGGCTTGGTCTGGCCAATCACGTCGTCACGGCCGAAACTCTGTTGCCTAAGGCCTATGCGCTAGCTGAGCGACTGGCCGGGCAACCGCGACAAGCGCTTTGGGACACCAAACGAGCTCTCAATATGCACATGAACGCGGCGATTGCCAACGTGATCGACTTCGCGTTCGCGGCTGAAAGCGAGACTTTCGCACTGCCGCAGTTCCAGTCGTCGCTCAAGGGTTACACCACCGAACGCAATATCAGCAGTCGGTCCATTGCGGTGTCGGCCTCTTGAGGCGCGGTCACTAGCACTTTGAACCATCCGAACATCAAGGAGAGACAATCATGGACGACTCACTTAACTGGCTGGTTTCCGTCGACGACCATGTGCTCGAGCCGCCACATGTCTGGCAGGACCGGCTTCCGGCGAAGTTCAAGGAGGCCGGCCCGCACATCGTCTCCGATGAGCACGGCGAGGCCTGGGTCTTCGAAGGCCAGCGCAAGCCCACGACCGGATTGTCGGCAGCTGCGGGAAAGAAGCGCGAGGACTTCAGCCCACTGCCGGTGACCTACGCCGACATGCGGCCGGGTTGTTATGAGCCCAATGCACGCATCGAGGACATGAACCGCGGCGGCATACTCGCCTCGCTGTGCTTCCCGTCGTTTCCGCGGTTCTGCGGTCAGGAGTTCACCGAGGCCAACGACAAGGAACTCGGACTGCTCTGTGTCCAGGCCTACAACGACTGGATGATCGACGAATGGTGCGGGACCGAACCGGGTCGGCTCATTCCGATGGTCATCTTGCCGCTCTGGGATCCACAGCAGTGCGCGAAGGAGATCGAACGCACCGCGGCCAAGGGCGCCAAGGCCATCGCGTTTAGCGAAAACCCCTATCAGCTCGGACTGCCCTCGATCCACGACCGCAGCGGCTACTGGGAGCCGATGGTGTCAGCCGCCAACGACACCCGGATGCCGGTCTGTATGCACCTCGGGTCCTCCTCGCAGTTGCCCTCGACATCGCCGGATATGCCGATGGTGGGCGTCATCGCATTGACGCCTGTCGCCAGTACCGCCGCGGCGTGCATCGACTGGCTGTTCAGCCCTTGGCTGCCCAAGTATCCCGACCTGAAGCTGTGCCTATCCGAGGGTGGCATCGGCTGGATTCCCTACGTCATCGAGCGGTGTGATCACGTGGTGGAAGTCCAGCGCGGATGGGCCGGCAAGGATGATTTCAGTGCGGACGACTACCTCAAGGGCTGGGGCGCTGACGACGAAAACGTCGGTAACGGTCTAGATCTTTCGATCATGCCGTCCGAATTGTTCCGCAAGCACATTTTCGGATGCTTCATCGAGGACCCGTTCGGTGTGGCCTCGATCGAGAAGATCGGCGTCGACAATGTCATGATCGAAACCGACTACCCCCACACCGATTCGACGTGGCCCAACTGCATTGAGGTGGCGCACAAGGAACTCGCGGGCCTGTCCGACGACGTCAAGCGCAAGATCATGCAGACCAACGCCGCCAGGGTGTTCAATTTCGAGCTGCCCGAGCCGCCCGCCACGCGGCAGTGAGCGGTGCCCCCAACCGCGGGATGGACGTGTGGCTGTCGCTGCCGTTCCTTTCCGCGGAGGGCTTGACCGCGCTCACTATGGCCGCCGAGAGGGCGGGGGTGAGCGGGGTCGCGCTCTCCGAGCACCCCGCGGTGCCGGCTGGCTTCTCTTCGCCGTACCCCTACGGCGACGGAAAGCCCGCGAACCTCCCCACGGACACATTGCTACCCGATCCGATCGTCGCGATCGCCGGACTGGCCACCGCGACGTCGACGATCCGGTTCATGACCGCGGTGATCATCGCTCCTCTGCGGCACCCGGTGATGCTGGCTAAAGAGGCCGCCACCGCGGCCGCGATGTCAGGTGGCCGGATCGATCTGGGCGTCGGTGTCGGTTGGCTCCGTGAGGAATTCGAAGCACTGGGTAACCCGTGGTTCGTTACGCGCGGCGGGGTTCTCGACGAAATACTGACTCTGCTGCCAAAACTGTGGACGGGTGCCCCGGTGTGCCACAAAGGAGCCCACTTCACGTTCGACGCCATCGCCGTCAATCCGACCCCGCCACAACCTATTCCGATTTTGATCGGCGGAACTTCAAAGGCCGCCGCCCGCCGCTGCGCCCTCGCCGGTGACGGTTGGGTCGGGGCCAACCACTCCGTTTACGAAATCGCTGGGATGATGGCGCGCCTGACCGAGGCGCGCACCGCTGCCGACTCCGACAACCGTCCGTTCGTGGTGCGCACCGGGCTGCGCGGTTCGATTACGCCCACCCGGGTGGCAAACCTGCGCGACCTCGGCGTCAATTCGTTCCTGCTGGCCCCGTGGCAGGTCGGCGAGCGCCGTCAATCCATCCACGACCTCGACGTCAGCGCGATCGCCGACGCGCTGCCGAACATGGTCGACATGATCACGAGCGCATAGGAGCCATTCAAGATGCAGCGAACGATCTTCAACGATGAGCACGACATGTTCCGCGACTCGGCGCGAACCTTTGTCGAGCGTGAGCTCACCAAAGAGTTCAAGCAGTGGGAGCGCTGCGGGATCGTGGACAAGACCGTCTTCAAGAAGGCAGGAGATGCCGGAATCCTAAGTTTTGCGGTCCCCGAACGGTTCGGCGGCGGTGGGCACCCCGACTTCCGCTTCAACACCATCTTCCTCGAAGAAGTCTGCCGCGCCGGTGTGATGAGCGCCGGACTGGGCATCTCCACCCATGCCGACGTCGTGCTGCCGTACTTCCTCAAATACGGCACCCAGGCCCAACAGGAGCGCTGGCTGCCCGGGCTCGCTGCGGGTGACCTGGTCGGCGCGATCGCCATGACCGAGCCCAACACCGGCTCCGACCTTGCCGCGATCGCCACCACAGCCAAGCCCGACGGCGACGGCTACGTAGTAAACGGCAGCAAGGTCTTCATCTCCAACGGCATCAACAGCGACCTCGTCATCGTGGTCTGCCGCACCGGTTCTGAGGGACCCGCCCAGCGCAGCCTCAGCCTGATCGTCGTGGAGGCCGACCGGCAGGGGTTCAGCCGCGGACGAAATCTCGACAAAATCGGACAGCATGCAGCCGACACCGCCGAACTGTTCTTCGACAATGTTCGTGTGCCGGCGGACAATCTGATCGGCGATCAGGAACGCGGGTTCTACCAATTGATGGCAATGCTGCCGCAGGAACGGCTGTCGATCGCCGTCATGGCGCTCGCACATGCGCGCGCGGCCTTCGACGAAACCCTCGCCTACTGCAAGGAGCGGCATGCTTTCGGCCAGCCCATCGGATCGTTTCAGAATTCGCGGTTTCAACTCGCCACGATGCGCACCGAACTCGACGTGGCGCAAGCGTTCGTCGACGCCCAAATCACCGCTCATCTCACAGGTGCGCTTACGGGAGAGGAAGCCGCACAAGCGAAGTGGTGGTGCGCTGAACTCAACAACCGCGTGCTGCAAACCTGCGTCCAGCTGCACGGCGCCTACGGGTACATGGAAGAGTGCGCCGTCGGACGCGCATGGCGCGACGGCCGGGCGATGTCGATCTACGGCGGTACCAACGAGATCATGAAGGACATCATCGGGCGTCGAATGCTGGGCGTGTGATGGACCTGGGCACGCCGCATCTGCGGCTGGAGCGCCGAGGTCGTGTCGCGTGGTGCACCGTCGACAACCCGGTGCAGCGCAACGCGCTGTCCGATGCAATGTACGCCGGACTGGGCCGAGCGATCCGCACCGTCGAGGATGATCCCGAGCTCAGCGCCCTCGTAGTCACCGGAGTCGACGACGTCTTCATTGTCGGGGGGGATCCCGCGGCCCACGCCGCCGATGACACCAGCCTGAACGAGGACGACCTGCCCTTCACACGGTTGCACCGCACCGGGATTCCCATCGTCGCCGCGATCAACGGACACTGCCAGGCCAGCGGAGTCTGGCTGGCGGTGCTCGCCGACGTTGCCGTCGCCAGTGATCGAGCCCGATTCCGCCTGCCGGAGCTCCGACTCGGCGTCGCCGCACCGTGGAGTTCAACCCTGCTGCCACCGATCATCGGGCTTGCCCGAACAAAGGAACTCGCGCTGACGTCGCGCCCGTTTTCCGCGCACGAGGCGCTGGCGATGGGGTTGATCGCCCGGGTGGTATCACACGACGATCTGCACGAGGCGGCCATGCGGACCGTCGACGAGCTGTGCGAGGCAGCGCCCGAGGCGCGCGCCGCATGGAAACGGGCAGCACACCAACATATTTCGCTGGTCGATGAGCGCCTCGTGGAGGCGTCGATCAACACCGCCGAGGCGAAGGAAGGATTCGCCGCGTACGCCGACCACCGGCCCCCGTCGTGGTCCCCGCGGCACACCGAAAGTGAGGGCGCACGAATTAATGGCTGACGTCTGGTGTGGACCCAGGGAAGAACCGAGCGTGGTCGGCTTGCTGCGACAGCGCGCCGACGACGTCGGCGACCAGATGTTTCTCGACTTCAGCGGCGAACAATTTACCTACCGTCAGATCTGGGACCGCGCCGCCGGCTACGCGGCAGGCCTGAACAAAGCCGGTCTGCAACCTGATCAGACCGTCGTCACGATGCTCGACAACAACGTCGACGCTGCGGCGCTGTGGTTCGCGGCCAATCTGCTCGGCGGTATCTGGGTGCCCGTTAACACCGCACTCAAAGGCAGCTTCTTGGCCCACGTCGTTTCCGACTCCGACACCCGCATCGTCGTATGTGAGGCGGATTTCCTCGACCGGATACGCGGCGAGGTTGCCAGTCTCCCGATGCTGGAACGGATACTGGTTCGCGGCCTGCGCGAGTCCGACCGGATCGGCGCCGTGACAGTGGAACCGCTGGCCGACTATCTGCTCGAACCCGATGAGACCGCACACGTCGAGCGGAGCAGCCGCGACACCGCGCTCATCATCTACACCGGGGGGACGACCGGCCCCTCGAAGGGATGCGTCATCTCCAACGGATACGTGTTCAGTTCCGCGCGCGGATTCATCGAACAATGCGGACGCGCCGCAGAGGAGCTGAACTGGAGCCCCTTGCCGATCTACCACTTCAATCTGGTCAGCGGCACGATCCTTGGAACGATGATGCTGCGCAGCTCCGCCGCGATCGCGGGCCGATTCTCGGTGTCGGGGTTCTGGCCGGAAATGCGGCGCACCGGCGCCACCGTGGTCAACTTGCTCGGTTCGATGGGATCGCTGATCGCACGCATGGACGACACACCCGCGCTGACGGAGTGTCACGGGCAGATTCGCGTAGTGCACGGTGCGCCGTTCCCGGCTGAACTGCAACAGATCTGGCGGTCGCGGTTTGGTGTGCAACTCGTCGGCGGCAACACCTACGGGCTCACCGAGGCCTTCCCACTCACCACGCTGCTGGCCGGTTCACCATCCCCGCCGGGCAGCTCGGGCAAGGCGAACATCGAGAACTTCGATGTCCGGATATTCGACGACAACGATCGCGAAGTGCGGGTGGGAGAGGTTGGCGAGGTCGTATGCCGGCCGCGGCGCCCCGGGGTGATGTTCGATGGATATTGGCGCCGCCCCGAGGCTTTCGTCGCCGCGATGAACAACATGTGGTTTCACAGCGGCGATCTGGGCCGATTCGACGCAGACGGATTCTTCTATTTCGCCGACCGTAAGAAGGACTACCTCAGACGCCGCGGCGAGAACATCTCCAGTCAGGAAGTCGAGCAGGTCATCCTCGGCCACCCCGCCATCGCCGAAGTGGCGGTGCACGCCGTGAAGTCGGAGATCACGGAGGACGACCTCAAGGTCACTGCGGTGCTCAAGCCCGACGGGCGGCTCTCGGAAGGCGAGATGTTCGAGTGGCTCAAAGACCGGATGCCCTACTTTGCCTTGCCACGATACATCGAGTTCCGAGATGCGTTGCCGGTCAGCGCCGTCGGCCGGGTGCACAAGTACCAACTGCGTGACGACGGGTGCACACCGACGACATGGGATAGGGAGAAGGCGAACGTTACCTGGGACAGGCGATAAGTTGCCGCCCACCATCAATCAGGGAGAGCAGTGATGCAGAAATCATTCGTGGTCGGCGTCGGGATGACCAAATTCGAGAAACCGGGCCGCCGGGAGAATTGGGATTACCCCGATTTCGGCAGCGAGGCGACGCGCGCCGCGCTCGATGACTCCGGCGTTGCGTACACCGACATCAATCACGCCTTCGTCGGATTCTGTTACGGAGACTCGACATCGGGCCAGCGGGCCCTCTACGAAGTCGGGTTGACCGGTGTTCCGATCGTGAACGTCAACAACAACTGCTCCACCGGCTCCTCGGCGCTCTACTTAGCCAACCAGTTCATCCGGGCCGGGCTCGCAGACTGCGTCCTGGCACTTGGCTTCGAGAAAATGGAACGCGGCAGCCTACGCGAGCACTGGGGCGACCGCGCGGCCCCGACGGGTCGGCACATCGAGGCGATGACCCAGCGCCACGGCTTTGCGAAGGCTCCGCCGGCCGCGCAGATCTTCGGCAACGCCGGCAGAGAGTATATGGCGAAGCATGGCGTCACCAAGCAGACCGTCGCCAAGATCGCGGAGAAGAATCACCGGCATTCAGTCAACAACCCATATTCGCAGTTCCGCGAACAGTATTCGTTGGAAGACATCCTTGCGTCGCCGACGGTCTTCGACCCACTGACCAAGCTGCAGTGCTGCCCCACCTCGGATGGCGGCGCTGCCGCGGTAATCGCGAACGAATCCTTTGTCGAACGACACGGGTTGTGGGATCAGGCGATCGAGATCGCCGGACAAGCACTGACCACCGACGACGAATCAGCGTTCGACGGGGGAGACGCCGACCTCGTCGGCTTCCAGATGTCCGCGCAGGCGGCGAGGGCGGTGTACGAGCAGTCCGGCCTCGGGCCTGACGACGTCCAGGTGATCGAACTGCACGACTGCTTCTCGACAAACGAGCTCATCACCTACGAGGCACTTGGGCTGTGTGGTGTTGGGGGCGCAGGGGAGCTCATCGAGGACGGTGCAGTCGATTACGGTGGCAAGTGGGTGGTGAATCCGTCGGGTGGCTTGATCTCCAAGGGCCATCCGCTCGGCGCAACAGGGCTGGCGCAGTGCGCCGAGTTGACCTGGCAGCTCAGAGGAACCGCGGATCTGCGTCAAGTCAACGGCGCGTCGGTCGCCCTGCAACACAACATCGGTCTCGGCGGGGCAGCGGTCGTGACGATGTACCGCGCAATGACGTCCTGACCCACACCGAAGGCGGCGCGGAAAGGTAAGTGTCAGACGACATGGATCACAAGCCCGGATTACGACGTGAGTGACGGTGCCGTCGACCTGCTAGCCAGCAACGCCGGCGTGGAACACCATGGAGCCCTGAGTATTGTCACACCTGACGGCCGTTGGTCCGGAGGGTGATTCGTGCGAGATTCCGCCGTGTCGCCCTTAGTTCCGTGATTACCTTGGTATGTGCTGTCACGACGAGACACCTCGGCGCGTCGGACTCGCCAACGGGCGCTCGGGGAGTTCCTGAAGGCTCGGCGAAGCCTGGTGTCACCCGAACAATTCGGGCTCAAATTTAGCGGACGCCGTCGCGTCGCTGGCTTGCGCAGGGAAGAAGTCGCCGAGTTAGTTGGTATCAGCACCACCTGGTACACGTGGCTCGAACAAGGGCGAGATATTGGTACGACACCCGAAGTGCTCGACGCACTTTCCAAGGTTCTGCGGCTCGACGACTTGAACCGCCGATACCTTTATCAGCTGGCCGGGGAGCCACGCAGGTCGAGTTCCGCAGTCGGGGGAACCAACCCGATTCTGCCGTGGCTTGACGTGTTCCTTCCGGCGCCCGCGTACGTGATGACGTGGCCACAAGATCTCGTCGCATGGAATCAGGCATTCGTCCGGCTCTTCGCTGATCCCTCACGTCTGGAGCCCCAGCGGCGCAATATGCTCTGGATCCTGTTGACGACCCCGTCGTTGCAGACCCGGATCGTGGACTGGCAGACCGAAGCACTGGACGCCGTCGCTCGGTTTCAGGCAGCACGCAGCCTCGACATCGACAATCCCCGCTATCGCGAGATTGTGGACGACTTGTTGCCATCAAGCGATGTCTTCGCTGCCCAGTGGGAGCGCCACGACGTGCACCGCTTCGTAAGCCACGTGCAGACCTTCACAATGGACAACCACAGTCGAATCGCCATGCAAGTGTCGCAATTTCGCGCACCCGATCTACCCGAACAGGTTCTCATCGCGTATCGGCCAATCGACGAGGAGTCACGGCGCGCGCTGGCTGCGCTCCTGACTTAAGGCCAGTGATATCGCCAACCTGGTACTGAATACTTACCTGGTTAGCTCCGCGAATTATTCCTACTGTGAGTGTGGAAGCGCTTCTCATGCCTAGGTTCTCGTCCAGCCGGTGACGGACACAGGCGATGAAATGGAAGAAGAAACGATGACCACCACACGACTCGATGACCTGCAAGATCGCTACGCGACGCCGCCCGTCCCATCCAATCTGACCCTCCTGCCCGATCCGGAGCCGCAAGAGCTGTGGTGCCCCATCATTTCGGTAGACGACCACGTCCTGGAGCCGCCGACCCTGTTCGACCGGCTGCCGGCGAAGCTGCGCACCAGGGGTCCGCGCATCATCGACGTCGGCGGTCTTCCAGCGTGGGAGGTCGACGAACGACGGTTCTTCCTCGGAGGCACCAACGGCGCGGTAGGCAGACCGCAGCGTGAGGCTCATCAGTCGGCGATGCGCTTCGATCAATTCCGTCCCGGCGTATGGGACGCCGATGCGCGTATCCGCGACATGGACGTCAACGGTATGTGGGCATCATTGAACTTCGGCTCCGTCATCTGGGGTTTTGCTGGAAAGGTACTGGCGTCGCTGGGGGATCCCGAATTGGCACAGGCTTGCGTGCGCGCCTATAACGACTGGGTCGTTGAGGAGTGGTGTGGCGCCTACCCCGACAGGTTGATTCCCTGCCAGATGCCGTACCTCGCAGATCCGGTGGTGGCGGCCGAGGAGGTTCGCCGCAACGCGGCGCGCGGTGTGCATGCCGTCAGCTTCTCGGAAAACCCCGCCGGCTTGGGCCTACCCAGCATGCATAGCGACTATTGGGACCCGTTCTTGGCTGCCTGCGCGGAGACGGGCACGGTCGTCAATCTGCATGTCGGTTCGTCGGGAACCGTCGCGCGGCCCGCCGAGGACTCTCCGGTGCCCGTCATCGTGGCGTTGTTCCCGATGAGCGGAATGTCGGCGATGATCGATTGGGTTTTTTCCAAGATTCCGATCCGCTTCCCCGACATCAAGATCGCGTTGTCAGAGGGCGGCGTGTCGTGGGTCCCGACCGCCCTCGAGCGGCTCCAGCGGGCATTCGATCGACGCGACGAAAACGACGTGTGGTCCGCGACCGATCCCCACCCTATCGATCTCGTACGACGCAACTTCTGGTTCACCTCGATCGAGGATCCGTCTGCCTTTCGGCTACTCGAGCTCATCGGTGAGGACCGCGTAATGGTTGAGGTCGACTATCCGCACGCCGATAGTTCCTGGCCCCACACGCAGGACCTGATACGCCGCGACCTCAGCCACCTTCCGGCGTCCACCATCGCGAAGGTCTGCTACAAAAACGCCGCGGCGCTGTACCAGCATCCCCTTCCCCCCGACAGTTTGATTGCGCGCGCGTCCGCGTTCGCCGTATCGGCCCCCCAAAAGGAGAATGTCGCATGGTAGGCAATGACGTGATCATCCCCAAGGGTTTGATCGAGGACCTCGTCAAGCCGGTCCCCGCCAACACTCGCTACGTGAAATGCGGCCCGGTGACATTTGGCGTCGAATTCCGCGAACTGAACGCGCGTGTCATCAAGGAGAATTACGGGCACGACGTCGAGGCCATGAAGTTCTTCGAGCCGATGATGAACATCGACGACATCGGCGTCACACTGCACGTCTACTCGACCGACGATTCTCTGGAGCACCTTCGGTTCGACGCCTTCGGCGACAAGCCTCACCTGCACTACCACTACATCTTGCCCGACGGCTCACATCGGAAGTTGGACTACGATTTCGCAGCCTGTGGCGACATGATCCCGTGGGCCATGCGGACGATGGTGGAACGACTTCCGGAGATGCTGCGCGAAGCGAAGGCCACCGAAGTAGCCGACCGCGTGGACGTGGACGAGGTCCAGAAAATCGCACCCACGATCATCGAGATGGCATCTCGAATGCTCGCTGACCGCTCGGCAGCGCGTCTCGATGAACCTCGGGCCGAGCCGGAGATGACATGACGCAATCGGAAACCGCCGATGCGTCTGTCAAAGAAAACGTCGACCGCCAAGTCGAGCGTCCGTGTCGGACGACAGGCCAGATGATGCGTGTGGAACATCTGTCGATGCGATTCGGACAGGCGGACTGACATGCGCGGAGCAATCCTTCACACCCTCGGCCAGGACCTCACTGTCGAAACGCTCGAGCCGCTACCCCCCGGGCCGCGCGACGTCATAGTCGAAGTAGGCGCGAGCAGTATCTGCCATACCGACTTGTCCCTGCGAAACGGCATGTTCCCGGCCATGTTCTCGGGTGCGATGATCGGCGGTCACGAGTGCGCAGGCACGGTGGTCGAGGTGGGAGACAACGTGACGCGGGTGAGTGTTGGCGACCGGGTTGTCGCAACGTTCCGGCCTGCGTGTGGGACATGCCCGAGCTGTCTGCGGGACCGGTCACACCTGTGCACCGCGATAGGGGGCCTGATGCAGAGGCCGCGCGCCAAACGTGCGGACGGATCGCATGCCGCGGCGATGAGTGGGATCGGCACCTTCAGTGATGTCGTGACGTGTGACGAAGCGTCGGTCGTGCGAGTGGAATCCAGCCTGCCCGACAGTCACCTCGCGTTGCTCGGATGCGGAATGACGACGGGTGTGGGCGCGGCGCTGTTCACCGCAGGAGTCGAGCCGGGATCCACCGTAGCGGTGGTCGGATGCGGTGGTGTCGGACAGTCCGTCATACAGGGTGCCTCGGTGGCCGGGGCCGCACGGATCATCGCCGTGGATCCCGTTGCCTCCAAACGCGAACTAGCGCAGACCCTAGGGGCCACCGACACAATCGACCCAACAACTGAGGCCGCCGATGTGCAAGTTCGAGATTTATTGCACGGCAACGGAGTCGACTACGCATTCGACGTAGTCGGAGTCGCGAAAATAGTTGCTTCGACATACCGCATGATCGACAGGGGCGGCATGCTAGTTCTGGTCGGATACGGGCCGATGGACAGTGAGTTCCGAGTACCCGCATTCGACCTCCAGTCACAGGAGAAGATCGTCAAGGGCTGCGTGGCCGGCTCCGCACAGGTACGCCGACATCTCCAGTTGTTCATCGATCTGATCGAGAGCGGCCGGCTCAACACTGGCGCCCTCGTGTCACAGGAGGTGGCATTGGACGACATAAACGTTGCAATGCAGGCCATGCTGTCGGGTGAAGTGATACGCAGTGTCGTCACCTCGTTTGGGTGACGATCCGATGTGGTGCTTGCGTACGAGGTGCTTGGATTGTGCGGCTAGAACCTCGCTCTGTTCTGATCCGCCTACGGTCGCGCCGTTACAGCCAGCATTTGATGGCGGCCGCAACGATTGCAGGGGAGTCCTCCATGACGAAGTGGCCACCACCGCGTACGACCACGGTGGTGTGCCGCGGAAACGCGCTTTCGAATCGCTTGCGATCGTCTTCTCTAAAGATCGGACAACGTGCACCCCACGTGAGCAGAACAGGGAGCTCGCGCAACTGGGGGAGCGACTGCTCCAGATCGTGCATGTAGGAATCGGTTCCGCGCACGTTCTCGCCGTTCTGACGAATTAAGACGGAGTTCGCCCGGCGAGATGCTCTGGTGGGGTGCTGGTTGCAGTAGGCAGCGTCCATACCGTCTTCGACCCTCAGTCGCCTTCCGGCCCAACGGATTGCGAGACGTGTGAACATGGTCGAACTCCGGAGCACGTAACCGGCGGCGGTGCTAGTCGCGGCCAGAAAGTAGGACCGACGGGCGGCGCCGTGGTCTGGCCATGCCCACGTGTTACCGATAATCAGGCCACGCACCCGATTGCGGTGCCGGATGGCCAGACGAAGTGCGAGCGGGCCACCCCAGTCATGTCCCATGACGACGAAGTCGCGTAGGTCGAGCCGCTCCACGAAGTCCGAGAGGACGTCCTCGTGGTCGCTCGCCCGAAATCCAAAACCGGGCGCCGCCTGTGAAAGGCCAAAGCCCGGCAGGTCCGGGGCGATGCAGCGAACGTCGGAGCCCAGCGCCCCTATGAGGTGCCGGTACACGAAGCTGGAGACCGGCACGCCGTGCAGCAGCAATATGACCGCCCGGATCCCTCGTCGACGTAGTGGATGAAGGAATCGCGAATCATCAGGTGGTGCGACGTGAACCTCGTCATGAGGCCGCGTGTATCACCGGTCGGCGCTGGGCCCATGGCAGCGCCTCCTCCAGTTGGGCTGCGACGCGCAACAACAGTGCCTCCTCGCACATCGACGCGGCGACCTGACAACCGACCGGCATGCCGGTCGCCGAGGTGCCCAGCGGCAGGCTGATCGCCGGTGCGCCGGTCACGTTAAACAGCGACGTGAACGAACCCAACCTCTCCAGCATGGCGTGCAACCACTCCGCGAACCCGACGTTGGGCCCGATCCGCTCCATGAAACCGATTGGCTCGGCGGTTACTTGGGCGGTCGGCGAGACGAACAGGTCCCAATCGCAGAAGAACTCACCAAACGCCTGGGCGATGACGTTGACTGCGCCGGCGAAGCCGAGCACCTCCTGCACGCCGACCGCCGAGCCATAGTCGTAGGCCATCAGCGTCGCATGTTCCAGCGTGTTGGCGCTCGGCGTCGTGCCGGCCACTGTGGCCATCGCTTCGATCAGGGTGTAGCTGCCGACGCCGGCCATCGGAATCAGCGCGTCCATGAACCGTTCCCAGTTCAGTGCCGGTGCGGCCACATCGACGTGGTGGCCTAGCCGTTCCAGGGTTTGTGCGACGTCTTCGGCGACTCGACGCACCTCGGGGTCGGTGGTTCCGGAGAATGCGTCTGTGCACAGCGCGACCCGCAACGGCCCCTGCGCGGCACCCACCTCCTGCGACCACGGCCGCTG
Organism: Mycolicibacterium stellerae; assembly: GCF_003719305.1. Classification (GTDB taxonomy): domain Bacteria; phylum Actinomycetota; class Actinomycetes; order Mycobacteriales; family Mycobacteriaceae; genus Mycobacterium; species Mycobacterium stellerae. Next base: position 225,525 of record NZ_RARC01000003.1, read on the forward strand.
CGGCGGCCGCACCACGACCGCATCTCCGGGCATGGGACCGGCAGCGACATCGAGCAGGGCCGCGCAATCGCGGACGGTGCGGGTAAGCACAAATTCCTGTGAGAGTGCAAAGCCCATGCCGTCTTGACGGTCGGGCCCCGGTGACACCCGTCCGCGGCTTGGTTTGAGTCCGACCACGCCGTTCCAGCTGGACGGAAAGCGGATTGAGCCACCGGCATCGCTGCCGTGCGCGACTGGCAGCGCCCCGGCTGCGACAAGAGCTGCCGAACCCCCGCTGGAACCACCGGCGCTGCGAGCGGGATCCCAAGGGTTGCGCGTCACGCCGTGCACCCGCGTGACCGTATCTGGGCCCAACGAGAACTCGGACGCGGCCGTGATCCCGACGGCGCCCAGGCCAGCGGCCCGGAATCTACGCACCAGATGGGTGTCGTGGCCGTATGTGATGCCTCTGCCGGTCAACAACGACCCATACCGATATCGAATACCAGCGGCATGACAACCGGGATCGTCCTTGAGCGCGAAGGGAACTCCCGCCAACGGTCCGGTGTCCTCGTACGCGAGAGGTTCCTCCCACGGTCCGTTACTGAACGCGTTGATGGTGGGATTGACGGCCGCGATCGCCGAGCGTGCAGCGTCGTGCACTTCCGGTGCGCTCACCTGACGGGAGCGGACCAGTCGGGCGAGTTCGACGGCGTCGAGGACAGCGTATTCGTTCACATCCATTGGCGATCGATCCTCTCGTTCGTCGTTTAGCGCGGTACCGGGGTGCGGGCGTCGGTTCTGACATCGATCAGGAGAGGCCTGTGATGACACCTGATAGCTTCCGGGATCGCACTCAGCTGATCGGATCGCTCTATACGAATTGCTTTGACACCCATGCCTTCTGCGATGGCGGCGAAGTTCACGTCACCCAGCAAGGCGAGGTCGTGTCCCTTGCCGATTCTGTCGGTGACCGCGATTTCGGCTCCGTAGGCACCGTCGTTGAACACCACGACCACCACGTCGAGTCCATACCGCGCGGCAGTGAGCAGTTCTTGCAACTCCATGGTCAGCCCGCCGTCACCGACCGTGAGCAGGGTAGGGCGGTCTGGACGCCCCATGGCCGCCCCGATCGCGGTGGCCAGTCCCAGCCCAATCGAACCGAAATCGACTGTTTCCACGAATGCCGTCGGTTCGGACACGTGCAACCACGCATATCCCGGCAGCATGAACAGTCCCGAGTCGCAGACGTAGGTTCGCTCGCGCGGGAAGACCTCGTCGAGCACCAGGGTCAGTTCCCGGCTGTCGACGAGTTCTGTTTCGTAGGGCGGGTATTCGTTGTGCGGATCAAAATCCGCCAATCGCGTGCGGAGATCGTCGGTGCACAGACCACCGTTTCGAGGAAGGTCAAGTTCGTCGAACCACTCGACGAGAGTGGAGGCGGCGCGGTTGGCGTCGGCCTGCACCGCGACTGAGACGTCGGTGTGCCGCCCCAGTTGTGCCGGCTCGAGATCGATGTGCACGATGCGCTTGCCTTCGAGCAGTGAACCGTTGGCGGTGGTATCTGGATTCAGACTCGCGCCGAACGCGATCAGGCAGTCGGCGGCGGTGATGGTATCCACCGCTGCACCATGCGACAGCGTCCCGCAGATCCCGAGATCGAATGATTCTCCCCGGAAGAAATCCTTGGCGCGCAACGTGGTTGCCACAGGTGCACCGATCCGCCCCGCCAGTGTCAGTATGGATTTGCGAGCATCTGCGAGCACTGCGCCGTGGCCCGCGACGATGATTGGCCTCCGAGCCGCAGCGATTGCGCCCACGGCCAGGTCCAGCGCTGCGACATCAGGCGCGACGGCCTGTGGCGATGCGACCTGGACCTGTGACGGCGTGTACGTGGTTGTGCCCCGTTGCACGTCAACCGGGGCGTTGAGCACTATCGGCCGGCGTTCGGCGCGCGCCCGGCCGAAGGCGCGAGCCACGTCGTCGGCTATCGCGTCCGCTGATCGCAACTGCTGAATACCCGCACCCGTCGGTGCGACCAGTGCGGCTTGATCGATGTGCTGACGCCCGAACGGAAGACGCGTGTCGGTGTCGCCCGCGAAGACCACGATCGGAATGCGTGCACGGGACAGGTGGGTCAGCGCGGTGATGGTATTGGTCAGACCGGGGCCGTGCGTCACCGACGCGACTCCGACCCTCCCGGTGACCGCGGCGTACCCACCGGCCATCAGAAGTGCGCCGTCCTCACGGGCTGCCTTGACGTACCGCACGTCGTGGTTCTCGCCGAGTTCTGCGAGTACGTGGATGTTGCCCTCACCGAGAACGCCGAAGACGGTGGTGACCTGCTGGTCGGCAAGCGCTTGGGCAAGGGCTACATGGCCGGAGACTTCTTTCGACATCGGGGCCATGAAACCACGCGCCGACACCCTGGAGAGGTCGAGCGCAGTGACTGTTTGGGCGCTACGGGGGTTGAACTAGTAACAGCATTAGTAGCGACTTGTGCGCTCTCCGCCACCGGCGCAGCATCGCCGTAAGGCCTGCGGTCCACTGAGGAGGATGACGTGTCAACGGTTCTCGATGTCGACAGCCATGAGATGGCACCATTGGAGCTTTGGGGTGAGGTGTTCGGCGATGAGATTGCCAGCCGCATCCACGAAGTCGGATTCGACATCCTGACTAGGACCCGTGCCAATCCGCTTTCGGTGCCGGACTTGACCGGTGACACGACGCCCATCAATCAGGAGACGGTGTGGCAACTCAAGGGCGCCAGCGCTCCATCTGCGATCGACTTGCGTCGCCGACCGGCGGTCCTCGATGAGATGGGTATCGCCCGACAGCTGGTGTTTCCTACCTTCGGGCTCTTCGCGCTGATATTGGTCAACGACCCGAATGCACATGTGTGGTTCGGTTTTGATGCCGAGAAGTTCAATGGTCGTGAGATCGGTCAGTTGGCGGTCGCCGCGCACAACGACTGGGCCGCAGAGATCACGCGGTCCACGTCCGACCGTGTGCGCCCCGTAGGGATCGTAATGACAGACAGCTCGGTGGACTCGATGATCGAACAGGCGCGCACCGCGATCGAGCGCGGCATTCGGGCACTGATGATTCCGGCCAACGTACCACCCGCAGGCGCATCGCCGGCTCATCCGCAGCTCGATCCGTTTTGGCGGTTGGCCGCCGAGGCCGACGTTCCGGTAACCATTCATCTGGGCACCGACAACGGGTTCATCACCTCGTCGGCTTGGTCGAAGGGCGTGGAGGTGTTCCACCCGTCGGACAAGTCGAGCATCGAGCTACCCATTGAGCCGTACCGCGCGACCAATATTCACTACTGCGCGGAGAACATGATCTCGACAATGGTCCTTGGCGGGGTCTTCGAGCGCCATCCCACGCTGCGCTTCGGAGCCATTGAGCTCGCAGCCGGATGGGCGGGGCCGCTGGCAGACCGGCTCGACGTCTGGGCCGCGACGATGTTCCGGTCTCGACTCAAGGACACCCTCAGCATGCGTCCCTCGGAGTACCTCGCCCGCAATGTGCGGGTCACACCATTCTATTTCGAGCCGCTGGCACGGTATTTCGAACAACATCCCAACGTGTGGTCGATGTTTTGCTATGCCACCGATTACCCACACGTCGAGGGTGGCAAGGATTCGCGAACTGTGCTCGCCGAGGCGTTGTCGTCGGCACCGGCGACCGCCCGGGAGCAGTTCTTCACGACGAACGGTGAACTGCTGATCCCGGACTGAATTCGATACCAACCGACGCGTGTTCGAATGACACGAAAAGAAGACTAGAACAAGGGAATTCAAGGTTCACATGACTCAGACGCCGGGTGTCGACGTGCCCAACGCCGAGGACGTCGAACGTCTCTCAGAGACGTTCGATCATCTTGACAGTGAGTTGAATTACGACGTTCTGCAACAGGTGTACAGCCGACTGCATGCTGGGTGCCCGGTACCCAAGACACCAGCTCACGGCGGCTATGCCCTCGTCACGCGATATGACGATATTGTCGAGGTCGAGAAGAACACCAAGACCTTCTCCTCCGGACGTGATGGTGTCCTACACCCTCCGCACGAGGGGAGGTCACGCAGCATTCCCATCGAGTTCGACGGCCCCGAGCACCTCGCCTACCGCAAGCTATTCATGGAGGCACTTAGCGCGCCGCGCGTTCGCAAACTGCGGCCCTATCTGGAGGACCTGACCGAGCGGATGCTGGACCGGTTCGCTGACGGCGATGACGTCGATTTCGTGCAGAACGTGGCGGTGCAGATCCCGGTTCGCGCGGTGGGACACCTGCTTGGTTTGGGTGAAGACGCAAACGAGGAGATGCAGTCGTTCGCCACGATGGTGCTAGAGAACGCTGGCACCCCCAAGATGGTGGAGGGACTTCAGCAGCTCGACGCCTTGTCAGCCGTGCACTGTAATCAGCGGCGCGAACGACCCGGCACCGACTACCTCAGTACGCTCGTGCACTTGGACTTCGGCGGCCGGCCGTTGACCGACGACGAGCTGATGAACATCATCCGCTCGTTCGTGTTCGCGGGCTTCGAGACGACGGCGCGTGCGATCGGCAGTCTCGTCCACCATCTGGTCACCCACGCCGAGATCCAGGCCGACCTGCGCTCGGGATCGTTGCCATTGGAGGGCGTTGTCGAGGAGGGGCTGCGGCTTTTCCCGCCGGTGCAGAATATGTTCCGGACGGCCACGGCAGCGACGACCCTCAACGGCAGTGAGCTGACGGAGGGTGAACGACTCGTGCTTCTCTACGCCGTTGCCAATCGCGATCCCGCCCAGTTCGAGGATCCGGAGTCGTTCTGTCCCGTGCGCGCGAACCCACGACAACACGTCGCATTCGGAATCGGAGCCCACTATTGCGCTGGTGCGACGCTGGCGCGCGCGGAGATCCACGTCCTGCTGCAAGCGCTCGTCAAGCGCCCACCGCTGGAACTTGCGGGAACCCCACGCCACAGCCCGCATCTGATGATGGGGCAGATGATGGGTGTCGACTATCTCCCACTGCGCTTCCAGGAGGTGAAGTAGCGGTGCGCTCGGCGGTTCTGCACACCCTCGGATCGGACCTGTCGGTCGAGTCGCTCGAGCCTCTGCCGCCGGCGCCGCGCGATGTGGTGGTGCAGGTACAGGCCAGTGGAATATGTCACACCGACCTGTCGATGCGCAACGGGCTGTTCCCGATGATGTTCTCCGGCCCCATGATTGGCGGCCACGAGGGTGCCGGTGTTGTCGTCGACGTCGGAGCCCAGGTATCCCGAGTCGCGTTGGGAGACCGTGTCATCGCATCTTTTCGACCCGCCTGCGGCACATGTCCGTCCTGCGTAGCCGGTCGCTCGCATCTGTGTGACGCGCACGGAACGTTTCTGCACCGCCCGAGGGCACTGCGCCACAACGGCGAGCAGACGGTGGCGATGAGCGGAATCGGCACCTTCAGCGAGTTTCTGACATGTGACGAGGCATCGGTCGTGCGGATCGAATCTGACCTTCCAGCCTCACATCTGGCGCTACTCGGCTGCGGGATGACGACGGGCGTGGGAGCCGCGCTGTTCACCGCGCGCGTGCAAGCTGGATCGACGGTAGCGGTCCTCGGTTGCGGCGGAGTGGGGCAGTCGGTGATTCAAGGGGCCGCCGTCGCCGGTGCCGCCCGCATCATCGCGATCGACCCCATTGAATCCAAGCGGGAGATCGCACTCCGTGTCGGTGCCACCGACGTGATCGACCCGACCACCGGTCCAGCGCACGAACTCGTGCGGGAACTCATGCGCGGTCGGGGGGTTCAGTACGCCTTCGACGTGGTCGGAGGACCCGAGGCGGTCGCCTCCACCTACGCGATGATCGACAAGGGAGGAATGGTCGTGCTGGTCGGTTACGGACCGATAGACGCCGAGCTGCGGCTACCGGCCTTCGATCTACAGTCTCAGGAGAAAACCGTGAAGGGCTGCGTCGCCGGCTCAGCCCAAGTGCGGCGCGACTTCCAGAAGTTCATCGACCTCATCGAGACCGGCCGACTCAAGACCGACGACCTCGTCTCCCAGGAGGTGGCTCTGGACGACATCAACATCGCGATGAAAGCGATGTTGTCGGGTGATGTCGTGCGCAGCGTCATCACAGCGTTCTGAAGCCGTCGAAACGATGACCGGTTCGTCCGACGAGAACGCGGCATCTGAGCCCGCTGACGCGGTGCTAATCGACGTAGTCGACGAACGGATCCTGATCATCACGCTCAACCGGCCGCGGGTGAAGAACGCGATTGATTCCGCGCTGTCGGAGGGCCTGGCAATGGCGCTGCAGACCCTTGATGATCGCGATGATCTTCGAGTCGGAGTGCTGACCGGTGCCGGCGACACCTTCTGCGCGGGGATGGACCTCAAGGCGTTCGCGCGGTTCGGCAAGCCCCGAGGTATTCGGACGCTCTTGCGCGAGGGAACCAAGAAACCGCTCGTAGCCGCGGTCGAGGGCGTCGCACTCGGAGGTGGCCTGGAGCTAGCGCTGCTGGCCGATCTGGTCGTCGCCGCCTCAGATGCGAAACTGGGTCTTCCCGAAGCACGCGTGGGATTGTTCCCGAGCGGCGGTGCGCTGCAGCGGCTGCAGGGCATTCTTCCGCGCACGGTGATCGCGGAGTTGGTCTTCACCGGTGAACGCATGACCGCTGGACAAGCCCACACCCTAGGCCTCGTGTCACGATTGACCGAGCCCGGCGACGTATTGAAGGTAGCGATCAGGCTAGCGGAGCTGATTACCCGGTGTGCGCCGTTGGGGGTGGCCGCATCAAAGGAGCTGCTGCGAGCGGTTCCACGTACCTCTACCGAGGACTTCTGGCGGCGACAAGGGGAACTGGCCGACGCCATCGCGCAATCTCACGATGCGCACGAGGGGGCAAAGGCCTTCGCCGAGAAGCGAGATCCGGTCTGGCGAAACCGCTGAAGCATGGATGATCCGACTACGCGACAACGTGGTACATGCGGCACTAGCACTAGCGGGCACTTGGCGCCTTCGGCCGCAGTCCGTAGCGTCCACAGTTGAAGCGTCGGGACACATCGGAACACATGTACTCGGCGGTCCGTCGTTACAGTCCAGCCCGCGGACAGGAGGTCTTCAATGCCGAAGTACTACAAGATCAGCGACCCTGACTACTTCGATTCCATCACCCCACCGGAGTTGCGGTTCGCCGGCGAGGCGACTCGGGAAGTGATGCCGGGATGGGACCTCGGTTCGATCGTGATGGCCGATGAGCCGACCAATCCCGACGCGCCGGTGGCTTCGATGCTGAAAATCGCCCCCGGCGACACGCTGCCACGGCATGCGCATGACTGCTTTCGTGTGGAGGTGGTCATCCAAGGATCGATCACTTTGCCCGGTGGCGACGTTCTCCATCCCGGCGACATCATGACGTCGCGGCCGCACGAGTACTACGGCCCTCATGTGGCGGGCGACGAAGGATGTCTATCGGTAGAGATTTTCTCTGCTGCGCACGGCATGCTACCCATCAGCGACGACGCAGGCGACGAGTACGCCGAAGACGTCACTGCCCGTGTTCACGATGCTACGTCGCGCCTCCAAAACCAGACGAACAACGCCTAAGTAACGTCTGCCCAGCACTCTGGGGAAGTGAAGGTCCAGCAGTCCCTGTCGTTTTGGTACTCACGAAATCGTCACAGACGAAGGCCACCGCCCATACGCGGCGACGGGGTGTTCGCGCGGTGACAATCGAGTAGAAGCGAGTGGTTGTGAATCAGAAGCAGCCCTTCGTCGTCGGTCTTGGCGGCACGCTGCGCGTGGGCTCATCCACCGAACATGCCCTGCGGCTGTGTCTTTCGGCAGTCGAACGACATGGCGGCCGCACCGCACTATTTTGCGGCGCCGACATCGACTTGCCGATGTACAACCCGCACGACCAATTTCGCACGGATAAGGCTGCGGCGCTGGTCACAGCCCTGCGGGCAGCCGACGCCGTGGTCGTCGCATCACCGGGGTACCACGGTGCCATTTCGGGACTGGTCAAGAATGCACTCGACTATGTCGAGGACCTCCGCGGTGACCCACGTGCGTACCTGGAGAACACGCCGTGGGGCTGCATCGGCTGCGCCTATGGGTGGCAGGCTGCCGTCGGCACGCTAGGCCAGCTGCGGTCCATCGGTCACGCATTGCGTGCATGGCCGACTCCGCTTGGTGTGGCCATAAATTCGACCAGCGCTGTGTTCAACGACGACGGATCGCTCATAGACGAGACGGTCGGTGCTCAACTCGACTTGCTTGCGGCTCAACTGATAGGCGGACCCGGTTGGGTGACATGATGTCTGCACCGCTTATGCAGGAGATCTGTAGGTGAGCGGATCCGCAGACAAATTGCGCACGAACACATTTGACGCGCGAGTCTTCTCGGCAACATGGCGCTTGCACCAGGAGCCTGGCCCCGTCCGCTCCTTCACAGTATTCGTACTTTTAACAAGTTCGTGCTTAACCCGGCCATGAAGTTGCTTGCGGGGCGGAAGAATTCGTATGCCGCAATAATTCGCCATCCGGCAGGAAGTCTGGGAAGCAGTATTCAACGCCGGTCGGCGCAGACCGTACCCAAGATGGCTTCGTCATTCCGCTGGCCTATGGGATACGCGTGGACTGGTTGCAGAACATCCTTGCCGCTGGGCGGGCTACCGTGTCGGCGGAGGGCGAGAACCACGACCTAGTAGAACCCGAAGTGATCGACGCAGCAACTGCCCTGCCGATGCTCTCACCGATGCGGCGGAGGATCTTTGAGCGCAGCCCTGGCACCCAGCCAGTGTTACGTGGTAGCGAACAGAAGTGATTCCGCGAGCATGGACTGTGGTGGCTCAGGGTGGTGGTAGAGCGCCGCAGCATTGCCGTAACTGATCTTCTTGATCGTGTCGACGGGCAACATCTCCAGTTCAGACCGGAAGAGTTCCTGGCTGTCGGGCCACGAACTGTCCGTGTGCGGAAAGTCGACTTCAAGCATCATCCGGTCTTCGCTGATGACGTCGAGGCGGCGGAACGCCGAGGGATCTTCGATCGAGGTGAACCAGAAGTTGCGATGCAGCACTTCCACTGGATGCGTGGTCGCGCCCGACCATGCTTCGGGCTCAGCGTCTTTCTGCCGGTACGCGCGGTGCAGGCGCTCAACCACCATCGGAACCCAGGAGATGCCGGCCTCCGACAGGACGATATGAAGGTCGGGATAGCGCTGCGGCACACCGGAAAAGATCCAGTCGACCACCGTCTCGATCCCGTTGAGCGGAAACAACGCAACCTGGGCGGGAACCGGCGTGTCCGGCGAGGGACAACTGATCCGGCCAGATGAGCCGATGTGGAGATTGATTGCGGTTTCGGTGTCAGCGCACGCACGCCAGAACGGTTCCCAGTGCTCGGAGTGAACACTCGGAAATCCGAGCTGTGAGGGGTTCTCCGTGAAACTGACTGCGTGCACTCCGCGTTCCGCGTTACGGTAGATTTCCTTCGCGGCCAATTCGGCATCGGCCAAGAAGCTCAGTTGGCACGGGACGAAACGGTCAGGATGTGACCCGGCCCATTGCTCGACGGCCCAGTCGTTGTATGCCTGGACGCAGGCAAAGCCGAGTTCCTTATCAGGCAGACGCGACAGGGTCGTTCCGGCGAATCCCCACGTGATCGACGGAAAGCAAAGCGAGGCCCACACTCCCGCCAGATCCATGTCCTTGACGCGGGCATCGGTGTCGTATACCGACGCCCGGTAGTCCTGTAGCCGCATTTTCATCGATCGCCACTCGTTGATCGGTCGATTGGCCGCGCCGTCCATGCCGCTGAAGAAGAATTGCTTCTCGCCGATCTGCCAGGCCGGTCGGCCGTCAACCTCCACCATTCGGGGTGCAGCGTCACGGAACTTGGCGGACACCCCGTCGAACAGCGTTGGAGGCTCGAAGGCGTGATCATCCACGGAGATCACTGGGCACCACACCGCCCTGGGCTCGGGCTCGGGAAGGAAGGACAACTCGTAGTCGGGACCGAGAGTGAAGACGCTCGAATCCGATAGTGAGTCTTCGAGATCGCTAGGCATGACCTTCTCCCTTTCCGCTGCCGTGGCGGCGACTTTCGTGCTTCTTCACTTTGACTGGAACAAGGGCACTTGTTTCGGCTCGGTGTACGCCAGCAAGCCCTCGATACCGCACTCCCTGCCGATGCCGCTCTGTCGAAAGCCACCGAACGGAGCGTCGAAACTGCCTCCCACACCGTTGATTAGCACCATGCCGGTCCGCATACGCTTGGCAACACCCAATGCGCGTTGGTCATCAGTGCTCCAGACACTGGCGGCCAATCCGTACTCCGAGTCGTTGGTGATCGCAAGGCCCTCGGCGTCTCCGTCATAGGGGATCACGCAGACCACCGGTCCGAAGATCTCCTCACGGGCGATCCTCATCGCGTTGTCGACCCCGGTGAAGACAACTGGTTCGACATACCAGCCGACATCCAGGTCCACTGGGCGTCCGCCGCCCACGGCCAATTTCGCACCCTCGTCCTGACCGACGCTGACGTAGCCCTCGACCCTTTCGCGCTGACGTTCTGACACCAGCGGGCCGATCTCGGTGTTCGGATCGAACGGGTCGCCGACGACCAGCGAGGACACCATGTCGCATATGGCGTCGGTGAATTCATCGATCCGAGACCGGGGGACGAGGATACGGGTCTGGTTGGTGCATGTCTGGCCGCTGTTGCGGAACGCCCCGTCGCGCAGGCCTTCCATGGTCGCTCCGACATCGGCGTCGTCGAGGATGAGGGCTGCCGACTTTCCCCCGAGCTCCAGCGTGCAGCGCCGAAGATCACGTCCGCAGATTTCGGCGACCCGCCGTCCCGCCTGGGTCGAGCCCGTGAAGGACACTCGGTCGACGTCGCGGTGACTAATGAGGTGCTCCCCGGCTTCGCGATCGCCGGGAACCACATTGAGCACTCCCGGCGGCAGACCCGCAGCGTCGAAGATTTCGGCGAGCACCAATCCATCGATGGCTGTCTCCGGCGACGGCTTGGCGACCACGGTGCATCCAGCGACCAGCGCCGGTGCGATCTTCATAAGCAGCAGCGCCTGAGGGTAGTTCCACGGTGCGATGGCAGCAACCACACCGACGGGATCGCGAATGACCGTCGCGGGTAGGCTCAATTCGGTGCGGTTCACCTCGGTGTCGAATCGGCCTCCCAGCGCGGTGAAGTACGCCAAGATATGTTGTGCAATAGGGCCTTGAGCGTTGCGCGAGAAGGTGATCGGGCTTCCCATCTCGGCGGTGATGAGGTCGGCGAGTTCGCCGGCCCGATCAGCGTAGAGCTCGCCGGCGCGTTGCAGATAACGGGTGCGCTCGGTGACCGGCAGGCTGGACCACGAGCTTTCGTCGAAGGTCCGCCGAGCCGCCGCCACGGCCTGGTCCATGTCGGCAGGCGTTCCGTCGGGTGCGTATCCGATGACTTCCAACGATGCGGGCGAAACGATGTCACGTCTGCGGCCGGTCGATGCCACCCACCGACCGTCGATGTAGACGGAATCGCGGTTACGCTCACCGCGCTCGGGACGACTAGTTGACATAAATTATTACCTCACCAGATCGATGGGCCGACCCGACGTCGATGCACGCCGGTGCGCTGCCCGTGGTTGCATCGCGATCCACCCAAGCCGCACGCATCGACCCACGTCCGAGGACCGAACACGGTCTTCGCTGTGGTGGTTGCCTGGCTGGTCATGACGCCCTTGACGTGGTTCGAGCCGATCGGCTATCGGCGCGCAACGCGATGTGATCACCAGCTTCATCGGCGATCTGGCCAGCCGTCAAGCCAACTAGGGGGTGGCGATAGTGCCCCGATTGGCACGTACCGTAGGTGACTCCACACGCCGGGCTTCGGTCCTATCGCCGCGCCTAGTAACACCGAGTAATATTGCCGTGCAACCGCTTTGAGATGGTCACCGGCTCTTCCGAACGCGTCGTGTATCGGCCACCACGATTGTCGATCGGATCTGCTCGCAGCCACCGGAGCCGGTACTCTGCGTTCCTCCAGGCCCACGCGCAGCCGACAGATGTGAAACAAGTGCCAACACAACCACGATCGCGGTGCTCGGAGTGACTACCGTTTCGTCGAGATCGTCATCTAGATCCGATTCGGGGGCTGACCGGTCGACATGACTCGCGGGTCCGAGCTGGGGGGACGTGGGAAGTGCGTTATGGGAGGAGAAGAGCTGATCCGATCTTGTGGTCCTACGACTCACTGTCGGCCAATCCGAGTCGAATCGCTCGGTCCAGGAACTGCGAGCGTTGGCGGTGACTGAGGCGACGGCCCACTTCATAGCCCAGCCCGACGTGCTGGCGACGCAGGTCGTGCTCATCGAGACGCGACACCTGCGCATACCAACCGGCATTCGCCCCTTCCTCCTACCGAACGGGAAGCTCACGCCCACGGACCTACCCGCGGTGTTGATCCGCTTGGCTGACGGAGATGGAGTACAGGGGTTTTCACTGCTGTGGTTTCAGCAGCCCACACAAGCCCTCGTCGTCGAGGAGGCGTTGCGGTGCCTGTGCAGCGACATGCCGAATCATGCATTGGACGACCTTGATGGGATCGACCGTTCGATCGCTAGCGCGGTGGCGTTCCTTGGCGCCCAAGGTGTGAACGCCTTCGCGGCTTCCGGCCTCAAGATGGCTGTGGAAGACCTCGTCTGCCGTCGTCGCGGAAAGAGTCTCGCGGACCTCCTGGGGCGTCGGCGCAATCTTGTTCCCACCTATCAGACGGGGCTGATGTTGCATGCCACCATCGACGAACTCGTCGAGGAAGCGGCCGCCATAGCTACTACCGGTGTCCGTGCGGTCAAGATGCTCGTCGGCAAGCCCACGCTCGACGAAGATGTCGATAGGATCCAGGCGGTGCGGGGGACCCTGCCAGCCAGCGCGAGTTTGATGGTCGATGCGTTACAGCGCTGGGACAGTGCCGCCACCGCCTTGCTTGCAGCACAACGGTTTGCCGACTTCGATTTACGGTGGATCGAAGATCCGCTCCCACATGACGACCATGCAGGCTACAAAGACCTGGCTCGACGGTCGCCTATTCCGATCGCCACGGGCGAGACCGCTTTCGCACGCGACGAGTTCCACCGGTTCCTGCGCGATGGTGTGCGTTACCTCGTGGGAGAGCCCGAACGTGTTGGAGGACTCCGAGCCTGGGTCGATCTCGCTGAGGACGTGTACAGGGCAGGCGCCGCGATGTTGCCGCATTTGTATCCTCACGTATCGACGCAGTTGTTGGCCACACTTCGGCAGGAAGAAGTATGGCTCGAGTATGTCCCGTGGTTTAACACCTTGGCCGTTGAGGAGTTGAGCTTGCGTGGGGACGGCACGATCGAGGTCGGTTCGTCACCCGGATCAGGGTTCACCCCCGGCGAGGATGCCTTGGAGCGCCACGCAATCGGCCCATGGCGGCGTCTCAATGACTAGATCAAGACCTTGGCTTAGTCCCAATCCAGCCCGGCAGGGCATGATCAGGACACTGAAATCTGATGCGGCAACACCATTCGTCACTGGCGATGGAAGATCCCATGGACGCGGACTCGTCATGACCGCGACGGCCGGCCGCCAAGCCATATCCACGAACCGTCGCCTCGCGACACCAGGTGTTGTTCACCCGGGCCGCCCAAGGGTCAGACTGATGTCACATTCTGCGCGTCGGGTCCGCGATACGTATTGCGCCGCCTCGGTTTTCCAGTCGGGGTCGTTCGGCGGTACGCGATAGTTGTGCGGTTCGGCGACGCAAGGGTGGTGCTCAGGGCACCATCACAATCTGCATCTTGTAGTCCAACGATGTGATGGCCTACCGTATTGCCCACTTCGTGGCACATGTCGACTCTTGTGACGCGCGAGCTTTGACCGAGTCGAACCTCGTGGAGACAAAATGGATAAGGTGTCGTCACTGTTTCGTCGTGCGGCATGGCTGGTCGTCAGCGTGGCGTGCACAGTCACTGCTACGCTCGCCGGATCGCCCGCCGCCCGAAGCGACGCAACTGCCTACTTGGTGAATGTGACTGTGCGTCCTGGATATAACTTCGCCAATGCCGACCAGGCACTAGCCTACGGTCAGCAGATCTGCGGTCAGGTCGGCGCCGGCGACGAATATGACACGATGATCGCCCACATCAAGTCCGACTTCGCCACCTCTGACGACTACCAGGCGAGCTATCTGATCACTCAAGCCGTCAACGAACTGTGTCCGGCGATGATCTGGCAGCTGCGCAAATCGGCCGCCCGCCAAGAGCAGTTGGGCTGAAAGCGGTCATGAAGTAGGGGTGATCGGACCAGCAGCGGCCCTAACGAACCCGACGCGTTGGGCTGGTCATCGTTTCGGACTATCACCCGGGATGGCCGTACATTGCCACCAGCACTGTCCGATCTAGGCTGTTCTCTGACCACACTCCGACCTCGGAATTAGCGCAGTTCTGCATAATCGTGAGTTGCTCAGGGCTGCCGTACCACTGGTTGATGACCTCAAGGCTGGTGATCGAAAGAGCTGGGTTGATCGCCACCGTCTCTTGGACCTGGCCTCGGTAGCCCGCAGCGTTTGCGCGATCCTGCGGTGACGATCCGTCCGAGCCGGTATCGCCGTCTAGCGCCCGGTTATCGCGCACATCCACCGAATGCCATTGGGCGGCAAGCTGCAGCTGCGGATTGATCTGCACGTTGTTGGTGCACCCAGCTTGGTGTTGGACGACGTACACCATCTTGGCCACGCTCAGGTTGAGCCGGTTGTTGTCAGCGTGCGCAGGCGAGGCCAGGGCGGTCGGAGCGATGACCGCTAGAAGCAACGGCAGTAAGCACGCCGGTCGGATCGAGGGCACGGATATGTTCAAGGCGGTCTTCCTTGCTGGCTTAGATCGGGCTGAAGTCGGAGATCAGCCACTGTCCGTCGATTTTGTCCAGGGTCACCTTGATGCTGCTGGCGGTTTGAGTGGGCGAATCGGTGCCGACGACGGTCGTCTGATTCACCATCACCAGGACTACGGCATGGCTTGCCGTCGTCGACACCGCGGCCGCCGCCGGAACGGTGGCGACGGCCGAAACCTGCTTCTGCTTCGCGCCGGGGATCACCACATCGTTGGTCAGCGACGTATACGAATCACGGAAGGCGCCGGTCAACCGGTCCCGCGCGCCGACAAGTTCCTTGTCTACCGTGTCGGGCTGGTACGACAGCAGCGCGATCGTGCTTTCGGTGGCTGCTTTCACCGACTCGGTGCTCGCGGCCTCGGCCGCGCGGTTTGCGCCCTCCCACCATTTCAGCCCTGCGATCCCGCACGCGAGCAACAGCACGATCGCCGGAAGGAGGCCGAAGGCCGCCGTCCGCTTAGCTTTGGCCCGGAATCCAGGCCCCCGCTCCTCGGCGGCTTTCGCGTCTTTATCAACGTTGTCAGCGCTTGTGTTCGGCGGCATCATCGTCACCATTTCCTCTGCCCGCACCGCGACGTCGCGATCACGCTACGAACTCAACATTCGACACCTTTGTCTGGTTGCCGACCTTCTCCACATCGATACGCATCCGCCACACGTGCGTGGGCTGTTCGCCACCGGTCCCCAGAGTCGCCTTCACCGACACCGCAACCAAGATCCGGGCTTTGTCGCCGTCCACAGACTCGAGGCCCGCCTGGGCGACGGTGCCCACCGTGGTGGACTGAACCTGTTTAACCATATTGATGAACGGCTGTGATCGTGTTCGGAAGTCATCGGCGAATTGCCCCGTCGCCGAGTCCAGGATTCGCTCCACGTCGGCGTCGGCATCGGTGTAGCTGATCGTCGTCAGCTTGACCGCGGCCTCCTTGCCGGCGTCGAGGAACCGGCCATGTTGGCGTTCGATCTGCAAGCTGCCGTAGGCCTGATAACCCAGCCAGCCACCGACCGCCACGAGCGCAGCGAGCGCGACCAGCATCAACAGGAAGACGAACCGTAAACTTGGCGCCGCAACCCTGACCGGAGTCGATTCGTCGACTGCCAAATGGTCGGCTTCGGTGTTGCCGCCATCGACTCCGTTTTGAGTCAGGGCGTCGTGGCGGTCAACGCCAGCCCCCGAATTCGTCGGCAACGCCTGGTTCAGGAGAACGCGATCGAGAACGGAGGCCGGCGCATCGGCGCGACGTCGGCCGAAGACGCGAAGCCACCTGTGCCCACGTAGTGGCCATGAGGCCGGCACCTCTGAGCGGTCGCCTTCTTTGCCAACTTTGGTTGTGGTCGTGTCGGCTGCTCGTCGCGTCACCTTTGCCTAGGCCCCTTCACTTCAGTCACGGTCTCGGCGGCTCGGTTTAGTGAGCGGCATTTGGCCCGCCTCGTGGCGCCCATTGTTAGTCGGCCAACCGACACCTCGTCAACGCTTGCGAGTTCAGATGGTGCACACAGCGAGTTCTCAAGTCTCACTGAGCGACTCCTCTGCAGATCTACCAGCCTCTACTCACTATCTGAAATCCCCGTGATTGCGGGCCAGGTAGGGCCGTGCTGAACTCACTCGGCGCGCCCTGCTGGGGTGTGTGCGGTGATGGGGACGGTTGCTCAACGCTGAGAGGGCAATTCTTTGGCCACTATTGACACGTTTGCTAAACCTATGCGGGCGGTCGGCGGGTTCTTTGCTACCGCTGTCGACACTTTGATCATGGCGCCGCGGCCGCCCTACGCATGGCGCGAATGCATTCTCCAAATGTGGTTCGTGGCTCGTGTTTCCATTTTTCCGACAGTTATGTTGTCGATACCATTCACGGTCCTTTCGGTGTTCATTTTCAATATTCTGCTTGTGGAATTCGGCGCGGCCGATTATGCCGGGGCCGGCGCTGCATTCGGAGCCGTCACCCAGATTGGCCCGCTGGTCACCGTTCTCGTGGTCGCAGGCGCCGCTGCCACCGCGATGTGCGCCGATCTCGGCGCCCGCACGATCCGCGAGGAGCTCGACGCGATGCGGGTAATGGGCATCAACCCGCTGCAGGCCCTTGTCGTACCGCGAGTGGTCGCCACAGTCGTTATCGCGCTACTGCTGAACTCCGTTGTTTCTGTAGTTGGTGTGGTCGGCGGGTTCTTCTTTTCGGTCTTCGTTCAGCACGTCACCCCGGGAGCTTTCGTCGCCAGTATGACCGTGTTCACCGGACTGCCCGAGGTCGTCATCTCGCTGACGAAGGCGGCGCTGTTCGGCCTGGTGGCGGCGCTCATCGGCTGCTACAAAGGCATTTCGGTCGGTGGCGGCCCCGCCGGCGTCGGCACCGCGGTCAACGAGACGGTGGTCTTCTCGTTCATGGCGCTATTCGTCATCAACGTGATTGTCACCGCGGTCGGCGTGAAGGCGACGATGTGACCGCCGGCGCCCCGAGTTCACGTACACCGAGACTGCAAAAGGCAGTGGGGGGGCTTGTCGGCGGGTGGAATCGCATTGGCGAACAGACCCAGTTCTACGGCAAGACCATTGTCTCCATCGGGGATGCGGTCACGCATTACCGCACTGAGATCGCCATCCAAATCGCCACCATGAGCCTCGGCGCCGGGGCGCTGGCCATCGTCGGTGGCACGATCGTGATCGTCGGGTTCCTCACGCTGTCCGCCGGCGCCCTCATCGCCGTGCAGGGTTACAACACTCTGGCCGGCGTCGGGGTGGAGGCGTTGACCGGCTTCACCTCCGCCTACCTCAACGTGCGCATAATCGGCCCGCTGGTGACCGGTATCGGGTTGGCCGCCACGATCGGCGCGGGCGCCACCGCCCAACTCGGAGCGATGCGCATCGCCGAGGAGATCGACGCACTGGAGGTCATGGGGGTCCGCTCCGTCGCCTACCTGGCGTCAACACGCGTCCTGGCCGGCATGGTCGTGGTCGTGCCGCTGTACTGCATCGCCGTGCTGATGTCCTTCGTCGCGGCCCGCGTCGGCACGACCTTCATCTACGGACAGTCCACAGGGGTCTACGACCATTACTTCACAACCTTTCTCAACCCAGTCGATCTGCTGTGGTCCTTCCTGCAAGCCATCGCGATGGCGGTGGCTGTCATGGTGATTCACACTTACTACGGATTCACCGCCTCAGGCGGACCCGCAGGAGTCGGCGAGGCGGTCGGACGCGCCGTGCGCGCATCATTAATCGTCGTGGTGTTCGTGACCCTGGTCATCTCGCTGTCCGTTTATGGACAGTCCGGCAACTTCCACCTGTCGGCGTAGGCGAGTATGCGCCAGAGCAACAGGCGACCGGACGAGCGCGCGTGGTGGATGCACCCCGCCTGGTGGACGGGTGCACTCATCATCGCGTTCGTCGGCGTATTACTGATGACCGCAGCGCTATTCAGCGGCGCGTATCGCTCCTATGTTGACGTGACGCTCAGATCGGAACGCGTCGGGCTGATCATGGAACCCGGCGGGAAAGTCAGGATGCGCGGGATGGAGGTTGGCCGCGTCGCGCAGGTCAACGCCAGCCCGGTGTCGGTGCAGCTGCAGATCGAACCGGACATGATCAAATACATCCCGGCCAACGTCGGGGCAGAGATCAAGGCGACCACTGCTTTCGGCGCCAAGTATGTGGATCTGATCTATCCCAACGACCCATCGCCGCAACGGCTATCGGCCGGGCAGGTCCTGCAGTCGAAGAATGTCACCAGCGAAGTGAACACCGTCTTCGAAAACATCGTCGATCTGCTCGACAAGGTGGACCCGGCTAAACTCAACGGGATACTGACGGCGCTCGCTGACGGCTTGCGCGGACAGGGCAATGCAATCGGCGAAGCCACCAGCGACGCGAACCAGGTGCTGTTGGCGCTCAACGCCCGCAATGACACGTTGCGCGCAAACTGGCGGGCGTTCAAGGACTTCAATGACGCCTACAGTGCGGCGGCGCAAAACATCCTGACAACTCTCGACTCCGCCACGACAACCGCGGCAACGGTCACCGATCAGTCTAAGGCCTTAGATGCCTTGCTGCTCAACGTGGTTGGATTCGCGCACAGCGGCATCGGCCTCTTGGGTCCCAGCAAGGACAATTTCGTGCACACTGTTAACGCTCTTGAGCCGACGACCTCACTGCTATTGAAGTACAACCCAAACATCACCTGTCTTCTCGTGGGATCAAAGTGGTTCATCGACAACGGCGGCAAAGATGCCGAAGGCGGTAACGGGTTCTCCATCATCCTTGACGCGGGATTGGCATGGGGCCAAGACAATTACCGCTATCCCGACAACCTGCCGATCGTAGGTGCAAAAGGGGGGCCGGGTGGAAAACCTGGTTGCGGTTCGCTGCCCGACCCCACAAAGCAATTCCCGACGCGAGCGCTGGTCACCAATACTGGGTGGGGCACCGGCAACGACATTCGCATCAATCCTGGAATCGGGTTCCCCGGCTGGGCCAACTACTTCCCGGTGACCCGCGCGGTACCCGAGCCGCCGAGCGTCCGCAACCTGTTCGGAGGCCCCGCGCCGCCGCCGGTTCCTCCATACCCCGGTGCGCCGCCCTACGGTGCCCCGGAGTACGGGCCCGATGGCACTCCGCTGTATCCGGGCGTGCCGCCGGCGCCGCCGCCCGGTGCGCCACGGGATCCGGGGCCCACCCCGGGCTCGGAGCCGTTCGTTCCAGCGGCCCCCGCGCAGGTGACCCCGACGCCGCTTCCGCCGGGACCGCCCATCGACCCGGCGCAACCCGTGACGCCATCACCGTGATCACGTCGACGACATGTACCGATGATGCTGCTAGGAGAGACTTAGATGAGAGATCGCCTCACAGCCACCCTGTGGCGGCTGGCCATCTTCATGACCGTGTGTCTGATGGGGCTGTTTGTGCTCCTTGCGGTATTCGCCCAGATTCGCTTCGAACCGCAGCAGAGTTTCACCGCTGTGTTCGGCAATGTCGGGGGCCTCAAGGGCGGTGACTTCGTGCGCATCGCCGGCGTGGAAGTCGGCAAGGTGAAAAACATCAGGATCCAACCGGATGCAAGTGTGCGCGTCGATTTCAAGATCGAGGACTCGGTGCCGCTCACCGAAAGCAGTCGGGCCGTCATCCGCTACGACAACCTCTACGGCGACCGGTACCTGGCACTGGAGGAAGGCAACGCTGACGAGGCGGGCAAGAAACTGCGACCCGGCGCCACAATCCCGTTGTCGCACACCGAACCAGCGCTGGACCTCGACACGCTGATCGGCGGATTTCGCCCCCTGTTCCAGGCGATGAACCCTGATCAGGTTAACGCATTGTCATCGCAACTGATCCAGGCCTTCCAAGGTGAAGGCGACACCATCGCATCGCTCCTGTCGCAGACCGCCACGTTGACAAGTACGTTGGCCGACCGCGACCAGCTGATTGGTCAAGTAATCACCAACCTCAACACGGTGCTGGGAACCTTCGACGACAACAACAGGCAATTCGGAGAGGCGGTCGACAAAATCGCCTCGCTGACACAGACATTGGCGGGTCGAAAGCAGGACATCACCAACTCGGTCGCCTATGCCAACGCCGCATCCGCATCGCTGGCCGATCTGCTTGAACGCTCGCGGCCTGCGCTAAAGAAAGTCGTCCACGAAACCGACCGAACGTCGACGCTGGTGCTCAATGACGCCGCCTACTTCGACGACCTCATCAACACCCTGCCTGACGCCTACAAGACGCTGGGTCGCCAAGGCCTGTACGGGGACTGGTTCGCCTTCTATATCTGCGAGGCGATCCTGAAAGTGAACGGTCACGGCGGTCAGCCGATATACATCAAGCTGATCGGCCAGAAATCAGGTAGGTGCACGCCAAAGCCATGAAAGAACTAACGGAACGAAACCCGCTCAAAGTCGGTGTGATCGGAAGCCTAATCACCGTCGCTGCACTCGTAGGCGTGCTCAACTACAACAAGCTACCGTTCGTGAACGGAGCACGTGATTACTCGGCGTTTTTCGCCGACGCCGCGGGCCTGCGTCCCGACTCGCCGGTGGAGGTCTCCGGTCTTCGTGTGGGTCAGGTCTCCAGCATCGACCTCGACGGAGATCAAGTCCTGGTGAGCTTTCATATCGACGGCGACGTCCAGGTCGGTGATCGTTCCGAAGCGGCGATCAAGACGAAGACCGTTCTCGGCGCCAAGTTCGTCGAAGTCACGCCCCGCGGCGGCGGACGCCAGTCGGGTCCCATCCCGATGGACCGGACCACGTCGCCCTACCAGCTCGCCGACGCGCTGGGCGACCTGTCGACAACAGTCAACGGACTCAACACAAACGAGCTATCGGCGTCGTTAGAAACGCTGGCCCAAACGTTTTCAGAGACGCCGCCCGAGGTACGTGTCGCGGTGCAGGGCGCCTCCCGATTCGCTGACACCATCGCGCGACGCGACGACCAAGTGCGATCGCTGCTGTCACACGCCAGCAAGGTCGCCGGGGTGCTGTCCGAGCGCAGCGACCAAATCGTCAGTTTGGTTGCCGACACCAATGCATTACTGGCGGCACTGCGGACGCAAGACAGCGCGTTGGATGCCATCGCAGGCAACATCTCCGCTGTCAGTCGACAGGTGCACGCCTTCGTCTCCGAGAACCGCGAGACCTTCAAGCCTGCTTTAGACAAACTCAACGGTGTACTGGCGATATTGGAGCATCGCAAGGCGTCGTTGCAGGACGCGATTAAGCGGCTCAACGCTTACTCGATGTCGCTGGGCGAATCGATTTCGTCGGGGCCTTTCTTCAAAGGCTATGTTGCCAATATTTTGCCCGGACAATACCTACAACCTTTTATCGACGCCGCATTCTCCGATTTGGGGTTAGATCCGAATGTCCTTGCCCCGTCGCAGTTGGTGGACCCGCAGGTCGGCCAACCCGGGACACCGGCACTTCCGGTTCCTTACCCGCGCACCGGTCAAGGCGGTGAACCTCGCCTTACCGTGCCTGACGCCATCACCGGCAATCCCGGCGATCAACAATGCGGTCCACCGGGGGTGCCGTTGCCCGGCCCCGGCTGCTATCCGTACCGCGAGCCAGTAGCCGCGCCGCCACCAGGAGGGCCGCCGCCGGGGCCGCCGGCAGACGTACAGCCGGTGCCCGCTACACCGCCGGTGTCCGTCGATGACCCGCTTCAGCAGCCGGCCAACCCGGCCCCGCCGGCGAGCCCCGCACCGGCAGGAGGACAGGAATGACAAAGCGACAGTGGCAGATCACGGCCGCGTTTGCGCTGGTGCTGGTCCTCGTGGGCGGAACGCTAGCAGCGGTACGGGCCTGGGACGTCGCGCACCGCACGCGTGTCACCGCGTACTTCACGAACGCCACAGGCATCTTTCCCGGCGACGACGTGCGTATCCTCGGCGTCCGAGTCGGCGCCATCGAGACGATCGAAGCTCAGCCGCAACAGGTCAAGATGACTTTCTGGGTCGACGACAAGTACAAAGTTCCGGCCGAGGCCAAGGCGGTGATCCTGTCGCCCTCGCTGATCTCGGCGCGTGCGATTCAGCTCGTGCCGGCCTACACCAGCGGCCCGGTCATGGCCACCGACGCGGTCATCCCGCGGGAGCGGACCGCCGTGCCGGTCGAATGGGACGACTTGCGCATACAGCTGCAAAAGCTTGTCGAGACATTGCAACCGACGCAGCCGGGCGGTGTGAGCACGCTCGGTTCGCTGGTCAACACCGCCGCAGACAACCTGCGCGGCGAAGGCGCCAATATTCACGACACCATCATCAAACTGTCCCAAGCCTTTTCGACACTCGGGGATCACAGCCGAGATGTGTTCAGCACCGTCAAGGATCTGTCGACCGTCGTGTCGGCATTGCAGGACAGCACGGAGCTGATGCGCGCGCTCAACCAGAACTTGGCGGCGACCACGACGCTGCTGGACAATCAGCCCGACGAGGTCGGCGAGGCGGTAGCCGACATCAATGATGTAGTCAGCGATGTGCAGAGCTTTGTCAAAGAGAACCGCGAACCTGTCGGCGTCGCAAGTGACAAACTCTCCTCGATCAGCGTCGCGCTGAATCAGAGTCTCGACGACATCAAGCAAACGTTGCATATCGCGCCGACCCAGATCGCGAACTTCACCAACATCTACCCTGTGGCCCAGGGCGGCTTCCGCGGTGCGTTCTCGCTGAACAACTTTCAGAACCCGATTCAGTTCCTGTGCGGGGCGATTCAGGCCGCATCAACCTTGGGTGCTGAACAGGCCGCCAAACTGTGCGTACAGTATCTCGCGCCGATCATCAAGAACCGTCAGTACAACTTCCTTCCTTTCGGCGCGAATCCCATCGTTGGAGCCGCGGCGCGGCCCAACGAGATCACCTACAGCGAAGACTGGCTGCGTCCGGACTACGTCCCGCCAGCGACACCCCAGGCGGCGCCCGCGGACGGACCCGCGCAGGGCGCACCGGATGATCAACCGCCACAGGGCGAAACAGTGTCCCACCCCCCGGCGGATACGCCGCCATTGCCCGCCGAAGCGCCCCCGGATGCCAGCAATCTGCACGATCTGATGGTCCCTGCGGGAGCCGGATCATGAGCACCTCCGCCGTGCGAATCAGCGCGATCGTGGTCGCCGTGGTTGTCGGCGCTTCCGGATGCGGATGGCGGGGCGCGAACTCCATGCCGCTGCCCGGAACGGAGGGCCACGGACCGGGCTCCTTCACGATCCAGGCGCAGCTGCCAGATGTCGGCAATATTCAGCAGAACTCACGAGTGCGTGTCGGTGACGTCAACGTCGGCACGGTAACCAAGATCGACCGACAAGGATGGCATGCCCTGTTGACGATGACACTCAACGGCGATGTCGATCTGCCCGCCAACGCCACCGCGACCATCGGTCAAACCAGCCTTCTTGGTTCCCTGCACATTGAGCTGGCACCGCCGAAAAGCGCTGCGCCGCAAGGCCGGCTTCACGCCGGTTCGCTAATCCCGCTATCGGCCGGCAAGGCTTATCCCACCACCGAGCAGACGCTGGCGACGGTGTCGATGCTGCTCAACGGCGGGGGAATCGGTCAAATCGAAGACATCACGAAATCGCTGAGCACCGCTTTCACCGGGCGTGAAAGCGATGTCAGAAGTCTGATCGAGCAGCTCAACATCTTCATCGGCAACGTCAAGGACCAAACTCAAGACATCATCGACGCCACCGACAGCCTCAATAAGCTCGTGGGCCAGATCGCCGATCAGAAACCCGTTGTCGACAGAGCGCTCAAGTCGATTCCCCAAGCCTTGTCAGTACTTAACGACCAACGCCAGAACCTGGCCGACGCTCTCGACCAGCTCGGCAAATTCAGCGCTCTGACCGCCGACACGGTCGATCAAACAAAGGACAACCTTGTCAAGGAACTCGATGCCATTGGGCCGGTGCTGGAGTCGGTGGCCAACGCCGGCCCAGCCGCGGTCAAATCGCTGAGCTTCCTCACGACGTTCCCCTTCGTCAAAGAGAACATCGACAACTACTTCCGCGGCGACTACGTCAATCTCACCGGCATCTTCGATCTCACTCTCAGCCGCCTCGACTCAGGGTTCTTCACCGGCACCCGCTGGGAAGGCGACCTGACCGAACTGGAGATGCAATGGGGCCGCACCCTCGGACAGATGCCAAGCCCCTACACGGGCGGCAATCCGCTCACGGCGCCATACAAGGCAGATCAGGGGCCCTAATATGCGGTTGACCCGACGACTCAAGATCCAGTTGATGGTGTTCACGATCGTGTCTACGATCGCGGCACTCGTGATGGCGTTTGGCTACATCGGATTACCCAGCCTGCTATTCGGCATCGGCCGCTACACGATCACGATGCAGCTACCCAGTACGGGCGGGCTGTACGCGTCGGGACAGGTGACCTATCGGGGCATCGAAGTGGGCCGGGTCGAGAATGTGCGGATGACGAACACCGGCGTTGAGGCAGAGCTCTCACTTAACTCCAACACTAAGATCCCGTCTGACGTCGATGCTGCAGTACATAGCCGCTCGGCAATCGGCGAGCAGTTCGTCGAACTCGTTCCGCGGGGCGACGGGGGCGCGACGGTGCTTGAAAACGGCGATGTCATACCGTTGGCGAGGACATCGGTGCCGCCCGATATCGGCGTGCTGCTCGACGACACCAACCGCGGCCTCGAGGCGATTCCGCGCGAGAACCTCAAAACCGTTGTCGACGAAGGGGACGCGGCCCTGACGGGCCTCGGCCCCGATCTGCGACGCCTGGTCAAGGGGTCGACAACGTTGGCGATCGACGCCCAAGCCAACCTCAAACCACTCACCGACCTGATCGACCAAGCCAAGCCAGTGCTTGACACGCAAAGCGAGACATCCGATTCGATCAATGCGTGGGCGGCTCATCTTGCCAGCATCACCTCGCAGGTCAAGAACCGGGATGACGCGCTTGAGGGCGTGCTCAACAAGGGCGCCGATGCCGCCGATCAGGGCAGGCAGCTCTTCGAACGGCTGCAACCGACGCTGCCGATCCTGTTGGCCAATCTGGTGAGCGTCGCCGACGTGGCAGTTACCTACCACCCCAGCATCGAGCAACTGCTCGTGCTGCTGCCTCAGGCCGTCGGCATCCTCGGCAGTGCACTGGTACCCGACCTGCACAACCCGACGGCTTACCGGGGACCGTTCGTAACCTTCGGCCTCAACATCAACGTGCCACCGCCCTGTCAGACCGGGTATCTACCGGCCAACCAGCAACGGCCCCCGGCCTACCAGGACAACCCCGACCGTCCGGCGGGCGACGTGTATTGCCGGGTCCCTCAGAATTCCCCGTTCAACGTGCGCGGCGCACGCAACACACCATGCGTCGGCAAGCCGGGGAAGCGGGCACCCACTGCAAAGATGTGCGAAAGCGACGAGCAGTATGTGCCGCTCAACGAGGGATACAACTGGAAGGGCGACCCCAACGCGACGCTGTCCGGACAAGATGTCCCGCAACTTCGTCCAGGTGAAGCCCCGGCTGCCGACCAGGTCACCCCACAGGCCGGTGCAGCGTCGCCGCTGCCGCCCATCGCCGTGGCCCAGTACGACCCCGCCACCGGCAGCTACATCGGTCCGGACGGGAAGACCTACACCCAAGCCGATCTGGCTCACGGTCACGCAGAACAGACGTGGCAGTCGATGCTCATCCCGCCTGGCAACTGAGGCAAGCTCGATCCAATCTCTTTGGCGGAGTGCGGATGCAAGGCGTTGGCCTGAGGACGGCCATGACGCGCTCATCGGCGTGCATCGCGGCGCCGCGAAGGCTCGGAATCGAGCAGTCGCAACTACGGTCTTCAAACTCAGACGTGCCCCTCTGCTGTGCCGGATGTCGGTGCGGTGAGCCGACCCAGAAGAACTCAGCCGGCGTGAGCTAGCTCGCGATTGCGTGCGTCGATAGCTTCCTGAGTGGCGGGAACCAAGAGGTCCCCGCCCGCACCCACTGTGCCCTGGGCGTACGTGACGTGCGGGCGCTGGTCACGCTGATATTGGGCGAACGCTGCATCCAGGTCGTCGGCGTTGTCGGACAATGCCTTTGTCAGCAGCCATGTTCCGGTGATGGCCAGGCTGGTTCCCCGCCCGGACATCGGGGATGCGCAGTGTGCCGCGTCGCCGACGAGGACGACCCGTCCCCGATGCCACGATGGCATGTCGATCTGGCTCACGGAGTCGAAGTACAGTTCCGGATCACGGTGTGCCACGTCGAGCAGTTCGGGCACCCGCCACCGGTTATGTCCACCGAATTCCTCAGTGAGGATGCGCTTTTGCGCATCGAGGTCCTGGTAGTCGTAGTCGATCCATGATGAGCGGAAGGTCAGTACCGCCAACGCCACGTCGCGATAGGTGACTATCCCAGCCAAGTGCCCCGGGAAGTTGTAGATCGGGTTGGGGGCACCGGTTGGGTGGTACTCCGGGAAATTGGCCACAGCGGTGTAGAAGCCGAGATGACGCAGGTATTGGTGCTCGGGCCCGAAAGTGAGCCGGCGGGTGGCAGAGTGCAGACCATCGGCGCCCACCACCAGGTCGTAGCGGGCCCGTTCGCCAGAGGCAAACAGTACGTCGACGCCGCGACCGTCATCGTGGAGTTCGGTGATGGACTCGCCGAACGTCAACGCCACGGACGGCCCGAGGGCATTGCGCAGCACGTGCGCCAAGTCTTCTCGTGGGATTTCGATGTCGTCAGCCGTGTCGTTGATCTCCGCGAGCGGTAGATCGGCCACCCTGTCACCGTTGCCGTCGACGAAGCAACTGCGCTCCGTCATGTCGACCCGCCGTGCGCAGATTTCATCGAGGACGCCCATCTGTCGGGCAACGGCCAGCGACTCGCCGCGGATGTCGATCGGTGATCCGTTGACCCGAAGATGTTGTGCGCGTTCGACGATGGTGACGTCATGCCGGGCGTTGCCCAGATTGATGCCCGCGCACAGCCCGGCCATGCCCGCGCCGGAAACCAGAATGCGCATCGGTAAGCCCCCTCGGAGATAAGATCCATTGCGTATCCAATGACCGTAGCGATCAGCCTTAGGAAACGCAATGTCTCTTATCCCTGACGCCGCTCCGCAGCGTCGCCGCGGTCCCGCCCTCGAGAACGCGCTTCTGGCCGCGGCCTGGGACGAACTCAACGAGCGCGGCTACGACGACTTCACCCTCGATGGCGTCGCCGCCCGGGCCCGCACCAGTCGCGCGGTGCTCTACCGGCGCTGGCCGGGAAAGCCGGAGCTGGTACACGCCGCGTTGGTTGCTGCAATCAAAAAGGATCCACTCACTGTGCCGGACACCGGCAGTTTGCGCGGCGACGTGATCAATCTGCTGCGACAGGCCAACAACCAACGCGGCCATCTCGCTGTCACCGTAATGACCCGGCTCGGTGGTTTCTACCGCGACACCGGTACCAACATCGCCGAACTGCGCGACGCGCTTGAGGGCGAGCGCGGCGCCACCATGGACAAACTCATCGCCCGCGCTGTCGCCCGTGGGGAGATCCGGCCCGACCAGATCAATGGCCGAGTTGCACAGCTACCCGCCGACCTGCTTCGCCACGACGTATTGTTCACGCTGGCACCCCTGACCGATGAAGCCATCGAGGAGATTGTGGACGCGGTGTTCCTACCCCTCGTCCGCCTCGGCG
Organism: Mycolicibacterium stellerae; assembly: GCF_003719305.1. Classification (GTDB taxonomy): domain Bacteria; phylum Actinomycetota; class Actinomycetes; order Mycobacteriales; family Mycobacteriaceae; genus Mycobacterium; species Mycobacterium stellerae. The sequence goes on from NZ_RARC01000003.1 coordinate 253,537, forward strand.
CCGACGGCAACATCTAGATCAGTGCCTTTAGTAACCGCCCACAGCAATTTTCGCTCATGGGCAGCCGTCGGGGACGACACGTAAACAAACGACATACACCTGCAAGTGCTTATCATCGCCAAACCCATTGCCGTTGAATAGGTTCAGTCGCCCGATATCGGTCCCGGCGTATGCAGAAGTCTTCACAAGACCTTGGCAAGGAGTGTCAAAGGCGGTGCCGGCAGCCGATCAGCTGCCATCGGCTCGCGCACAATCTGCTCGGGACTGTGCCGATTCCTCGTCGCCATGATCTTGCCAAGCCTTTCTGCCCACACTCGGGCCGCGAGACTCTCATACGCCCCTGGAGCAACCAATCGGGATCAGGCCAGGGTCCTGTGCGCAGAGCACCACCGAAAGACAGCAGGTTCGCGCCACCCGCAGCCACGTGCATCGAGATCGCCTCGGCGCCCAGCCCGCCGTTACGCGCTATCTGAAAAACATGGCATAGACAAGAACGCTGTTGAAACGAGCCAATTGAGTTGGCCATGGCGCCGACGGCTGCCAGCCTGAGGCGCTCGGATGTGACGAGAGGTCGCCGTCTGTGAACGACGTTAGAGCGCCGATCACCAGGGATGGGAACGACGCGGCGGATGAGGAGCCCAATCTTTCACAGCGACGTAGGACGCTTCTGCGGGTCATCCTTATCGTCATCGTAGGTCTGTGCTTTTGCTCCGCCAAGGAGGCAAGGGCAGCCGACGTCGAGATGCTGATGGTCCCGTCGACGGCGATGGGGCGCGATATTCCGGTTGCGTTTCTGGGTGGGGGCCCGCACGCGGTAGTGCTGCTCGATGCATTCAACGCCGCTCCCGACGTCAGTACCTGGGTGACGGTGGGCAACGCCGTGACCACGCTGGCTGGCCAGGGGATCTCAGTCGCCGCACCCGCGGGCGGCGCGTGGAGCCTCTACACCGACTGGGAGCAGGACGGCAGCAAGAAGTGGGAGACGTTCCTGGCCGACGAGTTGCCCAATTGGCTGGCCGCCAACAAGGGCCTCGCGCCGGGCGGCCACGGCATCGTCGGCGCGGCCCAGGGTGGCACGGCGGCGTTGACCATGGCGGCATTTCATCCCGACCGGTACCGCTACGCCGGGTCGCTTTCGGGGTTCCTGACCCCGTCGAACACCTACATGAACGGTGCGATCACGGCCGGGCTGGCGCAATACGGCGGTGTCGACATTCGCAATATGTGGGGCTTGCCCCAGCTGGGTCGGTGGAAATGGCACGACCCCGCCGTGCACGTTCAGCTGTTGGCGGACAACAACACTCGATTGTGGGTCTACAGCCCGGCGACGCTGACGTGCTCTGACCCCGCCGCGATGATCGGCTATTGCGATCAAGCGCAGGGCAGCAACCGGGCATTCTTCCAGGATTACCGGCGCGTCGGAGGGCACAATGGACACTTCGACATACCAGATAGCGGCAACCACGACTGGGGCTCGTGGAGTGCTCAGCTCGCCGCGATGACCACCGAACTGGTTGCCACGATCAGATAATTGGGGAAGAAGCTCTACTAAACGTTGTTCGTTTGCTTTGTACTGGCACCACGAGAGAGGCTATCGCCGCCGTGGTGGCGAAAGGAGCTGCCACAAGCAGGTTGCCGCGGCTTGCGGTGCCGGTAGCCACTGTGGCCGATGCCGCCGTACCGTGCGAGCGATCATCGCCGGCGCCGACACCCGGGGAAGCGAATTCATAGTCGATCGCTGGTAGTGGCATAGAAGCCGGCGGTGGCGCGCCACGTCCTGACATGGCGCTATCTGAAAATTCGATGATTGCTCCCGACGGGCGTCCGCCCTTCACTGAACTATGCCAACAGAGCGGTGTTCGGGAGTGTGCGCACGCCCCACAAGTCCGTGGTGCTGCCGGCGATCTGTGAACCTCTCGATGCCTGCAGGGGTCGATGTTGACACCAGCGACGAGGTGACCTCACGACAGAGGCGTCAGCATCAGCCGACGATTAGCGCCAATTGCACGGCCAGACACAGCTTTTAGAACTTACCCCGAAAATGGCACTGCCGCGCTGACGAAGCAGCACTTGTGGCTCGGCATAGTCGAAGGAGACACGTTGAACCGCGTACGAATACAAGCTCGCCCTGCAGGATCTGATATTTCTCTTCGGCGATAGGACGTCGTCGCGCCATGGAACCGTAAGCTCGCGAACCCTCGGACGCAATACAGTCCTTTCAACGCCTTCACCGGCCCGCCACCCGCAACCACCGACCTCACACTTAGACGCTCACCCACATCGGCCCTATCGGTATCAATATCGATGTAGCCGCGAAGTTTTGGCCGTCACCCGGTCGCAAGTAATAAGAAATGGGGTGCCGAACTTGTTTCGCCAATCAGGACCCGAAACACCCGTGCCTACATGGTTCATCGGAGCGATTGACAACCGGCCCGAGCACGACGACATCGATGTCGATGGGTGCAACATACATGTGCGCACCTGGGGTAGCCGTGAGAGGCCGGCACTGGTGTTCGTCCACGGAGGTGCCGCGCACTCCGGATGGTGGGACCACATCGCACCCCTTTTTTCCCGCACCCACCGAGTCATTGCCCCAGACTTGAGCGGTCACGGAGACAGTGACGCCCGCACGACGTATCACCTACATACCTGGGCACGTGAAGTACTCGCGGCTGCAACATCTGCCGGGCCATCGGGACGGCCGACAATCGTCGGCCACAGCATGGGCGGCTGGGTCACGGCCACTGCGGCGCAACACTACGGCGCGCAAATCGACAGCATTGTCGTCATCGATTCGCCCCTTCGTGATCACGCCCCTGAACGAGCGCGACTGCGCAACTACAATCGGCACCCGACCGGTCGCCGGACCAAGGATGAAATCGTTTCCCGATTCGTCGCGGTTCCCGCACAAGAAACGGTGCTGCCCTATGTGGAACGCCATATCGCCGCAGAATCGGTACAGAAAACGCGCGACGGCTGGTTCTGGAAATTCGATCCGGCGATTTTCGATGCACCGTTAGAAGATGCGATTCCCGCCGATGAAGAGACTATGGAACGCACGCTGGCCGAGATGCCCTGTCGCGTAGGTTATCTGCGTTGCGAAGCGGGTCTAGCCCCCGCTTGGCGGGGCACAGATTATCCGGTCCATCATGCAACTCAGAGGACCCTTTGTGGAGCTAGCCGAGGCCGGTCACCACCCGATGCTCGACCAACCACTCCCACTCGTGGCAACTTTGAGGGCACTTCTGGAGATGTGGTCGATCACCTGACTCGCAGCAGGGAGTTCGCCTACGCAACAACCATTGTGGCGTCCGTACCGCCCCCATAGCACTGCCCAAGTCCCGTGATGGGTTTCGGCAGGGCTCAGATATGGAGTCGGCCGGCCGGATTTCGAGGGGAAAGGGAAATCCGGTCGGATGATGCGATGAATCGTACCGGTCGATGCAGCCAAACTTGCGAACTCTCACCGGGTGGCAATAACACCACCTAGCGCGTCGCACCACGACATTGACGATGTGAATCATGCTGACCTGCAATAGGAACTGCGATTCAGGTAAACACCCTCGGAACGGTTGCTCTGAAAAGCATTGCGGCACTGAATGCCATGACTTAGGTTCTACGCGTGAGTCCATTCGATGTCGGCGTATTGCTCCTTCGAGTCGTGCTGGGGCTGACGATGGCCGGGCACGGTTACAACAAGTTCATCGGCCCGGGTGGACTGAAAGGAACCGCCGGTTGGTTCGACAGCTTGGGCATGAAGCCGGGTATGTTTCACGCTCGCGTAGCCGCGACCGCCGAGATGTCAGCCGGCATGGGTATCGCCGTCGGCCTGCTCACTCCGATCTCGGCTGCCGGTTTCGTTGCGCTCATGCTCGTTGCCGCGTGGACAGTGCACCGGCACAACGGGTTCTTCATCGTCAAGGATGGCTGGGAATACAATTTGGTGCTCGCCACGTTCGCGGTCGGCATCGCCGCAATCGGCCCGGGCAGGTTGAGTCTCGATTACGTTGTTTTCCACGAAGCCGCGTTCTCCGAAGCCCTACAAGGCTGGTGGGGTCTGGTGATCTCGACCGCCCTGGGGCTTGCGGGCGGTATCGGGCAGCTTGTGGTCTTCTGGCGCCCGCCGGCTCAGACTCAAGCTTGACGGCGGCACCGCCACCCGGATTCAGCGAGCATCCGCCATGGCGAGCACCCCTGGCACCAGGCTCGAGACGGCCACAATTCGCCTCGGTCGGATAGTTTTCCAGCAAGGCCGCGCCTCGGCCGCTTTCACGGTTTGTGACCGCGACAAGCGGAAGCAAGACGCGCGCTCGCCCGCCCGATGGGCATTAACGGGTCACTGGACTCAAACAGGACGGCCCAACCACACTGTCCGCCTGCCCTACTCAGTGCGGTGGGCGCCCGCGTACATTGTGGCGCGCAGCGACTGAGACAAGAAGGGATTGCCGACCGGTGAACGAGACACGGACCGGGCCTGCGCCGGAGCGGAAGACCCGGTCCGTGCAAGGACGATCGAGTCAGAATCCAGGCGTGCTTCGGATCGACCGACCTGAGATGTCGGCAACGGTTGTCAGAAGACCCGCGAAAGCGGCACCCGTCTGTGGCTTGGCGGCTTCCGTTCGATCTGCCTGAGCCGGGCCTATCCTGGCCGCGGGTCAGACAACGGGTGTGGTGGCCGCTTGCGGTGGAACCGGCACCTCGAAGGCGTTCAGCAACGCCGAGGCCCCGATGTACGTGCTCGCGAGGTTGACCATGTCGACGACACCTTGCTGCCCGAAGGCCGCCTCCGCGGCGTGGTAGGTCTCATCGCTGACATGGTAGGTCGACACAAGTTCTTGCACGAATTGGGCGGCTATCAATTCGTCGCCGGTGAGCCCGACCGGTGCCTGCCCGCTCGACAACGAGTCGATCGCATCTTCGGGGATGCCGTAAAGGGTCGCCACCTTTGCATGCGACCAGATTTCGTACTCGGCGCCCCACTGTCCGCCCACCGACAGGATCACGATCTCTCTGACTCGCGGGGAAAGAGTGGACGATGAGAAGGTGTTGCTGACGTCGAACAGCGCCCCGCCGATCACCGGGTTGTAGAGGTAGGCATTGAGCGGGCCGATGAGTCGTCCCTCCGAATCCAAGAGCTGTATACCTGTGGCCGCCTGTGTCGGAATGGCGATGGCCTTAATCCGCGCGTCGAGTTCTAGCTGCTCGGGGGTCGCGGTATCGAGATCAAGCAACGGCAGCCGACCGCCCAGCCCGTTTTCGTCGGTGCCAGCAACGGGTGCCGGCTCCGCCGGCGGTATCGGCGCCGAGAACGATTCTGGCCCCTGCGCCTCGAACGCGTTCAGCGTCGCCGACACGCCGAGGTATGTGCCCGCCAGGTTGACCATGTCGACGACGGCTGTCTGCCCGAACGCTGCCACCGCCGCGGCGTAGGTCTCGTCGCTGACACGATGGGTCGACACGAGTTCCTGCACGAATTGGGCGGCAATCAGTTCGTCGCCGGTGAGTCCCACCGGTGCCTGGCCGCTGGCTAACGCCGTTATCGCTTCCTCGGGAACACCGACGAGGCGCGCCGCCTTGGCGTGGGCATACAGCTCGTACTCGGAGCCCCACTGTCCGCCCACCGAAAGGATCACGATCTCTCTGACTCGCGGGGAGAGAGTTGACGATGAGAAGGTGTTACCGACGTTGAAGATGGCCTCTCCGGTTACCGGGTTGTAGAGGTAGGCATTGAGCGGACCGATGACTCGTCCTTCCGCGTCCACGAGCTGAATGCCCGTGGCCGCCTGTATCGGAAGACCGAGTTGTTTCATTAAAGCGTCTAGGTCTTTTTGTGCCTGAGTGGCGGTACCCACGTCAAGGTAGGGGAGCCGACCACTCAGGCCTCCGGCACCGCCGACCCCGCCGGCTTTGCCGGCCTGGGCGGTAGCACCGGAGGCACCGTTGACGCCGGCGTGACCGGTCACACCGCCAGGACCGCCGGTTCCGCCGATGCCGGCCTGACCCGCGGCACCACCCGCACCGCCGATGCCGCCGACGCCCGTGCTGTCGCTGAGCGTTCCGTCGGGCAGGGTGACGACCGTTGCACTCCCGGTGCCCCCGTACCCACCGGCACCTCCGGCACCGGCCGCGCCGCCGACCCCGCCGGCCCCGCCGAGGCCGGACAGTAGGGAGCCCTTACCGCCGGTGCCGCCAGCCCCGCCGTCACCGCCGGTGCCGCCGGCTCCGCCGGGACCGCCGTCCAGGCCGGGCGCGGCCGCGTCAGTGCCGTGAGTACCGGCGCCGCCCTTACCGCCGGCGCCGCCAGCCCCGCCGTCACCGCCGCGGCCGGACAACAGACCAGCGTTGCCGCCGGCGCCACCATCGCCGCCACCGGTTGCATTGGCGCCGCTGCCACCATTGAGTCCGGCGACACCGTCGCCGCCATTCGCACCGGCGCCGCCATCACCGCCGTCACCGCCATCACCCCAGAGCAGACCGGCATCGCCGCCGTTGCCCCCGTCAGCGCCCAAGCCGCCGGCACCCCCCTTGCCACCATTGCCTCCCAGCAGACCGCCGGCGCCGCCGTTGCCGCCGGCGACACCGGCGACGGTGCTCGACCAGCCGGCACCACCGTTACCGAACAGCAGTCCGCCGCCGACCCCGTCCGGATGATCCTCTGTGCCGTCGGCGCCGTCGCAGATCAAGCCGCACCTCCCGCCGAGAGAAGACAGCGAGTAAGCCTGCAGCAGGGGCGCGGCACCCACTATCGACGGGGCGGCGGCCCGATCGGTGGTCATCCTGCCGTTGAGATCGCGTACCACCAATGTCAGCGAGTTGACCAGCGGCCCCACCGGGGCCGCCGGAGCAGGGCTGTCCGCCGTGCGAGGTGTCAACCCGATCGACGTCAGTACGTTGGCGCTTCTTCTGGTGGGTTCAACCTTTGGCGCCATTGTGGCTGCCGGGGTGTGAGGCGTCGCCGCAGCCGTTGAGGGGCGAGTCGCTGTCCGCATCGCCGCAGCCGGCAGCGGTGCGGTCGCCGTCTTCACCGCGCCGCGCAAGACCGATCGATCCGGTGAGGCCGTCGACAGCGTCTGCGTGACGTCGCCGGATCCAGGTTCTGTGCGACTGTTCTTGTCGGACGACGCGTCGTGGCCATCGGGAAGTTGTTGGCGTTTTCGCTCCTGCGCCGAGACGCGGGGACCGACGGTGGACGCGTTGAGGCCGTTCCCACCTCGTCGGTGGGCTCTGGTGTATGCGTCTGGCTCTGCGGTGGTGTCGGAGGCGGTGTTGCGCTGAACTGAGATCCTGAAAGGTGCTCTGTGCGACGATCTTTGGAGGTCGACGTCATGGTTGGAGTTGGTGCTCGGTTGGGCTGAGGCTGTGGACGTTGGATGTCGAGTCGATGATTCGGAATTGGCCGACCCCGACGTCGAACCATCCGATGATTCGACATCCGAGGTCTCGGCGGCGGCGACACCGTGGCCGGTGGCCACGGCGAAACCCAAGCCGGTTGCCACGGCGCCGACGCGGAGCCATTGCCCGCAGGACCCCGCGGCGAGGTGAAGGCGTTGGGTGACGGCGCTCGATGCGTCGGCAGCCCAGGCTGTCGGCGCGGCTTGAAACAGCGCCGCCGGAACGGAATCCGCGACTTTGTTTGTGGAAGTAGGGGATGGCTGAACCCGTTTCTTGCTGCGGAAGAACCGATCGGTGCAGTGCTCTGGCCCAGACTTCGCAGACATGAGATTCAGCTCCTCGCAGGCTTCGTTGCCATCGAAGGTGTTACACGGTCATAAATTGACGGTCTCGCTTTTATAGGCGCGGCGGGCGTAAACGGTCAAGAACTAGCGCTGGCTTAGCCAGGTGTCAGTTGTGCCCGTATTCCTATTGCCTTGCATCAGTGCGCTATTGGCGAAGTTGACACCGGCCGCGTCAGCCGTGGCGTGCTCGAGGAGCAGTGTCGACGAACAAGACGGTAGTAGCTGTACACGCATAACCAGTGCCTGGATCTCTCAAAGGTCTCCGGGGCTCTCGTCGGTTGCACCAGTACTCGGAAGCGGATGATGAGCAAGGCTTTCCGCCAGCGTCGGCCTGTGACATCGCGCCGGCTCGTTGTTCAACATAGTTTCGTTTGATCGGGTTGATCAGCGGTGCAACGCCTGCTGCAGCTGAACGTGTTCACGAATGGCGGCGGGACCAGCAGCCGGATGTGCGGTGGTACTCAAGTCTGCCCGTACCCCTTCGAGTGGTACCGAGCTCGGCCGAATCAGACTCGAGCGCACCGATATTCCCGTCCGGATCGTCAACCTTGTCATCGGCCCTGAATTCGGAGAAGCGCTGCCGCGCGACCTGCCCGTCGGCCCCACGTCGTGCCCGGATACTGAATTAATGGCCGGTGAGCATGCGATGTAGGCGGCCCCCGGTCACGGTGAGGATGGTTACTTTTCTACCAGGCTAGTCGTCGCTGGCGGCTTGTACACTTCACACGCGCTCGCCGCTGAGCCGAAAGGAAGTCGACCATGGATGCGAAGAAGATCGCCGAAGAGTGGTGTGCCGCCTACAACGAAAGAGATAGCGAGCGATTTGCCAATCTCATGGCTGAAGATATTGAATATTCTGCGCCTGCGATGAATGCGGGGTTCTCCGGCCGATTGACGAACTATTTCGAGCCAAAAGAAGGCGATCCACTTCCCGACCGCAGTTTGGAACTTCTCCGAGTTTTTGGCGATGACCGGCACGCGATATTCGAAATGTTGTGGTATGGGACAAGTTCTGGAACCTCCCCCGCCTTCGGTCCCGCCGGACAGAGGGTGCAGATGACAAACTGTGTGATCATCGATATCAACGACGATGGATTAATAAGTCGCGGCATCGAATACGTTGGAAGCTACGAGGGTGTTGATCTATCCCTGCTGGGGCCCGACGCAATCCCGCACGAGGCCGCGCGCAGGGCGTGATTGTGCACGACTGACCGCGGTCAGAGGCTTTCTCGGTGGTGGGGCGACCCCATGTCGAATCCACTTGCCTCCGTTCCAGATTCCGCTCGCGATGGGTCCGCGGGGCATCGATAGCAGGTCATAGCGTTTCGCGATTCTCCCGTCCGACCACCAGGGCTGGGACCCGTCCGCTCAATGAGGAGCATGCATAGAAATGACAACGTCGGTAACGACAGTTTTTCCATTCCATCCTGTTCGTTGGCTTCCGCCTGGGATCGAGGAGGGAGTAGGTCACAGATTCGAAGAATCAGGCGTCGTTGATTACGTCTCGGCAGCTGACGTCCTGGGCCTTTCGAGTTTTGTTCCGCAGCAGCTGAGTGCTGCTGCGCCGACGAGCGCAGCCGATAACGCTTCCTGGTACGAATCATCGATCTCGCTTGCTGTGGCGGCGACGAAGCATCCCGGACTAGGTGTTGTCTACGGTGGCCTTCCGGCGATTCGCCAGGGTCCTGCCCAACTTTTTCGCACCGCACTGACGTTGTCGAATCTCACTAACGGTAAGGCGATGTTATGGGTCGCAGTGGGGGAGTTGTACAACCTGAAACCTTTTGGTTATCGACGATCCGAAGGGTTAGCGCATTATGAAGACCATTTCCGACTCTATAATCTGCTTTGGGAACGCGATTCACCGTTCGACTTTGAAGGTAATATCTGGTCCTACAAGAACGCGTTCATTGGTAAAGAGCGCGGCCCGCGGCCACAATTTTGGTCAATGGGCGCCGGGCCGCGATTCCTTAAGATAGCGGCGAAGTACGCCGACGGTTGGGTAACCACCGTGCCGTTTGCTGCATCAACCCCTGAGGCATATGCCCGTCGGGTATCTGCGATGCGCGACGAGGTAGAACGTGCCGGTCGGGATCCCGACGCGTTCGGCTTCGGTGTCATACCGATGTGCTTGATCCATGAATCACCCGAAGTCGTGGCAATGGCTCGATCGAATCCCATGATCCGTCTGGCCGCGGCGCTGTGGGGGCGCCTTCCACACAAGGCGTGGCGGGCGGAGGGGGTTGAGCCACTGTTTCCAGATGACTGGGATTACTCGGTTCGCTGGGATGCGTCGAAACTGACCGACGCCGACTTCGCTTCGCTGATGGGGCGCATCTCGGATGAAATGGTTAGGAAGGCCTTCATTGCCGGGGCCCCGCAGGAGGTCACAGATGTGGTAAAAGCCTACGTCGACGCCGGGGCGACTTTGGTGAGTCCGATCGACATGCTCGGTTCTCGCACGTACAACTTCTCCGACGCAGAAGTGGCGTCGCACCAGTGGACAGAAGAAACTCTAAAATGGCGCCTCGAGATGTGTCGTCAATTGAAGGAAGGGCGCTAGCTGACGTTCGCGCCCGTTTGCGATTGCGAGCCCCTAGCAGATCAGCAGCGCACCAGGTAGGCAGCGCACGATCAAAGGCACAACCGGGGCGGTATCACGGGGAAGTGACAAACTCGCGACACCCGCGACGGGGATCGGGAGCCGATCCCTGACGTGCGCTGACTGCGTGCGAAAGCGCTTATCACAAGCGATTCGAATCACGAATCACGTTGGCACTCGAGGCTTTCAGTGAATTAGCCGAACCCCCGGATCGCGTCGCCCTGAGTTTCAACGCAACCGATCGCTGGACCGTGTCTGGCGATCTGAAGGATTCGGCTCGAACGGCTACCACGCCATTCGACACCAGTGTGTCGTGCATGGCTACGCCGATCGACGGAATGCGTGGCCTCGCCGCACTCGGTGTGGCGTATTCGGCGCCGCGCACACCCTCGAGTCGAGGAGCTGCTGATTCAGGCCGCAACACAGGTGTCAAATGCTTTGCAAGGCAGCATAAGTATTCAACCTGCCGTGGTTGCTTAGAAGTGGATTCGGCGATCATTTGCTCAGACCCGATCGATCCGGCGCCGTTAGGTTTGGCGTGCGCGGGTACAGCCGCGCTTGGCTGCCGTCGGATTGATCCAGCCGGTCCGACGTGGTCGACCAGAAGCGTCGTTAGTGTGCTCGTTCGCAAGCGGCTCGCGGAGCGCAAGTATCACGGCCACGCCTACTCGCGCGCACAATTCGTCAATTCGACTGCGGCAGGCGAACTCTTCCTACGTCACAGCTGCCGGTTCGCGCGGGCCGCATAGGGTGTCCGGGCCTGGGCCGCCGCGACGGTCATGATCGGACAAGCTCGAAGAGCGGGATGACCCGGTCGGTGTGTCGTTGATGGTCCGCGAGCACCGGTGCGCGCTGGGCGAATGTCGCGAAGAGGGCATCTCGTTGATCGCCGGTGACTTCTCGGGCAACAACATCGTAGTGCTCAGTCCCTATTTCGATGCTGGCCCGAGCGTTGGCGCGAAGGTTGTGCACCCACGCGGGGTCCTTGTCCGAGCCCATCGACGACCCGGCCACCAGCAGCCGGCCCTCGACTTGCAGATACGCCAGCGGTGACAGTCGAGGCTGGCCGGATTTCGCGCCTATGGTGTGGAGCAACAGGACGGCGTCACCTGGAACGCCTTGCACGCGACCCTGATTGGCCCGGAACTCCTCGACGATGCGCCGGTTGAATGCGTCCAACGCGTGGGTGTCGGCGGCGAGGGCGTCCTTGTTGATCTCGGTCATCGTTTCTCCTCGGTTGTCCGACCGGTTTAGGTATGCAAATGGGTGCGGCTGCAGCCGGGTTCAGTCTCGGGCGCGGGACAGTTGCTGCTGCGTGGTGTGCCGGCGAGCGCGCCGCCAACGAAGGTGGCCGGCGCGCGGGCGGGCAGCGTGGACTTCAACGTGGGGTTGGCGGCGCGCTGCAGGGCCAGCCCGTGCGACAGGCCAATCGCTGCGACACCGAATTCGTATGGGCTCAGTTCTTCTCATGCGGTGACGCCTTACGGCACTGCCGTCGAGCCGGGATGCGAGCCGTCGGTCGGATCCGATCCGGTGTCGGTGTTTCTCATGACGGGTCTTGCAGTTGGGGACCGAGGGTGGCCGACGAGTGCTGTGGTTGTCCGAGCACGCTGAGCGCGATATCAACGGTGCGGGTCAGAGCGGCGCGATCGGGTTGTACTTTCGCGGTGACTAGCAGGCCGCTCAAGCACGACACCAGGAACTCGGCCAGGCTCGACGGGTCGAAGGACGGATTGATCTGCCCGAGGTCGACGGCTCGGGTCAACGCCGTTTCGAGTGCCGTTCGGTTAGCGGCCATAACGTCGGTGACCGTCTGACGTGTTGTCGCGTCGTGGGGCAGACGTTCGCAGGCAGCGTTGACCAGCATGCAGCCCCGCGGCAGCGGGCCCCCGATTGCGGCGTCGAGGCGTCCGAGCAACGCGTTCTTCAGTGCGGACCGCAGGTCGGGACCCTGCTCCAGGGCGGTCACCAACTCTGCGGCCATCAGGTTCAGGTACTGCGCCAGCGCTGCCCGGTAGAGGCCTTCCTTGCTTCCGAAGGCTTGATAGATCGATCCGCGCCCCAGTCCGAGCGCCTTGGTGATGTCCTGCAGGGACGTCGCTTCATAGCCGCGCTCCCAGAACAGGTTCATCGCCTTGTCCACGGCGGCATCGGTGTCGAATTGTCGCGTTCCAGCCATGGTGATAGCGTACCCATCATGGAACGGTCGATCAAAGATGTTTCGATTGCCAATCCGCTGCTTCACAGGGCAGACACCCGAACCCCAGCCACGGACCAGTCCACCGCCAACACGGCTATCCGCGACGGTGTCGCTATACGAATGCCTGGACCCGCTTCGGCCCGTGCCTCTGGGCGAAGTGCGCGTTGCCGCCGTCGCCAGCGCTGAGAAAGCTGTTCCGCATCACTGTTGATGAGTCAAACAACCTGACAGAGGTTCGGCTTCCCGTCCATCAGCATCGACGGAATGACGCGCGAGTCAGACGAAAACCTCGTCCAGTTGCTGTGGCTGTGCGACCCACTTGGTCGACGCCCGTCCGAGTCTCAATCCTCAACTCGCGACGAACGATGAGGAGGACTTAGTCCGTCGAGCACCATCCCGACCGCCTTCTCTACGACAGCTCCTTCGCCTTCGGCGCTAGCCAGCGCCCTGATCAGTACGTACACCTCTTCCACCGTGGCATCCGGGCGTACTTGTCCGGCTGCCTGTCCGCGGGATAACGACACCTCGACCGCGTCGCGCAACACGGCAGCCGCAGCACCGACTTCATCGGTGGAGCCCGCCTGGTCGCTGGCTTCGTCCAGCAACGCAACGAGCGCGAGCTTCGCCCGAGCTCTGGAGACCATTTCCCGGAACATCACTGGAAACGCCACCCCGGCTCCGCCGCCCTCGCTTTGCGCCAGCGCGGTGTCAGTGAGCATCGTCATGTGCCGCACGATAGTGGCCTCGATCAGCAGTTGTTTGGTTGGGAAGTGCCGGAACACGGTGCCGATGCCGACGCCAGCCCGGCGCGCCACCTCCTCGGTCGAACCGGCTCTGCCGGACTCCCCGAAAACCTCTTCGGCGGCGGCCAAGACACGGTCACGATTCGCCTGCGCATCACTCCGCATTTCGCCATTTTCCACCGTCGTGTTCTATGCCCTTCACTCCCGTGTCGCACCCTTGCTTTCCGGAGTGTTCACTCCGTATATTGCGGAGTGAACACTCCGGAAAGGAACTACCAGCATGCTAACTCCCGAACAGACGTTCCGCGCCATGCTCGATGTTGCATGCCGCTTGCAAAATGGTGACCACAGTCAGGTCAGCACACTGGCTGAGTTCTACGACGAAGAGACCGACGTACGGCACCCCCTAAACCCGCTCGGCGACACGCCGCTGCGTAGTCGAGAAGCACTCCGAAATCACTTCGCCGCCGGAGCGTCGGCAGGACTCTCGGGCGTCTGCGTGGAGGACGTGTTCGTCCACCGCACCGCAGACCCCGAGTTGTTCATCGGCGAGTTCACCTACCGCGGGGAAGGGGGATGGGCCTCGCCGAACATCATCGTCTTCCGGATCCGCGACGGGCTGATCGTCGAGTCCCGGGACTACATCGACCATATCGGGCTCGCTCGTGCTACCAACACACTCGATGCACTTTGCGGGCAGATAACCAGCGCCCGGGGCTAGTGAGCGCATGGACTCGGTGTTCAGGGGCGCACTCGCGCGGACGCGAATCGAGGGGACCACGCGCCTCGCTTACTCTGCGGGATGCCTTGTCAAGAACACATCGAGGGCTTCCAGCAGAGCGGCAGGTGATTCTTCGGGCACGTAATGGCCGCCGGGCACGGGGCGGCCGCTCACGGCGGCCGGCGAAGCGTGGTGTTCGCGCCAGACGGCGAGAACGTCGGCCGTCGCTAGGGCGCCGCTGGCCCCCCAGAGCAGGAGCAATGGGCATTGCAGTCGAACGCCCCCGGCGTGGTCGGCTTCGTCGAGTTCGAGGTCGGTCGTGAAGCCGGCCCGATAATCTTCGAAGGAGGCGTGCAGGTGATCGGGATCGCTGAAAGCGGCGACATAGTGACGGAAGGTTGCTTCATCGATGTCGCCCGATTCCAGGACGCGCCGCATGAAGTATCGCAAGTAGGCTTCGACGTTGGCGGCCACCAGAAGCTCGGGCAGTTCCGATTGCAAATGGAAGAACCAATGCCACATCGAAGCCGCCGACGTCCTGTTGAACGAATTCATCACCACCCGGGTCGGCAGCACGTCGAGCAACGCCAGGGACCTGACCTGCGATGGACGGTCGAGTGCCCATCGGTGTGCGACCCGCGCGCCTCGATCGTGCCCGACCACCACGACCGCACTGCGATCGAGGTAGTCGACCAGTTCGCCGAGATCACCTGCGGTGGCACGTTTGTCGTATCCCGTGCGGGTCACGCCGGAGGCTCCGTACCCACGCAGGTCGGGGACGATCACGGTGTAGCGCTGCGACAGCGGACTAACGATCTTGCGCCAGCACAGCCCAGTCTGCGGCCAGCCGTGCAACAGAACGATCATCTCCGGAGCGGAGCCGGCGACGCGGTAGGCCAGCTCCACGTCGTTTAAGGCGACTTTATGAACCGCGCCCTGCAGCACTCCCGCCCCTTCCGCCGAACTCATCATGCCGACGGTAGACGCCAGATCGATTGGCCCGAACAGCTCAATGCCACTGGACGGCAACCCTTCTGCCCCACCTGGAGTTCCCAGCAGGATCGCCGTTGGGAAACCCGACCGGTCGCCCGAGCCTCGCGAGCCTTATGGGCGCGAAGGATTTTCGCTATCGTCATCTCATCGACAAGCCCGGCACTCAGAAGGTGGCTTTGAGACCAGCCCTCCATCCTGGTGCGTCTATCGCCGTCAACACTTTGGCGTTGTGCTGCAGCGTCTGAACCGGATCACGGTGTGAGCTCATGTCTTCCAGCGAGACCCATCCGGTGTAGCCGACGGCGTCGAGGTGTGCGAGCACGGCTTGGACATCGACGACGCCGTCGTCCAGCGGGCTCCAGCGCGGAACATGCCGCCGCACCGGACTGTCGGGATGGTCGTCGATCGGGACGTATACAGCGTTCTTGAGATGAACATGGTGGAGATAAGGGCCGAGCAATTCTGTGCCGATCCGGTGGTCTTCGAATCCCTCGATCACCATGTTCCCCACATCGTAAATAACTCCCACACGCTCAGAATCGAATTGGGATACCAAACGATATGCGAGCGAAGCGCTCGGAAAGATTGTGTGTTGGTGAATCTCGACCACAATCCTGACTCCGTAATCGGCAGCGAGGACTGCGGCCCGGTCGACGAAGTCCACGGCCTCATCGAACAGCTGAAAATAACCGGGCCCGTCATTGGATGGGCGCGGTCCTTGAAGCCGTAGCTGGGGCGCATCAGCGGCGGCAGCCACGTCCAACGCGCGCTGGAGATGCTCGAGATCACCCGTGCTCACATAGGGGCTGAGGCCGATGAGTGCCAGGCCATTCGCTGCACATACACGCGCGGCGCGGTGACCCTCCGCGGGGTCCAATCCAAGAGTGGTGCGATTCCCGACGAGGAAAGCTTCGGCCGAACTGCCGACCGCATGCGGGGCCTCGCCAAGCTTGCACTCCAGGCCTTGAAAGCCCGCCGCGGCAGCGACTTGTGCGGCTTGCTCCAAGGACGTGGTAGGCAGCGAAATCGTTGCATAGCCATAGCGCATTCGTCGGTCCTCCTCGGCATGCCTGACGCCCTAACGCTAAGAAGAAGCCATACCACCACCAATGCTCGACTGCCATTCAGTGGCAGTCGAGCCTGTGACGAGGACTTTTCTGGCGGCATACTCCGGATGGATGACGCAGCACGAACTGGAGGCCCAAGTGACAACCGATGATCAGGAGCGACGAGTAGCGATCGTGACCGGTGGGGCAGGGGCCCTCGGGGTGGCCATTGCCCATGCGTTGCACCGCGACGGCCTGCATGTTGTCCTCGCCGACCGTGACCACGATGCCGCCGCAGCCCGCGCGGCCGAGTTCACCGGGCAGGCGGCGGCGGTCCTCGCCGAGCCAGTCGACGTTGCCCAACCCGATTCGGTGTCTGCTCTGGTCGAGAGGGTGGGTTCGGCGTTCGGGCGGATCGACGTCGTCGTCAACAACGCCGCGGTACAACGACGCGGCGACATCGGGGATCTCGAGATCGATGACTGGGACCTCGCCCATCGCGTCAATCTGCGCGGACCCATGCTGATGTGTCGGGCTGTCGTGCCGTACTGGAACAAGCAGCGTTCGGGCAATGTCGTCAACATCGCTTCCCGCGTGTGGCTCAGTGGCGGGCCGCCGATATACGTCGCCGCAAAGGCGGGCGTGGTCGGGCTCACCAGGTCTCTGGCCACCGAACTCGGCCCGCTGGGCGTCACTGCAAACGCTGTCGCTCCGAGCTTCGTGCCTACCAACTTCACCCGCGCCGGGCGCGACGAGTCATCCTGGCAGGACCTGCTCGATCATCATCGCGCGATGTCTCCTCTCGGGAGGATCACCGAGCCGGCCGACATCGGCGACGCCGTAGCATTCCTAGTCTCGGAGCGAGCCCGCGCCATCACCGGTGAGGTGCTACACGTCTGCTGTGGCAGCCAGCTGGCGCCTCGCTGAGGACGGGAGACCGTGAGTGGCGGGTAATGGCGCTGTACCGGGACAGGGACAAAGCGTATCCAGCAGACTTCTGGCAATCCTGGACTGCTTCGACATCGCACGCCCGACGCTGACCCTTACCGAGATCGCAACCGCATCCGGTCTGCCGCTGTCGACGGCCCGGCGTTTGATCGGTGAACTGACCGGGTGGGGTGCGTTGGAACGTCTGCCCGACCAGCACTTCCGAATCGGAATTCGACTCTGGCGCATCGGCTCTTTGGCGCCGCAGCAGCGCGTGCTGACCGAGGCGGCCCTACCCTTCATGCAAGACCTCTGCCAAGCAACACAGGAAAACGTGCAGCTTGCCGTGCTCGATGGCAACGAAGCCCTCTGCATCGAGAAGATCTCCGCACAGCGGGCGGTGCCTACCGCAACCCAGGTGGGTGGTCGGTTGCCATTGCACGCAACCGGCGTCGGGAAGGTCCTCCTGGCCTTCGCTGCCCCAGAGTTTCAGGTCGATTTCATTGCCAGCGGGCTGAAGCCTCACACGCGCCACACGATCACCCAGCCGGGTCAGCTCGCCGCCGCTTTGACCGTCGTGCGGGAGCAGAACGTTGCCTACTCGTATCAAGAGATGACGCTCGGCGCAGTGTCGGTCGCCGCGCCGATCCGCACTGCCGACGGCGAAGTGCGCGGCGCGCTTGGCATTGTCACGCATTCTCACACCACGTTGCGTCATCTGGCGCCCGCGGTGCGTACCGCCGCGTTGGGAGTTTCCCGCCTCGTCGGCTGACTTTCCTTGCTGTGCCGCTCAGCGGCAGCAGCGGATAGCCAACCGCCATCAGCTGTGGCGACGATCACTTCAACACCCCACCTGTGACGAGGAGGTTCCGATGGGTGACGAGTTGAAGTCGAGGGAAAGCGAGCATGGTGGCGAAGACCGCTGGCGCGCACGAATGGCCCGCCGAGCAGCGGTGGGTAGTTTCTTGGGCAGCGTCGTCGAGTACTACGACTTCCTGATCTACGGGACGGCATCCGCACTCGTCTTCAACAAGGTTTTCTTCCCAGCAGTGAACCCGACCGCAGGCATGCTTGCCGCGCTCGCGACGTTCGGTGTCGGCTACATCGCACGTCCGGTCGGTGCCATCCTGTTCGGCCATCTCGGCGACCGCCGTGGCCGCAAAGCCGTGCTGACAACGACATTGCTGCTCATGGGATTCGCAACGGTGGGCATCGGTTTGCTTCCGACCTATGCCACCATCGGAACCGCCGCACCGGCGCTCCTCATGGTCCTGCGGCTGTTGCAAGGACTATCCGCTGGCGGCGAACAAGTCGGCGCCAGTTTGTTGACGATGGAGCACGCGCCACCGAAGAAGCGCGGACTTTACGTCAGCTGGATGCTCAACGGCGCGTCATCCGGCTCGATCCTTGGCACGATGGTGTTCATCCCCATCTCGGCGTTGCCGGAATCCGCACTGCTGTCATGGGGGTGGCGACTGCCTTTCTTGGTAAGCGCGGTCACCGTCGTCATCGCCTTCCTGGTACGGCGCGGGATCACCGAATCCCCGGAATTCGTAGCCCGGGTGGCCGAAGGTGGCGGCGCCTCGCGACGCTTCCCTCTCATCGATTTGCTGCGTTCCCACTCTGTACCCACCGTCCTGGTTCTGTTGGCCTCCTTGGTGACGTGCGTATCTCCGTTAGTCCTGGTGTTCGGACTCTCCTACGGCTCAACGAATCCCGCTCTTGACCGCACATCGATACTGACGGCCATCACCGCGAGCCAATTCGTAGCGTTGGTTTGTCACCCATTGTTCGGCGCGCTAGCCGACCGAGTGGGAAAGAAGCGCGTCTTCGTTGCGGGTTCGCTGGCGTGCGCAGTCGTGACCTTCCCATTCGTCGGCGCGTTGGCTGGTACCAGCACCACGGCAGTGTTGGTGATGACAGTGCTGTTGAAGGGCATTGTGTACGCGGCGCCGAACTCACTTTGGCCATCGTTCTTTGCCGAGCGGTTCCCTCCCGCCGTGCGGTACTCAGGCGTTGCCATCGCCACCCAGATCGGTTTCATCCTGCAGGGTTTTACCCCAACGGTCGCCTTCGCCGTTGCTGGTCAAGGATCGTACGGGTGGTTGCCGGCGGCCGCGTTCGTCGCTGCGGTATGTGTCATCGCGGCCGCAGCCGCCGCGATGTCGCGCCGCGCGGACGAGGCCAGCCCACCGGAGCCGACACTTGACGCTGTGTCCACCCCTAGCCGGACATCGGGTGGATGAAACCACCTGCTGCTGAGTGGAAGTCGCCCGTTGGCGATGTCGTTCGGCTGCGCGGAAGATGGCGATAAGCACAACTACCACCGCCGGAGGGATAACGGATGCCATCACATGCAGAGGACAAGGTCGCCATCCGCGAGCTCGTCGAGAACTGGGTCGTGTGGCGTGACGCTGGTGACTGGAATCGGTTCGCCACCGTCTGGCATCCCACCGACGGATGGATGACCGCAACGTGGTTTCAGGGCCCCGCAGCGAAATTCATCGAGGTCAGCAGGGAGGGCTTCGAACGGGGTGTCTCGATCCTGCACACCGTCGGCGGGCACAGCGCCGATATCGCTGGAGACCGCGCAGTAGCTCAGACGAAGATGACGATCAGTCAACGCGCGACGATCGATGACGTCGAGGTGGACGTGGTATGCACCGGACGCTTCTACGACTTCTGTGCCCGGCATGAGGGGGCGTGGACCATCGTGCGGCGCCAACCGATCTACGAGAAGGACCGGCTGGATCTCGTCGACCCCGCGGCTCGGCTCGATCTCGACCCGACCCTGCTCGGTCGGTTTCCCTCCGGGTACCGCCACCTCGGTTACTTGCAGGAAAAGGCGGGCTTCACCGTCAAGACCGGTCTGCCGGGCCTCACCGGTGAGGTGGTCGAGCGCCTATACGACGAAGGTGGGAAGTGGCTTGCCGGTTCTGCCACCCCCGGCGACCCCCACTGAAAGGAAGCTGTGACGAGTTCTTTGTCATTGGCCTGCAGCGCCAGCACGCTGCGATTCGCCGATATGCGCACCCGGGCATCGGCAGCGTCGGCCGCCGGCTTCACCGGTCTGGGCTTGAGGGTTTTAGACTACGTCGATTCCGGGATGCCAGACGCTGAGATCGGCGACCTGCTGGACGAGTACGGCCTGCGGATCCTCGAGCTCGAACACACTTGGGACTGGGCCACCGGCGAAGTGAATGACGTTGAGACAGAAGTGTTTCGGATTGCCGATCGGATAGGGATACGGCAGCTCAACGTGCCCATGTTCTTCGAACACTCCACCCAAGAGCTCGTAGACGCTTTCGGCGACCTGTGCGATCGGGCCGGCAACCACGGCGTCGTCGTGGGATTTGAGTTCTTGCCTTACAGTCACGTCCGAACGATCAACACAGCCTGGGAGATCGTGGCGCAGGCGGACCGCGCAAACAGCGGCCTCGTACTCGATCTGTGGCACTGGTTCCGCTCTGGTGCAACACCAGCCGACCTCGCCGGTATCCCCGCCACAAAGATCACCTCGCTACAGCTGTGCGACGTATTGCCGCAGGCGCTTCCTGACATGGCCGATGAAGCACGCCACCATCGCCAACTTCCCGGTCGCGGAGCCGGACTCACCTCGGCGCTGCTGAAAACGCTGCGCGAGCAATCGGTGGCAGCACCAGTCTCGGTCGAGGTGTTTTCAGACGAATTGGACGCGCTGCCAACGCAAACCGCTGCTGACCTGGCGTTCCAGGCTGCCGCGCAGACCCTGGCCGGCACGGGATTAGGTAGCACCCCCTGGTGCACGAACATCGACAACGAGGCTCACCGATGACAGAAACAGTCTCCCCTTCCGCTGCGGCTCACTTTTCAGAAGCAAGGTCGGCGCAGGTGGTTATCGACAGTTTGGCCAACACAACGGACCCTCGCTTAAAGGTGGTATTGAGCAGCCTGGTGAACCATCTGCATGCCTTCGTCAAGGACGTTGAGCCGACCCAGCAAGAGTGGCAGCACGCGATCGATTTTCTGACACAGGTGGGACACAAGTGTGACGACACCCGCCAGGAGTTCGTGCTGCTCTCAGATGTTCTCGGCGTGTCTATGCTTGTCGATGCGGTCAACAACCGCCGGCGCGGCACGGTAACGGATTCCACCGTGCTCGGTCCCTTCCACATGGTCGACTCGCCGCCCCGTCCGCTGGGCGCCGACATCTCGCTAGACGGCAATGGTGAACGCTGCGTGTTCGCCGGTCAGGTCCGGTCCGCGGACGGACACGCGCTACCAGGGGCGGTCGTCGATGTCTGGCAGGCCAACGGAGCAGGGTTCTACGATGTCCAGCAGCCCGAACTACAGCCCGAGCGAAACCTGCGGGGGCTGTTCACATCAGATGACCAGGGACGGTTTTGGTTGCGTACCGTTATCCCGCGGTACTACCCGATCCCCGATGACGGTCCGGTCGGGCGACTGCTACGAGCCACGAACCGCCACCCGTACCGGCCCGCCCACATCCATGTCATCGCGGGAGCCGACGGTCATCATCCGGTCACCACCCATGTCTTTCTCGCCGGCAGCCCCTACCTGGACTCCGACGCCGTCTTCGGTGTGAAAGAGTCGTTGGTGAGACCTGTACGGATGATCGATGACGCGCTTCGTGCCGAACACTACAGTGTCGTAAACCCGTTTCCGCTCATCGAGTTCGACGTGATCCTCGAGCCTGTGTCGGCAGCGCCAACATGAAGCACTTTGTACACGAAGGCCAGCCAAGCCGCGTTGTATTCGGTGTCGGCCGCCGAGTCGAATTGGCCGTCGAGATTGATCGTCTCGGCGCGTCTCGGGTCCTGATCCTCACCGGGCCCCGGCACGCGGCCATTGCGTCCGAATTTGCCGCGCAGCTTGGCCGTAGGTTCGTCGAGGTTCATCCCCACGCGGCCATGCATGTGCCCAGTGACACAGCCGAAAAGGCGATTCAATTGGCGCGCGATGTGGACGCGGACGTGTGCGTGGCGGTGGGCGGTGGTTCAGCCATCGGCTTAGCCAAAGCGGTCGCCCGTGTCACCGGGTTACCGGTCGTCGCTGTGCCCACCACGTACGCGGGGTCGGAGATGACCCCGATCTGGGGGCTGACAGAATCAAGTCGCAAGACGACTGGCCGGGATCCCCGCGTATTGCCCCGCACCGTGATCTATGACCCGCAACTGACCACGACCCTGACGCCTGAAGCGTCTGCGACGAGCGGAATCAATGCGCTCGCACACTCCGCCGAGGCGCTCTACTCACCCGACGTCTCTCCGGTGACGACGATGATTGCGACCGAATCGGTCGCCGCCCTGGCCGGCGCGCTGCCACAGGTGACTGCCGACCCACTCGATCTGGACGCGCGCTCCACCACCCTGTATGGGGCCTGGCTGGCCGGAACCTGTCTCGGCGCGACAGCGATGTCCTTGCACCACAAGCTATGCCACATCCTGGGCGGCGCCTTCAACCTCCCACACGCCCAGACGCACACAACAGTGCTGCCTCATGTCCTCGCCTACAACCTACCCGCTGCCCCGTCTGCGGCCCACGCCCTTGCCGTCGCCCTGGGCGGCGATCCAGTCGACCGGCTCGTAATGTTGATCGACAAACTCGGTGTAGGCCGAAGTCTCGCGGAGCTGGGCATGCCCGAGGACGGGATCGAGAAGGCGGTAATCTCGGCGACGGCCAACAGCGACTCCTATGCCAACCCCCGCCCCGTCAGTGCTGAAGCGGTGCGTGCCATCATCCGAGGGGCCTTCGAGGGCAGCGCACCACACACCTAGGCACTGCAGAAGGTTTCAGTCGAACCGTAACCACGCCGTCGGGTCCGGCGTACGCCGCGACACCACGGCATCGGCGACCCGCTGGGCCGCCGCGGTGAGACGCCGCTCGTGGCGCCGTAGGTCAGTCGTCGCCGGCCCCACCACAGCCAAAGTCCCGACGAGCACGTCGTCGACCATTATCGGAGCGGCGACGGCACTCACACCGGGCCGGCGCTCCTCACGGGAATAGGCGACTCCGGAGCGGCCAACATTCTCTACCGCGCGGGCCAACTGGCGCCCTTCGGTGATCGTCCATCTCGTATACCGCCGCAGGCCGGCGTCAATCGTGTCCGCCAGCAGGCGCGACTCCGCGAATGCCAGGAATACCTTCCCACTTGCGGTGGCGTGTAACGGAACTCGACTCCCCACCGCAGTGGCTCCCGGCAGACACCGGCGGTCAGCGACCTTCGCCAGATGCACGATCCCACCTTCGTCGCGAACGTAGAGCTGAACGTGCTGCCCAGTGGCATCGTGCACATCCTGCATCGCAGCGAGCGCGCCCTCGTGCAGCTCTCGCTCCGACGCGGCGCGAACCCCCACCCGCCACAATCGGATGCCAACTTCGAAAGCACCGTCGGACCGGCGACGTAGACCACCCCAGTCGGACATCTCGGCGACGAGCCTGCTGGTCGTGCTGACAGGGATCTGCGTGGCGCGACTAATCTCGCTAAGGGTCATCGGACCTTGGCGGTCGGCGAAGGCGTCCATCACCGCGAACAGCCGGCTGGCAGTCGTCCTGCCTGCATCCCGAGCATTTCCAGCCATTTCGCCCCTCCTGGATGAAATCGTTTTCCACTGAGTGGGTAGAAGCCGTGTTGTCGAACAGTGGTCGCCCCGTACCGTTTTCACCGGTGCCGCACTTCGGGGTACTCAACGATAAGGAGGAAGTATGACGACGGACCTCGACATCGACGCCGGGCCCGCGGCATGGTATGGGCATGATCTGCAGAACTCCACTGAGTGGGCATACGTCCTCACATCGGCCGACATCGCCATCCTCGAACGCGAGCTCAATAAATGGCCCGAAACACTGCCGTTCACCGAGATCCCCACTGGGAAAATTGATCTCGGCCCGTTGGCGGACGTGCTGCGCGACCTCGGTCATGAACTGGAAAGCGGGCGCGGCTTCTTTCTGATCCGCGGACTTCCAGTCGAGCACTGGTCCGAACAACGCTGCGCACAG
The DNA here is from genome assembly GCF_003719305.1 of Mycolicibacterium stellerae. Lineage (GTDB taxonomy): Bacteria > Actinomycetota > Actinomycetes > Mycobacteriales > Mycobacteriaceae > Mycobacterium > Mycobacterium stellerae. Next base: position 277,504 of record NZ_RARC01000003.1, read on the forward strand.
GCATTCTGGATCGTTGGTTGCCGGCTGGGCAGGCCGGTCAGCCAGAACGCCGCCGGTGAGCTGATCGGTCATGTCCGTGACACTGGCGCAGACTTCGCCCAACCCACCGTCCGCGGATACGCGACAAGCGATCGCCTCTACTACCACACTGACCATTCCGATTCTGTTGGCTTGCTGTGCCTCAAACCGGCTCGCGCCGGCGGGCTCAGCACGCTTGCCAGCGCTGTCACAGTCCACAACGAATTGGTACGTCGTCGCCCCGACCTCGTTCCGCTGCTGCACAAGACATACGCGTTCGACTACCGCGGGGAACAACCGCCGGGAACGGCTGTGCCGTACTACGAATCGCCGGTGTACACCACGCACGGTGGGCGGCTGAGCGTGTACATTTCCAAGCCGCTCATCGACAAGGCCCAGCGGTTCGACGGTGTCGAGCCGCTCACCCCGGCGGCGGAAGAAGCGCTGGAACTCATGCAGCAGATCGCCGGGGAGGTCAGGGTACGCCTCGACATGGATTTCGCCCCGGGAGATATTCAGTTCCTGTCCAACTACAGTGTTCTGCACTCGCGCACCGCCTTCGAGGATTATCCAGAGCCGGAACGTCGTCGACATCTGCTGAGGTTGTGGCTACGGCTTCCCGACAGTCGCGCCCTTCCTGAACGGTTCGGATTGGGTACCCGCAACACGTCAGTCGGGGGTGGCATCTTTTCCCGCTGATCACAACAAGGCGCCCTGTGCGCGGAGTTCGTGCTGCACGTCGGTGCACAGCGCCGAGTTGCCGCCAGCGTAAAGCGCCGCGGCGACACCGGCCGCGTGCCCCGTGGCGAAGGCGGTGCCCATCACACGGACCGAGCTATATGCCATCGCATCGGCGTCGACGAGGCGTCCAGCAGCCCAGAGGTTTTCGTGATGAGACGACTCAATCGTCCCGTAGGGGATGTCATACCAGCTGTCCGACCGGATCCCTCGATGTGATGTGACCCCGGGTTGCGAGTGGTCCTCCATCGGCCATCCGCCGCGTGCCACGGTGTGGTCGGGCTGCCGGCGACCGGTAGCGACATCTTCGCCGGTGAGCTGGTATTTACCGGCCATGTGCCGTGTCTCCCGGACACCCAGGGCGGGGCCCGTTGCGACGAGGAAGCTGCACTCCCACCCAGGCATACCCTCACGTAAGGCACTCAGGTAATGCGCCGCGGCACGCCGGCTGTCGATCTCGGCGCGGGTGTGCCCCTCGACGGTGAGAACGTCGGCATGATGGTCAGCGGCAAGGACCATCACTTCGCCGGTGATAGGCAATCGCACCATCGCGCCATGATCGCGCGGCAGGTCAACATTTTGACGGGACCGGTAGGTGATGACGGCTTCTCGCATCGCGTCGGCGCTAAGGCTGGCATCGCCGTGGACTCCGCCGAAGCGCATCACCAAGGTGCTGGCCTGGCGTTCCTGCGGCGGACGCACCACCCTCGCCGCGCCCACTGCCGCCAGCAGTACTCCGTCACCTGTCGCGTCCACAAATCCGGCCGCACGGATGCGTTCACGATGGCCGAGGTGAGACACCTCAACCTCCCGGATCAGGCCATCCCGGACCTCTGCTGCGGTTAGGGTGGTATGCAGCGCGAGTGGCACACCGTGGTCGCAGACAAGAGCATCGAGGGCTCGTTTGGTGGTCTCGGCGTCCAAGAGTACGACCTTGTTGCCGGATTCCTGCGTGACATGGGTGCGGTAGCGCTCGGCCCGTGCAAGCTCGTCGAGGAACAGCTGCCCGACTCCAGCAACGACTTGACTATGGCTGCGGTCGAAAAAGCCGCAGTACGTCAACACCGAAGACGCAATTGCTGTGCCGCCGAGAAAACCGTGTTGCTCGACCAACTGGACTCGTGCGCCCGTGCGGGCAGCGCCGATCGCGGCGGCTACGCCGGCCGGGCCACCGCCGACGACAAGTACATCTGGCTCGTATGCGGGGGCCGGCCCAGACAGATCTCTCGTTGCCATGCCCTCGTCCTTTCTGAACACAGTAGTAAGGCGCCAGTTCTACCGTGTCGATACAGCTGGATCGAGGAGGCGCTGCCACTGAGTGAACGTCGCAAGGCGCGACGTCCGTCGGGCGGAAGGCGTTGCCGCCCAGTGGCAACGATGGGTAGGCGACGGGCTGGTCGGCGCTTAGCGTCGGTCAAGCTATGTGACCCGGACCACTGGAGATAACGAATGTCCATCCCACTCACAACATCTGAACAGCGTTCGGTTGCCCGCCGTGCATCGGTGGGCAGCTTCGTCGGCGCGGTCGTCGACTGGTACGACTTCTACATTTACGGCATCCTCGCGGCGCTGGTGTTCAATGAGCTGTTCTTCACCGACGCTTCACCAGCGGTTGGAACGTTGGCTGCGTTCGCCACTTTCGGCGTCGGTTTCTTGTTCCGACCGCTGGGCGGGGTGTTTTTCGGTCATTTCGGTGACCGAATCGGTCGGAAGAACATGCTCGTGGTGACGATCCTGACGATGGGTACCGCAACGGTTCTCATCGGACTCTTGCCTACCTACACCCAAATTGGGGTCACGGCACCGTTGCTCTTGACGGTTCTGCGTGCAGTGCAGGGCTTCGCTGTTGGCGGTGAGTGGGGTGGTGCCACGCTCATGGCGGTCGAGAACGCGCCGGCGAAAGCGAAGGCGTTTTACAGCAGTGGGGTTCAGGTCGGTGCGTCGGTCGGCCTGCTTATCGCGACAGCGGCGATTCAGGGTGTTTCGGCCCTGACCACCGATGAGCAGTTCGCTGCCTGGGGGTGGCGTATCCCGTTCTTGGCGAGCGCAGCCGTGGTGGGTATCGGTCTGCTCGTCCGCCTCAAAGCCGAAGAATCGCAGGTATTCCTGGCTGAGGTCGCCGCTCGGCCGCAGGACCATTTGCCGTCTTTCCCATTGTTGAAGGCCATCCGGGCGAACCCGCGCGCGTTCGGCACGATCGTCGGCCTGCGCTTTGTCGAGCTGTTCACGTTCTTCCTAGTGACGACGTTCGCCGTGAGTTATGGATCGGAGCACTTCGGGCTCGACCGTGACGAGCTGCTTACAGTCAACCTTGTCGTCGGTGCTCTTGCCATCGTGACGATTCCTGTTTTCGCACACCTCTCGGACCGGGTCGGACGCCGCAGGGTTTACGTGGCCGCAGGTGTGATCGGCGCGGCAGGTGCGGTGCCGTACTTCATGGCGTTGGAATCCGGGAGGATGTTGTTGATCGTGCCCGCGGCGGTCGTGTTGGTGAACCTGGCGCACGACTTGGCGGTCTCTGTACAGCAGCCGCTTTTCACGGAGATGTTCGGTGCGGCATATCGATACAGCGGGGCGGGTGTCGGCTACCAGCTGGCAAGCGCGATAGGTGGGGGATTTACACCGTTGATCGCCGGTTCGCTGGTCATGCTGGCTGGAGGCGGCTGGCGTTACGTTGCGCTTTACCTGTTGGCGGGATGCCTGGTATCCCTCGCTCTCGCGCTGCGGATAAAGGCCTCGGACTCGCAGAATGCCGCCGTATCGGCTCTCGACGCCACGCCGACGTGAGCGCCGGAACACGCGTTGAAAGAGAGCTAAACCAGGCGCGTCCGAAGGTCGACCGCCACGGCACACCGTCCACAACCGCTGCACTCGAATCTCGTCCACGCTAGCGGTACGGAGGGTGGCTCGCGTCCGATGTGCACGCTCTGGTCTATCCGGCTGATGCACAACGACATTCGCCTAGTAAGTTCCGTCTTGGAGGATGTCCGCTCGACACAGCGACAGCGCTCTCTGACGATCCAATATTCATTCCTGCTGTCCACGGACTACGACTCGGCGCGCATGAGTATGCACGCGACATCCGGGCGATGAGTGCACGGGAAACGAACATGAGGGACTCGGAATCTACAACGGCGTCACAGCGTATCCATGGCGGCATCTTGGTAGTCCACTGCCGACCAGTGGCAATGTCCGATTGGGATCACCAACTCAGCGGGGGATAGTTGGTGCCGAGGCTGCTGTATCAGTATGTGCAGGATTGGGAGAGACATGCAGAAACCGCTCGCTGGCAAGACGGCTATCGTGACGGGGGGTGCACGCGGTATTGGGCGCGCGATCGCTCATCGCCTGCACGATGACGGTGCCGAGGTTGCGATCTGGGACATCGGCATCCACGCACACAGCGCCGAAGGGCTTGACTTCACACCCCGTCACCTCAACGTCGTCGACGTCGCGGATCTTCCATCGGTCGAGGCCGCCTATATCGAAACCAAGTCGGTCATGCGTTCCATCGACATCCTGATCAACAACGCAGGCATCAACGGCCCTGTCGAACCGGTTCAGGACTATCCCATTGATGCTTGGCATAAGGTGCTTGCTGTTGACTTAACGGGTGTCTTCTACTGCACGCGAACGGTATTGAAGGACTTTATCGACCGCGGCTCTGGACGTATCGTCAATATTTCCTCCATGGCGGGAAAAGAGGGGATGCCTGGCATCGCCGCCTATGCCGCGGCGAAAGCAGGTGTCATCGGATTCACCAAGTCCGTAGCACGTGAGCTGGCAAGCACCGGAGTCCTGGTAAACGCAGTCGCCCCGGTGATCGCCGAGACCGATCTGTTCAACGAAATGACGCCCGAGCACATCTCCTCGGCTATGGCGCGAATTCCGATGGGCCGCCCGGTTACGGTCGAGGAAGTCGCCGCGCTGGTCGGTTGGATTGCGGGTCCGGACTGCACTTTCTCGACAGGTTTCACATTCGATATCAGCGGTGGCCGTGCCACCTACTAACCGCCGATTAACGGTGTCACACGACATACCCAAGTAATGCCGGGCGACAGCGCTCGGCGCGCGGTTGTCCGAAGAAGACCACTTCGGTTGCGCGTCAACTGGAAGGAACGTTGCGACGTCGCGCAACGCCGCTGCCGGCGGCTGGTGGTGGACGTCCGTCCGGCGTGCTCAGGGCGATGTCCACAGTGCGGGTCAGCGACGCCAGGTCGGTGTCGAACTGTCGCACTTTTGCAATGCCTGCTACGGTAGGCATGTTGGAACGAACGGTCAAACATACGCGTGCCGTGTGGACACAGATGCCTCCGACCATTGCCGACCGCCAACGCACGATTGATGAGTAATAGAACAACTGAGCGGAGAAAATCTGATGGCTCAGCTACGAACCGTCTGCTCGCGAGGAATGTCGCCGTCATGACGGCGCCCGGCTCGTCGTCGCCCCGGGTTGGTCTCTCAGCCGACGAGGTGCTCACCACCACCCGGGCGGTGCGCAAGCGACTCGACCTGCAGCGCCCCGTCCCTCGGGCGTTGATCGAGGAGTGCGTCGAGATCGCTCGGCAGGCACCCAGTGGTCGCAATCGCCAGCAATGGGATTTGATCTTCGTCGAGGACCCCGTTACCCGGCGTGCGGTGAGCGACGTCTGGCGTCGGGGGCTGCGGACCGAGTTCGCCGACGGATCGACTACCCGGATGCCGTTCGATTCCGATCAATGGGCCGACATCGCCGCCAGCCTGCGCCACCTCGACGCCCATCTGCACGAAGTGCCCGTCCTGGTCATCCCGTGCCTGCGCGTCGATAACCGCACGGTGCTGGACTCCATTCGAGGACAGGCCGGCAACTGGGGGTCGGTTATCCCGGCGTTTTGGAGTTTCATGCTGGCTGCCCGCGAACGCGGGCTCGGAACTGCTTGGACCACTTGTCATCTCAGCTACGAACGCGAGATGGCTGCCGTGCTCGATGTGCCCTTCGACACCGTGGTCCAAGCTGCGCTCAGCCCGCTGGCCTACACCATCGGCAGCAACTTCCGAGCTGCCCCGCGTGCGGACAGCGGCGACTTCATGCACTGGAACAAGTGGTGAGCCACGGTGACGACCGCCGTTGGGGAGTCCATACCGCCGCGGCCACTGGCTGGGGCTCACCGAAGTCGTCACCGACCACCTCCAGGCCCGACTCCAGAAGCTTCTGAACTGGCGTGTATTGGCCCATCTACCTGACCAACCGCGTGACACGGCAGTCTCCCAACGCGCGCATACCGAGAAAGTGCGACCGAAGCGCGGGACTCTTCGAGGAAAGGAACCATCGTGATAAGCGTCAACGATCGTGACCCGCTCGTCGCCCACCAAGCTCGCCACAGGCGGTCAGTGATGGTTGCCGGGCATCGACGACGTGTGGAGCGAGTTGTCATGGCGGCGCTCATCGGCGTCGTGTTCGCCCTTACCGGGTGCGGCTCAGCACCAGCGGACACGCCCGACGGCGGCACCGAATCAACCGCTGCGCCAGAGCAGATCGTGATCCAGCGGCCTGGCCTGTATCCCGAGGGGATCGAATGGGATGTAAAGCGCCAGCGTTTCTTGGTCAGCTCCGCCGCCGACGGGTCGGTGACTGCCGTCCACGACGACGGCACCGTCAACACGATCGACTCCGGTGACGGACTCACCAGCACTCTGGGCACTGTCATCGACGAGCAACGAGACCGGTTGCTCGTCACCGTCGCCGACTTCGCCGCCGTCGACGATCCGAACCGGCCCGGCGAGGCGAAGCTCGCGATTTACGATCTGGCGAGTGGGCGGCGCACACACCTGGCGGACCTCGGTGGGCTTCGACCAGGAGAACGGCATCTCGCCAACGACGTCACCGTCGATCCGGCTGGCAACGCCTACGTCACCGACAGCTTCACTCCGGTGATCTACAAGGTGACCCTGGACGGCCAGCCCAGTGTGGTAGCAGCCGATCCCCGGTTCGGGAGCCCAAAGGGCCTCGGTCTCAATGGCATCGAATACGACCCGCGCGGATATCTTCTCGCTGCCGTCGCAGGTACCGAAAAGCTATTCCGCATCCCGCTGGATGAGCCCGCCAACCTGACCGAGGTTCGGCTTTCCGAACCCATCAGCATTGACGGAATCACCCGTCGATCGGACGGAAACATCGTCGTCGCAGCACCATTCGCACCAGCCGTCATCTCGCTATCCAGCCAGGACGATTGGCAGTCGGCCCGAGTTGTCGGCAACGCGCCCGTCGCCGCTACCGACTCCACCACCAACACCGCGATTCGCGACGGCGCCGTCTACGCGATCAACGCTCACTTTGCGCAGATGCACGGGCCGAAACCGGTCCAGGCGTTCGAAATCTTCCGGGTGAGAACGTAAGCGGTGAGTCCACCGTGAACGACGGGAACTGCATCGTGGGGGCAATGACGTCGTGACGAACCGACCAACATTTGGGCGTACTGTTCGGTGCGCAGCACCGAGCTGGGTGACCCCAGAAGCCAGGCTCGAATCCTCGAAGCCATCAGTGAATACGTCCTTACCGGGCAGGTGTGCCCGATCGTGACGACCCACCTCACTGGTTGACCGTGGACGAATTGAAGACCGCCCATGCGCTCTCGAAAGCCGCCATACCATCGGCAAGATCGTCCGAAACCTGAGCGCGGCAGCTTGACCCGGCCAGCCTGCGACGCTGATCACCTACTGGTTAAACGACTCTGGGTCTGCCGCGTCCAGTTCGGCCATGTCTTGATCGGTCAGCGGAGAGGCTGCACTGGCGAGGTTCTCCGGACGCGCGCCGTCGACGCGGTGCCGGAAATGAGCAGGATGTCCGGGGGCAGTCTGCGTGCCTAGGGTCACGCGCAACCTCTGGTCTTTCTGCAAGGCCCCAGACGGCCGCGAGCACGTCACCGGTGCCGTGCCGCGGTTGACATCAAAGCTAATAGTGTTAGCTTATAACTAACGCCATTAGTCAATCTGAGAGGTTTGCATGACCGAGTTCCTTGCCGTCGAAGGTGGCACCATCGCATACGAGGTGAGGGGCGCCGGCCCGCTGGTCGTGCTCGCGCACGGCATGGGTGACACCCGCGACGCCTACCGGTTCGTCGTGCCGCAGCTCGTCGCGGCCGGCTACCGGGTGGCCACCGCCGACCTGCGCGGCTGCGGCGATTCGAGCGCCAAGTGGCCGTCGTACAGCCGCACCGACATTGCCGGTGACCTGATCGCGCTGATCCAGCACCTGGGCGGCCCGGCCGTGCTCGTCGGGCACTCGATCTCGGGCGGCTCGGCCACTATTGTCGCCGCGCGGGCCCCCGAACTCATCGACGGCATCGTCGAGCTCGCGCCGTTCACGCGCAAGCTAGGGATCAGCCTGAGCGGCCTCCTGAGGGTGAAGCGCTACCGTGCCGGCGCGGTCCGGCTGCTGATGACTGGAATCCTGGGCAGCGCCAACTGGTGGAAAAAGTACCTCGAGGTGTCGTACCCGGGCCGCCGGCCGGCCGACTGGGCCGAACACTTGCGGCTAATCGAGGCTGCCCTAGAGGAGCCGGGCCGGATGAAGGCGATGCAGAAGATGGCGCAATCGGCCCCGACCGACGCGGCCGCCGAGCTCGGCAACGTGCGCTGCCCCGTGCTGATCATCGAAGGTTCGCTCGACCCGGACTGGGTCAACCCGCGGGCCGAGGGCGAGGCGATCGTCGCTGCTATGCCGGCCGGGGCCGCGCGGCTCGAGGTGATCGAGGGCGCCGGACACTACATGCACGCGCAGTACCCGGATGAGACTGTTGCGCTGCTGCGGCACTTCCTCGAGGCGTACACCCGTGCCTAGGGCCGGACTCGATCCGGTAGCGGTGACCCACGCCGCCGCCCGACTCGCCGACGACGTCGGTCTCGCGAACGTGACCATGGGAGCCCTGGCCGAGCGGCTCGGAGTGCGCGCACCGTCGCTCTATAGGCACATCGACTCGCAGGCCGACCTCCACCGCCGGATTGCCCTGCTGGTCGCCGACGAGCTCGGCGACGCGCTTCGTGAGGCGCTGCAGGGGCGCGCCGGTAAGGATGCGCTCGCGGCGGCTGCTCAGACGATAAGGGCGTACGTGGTCAAGCACCCCGGGCGCTATGCGGCGACGGTGCGGCTCGGTGTGACGGGGCCGGATGACCCGCTCGCCGCGGCTTGGACGCGGGTGCTCAACTCGCTGGCCGCGGTGTTGTCCGGATACGACATCGACCCGGCCGACACGATTCATGTCTTGCGGCTATTGCGAAGTTTGTTCCATGGCTTCGCGACGGTCGAGGCTACAGGTGGCTTCGAGATGGACACCGACGTCGACGAAAGCTTCGACTGGATCGTCGACTTCGTGGACCGGGGATTGCATAAGCCCTAGTTACGCGCCACCTCGCCGGCCGCGACGAGCGCTGGCCGGCGGTCACGTCTCCTGTGTCTTCGCCGCTGCTGAGATCGGTCATTTGTCCAGCGGCCTAACTAGTTCGAATGAGAAACACAGCCAGTTGTGCGTAGCGTGCAGTCGCGCCAGACAATGCACCCGACTAGTCGGCGCTTTCGGGATACCGCCGAATGTGGGCTTGCAGTTCCTCGCCGCCACGTCGCGCTGAGATCGAGCACCGGCCTTCGGTGCGCAACGGCGCCCCATCCTCAGAGTGCTCGCAGGCCAACCAGGGTCCTTCTTATCAGTTCGCGTCGTTCGTCGATCGTCATCGAGTCGCCGGGGGTGGCGTGCACCCGCAGATAACCCTGTGTGACCAGGTCGCCGACCAGGAACCGCGTCGCACCGAGCGGCAAAGACAGATGAGCGGCGATCTCCGCGACCGAGCGGCTGTGTACGCAACTCGTCAGGATCTGTCCCCGCACATCATTTCTCGGCCAGCGCGGCGGCTTCGTTGCGGTGCTGAGTGTTTCGACCGGAGCCTCGAGTGGGAGTTCGACACCCGAGTCGGTACGGCCTGCCGTCAGCGTGTATGGCCGGACCAGGCTCGGCTTGTCCGCGGTTTCCGGTTCGGTGAACCAGTCGCCGATCGGTCCGTCCTTGCTTTCCGACTGCTGATGCACCTTATGGTTTTGCAGGAACCACAAGGTCTGGTCGGCGTGCACCGATGCGCGCAAATCGCTGGAGACGACCTTGAGCACGGTGCGGTCGGTGTCGATGACGAATGTGGTCCGTTTGACCGGCAGCAGCCGGGCCAGCAGGCCCCGGCGCCGAGTGTGCCGGCGACGCCGGGCAGGCTCACGCGCGACGACGGATTTACGCAGTTTGGCGAGCCTGCCTCGGCGCACCCCGAACAGCTCGGACACCACGCCGTCCGCGTCGGAGAGCAGCGGATAGTCGAACGAGCGCTGTTGGGCGAAGTGGGCCTGCTTGTCGACGGTGTCGGTGCTGATGCCAACCCGCTGGGCGCCCACCGCGGCGAATTCGCTGCTCAGGTCACGAAAATGGCAAGCCTGGGCGGTACAGACCGGCGAGGACGCTATTGGGTAGAAGAACAGCACAACCGGCCCATCGGAGAGCAGCTCGGACAGTGTCCGAGGCCGACCGGTGTGGTCGTACAGAGTGAAGTCAGGCGCCTTGTCGCCCGCGATCATCGGCAAAGACTAACGCGGGAGGCTCTGCGCGACGCACGACTCGGATAATTCGCTCATCGCCGAACTCCGAGCACCGCGGTGTGCGCCATCGCAGGTGTTTTCCCCGACGACGTTCGCCGAAGATGCGCACACATCGCGTAGCGCGTGAATGAGTTAGGTGTGAATCCGCGCGGACACGGGTACTGGGTGTACAACTGTTCACCGAATGACCGGACGGGGAGGGGAATCATACTGTGGCATCGACGCTGCGTGACTTGGTGAGATGGAGTGTCAAGCCGGCCGAGGATGTCGACACCGCCAACACGCCGAGAATCAACGTGTTGCGAGGTTTGGCGGCCAGGGCGACGACACCGTTACTACCCGACGACTACCTCAAACTGCTCAATCCGCTCTGGACGGCGCGAGAGCTTCGTGGCGAAATCGTCGACGTCCGCAACGAGACGGCGGACTCGGCCACGGTCACGATCAAACCGGGCTGGGGATTCTCCGCCGACTACCGGCCCGGCCAGTACGTCGGCATCGGTCTGCGCGTCGAAGGTCGGTGGCACTGGCGCTCGTACTCTCTGACCTCTGTGCCGGTGCGGGACAAGAAGCTGATAACCATCACCGTCAAGGCCACGCCCGAAGGGTTCCTGTCCTCGCACCTGGTCAACGGGGTCAAACCGGGAACAATCGTTCGCCTCGCGGCGCCTAAGGGAGACTTTGCGTTGCCCGACCCGCCACCGCCGAAGATTCTCTTTGTCAGCGCAGGCAGCGGAATCACCCCACTGATGGCGATGCTGCGCTCTCTGACCGCGCGCGGTCAGTGCCCCGACATCGTCCACCTGCATTCAGCGCCAACCGCGGAGGACGTCATCTTCCACGACGAACTGCGTAATTTGGAGGTCAGCCAATCCGGCTACCGGCTGCACCTTCAATTAACCGAGCAGGACGGCAAGCTCGACTTCAACGAGCTCGATGACGTCGTACCCGATTGGCGAGATCGGCCGACGTGGGCGTGCGGTCCCACACCCATGCTGGACACAGTCGAAGCGTTGTGGGACGCCGCGGGACTTTCCGACGATCTGCACATGGAGCGGTTCACCATTGCCCGCACCGACAAGGGTGGCGAGGGAGGCACCGTGACTTTCGCGATCTCGGACAAGACCATCGAAATCGACGGCGCCACATCGCTTCTGGAGGCCGGCGAAAAGGTCGGAATCCAAATGCCGTTCGGCTGCAGGATGGGCATCTGCCAGACGTGCGTCCTCCCGCTGGAGGACGGCCACGTCAGGGACTTCCGGTCCGGAAACGAACACGGAGCGGGGGACCGAATCAACACCTGCGTGTCCACCGCGTCCGGCAACTGCACGCTGAAAATCTGAGGAGGAACGCCATGGCCATCACCGATATCAAGCAGTACGCACACCTCACGTCCGAGGACGTGGAGGCGTTGGCACGAGAGCTGGACGCCATCAGAACTGACATCGAGGAGTCGCGCGGTGAGCGTGACGCCCGCTATATCCGCAGAGCGATTCAGCTGCAACGCGCCTTGGCGGCCGGCGGCAGGGCCGTCCTCTTCGCGAGCCGCAACAAGGTTGCGTGGGGAGTCGGCACGGCGATGCTCGGCACCGCGAAGATCATCGAGAACATGGAGTTGGGGCACAACATCATTCACGGACAATGGGACTGGATGAACGACCCCGAGATCCACTCCACCGAGTGGGAGTGGGACACCACCTCGCCGAGTGAGCACTGGAAGAAGTCTCACAACTTCATCCATCACAAGTACACGAACGTCGTCGGCCTCGATGACGACATCGGTTACGGCATCATGCGCCTCACCCGTGATCAGCGGTGGGAGAAGTGGATGATCTTCAACCCCATCATCAATCTGACGCTCGGGACGCTGTTCGAATGGGGAGTTGCGGCCCATGGTCTCGAGACGACGAAATTCCGGAAGGGCGAGAAGTCGAAAGGTGAGGTACTCAGAGATCTGAAGATCATCGGCAAGAAGGTCGGCAAGCAGGTCGGCAAGGACTACATCGTGTTCCCCGCTCTGGCGGGACGCAACTGGAAGCACACAATGGGCGCCAACGCCGTTGCTAACCTGATCCGTAACTACTGGTCGTACATGGTGATCTTCTGCGGGCACTTCCCAGACGGCGCGGAGAAGTTCACCAGGGAGGAGTTTGACAACGAAACCCAGGCCGAGTGGTATCTGCGACAGATGCTGGGATCGGCGAACTTTCACGCCGGACCTGTGATGGCGTTCATGAGCGGCAATCTCTGCTACCAAATCGAACATCACCTGTTCCCGGACCTACCGAGCAACCGCTACGCCGAAATCAGCGAGCGGGTGCGGGCGCTATGCGACAAGTACGACCTGCCATACACGACAGGACCGCTGGGCCGCCAGTACATGCAGTCATTCTTGACCATCGCCAAACTCGCCTTGCCCAACAAGCTACTCAAGGCCACCTCCGACAATGCCCCGGAGACGAACTCCGAACTGAAGTTTCGGATCCGTGACGGGATGCGGGAGAGCTTTGGTATCGATCCCGCCACCGGCAGACGCCGCGGACTGCGTACCGCTATGCGCGAGGTGGAGACCGGGTCAATCGCCGTTTCCTGACCCGGGCGCGCTATTTGGTGGTTCCTCGGGTGGAGGTCTGCTCAGCCAATCCCGAAGGCGGACAAGCTGGCTCAGCACCAAGCCCACGCCGAGCAGCAATGCTACCGCGATGACGATGATGGCGGTCAATCGTCACCTCCCTTCGGCATAACTGACTGGATGCCAAATCGCGTAAGCAGCTCAGCCGTGCGGTGCCTCTGAGATCTTCGTGTCTTCCTTGCCGACCGCTTGGCAATAAATCAGGACCGACGCCTTCGTGGCGGTGATCTCCAGATTGGCCGGGTCCTGGCCAGACTTGTCCTTTAGCATCTTGCTGACTTCGTCGTTCTGCTTCTTGTCGTCCTGGGTGAGGAAGTCCTTGCACTTCGTATCGCCGCCGGTGTTGACGATCTCTGAGGCCGAGCATCCGGTCATGGCCGCTGCTACCGCTGATGCAGCCAGGACCGAGTAGACGATTCGCTTCACTGAGGACCTCTCTCGCGCGGGAATGGCAGGAAGTAGATTCACAGAATTCGCAGAGTTGAAACCTGGCCGCGCTTTCGCCGCCTCAGTCTCGCAACTCGCAAATCACCACCGGAATGTCACGATCCGTCCGTTGCTGATAGCCGTCGTAACCCTTGTATGACGCCACGATCTTCGGCCACAGTTCAGCCTTTTCCGCAGCGCTGGCAGTCCGCGCGCGGACTGCGTGCCGTTGCCCGTCGATGACCACAAAAGCGTCGGGGTGCGCCTGGAGATTGCGATACCAGTCAGGGTTGCGGTCATCCCCACCCTTCGATGCGACGAGCACCACCCGCTTTGTGTCGCGTACAGGGGCGGTCAGATAACACGACCGGGGCAAACCCGACTTGCGCCCCGTCGTGTGGAGTTCGACCAACGGCATCCCGAACGGCTTGGCCAAGAGCCTGTTTCCGCTGGCTGTGAGCACCAACCGGTGCCCTAGGTTCATCAGCTTCGCGCTCTGGTCCTTCAACGAATTCCAGTCCACCACAAGTCCTTTCGAGTTCCGGCGCTATTCGCCCCCAAGCGGCGACGCGCAGCTCTTCGGCCCACTCGCTGTAGGGCCGGATCGCGTAAGTGCGCGTGTCCACGGAGCCGCCGAGTTTCTGGATGATCGCGCAGGCCGATGGCGACCAACCGCCGAGGGCCGATCCTCGCACCCTTGCGGCATTCGTCATGGCTGTCAAGCCAAGGCTGGCTTCAGCCGCGACAAGCTGGAGGCGGTTGCACGCAAGCGCTCTCCGCGGGTGCCGACAAAGTAATTCGGTTCAGCCGGGTCACCACCAAGGCGCAGGCGGTTCCGCGGGCAGGCGCTCGATCCAGGTCCACTCGAGTTCCCGGCGGCTGAACTTCCATCCCTCGTCGGTCAGGCCGTATTCATCGTGGTACTGAATCGGAGCCAGAATCACCTCAAGGCTGTCGTCCGCCTTGCGTAGCAGGTGGCGCGCCGTGCAGTACGTTAATCCCGTCGCACGATCGCCGTCGACGTCGACGTCGACGATGTGATTGTGCACAGCGTGGAAGGTCCGCTCGAACATCTGGTTTCCGCTAGGCCCGTATTTGACCTGCTCTCTGCCGCGTAGCGTCACCGATTCGGTCGACCCCGGGGTCGACATGACGAACTCGGCGTCCGGCGTGAATAACGATCCGAACCGTTCGATGTCGGCTGTATCGGAAGCCAGCGCATATTCATCAACCAACGCGCGCAGCGCAATTCGTGTGGAGTCGATCGATTTCGGCTCTGTCATGAGGAGTTCCTTTTCTATCGCTTTTACTAACGAGCCGAAACCACTGTTGCAGTTCGACTTTGGAATCGATGCTGAGATTGCCGTGGTACGACATGCAAGTGGGCCCTGCACGCGACCGACGTGGCGGGGTTATAGTGGCGACCGGTGAGATTCAGATGACACTGTCATCTATTGACACTACAGTTTGAGATGACAATGTCAACAGATGCGTGGATTATGCGGATGGGTGAACGATGAGCCGAATCGAGTCGGCCGCTGTCACGCGCCGCGCCCTGCTCGACCAGGCCGCCGCGCTACTCGACAGCGGAGGCCCCGATGCCGTGACGCTGCGTGAGGTAGGCGCACGTGCCGGCGTGAGCCGCGGTGCGCCCTACCGGCACTTTGCTGACAAGGAGAGCCTGCTCACCACAATCGCTGCCGAGGGTTGGGAGCGCACCGGCGATCACCTACACGCGCTGCAGGCAGACCCGCGACTTCTTCCCGCCGACAGGATGCGAGCGGCGCTCACCGGCATCATCACCATCAGCCGCCGGCAGCCCCACCTGTACCAACTGATGTTCACCACACCAGCAGTGGACTCGACGGCGTTGGTCCGGGCGGCGCAGCGCATGTGCGACGAGTTCCTCGCCATCGTCGCCGCTGTCGTCGGCGAACAGGATGCCGGACGCTACGCGACCGTCCTTCTGACCGGGGTGCACGGTGCCGCAGGTCTGGAATCGAGTGGCCTGCTGCACACCGACAAATGGCACACCACCGCCGAGGAACTCATCGACACGCTCCTGGCGACGATCGTGGACGCCGGTCGACGCCCGTAACTTCCGGCGCCTGGTCGATGACGCGAAAGTGTTGTGGCGCAGAAAGGATCATCGAGGCTGCCGGCCAGCGGTGTGGGCACCGGCACCGTTCGCTGTGTCGATTGGAAGCGGGCGGGGCGGCACCGGCGTGGACACGACTATCGACGTCACGGTCTGCCCATAGATCAGAAACCGGTCGAGCACGTCTTCCAGCCCGGCGATCGTCGCAGCGTGCACTTTGACCAGGAAGCAGTCCTCGCCGGTGATCCGGTGGCATTCAGTGACCTGAGAGAGCCCCTCGGCCACCTCGACGATGCGTCCCAATTGTCCTGCGGTCGGCCGGATCCGCGCGAACGCCATCACGGGATAACCCAGCGCGCCGGGATCGACGTCCATGCGGAAGCCGGTGATGACCCCCGTGGAACGCAGCCGCTGTACCCGCTCGCTCACAGCCGGAGACGACAGGCCGACCTGGCGACCCAGCGCGGCCATGGTGATTCGCGGGTCGTTGTGCAAGGCGATCAGCACTCGCCGATTGATGTCGTCCAGCAGTTCGCCATTAGTAAAGCCAGAAGCTTCAGTCACAAAACAATCTAAGGCGATCGGGGCCGATTACCTCAAGTCCGCCATGTTCAGCCGCGTTCACGCCACGCAAGATCAGATGGTGCTCGATGACACGACACCGGCGGCCGCCCGCCAAGGCCGATTTGCCCGCGCAGTTGCCAGGCTGCCGCCCTCGTCGTACTTCCTTACCAGCGCGGTATTCCACTACCTGGGACCCTCGCTGGCCGTGCTGCTGTTCACCCATGTGGCGGTGTTGGGGGTGGCGTGGATGCGGGTGGCCGCAGCCGCGGTGGTGTTCTGCGTCTGGCGCCGACCATGGCGAATCATCCTGCGCGCGAGCATGCCTCAGCGCCGACTTTATCTCGCGCTTGGGGTGGTGCTGGCCGCGATGAACTGCCTGTTCTACCTGGCGGTCGACCGGCTGCCGCTATCCACCGTGGGAGCCATCGAGTTCCTCGGCACCATCGCACTGGCCGCCGCTGGCAGCCGCACCAAACGCAACTCGGCGGCCCTGGTGGTGGCGGTGGCAGGCGTCTTCGTGCTGACCGACATCCGCCTGGTATCCGAGCCGCTCGGCTTCGTCTTCGCCTTCGGAAATTGCGTGGGCTTCATGCTGTATGTGGTGCTCGGACACCGGATCGCTACCACCACCACCGACGGGTCCACCAACGACGACCCGATCGGCGGGCAGATGACCGGTATCGACCAGCTGGGTGCCTCGATGCTCATCGCCGCCCTCGTCGCCACACCGTTCACGGTCGGATTCGCCGCCCCCGCCTTCGCCCATCCCGTCTGGCTGGCATGGGGGATCGGCGTCGGGATTTGCTCCTCGGTCGTCCCATACATCACCGACCAGCTGGCGATGGCACGCCTGCCCCGCGCCCGGTTCGCCATGATGCTTGCGTTACTACCCGCCGCCGCCACCGTCATCGGACTGGTCGTGCTCGCACAGGCGCCCACCTGGCGAGACCTCACCGGCATCGGCCTTGTCATGCTCGGCCTTGCCCTCCGCAAAGACGCGACCTGACCCCGGACGGATACAACCGCGTCTTCTACGCCAAAGAGATTGACGCGCAATAGCAGGTCAACTGCATTTTCCTCGCCACTTCGATGTTCCGGCCGTTGGTTGCGTACACGCAGAGTGCGTGGGTCATCGCCGTGCAGTGACGGAGTTACCTGCCAGCTCACCCTGGACTATTGCCGACTAACAGGGTATCCAGCCGATATGGATGGCATCGGCGCTGGCAACGTGCACACAGTTCTCGCCGATGCCGACGGCACCGCGTATCGGTCGTTGCGACACCGGCCGGTGACCCGGGCGCAGCGCTATGCCCTTGGCAAGAGTCTGCGAAAGCGGGTGCCGCGCAAATCGCTAGCCGACTGGACGGCGCCTTCTGATCGTCCCGACCCTGTGGACCTGATCAACGTCAGTCACCAGGGCAGGGTCGACCGGCTGATCCCCATCCGGGTCGGTCGCATGGTCGACTCGCCGTACGGCTTCTTGCGCGGTACCGCGGTGGTGATGGCTGAGGACGTCGCGCATCTGCCCGCAACGGGGATCACACCGGTGGTGTGTGGTGACTCGCACTTCGGCAACTTCGGGTTCTACGCATCTCCCGAGCTGGATCTGGTGATCGACCTCAACGACTTCGACGAGGCGCACCCAGGCTGCTGGGAGTGGGACCTGCGGCGGTTGGCCGCCAGTATCTGGGTCGCCGGGCGCCACAACGGGACGTCGGAGGACCACTGCGGCAACGCGGTGCGGTCCTGTGTGAGCTCGTATCGTCACGAACTGCGGCGTCTCGCCGATCTGCCGTTGTTCACAAGGTCTTTCGTTCGGCTTGATGTCGACAGGCTGGCAGCCGAGACGGCGGGCCCGCTCAGTGAAGAGGTCGTGCGGTCGGCGAAGCGGGCGCGACACCGCACCGGCGACCGGGCGCTGCCGCGCTTCACCCATGAGGTGGATGGCGAGCGGAGGATTGTCGAGGAGCCACCTCTGATCACGCGGCTTCCTGCACGTGAAGCGGAGTTACTGGCGCAGGCACTCGACGAATATCTTGAAACGCTGCCCTCGTACTGGCGACGCGTTCTCGGTGGCTACACGTTGGTCGATGTTGCCCACAAGGTCGTCGGGGTGGGAAGTGTCGGCCTGCGCGCCTATGTGGCGCTGCTGGAGGGTTCATCGGAATCCGACGTTGTTTTCCTGCAGCTCAAGCAAGCTCGCCGATCAGTGCTCGGGCGCTACGTGCACGGCGAATCGGCATGGCACGCGCACCAGGGGCAGAGGGTGGTGGAATACCAACAGTCACTGCAGACGGTGAGCGACCCACTACTGGGGTGGACCACGATGGACGGCCTGCAATACTACGTGCGGCAGTTCCGAAACATGAAGGGCCGCATACCTTTAGATGCGATCGATGCCGCCGCGCTGGCCGATTACGCCGGAGTGGTCGGCCAGTTGCTCGCGAAGGGGCACGCCAGAACCAGCGGCGCATCGATGATCGCCGGGTACATGGGCAGCTCCGACCGGGTCGACAGGGCACTGTGCAAGTTCGCGCGGCGCTACGCCGATCAGACCGAAGCCGACCACGCCGCACTGGTCGGCGCCGTCGACCGCGGACTGCTGCCCGTCGAGCGCGGGGTCTAGCAAGGACGACAGCACCGCCGACTGACGAGGGTTGACGTCTGCCCTTCAGCTCAGGGCCTTTGGGCCCTAATGAACCGCCGTTTCCGCGCCCACGATGGACGGAACACCGCCATCCGGATGCCAGAGGAGACGGCTATGGACACTTTCGGGACCCAGACGCGGCGCAGATGGTTGGCCGCCGCCTTGGGCCGCAACCCACTTGTGCGCCGCAGCGATCGTATCGAGGCATGGTCATTCGTGGTGGCGGCGCTGATTTTGGCGGTGGCGACTCCGATCATCTGTGCCTTCGGGACATCGTTGCAGGACAGCCGCTCTCGAACTTATGCAGAAGAAGCGATGCATCGACACATGGCGACGGCGACCGCGATCGAAGAAGGCCAACTGATGATCGGGCCCAGCCATATTTGGTATACCGCGAAGGCCCAGTGGGGAGCTGCCAATGGGCGACATGTGGGAGTTGTGAGGTGGCCCGACAGCGTGAAGGTCGGTGATCAGCAGCGTATCTGGGTCGACGACGACGGCCGGCTCGCGCAGCCACCCAAGCCGCCCAGTCGTGCGGCGGTTGACGCCTTGGCAATCGCGATAGGGGTCTGGTTCGGAGTGTTGGATGCTCTCGCAGGAACGTGGTACGCCATCCGGCGGCGGCTCGACACGCGGCGTCTCGCGCAATGGGATGTGGAGGTCAGCGGCCTCTTCACGAGCGATGACCAGAGGAAGTCTCAATAACTGGCCGGGACTTCGCGTTGTGCCAAACCGGCAAGGTTTTCAAGCCGCAATGAACGCATCTATTTCGCAAATGAAGGAGAGTGCAGAATGTCCACTCCGACAACACATCGCGGCATCATTGTCGGCGTCGACGGTTCCCCGCCGTCGGAGGTCGCTGTCGACTGGGCGGCACGAGAAGCTTCGATGCGCAACCTTCCGCTCACCATCCTCTATGCCGCTCCGGCGGCCATGGTGCCAGCTGAAATACCCATCCCTGCGAGTCTCGCCGAGCGGGTGGAAGAGCACGGGCATGAGGTGCTGCGTGGCGCGCGAAACATCGCCGAGGATGCTACTGAAGGGGCGGGCCCGATCCATATTGAGACCGAGATCGTCAACGCCGCGGTATTGCCCACACTGATCGATCGATCAAAAGATGCAGACATGATCGTGGTGGGCTCCCGCGGGCTTGGAGCTATCGCGCGCCGGCTGCTCGGCTCTGTCAGTTCGGGGCTCATCCACCACGCCCACTGTCCGGTCGCTGTCATCCACGATGAGGATCCGAAGGCGCCGCGGCCGGCCAAGGCTCCGGTAGTGGTCGGTATCGATAGTTCACCGGCTTCCGAGCAGGCGACGGCGATCGCCTTCGAGGAGGCCTCGCGCCGAGCCGTTGATCTCGTCGCGGTCCACGCCTGGAGCGACTTCTCGGCCTTCGAGGAGTTACCCCCCGGCGCTTGGGATCAACTCGAGACGGCTGCGAAGGAGACGCTTGATGAACGGCTGGCTGCGTGGCAGCAGCGCTATCCCGACGTCTGCGTGCGCCATGTCGTTTCATTGGACAAACCCGCCCATCAGTTGCTGGAGCAGTCGAAGTCCGCGCAGTTGACGGTGGTTGGCAGCCACGGTCGCGGTGGGTTTGCGGGGATGTTGCTTGGCTCGGTCAGCTCAGCCGTCGCGCAATCAGCGCGCGTGCCCGTGATCGTCGCTCGACAGTCCTGAGGATTTTGCCGGACGGGCGCTGAACGTGAAGTAGGAGGTTATCGATGAAGGCGAAGACCGGCGATTGGTTGGTGATGAAGGGCCTGACCATAGATCGACCCGAACACCGCGGTCTCATCACCGAGGTGCACTCAGACGATGGGTCACCGCCGTACGTGGTGCATTGGCTCGACAGCGGCCGCATTACAACCGTCTTCCCAGGGCCTGACGCGATAGTCGTCACCGCGGCTGAGCAGCAGACGGCGGACGCGCGCGCGAACCGTCGGCTCAACACCCTCCGGTCTGCGAAGGCCCGGGATCAGTCATGACGCGCTATACAAAGCACCGAGTTTCGTTTGATTCGGCCGGATCAACGATCGCCGCGGTGATGTACCTACCGACTTCAACGGCCCCGACGATGCCCTGTGTGGTTCTTGCCCACGGATTCTCGGGAACGATGGATTGGATCGTCCCGGAGTTCGCAGCGAGATTCGCCGATGGTGGCTTGGCGGCCTTGATCTTCGACTACCGATTCCTCGGTGAGAGTGAGGGAGAACCCCGGCAACTGATCATCAGTTCGAGGCAGCGCGATGACTTGCGCCGCGCCGTTGATTATGTTCGTTCACGAACGGACATCGACGCGAGCCGGGTCGCGCTGTGGGGCACATCGCTCGGCGGCAACCATGTCTTGACGCTGGCGCAGGAAGATCCCACGATCGCCGCGGTCGTCGCCAACGTGCCGGCCGTCGATATGTTCTCAGGGATCCGTGGCCGTTATGTTCCCCCGCACATGCGCATGCCGATGCGGAAAATCGTCGGTGCAACGATGCGCCTGCTTGGCGCAGCGATCCTCGATCAGGCGCGAGGCGCGCTTGGGTTGGCGCCGTTCTACATCGAGGTATTTGGCCGCCTCGGCCACGCCGCCTTCAGCGATCCCGACCTCACTGACCTGTTCGCCGCGGTGGAGCAAAATGCGCCCTCCTGGCGCAACCGGGTGACTCCGCGATTCCTCCTCACCGCACCCCGCTATCGCGACGGTTCATTCGGCCGGATCGCGGCACCGCTGATGGTGACGGTCGCCCGCGACGACGAAGTGATGTCTACCAGTTTCATCAAGGAAAAAGTGGCGCAGGCTCCGCATCACCAGATTCGGGAGTATCCAGTGAGGCATTTCGACATGTACCACGGCGCTGTGCGAGACGAGGTGGCGGCAGACCACCTTGCCTTCCTGCAACTGCACCTGATGGACCAAGGGTGTTGCAGTGATCGCGAGCCGAATGGCCTGCGCTCGATTACTTTTGGCCCTGACGCCAACGATGCACCACGGCGTAGGACTAAGACGTGACCAACCGGACTGACTTACCGCAAACCATCGACGTGGACGTGGCCACGCACGGTCGACTGCCGAATGACGCGGCCGAGTATGCGCGAAGCAAGGTCGCCGACCTCGGCAGGTTCACCCACCGACCGTTGGCGCACGCCCGAGTGCGACTGACCCGACATTCCGATCCGGCCGTCGAAAGGCCCATCGTCGCGCAGGCCAACGTGGACATGGACGGCCGTCTGGTCCGTGCGCAGGCCGACGGCGCGACCGCGCATGAAGCGATCGATCAACTCGAGGCGAGGCTACGGCGAAACATCGCACGGGCCGCCGATCACTGGGAGGCGCGGCGCGGCCAACGACCCCGTCCGCCTGAGTGGCGACATCAGTCCGAGCCCACCCAACGACAGAATTACTTCCCGAGACCCGCCGCCGAGCGTCGGATCGTCCGTCGCAAATCGTTCACCCTGAAGCCATGCACGGTCGATGTAGCGGCACTGGAAATGGATCTGCTCGACTACGACTTCCACCTCTTCACCGAGGAACGCACCGGCATCGCCACGGTCCTTTACCGGGGCGGGCAAACCGGCTATCGCCTCGCTCAAGTGGCGCCCACTTCTGCAGATGAACTGGCCCCGTTCGCCCTGCCCGCCACCATCAGCCCGCAACCGGTGCCGTGCCTCACCGTCGGAGAGGCGAAAGAACGCCTCGGTCTCCTCGACCTACCGTTCCTGTTCTACGTAGATGCCGCCGAGGGTCGCGCCAGCGTGCTGTACCACCGCTACGACGGGCACTACGGACTGATCACTCCCGCAGGTGAGGAATCGGCCGTTCGCGCACCCTCCGAGACGGGAGAACAGTCATGACAGGCAGCGAACTGCACAGGTCGGTAGTGGTCGGCATCGACGGTTCCGAGATTGCCGTCCGGACGGCGGAGTGGGCCGTCGATGAAGCGGTCAGCCGAAACGTGCCGCTACGCCTGGTCTACGTCACCAAGGTCACCCACCCCTCCTTCGAGGAGTACGAGCAGGAGATGAAGACGGCCGAGGCGGCGCTGCGCGCGGCGCAATCGGCAGTTGAGGCCCTCGGACAGCCGGTCAAGGTCGAAACCGTAATCGAGCCAGGACTTCCCGGCGTGACACTCGTCACCGAGTCCAGGGACGCCGACTTGCTGTGTGTCGGCTCCGTGGGGATAGGGCGCTATGCGCGAGCGGTGCTGGGGTCGACCGCGACAGAAGTGGCCGAACACGCGCTCTGTCCGGTGGTGATCATCCGGACGGCGCGCAATCGTCCGGAATCCGATATCAATTGGGTGGTCGTGACCCTAAATGACTTGCCGGAGAATGCGGAAGTAGTGGAGCAAGCATTGCGGGAGGCCAGCCTGCGGAAGGCCCCCGTTCTCGCGGTGGCCGTGCAGTCGCGGGGCAACGATCACGAGCTCGAGCGCCGAGTCGATGAATTAAGGCGTCGCCATCCCGATCTACACGTCTATCCAGTCGCCACCGATGACGACATCGCCCACTTCCTCGAAGACAACGACGAACGCGTTCAGCTCACCGTCATCGGCCCGCCAGACGTGGGCGAACTGGCGCGCATTGTCGGCCCGCACGGCCATCCGCTGTTTCGGCACGCCGAGTCCTCGGTGCTTGTGGTGCGCTGAAAAGCCGTTGCACCACAGGTGCTTTACGCTCCGCTTCGGGGCTAGAGATCTGACTTGTTGATGATGTCCAACGCCGCCTCGAGATGCTTCTCGCCCTGCTGCAGATCGGATGAGAACTCACCCCCGTAGCTATTCATGGATCCGGCGATGACCGATAGGCACATGTGGGAGGCGTTGTGGATGTCCTGTATCGCCGCGGCGATTTCGGCTGTCAGGTCCGGGTCGGGAGAGGGCAGATGTGCCTGGAGCTTCACCTGCGCCGTGTCGTGCAGCTGCTGACACGTGTCCTCGATCTGGTTTGGGTCCACCTGTTTATCCACCGCCCGATTCGCGGTGGCCAGGGTGTCTTTCAGCTCCTCGAAGTCCCCTTGAGCCGTTGACCACCACTGTCGCACCGCCGCACCCTCGACGTCTTTCGGTGCGGACGATGTGTCGCCTTTGGAACCGCTCACCAGGACGAAACCGACGGTGCCCGCGACGACGAGAAGAAGTGCCGCGGCGACACCGGCGCCGACGACGATCCACCGCCGTCGGTTCATGCGTTCGTTTTCTGCCGACGTCGGAACAATCAAGGCGTCACAGACCTGACAGAGTTGTTGGTCTGCCGGATTGTGGTGTCCGTTGGGACAAATCAACATGGTGCCCCGCGCTAACTGCGAACCACTAAGACTGGACATTTCGCCGCTTCCGCGACGGCCGTGCTCACCGAGCCGAGAAGCATGCCGGCAAATCCCCCGCGGCCGCGGCTTCCGAGGACTACCAGCGCAGAATGCTGCGACTCGTCGACGAGCCAACGCGCAGGCCGGTCACATACGATTCGCCGCCGAATGTGGACGTCCGGATATTGCTCCTGCCAACCTGCCAGACGCTCGGCGAGCACCTCGTTTCCCAGGTCTTCGTACTCGTGCCAATCCATGCCAAGCACGGGGGTGATGCCGACGTCACTCCATGCGTGCAAGGCAACCAAATCAACCCCACGCCGCGACGCTTCTTCGAACGCCAACGCGGTGGCCGACTCGGAGGCAGGTGAGCCGTCGATACCGACCAGCACAGGCAAAGTGGGATCTGCGGCAACGGTTTCGTTGGCGTGGACGACCGCGACGGGGCAATGGGCGTGATGGAGCAACGTCCGACTTATCGATCCGAGCACCGATCCACTGATCGCGCCGAGGCCTCGGCTACCGGCGACAATCATTTCCGCCTGCCTGGACGCACTCACGAGGCCCGGGGCGACATAGTCATGCACCACCCGAGCCTTGAGGCCCGGAAGCTTCGCGTCACCGACCTCGGCCTGAAATATTTTCTGCGCCTGTTCGATGGCCTGCTGAGCGTTCTCCTCCTGCGACTCAGCGAAACTCGATCGAAGGTATCCGACCGGCCACGTGACAACGACCGGAGCGACGACATGCACGAGCGTGACGTCCGCCTCGCGCATCACAGCCTCGCGGGCCGCCCACCGCACGGCGGCGTCCGACTCAGCCGATCCGTCAACAGCGACCATGATGCCGTGTTTGGACATTGCATACTCCTTGCCCAGATGTTGGGGCGTTTACTTTTTGGGGTTGCGAACTGTGATGTACGTGGTCAGGACCGCCATCACGGCGAAGACTATTGCGATCAACACGGCTGCCGTTGGCCAGTCCATGATCTGAATCCCTCCACGCGTCCCGCTCGGCGCTTCGCCGCCGTTGTGATGGATCAGACGTTACGTACGGCGGGACTTGTTAAGGAGGGTCGTAAGTCCCTGGGTGTGATGGCAGTAGTCCCCGCGCTCAGCCGCGTTGCGCCGAGTGCTGATCGACGTAGCGAACGACGTCGGTCAGGGTTCGCAGTCCGGCATAGTCCGATTCTGGAATGTCGATGTTCAGCCGCTTGTGTATTCCGATCAGGAAGTTCAGCCAGTCCATCGAGTCGAGATCCACTTGATCGCGCAACAATCCATCGTCGCGGATATCGTCGGGTTCCACCTCGGGCGCGATAGTCGTCAACACGGAGAGGACTTGGTCACGGATCTCGTTCGAGTGCATCATTTCGCTCACTTCTCGAGGACTTCAGGTTGCTGGAGGAACTCGCCGATCGCATTGAGGAACAAGGCACCGCGGTGGCCGTCACTCGCGCGGTGGTCCGCAGCGAGGGTGGCCTGCACCGCGGTGACGATGCGAATTCCGCCGTCGATGGCGCAGACCTGCTGCGTCGGCTTGCCGAAGCCCACCAGGGCGACCTGCGGTGGGTAAATCACGCCGAACACGGCGTCGACGCCCTCGTCGCCGAGGTTGGTGACCGTGATCGAGGGGTCCGACATCTCCGAACTCCGCAACGAACCGGCCCTGGCGCGCGCAACCAAGTCGGTCAGGTCGCCCATCAACTCATCGAGGTTCTTTTCGGCGACGTCGTGAATGGCCGGGGCGACGAGGCCGCCGCCTCGAAGTGAGATCGCTACGCCGACGTGGACACCAGGGGCAGTCTCGAACCCGTCGTTCCGCCAGAAACCGTTGAATTCGGTGAACCGTTGGGCGGCAAGCGCAACGGCTTTCAGTTGCAGCACCGCCGGCAACACCCGCTCGGTGATGGATCGCTGGGCGTTGCGCTCCGACAGCCAGGCCAGCGACTTGTCGAGCAGGACTTCTTCAGAAAGGTAATAGTGCGGGATCTCTCGCTTGGACCGGCTCATTGCGGCGGCAATCGACTTCCGCATCTCTGCTGCGCGTCCGGCTGCGGCCTGCTTCTTCGCCGAGGCGACCGGCATCTGCATTGCGGCCGCAGGCGCCGTCACCGAGGCTGCCGCGTCTTCGACGTCCTTGATGGTGACGGATCCCTGCGGCCCGGTGCCGGTCACCGTGTCGGTATTCACGCCCAGCCGCGTGGCCACCCTGCGCGCGGCCGGTGAGACGAAGCGCCGCCGGTGAGTGTCAGGGCGGGGAGCCGCGGCCGGAGTCGATATGAGGGTGATCGCGGGCGTGGCGTCGACGGACGCGGTTGCGCGGGTGTCTCTTTCGGGCTGTCTTGGCGCGGAGACTTCAGTTTCGCCGGGTGTGATAAGCGTCGCGAGTACCGTCCCGACTTGCACCGTTTGGCCGACTGGGACGAGCAACTCGTGAACCACGCCCTCGTGCCAGCACTCAACCTCGACTGCAGCCTTGGTGGTCTCCACCACGGCCACCACCTGGCCGTGGCTGATGGTGTCGCCGGGCTTAACCAGCCACTCGTTGAGTGTGCCCTCGTCCATGTCCGAGCCGAGGGCCGGCATCTTGAAGTCGATCATGACGATTCACCGACGAGGCCCTTGACAGCCGCGATGATCTTGTCGGGCTGCGGCAGGGCGGCCTGTTCCAGATGCTTGGCATAGGGCATCGGCACTTCGGCGCTGCAGACCCGGGCGATCGGCGCGTCGAGCTCAAAGAACGCGTCGTCGACGATCCGCGCAGTCACTTCGCTCGCGAGACTGCCGGTACGCCAGGCCTCGTCGACGACAACCGCGCGATGGGTCTTGCACACCGACTTGATGACGGTGTCGGAATCCAGTGGGCGCAGCACACGCAGGTCGATGACTTCGCAGTCGATGCCCGCCAACGACAGCTCGTTTGCTGCGTCCAGTGCCTTGGGCAGGGATCCGCCGTATGTGATGACGGTGGCGTCGGAACCTGTTCGCCGGACCGCGGCGTGGGAAATGTCGGTTGTGGTCAGACGATCCACGTCTGCGGCGGTGTTGTAGAGCCCGACGTGCTCGAAGACGATCACCGGATCAGGGTCGGCGAGGGCGGTGCCGATCATGCCGTAGGCGTCCTCGACGGTCGCAGGCGCCACCACCTTGATGCCTGGAATGTGGGCGTACCAGCACTCCAGGCTGTGGCTGTGCTGGGCGGCCAGCTGGCGGCCTGCTCCGGTGGCCATCCGGACGACAAGGGGTACGGAGAACTGTCCGCCGGACATGTGGCGCAGTGCCGCAGCGGTATTGACGATCTGGTCGAGTGCCAGCAGGCTGAAGTTCACCGTCATGACCTCGACGATCGGGCGCATGCCGCCCAGCGCTGCGCCGATGCCGACGCCGACGAAGCCCAACTCCGAGAGTGGGGTATCTCGCACCCGATCGGGGCCGAACTCTTCCAGCAGTCCCTTGGATGCCGCGTAGGTTCCGCCGTATCGGCCGACATCCTCGCCCATGAGCAGCACGCGCTGGTCGTTGTTCAAGGCATCGCGCATCGCGTCGTGAACAGCGCCGCGAAATGTTGTTTTCATCGGGTACCCCCTGGGGTCGGAGTCAGCACGTCGCGTTCGAGATCCTCGATGCTCTCCCAAGTTCCGGCGTCGGCGAACGCGACCGCCTCGTTGAGTTCCTGGTCGGCGGCGGTCCCGATCGCGGCGATATCGTCGGAGCTGAGGACGCCTTCGTGTAGGCATTTCTCGCTGAACAGCTCGATCGGATCGCGTTTGCGCCACCCTTCGACTTCAGCTTTCTCGCGATACAGTTCCGGGTCGAACATCGAATGTGCACGGAAGCGATACGTCCGGAACTCGATGAAAAATGGTCCCCCGGCGGTGCGGATGTGGTCGGCACCCTGTTGTGCCGCAGCGTGACAAGCCTCCACGTCCATCCCGTCCACCGCCGCGGTTGGCACCTTGTAGGAGGCGGCTTTCGCGCTCAGGTCGGTCTGCGACTGGGCGCGATCGAGTGCTGTCCCCATGGCGTACAGATTGTTTTCGCAGCAGAACAGGACGGGTAACCGCCAGAGCGCCGCCAAGTTCAGCGACTCGTGGAAGGCGCCCTCGGCCACCGCACCATCTCCGAAGTAGCACGCAACGATGCCTTTTCGGTCCTGCATGCTGTTGGCAAGTGCGAGCCCTACAGCAAGCGGCAGCCCGCCTGCAACGATGGCATTGCCGCCGTAGAAACCCCTGCGAGCATCGAAGAGGTGCATCGAGCCTCCCCGGCCGCGCGAGCAGCCCTCCTGCTTGCCGAACATCTCGGCCATGATCGAGGTCATCGGAATGCCACGAAGCAAAGCGTGTGCATGCTCGCGGTAGGTGGCCACGACAGCGTCATCGGCGGTCAGGGCCCGCAATGATCCCGCGGCTACTGCCTCTTCACCGACGTAAAGGTGTAGGAAGCCACGAATCTTGGTTTCGCCGTATAGCTCTGCGCATTTCTCTTCCATATGGCGCACCCGCACCATGTCGGACAGCAGTGCCAGCGCAAGATCGTGGTCGGTCATGACATCACCTGTGTTTCGGATTGTGTCTTCGCCTCGATGGTCGACGTGTCACCTTCCGGCAGGCCGAGCTCACGGGCCTTGAGCAGACGACGCATGATCTTGCCGCTCCTGGTGTGCGGCAGCGTGTCGACGAACTCGATTTCCTTCGGCGCCACGGTGGCGCCGAGACGTTTACGCGCATGGCCGAGCAATTCGAGCCGGAGGTCTTCGCCGGCGGTGAACCCGTCCTTGAGCAGGACGAAGGCCTTGACCATTTCCCCGACGGTCGGATCGGGCTTTCCGATGACGGCCGCCTCGGCGACGGCCGGATGACTGGTCAACGCGCTCTCGACTTCGAATGGCCCGATCAAGTGCCCGGCCGACTTGATCACGTCGTCGGCGCGGCCGACGAACCAGTAGTACCCGTCGGGATCCCGCTTGGCGAGGTCGCCGGTGAGATACAGGTTGTCGGAGAAGCATTTTCGGTAGCGGGCGTCCTCGTGGAGATAGCCCCGGAACATCGACGGCCAGCCGCTCTCGAGGGCCAGCTCACCCTCGACATCGGGTTCGTCGACGAGTGAAACCGTGCCGTCGTCGTTGCGATGCACGATGTGTGCGTCGATACCGGGCAGCGGACGGCCCATGGAGCCGGGCTTGATGTCGAACGCCGGTGTGTTCGCGATCATGATCCCGCCCGTTTCGGTCTGCCACCAGTTGTCGTGGATGGGCAGTCCCAATACGCGCTTTCCCCACCAGACGGCTTCCGGGTTGAGCGGTTCGCCGACGCTGGCGATGAAGCGCAGCTGCGGAAAGCGGTACTGTGCGGCGAGTTCCGGGCCCGCTTTGATCAACATGCGGATTGCGGTGGGGGCGGTGTACCAGACCGTCACGCCCTCGTCCTGCAGGATGCGGTACCAGCGCTCCGCGTCGAACTCCGCTTCGTCGGCGATGGAGGTGACGCCGTGAAGCAGCGGTGTGATCACCCCGTAGGACATTCCGGTGACCCAGCCGGGATCCGCTGTGCACCAGAAGATGTCGTCTTGATGCAAGTCGAGAGCGTAGAGACCGGTGAGGTAATGCATCGCCACGGCGCCGTGCACGTGAAGCGCGCCCTTCGGGGTTCCCGTCGTTCCGCTGGTGAAGTGCAGCAACGCCGGATCCTGCGCGGTCGTCTCCTCGATGGGCGCGGACTCGTCGGCGGCGTTCATCCGGCGCCTGAAGTTCAGCGTTCCGTCCTCTTCGGTGTCTTCGGTGTCGTCGACGACGATGATGTGCCGAACCGAGGGCAACTGGTCACGGACCCGTGCGATCTTGCGCTTGTAGATGGCGCGAGTGGTGACGAGCACGTCGGCCTGACCGATGTTGACGCGGGTGACAAGGGGTTCGGGGCCGAAGGCCGAGAACAATGGAGAAACGACGCTGCCGTTGCGCAGGGCGCCCAGGATCGCGATGTACAACTCCGGACAGCGCCCCATGAAGGTGAAGACGCGGTCGCCCTTATTGATCCCCAGCGACCGCAACACGTTGGTGAAGCGACGAGACAACCGCCCGAGCTCGGAGTAGGTCATATCGCGGGTGGCCAAGCCGCCGTCCACGTCGGACGGCGAGATGAATCGCAACGCCGTTCGCCCTGCGGCGGGGCCGTCGGCGTGGCGGTCGATCGCCGCATAGGCGATGTTGCAGCAGCCGGCGGACATGCCAGCGCACAGGTCGGGGATGTCAGCCCAGTCGAAGCCCGCGCGGGCGCGTTCGTAGTCCAAGAGGTTCGGCGAGATGCGGAGGTCCGCCTGGGTCTTGTGGATCACGGTCATGGCTGCCTCTTTAGTTGCTGACGGGCGGAAGAACCCCGGCGCGCAAGGCCGGGCCGATATTGGCCATCACGCGCTCCATCAGGGCGTTGTAGGCGGATCCGTCGTTGAGCAGCTCGGTCTGCCCGTGGTGGAGGAGGAAGGCATCGATTCGCCGATCGATCGGCCAGTCGGCATAGATCTGACTGGTGAACTCGGACCGGAGGAACTGCCACGCAATGGTCTCGAGTTGCTCTCGCGTCACTTCGGTGCGGTCCGTCGGCGTCATGCCATCCCTTTCGGCTGGTTCGATCGCTCCTCATCGTTTTCGAACCGGATGGCCCGCACTAGAGACGAAGGTCACTACGACGTTGGTCAGTCGTCCTCGACACACTGACGAGTCGTTCTGGTGCCGAAAGTCCCTTCGGGCTTGGTCCGGTCGGCCCTGGCTCAACGTTCGGGCGCCGAGCAGCATCGACCCATGTCCAACGGCACGATGACTCCGGCCAGGAATGCGGTCCGGACCTTCAACAAGTTCGTGCTCAATCCGGCGATGCTTCATTTGGCCGGTCGCAAGCACTGGTACGCGGGAGTGATTCGGCACAGCGGCCGCCAGTCCGGCAAGAACTACGCCACGCCGGTGGTGGTGGAACGGGTCACGGACGGATTCATTCTTCCGCTCCCGTACGGCACGGGAGTCGACTGGCTGCGCAACGTGCTTGCCGCCGGGCGAGCGTCCGTCACGGTGAACGGCCAGACATACGACGTTGCCGAGCCGGAGATCCTCGATGCCGCAACGGCGGCCCCGCAGTTATCCGCACGGCGCCGACGCGCCTTCCAGCGGTTCCACATCGACAACTATCTGAAGGTCAAACTCGCAAAATAGCGCACTCCGTTGCCGCACAATGAGATTGGAAAGACCATGGAACCAGAGCGTTTTCGGCCGCTGCTCACCGCGCAAGGACCCTTCGTGTCGGTATACATCGACGATTCAGGAAACAGCGCGGACACGATGGCCCGACGCGAGGCGATTTGGAGCGATCTCCACAAGCACCTGGAGAGCCAAGGCGCCGACGGCGACATCATCGACAGGCTCGAACGTGCAGTTCTACATGGTCAACCCGGCGTGGGGAGCGAGGGCCGCGCCATCATCGCAACTCACGGGGGAGTGCTGATCGACGAGCACCTGTCCAGCCCACCCGCGGCGACGGAGCTTCGTATATCGGAATACCCGTACATCCTGCCGTTGGTGAAGGACGGCGTGCGGCGACCCGTTTACGTGTTCGCCGCCGTGGACCACGAGGGCGCCGATGTCACGCTTCACCGCGGAGGTGCCGTCACTTCGGAGACCGTCGACGGCGGCGGTTATCCGGTGCACAAACCGGCCTCCGCCGGGTGGAACGGCTACGGCGACGTCGGCCATTCGGCCGAAGAGGCCGTCCGGATGAATGTCCGCGCCGTCGCCGATCGCGTCACCGAGTTGGTGGACGAGACGGGCGCAGAGGTCGTGTTCGTGTGCGGCGAGGTGCGTTCGCGCACCGATGTCGTCTCGGCGCTACCGCCGCGCGTGGCCACCCGAGCGGTCCAGTTCCACGCTGGGGCGCAAGGGCACCGGGTCAGGCAAAGCGAGGTCCAGGATCTCGTCGACACGGAGTTCGACCGGCGCCGCCGGTGTGGGACCGCAGACATCGCCGAGCGATTCCGTAGCGAGCACGGACGGGCGTCGGGGCTGGCCGCCGAAGGTATTGCCGCGGTGTGCGCGGCGCTGCGGGAAGGCGACGTAGCCACCCTGATTGTGGCGGACCTTCACGACGCCACCGTGGTCACGGGAGAGAACCGCGCCACGGTGGCGCCCGACGCCGACGTGCTGTCGGAACTCGGGGAAGCGGCTCACCAGGTGGTGCGCGCCGACGAGGCGTTGCCGTTCGCGGCGGTGGCCGTCGGCGCCGATCTGGTCTGTGTCGACGATCTGATCGCTCCCGTCGATGGGATCGCCGCGCTGCTCCGTTACGTGCCGGCAGACATAGTCGTCTAGTACGTCCCGATGCCTTGCTCGGGGGGAAGTGTGCCGGTCGCCTGAAAGACGACCCGCCTGCCGACCTCGACCGCATGGTCGGCGAAGCGCTCGTAGAAGCGGCCCAGCAACGCGACATCGACAGCAGCGCCGACCCCGTACGTCCACTCGCGATCCAACAGCTCTCTGAACAACTCCTGGTGCAGCGCATCCATCGCGTCGTCCTGTTCGCGTATTCGAGCGGCCTTTCCTGGATCGCGGGTCAACATCACTTCCTGCGCATTCCGTGCCAATTCTCCTGCAACCCGGCCCATTTCAGCGAAACGCCCTTCGACCGTCGGGGGCAGAACACGATCTGGATGTCGCTGGCGGACGATCTTGGCCACATGTACGGCCAAAGCGCCCATCCGATCGAAATCGGCAATGACTTGAATCCAGCTGATGATGCTGCGGAGTTCACCCGCCACCGGCTGCTGCAAGGCCAGCAACGTGACAGCACCTTCCTCGGCTCGGGTGCCCATCGCCGCGATCTTGGCGTAGTCGCCGATCACTTGCTCTGCCGAGGCGAGGTCGGCTTGTAGCAGCGCCTGGGTTGCGCGCTCCATTGCGGCTCCGGAGAGGCCGCACATCTGACTCAGCTGCTCGGCTAGCTCGGACAGGTGTTTTCGGTAGACGGTTCGCATCCGCTTCGCCTTCTCCCCATGATGTTCGGCTGTCTACCGTTGCGCGACGAGTCGGCTCAAGTGGTCAACGAACCAGTCGCAGGCCAGCTTCGCTACCTGTTCGAGGGTGCCCGGTTCCTCGAACAGGTGCGTGGCTCCGGGAACCACGGTGAGTTCGCATTCCCCAGGTATCGCTGCTTGTGCTCGCCGGTTCAGTTCGATGACCACCTCGTCGCGTCCGCCCACGATCAGCAGAGTCGGTGCAAGGACGTTCGCCAGCGCCCGACCGGCGAGATCGGGTCGGCCGCCGCGGGAGACAACGGCACCCACCTTCGCACGCGGATCGGCGGCCGCTGCCAGTGCTGCGCCCGCCCCGGTGCTTGCGCCGAAGTAACCGACGGGAAGCAGGGCCGTCTCGGGCTGGCCGGCCAGCCAACGGCTTACGTCGACCAGCCGTCCCGCCAGCATCTCGATATCGAAGACATTGGCGCGGTTGCGCTCTTCGGCAGGCGTGAGCAAATCGAGCAGCAGCGTGGCAAGACCGGCGCTGTTCAAGACTTGGGCAACGTACCTGTTGCGCGGGCTATGCCGGCTGCTCCCGCTGCCGTGCGCGAAAACGACGATGCCCCTTGGGTGTTCGGGGATCGTCAAATGCCCGGCCACCGTCACCGGTCCGGCCGTCACCGCGACCTCTTCGTCACGCAGTGGCGGGTCGATCGCGACGCCGGCTTGCGCGGAGACGCCGTCGCGAGCGCGGTCGAGGAGCGCAATGACCTCTTCGTCGGGGGTCTGGGGGAAATGGCGGTATCCCTGCCCGACCGCGGAGAAGAGCGCGGGCGTCTTCAGACAGACCACCTCGTCGGCGTAGCCGGCGAACCGTTCAGTGACATCGTCCGGGCCGATCGGAACCGCCAACACCACGTGGCTCGCTCCGTGGGCGCGGGCAACCTGGCATGCCGCCCGAGCGGTGGCCCCGGTGGCGATGCCGTCGTCGACGATCACGGCGACCCGCCCGATCAACGAGATCCGGTCACGCCCGCGTCTGAAGCGTTCCGCGCGGCGACGCAGTTCGATCCGCTGCTTGTGTTCGACGGCATCCATGTCATCGCCGTCGAGGTATGCCTCGCGCACGACGCCGTCGTTGAGGACTCGCACGCCGTCCTCGCCGATGGCGCCGAAGGCGAGTTCCGGCTGAAACGGCACGCCGAGTTTGCGTACCACCAGCACGTCGAGGGGGGCCTTCAGTGCCTTCGCGACCTCGAAGGCCACCGGCACACCGCCTCGTGGAAGGCCGAGGACGACGATGTCCCGCCCCTTCAGAGGCGCTAGACGGCGGGCCAACTGCCGCCCCGCGTCGACACGATCGTCAAACAATTTCATCTCCCGAGTGTTAACCGATGAGACGGTGAGCCGATAAGGGCTTAGGTCCCTCAGTCGACCGACTTGGGTCCCAACAGCGCGGGAGGTCTTCAGGTCAGCAAGCCAAGTGCGGATTCCAGTTCGGTCAGTGACTGTTCGGTAAGCGGTATCAGGGTGTCGATGTCAGGTACGACATCGCGGCCTGCGACGTAGCCGAAGCCGATGCGGTCGGCGTATGAGCACGTCGTGACATTGAGTGCCTGGCCGTCGTAGACGGCCGACACCGGGTAGATCTCCTCGACATGCGCGCCGTTCCAATACATCTCGGCCTGCGGGCCCGGCACGTGCGATATCGGCAGGTTGTATCCCGTGCGTAGCTTCGGGCTGAACGGGAGCATCGGCAAGAGCACCGTTGGTCCGATCGCTGCTGCGAGCAGCAACAGGGATGCGCCCGGACCGCGACTCGCCACCCGGTGTTTGCCCTCCGACATGGAGCGGTGGATCAGATCCAGCCGCTCAAGAGGGTCGGGTAGATGGGTGCCCAGCGGGCACAGCCATGCGCCGAACATGTTGTTGTGCCGTTCCTCGGTCGCGTGTCCGCGGCTTCGCACCGTGATCGGGCAGATGGCCACCAGCGACTGTGTGGGCAGTTCTTCGTGATCGAGCAGCCAGCGGCGCAGCGCACCCGCCACGACCGCGGTCACCGCATCGTTACCGGTCACCCCGGCTTTGTCCTGCAGGGCCCGGATACGTGTCCTTGGCCAGGTGTCGGCGGCGACGGTGCGCTCGTGTCCGAGCCTGCCGTTGAACCGGGTATGGGGAGCGGCCAACAGCGGCACGGTCGTATCGCCGGTCAGGCTGGCGACCAGATCCGATACCTCGCCGGTGACGATTCGTCCGGCCAGTGCGACCGCCGACACCGCCGTGCCCGCCACAGATCGGAGCATTGGAAGGGGATTGGGCAGTTCAAGAGTGTGACGGGCGGTTCGCACCTCCTGTTCGCGATGCTGGGCCGCGTAGAAGTGGGGCATCGACCGGCGCTTCGGATCGGGGCTCAGCGCATCGCTGATCATCTGGAAACCGGCCACGCCGTCCATGACGGTGTGATGGATCTTCACGTAGAAGGCAAAGCGGCCTTCCGCGAGCCCATCGATCAGGTACGACATCCACATGGGACGGGACCGATCGAGTGGCTCCGCGTGTAGCCGGCCGATGGCCCGCCACAGGTCGTTGCGACCGCCGCCCGACGTCAGTCTCATGCGTCGGCAGTGCTGGCTCAGGTCAACTGTGTCGGCCTCTCGCCAGACCCAGCCACCGACGGTCTGCGCGCCGCGATGAGGATATCGGCGAAGCCGCGGATCTACGGGGTCTCGTCCGGAGACGGCTGCCCGATGAAGTTCGTCGACGTGATGCGGGCCTGCGCCTTTGGGGGGCGACAGAATCAGCACGGCGCCGATGTTCAGCGGACGGGACAGCGCCTCTGCGGTCATCATTGCGGCGTCGAGCGGGTCTAGCCAGTCCATGCCGCGCTCCATACTCAGGCGGGCCGATCGGTCTCGCGCAATGTCGGAGCCCCCCCGACGAGTCCCGATTGCACAAGTGCGTCGTCGACGAAGCGCTGTACCGGACGGGACTGGAAGAAACCGGTGTGGCCGCCTCGGTACCAGACGATCTCGGGCCTGCCCCAATGGTCCCACAGGCGGAGGACCTGCTCGCGCGGGTGAACAAGCCGATCGGCGACGCCGGCATAGATGAAGCGGCCGGCGATCGGCACGCGGGGCGTCAGCGATAGCGGCGATATCATTCGCCCGATTGGCTCGGCGAGTGCCACCGTGTGCCTGCGCGGGTCGTCGAGGCCGAGGCCCGCATGGCGTCCAAGGAGTTCGATCAGGTCGACCACCGGGACACCGAGTATCGCGCACGTGAGGCCGTCCTCGAGGCTCGCGACAAGCGAAGCGATGTAACCACCGAGTGAGATGCTGTTCAGGCCGATCGACGACTCGGGTTCCTGCGACCGTATCCAGCCAATCAGCCGCCGGACGTCCCACACCGCCTGGGCGGTCGCGTGCACGTTGTCCATCACATCCTCGCCGAGGAAGACCGTGCCCTTTGGCAGTCCCCGTGCCCGCGGCCCGTGCATCGGAAGGACGGGTAACACGACGTTGAGACCCAGGTTCTCGTGCAGGTGCCATGCCCGGAACAGCGCGAGGTCGAGCGCGGCGCGGCCCATTTCCGCGCCGTGAATGCACACCAGCCATGGACGAGGCACGCTGTGGCGCAACATCAGCGCGTACTCGCGGGTATTGGCGGTGTAGCCCGACCACCGCTGCGCGCCGGGTTCGCCAGGGTGGGGGGCGTAGCCGCTTTCGAAGGCGATGCGCGAGTGGGGATGTCTGCGGCTCTTGACTTGCGCGACCGTGACGTCGGTCAATGCCGGCGGTCTCGCAAAGAACCCTTCGGCATTGTCCAGCCATCCTCTTCGGCCGTAGAAGTCCAGCGCCGCAACCACTTCGCGGTTGATTCGGTCGAAGGCACGCTCATCGCTGACTGGTCGGCGGGCTCGCAACCCGAGAAGGACGATTTCGTCGCGTAAGGCGTGTAAGGCAAGCGCGACAGTGGGCCGCGCGATCGGAAGGTCGTGCGGCTCGCTGCCGAGATAGTCCCGCCAGGATTGGGCGTAGTAGCCACCGGTTCTTGTGAACGGCCCGACCATCGCGCCCAACGCCCGCGCACCAGGAGGCTGACGGCGAGAATGGCTCGTCAGTGGGTCGCCCGCCTTTTCGCGGTCAGATGCCGCCATGCCCGACGACGTTACGGACTGTCGCGGTGAGTCAGTAGAGGCTTCGTTCGCGGGACTGAGGGCCGTTTGACCACCGCCGTCGGGACCAATGCCTCCAGCCAAGGCCGGCGCCGAGCCATAGCGTCATCGATGGTCGCCGGTTTCAGAGAGGACAACGAAATGTCCAAACACGTCTCACATCACGGAGTGGTCGTAGGCGCCGACGGATCTCCGTCGGCACTGGTGGCGGTGCAGTGGGCGGCGCGGGAAGCAGCGATGCGCCACGTTCCCCTTACCGTCATTCACGCGGTATCCCCGCTATCGGTCGCGGCGTCGGCGTTGGCCTGGCCCGGCGGCCGAGTCCCCGAAGAGGTTCTCGAGATCCAGGAAAACGACGCCCGCAGGATCGTCGCCGACGCCGTCGAGGCCGTTGAGGCCGTTGAGGGCAGCGCCACTGCCGGTCCTCGCCCGGAGATCAACACCGAAACGCTTTTTGGGAAGCCCGTACCGGCCATCGTCGATTTTTCAAAGGATGCCCAACTGGTTGTGGTCGGATGCCGTGGCCAGACCGGACAGCATCGTCGCCTACTCGGATCGGTCAGCACAGGGGTGATCCATCACGCCCACTGTCCCGTCGCGGTGATACACGACGAGGTACCTTCGGTGCTTCAATCGTCGAAGCGGCCCGTGGTGTTGGGTGTTGACGGCTCACGGGCCTCGGAGTTGGCGACGGCCATCGCGTTTGACGAGGCCTCACGGCGGGGTGTGGATTTGGTGGCGTTGCATGTCTGGGGCGATGCCGACATGTCCACCGTGTTCGGCGTTGACTCCTCGGCTGTCCAATCGGCGGCAGACAAGACGCTTGCCGAGAGCCTTGCCGGCTGGCAGGAACGCTATCCCGATGTCACGGTCCAGCGTGTGGTCGAGTTCGAGCGGCCCGTCCGTCATCTTCTCGACCAGGCCGAGAAGGCTCAGCTTGTCGTCGTCGGGAGCCACGGGCGCGGCGGATTCGCCGGGATGCTGCTCGGTTCGGTCAGTACCGCTGTAGCGCAGGAGGCCCGCGTACCCGTCATCGTCGCGCGCCAGCACTAGCGCGACCGGCGGTGAGCCATAGCTGTCCCGCAGCCAGCGGCAGCAGGCTACACACCAGCACCAACCCCCACCCTCTGGCACCGATAGCCTCAATCTGCAGCGCCGTCGCCAGCACCGGCACGGTGGCCGCCACCACGATCAGCCCGAGGCAGAGCGCCAGCGCGCCCCAGACCAGGCGGTTGGTGGTGACAGCGTTGCGCAGCACTCCGGTGCCCCTGCCGCGCATGTTGAAGACATGCCACAACTGCGCTAGTGCGATGGTCAAGAACGACACCGTCGTCGTTGCCGCGGCGTCGAAACCAAGCCAGTGCATGGCAACGACGATGGACAGCAGGGTGCTCGCTGAGATCGCCAGCCCATAGCACGTCATGGCGCGCCACAGCCGGGGCCGAATGATGGGCTCGCCCCGGCGTCGGGGCGGCCGGTCGAGGACGTCGCCGTCGCCTTCGCCGGAAGCGAGTGCGAAGGCGGGAAACACGTCGGTCACCAGGTTCAGGAACAAGATCTGCAACGGCAGCAGCGGTAGCGGCAAGCCGGTGAACACGGCGAGCGCGACCACTAACACCTCGGCGATGTTGCACGAGAGCAAGTACATCGAGAAGCGTCGGATGTTGTCGAAGATCACCCGCCCCTCGCGCGCCGCGGTCACGATCGTCGAGAATCGGTCGTCGAGCAGCACGATGTCGGCCGCTTCACGTGCAACCTCGGTGCCGCGCTTGCCCATCGCCACACCGATGTCGGCCTTCGACAGGGCAGGCGCGTCATTGACGCCGTCGCCGATCATCGCGACGACTTCGCCTTGAGACTGAAAGAGCTCTATCAGGTCAAGCTTGTGCTCGGGGTCGACGCGCGCAAAGACACGTTGTCGTGCAACACCTTTGCGTGTGGACTCCGACGCATCCTTCAGGCCGGAGAGTTCGCTACCAGTCGTGACGGTCGCGTCGGCTGCCGCGATGCCCACATCGTGGGCGATGGCCAGTGCGGTGCTCGGATGATCGCCGGTGGCCATCGCAACGCTTATCCCCGCAGACCGGAGCGAGGCGACCGCGTCGGCAATGTCGGCACGCGCAGGGTCTCGCAGTGCCACTAGTCCGACGAGCGCGAGGCCGCCGGCGAGGGGGTCTTGTGGCTCCGTGCACTGGTGAGTGGCCAACGCGAGAACACGTAACCCGTCGGCCGCCAGTTCCTGCGCTGTGTCGAGCCATTTCGCTTTGTCGTCGTCATCGAGTGGCTCGGCCATAGTGCCGATTCGATTCGTCAGCGTCAGGATTTCTTCCGGTGCTCCCTTGATGGCGACGAAATAGCGGTCGCGATCCCGATGTACGGTCGCCATCCACTTCGTGGCAGGGTCGAACGGATACTCCGCTACCTCGGGGTAAAGATTCAGTTGCTCGGCGCGAGTCAATCCCGCGAGGGCACCGGCACGAAGCAGAGCTACTTCCATCGGATCACCCGTGCCGCTGGCGGTTTCGCTGTCATAGTCGGCGTTGCCGCACAACACGCCCGTCAACAGCGCGCGCTCCAGCTCCGAGTCGGCAGACGGATCGACCGACACACCGCCGGTGAGAACGGCGCGGTTCTGATAGTCGAAGAAGAATGCGCCGGTCGTGGTAACCACCCGTTCGACGGCCATGGTGTTCTCAGTCAGCGTGCCCGTCTTGTCGGTGAGCACCACCGTGGTCGAGCCGAGCGTCTCAACCGCCGAGAGCCTCTCAACGAGCGCGTTGTGCCGCGCCATGCGCAGCATGCCTCGGCCGAGCGCGAGCGTCGCCACGATCGGCAGGCCTTCCGGGATGGCGGCGATCGCGAGCGCGATGGATGTTTCGACCATTAGCAACACCGGCCTGCCGGTCACGAGCCCGGCCACCGCAACGGCGGACGCCAACATCAGTGTGAGCCAAATGAGTTGGCGTGCCAGGCGTTCGAGCTGGTCCTCGAGCGGAGAGTTGCCCACGTCAGCCTCGTCGACCAGCTGGGTGATGCGGCCGAGTTCGGTGGCAAGCCCGGTGCCGACAACGATGCCTTCGCCGCTGCCGCGGACCACGTGCGTGCCCTTGAACAACATCGCGGCGCGCTCGTGCAATGCCGCCTCCGCGGCGTCGGGCTCCACGCGCTTGCCGACCGGCACCGACTCACCGGTCAGCGCGGACTCGTCCACGCCAAGGACTGAGCTGTGCGCGCACCGCAGGTCGGCGGGCACGACGTCGCCCGCCTCCAAGAGCACAACGTCACCGGGCACCAACTCGTGGGCGTTGACGACGGCGGACCGCGCGTTTCTGCGCACCCGTGCGTTGCGGCCGCCCAACGCACGCAACGCCTCCATCGAGCGCACCGCCCTGCGCTCGGTGCCGTAGCCGATCGCCGCGTTGACCAACAGCACGACCACGATCGCTATCGCCTGTTGCCACTCACCGAAGACGAACGACACCGTCATCGCCGCTGCGAGCAGAGCTACCACCGGGCTCACGAACTGCCGCACGAGCAGTGTCGCGTCGGACACCGGTTTGCGTGCCGCCAAGAGATTTCGTCCATACCGCCGCCGCTGCCGCTCGACATCGGCGTCGGTCAAACCGACCGTCGGGTCAACCCCTAGCTCAGATGCGACTCTCGCGGCGGTCAAAGTGTGCGGCAGTTGCGGCAACAAGCCGGGAGCAACCACTTCAGGGCCCATATGTCCCGACTCTGCCATCACCCGCCCGGAATCGTCACGAGCCGAAGGTCCCCGAATAGGCCAGCTTGGATTCAGTGGAGTCCGAACCGTAGGCCATTGGGGCGAGATCACCCCGCCGAGGTGACTTGAGGCCCTAGCATGCGCGGTCACACAGGTGTGCAGTGGGGGATATGGCAAGGGGCGAAAGGGGACCACGATGCTAACCCTGGAGTCAGAGATGACGGTGGACGGCCTGACGGGCCGTGAGGTCACCGACTTCCTGCTGGACTGCGGTGATGACAACTACCAGGTGTGGTGGCCGGGCACGCACCTCGAACTGCATGTGCTCGAGCACGGATCGGACCAAGATCACGTCGGCGACGTGGTGCTGATGGATGAGTATGTCGGGTCTCGACACGTACGGATGGTCGGTGAGGTGATGGAGGCGGTAGCCGGGAAACGGATCGTATGGGGGTTCCGCCCGGCCGGACTGCGCCTGCCAGTCCGGCTGACGCTGACACTGACCGATGAAGCGCGTGGGGTTCGCCTGCGCCACACCATCACCGCGGGATGGACTGGGCCGGGTCGTGTCCTCGATGCGCTGTGGCGGGTGTACTTTTCCAGGTCGTTCGCCGGCGCGATGGACCGCCATGTGCACACCGAGTTCCCGTTGATGCGCGACCTGTTGCATCGCGCGCCCGCCGATTCGTCGAGCAGGCCCGCAGCGGTTCAGAGTCCGATCACCGGCTGAGCGATCGTGGATCAACCGCAGGGACGCCAGCTCCTTGACCAGCTGCGCGACAAGCGTGGACGGCGCGTTGTATTGGTGTCGCATTGCCTGCTCAACCAGAACACGCGTTACGCCGGCGGCGCTACCCGGTCGGGTGCGGTTGCCGAGCTCATCGACGAACTGGTTGGCGCCGGTTACGGGATCCATCAGCTGACATGCCCGGAGCGGCTGGCCTGGGGCGGCGCCCTCAAACGCCATACGCTTTGGCTGTACCACTCCAAAGGGGGTCCGCTGTATCCGCTGCGGGCTGTGCTGTTGCGTGCATTCGTCTGGTGGACCCGGATCGTGTACTGGCGGCTGGCGCGGCAGGTCGTCCGTGATGTGATCGACTACGAGCGCTCGGGCATCGCCGTGGCGAGCATCGTCGGGGTCGGCACCTCACCCTCCTGCGGCGTGACCACGACGCTGGATCTTCGCGCCTCGCTGGAGGTTGTGGCCTCCTGTCCCGCGGCGGCTTTGACTCGCGATGTCATGAATGAGCAGGCCGTTCTGGGCTGTCGCCGCCCCGGCGAGGGCCTTTTCATCAGGGCGCTCGGCCGCCAGCTGAAGCGGCGTGGATTAGCGATACCGGCGTTGCAGCACGACCTCGCCGACGAATTGCACGGGAGGCGTCAGACCCTGCTTGCGACCCCGGCGCCTCGCACGCTGGGCATGGCGCGCGCCGGCATTCACACCCGGGCAATCCGCGTAGACCTGGCGGAACTTTCCGCTGCTTGGGTGCAGTTTCGGTGGCTGGGCATCGTTCTCGATGATCACGCCCGACGCTCCCTGCTCGGCCAGATAGGCGGCGAGACGCGTTCGTAGTGCGTCCCATGTCTGCTGCTTGTTGCGCGTGCTCGCTGCGATGAAGCGCACCGTCAGATTCGATGGGCCGCGCTGAATGAGCTGGCAGGTGGTAACGCCGGGCGTCTCCTCTGCCACCGTCGCAATGGCCAGTGGAAGAATGTGGATGGATTCTCCTTGAAAGCCGCGATAGAGCAAGATGTCGTCGGTGCGGCCGACAACCTCGATCGTGGGGAATGGGCTTCCGCACGAACAGGATTCGATGCCGATGACGACCCGATCCCCGAGCGGATAACGGATGATCGGCTGAATGCGGTTGGCTAGGTTCGTAACCAGAACATCATGAGAAAGCTGCCCCGGCTGCACCGGCTGATGATGATCATCGACGGGTTCGACGATGTACCAGTCGGTATTTGCGTGTAACCGTTGGCTCGAGCATTCGAAGGTCAATCCGATGGCCTCGGAACTCCCGTAATAGTTGGTCACCCGGCAGCCGAAGGTCTCGGTAATATGCTGCCGTGCCGTGGCGGTCAGGGTTTCGCCCGCCGCGCTGATCAACACCGGCGAAATATGCAACCTGCAGGCTAGCTGTTCGTCCGCCAGCAGTTCCAGAACGCTGGGGTAGCCGCCCAACACAACCGGCTGAAAATCGTTGAGATTCTCGACGAGTTCGCCAAGGGGAGACAGGGCTGACAGCAGTCGCTGCATCCCGGCGCGCCATGGCGCGGCCCGTAGCCGCCGCGCCATCATGGTGTTGCCCAGAAAATGTCCGTCGGTGACGAAGACCGCCGCCATCCTGCCTCGGCCACGGATCAGAGCCCAGATTCCGGGCAACGACATGAGCGCTGTAGGCAAGGACCGTACGTAGCCAAGCATGTTGTACACCGTCAGCGCCTGTTGGTCGTGCAACACGATCGCCGGTGTCCCTGTCGAGCCAGACGTCGTACACACAACGTAGCGGCCGAGATAGTCGCGTCCGATCCGGG
The DNA here is from genome assembly GCF_003719305.1 of Mycolicibacterium stellerae. Lineage (GTDB taxonomy): Bacteria > Actinomycetota > Actinomycetes > Mycobacteriales > Mycobacteriaceae > Mycobacterium > Mycobacterium stellerae. The sequence goes on from NZ_RARC01000003.1 coordinate 320,968, forward strand.
TCGGATCAGCGATGAATGTCTCCACTTCGGCGCGACGAACACAGGGGTCGGTCACCCATTGGTCGAAGTCGCGCATCAGCTCCGCCTTTGTCACGATCGGGAGCTGCGTTACGTCTGACAAATCGTCTGGCGCGTCGCGGTAGCGGTCGGCGAAATGCAAAGAGTGCGCCCGCGCGTAGGCGACGAGGGCGCGTAAGCGGTCCTGTTGGCGCCGGGCGATGCCCGAGTGCCCCTGCCTCCCAGCCTGATACGTGTCCCAGGCCGCCCCGGCAAGCTCGTTGGCGTGTTTGATCCTCACCTGGGTCAGAACTTCGCCTCAGTAGCGTTTGGCGCTGGTGTGCCGTGACTCTGCGCCTTTTCCGTCTCGTCATCGGTCAACGTGAAATAGTTCTCCTCTTCCTGCAGGAAGTGCAGGTTCAGAAGGGTATAAAGGCCGTACAGACAGGCCAGCAGGTCGTCGACTTGATCGGGCTGGATTCCCTTGGCGGACTCGGCGAGTGCGACGTGCGTGCCGATTCGATCGGAGAGCCTCTGGATCTCGGCGTGTGTTCTGCTCATCGTCGCGGTCGCTTCACCGCTGCCGAGCGGACCGGCCAACGCCGGATACAACTGGGTCTCCTCGGCTCGCTCGTGGGGCAGAAGCTGTTCGGTGAGGAACGCGTTGGCGCGGGCCACCGACGACAGTGCAGCCGTATCGGCACCTGCGACAAGGCGATCGGCGGCATCGCGCAACAAGCGGACTGTGTCGCGCAGTTCGTCGTGCTCGGCCGCGAAGCGCCGCAACAGCTCTTCGGTGTCGGCGGCCAATTCCACTTCGTCGGCCGGGTTGCCCCTAAGGGCGCGCAACGCGTTCAGGATCACCGCGACGTCGATGCCCTCCTGCAGCAGCGCACCTGCGGCAGGGGGCAGCCAGCCCAGCGCGGCAATCACCATCGCCAGCAAGGACAATGCCATGCCGACCGCGGCGCTTTGCACGGCGATGTGCCGCGACCAGCGTGCGATTTCCATGGCGTCGGCGAGGCGATCCAGCCGGTCCGTGGTGAGCACGACGTCGGCGGCTTCCGATGAGGCCGTTGCGCCTCGCGCTCCCATCGCGACACCCACTGTAGCTGCTGCCAATGCCGGGGCGTCGTTGATGCCGTCACCGACCATGACCGTGGCCGCCCGCTCGCGTTCGGCGCGCACGGCGGCGACCTTGTCGGCCGGGCTCTGCTGGGCATAGACGTCATCGAGCCCGAGCACCGTCGCCACTTCACGCGCCGGTTCGGCGCGATCACCGGTGAGCATGACGAGCCGGCTCAAGCCGGCGGTGCGCAGGCGCCGCACTGTGCGAGGTGCCTGGCGTCGCAACGGATCCCGCAACAGCACCGCTCCGATGACATCGTCGTCTACGCACACCCAAGCGATGGCGGCAGAGTCCAGCGTCGCTCGATTCACCGCCGCCCGTGCCCAGTCGGCGTCAACGGCGCCTTGAGGGAGCTTGCCGACCGAAACGATATGGTCATCGATCGTGGCAACCACGCCGCGGCCCGGCTCCTCGCTCACGCCGGTGGGCAGCGACAGCCGCAACCCCCGGGTGAGAGCTTCCGTGACGATGGCTTCGGCGAGCACATGCGGCGACAGCTGGTCCACCGATGCCGCCAACCGCAGCACGTCTGTGCCGTTACGCCCCGGCGCGGTCAGGATGTCGATGACGACAGGGCGGCCCATTGTCAGGGTGCCGGTCTTGTCGAGTACGAGAGTGGTTGCGTGTCCGAGGTTTTCGAGTGCACCGCCGCTTCGGACCACGACACCCCGACGAGAAGCACGCGACAGGCCGGAGACGATCGCCACCGGCGCTGCGAGCAGCAAGGGGCATGGCGTCGCGACGACAAGGACAGCGACTGCCCGGACGGCCGATCCGCTGGCCAGCCAGGCACCTGCGGCGATCGCCAGCGCCAGAGGTACAAACCACGCGGCGTACCGGTCGGCGAGCCGAATGATCGGCGCACTTTCCGCCCCGGCCTGTTGCGCCAGCCGAACGATGCCCGCATAGGTGCTGTCTTGCGCGGTCGCCGTCGCGCAGAGCTCGAAGGCGGTGCCCGCGTTGAGGACGCCGCTGCGGACCGGTTCACCGGCCAGACGCTGCACCTGCAGCGGCTCACCGGTCAATGCCGATTCGTCCAGATCGGCCACCGAGTCGGCGATGCGACCGTCGACGGGAACCACTTCGCCAGGGCCGACAACGATGAGGTCGTCGACCGACACCTCGGCGACCGGTATGACGCTCACCTCGGAGCCGACGCGGCGCCGCGCCGTTCGTGGTGCGCGCTCGAGCAGCGCGCGCAGGTCATGCGACGCTCTCCGCTCGGCTGCTGCTTCGAGCGCCCGCCCGCCCGCGAGCATCACGGCGATCAGTGCACCGGCCAGATATTCGCCAACCAGCAACGTGCCGACCAACGACAGCACCGCGATCAGATCGACACCGGCGCTACCGCGCCGCAGGGCGGCCAGCATCCAGGCCAACGCGGGCACTACCGCGACCACCGTGCCGGCGATCCAGAATCCGTCGGCGACGGGATGGGACCTCGCCAGCCATGCGATTCCGCCCGCCGCCAGCGCGCCGACCGTGAGGACGACGAGGGTCGGCTCAACGTGCGACCTACATCGGCTGATTAGACGCAGCACGGTTGCCTCGTTCGCTCAGCGCCGAAGCAGCATTTCGTCGGCATTCGTCCCAGGAGAATCACCGGTCGGCGCTTTGCCTTCGGCTCCGAGCTCGGCAGGGAACCCGACGTCGTTTGGCGCCTCCGCGCGGCGCTTGATTCCGCGAAGCATCCCGCGAGTCACCAGCGCCTTCGCCGGGGCCGCGCACTCGACGCCCAGGGCGTCCGCCCAGTGCCGCCGCCGTGTCCGGGATCGCACCAGAAGCCGGCAGCGATCTTCGGCGTGCGGAATGACGTGAAATGACCACACCGCGTCCAGAGGATGGGGTGGTGGTCCCGCGCACAACACCACGGCCTGCCGTTCGATGACCTCGACAACTCTCAGGGCAAAACCGTCGCGTAGACCCGCCCAGCCTTTCGGCGCAAGTCGGACCCGATCGCCGGGCACCAGCCGCTGCCATTCTGGGTGTATCCGATCGGCGTTGCGGTAGTCCAAGCCGACCAAGTTCTCCAGCGCTTCGTAGCTGTAAAGGCCGCCGCGGTCCTGGCCCATCTGCACCAGCCACGGCCACACCGCGTTCGTCGGCGCGTTGATCCACACCGCTTCCGTCGTCCGGATGACCGGCCCATCGAACAGCTCGTCGCCGGGCAGGTACATGGCGCACTCCGCCTTGGTCGTACCCCAGTTGAGGTAGTACCTCCTCGCCGCGTACAAAAGCGCGGCGGCTGCCGCGACGCGCACAGTCGTAGTCGTCATGTGGCAAGCCTCCCGCTGGGCGGGAGCGGCGTGCTAGGGCCGGTTGTCACCAGCTGGACATCCCATGGGCTCAGGTCACGGTGTCACGGCAACGCCTTGCCGACACTGCCACTCCAGGTGGCACGGGCGCCGGAATCTCCGATGCGGTAGACCTGCACCGCGGTCGCCACGCTGGCGACGATGACGACCGCGGCAATTGTCCACATCACGATCGGCTTGACGGAACGTTCCCTGGTGTCGCGCAGGTGCAGCGCTGCAAGCAGTGCCGCGGCGACTAGCAGCGCGACTGCGAAGTAGATCATCGTGTCACCTAATTCCGTGTGCGCGTGCAACAACGGTGATCGACCGACCTGGTGCTCGAGCCACTCGCCAGCCTCGGTGGTCAGTGGTGTGAGCACCACGGTGATCAGGGCAAGGCCGAAGACCAGCCACACCAACCTTTTTCGAGCCGCGGGCCAGAGCGCGCACATGATCGCCAGAACGGCGGTAAGGGGTGCGAGGATGACGATGAAATGGACCAATAAGGCGTGAGCGGGCAGCCCGTTGAACGTTGTCACTGTGCATACTCCAATGCGAAGGTCTTGCGTGATGGGATCGGGCCGCGCTGCCCGATCATGGCTGACGTGAAGAAATCAGGGAGAGCGCAAGCCGCGGACATCGGTTAACGGCGGCGCGGGCCTCGGTCATGTCGCATGCTGGTATCGGGGGTTCGCGTGAGCCGTCACGCGCCAGCGGGTATCCCCAGTCGTCGCGACTGAGTACGCCGGGCAGCAACTCGGTGCACAACCCGCGTCCGTCACAGCGCGTCCAGTCGATGTGCAGCCGTTGCGATTTCGCGGATGGCCTCATGGGTTGCCTGCGAAGGCCTTGAGCGCGCTGCGGGCAAGCCGGACGGCCCCGTCGGGGTGGCGGCACGCGCCCCGGTTCTCGACGAGCCCGAGCGTGCGGTGCAGTTCGTCGAGCAGACCATCGGTCACTCGTCCATAGGCGAGGTGGTCGAACTGCCGCGCCAACCGGGGGAGGCCGTGACGACAGGGGCCGCACTGCCCGGCACCCTGTTCGGCGAGGTAGGCCAGGATGTCCGCAGTGCGGGCGAGACCACACTCGTGGATCGACAGGGCGTGGACGATGCCCGCTCCAGGGCTCGCGCCGAAGTCGGCGAGACCAGATCGCGAGAGTCGGGCGCCGGCCAAAGCAGTGGTTGGGATCCAGCCGCCGTGGTAGCCGCCGATCAGTACGGCGCGCACGCTGCGCAAATCGTGGACGCCACCATGAGCAAGCACCTGGATCAGCGACGTTCCGGTAGGCAAATCCAGCACGCATCGTCGAGCAACGGCCCCCGACACGGAGATCAGCATGGTGCCGGGTTCTGCGACGTCGCCTACCGATCGGAACCAGCGGTGCCCATAGCGGGCGATCAGCGCGACGTGCGCTAGGGTTTCGACGTTGCTGACCAGGGTGGGCCGCCCACGAAATCCGGAGGCCGACGTCGGTACCCTTCGATCCCGCGGAAGCGGCGGGCCGCCTTCGATCCGTCTGAGAACGGCCGACTCCTCACCGGCGACGAACGTGTCGGGGGCCTCGACGATTGTCACGCGGCGTGGGTCCAACCCAGCGTCGGCGCGTTCCATGAGGGCGCGCTTCGCGGCTGCAGCCATGCGATTTGGTAGGTAGAGGTAAACCTTGTCGGCCGCAAGGGCGTGCGCCGCGATTTGCAGACCGTCGAGCACCAGATGAGGTGAGCGGGCCAGCAGCGTCGCGTCCTTGTCGCTGAGCGGTTCGCCTTCAGCGGCGTTGCCGACCACCACGGGGTTGGGTCTGGTGATCGACGCGATCTTGCGGGCCGTCGGAAACCCGGCGCCGCCCCGGCCGGTCAGACCTGCCGCATCGAGGGCTGCGATCAGCGCTTCGGCGGTCGGTTCGGGGGCTTGGCCAAAGCGTGCGTGATGCTCGCGCAGGCCTGGACCGCCCGCGGCGAAGAGTCGTTTCGCCAAGGGCGGGTTGGGGTGCGGTCGCGTGTGGACAGTCATCGGCGACTCGGTGTTCGTGCGTCGGCGTACTCGGCGAAGGCTGGACGCGCCCGCCACACCAGCGCGGCGGCGACCGTCAAGACGCAACACCCGGCGATGGTGAGGAACCATTCGTGGTCGGTGTCGGTTCCGTTGCCGATCGAATGTGCGATCGTCAATGGCCACAATGCGTAGGTAGCCCAGTGCACGGCGCGGAAGGTGCGCACCCCGAGGCGGTGGCGCAGCAAGCTGGTGATGACGACGACGGCGAGCAGGTCGAACGCGAGGGTTCCCAGCCCGAGCCACAACGGTCGGTAGGCGCCGAGGAAGGGCACCGCCAAGTCCAGCAAGCGCAATTGGGCGTAGGGATCGAAAAACAGCAGCGTCATATGCAGCGCGACGAGCACCGTTGCGGCCAGGGCGACAAATCGGTGGACGTCGGCGACGGCGAACCTGGGCAGGGTCGTGATCCGGCGGCCCGACCGGGTGGCGATACCCAACGCCACCGACATCGTCAGGAACACCAGCGCCGTGATTCCGGTGCCCCGGCCCAGCGCCCACAGCGCTTCGTCGGTCACCGCTGCGCCTGGAAGTCGTGCGTGTCCGGCCAGCGCCCGACAGTGTGGACGGCGCGGTCGCGGTCTACCAAGCGGGCCGTCATGCCCAACGACCGAATCCAATCCAGCGCGGCCAATCCGCGTACCACCGCAGCGGTTGACACGGTGTTGGCGGCGTAGCAGGTCTGTGCGGCGACGCTGACTGTTCGCCAAACCGGGTCCGCGGGCTGGCCCGTGCGAGGGTCGACGATGTGGTGCGCCAGTTGCTGGCCGCGCCACCACCGGCGGCGGACGGTGCTCGACGTGGCGAGCGCGGCGCCGGCGGGCAGCGCAATAGAACTCGCCGGATCGCCGTCGCTGTCGTGGACGAGCACCTGCCAGCCCCCGTCGGGCGCGGGTCCGGCGGTGGCGATGTCGCCGCCGAGGTTGACCAGTACGCCACTGCCGGTGATTTGGTGGACTCGCTCGGCGCACCGGTCGGCGGCGACCGCCTTGGCCGTGGCCCCGAGGTCGAGCAGTACGCCGGGCGGCACGGTGACAACGCGGCCCCGCAGCGTGACCGTTGACCAGACCGCCGAGGGAACGATTGATGCGGCGGCGGGCATTGCGCTGTCTCGGCTGCCCGCGCCCGCTGCGTAACCGAGTGTGACCAGTGCGGCGCCCACCGTTGGATCGACGTCGCCGTCGGTCTGTCGGGCCGCCGTCAGGGCGGCGTCGAGCAGGTCCGCCAGCGTCGCGCTGACCTGCGTGGGCCGACCGTGCGACCTTGCCAGGGAGACGATTTCAGAGTCTGGTCTGAAGCGGGACGCGGCGGCGTCGATGGCGTCGAGCTGCGCGTCGACCTCTCGTCGGGCAGCGGACAGCGATCCGGGGTCGGTGACCACGAGCTGCATGTCGGTTGTCCAACGCCGCCACCGAATTTGGGGGATCGCAGTGGTGTCAACGGTCATGAGCCGTGGGACACCGTGACGTGCGGCGAGAAGTTCGGCGCCATCACCGTCGTCGGCGTGAGGGCACGCCGTCTGGTGGTTGGTGGCGCCACGGGTGTCTGAGTTCTCGGGGTGGGCTGAACGGTTTCGGTCGGCGGGGGAGCGGACGAGGGAGTGTAGGTCGGCAACGTGGTGGCGCGGGTCGTCGTCGGAGACGGCTCCACCGTCGGCTCGGGGCTCAACGGTTCGGGCGTCGCCGTCGGTTCGGGATTCGGCTGCGCCGGGTCGATGGAGGTAGCCGTTGAAGGCACGTCGAACACTGGCGTGGGGTCGGTTTCTGCCGGGGCGGGGTCGGTTGCGACGATCGGCGCTTCCGTCGCCGACGTTTTCATGGTGTCGGCATAGGCAAGGGTGGAGGTGCCCGCGACGCCGACGATGCCGAGGCCGACGAGCGCCCACGAGGTGGCGGTGGCACGGCGGAAACCCGCACGGGGTGAATCCATGGCGCCAATGCTTGCAGCGGATTCTTCGAGCTCTCGAAGATCTGGCGTGGCACGCTCGTCTGGTGGCCGATGGGACCGCGAAGCTGACCCTGCTCGTCGTCGAAGACGACCGCGCGCTGAGCGCGATGCTCGTCGAGTTGTTCACCGACGAGGGATATCGGGTCGATGCCGTTTACGACGGTCAACAGGGGCTGCACCGCGGCCTGACGGCGCAATACGACGCGATGGTCGTCGATCGCGGGCTGCCGGTAATGGATGGCGTCGACCTGGTCGAGGTGCTCAGATCGCGGGGAATCACAACCCCTGTCCTCGTGCTGACCGCCCGCGGTGCGGTTGCCGATCGCGTGGCCGGACTCGACGCAGGGGCGCAGGATTACCTGGTCAAGCCATTCGAGATACCAGAACTGCTGGCCCGGATCCGCGCCCTGGTTCGACGGCCGGACGGCAACTCCACGCTGCGCGTCGACGGTCTTTGTCTGGATCGGGTGACCCGCACCGTCAGCGGCCGTCGAGTCGGCGCTGATGTCGAGTTGTCCGAGCGGGAGGCGGCGTTGCTCAGTGTCCTGATGAAGGCTCCAGGACGGATCCACACCCGCGGTCAACTGCTCAGCTCGGCGTTCGGCGGCGTCGATACCCCAGGGGTGGTCGATACCTACGTGCACTATCTACGTCGCAAACTGGGTCGAGGCATCGTGCGGACGGTCCATGGCACCGGATACCGCCTCGGAATCGAATGACGCCCGATAGCGACCTCGCCATCGTGCGCCGCGCAGGCCGGATCGCTGCCCTGCAGGCTTCGCTTGCCCTGGCAGCGGTGCTGCTGGTGGTGGGCGCGGTGGTCTTCCTCGTCGACGTGCGCATGCAGAACCAGCAGATCGCCAGCCAGCTGACCTCGGTGGCGTCGACGGCCGACGATGCGGTAGATCCGCCGCCAGGCATGCAACTCATCCTGCGTGACCAGGCAGGCGGGGTGCAGGCAAGTGCCCGAGGCTTGCCGACGGCCGATCTGCTCGAGCGCCCCGCGGGTTTCTCCGACGTTCGCATCGACGGGGTGTCGAACCGCGTTCTCGTCGCCGACAAGTCCGAAGGCAGGGTGGTCGTGCTGCTGGCGATGGACTCATACCAGACGGCCCGCCACCGCCTGCTGCTGTCGCTCGGCGCGGCCGAACTCGCCGGAATCCTTGCCTCGATCGCGGTCGTCGTCCTGCTTTCGAGACGTTCCCTGCGGCCGCTTACCGAGGCATTGGCGATGCAGCGACGCTTCGTCGCCGATGCCTCGCACGAACTTCGAGCGCCGCTGACGGTGCTGCACACCAGGATTCAGTTGCTCGCCCGCCGGTTCGACGACGGCGACGCCCACCACGCCAAGACAGAGGTCGACGCTCTCGCCGCCGACACCAGGGCGTTGGGCGAGGTGATCGAGGATCTTCTGGCCTCGGCTTCGATGTCCAGAAACGATATTTCTCGGGTTCGGGTCGATGTATCGGCCCTCGTCGATGAGGTTCACCACAGCATGGTCGAGCACGCACAATCAGCCGGGGTGAACCTCATCGTTACGCCGACCACCGACACCGCTGGAACAGGTTTGGCCGTCATGGGATCTGCTGCGGCACTGCGGCGTGCCCTGACCTCGCTGGTCGACAACGCCCTTGCCCACGAACACGTCGGCGGGACCGTGGAGATCCACCTTGGCCGCCGGGGACCCGACGTCCTCATCGAGGTCCGCGACGACGGGGTCGGCGTCGATCCCGACATGACGGAAACACTGTTCGCAAGGTTCGCCCACGGTCAGAGTCATACCTCGACGGCGGGTCGTGAACGTTACGGAATCGGGCTTGCGCTCGTCGGAGAAATCGTGCGCGCACACCGCGGCGACATCGGCGTCACGCAGACGCCCGGCGGCGGAGCGACGTTCTGGCTCACCCTGCCAAGCGCGCAGTCGGTCTAGAAGCCGACGCTCGCGGCCAAGCGCAGTGCCCAGCATTCTCGGTCAGCCGAATGCCAATGACGCTGCCAGCGCAATCACGCAGGCCAGTACGACCGCCGTGGTCAGCGCATAGGCGACCGAGCCCGCTTTGCCCACTTTGAACGCGCCCATCAGGTCTTCGTCGCGGCCGATGCCGATCATCACCAGAAGCAGAGGGATCAACAGCACGGCGTTGAGGATCTGCGTAGCAACCAGGATCGTGACCAACGGCGCGTTGGGGATCATGACGAGCGAAGCGCCCAGCACCGTGACGAGTCCAAACGTGACATAGAACGTCTTGGCTTCGCTGTACGGATCATCCAGTGCGGCTTCGAAACCCGCGTATTCGCACACCGAATAGGCGGTCGACAGCGGCAGCAGGGATGCGGCGAGAAGAGCCGCACCGATCAGACCGACGGCGAAGAGGGTGGACGCCGCACCGCCCGCGAGCGGTTGCAGCGCCACCGCGGCATCGGTGGCGTCGTTGATTGAGCGGCCCTCGCGGTGCAGGGTGGCGGCACACGCGATGACAACGAAGAAGCCGATGATGCCGGTGAGCACAGCTCCTGTGACGACGTCGATGCGCTCCAGCTTCAAATCCTCTGTCCGCAGTTTCTTGTCGACGGCGTAGGACTGGATGAATGACAACCCCCACGGTGCGAGGGTGGTTCCGACGGTGGCGGTGACGATGGCGATCGCGTCAGCGTTGACGGGCATCGTTGGCACAACCAGACCATGGGCGGCGGAACCCCAGTCGGGATGAGCAAGAAAGCCCGAGGCGATGTAGGCCAGAAACACCGTCGACAACAACAGCAGAAGATGCTCGACCCGGTGGAAGCTCCCGCGCAGCACGAGGACTGAGACGATCAGGGCGGCGGCTGGAACGCTGAAGTAGCGGCCGATCCCGAACAACTCGAAACCCGCCGCTATGCCGGCAAATTCGGCGCAAGTCGTGCCGACGTTGGCAACGACGAGGGCGGCAAGGACGGCACCGCCAAGCCGGACCCCGTAGCGTTGGCGCACCAGACCGATCAAGCCCTGGCCCGTGACAACCCCGGTACGGGCCGCAAGGGCGTGGAACATCACAAGCGCGACGGTGGACAGCAAGAGTACCCAGAGAAGCTGGTAGCCGTAGTCGGCTCCAAGCACCGAGTACGTGGTGATGCCTGCTGGATCGTCGTCGGACAGGCCGGCAAGAAGTCCAGGCCCGACAACGGCCAGCAAGGCGCCGAGCGTCAGCCCGCGACGCTTCACGGCCCTGGCTCCCGCAGCGCGTGGCGGCGGCGCGGCCAGACCCGCGAGCGCAGGAAATGGCGGTCGCGCAAGGCCGATGGCGCACCGGACATCGCACGAAGAATCCGCTCACCGACCGCTGGGTGGCTGGCGCGGATCACTTCGGCGGCCAGATCGGGGCCCTTGGCGGCAAGCACTTCGGTGGCGGCCTCAATGTCGAGCCGCGCGATGAGGGCCGCCAAGCCGCGCACATCCAACAGGTGGATGGCCGAGCGTGGGGTTGCCAGTTGGACGGCATGCCCGCGTTCTGAGGTCAGGTGCAGATCAGTCCAGGCGACGACATCGCCCCGCGCCCGCGACGCCACCTTTCCCAGGCCGAGACGCCGCAGCACCGCGCCGAAGCCCACTTCGACGCCGACGAGTTCCAAGCGGCGATTGGGGCGGTGAGCGAGCACCACATCGGCGACGCGGGCGAGTCGCTGCCCGGCGATGTCGACGATCTGCGTGTCGAGAACGTCACGCATCAGCCAAATTTCATCGAGGTGCAGCGCGTCATGGACGGAGGCAACGGCGAAATCAGCTCCGTTCGAGGTCAATTCGATGGCATTGGGCTTGAAGGCCTTGACAGTCTCCCAAGGCACCAACAAGTCCAGCTCATGTTTGCGCCGCACCAGAATTCGTTCGACGAGCGCGGCCATTTCGTCTACGCCGAGGCCGGCCGTCATGTCGGCGACACGGCCGAGCACACGACCATCCGAACCTCGCACGTCGAGGCCGGCAATTCTGCTGAGCAACAGCACGACAGCAGCATGCCCCAATAGCCGCTTGAAGATCGGCGAAAAGGTGTCTATCGCTGTGTCAGGTGACCGTCGCCGGTGGAAACCCGCACAACTGCCTTCTCCGCGAGTACTTCGTGCCCTTGGCTGCTGCAGCAGCAGGCGTAGTCGGTCAGGACGCTGACGTCACTACTCCGCTAGGGGGTTTGGTGGCAATGCGGCCACCGTCGGGGTGTCGACGCCCACCCGCCCGACGCCCTCAGCGCCACCAGGTGCGCCCAGCGGCTCGGCACGGCCCGGCAGCACGGATTGGAAGAACGCCGCGTTGTCGGCGAGGTGCCAAAGCTCGTCGTCGGGCAGGTCGGTCTCGTACTCGATTGCCTCGAGCCTGCAGACCAACTTGCATGCGCCGCAATCCACGCACTCGTCGGGGTTGATGTACAGGGAGCGTGCGCCTTCGTATATGCAGTCCGCCGGACACTCCATGACACACGACTTGTCCATCACGTCAACGCACGCAGAGCCGATCACATAGGTCATGACACGACGATAGAAAATGTCTGCGGCATGGCAGGGGAGGCAAACGGCACCATCAGAAGTGACTTTCGTCCTCTGACAGGCTACCCACGCAGAACGGGGCGCAGCGCGTGCAGGATGTCGGGGTCCTCGATCGTCGAGGGTGGCGGCTCCTCATGTCCGTGGGCGATAGAGCGCATCGCCTTGCGTAAGATCTTGCCGGAGCGAGTCTTTGGTAATGCGGCGACAACGTCCACCTGTTTCAGGCACGCAACGGCACCGATCTCGTCACGAACCAGCTTTACCAACTCGGCGGCAAGGCCCGCCGGTGACACACCGTCCTGCAGGACAACGAATCCACGAGGGATCTGCCCCTTGATCTCGTCGGCGACCCCGATAACCGCGCATTCCGCGACCGCCGGGTGCGACGCCAGCACGGCTTCCATCTGACCTGTGGACAGTCGGTGTCCCGCCACGTTGATGACGTCGTCGATGCGGCCCATGACGAACAGGTATCCGTCCTCGTCGACGTATCCGCCGTCACCGGTCAGGTAGTAGCCGGGATGTTCGCACAGATAGGACGACTCGAACCGGGCATCGTCATTCCACAGCGTCGGGAAGGTTCCCGGCGGCAGCGGCAGCGTCAGGCAGATCGCGCCCTCCTCTCCGGTCGCGCAGCCGGTTCCGTCGGCGTGCAGAATGGCGATCTCATAGCCCGGCATGGCCACCGCGGGTGATCCCGGCTTTATCGACATCGGCTCGATACCCATTGGATTGGCGGCGATCGCCCATCCGGTTTCTGTCTGCCACCAGTGATCGATGACCGGGATCCCCAGCTTCTCGGTCGCCCAGTGATAAGTGTCCGGGTCGAGTCGCTCCCCGGCAAAGAACAGCGATTTCAGGCAATCGAGGTTGTAGCGGGTCAGCCAGACGCCGTTGGGATCCTCTTTGCGGATCGCTCGGATCGCAGTCGGGGCGGTGAACAACGCCTTGACGCGATGTTCGGCGATCACCCGCCAGAATGCACCGGGATCGGGTGTGCCAACGGGCTTTCCCTCGTACAGCACCGTCGTAGCGCCTGCGAGCAGCGGTCCGTACACGATGTACGAGTGCCCGACCACCCAACCGACGTCGGAGGCGGCCCAAAAGGTGTCACCCGGATCGATGCCGTAGATGTGCCGCATGCTCCAAAGCAATGCCACAGCATGACCGCCGTTGTCGCGCACGATTCCCTTTGGCTTACCCGTCGTTCCCGACGTGTAGAGGATGTAGAGGGGATCGGTGGCAGCGACCGGCACCGGGGGGGTGGCTACCGCATCGGCCACGACGTCGTCCCAGTCAAGGTCCCGCCCGTCAACGAGGTTGCATCGCAGCTGGTCTCGCTGCACAACGACGCAGTGACGCGGGGGATGGCTGCTGGCGGTAATCGCGGCGTCGAGCATCGGCTTGTACTCGACCACTCGACTCGGCTCGATACCGCATGACGCGGTCACGATCACCACGGGTTGGGCGTCGTCGATCCGCGCCGCCAGTTCGTGCGCCGCGAATCCTCCGAAGACCACCGAATGAACCGCCCCGATGCGCGCGCAGGCCAGCATCGCGATGACAGCCTCGGGGATCATCGGCATGTAGATGACCACACGGTCACCCTTGGCAACCCCCAAGCTGCGCAGCGCACCCGCGAAACGCGAAGTGACATCGAGCAGCTCGCCATAGCTATAGGTGTGCAAGGTTCCGGTCACCGGCGAGTCGTAGATCAGCGCCGCCTGTTCCGCGCGGCCCGCTTCGACATGACGGTCCAAGGCGTTGGCGCAGGTATTCAGTTCGGCATCGGGAAACCATCGGTAGAACGGCGGTGTGCTGTCATCGAGGATCTGTTGCGGTGGCCGACCCCAGCTGACCTCTCGCGCCGCCTCCCGCCAGAAGCCTGCGGGGTCGCTCAGGCTCGACTGGTAGACGTCGCGGTAGCGGCTCATGTCGATGCACCCCTGCCTGGTGAGGGGCGAACCTCGAAGACTTCGGACAGCGGTTTGCGTGGGGTGGCGGCAGGCTCCTCGTCCGCCACGGGCGCCCGTCCGATCCTGATCAGTAGCTGCGGGGTGCCACGCTGGCCTGTCAGCTCCCTGACGATCTCGCGGCTTTGTGCGAGCTCGGTCATGTGGGTGAGCGTGCAGGTCGCCAATCCGGCTGCCGTGCACTCGAGAAGCACTGAAGACAGCGCCTCCCCACAGCGCAGCACATCCAGCCGAGCATCTTCGTGATGGGTGGACAGGACAACGATTCTCGAGCGGTCGAAGTCGACGTGTTCGCCCCCGTTGCCTGCCTTCGACGCTGGAAATGTACGACCGACATCGACGTGGCCGGCCACCACCGCGGACGTCAAAGCGGATCTTGGGATCCCATCTCCGGTGTCGGAAGGTGAGGTCCACCAACCCAACTCGGCGGTGTAGGACGGGTCGTACTCGCGGATCGCTTCTGTGAGGCGCGACGCGTTGGCAAGCGATGGCCGAGCGTGGTCGAGAACCACGTCGAACATCACCTGGTAGGGAATGACGGTTTGCCGCAGGTAAGTTTCGAATTCCGGCCAGTCGGCCGGAGGCATGAAGGGTCTGCGGTCAGTACGACGCCTGCCAATGGCTGATGCGCGCGCCCCGACGTCCTCGGTCGTCGCCATCGCAGAGCTGTGGAAGTCCACCGTCGCCACATGGAGGGGATTGTCGGCGTCGGGGAATCGGTGCACGTTCGCGTGCCAGCCCGACGCGGCCATGGCCACGGTCAGGTGATCCAACGCAGCACCGCAGCTCAGATAGATCTCGCGGCCTTCCGGGTCCGCCGCTGTCATAACCCGTGTCAGGTCCGCGAACAGGTGAAGTGCCGGCCCCTCGGCAACCCAGTGCCACGGCTGGCTGTTGTGCAGAGACGGAGCGCGGCAGGCCAAGCGCACGGCTTCCCGGATCACCGCGGAGTCCGGCATCGTCTCGGTCATTCCACATGCCTTTGGTCGACGGGTCGGTATCACCGTTCACTCTTGTGCATCCGGCCAGCCGCCGGTTGCAGGCCAAAGCCCCCGCATTGAGGGACTTTGGTCCCCAGCGTCCGCTGCGCTGCGCAACTACGTTTCGTTCAGCGCCAAATGCATTGGCGACTAACCAGCGCGGGAGAAACTGCTGATGAATGTCTTGGACCTGTCACGATGGCAGTTCGGTATCACCACCGTCTATCACTTCATCTTCGTTCCGCTGACCATCGGACTGGCACCGCTGCTGGCGATCATGCAGACGGCCTGGGTCGTGACAGACAATCCTGCGTGGTACCGGCTGACCAGGTTCTTCGGCAAGCTGTTCCTGATCAACTTCGCCCTCGGAGTGGCTACCGGCATCGTGCAGGAGTTCCAGTTCGGGATGAACTGGAGCGAGTACTCACGCTTCGTCGGCGACATCTTCGGCGCCCCGCTTGCCATGGAAGGCCTTGTCGCGTTCTTCTTCGAGTCGACGTTTATCGGCCTGTGGATATTCGGATGGGATCGTCTTCCGAAAAGGGTCCACCTCACCTGTATCTGGATCGTGGCGTTCGGGGTGAATGCCTCGGCATTCTTCATCATTTCGGCCAACTCTTTCATGCAGCATCCGGTGGGCGCGCACTTCAATCCCGCGACCGGTCGCGCCGAGCTCACCAGCATCTGGGCGCTGTTCACCAACAACACGGGCCTCGCCGCGTTCGCGCATGTGATTGCCGGCTCATTGTTGACCGCGGGAACGTTCGTGGCAGGCATCAGCGCCTGGTGGATGGTCCGCGCGAAGAGCGGAGACGATGCAAGGACGATGTACCGGCCCGCGAGCATCCTGGGCTGTGTGGTGGCGGTGTTGGCGACCGGCGCGCTGCTCTTCACAGGAGACACCCAGGGCAAGCTGATGTTCGTCCAGCAGCCGATGAAGATGGCCTCCGCGGAGTCGTTGTGCCACACCGAAACCGACCCCGACTTCTCCATTCTGACTGTCGGCACGCACAATAACTGCGATAGCGTGACGCACGTTCTCGATGTGCCTACGGTGCTTCCGTTCCTGGCGGAAGGGAAGACCAGCGGCGTCACCCTCAAGGGTGTTAACGACCTACAGAGGGAATACCAAACTCGTTTCGGCCCAGGGGATTACCGCCCCAACCTTTTCGTCAGTTACTGGGCGTTCCGGGCAATGATCGGATTGTTGTTGATCCCGGTGCTGTTCGCTCTGACGGTACTGTGGGCGACCCGCGGTGGGCGCACACCCGAATCGAAATGGCTCGCGTGGTTCGCCCTGTTGGCGATCCCCATGCCGTTTCTGGCCAACAGCGCGGGCTGGGTGTTCACCGAGATGGGCCGCCAACCGTGGATCGTCGCGCCGAATCCGACCGGCGATCCGATGGTGCACCTGACGGTGCAGCAGGGGGTGTCCGACCACAACGCCGCGACCGTCATCGTGTCACTGGTCACCTTCACCGCGATCTACGCGGTGCTTGCGGTGATCTGGTTCTACTTGATGAAGCGCTACACCGTCGAGGGTCCGCAGGAACACGACTCCGAGTTGGCGCCAGCCACCACTCCCGGCGACGACGACGTCGCTCCGCTGTCGTTCGCGTACTGACCTACGAAAGGACCTGACACTCATGGGCTTACAGGAATTCTGGTTCATTCTCGTCGCGGTGCTGTTCTTGGGCTTCTTCATCCTGGAGGGCTTCGACTTCGGGGTCGGCATGCTGATGGAGCCGTTCGGACGGGTGGCCACCGGCGATCCCGAACAGCACCGGAGGGCAGTGTTGAACACCATCGGGCCGGTGTGGGACGGCAACGAAGTCTGGCTGCTGACCGCGGGCGGGGCCATGTTCGCGGCCTATCCGGGCTGGTATGCCACCGTTTTCTCCACGCTGTATCTGCCACTGCTTGTCATCCTTTTCGGGATGATCGTCCGGGTCGTCGCCATCGAGTGGCGAGGCAAGATCGACGACCCGCGGTGGCGTCGCTGGGCGGATCTCGCGATCGCCGTCGGTTCATGGCTGCCCGCCGTGCTGTGGGGAACCGCGTTCGCCATCCTGGTGCAGGGGCTTCCCATCGACGCCGACAATCATGTGCAGTTGTCGGTCACCGACGTGCTGAATGTCTATACGTTGCTCGGCGGGTTGGCCACGTGTGGATTGTTCCTGCTACACGGTGCGGTGTACGTGGCGCTGAAAACCGAAGGCCCCGTGCGCGATGACGCGTTTCGGTTCGCGGTGTGGCTGTCGATTCCCGTGGTGGTCCTCGTCGGTGCGTTCGGAGTGTGGACCCAATTGGCGCACGGAAAGACTTGGACGTGGCTGTTGCTGGCCGTGGCTGTGATCGCGCTCCTGACGGCGGTCGGACTGATGCGGTCGGGCCGTGGCGAGGGTCGGGCGTTCGTCGCGACGACCACGGTGGTGGCCGCGGTGGTGGTGATGCTGTTCGGCTGCCTCTATCCCAACCTGGTGCCGTCGACCATCGACCCGGCATACAGCCTGACCATCTACAACGCGTCGTCAAGTCACTACACGTTGACCGTCATGACCTGGGCGGCGGTGCTGACCGCACCGGTGGTGGTCGGATATCAGGCGTGGTCGTATTGGGTGTTCCGGCAGCGGATCTCGGCGCATCGCATCCCGTCTTCGGTCGGCTTGGCAACCCGCGCGTCATGAGCCGCACCGGCGGTCCTGTCGATCCACGCTTGATGCGCAGGAGCGTCTCGATGCGTCGTTTCCTGGCGGCGACGGTGGCGGCAGGCGCGGCGACGACCGGCCTGACGATCGCGTCGGCGATCGTGCTCGCGCACATCGTCGCCGGTGTTATCACCGATCCGGCGAAGCGCAGCCCACACGTGTGGACGACGGCCCTTGCGGTGCTCGCGGTGCTCTGGATCGCCCGCGCCGCGGTGAGCTGGGCCGGCGTCCGATTGAGTCAGCGCGGGGCGACGGCGGTCATCACCGAGCTCGGCGGCCAACTCCTGCATGACGTCACGAATCGGTCGCCTCGCGAAGCCGCGGCCGACCGGGACGAAGCGGGCGCCGTCATCACTCGCGGCCTGGACGCATTGCGACCGTACTTCACCGCCTATCTGCCTGCGCTGGTCCTCTCCGCGCTGCTCACCCCGGCGGCGGTCGTCGTCATCTCCGTCTACGACCTTCGGTCTGCCCTGATCGTTGCGGTGGCGCTGCCGTTGGTTCCGCTGTTCATGATCCTGATCGGATTGGCGACGCGCGACCGATCCGCCGCAGCATTGGCGGCGATGGGTGTGCTCCAAGCGCGGCTGCTCGATCTGGTGGCGGGGATCCCCACATTGCGCGCCTTGGGTCGTGCCAGTGGACCGGCCGCGCGAATCGCGGAAATCAGTGCCGCGCATCGCAGGACGACGATGTCGACACTGCGGATCGCCTTCCTTTCGGCCTTGGTGCTGGAGTTGATCGCCACCCTCGGTGTCGCGCTGGTCGCCGTGAGCGTAGGTCTGCGTCTGGTGTATGGCGAGATGAGCCTTGTGGCAGGACTCACGGCACTGCTGCTCGCACCGGAAGTCTTCTGGCCGCTGCGGCGCGTCGGTGTCGAGTTCCACGCCGCTGCCGCTGGAAAGGCCGCTGCGGAAAGGGCTTTCGAACTTCTCGACGAGTCGCCAGAGCCACCGGCGGATTCGTCGACAGTCGATGCGAGGGGCGCTCGAATCGAGATCGACGGGCTCAGTGTGGCAGGCCGCGACGGGGTGCGCCCGCATGGCTTGTGCGCAGACATCGAGCCGGGCCGCATCACGGTGCTCGCCGGGCCCAATGGCTCGGGAAAAAGCACGGCCCTGCAAGCAATTCTGGGAATTATCGAACCGACGTCGGGCTGTGTGCGGGTGGCTGGTGTGGATGTGGCGTCGCTGCAACCCCGGCAGTGGTGGTCCCAGGTCGCGTGGTTGGCGCAGCGTCCCGCCTTGATCGCAGGCTCTGTCGCAGAGAACCTCAACCTGTTCGGCGAACTGAATGATCCGCTGGGCGCCTGCGCGCAAGCCGGTTTCGACGAGGTGATCGCCGGGCTACCCGACGGCCTGCTCACGGTGCTCGGACCGGGCGGGGTCGGGCTGTCCGCCGGCCAGCGCCAACGGCTCGGCCTTGCCCGGGCGCTGGGCTCGCGGGCACCCGTGTTGCTCTTGGACGAACCGACCGCGCATCTCGATGCCGAGAACGAGCAGCGCGTGCTTGCGGCGCTGGCGCAGCGGGCCGACGCGGGGACGACCGTTGTCCTGACGGGGCACCGTCGCGCGGTCCTGGATGCGGCCCACTCAGTGGTGATGGTGGGGGAGGGCGCTGATGTCTACCGCTGAGACGCTGCGCGCCGCGTTGACATTGCTCCGGCCGCGGATGGGACGGTTCCTGCAGGCCGTCTTTTTTGGTGCCGCATCGCTGGGAAGCGCGCTCGCGCTCGCCGCCCTGTCGGCGTGGCTGATCACGCGCGCCTGGCAGATGCCTCCCGTCCTCGACCTCGGCGTGGCGGTGGTCGCGGTTCGTGCTCTCGGGATCTCGCGAGCGATCTTCGGATACTGCCAACGGCTGGCCAGCCACGACAGCGCATTGCGTTCGGCAGGCTCCATGCGCGAACGGCTCTACGACCGGTTGGCTCGTGGGCCCGTCGACAACGCGATGCGTCTGCGCAGCGGACAGCTCGTCACGCGGCTCGGCGGCGACGTCGACCAGTTGTCAGACCTGCTGGTGCGGGCGGTGCTGCCGATCGCCGTGGCCGGGGTGCTCGGGGTCACCGCTGTGGCGGCGGTGGCCACGATATCGCCGACGGTGGCCGCCCTGCTGGCCGCGTGTTTGGCCGTGGCGGGGATCGCGGCGCCGTGGCTGGCAGGCCGCGCCGTCGTGTCGAGTGAGCGCCTGGCCGCGCAGCACCGCCAAGAGCGCGACATCGCGGCGATGACCGCGCTCGAGCACGCCGATCAGCTGCGGGTAGCCGGCCGATTGCCCGCCGTCATCGCCGATGTCGCTACACGCCAGACGGAGTGGGGTCGCGTCGAAGACGCGGCAGCACGGCCGGCCGCGCTCGCGGCAGCAGCTCAGGCGTTGGCGATCGGGGTCGCGGTAGTCGGCGCGACGGTAGCCGGAATCAGCCTGTCGACCGTGGCCGCACCCACGACAGTCGCCGTGCTGATGCTGTTGCCGCTGTCGGCGTTCGAGGCTACGGGTGCGTTGCCCGCCGCGGCCGTGACATTGGTTCGGGCCCGCCTTTCGGCTCAGCGACTGACCGAACTCGTTGCGCCACCGCGCCACACCATCGCCAAGCAGGCAAAGAGCGCCCCTCCGGCGAGCCAGCGGCTCGAAGCGCGCGCGCTGGTCAGTGGATTCTCGGAGTCGACGGAAATCGGACCACTGGACCTCAACCTGCCGACAGGGGCACGGATAGCGGTGGTCGGACCGAGCGGCGCAGGGAAGACGGCGCTGCTCATGACGCTGGCCGGGCTACTCGCCCCACGCAACGGTGTGGTGGAACTCGGCGGGACGTCGCTGGATGCCATGGCCGAGGATGAATTGCGTTCGTGGGTAACATATTTTGCCGACGATGCGCATGTCTTCGCCACCACCGTTGGCGACAACCTGCGGGTCGCCCGCGGTGCCGCGACCGACGGTGAACTCATGGACGCCCTGAGCCGCGTGGGACTGTCGGAGTGGGTCCGCGCATTGTCCGACGGTTTGAGGACGATCCTCGTCGGCGGCGCAGATGCGCTGTCGGCCGGGCAGCGTCGGCGACTGCTGCTCGCCAGGG
The DNA here is from genome assembly GCF_003719305.1 of Mycolicibacterium stellerae. Classification (GTDB taxonomy): domain Bacteria; phylum Actinomycetota; class Actinomycetes; order Mycobacteriales; family Mycobacteriaceae; genus Mycobacterium; species Mycobacterium stellerae. The sequence goes on from NZ_RARC01000003.1 coordinate 341,635, forward strand.
CGCTGCTCGTGTCCAGCCCGATCATCGTGTTGGACGAGCCGACCGAGAACCTAGACGCCGCAGACTCCGATGCGTTCCTGCGGGCTCTGCTCTCCAATGAGGGCGACCTCTTCAACGCGTCGCGCACGGTGGTCGTGGCCAGCCACCAATTGCCCGCCGACCTTGCATGCCTGCGGCTGGCAATCACCCCCGAAGGCCGAAAGAATCTGTCGTCGAGTACCTTTGACCCTTCGGAAAGGCGAGTCCGGCAACCAGTCTGATGGTATGTCAGATTGCCATCATCACGACGTACTCATCCAGCTCGGATCTGAGCACCGCGCACTGCGGCGGCTCATACCCGACGTCTACCGCGGCTTCGCCGCCATGTCGGACGCGGCACTCACAGAGGGCGCGCTGAGTTGCAAGGTCAAGGAGCTGATGGCGATGGCCATCGGAGTTGTGCACGGCTGCGACGGGTGCATCGCATCGCATGCCAGGGGCGCCGCCCGCAATGGCGCGACGGCGCAGGAGGCTGCAGAAGCCATCGGCGTCAGCATCCTGATGCACGGCGGCCCGGCCACGATCTATGGCGCTCGAGCGCTGGCGGCGTTCAACGAGTTCGCCCAAGACCGGGTGGGTTCGTAAGGGGTTCTACAACCGGTCTCATGTACGCAGATTGAAAGTGGGAGTCATGAAAAGCAATGTCGGACAACGAACCAGAGCCTTCGCCCGCGTACTCGGACCGTTCTTTACCATCATCACCGTCGTGGTGATACTGCGTGCGTCGGATATGCGACAGCTGCTGACGGAGTTCACCGCGAGCGACGTGTGGCCCTGGGTGACAGGTGCCTTCATCCTGATGGGTGGCATCGCCATCGTTGCGTTCCATCAGTACTGGCGAGGAGCACCCGCGATCATCGTCTCGGTGCTCGGGTGGCTACTCGTGGTGCGTGGAATTCTGCTCATAGCCTTTCCGAATGTCTTTGCTTCCGTGGCTGATCGAATGGTCGGTGCGACAGGCGCATGGACGGTCGCCTATATACTGATGGCTCTGATCGGGCTGTATCTGACGTACGTCGGGTGGAGGCCGGGCAAGCAGGACGATGAGTTGCACATCAGCATCGACCTCCCTCGTGCTGCCTGACCGGACAGGTTCACCGCGTGAATTGTCGGCGGACCTGTACCGTGTGTGCGCTGTCGGCGTCATCGTCATCGGGCACTGGCTCGCCGCTGCTGTGGTCTATCGGAACGGCGGTTTCGTCAGGGAGAACCCGTTGATCGAATTGCCATGGACGCACTGGCTTACCTGGATCTTCCAAGTCGTGCCGGTGTTCTTCATCGTGGCCGGCTATGCGGGCGCGGCGTCATGGACGCGCCGAGCCGAGGCGTCCTACGGTGACTGGCTCGGCAAGCGGTTGCGCACGGTCCTCGGTCCGACTTCGGCATACGTGTTGGTCGCTCTGGTCGCCGTCGGCGCCGCCGCTCTTGCCCATGTGGATGCGTCCACCGTGGCGATGAGCGGATGGGCGGTGGCGATGCACCTGTGGTTCATCCCGGTGTATGTCGTGGTGCTCGCGATGACGCCCGTCGCGGTGGCCGCACATCGGCGGTGGGGACTGCTTGCATCGGTGGCGCTGAGCATCGTCGTTGTGGCGGTGGACGCTGTCAGTGTCAGTGGCGTGCTGCCCGCCATCGGTTGGCTCAACAACCTGTTCTGCTGGCTGGCGCTCTTCCAGATCGGTGTTGCGTGGTTCTTCGGGGCCCTGCAGGGCAGTCGAGCGGTTGCGCTGGCCGTGGCCGGTGGCGCCGTTGCTGCTGTGGCGGTCGGTTTCGGCCCCTATCCGGTGAGTTTGATCGGCGTCCCCGGCCAGGTTGTACAGAACAGCGCACCACCGAGCGTCGTGATGCTGGCACTCGGGCTCTGGCAGGCCGGCACGCTGATCGCCATTGCTCCCGCGGTGACGCGTTGGCTGCGCCGCTCGGCTCTGCGGCGCCCGTTGGCCGCGGCCAACAAGCGGGTCATGGTGGTCTATCTGTGGCACATGATCGCCGTCGTCATAGTTGCCGTCGTGGTGTACCCGGCGGGTCTGTTTCCTGTGCCGACGCTGGGGACGGGCCCATGGTGGCTTTCGCGCTTGCTCTGGGTGGCGGTACTCGCAGTGGTGACTGCCGGCGTATTGCTGCTCGTCGGATCCGCCCGGTCGGTTTTCGCAGGCAGTTTGGTCTCTGTGCCGACACGCCTGCCGGGCAGGTACGCAGCTCCGATGGTCCTCGTCGGGGCGGGATTGGTGTCGGCTGCGTTGTGGCGCTTCAGCTTGGACGGGTTTGCGCCCTCTGGTCGCTTCGCGCTCGGCACGTCAGTTATCTATCTCGGTGGTCTCGCACTTGTCGCATTGCAGCCGTTGCGCTGCAATGCAGAAAAGGACGGTCGCCGCGGGTCTAGGGCCTTAAGTCCGTAGTGTCGCCGTCCGCCCAACGACCAAGCTTTTCGCATGACCACATTCGCCGAACCGATGGTGCACGACGAACTGAACGGTGTCGTCTCGGCGTTGTGCGCAAGATTCCCTGGGCGGCCACGAGGCGAAATCGAAACCGTGGTGGCCAAGGTGTATGCAGAGCTCGCATCAAGCGCGACGATCACCGCGCACCTGATTCCGTTGACCTTGAATCGAAGCCGACGTTTGTTGAGCGGCGCGAGGTCATGACCGCCGGGCAGCGCAGGTGTTCTCCACCGCCCCGCGCGGTGAGGTAGGTCCAGTTGTCCGCAGGGCCTTTCGGCAGTTGCTCCGGTGACCAATGCCTCCAGGGTTCACTCGACAAGCGGATCTAGCGTCAAGCACATAGTCAACAAAGCCGGTGAGCCGGTGGGCAAAGGAGAGCGAAATGACGTCGTCATCCCAGTCGGAATCGAAACCTCACGGCATCGTCCTCGGGGTCGATGGGTCCCCCGCATCACGAGTAGCGACCGACTGGGCTGCGCGCGACGCAGCGCTGCGCGGTGTGCCGTTGACCATCGTCCACGTCCTGCCTGAAGAAATCGGTCCTTGGATGGATCTACCCTCGGCGGACTACCTGGTGGACTGCGAACGACGGGGTAAGCAGATAATCGCCGATGCTCGTCAGGTCGTCGCCGATGCCGTACCAGAAGCAGACGGGCTTCAAGTCGAGTCACATATCGTTCCCGGTGTCGCGGCGCCGAAGCTGGTCGACATGTCCAACGACGCCGACATGATCGTGGTCGGCTGCCGCGGTCTTGGCGGTGTGGCGCGTCTGCTGCTTGGCTCGGTGAGTTCGGGCCTCATTCATCACGCGCATTGCCCCGTAGCCGTCATCCACGACGAAGACCCGTTGATGGATCACCCCGCGACGGCACCTGTCGCGGTCGGCATCGACGGATCCCCCGCCTCGGAATTGGCGACGGCGATTGCCTACGAAGAAGCGTCCCGCCGTGGAGTTGAACTGGTTGCGATTCATTCGTGGATCAACCGCGCCGACTTCGAGGCTGACGTGCCGCGCGATGCCTTCCAACAAAAAGCGGAAGAAGAACTTTCCGAACGTCTCGCCGGCTGGAGCGAACGCTATCCCGATGTCGTCGTTCGCCACCTGGTCGGAAAGGACAATCCAGTGCACCGGCTGCTCGAAGAATCGGAACGAGCGCAGCTGCTCGTCGTCGGCAGCCATGGATATGGCGGATTCGAGGGCGCCATCTTGGGTTCGGTGAGTTCGGCGGTCGCACAGGCGGCGCGCATGCCGGTGATCGTGGCGCGACAGTCCTGATGATTGCTGCCAACCGGCTGCTCATGTCACCGGAGTCCGGGTCTTTAGGCCCTCTTCGTGCCGACGTGGACACGGCATCCTGAAGGAGACAACGAAATTTCGGAGCGAGGTAGCAGGACCAATGAGCGCACACTTTCCCGACGCGGAGACCATCCGGTCCGCCCTGATGCTGGCGGTCCGGGCTCCATCGGTCCATAACTCGCAACCGTGGCAGTGGCGGGTAGGCGACAGAACCCTTCATCTGTACGCCAACCCGGACGTACGCCTGCCCCACACCGACCCCGACGCCCGCGACTTCGTTCTCAGCTGCGGAGCGGCGTTGCATCATTGCCAAACGGCATTTGCCGCGCTGGGCTGGCAGTCAAAGGTGCACCGATTCCCCCAGGTCGACGACCCAAATCATCTGGCGGTCATCGAGCTTCACCGCTATCCCGCCACCGAAGTCGACATCGCCCTTGCCGCCGCGATACCGCGGCGGCGCACCGACCGCAGGCATTTCTCGTCATGGCCTGTACCCCAGCGTGACATCACGATGATGGGTGCGCGAGCGGCGCGGGCCGGCGTGATGCTTCGCCGCGTTGACGCGCTCACCAGCCTCAAACACCTCATCGACGAGGCTGCGCGGGGTCACGCGAACGACTACGAGTATTTGGCTGAGTTATCCAGGTGGAGTGGACGTTACGCATCGACGGCGGGCGTGCCGGCCCGCAACGCGCCGGAGCCGGACACGGGCGCCGCTCTACCGGCTCGAGCGTTCGCGGGAGCGGTCTTGGCGCAGACGGCGGACGGGGCCTCGGCCGACGACAGCTCGGCGGTGGTAGCCCTTGGCACAGTTGAGGACGATCAACCCTCCTGGCTGCGTGCCGGCGAAGCGACCAGCGTGGTGTTGCTAACTGCTACCGCGTTAGGCCTGGCGAGTTGCCCAATCACCGAGCCGCTGGAGATTGCAGAAACCAGGGCAAAAGTCGCCGAGGATGTTTTCGGTGAGGACGGTTACCCGCAGATGCTGTTGCGTATCGGTTGGGCACCGGTCAACGCCGATCCCTTGCCTGCTACGCCGCGCAGGCCGCTTGGCGAGGTCGTGACGCGGTTGGATGGCTCGTCGTTCAGCTAGGTGTGTTGTCGGTGAGGGTGTCGAGATCAACCTCGAGGCTCAGCACGGACCCGTCACGGTGCTGGCTGATCGGCCATCCCGCATCGCTGAGTACCCGCCGCATGGCGTAGTTTTCGAACAGTACGTCGGCGACGAAGCGATGCTGACCGGAATCTTTTGCGATCTCGGCGAGGGTCCGCAACAGTGCGGTGCCAACGCCGCGGTGGTGCTGCTCATGGGCGACCACGACGGCGATCTCGGCGTAACCGGAGCGGCTCAGCTCGGAGTAGTTGGCAACGCCGATGAGGTCGCCGTCCTCGAAGGCGCCAAGCGCGACAACGCCTTTCGCGGGCGCGGTCAATGACAGCGCCCACTCGCCGATGTACGCCGGGTGAAGTGTGAAGAAGCGCATGTACCGCTCTTCGGCGTCGAGTTCGGTTGCCAGGAGGACGACAGCGTCGTAGTCATCGTGATTCAGCCGACGGACTTTCACGCCGGAACCATCGAGAAGCGTTAAGTTGGCGGTGGATTCGCCGGAAGGTGAGGTCAATGGACGACCATCACCGAGCACTCGCCGTACGGCACCAACGGTTTACCGTGTGGGCCGATGATCTGCGGGACCTTGCCTGCGTCCGCGGCACTCACCACGGCGAGCTGGACGTCTTTGCGACATCCGACGAGGAACTCGGGAAGGCCACCGCCGGTCGCGGCGGGACGGATGTGCACGTCGGGGTAGCGCTGCCGCCACGTCTCGACGTGGTGGTCGAGTTCGTCGAAAGACACGCCGGTGAGCGCACTGCTCCAGGTGGCGACGGCGAGCACCGGTGCGTGTCGCACGCGCCCCTCGTCGAGTGCACGTGTCACCAGCTGATCGTTGGCGGGGCGGTCATCAACGCCGACGACGATCCAGCCGTCGGACTTTCCTGACGGAGCCCCCGAGTGGGATCTCACGACAACCACTGGACAGTGCGCGCCTTCCGATACCGCGGCGGCCGTCGATCCGAGGATGCGCTCGGCGATCCAGCCGATTCCGACCGATCCGACGCACAACATCGATGCGGACTCAGACTCCGAGATCAGCGTGTCATCGACCGAGCCCCACAGAAGGTCAGTCTCCACCTTTACCGGCCGGCCCGACGCAATCACCGCCGATGATGCAGCACGCAAGGATGTTTCGCCGTATTCGACATCCAGGTCGTTGGACTCGCCTGACGCCGAGGCTGGTCGTGATCCGCCGATCACGTGCACAAGGCGCAGCGGCACGTCACGATCGAGGGCCTCGTCGACCGCCCACAGCGCGGCGTCGATCGCCGCCTTGGATCCGTCGATTCCAACTATCACCGGTGCAACGTTCGCCGTGCTCGACATCGGGGTCCCTTTCCAGCCGTCAGTTTTTGCTCGGTCTGATGAGGAAAACGGTATGCGCCAGGCGGCACCCCTCGATGGGGGCCATGGGCCCCTGATGCCAGGACTTTAGCCTCTCCGTTTGCGGGCGTGATGCCGACCATGATCGCAATGTCGGGATGGTTCGACCCGATGGCGATATAGGAGTCACCATGCAGACGTTCACTTTCGGTCTCGGTAGCTGGCCGCGACGCCTCGCTGCGCGCAGCCCGTTGGTGCGCGGCAGCGATCGCATCGAGGCGGTAGCGGCGCTTCTGGTTGTCGTCATTGCTCTGCTGGCCGCCCCCGTCGCGGCGGCCGCAGGCACCGTGATCCACGACAACCTCAGTCATCGATCCGCCACGGAGCGGGTCAGCCGGCATGAAGTAGCGGCGACGGTGACGGAGGACAGCACCCTGATACCCGAGCCGTTCGCGACGCCCTTTTTCGCAACGGTTCGATGGGAGTTCGGAGGCACCATGCACACTGGCGAGCTGCGCACCTCAGGCCGGGTGAAGGCGGGCGAAACAACAAGCGTATGGGTCGACAGTGACGGCCGCCGCGCATCCGCACCGATGACCGATAGCGCGGCGGCCTTGGATTCGATCGCCTGCGCGTTCGGGCTCTGGTTCTCGGCGGTGGGAGTTGCCGCCGCCGCGTGGATCGTGTTGCGGATTCGGCTCAATCGATGGCGTCACGCCGGTTGGGACCGCGAACTGCGGGACCTGGCCGACAACGACGGCCGGACCAACCGCAACGCATAGCGAAGGTGTGGTGTCATGAGCGAAAAGACCGTTGTTGTCGGCATCGATGGCAGCGATGGAGCCGTCAACGCGGCGCTCTGGGCAGGAGCCGTCGCGCTGAAGTTCGAAAGCTCACTACACATCGTGCATGCCATGCCGATTATCGGACACAACCTGACCGACGCGGCCGCAGCGATACGGGCCGCGGCCATGAGCTACCAGCGCGACTGCGCCTTGATATTTCTGCGTGAGGCGGCAGACGCGGTGCGCTCGCACTACCCGAATCTCGTTGTGACGACGGAATCAACGGACATGCAGGCTGACGAAGCGTTGATTGGGTTGGCCGGTGGTTCCCGCATGATCGTCCTGGGCAACTCGGAGGTCTCACCCGCAGGTGCCTTACTCCTCGGCTCGACGACGCTGGCCGTAGCGGCGCATGCCGACTGTCCGGTCGTGGCGTGGCGCGGGACGCACACAGCGCCGACCGACCAGCCGGTCATCGTCGGAGTGGATCGCACGCAACGCGCCGCCGTCGCACTGAACGCCGCGTTCGAGTTCGCCGACCGCTTCAAGGCGAAGCTGGCCGCAGTGCGCTCGTGGTCCATACCAGGACCGGTCGCGGCCGTAAGTAATCCGCTGATGGTCGACTGGGATGCGCGGCAAGCCGCGGAGTGGACACAGCTGACCGACATCGTCGACCGCTGCAACCAGAACCACCCTGACGTCGACGCCACATGCTTCGTCGAGCCTGCCAAACCGACCGCGGCACTGCTGCACCAGATCGACGTCGCCGGTGCCCAGTTGGTCGTCGTGTGTAGCCGCGGGCGTAACGCGCTTGCAAGCGCGGTGCTGGGGTCGACCGCTCTTGGCCTGCTGCACCACTCCACCGTCCCTGTGATGGTCTGCAGTGAAGCCGGCGGCGCACACCCACCGACCGCAGCGGTGTAGCCGAATCGAGGAGGCATCGTCATGGCCGATCGTTGCCACCAACCTGTTGTCGTCGGCGTCGACGGCTCCCGCGCCGCCCTCAACGCGGTCCGGTGGGCGACGGCCGAGGCGGTCAACCTCGACGTGCCGTTGCGCATCGTTCACGTCACACCCATCGGTGAGCAGGCATCGTGTCGTGACGCCGTGCTCGAGCGGGCAGAAGATGCCGCAATTCAGACGATGGAATCCGTTCGGCTGGATTCGGTTCTGGCCGTCGGCAATCCGGGTGATGTCCTGGTCGGCGAATCGCCGCACGCGCAGATGATGTGTGTTGGTGCTCGGGCGCGGCAATTCGCGCAATCCCCGTTGTTCGGGCCGACGGCGAGCGCACTGGCCGAACGGGCTCGGTGTCCCGTGGCGATCATCCGCAGTCGAGGCGATGGCACCGCGTCGATTGACGGCGTGGTCGCGGTGGTGCTCTCGGACGAAGCCGACAACGACGACGTGATTCACCTCGCTATGCACGAAGGTCGACTGCGTCGAGCGACCGTGCGCCAGATCGACCGGCGCACCGACAGTTGGGTGCGGCGATATCCCGACGTCGATGTCGAGACCGTCGCAGCGGGCACCGGCCACGCGGGCTTGGATGGCAAACGGCCCGCCGCTGGCGTCGGACTGGCCGTCGTGGGTGGCGCCGACGCCAATAGGATCACCGGCCTGAGGGTGCCGAACTGCCATCCCATCGCCGGGTATCCGGACTGCTCGGTCCTTTTGCTGCGCAGCTGACTCGCAGCGGTGGCCGCCCCAGTGCCCGCCTCTGGGCGACAAAGTCGCCAATACCAGCCATCGGCTAAGCGTTGGCGACAATGTCGCCAATAGGCGGGCACGTCCTCAGTTGGGTTCGGCTGCTGCGGCTATCCCTCTGGGTCTGCGCGCGGCCTTTCCAACTTGGAGACGAACACCGCCGCCTGGGTACGCCGCTCCATGCCGAGTTTGGCCAACAGTCGAGACACGTAGTTCTTGACTGTCTTCTCGGCGAGGAACATCCGCGCGGCGATCTGCTTGTTGGTCAGTCCTTCACCGAGCAAATCGAGCAGCACGCGTTCCTGGTCGCTTAGTCCCGACAACGGATCGGATTTTTCAGCCGCACCACGCAGCTTGGCCATCAGCGCCGCGGCGGCCCGGTTGTCGAGCAGGGAGCGGCCCGCGCCCACATCCTTGATGGCCTGCGCAAGCTCCATGCCCTTGATGTCCTTGACGACGTACCCGCTGGCACCGGCGAGTATCGCGTCGAGCATCGCCTCATCGGAGGTGAACGACGTCAACATCAGGCAGCGCAGATTCGGCAGCCGAGACAACAGGTCTCTACACAATTCGATGCCGTTGCCGTCGGGAAGCCGCACATCGAGGACCGCGACGTCGGGCTGAAGCGCTGGAATCCGCGCCAAGGCCTGCGCCACCGAGCCGGCTTCGCCAACGACTTCGAGTTCGTCGTCCGCGCCGAGGAGGTCGACCAACCCGCGCCGGACCACTTCGTGATCGTCCACCAGAAAGACCTTCACCATGTGAAGCCCTCCGAATCACCGTTCACCATGGAATATGTGCTCACAATACGTTCTGCGGTGCGCAGATCAACACCGAACAGTTGCTGTCACGCAGTGCGCCGCAGGACGGCGGTCCGGTCAGCTCGTGGATTCCGTTGACCCGGTCATGGGCCAGCACGACCAATTGGATCGACCCGGCGTGTTTGGCGAGGTAGTTCACGAGGTTGCCGTGCACGGCCACCGCCTGGATGTCGAGATCGGGGTGGCGCCTCTTCAGTTCCGCGAGTCGCCGGACGAGCCTCGCCTTCGCCAGCTTGTTGCCCTCGGCGACGGCGTTGTTGTCGTGAATGTCGGTGTATCGGGACTGCCAGATGGTGAGCACCCGAAGCGGAGCGTGTCGAAGCCGAGCTTCGGCAACCGCACATCGCAGCGCGCCGTCGCTTGTCAATGAACCTTCCACCTCGGCCACGACCCATTTCTGCTCTTCGGGTAGCGGCGCGTGGCCGTGGACGATCGCTACCGGGCAATGCGCCGAACTCGCCACCGCGGCCGCCGTCGACCCGATCCGGCCGTGGGCGCTGTGCTTGAGTCCGATCGACCCGAGGCAGACCATGTCGGCCCATCGGGAGGCTTCCCGCAAGACTCGGACCGGATTGTCTTGCAGGATTTCCACCTCGATCTTGACGGGCTTGTCCAGCGACTCGACCGCCATGAACGCGTGGCGGACGGCGATTTCGGCGCTCGCGAGGTCACGCGCGGCGGACTGGTTGTCCGTCCCGGTGGTCGCGTCGGGGTCGATTGCGTAAACGAGCCGCAACGGAACGTCGCGACTCACCGCTTCATCGACCGCCCATGTCGCGGCTTCGAGGGCCGACCGGGATCCGTCGATTCCGACGACTATGGATGGTGATGACCGTGAGGCGTCCATGGTTCCTGGCTCCTGCGTTCGTGGTGCGGTTCAGCGGTCCTCGGACCGGACTTCGAAGACCTCGTCGATCGGTCGCCGTGGCGTCGGCGGATGGACGTCTTCGATACGGGGTGCGAGACCCACTCGAACGAGAATCTGCGGGACGGTCGTCCGCCCGATCAATGCCGCGACAATCTCTCGGCTTGCGGGCACCTCGGTGATGTGGGTGAGGGTGCACGTGGCCAGGCCCGCCATGGTCGCATCGAGTAGGACCGCCGAAAGGGCCTCGCCGCAGCGCAGGACGCTGTCGTGTGTCTCGTCGTAGATAGACAGAACGACAATCTTGGAGTGGTCCTCGTCAACGTCGCGACGCCGCTCCGGGTTGTTGGTCACAGGGAAATTGCGGCCGACGTCGACGCGGTCGCTTTCGGCCGCGGAGACCAACGAACTGCGCGGTATCCCCTCGGACAGTCCGAAATCGGTTGTCCATCCGATGAGTTCGGCATGGTAAGACGAGTCGTAGAGGCGAAGCGATTCGGTGAGCTGCGATGCCTCTGCGAGTTCCCGGCGATGATTCTCGGCGATGACATCGAGGCGCGCCGCGCTGGAATCCACCGAACCCCGCAGCTTTTCCTCAACCGATTTCCAGTCCGGTGGCGCGGCAAAGGGCAGCCGGTCGGTGCGTCGCGACAGAATCGCCTCTGCGCGCTGTCGATGCCCGTCGGTGACGAAATCCATCGGGCTGAAATCGATTGACGCCAAGTGACGATGATTATTGGGGTTGGGGAACCTGTCGACGTTGGCGACCCATCCTGCCGCAGCCATCGCCACCCGGAAATGGTCGAGCACAGCGCCACAGCTGATGAGCGCTTCTCGGCCCGAGGTGTCGGTGTATTTCGGCGCCTTGTCCGCGTCGATGAAGAGCGCTACGGCGCTGCCCTCGGCAACCCATCGCCACGGCTGGCTGTTGTGAAGCGAGGGGGCGCGGCATGCCATCCACACCGCGTCTTTGATGACCTTGGTATCCACTATGGTGTCGCGCACGGCCGGTCTCCGTTCTCTCGACCACAACTTTCGGGCAGTGCGCGTGTCGACTACAGGGTCAATGGTCCCCAAGAAGGGGTCTAACGGCCCTGTATTCGCTGCATACCGCGGCGACATGGTGGTGGTCATGACACGCGGCCCCGCGACAGCTAGCGCCGAGAACTGGTCGATCGAGGGCAACCTCTGCGCAGAGGTGCATGAGACTCACACCGGGGTGGTGGCGCTCATCGGCGACCGGGCGTACAAGGCCAAGAAACCAGTCGCTACCGACTTTCTCGACTTCAGCACGACCGAACGCCGCGAGGAAGCCTGCCGACGCGAAGTCGAACTGAACCGCCGACTGGCGCCGCAGAGCTACATCGGAGTTGGACATTTCGCCGGGCCCGACGGCGGCCCCGGCGAACCGGTCGTCGTGATGCGCCGCTACGCCAACTCGGCCCGGTTGGCCGCGCTCGTCAGTGCCGGCGAGCCGGTAGTCGGGCACCTCGATGTGATCGCACAGATGCTGGCGCAATTCCACGTCGGCGCTGTGCGCGGCCCTGCCATCGATGCGGAGGCGTCGGCACACGCCATTTCTGCACGCTGGCAAGAAAACCTGGCCGAGCTGAAGCGCTACGTCGGCGAGGTCGTCCCGCACGAGGCCGTTGACGAGGTCGCGCGATTGGCGGTTCAGTTCATAGCCGGACGGGCAGATCTGTTCGCGCGCCGGATAGCCGACGGGCGAATCGTCGACGGCCATGGCGACCTGTTGAGCCAGGACATCTTCTGCGTGCCCGACGGGCCTGTATTGCTCGACTGCCTGGAGTTCGACGACCGGCTGCGCTTCGTCGACGGTATCGACGATGCCGCATTCCTCGCGATGGATCTCGAGTTCCTCGGCCGCAAGGACCTCGGCGACCTGTTCCTCGACGAATACAGTCGACGGGCCGACGACCCCGCACCGCGTTCGCTGCGTGACTTCTGCATTGCCTACCGCGCCGTGGTGCGGGCCAAGGTCGACTGCATACGCGTCGCTCAGGGGCACCCAGACGCCGCCGCCGATGCTCGACGCCATGTCGACATCGCCTTGCAGCACCTCAGATCCGGCACCGTCCGACTCATCATCATCGGCGGTGGCCCTGGAACGGGTAAGACGACACTTGCGCATGCGTTGGCAGAACAGATTGGTGCGCACGTGATTTCGACCGATGATGTCCGCAGAGATCTGGTGGATACCGGCGTCATCGCGGGACAAACGGGCGAGCTAGAAGCCGGCTTGTATGCTCCGCAGAACGTGGCGGCCGTGTACGACGAAGTCCTCGTGCGCGCACGGACGATCTTGTCCGGCGGCTGCCCGGTGATACTGGACGGTACCTGGCGCGACGCGCATCAGCGTGCGCGTGCGCGCGATCTTGCCGCAGATACCCATGCGTCTTTGATCGAGTTCGTTTGTTCGTTGCCACTGCCAGAGGCGACGGAACGAATCGCGACACGAGGTCCGACGACATCGGATGCGACGGCGCACATCGCCTCAGCCTTGCACGGGCAAGGCGATTCGCCCAACGCGGGATATGCGATCGATACAGCTCGGCCGCTCGCGCATTCCCTCGCCGAGGCCGAGCGCATATGTTGCCTCGCGATATAGCGACCACAGGCCCCCCGTCGTCGGCAATAAGTCCCAGTCGAATAGGACGTCTGGCTCTACTGTGCAGATCGGCTCTCGGCCACAGTCATTGTCATGGACCATTTGACGACGCTCGACGCAGGATTCCTGGAAGCCGAAGACTCCGACCGGCACATCAGCCTCGCCGTAGGTGGCCTGTCGATCATCGAAGGGCCGATGCCGGATTTCGAAACGTTCGCAGAGGGCATCGCCGAGCGGATCACCCGGGTACCACGGTTCACGCAGGTGCTTCGAACACATCTGCTCGATCTGAGCCCTCCCGAGTGGGTGGAACATCGGGCATTCGATGTCTCGCACCACATTCATCGCGCGGCGCTGCCGCATCCCGGTGACGAAGACGCGTTGTATCGATTCGTCGCCGACGTGATGGAGCGACGACTCGACCGTGACCGGCCCCTATGGGAATGCTGGTTCATCGAAGGTCTTGCGGACGGGCAGTGGGCAATTCTGATGAAAATGCACCACTGCATCGCCGACGGAATATCGACCATGCACATGATCTCCGGTCTCAGTGACAACGGCAAAGAGGCCAGCTTCGCAACAGAGATCGGCGCCGCGCGGCGCGGGCAGGACGGAAGGGTCGGGCTACCCAAACTGAATCTCAACCCGCTGAGCTGGGTCGGCGGTGCGTGGAACCTGGCGACAAATGCGGCAAGCGCTGCGTCGCTGGCGTTCGAGGGAGCTCTCGAGGTCACCGCGGGCATCCTGCGCCCGGCCCCGGCGTCGTCGCTCAACGGGCCGGTATCGAGTATGCGGCGGTTCAGTTCGGCGAGAGTGAGTCTCGACGATGTCGCGAAGGTGCGACAGGCGTTCGGCGTCACCGTCAACGACGTCGCACTTGCCGCCATCACCGGCAGCTACCGCGCAGCGCTCGTGCGCAGGGGCGAACAACCTCGGCGCAATTCACTGAGAACACTCGTTCCGGTGTCCATTCGCTCAAACGATGCCGCCGATGTCGCGGACAACAGGGTGTCGCTGATGCTGCCGTTCCTGCCGGTGGACAAGGACAACCCCGAGGAGCAACTTCGAGCGGTGCACCGTCGACTGTCCAAGGCCAAGGCGAGCGGGCAGCGCGAGGCGGGTGGCATCGTCGTCGCCGCCGCGAACGTGGTGCCGTTTCCGTTCACCGCGTGGGCCATTCGCGCGTTGACGAAACTGCCGCAGCGCGGCGTGGTGGCTCTGGCGACGAATGTCCCCGGGCCGCGGACACGAATGCACATCATGGGACGTGAAGTCGTGCGGGTGGTGCCGGTCCCGCCCATCGCATTGCAACTCCGCACGGGCATCGCCATTCTCAGCTACGCCGACGAGTTGGTGTTCGGGATCACCGGTGATTTCGATTCCGCATCCGACGTAGACGATCTTGCCAGGGGTATCGAACAGGGAGTCGAGAAGCTCGTCGAATTGAGCCGAAAGGCCCCAGCCTGAAAGCAGTTGTGGTCAGAGGCCTTGCAGCGACTCTCGTATCGGGCGACGCGGAGTGAGGTCTGTCGGATCGCTTGTTTCGGGCGCCCGCCCCACGCGGACCAAGACCTGCGGCTCGGAATGGCGTCCGGTGATCCTGCGCACCATCTCGCGGCTGTCATGCACCTCGATCATGTGGGTGAGGGTGCACGTCGCAAACCCGGCGGCCGTGCACTCCAGCAGTACACGGGAGAGCGCCTCACCACATCGCACGGTGTTCTCGCGACTGTCATCGTATGTGGACAAGACCAGTACCTTCGAGTGATCGCGATCGATGTTGGCGCGCCGGTCTCCGGTTCCATAAACGGGAAAATCGCGGGCGACATCGACTCGCCTAGCCTCGGTGCTCGACGGCAGCGCGGTCTGCGGCAGACCGTCATCGACATGGGAATGGCCTGCCCACCAGAGCAATTCGTATCGATAGGAGGCGTCACCGCCGCGGTGATCCTCAGATCGCCGAGACGCGGCGGCCAATGCTGGGCGACCGTTTTCGTCGATCACGTCCAAATCTGCGACGGTGCCCTCGAGGACCTCCCGAAGCAGCTTCTCCAGCGCATCCCACGGTTCGGGCGCGGCGAACGCCAGCCGGTCGGTGCGACGGCGGGTGATCGCGTCGCCTAGGGCTCGATCGTGTTCGTCGACAGACTCCGCCTTTTGAAAACCGATTGAGGCCAGACGATCCCGATCATGCGTGTCGGGGTACCTGGTCACAGAGGTCCGCCACCCGGCGGCCGCGGCCGCCACCTGTAAATGGTCGAGCACCGCTCCGCAGCTGAGGAGGACCTCCTGGCCGGTGACGTCGGTATGGTGGGCGACTCGAGAATGATCGGCGGTCAGAAGCAGGTTGCCGTTCTCGACGCTCCACTTCCAGGGCTGGCTGTTGTGCAGCGACGGCGCGCGGCAGGCTAATTCAACGATCCCGGCCAGCTCGTCGGCACCGATTGTTTCGTGTGGGGTCACCGGAGTTCTCATCTCGTCATTCCTTCTCGGTCAGTCTCGGACGACGATCACCGGAGGTCTCGCCGATTCCGCGACGGCGGTGCTGACGGACCCCAACAGCATGTCGGTGAACCCGCCCCTGCCCCGGCTTCCGAGCACCACCAGCTGGGCTTTCTTCGCCTCGTCGATGAGCCATCGGGCAGGTCGATCACATACGATCCGCCGCCAAACGTGCACATCGGGGTACTGCTCCTGCCAGCCCGCGAGGCGTTCGGCCAGCAGCTCGTGTCCTTCCTGTTCGTATTCGTGCCAATCCGCTCCAAGGACCGGGAAGACGCCGACGTCGCTCCATGCGTGCAGGGCGATCAGGTCAACGCCGCGGCGTGAAGCTTCGTCGAAAGCAAGCGCGGTTGCGCCCTCGGATGCCGGCGAGCCGTCGATTCCGAGCAGCACCGGCAACGCGCGGTCGGGGACACGCAGGCCGTCGGCGTGGGTGACCACAACGGGGCACCGCCCATGGTGCACAAGCCCGCGGCTGGTAGACCCCAGCAGGGCGCCGCCGACGGGCCCCAAACCTCGACAGCCGACGACGACCATGTCGGCCTCGCGCGAGGCCTTGACCAGCCCCGGCACGACGCTGTCATGACGTACCTCGGGCTGCACGGTCAGGGGCGGGTTATCTCCGATGACCGCGCGGAGTGTCTTCTGTGCTTGTTCGATGACGTATTTCGCATTTCCCTCTTGCCACTCGGTGTAGCTGGACTGCAGATAACGCACCGGCCAGGTCACTACAACCGGGGCGATGATGTGCATCAGGGTGATCTGCGCATGGCGCGTCACGGCTTCGTCGGCTGCCCAGCGCACGGCAGCTTCTGATTCCGGAGAGCCATCGACACCCACGACGATGCCGTACCCGGTCGATGTCCCTGACATCTTTGACTCCTTGGTCCACGCTCGAAATTGCGGATAGGACGCCGTCCTTCTTCCCACTCGAAGCTATTCGGGTTGCGCTGGGCGCGGCAGGGTCGTTGGTCCCTTAGGAGATGGCGCTAGTCCCTCGCCCGTCGGCGGGACCTGCAAGCCGGCCGGGATGGCTGAAGCGCGCAGCCCGGCGATGGAGCCGATGCTCGCGGCCGCGGGTGCGGTGCGGTTGACCTGCAATGCGCATCGGCTCGGCGTAGAAGGCCATCTTGGTGAACTCGACAAGCACCAGATATGCAACGGCCAGACCCACGAGCGCGGCGAAGAACTGCCACGGCAGCGGCGTGAACCCAAGGCTCGCGCTGAGTGGGGACAGGGTCAGCGCAATGCCGATCGCGATCACCGACAGTGTCGTCAGCGATAGCAGCCAGGCGGGTCGGCTGCGGAAGAAGGGTACCTTCCTTGTCCGGATCGCGAAGATGATCAACGTCTGGGTGGCAAGCGATTCCACGAACCAGCCGGTGCGGAACTCGACCGGTCCGGCGTGCAGCATGCCCAGCATCAGGCCGAAGGTCATGAAGTCGAACAGCGAACTGATCGGACCGAACGTCAGCATGAATCTGCGGATGAACGCGATGTTCCAGTGCGAGGGCGCATGCAGTTGTTCATCATCGACGCGGTCTGCGGGTATCGACAGTTGTGAGCTGTCGTAGAGCAGATTGTTGAGCAGGATCTGGCTGGGCAACATGGGCAGAAACGGGAGGACCGCCGAGGCCGCTGCGGCACTGAACATGTTGCCGAAATTGCTTGATGTTCCCATCAGCACGTACTTGATCGTGTTGGCGAAGATGCGCCGCCCCTCGGCAACACCGGCCGCGAGAACCCCGAGATCCTTGTCCAACAGCACGACATCCGCGGCGTCCTTGGCCACATCGGCGGCCGTGTCGACAGAAATCCCGACATCGGCGGAATGCAGCGCCAGTGCGTCGTTCACCCCGTCGCCGAGGAAACCAACCGAACGGCCCGTCCGCCGCAGAGAGGATATGAGTCGGGCTTTCTGTTCGGGGGAGATGCGCGCGAAGATCGTGTTTGCGGTCGCCACAGCATCGACCTCGGTGTCGTCCAGCTGGTCGAGTTGGGCTCCCGTGACAGTGCCTTTGGAATGCAAATCCAGTTCGGCGCACACCTTTTCGGCGACCTGTGGGTTGTCCCCGGTGGCGATCTTGACTTCGATACCCAGCGCCGCGAGCCGCGCAAGGGAGTCTCGGGCCGCCGACTTGGGATTGTCGGCGAACACGAGGAATCCAGCAAGGCGCAGCCCGGCTTCGTCGGCGGCGGTGAGGCGATCAAGCCCGTGCGCGGGCTTGCTGGCCACCGCGACGACCCGCCTGCCGTCAGCGAACAGGCCCGACAGCGTGCGCTGCGCAACGGCGGGGACGTCGACGCATCGCGCGACGACCTGTTCGGGCGCTCCCTTGACCACCAGTACCCTGCCGTCGGCGGTATCGACGAGTGTCGACGTCGCCCTGCGGATGTGGTCGAACGGCAGCGTGGCGACCAGCGTGACGTCGCTGATGGGTTGCCGGTCCCGCCACAGCGCGGTGTCGAGGTCATTCGCACTGACCCCGCCGATTCTCGGATCGACGTCGGTTGCCAACAGACCCAGCCGCAGCACGGAGGCCGCATGCACACCCGCCGGGTCAACGGAATCGATCAGCTCTATCCGCCCTTCGGTCAGGGTCCCGGTCTTGTCGGTGATCAGGATGTCGATGTCGCCGAGGTCCTCGATGCACACCAACCGCTTCACCAGCACCTTGAGCTTCGCAAGCCGCCTTGAACCGGTCGCCAGGCTGGTGCTGACCACGGCGGGCAGCAACTGCGGCGTGATTCCGACCGCAATCGCCAAGCCGAACAGCGCCGAGTCGATCACCGATCGCCCGAGCAGGAGGTTGGTGACGACGATGACGATGGTGAGTGTGAGCGCCACCCGCAACAGCAGATAGGAGAAGCGACGCAACCCGATCTGGAAGTCGGTCTCGGGCTCGCGTTCACCCAGTCCGGCTGCGATGCGGCCGAATTCGGCATTGGCGCCGGTCGCATAGACGACCGCGGTCGCTGCGCCCGAGCAGACCACTGTGCCCATGAACGCCACATCGTCCGCATCGTCGATGCCTTCGGCTGCGGTATCGGCTGACTTCTCTTTCGCCGCCGATTCGCCGGTGAGGATGCTCTCGTTGCACGCCAATCCGTTGACGTCGATCAGTCGCACGTCGGCAGGAACCAGCTCGCCCATCTCCAGCCTGATCACGTCGCCGGGCACCAGGCAGTTCACGTCGATCCGGTCGAACCGTCCGTCACGGCGGACTACAGTATTGTGGCGAATACCGGAATGCAATGCCGCCGTGGCACGTTCGGCACGATACTCATTGAAGAACCCGAGCCCGATGCTGACCGCCAGGATTGTTCCGATGATGATCGCCTGGGTGCCATCGCCGAGGAAGAACGCCAGCAACGCGGTGCCCGCGAGCAGGGCCAGCACCGCGTTGTTGAGCTGGCGGCGTAGCACGGCCAGCGCGCTGACCCGGTGAGTCCGAACGGAATTCGGACCGATCTCGGCGATCCGCCGCTGAGCCTCCGCGGTGGACAGGCCGTCGACCGACGTGTCCAGACGCGCCAGCACGTCGCCGAGCGGTGCACTCGTGACATGCGCAGGACGCAGGGTTAGCGCTGGAAGAACGGACGTCACCTCGCGCTCACCGCGCGGCCTCGAGGAGGACCCGTCGTTCCGCCGCGGCGATCACGCGCCGCGCGGAGTCCGCGGCGTCCGGGTTCACCGAGACCGAGGTGATCCCCATCCGGACCAGATGTTCGGCGAACGCGGGCTTCGTCGACGGTGCCTGGCCGCAGAGCGACGAGGTGATGCCGAACTTGCGTGCCGTGCTGATGATCTGGCCGATGGCATCGAGCACCGCGGGGTCGGACTCGTCGAACAACTCGGCACACACATCGGAATCACGGTCGACGCCGAGCATCAGTTGAGTCAGGTCGTTGCTGCCGATGGACACGCCGTCGATTCCCAACCCGATGTACTCGGGCAACCAATGCATGACCGAGGGGACCTCGGCCATCACCCAGCGGTGCAGGCCGCGTTGACGGCCCAGCGGGCTGGCGTCGACAAGCGACAGGCACTCCTCGAGTTCCCAACGCGTACGCACGAACGGGATCATCAGCCCGACATTGGGTGACTTTTCGCGGACTCGGGCCAGTGCCTCCAACTCGAGTGCGAACAGGTCGGGCTCCTTGACGTACCGGTAGCATCCGCGATAGCCGATCATCGGGTTGTGCTCGACTGGCTCGAATGCGTCGCCACCCTTCAACCCGCGAAACTCGTTGGTGCGGAAATCGGTCGCCCGGTAGATCACGGGGCGCGGCGCAAACGCCGCAGCGATACGGCCGACCGACGACTCCATCTTCGCGACCAGCGTGCCTTGTTCCCCGTGTGCGATGAGGTCGCGTGGATGGCGACCATCGAGCGCCTCCGTCAGCATGAACTCGGCTCGCAGCAGCCCCACTCCGTCGACCGCCTGCGCGGCAACGGTTTCGGCTGACTCGGCCATTGCCAGGTTGACGTACACCTTGGTTCCGGTGACCTCGCTCTGCACCTGAATCGGGGCACTGCGTTCCGTCGCAGATAGTCTCGCCGGTGCCTCAACGCGGCCGGACACCACCTCGCCGCGGGCTCCGTCGACGGTCACCGTCGTGCCGTCATGGAGGTCGCGGGTGCCGGTGCGGGCACCCACGATGCACGGCACCCCCAGCTCGCGCGCCACGATTGCGGCGTGACAAGTCATCCCGCCGGTGTCGGTGACGAGCGCCGCGGCGCGACGGATGGTGGGCAGCCAGTCCGGGTTCGTCATCTGCGCGACGAGAATTTCGCCCTCCTGCAGCCGGCCTCCTTCGTCGGGGGTCAGCAGCACGCGGACCTTGCCCGACGCGATGCCCGGTGCCGCCGCCAGTCCGCGGGCGAGCACAACGTGCTCTTCGGATGCCGGCGGCTTGGTGTGGCCCAACGTCGTGATCGGCCGGGCCTGCACCAGGTAGGCCTTGCCGTTGGAGATCGCCCACTCGGTGTCCTGCGGGCAGCCGTTGTGGCGCTCGGTCGCGATCGCCAGCTCGGCAATCGTGCGCAGCTCATCCTCGGTCAGGACGCGCGAATCGGCCTGCGCATCGTCGAGATCGACCGTGGTGTCGTGGCCGTCCTCGCCACGAACGATCTTGAAAGCCTTGTGGCCCAATCGAATGTCGAGCGGTTGCATGGTCTCTTTGGAGACGATGTAGGTGTCGGGCTCCACCTCGCCTGACACCACGACCTCGCCGAGCCCGAAGGCGCCCTCGATGACCACCCGGTCCCTGGCGCCATTGCTCGGGTCGGCGGTGAACGCGACGCCTGCCTTTGCGGAATCCACCATCTGCTGAACAACCACGGCCATGGCGGGATCTTGGGTGAAGCCACGGCTGGCTCGGTAGGTGATGACGCGTGGGCTGAACAGCGACATCCAACACCGTGTCACCGCGTCGAGAAGTCCTTCATCGCCGCTGACGTTGGTGATGGTCGCGTTCATTCCGGCGAACGACGCGTCGGCGCCGTCCTCGCCGGTTGCCGAGGAGCGCACCGCGACCACGGCGCCCGGGCCGAGTGCGTGGTAAGCGTCGAGGATCGGTTGCCGCATTGCGTCGTCGATCCCGGCCTTCTGAACGAGCGCCTGCATCCAGTCGCACAGCTCGGTCAGTCGGCCGGCGTCGGCCATGTCGTGAAGTGCCTCGCGGTGCAGTGCGTTCAGCTCGGTGTCGACACCGCCGGCTCGCATCGAATCCCGATAGCAGTCCCGCAGCAGGACGAACCCTGGAGGAACGGGAAGGTCGGCGGCCACGAGCTCGCCCATGTTGGCGCCCTTGCCGCCGGCCTCCTCGGCATCGTCGATCCTCAACGTGGAGATGTCGCGGACGTATGTCACATCGCTTCGAGAGTCCATGTGTCCAGCCTCTGTCGGGGCCCGATGCTCCGGTACCGTCCGACGACCATCTTCGGGCCGCCGAAGGTCCCGAATGCCGAGGGCACTAGGTCCTCAGTTCGCGAAGTGGGACCTCGTGCCCTTCCCCGACGACCGGGTTCCTGGCATACATAAAGGCAGGACACCGGAAGTAAGGAGAGTGGCCTTGAGGCTGCCGGTCTTCGTCGACCCGCGCTTTTACGACGCGGTGATCTTCGACCTCGACGGTGTCGTGACCGACACCGCCGCCATTCATGCAGCGGCATGGAAGGCGGTGTTCGACGATTTCCTTTCTCGTCGGGCGCCGTCCGTCGGTGAGGACCACACCCCGCTCACCGACGACGACTACCACGGCTTCATCGACGGCATGTCGCGGTTGGACGGCGTGGCGAATCTCCTCAAGTCGCGGGGAATCTCCGTTCCGTGGGGCAGTGCCGACGACGAAGGCGATCAGACGGTGTGCGGCATCGCCAACCGCAAGCAGCAGCTGTTCATGGAGCTGACGGCCGACGGTGTACCGGTATTCGAGTCCACCGTCGATTTCGTGCGTCAACTCCAGAAAGCAGACATCGTCACCGCGGTCTTCTCGTCGAGCCGCAATTGCGCCCAGATCCTCTACGGCGCGGGACTCTCTGACCTGTTCCCGGTGCGGGTCGACGGGGTGGCGGCCGAGGAACTGGGCCTGCCAGGCAAACCCCACCCCGCCATGTTGCACGAGACCGCAAAACGACTCGGGGTGCGCCCGCAGAGGTGCGTTGTCGTCGAAGATGCGCAAGCGGGGGTGGCCGCAGGTCATGACGGCGGCTTCGGGCTCGTCATCGGCGTTGACCGCATCGGGCGCGCCGATGACTTGCGGCGATGGGGGGCAGACGTCGTCGTTCATGATCTCGTCGCAGTGAGTGTGCGCGGCAGCTATCAACGGATCTCTGCCATGCCGGATGCGCTTCGGTCGTACAGCGAAATCGCGCCGCTGGCCGAAACGCGGCAGCCCGTGGTGTTGTTGGACTTCGACGGCACGCTTTCTGAGATCGTCGGCGACCCCGACGCCGCCAGGCTGACTCCTGACGCCGAGAAGATGCTGGTATCTCTCGCCGCGCGCTGCCCGGTCGCGGTGATCAGTGGCCGAAGCCTCGCCGACATCCGCGGCCGCATCGGGGTGCCCGGCGTGTGGTATGCGGGCAGCCACGGGTTCGAGCTGGTGGCGCCGGACGGGACGCACCATCAGAACGAGGCGGGGGTGCAAGCGATTCACGTCATCGGCGAAGCGGTGTCCGAACTCCGCGACCGGTTGGCCGGCGTCGAGGGAATCCTGATCGAGGACAAACGATTCACCGTGGCAGTGCACTACCGCAATGTCGCACCCGCGCGGATCGATGAAGTCATCGCTGCTGTAAGGATCATCGGGCAACGCGACATGCTCCGCGTGACAAGTGGACGCAAGGTCATCGAACTGCGGCCCGACGTCGACTGGGGCAAGGGAAAGGCGGTCGAGTGGATTGTCGACCGGATCGATGGCCCCGACCTGCTCCTGCCGATCTACATCGGGGATGACCTCACCGACGAAGACGCGTTCGACGCGACCCGGCGCAGAGGCATCGGGGTGGCGGTCCGTAATCCCGAGTCCGGCGATCGGCGCTCGGCCGCGCGATTCGTCCTCGATGACCCCGACGCCGTCAGTCGCTTCCTGACGCGGCTCGCCGATCAGCTGGCAGCCGAGCAGGACACCGAAAACGATCCATGGAAGCTGACCTTCGGGGGATACGACGCGGCCGACGAAAAGCTGCGCGAAGCGTTGTGCACGATGGGTAACGGCTATCTGGCGGTGCGGGGCGCGGCACCCGAGTGTGATGCGGGTGAATTCCACTACCCGGGAACATATGTGGCAGGTATCTACAACCGTCTCAGCGACGAGGTTTCGGGCACGGTAATCGATAACGAGAGCCTGGTGAACCTGCCGAACTGGTTGCCGTTGACCTTTCGCATCAACGACGGCCCTTGGTTCGCCATCGACGACGTCGACATCTCGTCCTACCTGGTTACTCTCGACATTCGCCGAGCTACGCTCTCCCGTGATTTCGTGTTCTCCGATCAGGCCGGGCGGATCACCCGCGTCAGGCAAAGTCGGTTCGTTGCGATGCACCTGCCGCACGCCGCTGCCATGGAGACGACGGTGCAGCCAGAGAACTGGTCGGGGCGGATCGAGTTCCGATCGGTGATCGACGGTGGTGTGCAGAACAAGGGAGTCGACCGGTACCGGGACCTGTCGTCGCAACACCTGGCGGTCGATGGGTTGCGTGAACTGTCAAGCGACTCAGTGCTGTTGGAGGCCGAGACCGTCGAGTCGAAGATCCGGGTGGCTGTCGCCATGCGGACCACGGTGCGCGACGGTGATGCGAAAGGCCGCCTGGTCAATGATGGCGGCCGGGTAGGCCACCGCATCGCCGTTGACGTGGGAGTCGGCGGATCGGTCACGCTGGAAAAGATCGTCACCGTGTTCACGAGTAGGGACCGGGGTATATCCGGCCCGGTGGCCGCCGCGGATCGCGAGCTCAGCCGCGTCGGCGGGTACGCCGACCTCGAACGCGGGCACCGGAGGGCCTGGGCACAGTTGTGGGAACGCTTCTACATCGAAATGGGACGTGACGCCGACCTCCGCCGCGTGATTCGGCTGCAACAACTGCATCTCGTGCAGACACTTTCGCCCCACACGGCCGAGTCGGACGTGGGTGTGCCCGCCCGCGGTCTGCACGGCGAGGCCTATCGCGGCCATGTGTTCTGGGATGAGTTGTTCGTCTTCCCGGTCACGAACATGCGACTGCCGGAGGTGACCCGGTCGTTGTTGATGTACCGCTACCGACGATTGCCCGAAGCGCGCCGCGCAGCGCGCGAGGCAGGTTACGCCGGTGCGATGTTCCCCTGGCAGTCCGGCAGTGACGGGCGCGAGGAAAGCCAGCGGATGCATCTGAACCCGCGATCCGGCCGGTGGAACCCGGACGCCAGCGCGCGCGCTCACCACGTCGGCCTCGCCATCGCCTATAACGTGTGGCAGTACTTCCAGGTCACCGGCGACGTCGGCTTTCTCATCGACCACGGAGCCGAAATGCTCGCGGAGATCGCGAGGTTCTGGGTCAGCCTGGCGACCTTCGACCCGGTGCGAGACAGGTACGTCATTCGCGGTGTGATCGGACCTGACGAGTTCCACTCCGGATACCCCGGCCGCGAGTACGACGGCATCGACAACAACGCCTACACCAACGTCATCGCGGTCTGGGTGATCATCCGCGCGCTCGAGGCGCTCGAACACATACCGCTGTACTACCGGCTCGCCCTGCTGGAGACACTTGGAATCGACGACGAGGACCTCGCCAAGTGGGAGGACGTGAGCCGGCGAATGTTCGTGCCCTTCCACGACGGAGTCCTGAGTCAATTCGAGGGCTACGAGAAGTTGAGGGAATTGGACTGGGAGAGCTACCGGACCCGGTATGACAGCCTGCAACGCCTCGATCGCATCCTGGAGGCCGAGAACGACAGCGCCAACAACTACAAGGCCTCCAAACAGGCTGATGTGCTGATGCTGTTCTACCTGCTGTCCGCCGACGAACTCTACGAGCTGTTCGACCGACTCGGATACCGCTTCACCCCCGAACAGATCCCGAAAACAATCGATTACTACAAATCCCGCACTTCGCACGGATCGACCCTGAGCGCGGTGGTGCACGCCTGGGTGCTGGCCCGTGGCAACCGCCATCAGGCGATGGAGTACTTCGCACAGGCACTGGCCTCCGATGTCGTCGATATCCAAGGTGGGACAACGGCCGAAGGTATCCACCTGGCGGCGATGGCGGGAACCATCGACCTGTTGCAACGATGCTTCACCGGACTGGAAGTCCGGCGCGACCGCATCGTGCTGGGGCCGTTATGGCCGAAATCCCTTGGGAAATTAGCTTTCACGTTCCGCTATCGAGGTCACCGGCTTCGGTTGGGAGTCAGCGGACGAGACGCGACCTTGAGCGCGGAACCGGGCGATGCTCCGCCGGTGCTGGTCGAGTGCCGTGGTGCCGAGCAGACTCTGGTCGCCGGGGGCACCGTCGAGTTCACTGCGTGAGCAACGACCAACGGCCCGGCCCTGGTGGGACTTAAGGCCCGCTGCGAAACGGACCTACGAACAGCCGGATCCGTGCGTTCGGCCCTACGGACGAAGCGGCGATCTTGGTGTGATCAAGGGGTACGACTCGACGAGGAGGCCACCATGAGGTCACTGAACCGCCTGATCCCGTTGGTCGGCCGGGTGCATCAGCCCGCGCCGCAGGTGTCGGCCTACCGAGTGATAGACCGGCTGCATGAGGGCCGCGCGGCGCGCGTTTCCGTCGACGGGATAGCCGCCACGGTAGGCGCGTGGCTGGCTGAACTCGGTGTGTCCAGCCCGATGGTCGAGGAGCTGGCGAAGGCGGTACGAAGCGGTGACTGGCCCGCGGCCCACGCAATAGCCGAGCACCTGTCGATCGATGTGGCCGTCGCGGCGTAGGCATGGCCGATTTTCTTCGTAACAGCGACGCCTTCGTTTGGTCGATTGAGGGCGATCCCCGCTTACGGTCGACCATCGTCACGCTTGTCGTGCTCGAGCAGGCCCCCGACTGGGACGAGGTCGTCACCAGATTCGAGTTGCTCACCGATGCCGTGCCGAAGTTCCGGCAACGGGTGGTGGAGTCGCCGTATCCTCTGCCGCCCCGCTGGGAAGACGATCCCGACTTCGATTTGACGTTCCATCTGCGGAGGATCACCGCCCCGAAACCGGGCAGCTTGGACACCGCGCTCGAGATCGCTCGCGTCGCCGCCATGGCGGATTTCGACCGGGCAAGGCCGCTGTGGGAGGCCACCGTGATCGACGGCTTGTCAGACGGCGGCGCCGCGCTGCTGTGCAAACTGCATCATGCGCTCACAGACGGTGTCGGAGCCGTCGAGATGTCGGCGATTCTGTTCGACCGGGAGCAGCGGTCCAGCCGGCGCGGCGCTGCCCGGACACCGACTGAGCCCGCGACATCGGGTCTGCCTGCGCTCGTCCGGGACATCGCACTCGACGGTGGACGCTTGGTGGTGCGAGCGCTCAACGAGATGCCGAAACTGGTCCTCGACAGCGTTCGGAGTCCCATCGATACCGTCGCGGATGCGGTGTCGACGATCGGCTCGATCGCCCGCACCATGCGGCCGATCCTGTATCCAGGCTCACCGATCATGACCGACCGCGGCACGGTTCGCCGACTGGCCGTGAGCCAGGTATCGATGGACAAGCTGCACCGGGCCGGAAAGGTGGCGGGGGGGTCGTTGAACGACGCCCTGATCGCCGCCATCGCCGGGGGACTGTGCCGATACCACGAAAAGCACGGCAAGGCCGTGAACCATTTCGTGGTGTCCATGCCGATCAGCACCAGGACGGCAGAAGACCCGATCGGCGGCAATCGCGCGACCTTGATGCGGTTCGATGTGCCCGCGGCCGACATGGACCCTGCGCTGCGCATCCGGCTGATTCACGAACAGAGCGCCAAGGCACGCCAAGAGAAATCGCTGGCTTACACCCAGCAGATCGCTGGCGTGTTGAACATCATGCCTGCCGGGTACGTGGGCTCAGCGCTACGCCATGTCGACTTCGTCGCCAGTAACGTTCCCGGGTTCCCCGAACGCCTGTACTTCGCGGGCGCCGCGGTGCGGATGCCGTTCGCGTTCTCGCCGACCATCGGAGCCGCCATGAACATCACCTTGCTGTCCTATGTCGACACGTGTTCGCTGGGGATCAATGTGGATACCGGCGCGATATCCGACCTCGGCGACTTCTACGACTGCCTGGCGGCCGGGTTCGACGACGTGCTCAACCTCGTGGCGGACAACTAGCAGCGGGCTCAAACCCGCTGCAGCATATGCACTCTGGTGCCGGCGGTGCCACCGACGATGTCTGCGATGTCTGTCAACGAACCGATGACGGCTTCCCGGCCGGTCGACCGCGCGAATCCACACGCCGCTTCGACCTTCGGCCCCATCGATCCCGCGGGCAGGTTCAGATCCGCAACTTGCTCGACTGTGACCGAGCCCAGCCTGGCTTGGTCGGGCCCACCCCAATCGACGTAGACGCCGTCGACGTCGGTGGCGATCACCAGTAGGTCGGCGTCGAGTTGTTCGGCGAGCAGCGCCGAGGCCAGGTCCTTGTCGATGACGGCCTCGACGCCGTGAAGTCGACCGTTCTCGTCGTACACCGTCGGTATGCCTCCGCCGCCTGCGCAGATGACGATCGTGCCGCGTTCCACAAGGCTGCGAATCGGGCCGATTTCAAAGATCCGCTTCGGTTTTGGGCTCGCCACCACCCTGCGGAACTTGTCACCGTCGGGGGCGATGGTCCAGCCGCCGGCGACCGCGAGCCGCTGCGCGGTCGCTTCGTCGTAGACCGGGCCGATCGGCTTGGTGGGATGGCGGAACGCGGGATCGTCGCGGTCGACCTCGATCATCGTCAGGACCGTCGCCAGTGACTGATCTGCGGGCAGCAGGTTGCCCAGCTCCTGTTCGATGACGTAGCCGATCATCGCCTCGGTCTGGGCGCCGAGCACATCGAGCGGGTAGGGCGCCACATCGTGGTAGGCCGCCGCCTGCAGGGCCAGCAACCCGACCTGCGGTCCGTTGCCGTGCGCGATGACGATCTCGTTGCCGGGTGTGATGGCGGCGATGCGCTGCGCGGCGGCCTGGATGTTGGTGCGCTGATTCTCCGCAGTCAACGGCTGGCCGCGCTGGAGGATCGCGTTGCCCCCCAAGGCGATGACGATTCGCATCCGTGCTTCCTAGCTCAATGCGGACACGAGGACCGCCTTGATCGTGTGCATGCGGTTCTCGGCCTGCTCGAACGCGATGTTCGCCGCGCTCTCGAACACGTCATCGGTGACCTCGATGCCGTTCGAGAGGTGTGGGTACTGCGCGGCGATCTTTGCGCCGACCTCCGTCTCGCAATTGTGCAACGCGGGCAGGCAGTGCATGAACTTCACCCGCGGGTTGGCGGACGCCGCGATCAGTTCCTTGTTGACCTGAAACGGAAGGAGGTGCTCGATGCGCTCGGACCATGTCTCCACCGGTTCGCCCATCGACACCCAGACATCGGTGTAGATGAAATCGACGCCACTGACCGCCTTGAACGGGTTGTCGGTGACGGTGATGTGCGCGCCGGAGGCCGCCGCGAACTCTTCACACAGCGATACGTGGTCGTCGTTGGGCCACAGTTCGGGAGGTGCCCCGATCCGGACATCCATGCCGAGTTTGGCGGCGACGAGCAGCAGCGAGTTCGCCACGTTGTTTCGGCCATCGCCGACGAAGGCAAAAGAGATGTCGGTCAACGGCTTCGAGCAATGCTCGGTCATGGTGAGGACGTCGGCGAGCATCTGGGTGGGGTGGAACTCGTCGGTGAGGCCGTTGAACACGGGCACGCCTGCGTATTCGGCAAGCTCCTCGACGGTTTTCTGGCTCGCGCCACGGTATTCGATCGCGTCATACATCCTGCCGAGCACACGCGCGGTGTCCTTCATCGACTCCTTGTGTCCGATCTGCGACGACGTGGGGTCGATGTAGGTGACGTGCGCCCCTTCGTCGTGTGCGGCAACCTCGAAGGCGCATCGGGTCCGAGTCGACGCCTTCTCGAAGATCAGCGCGATGTTCTTGCCTGTCAGGACTGGTCGGTCGAGCCCGGAGTACTTCGCCCGCTTGAGGTCGCGAGACAGGTCCAAAAGGTAGTGCAGGTCGCGCTCGGTGTGATGAACCAGGCTGAGCAGATTGCGGTTTCGGTTGTTAAACGCCATGACGGTTTGCCCTTCGACTTGGAAGTTCTCAGGTGTAGATCGGGTCGCGCTGGATGGGACACGTCATGCATCGGCCGCCGCCGCGACCGCGCCCGAGCTCGCTGGCCGTGATCGTGACGACCTCGACACCGGCCTTGCGTAGCGCGGTGTTGGTGAGGATGTTGCGGTCGTAGCCGATGACGACGCCCGGTTCGAGCGCGACGACGTTGTTGCCGTCGTCCCACTGCTCGCGCTGGATGCCGTAGATGTCACCGGCGGTGGCGACGACGCGGAAGTCCACGCCGACGGCTTCGCCGATGGTCGCGATCAAACCCTTTGGCTCGCGGCGGATTTCCAGGCCAGAGGGTGAACCGTCATCGGGGCGCAGACTGAACGCCACGATTCCGTCGACGACGGGCGCATACGCGGTGACCAGGTCGTAGTCACAGAAGGTGAACACGGTGTCCAGGTGCATCGCCGCGCGGGATTTCGGCAGGCTCGCGACGATCACCCGTTCCGCGGCCCCTGCCGCGAACAGGTTGTGCGCGACCTGCGTGATCGCCTGATGCGAGGACCGCTCACCCATGCCGATGACGACCGTTCCCCGCCCTATCGGCATCACGTCGCCACCCTCGAGGGTCGCCGAGCCATGGTCGTGCACAACGGTTTCCGGGTCACCCAGCCAGATGTCGAACTTCTCATCGGCAAAGGCGGGATGGAACTTGTAGACCGCGGTCGTCAGCAGCGTCTCCTGGCGCCGGGCAGGCCAGTACATCGGGTTCAGCGTGACGCCGCCGAAGATCCAGGCGCTGTTGTCGCGCATGAACTGTGTATTGGGTAGCGGCCGCAGCACGAAACCTGCGGGGTCCAGCTCGCGCAGTGCCGACAGGAAGCGCCCCCCGACCTCGTCGGTGACATCTTGGTAGGACACGCCGCCGATCAGGAACTCCGCCAATTGATCTGCCGGCAGGTCGGCCAGCCAATCGCGGATCCCCTGGCGCAGCCCGAGGCCAACGAGATCATCGGTGACCTTGCGGTCCAGCACCCAGTCCCGGCCCTCCGGTGTGGCGACCACCTCGGCGAGGAGGTCCTGCAGTTCGAGGACTTCCACGCCGTGGTCTTCCATCTTGGCCACGAAGTCGAAGTGGTCGCGGCGTGCCTGCTGCAACCAGATCACGTCGTCGAACAGCAACTCGTTGCAGTTCTCCGGCGTGAGCCGCTGGTGGGCAAGTCCTGGTGCGCAGACCAGGACCCGCCGGAGCTTGCCTGCCTCCGACCAGACTCCCAACCGGGATTCGGTGCTCACAGCACGGCCAGATTTCCGGTGGCCAGCAGCGCGACCGCTACCACAGAGGTCACCGCAACCACGCCGACCACGACGAGCTCCCTCTTGGTGAACGCGGGCAGCTTGCTCTCTTTGCGGGCCCAAAGGTAGAGCCCGGTGCCGACCAGGTAGAACAAGGCCGCGATCAACAGGTACTGCCAACCACCCGCGTAGAGCAACCACACGGCGTATCCGAGTGCGACGACACCGATGATCAGATCGCGTGTCCTGCCGTGGCCCGACTCGTAGGTCTCGCCGCGCACCGCCAGCAGTACCTGATACGCCGCCGACCACAGGTAGGGCAGCAGGATCAACGAGGTGGCCAGGTAGATCAGGTTGGTGTACGTGCTGTCGTTGGCCAGCGTCCACAGCAGCAGCGCCTGCACACAAAGGTTGGTCAGCCACAGCGCGTTGGCCGGTGCGCCGTGCGAGTTCTCCTTGGCAAGCGCCTTTGGCATCACGTTCTCCATCGCGGGCAGGCGCAGGATCTCCACGCACAGCAGCACCCAGGCGATCAGCGCGCCGAGCAAGGAGATCACCAGCCCGACCGAGATGAACGCGGCACCCCAGCTGCCGACCTCGTTCTCGAGCACGCCGGCCATCGACGGGTCGGCAACGCCTGCCAGCTCCGCCTGTGCCATCAGGCCGTAGGACAGCAGGTTGACCAAGAGAAGCAGGGCAAGGACGCCTGCAAAGCCGAGCACGGTGGCCCGGCCGACGTCGCTGCGCTTGGCGGCGCGCTGCGAGTAGACGGCTGCGCCCTCGATGCCGATGAACACCCAAACGGTCACCAGCATCATGTTCTTGACCTGCGTCATGGTGTCACCGAGTGGCGCTCCGTCGATCTGCACGGTCTTGCCCCAGAAGTCGGCGGTGAACAGTCCCGCCTTGAAGCCGACCGCCGCGATGGCGATGAAGACCAGAATCGGAACGACCTTGGCGACGGTCACCACGACGTTGACGAACGCCGCGGTCTGGACGCCGCGCAGCGTCATCGCGTGCACGATCCACAGCACGACCGACGCGCCGATGATCGCGGGTACGGTCGCGCCGCCCTCGAAGACCGGGAAGAAATAGCCCAGTGTCGAGAACAGCAGGACGAGGTATGCGACGTTGCCCACCCAGGCCGACACCCAGTAGCCGAACGCCGACGAAAAGCCGATGTAGTTACCGAAACCGGCTCGGGCGTAACCGTATACGCCGCCGTCGACGTCCGGTTTGCGCGTTGCGAGTGTCTGGAAGACGAACGCCAGCATCAACATGCCGACGCCGGTGATCACCCAGCCGATGATGAGGGGACCGGGTGCGGCGCTGCCTGCCATCTGCGACGGCAAGGCGAAAATTCCGCTGCCGATCATCGATCCGACGACGATCGCTGTCAGCGCGGCCAGTCCGAGGCCGGTCTTCGCGCTGACGGGGCGGGGCTCGACCGGTGGGGGTACCAGAGTGTTTGACATCGTTGTGCTCCCAGCTCAGGATGCGAGGTCGCGGTTGCCGACCCGCGCAATTGACGCTATGGCCCCCTCCGCCAGCGCTGAGGAGGCTTTGGTCCCCGATCGTGGGCCGTAAGTCCCATGTGCGATCCCGCATTCCGCTGTTCAATCAGCTGGTGACATTGGGTGCCAGTCGGTTTGCGGTGTGGAGTATCAAGAATGTCGTCGCACCGGTTCACCGCGTGATCTATCGTGCGACCGCCGGACGGATATTCCGGTGGGGAAAACGAAGTCGAAATATTCTGCTGTTGACGACCACGGGTCGCCGGACAGGCAAGCCACGTACCACTCCGGTGTTCTTCCTCCGCGATGCCGACCGGTATGTGCTGTGCAATGTGCGCCCCCGATCGGAACGGGTGAACCCGTGGGTGCTGAACATGGCTGCCGATCCCAGTGTTTCGATTCAGGTCGGCCGCAACGTCATCCGCTGTGAGGCGCGAGAGGCGCGAGGCGCCGAACTCGAACGTTACTGGCCGCAACTGGTCGCGCTCTGGCCGTCGTATCGAGAACACTTTCGGCGCGGTGGCAAGCGCAGCGTATTTCTGCTCGAGCCCGTCATCGCCTGAGCTCGGTCAGAACCGCCCTGACTTGGCTCACGATTCGGGTTTGCGTGGTCGTAGCGGGTTGGCGGCCAACCAAGGTGCGGAATGCGCGCCCAGATTTGTCGGACCCGGCTGCGATGATGGCGTTATGTCGTTGACCGCGTTGCCTCCCGCGGCGGTGAGCCCTGCCGAGCGTCTTGAGGTGTTGTTTGAGGAGTTGGCGGAGTTGGCCGGTCAGCGCAATGCGATCGACGGGCGCATTGTGGAGATCGCGGCGGAGATGGACCGCGACGAGCTGTGCGGTTCTACGGGTGCCCGCTCGGTGGCGGCG
>NZ_RARC01000030.1 GCF_003719305.1 Mycolicibacterium stellerae
CGCCGCGTCAACTCGGCGATCGCGGCCAGCCGGCGCGCACCGGCGATCGCCTCCTGGCGCACCCCATCCTCGATCGCGGCGATGACGTCTGCATCGCTGGCCGCCGCGAACTCCGAATCGAACATATGTACGAATGTACTCTGAGTCCCAGACGAAACCACCAGGTCAACCGCTGCCTGTGGATGAAATTACGACTGTGGATAACTCAATCGGCGGGCCGCGAAAGGCGCACCAGCGGAATCGTGCGATCGCCCGCTCTGCCTTCATAGTCGCCGTAGCCGGCATACATATCGAGCGCGAGGTCCCACGCTCGATCACGCTCGGCGGGGTCGGTGATTTCGGTGGCCATATAACTACCGCTGCGCGAGCCCGCGAGCACCTCCACCTTCGGGTTCGCGACCAAGTTCCGGTACCAGGCCGGGTGCGTCGTCCTGCCGTAGTTCGACGCGATCAAGATGAGATCATCGCCGTCGGTGAGGTACAGCAGCGGAAGCGTGCGCGGCTGGCCGGTCTTGGCGCCCGTCGTCGTGAGCATCATGACGGGAACGGGGTACACCGAGCTGACCCGCCCTCCGGTGAGGCGCAGCAGCGGCGGGTCCAGCCGCGGTGCGATCTGCTTCATGTACCAATCGCCGACCGGCATTCGCGCGAACTTCTCCAACGTTCGCTCGTACAGACCCATATGGCGACGCTGCTGGGGGCTCATAGCCGATTACCTTGCCAGCCCGGACGCCCTCAGGACCTGCAAAAGCGCATCAACGGCCGGGGTGAACGCGTGGTCCGCGGGCGCGGCGAAGCCGACGATGATCCCGTCGGGGTTCGGCACATCGGGACCGGCGAGTGGATGGCGCATGATTGCCAGGCCTTGCACCGTGATGCCTGCCTGGCCCGCGCGGCGCAGCACTTCGTGTTCGGTCTCGTCGGGCAGGGTCAGGACGAGGTTCACGCCCGCCGAGAGACCGCTGATGCCGACGTCGAATCCGGACAACGCCTCGACGAGCGTGTCACGCCGTTTGCGGTAGCGCATCCGCATGCGTCGGATGTGTTTGTCGTAGCTACCGCGCGCGATGAAGTCCGCCATGGTCAGCTGTGTCAGGGCGTCGACGTAGAACTGCTGCCCACCCGCGGCGTCCAGCACCGCGTCAATCATGTTGTCCGGCACCACCATCCAGCCCAGCCGCAACGCCTGTGACAGGCTCTTGCTCGCCGATCCCATGTAGATCACCCGGTCCGGGCACAACGCCTGCAGGGCGCCGATCGGCTGGCGGTCGTACCGGAACTCGCCGTCGTAGTCGTCGTCGAAAACGTAACCACCGGTGCGCTGAGCCCAGTCGACGACGGCGGTGCGACGCT
The DNA here is from genome assembly GCF_003719305.1 of Mycolicibacterium stellerae. Lineage (GTDB taxonomy): Bacteria > Actinomycetota > Actinomycetes > Mycobacteriales > Mycobacteriaceae > Mycobacterium > Mycobacterium stellerae. Next base: position 1,354 of record NZ_RARC01000030.1, read on the forward strand.
CGGCGTGCAGCGGCATTCCGAACGGGCTGTGGTGCGCAGGCGTCAACAGCACCGCAGGGGTGTCCAAGCCGTCGAGTTCGTCGACTACCGCGCCACGTTCGTCGACGCCGATCGGCACCGTCGGCACGTCGAGTGCGGCGAGCGCGTCCCGGAAGATGAACAGCCCATAGGCCTCGACGGCGATCGGGCCCCGCCCGCGGAACACCTTTCCCAACAGTTCGACGGCATGGCGAACGCCTGCACACACCACGACCGACTCCGCCGACGTGCGTACGCCACGGGCCCGGGTCAGATACTCGGCCAGCGCGTCACGCAACTCCGGTCGGCCGCGGGCATCACCCATGCGGAGGGCTTCGGTTGGTGCCGTCGACAGCGCCCTGCGGGCCGACGCCGCCCATTCGGTCCGCGGGAACTCCGACACGTCGGGGGAGCCGGCCATCAGGTTGTGCACCGGTGTCGCCCGCAGGCCGCGGCCCCGCGGGGGCGCCTGCGCTCCACCCGTGTTGAGCACCCAGGTCCCCGCGCCCTGCCGTGACGCCAACCAGCCTTCGTTGACGAGTTCGGCGTACGCCTCGGCCACCGTATTGCGTGACAATCCCAGGTCGGCGGCGAGACTGCGGGACGGCGGAAGTATGGAACCGGGGGCCAGTCGACCCGACCGCACGGCGTCGCGCAGCGCCCCGAGCAGGAGTTCTCGCGTGCCGCGCGCCCCCGGCTTGATGATCTCGCGTAGGTCGAGGTGCAGGTCGCGACTACCGGAATTGGCCCATGAAGTCACCATGGGATTGAACCATGTATATGGGTCTATTCGCTCTACTCTCGAAGACATGACACAGACACTCGAAACCCAGAAGGTCGCCGACAAGCGACTGAAGATCTACAAGTCCTCGCCGGAGTTGCTCGACGCGATGATGGCGCTGAGCACCGCGTCCGCCAGGGATGTCGAGCCCGAACTCGGCGAGCTCATCAAGATCCGCGCCTCGCAGATCAACCACTGCGCGTTCTGCCTCAACATGCACCTCGTCGACGCCCGCAAGCACGGTGTCAGCGAGCAGAAGCTGGACGTGCTCGCCGCGTGGGAGGAGGCGGGTGACCTGTTCAGCGAGAGGGAGCGTGCGGCACTCGCCCTCACCGAGGCGATCACCGAGATCGCCGATGGAGTCCCCGATGACGTGTACGCCCGGGCCGCCGAGGTCTTCGACGACCGCGAGCTCGGCCAGGTCATCGCGATGGCCGTGACGATCAACGCGTGGAACCGAATCAACGTGACGGTCCGCACGGCGGTGCCCCGCCGCTGATACTGAAGGGGATGGACACCCGGTCCGGTGCGGAGATCGTCGTCAACGGCGACGTGGTCGACAAACTGCATCGGCCGGGCACAAACCCGATCGCATTGCGAACCCGGCTCCGAATCGCCGCGGAGTCGGGTTCTTTTCTGTCTCCGCTCAGCACGTCCCCACAGCCGGTGGATGCGCGGTGGCGCACTAGCTGGCCACGGGTGGAAACCGTTGTGCCACAACCCGACCACTTGCCGTGGGCCGAGGCGGGTCGGCTACTCGCGCAACTGCACACCGAATCGATGCCGGCGCGGGTGCCGCCGCACGGGTGGCCGCAGCGGCTACGACGTGCCGTCGACATTGCCCGCGAACACGACGTCATCCGTCAAGCGGCCGCCGCATTGCCCGCCGCGGCCTGGCGCGGTGGCTCATCGGGCCGGCCGTCGACGTTGGTGCACGGCGACTGGCATCTGGGCCAGCTCGGCAGGCGATCAGCGACCGAGCCGTGGCTGCTGATCGATGTCGACGATCTCGGTGTCGGCGATCCGGCATGGGATCTCGCCCGCCCCGCCGGCTTCTGGGCCGCGGGCCTGATCCCCGACGACGACTGGACGCAGTTCCTCAACGCGTACCGCGACGCGACCGGCCCCGCGCTGCCCGACGGCGACCCGTGGCCGGTGCTCGAGCCGTTCGCGCGAGCGGCTGTCGTGGCGGCCGCAGCCAATCATCCCGACGATGACCTGCTCGTCGCGGCGTGCGCCAGGATGGGCTAGCTGGAGAAGAACAGCCTGCCGAAGCCCTGCTTGCGGTAGTGCTTGTTGCCGCGGTGCCCCCAGCCCGGGCCGTAGTCGTACCCGTAACCGGGCTGCTGTTGCGGGGGCGGCGGTGGCGGTGCGGCCGAGACGAACCGGTTCTCCATCTGGGTGAGCGATTCGAGCTCGCCGAAGTCCAGGAAGATGCCCTTGCAGGTGTCGCACTGCTCGAGGTGGATGCCGTTGCGTTCGTAGGTCTTCATCACCCCTGCACACTTCGGGCACAGCAGCATGTTGCCTGTAGCTGCAGGGGGCGGGGCCTTCGGGGGTTCATACGGCGGGATGGTCATGGTTCATTAACGCGCGGGCATCCTGTGAAGTGCCTGAAATCGGCTAAACCCAGTACGGCACGCGCGCGCGGTACTGCCGCATGGCGATCCCGGCGAAGACCCAGCCGACAACGGTCAGCACCAGTACCACCACCCAGTGCCGTAGCTCCTGCTCCGCACCGAGCAGCGGCGCCCGCACGATGTCGAGGTAGTGCAGCAGCGGGTTGAGCTCGACGATCTTGGCCCACTTGCCTGCGCCCTGCTGCTCGAGTGTCGCCTCGTTCCAGATGATCGGCGTCATGAAGAACAGCAGCTGCACGAGGCTGAACAACAGCGGGCTGATGTCGCGGTAGCGGGTGGACAGGATGCCGAAGCACAGCGACACCCACACGCAGTTGAGCACGATCAGACCAAGCGCAGGGATGACCGCGAGGTCGGCCCACGACCACGGCTTGGGGAAGACGATCGCGATCACCACGAAGATCACGATGTTGTGCGCGAACAGGATGATCTGCCGCCAAACCAGCCGATAGACGTGCACCGACAACGGCGTCGGCAGCTGTTTGATCAAGCCCTCGTTGGCGACGAACACGTCGGCGCCCTCGATGATGGCCGCGTTGATCAGGTTCCAGATGATCAGGCCGAGCGTGACGTAGGGCAGGTGCTCGGACAGCTCGAGCTTGAACAGCTTCGAATACAGCCCGCCCATCGCGATCGCTGTGACGCCCGTCGCGATGGTGATCCAGAACGGCCCGAGCACCGACCGGCGGTAGCGCTGCTTTATGTCCTGCCAACCCAGGTGTGCCCACAGCTCGCGGCGCGCGAACCCGTCGACGAGGTCACGCCGCGCCCGCGACATCGTCCTCGACTGTGCAGCCGCATCGGTGAACGTCATGGCTTCTCGAACCTCTCGCGCCTGCCCAAGCGCCGCAATCGAAGCCACTCTCGTAGCCCTGCGGGGTCCCTCCGGGTCACGAGAAAGTACCAGCCGTAACGCAGCCACTCCTGAAGCAGGAGCTTGCGCATTCCCGGTTGAGACTGCAGATAGCCCCTATTGCGGTAGGTGTAGTGCCGCTTGGTCGGATTGTCTGGATACTGCGCGTGCATGCGCCCACCCAGAATGGGCTTGAATTCGTCGCCGCCCTGCGGGTGCAGGTATATCGCGTGCAGGCAGGTGCCGAACGGAAGCCCGGACCGGAGAAGTCGACGGTGCAGTTCGGTTTCGTCACCGCGGAAGAACAGCCGCAGATCCGGTACACCGGTGGACTCGAGCGTGGCAGCGCGAAAGAGCGCGCCGTTGAACAGGTGCGCGATGTTCGGCATCAAGTCCGGTAGCACCGAGTCCGTGCGTAATTCGCTCACCCTGCGACGCCACACCAGGCCGCGTCGCAACGGGAACGCCAGACGCTCCGGGTCGTCGAGGTCGCAGATCATCGGCGAGACCTCTGCCAGTCCGTGCCTCTCGGCGCACGCCAACAAGGTCGCAAGCACCTCGGCGTCCTGCGGGCGGCCGTCGTCGTCGGCCAGCCAGACCCAGTCGGCCCCTAGCGCGAGTGCGTGCAGCATGCCCAGCGCGAAACCGCCTGCGCCACCGAGGTTTCGGCGGGAGCCGAGATAGGTGGTCGGCACCGGCTGGCCGGCCACCAGATCGCGCACGCGCTCGTCGTGATCGTTGTCGACGACGATGAGGTGGTCGACAGCGCGGCTCTGGGCGGTCAGCGCGTCCAGAGATTTGGTCAGCTCGTCGGGACGCCGATGCGTGACCACCACGGCGATGACGGTGTCGGTCATGTGGCTTCGCGGGCGTTCTCTTCGAGCACCTCGCGCACATGGTGGGCGGCGTCCTCGCCCTCGTATGCGCGCACCACCTCCTCGATACCGCCCGCCATCTTGATGGTGCCGTGGTCGATCCACATCGCGGTCGTGCACAGCCGGGCCAGGAACTCGTTGGAGTGGCTGGCGAAGACGAGAATGCCGGAGCGTTCGACCAGGCCCTTCAGCCGCGACTGCGCCTTCTTGAGGAATTCGGCGTCGACGGCCCCGATGCCCTCGTCGAGCAGAAGGATCTCGGGGTCGATGCTGGTGACCACGCCCATCGCCAGCCGAACCCTCATGCCGGTGGAGTACGTGCGCAGCGGCATCGACAGGTAGTCGCCGAGCTCGGTGAACTCGGCGATCTCGTCCACCTTGGCCACCATCTGCTTACGCGTCTGACCCAGGAACAGGCCGCGGATGATGATGTTCTCGAAACCCGATATCTCGGGGTCCATGCCGACGCCGAGATCGAATATCGGTGCGACGCGACCCGTCACGGTCGCGACGCCGCGGGTCGGCTCGTAGATGCCCGACAGCAGGCGCAGCAGCGTCGACTTGCCCGCACCGTTGTGGCCGACCAGACCAACGCGGTCGCCAAGCTCCAGCGACATCGTGATGTCCCGCAGCGCCTCGATGACGACGACGTTGGACTCGTTGCGTCCGATCGTGCCGCCCGCCTTGCCGAGGAACGCCTTCTTCAGGGAGCGTGCCTTCGCGTCGAAGATGGGGAACTCCACCCACGCGTTGCGCGTCTCGATATGTGGTGCTGCCACCCAGACCGCCGCTACAGGTACTGCCCGGTCCCGGGCGCGGTGGGCCCGCGCTGACCGGGCGCGCTCATGCCGGGGGGCAATGCACCCTGGCGCATCTGCTCCAGCTGCTGACGGGCCGCCATCTGCTGGGCGAACAGCGCGGTCTGGATGCCGTGGAACAGCCCCTCCAGCCAGCCCACCAGCTGCGCCTGAGCGATTCGCAGCTCGGCGTCCGAGGGAACGGAGTCCTCGGTGAACGGCAGGGTCAGTCGCTCCAGTTCGTCACGGAGTTCGGGTGCCAGCCCGTCCTCTAGCTCGCGGATGCTCGTCTTGTGGATATCGCGCAGCTTGGTGCGGCTGGCGTCGTCCAGGGGTGCGGCTCGGACCTCCTCCAACAGCTGCTTGATCATCGTGCCGATGCGCATCACCTTGGCAGGCTGCTCGACCAGATCGGTCAGCGACTTGCCGTCGGCATCATCGCCTGGCTGCACTATCGGCCCATCGCCGCCGATGATCTCGATGTTGTCGTCGTCGGTGTTCGCACTCATTCCGCTCCGCATTTCCCTTACGCGCCGCGCCATTCATAGATGCGGGCCTCGCCGTTGTCGTAGATCATCTCCCACGACCGTGATTTCTCTAGCGACACTAGCCCGTCTGGCATCGCGAACTTCAGCACCACCGGTGTGCTGGTGAGCACGTACCGGATATTGAGCGCTTTCACCGCCTCTGCGATGCGCGGGTCGGTGTCGGCGTCGTCGGCGTAAGCCCAGAAGATGAAGCGGTGGTAGCCGGGTCCCTGTTGGACGGGGAAGTCGTAGTGCGTCCACAGCGGATGCAGCCCCGAAACCGCATACATCCATGCCGTTCCGTCGGTGTTCGCGTTGCCGATCACGGTGTCGCGCGCGCCGGGCAGGGTTGCGAGGTAGGCGAACGCTTCGAGGTCCTTGTCGTCGATTATCACCGAGTCGTACTTCTCGCCGAACAGGAACTTGTGCCGCGGCACGTAGGCGACGGCGGTGACCACGGTGACGAGGATCAGCGCGGCGGCGATTGCACCGTTCCAGACTCTCGGCCGCCCCTTGTCGCCCGTGAGCAGGCGAATGCCGCGGACGGCGGCGCTGACCGCCGCGAACAGAGCAAGGCCTGCGGCCGGGGCCAGCAGCATCGCCACCACGGCCGAGAGCCTGCGCGGGTCGCTGTAGAAGAGGTCGCTGAACTTGCCGGTGAGCGTGCCGAGCGGGCCGCCGAACGGCGCCGACGAGTGCACGATGCAGACGACCAGCCCGAGCCAGACGACTAGCGGCCACCAGACTTTCTTGGCGAGGAAGATCACCGCGCCGACGCCGGCCGCCACGATCAGCACCCACTGGATGGGGAAGTCGTTGAGGTGGCGGGTGTGCTGCACGACGGCGTCGATCAGGCCACGCTTCTTACCTTCGTGGGTGACGAACGCGTGCCCCTCGATGATCTCGGCCTGCTGCAGCACGCCGACGAACTGCGGTAGCAGCAGACACACCGTTGGCACCGCGATGAGGGCAAGCGCGATGAAATCCGGGAGCCTGCCGCGAACCGGATGCCACAGTGCGTCCACCAGCCACCAGGCCACCACGAACAGGACTGTCACCACGCCGCCGGTGATGTGCACCGAAAAAACCCCGAGCAACGCCAGCACGGCCAGCGGGATGCGGTCACGGTGGCGGACCGCCGACATCACCAACGCCATCGTCGGCACGGCGACGCCGTACGCGGCGAGGTTGGGCATCGATGCGGTGTCGAACTCGACGTAGGGGATCGCGGTGAAGGACGCCGAAAGCGCCGCCGCCGTCGCGGCCGCTCCTGCGGTCTGCCACTCGGTGAACTTGGCGCGCAGCAGCTTCCAGGTCAGGGTCGCGGCGCTCACCGGGAACAGCCAGACCGCCACCGCGAGGGAGTTGATCGTGTAGGCGGTGGTTGGCGCGGCACCGGTCAGCTGACTGAACACCGCGGCGACGGCGTGGAAGGTCGACGGATAGTAGAGCGCGTCATGGGTTTCGACGTTGCGCAGCTCGCCCATGTGGGTCGGTGAGGCCTGCCCGGTGTCGAGGATGTACCGGACGGTGTTGGCGTGCCACACGGCGTCCCATGTACTCGGTATCGACTGCCAGTGGGGTAGTCCCTTGACCGCCGCCAACCCGATCAGGGCGGCGCCGAGCAGGACGCCCGCGGCGACGACGAACGCGGGCCCTCGGGAGGGCGCCAGCGCCTCGGCATCTCGATCACGGTAGCGGCTCAGCAAATTCGGCAAACAAGCGGCGACCGCCGTGACCACAGCCAGAGCAAAGAACGCTGTCCACGCGTTCCACGGGATTCCGACGGCGCCGAACGGGACAATCGCCAGCGCGACGACGCCGTAGGTCAACGCGGGCCCCGTGGCGATTGCAACCGATGCGGGCACTCGAGCGGCGCGCGCGACGATGGCTCCGGGCGCTACCAGCACCAACACCGCTAGTAGCACTTCGAAGGCCAACCTCACTGCACTAGTATGGCTGCCCAGGTGACCCTGTCCGGCACTGCCCACACCGGTGTTGGGCACCCACAGAACGCGGTCGGTTTGCGGACTTCACAGGCTCTCTAAGGTGGCTGGCATGGCATACGACGTCGCCCGGGTGCGCGGACTGCATCCGTCACTGGGCGATGGGTGGGTGCATTTCGACGCCCAGAACGGCATGCTGCTACCCGACTCCGTTGCCACCACCGTGTCGACGGCGTTCCGGAACTCGATGACGACGACGGCCGGACCGCATCCGTCCGCCAAGCGAAGCGCCGCTGTACTCGAGGCGGCCCGCCAGGCGGTTGCCGACATGGTCAACGGGGATCCGCGCGGTGTGATCCTCGGGGCCGACCGGGCCATCCTGCTCAACTCGTTGGCCGACGCATCGTCGTCACGGGTCGGATTAGGCTATGAAACGGTCGTCACCCGGCTGGACGACGAGGCAAACATCGCGCCCTGGCTACGTGCGGCGAATCGGTATGGCGCCAAGGTGAAATGGGCCGAAGTCGACATCGAAACCGGCGAGCTGCCGATCTGGCAGTGGGAGAACCTGATCACCGAGGCGACCCGGCTGGTCGCGATCACCTCCGCTTCGGCGACCTTGGGCACCGTCACCGATCTGCGGGCCGCCACCAAGCTGATGCACGCAGACGGCGGCCTGGTGATCGTCGATCATTCGGCGGCCGCACCGTATCGCCTCATCGATATCGACGAGATCGATGCCGACGTCGTCGCTGTCAACGCCCTCGCGTGGGGCGGCCCGCCTGTCGGCGCACTCGTGTTCCGCGACCCCGACGTCATCAGCTCGTTCGGTTCGATCGCGCTCAGTCCGTATGCCACCGGCGTCGACCGCCTGGAGATCGGTGCGCATCAGTACCCGCTGCTGGCCGGCCTCGTCGCCAGCATCGAATACCTCGCTTCCCTTGATGAGTCGGCAAAGGGGACCCGACGGGAACGGCTCGCCGTCTCGATGGATTCCGCGTCGTCGTATATGGCGAGGCTGTTCGACTATCTGTTGATGTCGCTGCGGTCGCTGCCGCTGATCATGGTGATCGGTAAACCCGAGACGACGATTCCCGTGCTGAGCTTCGTGGTCAGGGAAGTGCCCGCGGAAGCCGTTGTGCAGCGGCTGGCGGACAACGGTGTGCTGGCGATCGCCAACGCGAGTTCGCGGGTGCTGGACGTGATCGGCGTCAACGACATCGGCGGTGCGGTCACGATCGGCCTCGCGCATTACTCGACGACCGCCGAGGTCGACCAGCTGATTCGCGCGCTGGCGTCGCTCGGCTGACTCGGTATCTTCGTCCGGCTAGCCGTCCACGCGCAGCAATACCTTCCCGGACACATCGCCGGAATTCAGCAGTTCATGGGCGGCCGCCGCCTGGTCGATCGGGAACTCCGCACCGATGATCGGACGGACACGGCCGTCGGCGACCATCGGCCACACGTTCTCGACGGTTGCGGCGACGACCTCGCTCTTGCTGCTCGGACCGGCCACCGGCCTGCCCCGCAGCGCGGTGGCGATCACCCCGGCCCGCTTGCCGAGCAGCTTCGCCACGTTCAGCTCGGCCTTGATACCGCCCTGCATGCCGATGATGACGAGCCTGCCGTCGTTGGCGAGCGCGTCGACATTTCGGTCAAGGTAGGAGGCGCCCATGATGTCGAGGATCACGTCGGCACCGGCGCCGTCCGTCGCATCGCGCAGCCGCGCCACGAAGTCCTCTTCGCGGTAGTTGATCAGGATCTCTGCGCCGAGTTCCTTGCACAGGTCGAGTTTCTGGGTCGACCCGGCGGTCACCGCGACTCGGCAGTCGAGCGCCCGCGCGACCTGGATGCCGTGGGTTCCGATGCCGCTGGCCCCGCCGTGAAACAGCGCCACGTGGCCGGCCGTCAGGCCTGCAGTCATCACCACGTTGGACCACACCGTGCACGCCACCTCGGGAAGGGCGGCCGCATGGGGCAGCTCGACGGCGTCCGGCAACGGCATCAGCTGACCCTCGGGCACGGCCACGAACTCGGCGTAGCCGCCGCCCGCCAGCAATGCACAGACGGGTTGCCCGATTTGCCAGCGATCGACTTCTTCGCCAACCTCGGCGATGGTGCCCGAGACCTCGAGACCCAAGATGTCGCTGGCTCCGGGTGGAGGTGGATATTTGCCTGCGGCCTGCAGCAGGTCGGCTCGGTTGACACCGGCGGCGCTGACCTGCACCACAACCTCACCTGCAGCGGGGCTGACGTCTGGGACTTCTTGCCAAACCAGGCGGTCGGATGAATGAGCGATGATCGCGCGCATTTCTAAAACCCTACCGCCCGCGGATTCTCGCCCTCGGCTATGCGTATGTCGTTTACCATGCCGAAGATGGAGGGCATGATTGCCGGGCGTACGGCTGGTGATATGCCCGGCCTGGACATCGCCGAACAGCGGTCGTGGCAAAACTTTCTCGACTCGGCACTGCGCATGTACGCGACCCTGAACCGGGCGTTGGTGGAGGCGCACCGGCTGACCCTCAACGATGTGCGTCTGCTGGACATCCTGGACAGATCGCCGACGGGTTCGGCCCGCATGGGTGATCTGGCCGAGGGGCTGATGTCACTGCCGAGCCGGGTGACCCGACAGATCCGCCGGTTGGAGGTGGCGGGCCTGGTGCGCCGTGGCGCCAGCCCCGACGACGGCCGCGGCGTGCTGGCCACCATCACCGACGAAGGCCGCCTTTCGGTACGCAAGGCGATGGTCACGTACGGGGATGGGGTGCGCGAGAACTTCCTCGGCAAGCTGTCGCGGCCCCAGATCGCCGCGATGGGCGAGAACTGCCGTCGCATCAGCGTCGGGCTCAAGGAAGCCCCGTCGGCCGCGAAGGTCGGAAGGGTCTGACCCTTTAGGCTTACAGATGGTGGCGTGGCAGAGCGGCCTAATGCACTCGCCTTGAAAGCGAGAGACGGCCAAGACCGTCCGGGGGTTCAAATCCCTCCGCCACCGCCGCGCCGCTCGATCGGTTCGAGGTAGATGAACGCAGGGCCCGTCCAGGGTGAGCTCATGTACCAGTTCGGCAGGCCGGGCGGGAAACCGTCTCGCGACCAGGCCAACCGGTATTGCGCAGGCCGCGGTCGCTGGCTCCGGTCGAGCCGGGAGAAGTTGGCCTCCAGCAGGAAGCGCATCACCGGCCCGGCCTCGCGGATACGTTTCTCGATCAGCGGCAGCGTCCGTCCCGGGTCGGAGAACACGTCGACCACCGAGCAGTCGCACGCATAGGCGACGGTGCCGATCTCGGGCGGCGACTTCACGGTGGCATCGCCGACCAGCTCGCCGATTTCGTCCCCCGCGGCCATGTACTGCTCGGGGATCGCCCAGTTGCCGAAGATCACCGGATGCGCCCATGGCACGCCGAGGCCGCGGAAGGACACGACGGCACCGACGGTGAGCGCCACTGCCACGGCGACGGGGGCGGCGTGCCGCACTGCAGGGACGCCCGTCGGCACTGCCCTTCTGAGGACCAGGGCGAGCCCGAATACACCGGTCACCCCGAGCGCGACCGTCGCCGTCACGTAATACCAGTGGTAGGGCGGAACCCCGAGCAGGCAGTACGCGCCGTAATCCGCGAGACCGCCGAGCCCAAGCGCCACCAGCGGCCAATGCTCGGTGGGCAGCCTGCCGCGCAGGCCGATCGCCAACATGCACAGCACCGTGAGCAGGCCGACGGCGGCGGGGACGAGGGCAAGGCACAGCGGCAACGTCATGCCCCCCTGCCACATCTTCCACAACCCGTTGGCGAACGTCGCGTCGCCGAACGACTTCTGCAGCGTCTTGATCACCAGGGTGGTCGGTATAGCGGAGCCGAAGTGGTACCAGCTGAACACCCACCACGGCAGCGCCAATACGAGTGCGGTGGCAGGGGCCACCCAGAAGCGCCGCCGCAGTGCCGGGGTTGCCAGATACATGATGGCGACAACGATCGCCAGGTCGGGCCGGGTCAGCACGAGCAGACCCGCCAATACCCCGAACGCGGCCCGGCGACCGTGGACGGCCTGCGCGGTCAGCCCGGTGAGGAACGCGGCAATGGGGACGACCTCCAGCCCGATCGCCGAGTTCACGAATGGGTTGGCGAAGACCACGAGGAGCGCGGCGAGCGACCAGGCACCCGAGACGTTGAGCCGCCGCGCTACCTGGGCCGCCCACACGGCCATCACCGCCGACAGTGCGGCGGTGAGGATCCCAAGCCCGACGACGGGCCGAAACGCACCGGTCACAGCGCTGATCCAGGTGGCCACCGCCAACAGCATCACGTTCAACGGTGAGGTCGCGGTGTTCGACTCCTCGGTGGGAATCATTCCCCAGTGCAGATGTTCGGCGACGTTGCGGGCGTAGCTCAGCGTGATGTAGGCGTCGTCGATCAGGCCCCGGTACGCGGCGAACATGACGACCGCGCCCGCCAGTGCCCCGGGCAGGGCCCACCACAAGTCGCGTCGGGTGGTCGCGCCCGGATCTTCGGTCGTGGCCATCGCCGGGGATCCTATGTGTAGGGCTACGGTTGTCGCATGCTTGACCGGTTCAAGGTGGCGGCCCGGGAGAAGTTGCAACGAGCGATTGCGGAAGTCGTGGCTGCCGAGCAGGCCCGAGCCCGAGCGGAGTTGGCCGATCAGCACGCCGAGGTGGTCGCCGCGCTCGACCGCGTGAACGAGTCGATTCGCGCCGTCGTCACCCGCATCGCGGACACCGAATACCGTGCTCGACGGGATCTTTCCTACGCGCAGGACGCCCGGACCGCGCAGGACAGCGCGGACTTCGTTGGTGAGCACATGTCCAAGTCGAAGGTGTTCTGGGAGCCACCGGACACCCTGCGATTCGCTCTCGGTGAGATCAAGGGGCCGGGACTGGCTCTCGAGTTCGGTGTTGCCACCGGCAACACGCTGAAGATCATCGCCGAGACGGTCGCAGGCGACCGCAAGGTCGTCGGGTTCGACGTGTTCACCGGCCTGCCCGAAACCTGGCGCACGGGGTTTCCGGCAGGCGAGTTCGCGCAGGAACCACCCGACGTTGCCGGCGCCACAGTGGTGGCGGGCCTTTTCGAAGACACCCTGCCCGCGTTCCTCGCCGACAACGACGAACCGATCGCGTTCGTGCATGTCGACTGTGACCTGTACTCGTCGTCGAAGACTGTGCTGGATCTGGTAGCCGACCGGCTCACGCCCGAAGCGGTGTTGGTGTTCGACGAATTCTTCAACTACCCGGGCTGGCGCCAGCACGAGTATCGGGCCTGGACCGAATTTATCTCTCGCACAGGACGATCGTTTGAGTATCTGGCGTACACGGGCAACAACGAACAGGTCGTGGTGCGCCTGCACTGATCAGCTGTTGTAGAGCCGCGCCCAGTTCTCCCGGCTTATCAGCTCAGGAAGTGCCTGCCGGTATTGCTCCTGCAGCGCCGGGGCCTCTGCTCGGAGCTGTCTGAGCGCCTTCGTCATTCGTTTGGTCAACTTGCCGAGCTTGCGCTTGTCGCGTAGTCGAATCCGCACACCTGATTGCGAGGCATCCGTCACCACTGCTTGGTCGAACAACGAGACGTGCCACCACTGATTGTCTTCCGCGGCGATGGCAACCGGTCCGGGGATGGTGCGCCCGAGCCACTGGAACAGCCAGCGTTTGGCCAGCACGAGGTTGACTCGTTCCTTGCGGGGCAGTGGGCCGCGCGGGTGGATTCGTGGGACCGCGCCGGTGAGTTCCCCGATCTCGACCGCCGGGTGGACGACGGTTTCGGCGAACTCCTTGCGCTCGGTGCGGATTGCGGCCAATGCGGCGGCACCGCCGTCCCGCAGCACCTCGGGGCCGGCCAGGAAGTCCTCGATTCCGCGAATCATCGTGTAAGCCATGCCGTATTGCATCGATACGAGACCTTCGGTGATCTCGCGTGCCAGCCAATTACCGGTCGTCTTCGCATCGATGGTGCCGTGCAGCGCATGGGTGATCAGCGAGTTGCGGACGCTGAAGTAGCGGAAGAACTCGTCGCGGTCCTTCCAGTCGAAGTCGGCATGCCAGACGCCGGCGTTGGGCAACGTCGTCGTCGGGAATCCGGCGTCCAGGGCGCGCAGCCCGTACTCGATGTCGTCCCACTGGAAGAACATCGGCAGGGGCAGCCCGACGGCGGCGATCACTTCCGACGGGATGAGACACGACCACCACGCGTTGTACTCGGCGTCGATGCGCTTGTGCTGCTTGTATTTGGTCATATCCGACTTGTGCAGTGCCCTTGGCGCCCACCGGCCCGCCCGCAGCCGTGGGAGTTGAGTCTGCTCGGCGCTGACATGCAGCTCGCGGGTGTTCTTCAGGTAGAGCATCTGTGCGCCGACGATGGTCGGCGACGGCGTCAGGTTCGCAAACGCGTTGAGCCGCAGGATCGTCTCCGGCTCGCAGAGGATGTCGTCATCCATCAGGATCACGTTCGCGTGATCGGCGACGCTGGAGATCTCGTACATGCCACGCGAAAAGCCGCCCGCTCCACCGAGATTCGGCTGCCGCAGATAAACGAGCTTGTCACCTAGTTGGGCGGTGACCTCGTTGAACAACGGGCGCGTCTCGACCGCATCGGTGCCCTGGTCGACGACGTAGATCGCGTCGATGCCCGCCAGCAGGCCCTTGTCACCTGCGACGGCCGCGACGTTGGTGGCGCAGTCGTCAGCCCTGTTGAAGGTGCAGATGGCGATCGCGGCAGGCCGGATGGTCGGCGGAGCAGGAGCCGTCCACTCCAGATCGGTGATGGTCACCGGTCCGCCGATTGCGGTGCACTCCATCCACAGCGCCCCGCCGTCCACATACTCGTTCAGCGCGGCCGTCAGCACCACGGTGCCGGTGCTGTCGACCTCTGCGCTGTCGATGGTCCTGGCGCCGCCGTGGATATCGGAGCCGCGAAGCAGCACGCGGGCATGCGTCGACGTGTCGAACACCAACTTCAACTGAACCTCGCCCGCAGTGGTCCAGCGCTGGAAGTAACTGGCAGGCAGCCTGCCGAAGTAGGTGTTGGTGTCGACGGTCGCGCCCTGTTCCAGGTTTAGCGCATAGCGCTCCCGGTGCGCCCGCCCGTTGACGATCCGCGCGTACATATCGTCGGTCACCTGCGCGCTGGGGCCGGTGAATAGGCCACGCGCCACGACGAGCCGGTCGGGTGCGGCGTGCTCGGTGAGCGTCCGCTTCAGCGCGTCGGGGGTCGCCTGGCCCGGCTGGGCCGCCCCGCGCTCGGTCATGCTGCTCCTACTGCTTGAAATCCCCCGACGGAGCCTAACAAGCTTCGAGGATCCCCTTAAGTCGGGCGAGATCGTTGCTGGTCGCGCGCCTGATGGCGGTCGCCAGGATCGGGGGAGCCAGCCCTGTGAAGGCCGTCGGTTCTCCGCGGTTGCGCACGGTCACCCACGTTGCGTCGTCATCGGCGTCGGCCCAGGCGTAGGTCGTCTCCATGCGAAACGGGTTCTCGTCGGATCGCATGACCAGTCGTTCTGCGGCGACGAAGTCGAGAACTTCGTAGATGTACTCCAGCCTGCGGCCGAGGAATTCGCTGGTGAAGCGGAACCGGGAGCCGACAGCCAACGGCGGGTCCGTCTCCCATTGCACCGCTTTGATATTGGCGCACCAGGCGGTGACGTTGTCGGGGTCGCAGCAGTACCCGGCGACGTCGAGACGCGCCCGGTCGATCGTCGTATGGACCTCGACATCGACCGTCATCGGGCCGCCCTCGCAAGCACTCGGACTCCCGCATCGATCTGGGTCTCGGTGAGGTTGGCGTAGCCGAGCAGCAGCCCAGGTGGGGCCGCCGCGGGGTCCGCGTAGCAGGGTGCGAGTGGCTCGACGTGCACTCTCATGGCCGCCGCCCGCCGGACCATGTCGGCGATCGGATATCCGTCGGGAAACCGAACGGTGAGGTGGACGCCCGCGGCGGCACCGAGCACCGTCGCCTGCGGAAGGTGTCGGGCCAGGGCGGCCAGCAGCGCGTTGCGACGGCTCAGATATCGGCGGCGCATCTGGCGTAGATGGCGGTCGTAGCCGCCGGTCGTCAGCAGCGCGGCGAACGCGATCTGGTCCATCACCGAACTCCCGGTGTCGGCAAGGCCCTTCGACAGCCTGATCGTGCCGACCAGGTGCGGGGGCAACACCATCCAGCCGATGCGCAAACCCGGCGCGAGTGTCTTGCTCGTGGAGCCGACGTAGATCACCCGGTCCGGTGCGATGCCCTGCAACGCGCCGACGGGCGCGCGGTCGTAGCGATACTCGGCGTCGTAGTCGTCCTCGATGACCAGATGACCGGCGCGGGCCCATTCCACGAGTGCGGTGCGTCGCGCTGCCGAGAGCACCACGCCGGTCGGCGACTGGTGCGCCGGGGTGGTCAGAACGGTCTGCGCGCCGCTGTCGGTCAGTGCGACGATGTCGAGGCCGTCCTCGTCGACCGGCACGGCGACCGGCTCGATACCGTTGTGCCGCAACACCATGCGATGCAGCCAGAAGCCGGGGTCCTCCATGGCGATCGGCAGCTCGCTGCCCTGCAACGCCCGGCCGAGCAGCGCGATCGCCTGCGTCGCTCCCGAACAGAGCACGATGTGTTGTGCGTCGGCTTGCACGCCGCGGGTGCGCCGCAGATAGTCGGCGATGGCGACACGCGCCGCAGGCAGCCCTTGAGGTTCGACGTAACCGAAGGCGTCCGAACCGATTTCGGCAAGGCCGGTTCGTAGCGCGCGCAGCCACGCGGTGCGGGGGAAGCTGCTCAGATCCGGCGAGCCGGGCAGGAAGTCGACGTCGTATCGCCGCGTCGCCTCCGCGTACTGCGGTGCGCTGGCCGCTTCGACGGTCGCCACCCGGGTGCCTGAACCGTGCTTGCTCGAAAGGAAGCCTTCGGCGACCAGCTGGCTGTAGGCGTCGACCACGAGCCGTCGCGACACCCCGAGGTCCGCCGCCAGCACGCGGGTCGACGGCATCCGCGACTGCGGGGTCAGCCTGCCGGTGCGAATGGCGGTCCGCAGGCCGTCGGCGAGTTGGCGGTGTAGCGGCTCGACCGAGGCGCGGTCGAGCTCGAGCAGTAGCTCTGGACCAGAAGTGGTACCCGAAACAGCCATGAAAGTGGTGCCTATCTTGAGGCCATTGACGAACTAGCGTGAACGTATGTCAACGACATCTACGCGCGCAAGGGCCGGGTTTGGCCCGCGCATGCGAGGAGCGGAAATGGTCAAAGTGACCTTGATCGTCTTCGGGCTGTACGCCCTCGGCATCGGGCTGTTCATGCTGTTTCTGCCCGGCGCGTTCTTCGACACTCTCGGCACGTTCGGGGTTCGCAACGATCACTACATCTTCGACAACGCCACGTTCGAAATACCGCAGGGCCTGCTGCTGCTTGCGGCCGTTCGCCGGATGTCGTGGCGGGTACCGGCCCTGGCGTTCGCCACCCTGCACTGGGCGCTGCACTCGATCAGCCACATCGTCGACCCGCACCACGGCGCGGGCGATTTGATCGGCTGGCTCGAGGCGGGCGGCCTCGTGGCGACCACGGTGATCCTGGCGTTCGCGCTGCGCGCCAGCATCGGTGCCGAGAAAGTTGGTGAGCGCTGATGCGTGTGCTGGTTGCGGGCGCCACCAGCGTTCCGGGCCTGCCCCTGCTGCGCGAGCTCACCGCCCGTGGTCATGAGGTCACCGGCCTCACCCGATCGGCGTCCAAGACGGCGCAGATCGAAGCTGCGGGTGCCAAGCCGGTGGTGGCAGATGTGTTCGACGTCGACGACATCGGCAAGGTGGTCGCCGACGCCCGGCCCGACGTCGTGGTGTCATTGCTCACGACGCTGCCGAAGTTGGGCCCGAAGCGGCTGAAGGACTTCGAGCCGGCCAGGAAGCTGTGGAGTGCAGGCGCTTCGAACCTTGTGGCCGCCGCGCAGAGTGCAGGGGTGCGCCGGATCGTCGCTGAGTCGGTGATCTTCGCTTACGGCTATCCGACCACCGGGCCCGCCGTGTTGGACGAGACGGACCCGTATCCCGGGCCGCCGCCGAAGGGCGGGGATGACATGCTGGCGGCGCTGCGCGGGATGGAGCGCAACGTGTTGTCGTCGGGCGAGCACAGCGACACCGAGGGAATCGTGTTGCGGTACGGGTGTTTCTACGGACCGGGTGTTCCGCACGACGAGCTGTTCGTGCGGCTCGCGAAGTGGTGCATGCTGCCCGCGATGACCGGTAATGGGATCGTGTCGTGGATCCACATCGACGATGTCGTCAGGGCGACGGCCGATGCCGTCGACCACGGTCGCGGCGGCCAGTTGTACAACATCGTCGATGACCGGCCGCAGCGCTTCGGCGACTACGTCCGCGAGCTTTCGGCGAAACTGCATCGGCCACCGCCCATTCCGATCTCGCATCGGCTGGTGGGCCTTGTCGCCTCGTATCCGGCGACCGCGTTCGGCACGACCTGGCTACCGCTGTCCAATGCGAAGGCCAAGGCCGAGCTCGGCTGGACGCCTATGCCTCGGGTCTGACTACTCCCCGGTGAAGTTCGGCGCCCGCTTCTCGAACGTCGCGGTGATGCCTTCGGTGAGGTCTTTCGACGGCAGCATCGCCGAGTTCCACACCGCGACGTAGCGCAGGCTTTCCGAGACCCGCGCGATGCGCTGCTGATCCAGCACGTCCTTGATACCGCTGATGGTCAGGGGCGGGTTGGCGGCGATCTCGGCGGCGGTTTCGTGGGCGGCCGCCAGCGACGCGTCGGCGTCGTCGTAGACGTCGTTGACGAGGCCGATCTTCTCGGCCCGCGCGGCGTCGATGTTCTTACCCGTCAGCGCCAGCTCGCGCAGGTGACCGTCGTTGAGGATCAGGGGCAGCCGCGCCAGGCTCCCGACGTCGGCAACCATGGCCAGCTTCACCTCGCGCACCGAGAACTTCGCGTCGGCGCTGGCGTAGCGGATGTCGACGGCCGAGATCAGGTCCACCCCGCCGCCGATGCACCAGCCGTGCACCGAGGCGACGGTCGGGGTGCGGCAGTCGGCGACGGCGTTGATGGCGCCCTGCATGCGCAGGATCGTGGCGTGGAAGTCGGCCCGCGGTCGCGCGGAACCGCCGCCCTCCATGACACCGGACAACGTCCCTCCCATCGCGGGCAGGTCGAGGCCGTAACTGAAGTTCTTGCCCGACCCGGTCAGCACGATGGCGCGAACGTCGCGGTCGGCGTCGAGCTTGGCGAACACCTGGGGCATCTCCGCCCAGAACGCCGGCCCCATCGCATTGCCCTTGCCGGGCCCGACCAGCGTCACCTGTGCGACCTGGCCATGCAGATCAACCGTCACGGATTCGTATGCGTCACCCATGACTGGAGAGGCTAGCCACTCACGGCGGCGACCCGCCGAGCACCACCTCTTTGACGACCGCGCTTGGCAGGAATCCGCACATGGTCGTCGCCATCAGCCCTGCGACCAACTCCGATTCCGGGGTGGTGTTGCCGCTGTCCTTCAGGATCGCTTTGATGACGGCCTTCTGCTGCGCCTCGTCGAGCTTGGTGAACTCGCTGCACTTCATGGTGTCCCAGCCGGCAGGAGCGGGGACGTCGGGAACGTTGGTGTTCCCCGGCAGGGGCAAGCCAGGGATCTGCGGAAGGCCAGGAATGCTCGGCAGGCCGGGGATACCGGGGAAGCCGGGCTCAGCCGACGGTGTCCGCGTCGACGGCGACTCGATCGGCGGTCCCGGTTCGGTGGTCTGTGCGACCACGCCCTCGGTGGTGCGAGAGCACCCGGTGGCCATGCCGACCGCGAGCAATATCGCGGCCGTCACCCGCAGATGGGTTCTCATCTGCGCAACGATAGGCCCACGCGCGTCGTAGCGTGGGCATCATGCCCGCCGATTTGCCTGCCGGTCCGGATTCGCCGCCGACCGATGAACTCGACAGCGCGGAAGCCGCCCTGAGTGTGCTGCAGTACGTGCTTCACCCGATCGCCAACGACGACTGGTCCAAGCAGACGCCGTGCCGAGAATTCGACATCGCCACGCTGACCGACCATCTGATGAACTCCATCATCGTCATCGGCGGCGCCGCCGGAGCTGAGCCACCCGAACGTGACTCGACCGATTCGGTCGAGCGCCAAATCGTCGCCGCGGCCAGGCCCGCGCTGGACGCATGGCATCGACGCGGGCTCGACGGCAGCGTGAAGTTCGGGGACAGCGAAGCGCCCGCCAGGGTGATGGCCGGAATTCTGTCCCTCGAATTCCTGGTCCACGCTTGGGATTACGCCGCAGCGATGGGAAGCACGGTTAATGCGCCCGACTCGCTGGTGGACTACGTGTTGGGGGTGGCGCGGCGCGTCATCACACCGCAGGGGCGCACTTCGGCAGGTTTTGACGACCCGATCGATGTGCCCACCGACGCGAGCTCACTGGACCGGCTATTGGCCTACACCGGTCGCAGCCCCAGCGGCTAGTCTCGGTGCGCTATGCCGATTTTGCACCCAGGGTCGTGGTCTGAGTAGATGCACAGCCCTCAGCGCGAAATCGCGGGGTTGGCGTTCCAGCCCTTCGCGAACTCCAGGAACGCGTCGTTCTCTTGGTGCGAAGCGACCGTGACCCGCACGCCGTCGTCGCCGTAAGGCCGGACGATGATGCGGCTGTTGGCCGACTCGTTCGCGAACTCCTTGGCGCGGCCGGGCAGCGGCAGCCAGACGAAATTGGCCTGTGACGGGGGGACGGTGTACCCGGCATCGCGCAGCGCCGCCGTCACTCGTGCGCGTTCGGCGATGACGGCGTCGGTGCGGGCCAACAGTTCATCGGCGGCGTCCAGCGACGCGATCGCCGCGGCCTGCGAGATGCTGGTCGCACTGAACGGCACGTAGACCTTGCCCAGAGCGGTGATGATGTCGGGATCGCCGACCGCGTAGCCCACACGCAGCCCCGCCAACCCGTACGCCTTCGAGAATGTCCGCAGCACAACGACATTGCTGTGGGCGCGGACCAGCCCGAAACTGTCGGGCAGCATGTCGTCGGTGATGTACTCGACGTAGGCCTCGTCGAGCGCGATCAAGATGTCCGACGGCACCGCCTCGACGAAGCGGGCCAACGCGTCGGGGTCGACGACGGTGCTCGTCGGGTTGTTCGGATTGCAGACGAAGATCAGCCTGGTGCGGTCGGTGACCGCGGCCAGCATCGCGTCCAGGTCGTAGGTGTGGTCGGTGAGCGGCACCTGGACGGGGGTGGCGCCCGCCGTCCGGGTCTGCAGCGGGTAGATCTCGAAGCTGCGCCAGCCGTACAGAACCTCGTCGCCGACGGTCGAGGTGATCTGGATGAGCTGCTGGCAGAGGCTCACCGACCCGCAGCCCGCCGCGACGTGCTCGGGCGCGAAGTTGACGTGCTTGGCCAGCCGCTCCTTCAACTCGACATAGCCGTTGTCCGGGTATCGGTTGAGGTTGTCGGTGGCCTTCTCGATCGCCGCCCGCACGCTCGGCAGCGGCCCGTGCACCGTCTCGTTGCTTGCGATCTTGATCGCACCTGGCACGGTCTTGCCGGGCGTGTAGGCCGGCAGATCAGCCAGTTCAGGGCGTAGACGGGCAGGCACCCGACCAGTCTATGGGTGGCCGTAATGCGCTTTGCCTGGTGGCGTTGCCCCTGTGTACTCTGTCGGATCGGCGGTAAACCGTCGGGAGGCGTGCCAGAGCGGCCGAATGGGACTCACTGCTAATGAGTTGTCGCCCTTAAAGGCGACCGGAGGTTCAAATCCTCTCGCCTCCGCCGGGCTGACACAGCCACGCACAACTGAACAGCTAGGCGCCCGTAGCTCAACGGATAGAGCATCTGACTACGGATCAGAAGGTTAGGGGTTCGAATCCCTTCGGGCGCGCTCGACTACCGATGCGGTACGCCCGTGAGCGCCAACTCGGTCATTCTGCGCGGCGCCTCGACGAGCATTGCCGACCAAGCGCTTCGCTTCGGGTGCCGCACGTGCCGCTTGTTCTTCCGAACGGCGTCCACGATGTCGTCGGCGACCTTCTCCTTGGGTACGTCGGCGGTCATGTGTAGCCGGTAGAACCGCTGGAATGATTTGGCCGTCGGTCCGTAGTCGTTCGACTTGTCCAGCAGATCGGTCGGAACCGGGCCCAGTTCTACAAGCGTCGTGCCAATGGGTAAACCGCGAAGGTCGGCGCGCAGGCCCGCCGTGAAGTGGGAGAGCGCCGCCTTGGCCGCCGAGTAGGTGACGAGTCCGGGGTACACCGCGATTCCGGCCATCGAAGAGACGTTGACGATGTGACCGCCGCCGCGCTGCAGCATCCGGGGGATCGCCTGCCTGCACAGTTCGGCAGGGGCGAGGTAGTCCAACTCGGTGGTCATGCGCAGAACGTCGTCTGGCGCTTCGGTGAACCCGGCTGGCACAGCGTTGCCCGCGTTGTTCACCAGAACATCGACCGGACCTGCTTCCTCTTCAACCCGGCCGATCAGACTCGCCACTTGGCCAGGGTCCAAGAGGTCCGCAGCGTGCGCGGTGCCGCCGAGTCGGCCGGCCACGTTGTCAAGCGCGTCCTTGTTGCGCGCCACGAGGGCCACGGTTGCGCCCGCATCGGCGAACTTGCCCGCGAGCGCTTCGCCGATACCGCGTGACGCCCCGGTGATCAGAACCCGCTTGCCATCAAGTTGCATCGTCGGAGCATAGGCACGCATGCGGATTCGGGTCCCGAATTCGTTCCGGCGCGGTCAGTATTGACCTATGACATCGAGACGGTTCACGTGTGCGCTTGCCGCGATCGCCGTCGTTGCGGCGGCCGGATGCGGGTCGGGTGACGCCGCCGATGCCGATAAGGACACTCAGTCGGCCGGCGCGAGTGGCACACCCGCCCCGAGCCAGGCGTTCGGGCCGACGTACGCCGAGGGCGTCATCGAGAAGAAGATCGGCGAGCCCGCAGGCCTCAACTGCTCCGACGACGCGGACGAACCTTGTGACCTGAACTTCAACGTGACGGCGATCCAATCGGGCGCCCCTTGCGACGCCGCCGAGCGTCTGAGACCGGATGAGCAGTTCCTCCGGTTCGACGTCGACGCGTTCTCGAGCAACGCGACGTTCGAATTCCCCGACTCCGCTGACGCGTTGCTGCTCAAGAATTGGAGTGTCGACGGAAACGGCGGAACTCTTCACGACCCCGTCGCCTATCCCGAATGCGGCAACGGCACAGCGCCGATCAGCGAACCCGTCGCGGCCGGCACACGCGTCCGCGCGAGGGTCGTCATACGCGCTCCTAAACCCGCTGAGGTGCTGCGGGTTTCGTGGCTCGAGCTGAAGTGGGAGTGGCCTGTCCCCGGTTCCGACTAGGGCGGCGGCGGTGCCACTGGCGGCGGTCCCGGCGGCGGTCCCGGTGGCGGTGGTCCCGGTGGTGGCGGCGGTGGCGGAGGCAGGAGAAACGGCGGCAGCCCGAACGGGTTGAAGACGTCGGGCGGCGGAGGCAGCAGCGCAGCATCCGGAGGCGGCGGTGGCGGCGCCTCCGGTGGGGTCGATGGGTAGTACACCGGCGCAGGGGCGACACCATTGCTGGTATTGATCGTGATGAGGAAGCCGGGTACGGCCTTGTCCTTGGGCGAGGTTCCGACGATCGCCCCCTTCGACAGGTAGCTGTCGACGGGCGAAGGTTGGTCGGCGACCTGGAAACCGGCTTCCTGCAATCGTTTACGCGCGGCGTCGAACTTCAGGCCGGTGATGCTCGGCAGCGCAACGGTCGGAGCACCGTTGACATAGCGTGGGTCGGTCGGCGGCATCGACACGGGGCCGAGCTCCTCCGCGATCGGTTTCATCGCGAGATACCAGGTTCGTGCCGGCTCGTTACCGCCGTACAGGTTTCCGTTCGAGCATCTGCGCAGCGGCCACGAGCACAGTTCGGACGGAGTCGGCGTGTCGTCGAATATGTAGTTGGCAGCGGCGTACTGGTTGGTGAACCCGAGGAACGCCGACGACCGGTGGGACTCGGTCGTTCCGGTTTTCCCTGACATCGGGAGATTCCAGCCGACCGAGCCCGCCGAACTGGCCGCCGTCCCGCTTGTGTGATCCTTACCGAGCGCGTTGGCCAGCGTATTGGCGAGGCCCTCGGGCACCACCTGTTCGCACTTCGCCTGTGGGAGTGGCACTTCGCGGCCACGACGGTCGATGATCTTGTCGATCGGGGTCGGCGGGCACCACATGCCGCCCGAGGCCAGGGTGGCTGCGACGTTCGACAACTCGAGTGCGTTGAGCTCGAGCGGCCCGAGTGTGAACGAGCCGAGGTTCTGTTGTTTGACGTAGTCGGCGAGGCTTCCCTTACTGTTGGGGTCATACTCCCTTGCGCTGCCCGGCTCGGCGTAGGACCTCATCCCCAGCCGCACCGCCATATCCACGGCGCGCGGAACACCGACCTGCGCAATCAGCTTCGCAAACGCGGTGTTCGGCGATTGAGCCAATGCGTCGGTGACGCTCATCTGGCCGCGGCCGCCGCCGCCGGCGTTCTTGACACACCACGTGCGCGGGGGACAACCGGGGGTGTTGCTGTCACCCAGCCCGGCGCCCTCGAACTTCGCGGGCACGTCGAGTTGGGCGTTGATGCCCATCCCCGCGTCCAGCGCCGCCGCGGTGGTGAAGATCTTGAACACGGACCCGGCGCCGTCGCCGACGGAAGTGAACGGCTGCGGCTGCACGGTCTGCCACGACTTGAGGTCCAGCCCGTACGTGCGGTTGTCGCCCATCGCCAGAATGCGGTGGCTGTCCCTGCCCGGCTTGATGACGCTCATGACGCTTGCGACACCGTCGAGAGTCGGGCTTGCGACCTTGTCGATGGCACGTTTGACGGAGTCCTGCACCAACGGGTCGAGGGTGGTGCGAATCAGGTACCCGTTGCGCGCCAGGTCGTCTTTTCCGATGCCTGCGCGAGCCAGGTATGACAGCGCGTAATCGCAGAAGAAAGCGCGATCGCCCGCCCCGATGCAGCCCTGAGGAAGTGGATTGGGCTTGGGCAGGATCCCCAGTGGCTTAGCCTTGGCAGCGCGGATCTCGTCGGCCTTGTCCGGGACATTGTCGATGAGGGTGTCCAGAACGAGGTTCCTTCGCGCTAGGGCCCCTTCGGGATTGGTGTACGGGTTCAGCGTGCTCGTGGACTGCACCATCCCCGCCAGCAGTGCGGCCTGCTGCCAGTTGAGGTTCGCCGCGTTGACGCCGAAGTATGTCTTGGCGGCGTCCTGCACGCCGAAGCTGCCGTTGCCGAACGACACCAGGTTCAGATATCTGGTCAGGATCTCCGCCTTCGGGAGCGCCTTGTCGAGTTCGAGCGCCATCCGCATCTCGCGCAGCTTGCGCACCGGCGTGGTTTCGACGGCGGCGCGGCGCTCGGCTTCGCTGTGGGCGTTCACCAGGAAGTTGTAGTTCTTGACGTACTGCTGCTCGATCGTCGAGCCACCACGGGTGTCGACCGCACCCCGCAGGTAGCCGGCCAGACCGGTGAGGGAGCCCTGCAGGTCGACGCCGTTGTGCACGCCGAAGCGCCGGTCCTCGATCGAGACGATTGCCAGCTTCATGGTGTCGGCGATGCGATTACCGGGAACGACCCACCGGCGCTGGGTGTAGATCCACGCGATCGGGTTGCCTGCGGCGTCGACCATCGTGGAGATGATGGGGACTTCGCCCTCCAGGACCTGAGCCGAGTCTTGCGCCGCCACGTCGGAAAGGCGGTTGGCCATCGCACCGGCGCCGCCGACTAACGGGAACACCAACCCCGCAACGATAAGACCCGCGGTCAAGATGTACAGAATCAGCTTGGCGGGCATTGCAATTGCCCTGTGCTGTCCCGTCATTCCTCTAGCGTATTCAGCGGGGCGGGCGCTGTGGCCGGTTAAGGCTTACGGATGTCGGGTTCGCCGCCGTAAGCCTCTGCGTGACGACGCAGGAAGTGTCCGATTTTGTGGAAACCCCAGCGCCGCGCGATGCCGGTGACGTTCGTCGTATCGGGGTCGCTGGCGACAAGTTCCCGGTGAGCGTGGTGCAGCCGAACCCTGCGCAGGTACTCCATGGGGGTGCAGTTGCGATGTACCCGGAACATGTTCAGCAGAGCTTGCGGTGTCACGTCGGTCGCCGCCGCGATGTCTGCCGGGGACACGTCGGTGTCCGCGTTGTCGTCGATGAATGCGGTTGCGCGACGCAACAGCACCGGTGAACTGTCGCGGCGGTCCTGGATGGTGGGCTCGGTGACGGCATTGTTGGGGAACGCGGTCAGCATCGTGGCCGCGAGATACCGGGCGACGGTTCCCGTCAGGAACGGTGCCTGCGCCGATGGGGAGTTGATCACCGTGTGCCGGATGTGGTCGATGACTTCCACGACGTGCCGACCTGCGTCTGTCGAGATCGGCGCCGACGACCTCAGCTGTACGGCTCCATCGCCCTTCGTCGGCGCGGCCACCTCGCTGAGCAGGCGTCGGTCTATGGCGATGCCGGTGAGGGTGGCCCGGTGGACGAAGCCGCCGTACGCGGTGTCATCGAGTGCGCCGATCGCCGCTGCCCCGCCCGTCGTGAACATCTGGGGCTGGTGTCCCGGCAGATGAGCTTCGATCGCACCCTTGAGTACCCGGCAGAGCAGGATCGTCTCCATCGGATCGGCTTCGTACTGAAGGTCGTAGCTGTACTCGAAGTCGTCGACGACAAGCGAGCCGATTTGTGTTCGCCAAACCCGGGTCCGAGTGGGTAGGCCGTGAGATTGTTCCCTTAATCGGACCTTGGTATAGGCAGCGGTGAGCGACTCTTCGGCCTTGCCGATGTCGCTAGTGTCAATAATGAAACTACCGGCCACGACTCCCCCCAGCGTTTCAGCCGCCACCATCCGATGGGAGCCAAGTTAGCCGGATTCAGTTCACGCGTCAAGGCTGGAAGTTTGCTAAAAGTCCGCTAACGGCGCACGCCATCCAGCAGCGTCAGCAGAATCGGGATCCGCCGACTCTCGATATCGGGATGGGAAAGCACATGCCGGAACATGGCTGCGCCGTCGAACGTATTGATCAGCACCGCGACAAGGGCCGCGAAGTTCTCTTCGCCGAACGCCTCGATCTCGTCGGCTGAAGGCACCGCGCGCGCGGCCTCGTAGATCTTCGCGACGTACGCCGTCATCACCTCCCGCAGCGTGTCCCGCAGCTTCTCATCGGTGCGGGCGGCAACCATCAGCTCGTAGATCACGGTGTTGGTGGAGTTGCCGGTCAGGTCGCGGATGATCGCAAGGACTTCCTCGATGGCAGGCTTGTCGGACGGGATGTCGGCCATCCGCTTGGCGGCCGCCTCCAGCTGTCGCCGTCCCGCCTCGTGCGCCGTCGCCGCCATCAGGTCACCCATCGTCGGGAAGTGGCGGAAGAGGGCACCGTCGGAAACCTCCGCACGCTTGGCGACGACCTTCGCCGACGTGCGGGCGTAGCCGACCTCGATGATGGAGGCGATGCTCGCGTCCAGGAGGCGGGCGATGGTGTCCTCGCGGCGCTGCCGCTGGGTTCTGGCCATGTCAGGCGGACACGGATTCCCGCGCGGGTGCACCGGCCTTCAGGAACCGTCCGGATTTGACCGTCTCTCCGTAGCCGTCGCAGAACTCACCGTCGCGGAACACCACCGCGCCGTTGACGCCTGTCGCGACGATCGCCTTGTCGTTGCGGTTCACCATGCGGGACAGGTCGCCGTAGAACGGCACCTTCTCTTCGTGGTAGCTGTCCACGGAGTCGTCGAGGCCTGCCGGGTCGATGACGACGAAGTCGGCGCGGTCGCCTTCACGCAGCGTGCCCGCGGGCAGGCCGAACCATTCGGCGACCTCGGCGGTGAGCCGGTACACCGCGTGCTCGACCGTCATGAACGGCTTGCCCGCCAGTTCGGCGTCGCGAACCCGGCGAAGCAGCTTGACGGCGAAGTTGTAGAAGGCCATGTTGCGCAGGTGGGCACCGGCGTCGGAGAAGCCCATGTGGATCGACGGTTCGATGGCGAGCGAGTCGAGGTGCTTGGGCCGGTGATTGGCGACGATCGTCGTCCAGCGCACGTTTCGTTCGCCGTTCTCGACGAGCACATCGAGGAAGGCGTCCAGCGGATGCAGTCCGCGTTCGTCGGCGATCTGCCCGAAGCTCTTGCCGATCAGGGTCGCATCCGGGCATTCGACGATGGTGGCGTCGTGGAAGTCGCGGTGCCACAGCGTGGGTCCGAGCTTCTTGCGGTCGAACGAGGCGCGGAACCGTCGGCGGTACTCCGGGTCGGCGAGCAGTTCGTTGCGCTCGATCTGGTCGCGCAGATGCAGGGCGGCGGTGCCGGCACCGAACTCCTCGAACACGGGCAGGTCGATGCCGTCGGAATACAGCTCGAACGGTACGGGCAGATGCTGGAACCGCACGAACGAGTTGAACAGCCTGTTGAGAATCCTCGTGCCAGGGCCGAATACATGCACCATGCCGGTGTTGGACTTGGCGTCGGCCGAGACAAGCAGGCTCATCCGGACACCACGCCTGCGGCCGAAAATCCGGCTGCTGGTGAGGAAGAAGTTCAACGCCTCCAGCGGGTTTTTGGTGTTGGGCGCGCTCTGCAGGATGCGACCGCGCTTGCGCAGCACCTTGATCAGCCTGCGGCGTTCGCGCCATGTCGCGAACGTCGATGGCAGTGCGCGGGAGCGGAACCGGTCGCCGTCGAGCTTGTCGATCGCCGCGTCCATGCCCGACA
This sequence comes from Mycolicibacterium stellerae, assembly GCF_003719305.1. Classification (GTDB taxonomy): domain Bacteria; phylum Actinomycetota; class Actinomycetes; order Mycobacteriales; family Mycobacteriaceae; genus Mycobacterium; species Mycobacterium stellerae. Next base: position 29,472 of record NZ_RARC01000030.1, read on the forward strand.
TGCCGAGCAGCCCCGCATCGAGCGCCTCGTCGAGCAACGTCGCCATCCGCTCGAGTTCGGCATCGGTCGGCTCGACGCCCTCGGTGGTGGCGCGTTCCAGGCCCAGCACCGACGTGCGCAGGTCCGAATGCCCGAGCATGGAACTGACGTTCGGCCCGAGCGGAAGGTCGTCGAGCGTCTGGACGTATTCGGCTGGCGTCGTCCAGGTCTTGCGGGCCTCGAGGGCGCCGAGCACGAACTTGCGGGGCACGGCTTCCACGCGGCTGAAGAGGTCGGCGGCGTCCTCGGAGTCCGCATACACCGTCGACAGCGAGCAGTTGCCAAGCAGCAGGGTGGTGACGCCGTGCCGCACCGACTCCCGCAGGCCGGGGTCGAGCAGCACCTCGGCGTCGTAGTGCGTGTGCACGTCGATGAAGCCGGGGAGGATCCACTTGCCCTCGGCGTCGATGACGTCGGGGCAACCCGTCTCGTCGAGGGGTCCTGCCGACACCGCGGCCACGATGCCGTCGCGAACGCCCAGCGTGCGGCGTTGTGGGCGGGCGCCGGTTCCGTCGAACCACAGGCCGTTGCGAATAATCACGTCGAAGGGCATGCGGACGACGGTATCAAAGATAGTGAGTGCTTACAATCTTTTTCTCTGCCCGCAATCCACGAGCAGTTTTGGGGTGTCTACAGTCAGAGCTATGACGCCACCGGTCATCGCACGCTGGATCGACATCATCGAAAGCGGCCGCACATCCGAATTGGAGAGCCTGCTCGCCGAGGACGCCGTGTTCTACTCGCCTGCCGTATTCAGCGCGCAGGAAGGCCGCGACACCACCCTGGCCTATCTGTCGGCGGCAGCGAAGGTGTTCGGCGACACCGATTTTCACTACGTCGAGAAGTGGTACGGCGAGCAGTCGGCAATTCTCGAGTTCGCCGCGACCATCGACGGGAAATACGTCAACGGCATCGACATGATCCACTGGAACGACGTCGAGAAGATCGTCTCCGTCAAGGTGATGGTGCGGCCGCTCAAGGGCCTGCAGGCGCTGATGCCGAGGATGGCCGAGCTTCTCGCGCCGAGCTGACCGTGCGGTTGCTGCTGATCGCCGACACCCACGTGCCGAAGCGGGCACGCGACCTGCCGCAACAGGTGTGGGGTGAGGTGGCCCGCGCCGATGTCGTCGTGCACGCGGGCGACTGGGTGGAGCCTGCCCTGCTCGATTCCCTTGAGGCGAAGGCCGAGCGGCTCATCGCGTGCTGGGGCAACAACGACGGCGACGAGCTTCGGGCGCGGCTGCCCGAACGCGCCGACGTGACACTTGGCGGGGTGCGGTTCACGGTGGTGCACGAAACCGGTGGGTCTGCGGGCAGGGACGCGCGGATGGCCAGGCAGTACCCCAACACCGATGTGCTGGTGTTCGGGCACAGCCACATTCCGTGGGACACGACCGCGACGACGGGTATGCGGTTGCTCAACCCTGGATCGCCGACAGACCGACGTCGCCAGCCGTTCTGCACGTATATGACCGCGGTCGTCGACGACGGCGCGTTGGCCGAGGTCACCCTGCACCGGCTGGAGCATCGTGGTGCGTGACCGACCGGCCACCCTCGGCGACGTGCACAAGGTCGCCGCAGGCATGCCGCACGTCAAGCGGATCGAGGGTCCGAAGGGCAACCCCATCTATCAGGTGGGTGGGAAGTCGTTCGTGTTCTTCCGCACGCCCCAACCCGACGCCGAGGATCCAGAGACGGGCGAGCGCTGGGCCGACGTGATCATGATCTGGGTGGAATCCGAGAGCGACAAGCTGGCCCTGCTGCAGGATCCGAAATCGCCGTTCTTCACCACCGAGCGGTTCGACGGGCACCCGTCGGTGTTGGTGCGCGCCAGCGATTTAGCCGTGATCGGCAAGCAGGAGCTGACCGAGCTCATCCAGGACGCGTGGTTGTCCAGGGCGTCGAACCGCCGGGCGCAGGTGTGGCTTGCCGAGCACGGCGGCTAGTCAGTCCGCGGCGGGCACCTTGGCGTGGTTCGCGCCGCAGATGAAGATCGCCATTCGAGCGGGCTTGTCGCCCGGGTTCTACCCAGAGTTGGTAGAACTCGGAGGAGGGAGCAACGCGGGCCGCTGTGGCGCGACGGCCCCGTCGCTTGCGAACACGGACTTTCCGGACTCGTCATGCCCTTCACCACTCGACGCACACCCATGCCGCCAGTCAATCACCACGACGTGTAACCCAGCTGCCTATCTGAATACGAACCATCCCGCAGAACTCAGTTGCCGACGGTGCCGCCTTCGTCGGCAATGTTCCAGGTACACGAAATGAACGGCGTGATTGAGGTTTTCGCCCCAACTGAACCCGCATAGATGCGAATGGTGGCAGGGTCGGCAGCATGGATCAGAAGCCGCCCACCGCCGTCATCGAGTCGGCGAACCGCGCCCAATACGACAACCTGCCGTTCGGCGACACGCGTGATTTCACCGACGCGGACAGGGGATTCATCGGGGCGATGCAGCCGTGCGTCGTCAAGGCGGCCGACGGTCGGGTGGTGTGGGACAACGACGTCTACTCGTTCCTTGCAGGTGATGCGCCTGCATCGGTGCATCCCAGCCTGTGGCGCCAGAGCCAGCTTGCGGCAAAGCAGGGGCTCTACGAAGTGGTGGACGGTATCTACCAGGTTCGCGGTCTCGACCTGTCCAACATCAGCTTCATCGAGGGCGACACCGGGATCATCGTCATCGATCCGCTGGTATCCACCGAGACGGCGGCCGCCGCGCTGGCGCTGTACCGCACTCATCGCGGCGACCGGCCGGTCGTCGCGGTCATCTACACCCACAGCCACGTCGACCACTTCGGCGGTGTGCTGGGAGTGACGACGCAGGCCGATGTCGACTCGGGCAAGGTCGTGGTGATCGCACCGGAGCACTTCACCCAGCACGCCGTTCAGGAGAACGTCTACGCGGGCACGGCGATGGGGCGACGGGCCGGCTACATGTACGGAGGCGCGCTGGCGCGGGGGCCCAAGGGCCAGGTGGGCTGCGGACTGGGCCAGGTGGCATCCGCGGGTGAGGTCGCGCTCATCGTGCCGACACTGGACATCCGCAATACCGGGGAGACGCACACGATCGACGGCGTCGAAATCGAGTTCCAGATGGCGCCCGGCACCGAAGCGCCCGCCGAAATGCACTTCTATTTCCCGAAGTTCCGCGCTCTGTGCATGGCCGAGAACGCCACCCATAACCTGCACAACCTGCTGACCCTGCGGGGTGCACTCGTGCGCGATCCACACGGATGGGCCGGTTACCTGACCGAGGCCATCGACGCCTTCGCCGATCGGACCGACGTGGTGTTCGCCTCGCATCACTGGCCCACTTGGGGCAAGGACCGGATCGTCGAATTCCTGTCCCTGCAAAGGGATCTGTACTCCTATCTGCACGACCAGACCTTGCGACAGCTCAACCAGGGCTTCACCGGAATCGAGATCGCCGAGAACTTCCAGATGCCCCCGGCGCTGGAGAAGGCATGGCATGCGCACGGGTACTACGGTTCGGTCAGCCACAACGTGAAGGCGGTATACCAGCGCTACATGGGATGGTTCGACGGCAACCCCGCCCGGCTGTGGGCACACCCGCCGGAAGCCATCGGGCCGCGCTATGTCGAAGCCATGGGCGGAATGGACAAGGTCACCGAGATCGCTCGCGCGGCATTCGAACGCGGTGACTTCCGCTGGGCGGCAACGCTACTCGATCATGCGATCTTCACCGACAAGAGCCACGCTGCCGCGCGGGAGCTGTATGCCGACACGCTCGAACAGCTGGCGTACGGCGCAGAGAACGCCGTCTGGCGTAACTTCTTCCTCTCCGGTGCGACGGAATTGCGCGAGGGCAATTTCGGAACCCCGACGCAGCCCGCGTCGCCGTCCATACTGGCCCAGTTGTCACCGGAGCAGATGTTCGACACCTTCGCGATCAACGTCAACGGCCCGCGGGCATGGGATCTCGACGTCGCCGTCGACGTCACCTTCTCCGACATCGCCACCAATTACCGGCTGACGCTGCGCAACGGTGTCCTCGTCTATCGCAAGGCGCCCGCACAGGCGGCGACGGCGCAGGCGACGATCAAGCTGGCAAACAAGATGCGGCTCTTGATGTTTGCCGCGGGGGACGTCGATTCACCGGGACTCGATATCGCCGGCGATGCCAATGCGTTGCCTTCGATCATCGCCGTGGTGGACCGGCCCGACCCGGGCTTTAACATCATCGAGCCGTGACGACTAGGGCATCCCGCCGTCGACTCGGATGATCGACCCGCTGGTGTAGCTTGACGCATCGGAAGCCAGATACAAAGCGGCGCCGACGATCTCGGCCGGGTTGCCGAGCCGCTTGAGCGCGAAGTTCTGCGCGCCCTTCGTCGTCGCCGGGATGTCCCATGCCTTGCTGATATCGGTCAAGAACGGACCGGGCATCAACGTGTTGACCCGCACGGTCGGCCCGAAGGCCAGCGCGAGACCCTCCGTCAACGCATTGAGCCCCGCCTTGGCCGCCGAATAGGGCAGCTGTTCGGGCCTGGGGCGTCGCGAGCCGCTCGAGCTGACGTTGATGATCGACCCGCCACCGTCGGCCACCATGCGCTGGCCGACCAGCGTCGACAACCGGAACGGGCCCTTGAGGTTCAGGTTGATGACGGTGTCGAAGAGCTTCTCCGACACCGAATCCAGGGACTCGTACAGCGGTGACATCCCGGCGTTGTTGATCAGCACGTCGACCTTGCCGAACCGCTGATAGACGGCGTCCACCAGACCGTCGAGCTCATCCCACCGGCCGACGTGTACCTGATACGGCATGGCGGCACGCCCGGTGGCCGCCGCGATCTCGTCGGCCGTCGCCTGACACGACTCCAGTTTGCGGCTGGCGATGACCACGTCTGCTCCGCACTTCGCCGCGGCGAACGCCATCTCCCTGCCGAGACCCCGGCTACCGCCGGTGACCAGCACGACCCGGTCGGTGAGGTCGAACAGCTCGTCGGCAAAGCCCTTTTCTGAGCCCATGTCAGCCCTCCTGTGGCGCGTGCGCGGTCTCCGGGATCACCCGCGTGCAGCGCAGGGACTCGAACGCAGCGAAGCCGTTGCACACCGGGCAGGCGAATGCACGCACGAGCCATATGGTGTCACGGTGCAGTTGCTTCTCATCCGGCACGCGTTGCCGCTCCGCAGCGAACCCGGCGAGGGTTCCGATCCCGACCTGTCCGCCGACGGCGTCGAGCAGGCAAAGCGGCTGCCCGACGCGCTGGCGCGCTTTCCGATCACCCGCCTGGTCAGCAGTCCGCAGCGGCGCGCGGTTCAGACGGCGCAGCCGGTGGCCGACGCGCTCGGGCTGACGATCAACATCGACGACCGTCTCGCCGAGTACGACCGCGAGCTGGCGCACTACATCCCGATCGAGCAGATCGCCGCCGAGTATCCCCAGGAGCTGGCCCGGCTGGCCAGCGGCCACCTGCCGAGCACCGTCGACGAGGACGCCTTTCTGGCCCGCATCAGCGAAGGAATCCGGGAGATCGCCGACGCGGGCGGCCACGAGGACACCGTCGCGGTGTTCAGCCACGGCGGGGTGATCAACGGGCTGCTGCATGGCATCCTGCGCACCGAGAAGATCCTCTGTGTCAACGTCGACTACGCGGGCATCACGCGGCTGCTGTCCTCGCGTAACGGCGACCTGTATGTCGCCGCCGTCAACGGAACCGAACACGTATGGGACCTGCTCCCGCGAAATCGGCGATGGTAGACAAGTCCGGTGACGATTTCGCTGGAAGGGCTCGATCTCGCCGCCCTTGACCGCCATCTCAGGGACGTGGGCATTCCGCGCAGCGGCGAGCTGTGGGCCGAGCTGATTTCCGGCGGCCGGTCCAACCTGACGTTTCTGGTCGGCGACAACGAGTCAAAGTGGGTGCTGCGCAGGCCACCCCTGCACGGTCTGACACCGTCGGCGCACGATATGGCCCGCGAGTACCGGGTCGTCGCCGCGCTGGCCGACACCCCGGTGCCGGTCGCGCGTGCGGTCACCATGCGCAACGACGACTCGGTCGGCGGCGCACCGTTCCAGATGGTCGAGTACGTGCCCGGCCTGGTCGTCCGGCATGCCGACGACCTCGAGGCGCTGGGCGACAAAGAGACGATCAGCGGCTGTGTCGACGCACTCATCAAAGTGCTCGCCGACCTGCACGCGGTCGATCCGAATGCCGTCGGTCTGGGTGACTTCGGCAAACCAACCGGTTATCTGGAGCGCCAAGTGCGGCGATGGGGCTCGCAGTGGGATCTGGTCAAACGCGAGGACGACCCCTTCGACGCCGATGTCCGGAGACTGCATTCCGCTCTTGCAGAAGCGATTCCGGCACAGAGCCGCACCTCGATCGTGCACGGCGACTACCGCATCGACAACACCATGCTTGACGTCGATGACGCCACCAAGGTGCTGGCGGTGCTGGACTGGGAGATGTCCACCCTTGGCGACCCGATCAGCGACGCCGCGCTGATGTGCGTTTACCGCCATCCGCTGTTCAACGTGATCCACGCGAGTTCGGCGTGGGCGTCGCCGCTCATGCCTGAGGCCGACGATCTCGCCCAGCGCTATTCGGTTGCGGCCGAGCAGTCCTTGGGCAACTGGGACTTCTACATGGCGCTCGGGTACTTCAAGGTGGCGATCGTCGCGGCGGGCATCGCGTTCCGGGCGCGGATGGGCGGCGGCGTCGCGCTCGACACCGACCAAGTGGACCAGGCGGTCGGTCCGCTGATGGCCGAGGGCCTCAACGCGCTCAACCGCTGATCGGTCCCGTCGCCGAACAGGTGAAAGGCGCCGTGCGCTAAGCGCCGGGCGGAGCCGTCAGCACGGTGTAGAGCTCGGCGATGACGTCGTCACCGACGATCGCCACGTCGAACCCCGATACCTGCGGCGTGGGGTTGTCGTCGGCAACGAGGTGCCACGCGAGGTATCCAAATCCCGTCGTCTGGTACACGGGTCCTGCGGCGATGAACTGAAGCGGCCCCAGCGTGCTCTGCAGTTTCTCGGCTTTCGCGTCGAGAGCGGCATGTCCCACGCAGACGCCCTCGTCGTCCGTCCAGCGAACATCGGGCGCATAGGTCCTGGCGATCGCCTCCCGTCTGCGCTCGGGGTCGCGCTCGTTGAAAACCTCGAGCAGGTTGCTCGTCATGAGTCGTTGGATCGGTTCGGTCATCAAATCCTCCGTATTGCGTGATATATCAACCAACAGTGATCATGAGGGCATGGCGCAGCGCTCATGGCTTACGGCGACCCAGCAGCGGACCTGGGTCAACTACATGCAGGTCTATCTCCGGCTCGAGTACGAGATGAATCGGCAGCTTCAGGCCGACTTCGGGGTCTCGCTCGCCGACTACAGCGTTATGAACGCGCTGTCGGCCGAGCCGGGCCGCCGGCTGCAGTCGAGTCGGCTGGCCATCAGGATCGGTTGGGAGCGCAGCAGACTGTCGCATCAGCTTCGCCGGATGGAAGCCAGGCGGCTGGTCGAGAGGGTCGCCTCTGAGAGCGACGGCCGCGCCACTGACGCCAAACTGACGCCGCAAGGGTGGCGCCTCCTGCAAGCTGCGGCACCCAAGCACGTCGCCTTGGTCCGCGCGCTGTTCTTTTCCGACCTCGACGACGCTGCCGCGGATCAGTTGGCCGACCTGCTGGGGTCGGTCTACGAAACGATTCTTCGCAAGGGCACGCTGCCTCGGCCCGAGTGATTCGGCCACTTCGGTCATACCTGGACTTCGCCGCCGTCGACGAAGAGTTCGCTGCCGGTCATGAAGCTGCTGGCGTCGGAGGCGAGGAATGCGACCGCTGACGCGATCTCGTCGACGTGTCCGACCCGCTTCATGGGCACGCTCGCTGCCATCTCGGCAAGCAGTTCCGATTCGCCGCCTGCCGGCGCCAGCCCGGTCAACCCGGGTGTCTCGACAGGTCCGGGGACCAGGACGTTCACCCGGATGCCGCGGTCCACCAACTCGGCGGCCATCGTGCGGCCGAGCGATCGCACCGCCGCCTTCGAGGCGGCGTAGATGCCGAAGGCCGGCATCCCCTTCGATGGCGCGGTTGACCCAGCCAACACGATCGACGCGCCACGGTTCAGCAGTGGAAGCACCTTCTGCACCGTGAAGAGTGTGCCGCCGACATTGCGGTTGAACGTGTCGAGATAGTGCTCGACGGTGACATCCGAGATCAGCGCGAATTCGCCGCCGCCGGCGTTGGTGAACACCACATCGAGCTCGTGCCCATGCGCTTCGATGGCTTCGACGACCACGTCGATATCGGCGAAATTGCTCACGTCGCTCACCACACCTGTTGCGCCCAAACCAATCTGAGCGACGGCTTCGTCGAGGCGCTGCTGACTGCGCCCGGTGACAAAGACGTGGGCGCCTTCTTCGGCCAACCGGCGTGCGGCCGCCAAGCCGATGCCAGAGGTTCCGCCGGTCACCAACGCTGTCTTGTTCTGTAGAACGCCCATGCAGTCATCCTCCTCCGCTTACGTGATTGATCACGTAAATTCGACCCTATCGGGTTTGCGTGATACATCAACCAAAGGGGGGTGGACTACATTCCCCACACGCGTGGGCGGTGGCTCGCGATTAGGTGCCGGCCTTCAGGTTTCTCTTCGCGGCGCGGCGGAGTTGGATGATGCGGGAGGTGCCGACCGCGACCGTCAGCAGGCCACCACAGACGGCGGCGAAGAGGATCGCGACGCCCACCGGCAAGTTCCATTCCCAGCCGAACAGGTGGATCGTCGTGGAATCGGTGTTCTGCATGATGAAAACCAGCAGCAGGATCAATATCAGGAAGCCAACGATCAGCGAAGACCAGAGCGCCGCGGCGCGGGTGAACTTCACCGCCGATTTGGGCGACGCGAGATAGTCGCCCGGCGTGGCTGTCGGGTCCGGCGGCGCGCCCTTCGACGCGGTGGCCGGCGGCTCCGCCGGTGAGGTCATCCCGACCGGTTGCTGACCGGGAGACGCATGAGGATCGGTGGTCATGGCTCCATCTTGCCCTTTCGGGGGTCGGATGAAACAAATTTCACGGTGAATGCAAACCGCGGCGGGTCGCCGCGCATGCCGATAGGGTCCGATGAAGCTATGGGCCGAGAGGACATTGGGTATGTCGAGCGCTATGTCGAAGACACGTAGGTGGCACCTGGCGATCCTGGTGGCCGTACTGGCCATGATCACCGCGGCCTGTGGCAGCTCCAATCCGCTGGGCGGCGGCGAGATCTCCGGCGACCTCAAGTCGATCAAGGTCGGTTCGGCCGACTTCACCGAGAGCAAGATCATCGCCGAGCTCTACGCGCAGGCGCTCGAGGCCAACGGCTTCACCGTCGCCCGCCAGTTCGGCATCGGCAGCCGGGAGACGTATATCCCTGCGGTGCAGGATCATTCGATTGACCTGATCCCGGAGTACACCGGCAATCTGCTCCAGTATTTTGACAAGGAGACCACCGCCACCACCCCGGACGCGGTGCTGCTCGGGCTGCTCAAGGCGCTCCCGGGCGACCTGTCGATCCTCTACCCGTCGCCCGCTGAGGACAAGGACACGCTCGCCGTCACCGAGGCGACGGCGCAACGGTTGAACGTGAAGTCGATCGCGGATCTCGCCACACATTCCGCCGAGGTGAAAGTCGGTGCGCCCTCGGAGTTCCAGACCCGTGTCACGGGTCTGGTGGGGCTCAAGGACAAGTACGGCCTGAACATCGCGCCTGCCAACTTCATCGCGATCAGCGACGGCGGTGGCCCCGCGACCGTCAAGGCGCTGACCGACAACACCGTCACCGCCGCGAACATCTTCAGCACGTCGCCGTCCATCGAGCAGAACAAGCTCGTGGTGCTCGAGGACCCCAAGAACGTCTTCCTCGCCGCGAACGTCGTGCCACTGGTGGCGTCGCAGAAGATGTCCGACGAACTCAAGACCGTGCTCGATGCCGTCAGCGCGAAGCTGACCACCGAGGCGCTGATCGAACTGAACACCGCGGTGGAGGGCAACCAGGGCGTCGACCCCGACGAGGCGGCGGAAAAGTGGATCAAGGACAACGGCTTCGACAAGCCCGTGCAGAAGTGAGCGCAATGATCACCTTCGAGAACGTCACCAAGCAGTACCCGGACGGCACCGTCGCGGTCGACGATCTGACGCTGGAGGTGCCGGAGGGGACGTTGGCCGTGTTCGTCGGCCCGTCCGGCTGCGGCAAGACCACGTCGATGCGGATGATCAACCGGATGATCGACCCGACGTCGGGCACGCTGACCGTCAACGGCGAGGACGTCACCAAGGTCGACGCGGTCAAGCTGCGGCTGGGGATCGGCTACGTGATCCAGAGCGCCGGACTGATGCCGCACCTGCGGGTGGTCGACAACGTGGCGACCGTCCCGGTGCTGCGCGGCGAATCCCGGCGCAGCGCACGCAAAGCCGCGCTGGGGGTGATGGAGCGCGTCGGGCTCGATCCAAAGTTGGGGGACCGCTACCCCGCGCAGTTGTCGGGCGGCCAGCAGCAGCGCGTCGGGGTGGCAAGGGCGCTGGCCGCCGACCCGCCGATCCTGCTGATGGACGAGCCGTTCTCCGCGGTGGACCCTGTGGTGCGCGAGGATCTGCAAACCGAGATCCTGCGGCTGCAAAGCGAACTCCGCAAGACCATCGTGTTCGTCACCCATGACATCGACGAGGCGGTCAAGCTCGGCGACAAGGTCGCGGTTTTCGGCCGGGGCGGAAAGCTACTGCAGTACGCCGACCCGCAGTTCGTGTTGTCGAACCCGGCCAACGAACTCGTTTCGGGTTTCGTCGGCGCCGACCGCGGCTACCGGGGCCTGCAGTTCTTCCACGCGTCCGGACTGCCGCTGCACGACGTCAGGTCAGTGGCCGAGGGGGACCTCGACGCGCTCGCACTCGGGCCGCAGGAGTGGGCGTTGGTCACCAAGGACGGCAAGCCGTTCGCATGGATCAACGCCGAGGGCGTCGAGGTGCACCGCAAGGGCAGCGCGCTGTACGACAGCACGGTCGGCGGCGGATCGTTCTTCCGGCCAGACGGCACGCTGCGGCTGGCGCTGGACGCGGCGCTGTCCTCACCGACGGGCCTGGGGGTGGCGGTGGACGACGACGGCCGACTGCTCGGCGGCGTGCGAGCCGACGACGTCATCAAGCTGCTCGAAGAGCAGCGGCGCGTTCCGGAGGTGGGGTAGCCCGTGCGCTATCTCTTCACCCACCTCGACGACCTGTGGGCGCTCACGGTGATCCACCTAAGGCTGTCGCTCATCCCGATCGTGCTCGGGCTGCTGATCGCCGTGCCGCTGGGTGCGCTCGTACAACGCACGACGGTGCTGCGACGGTTGACCACGGTCACCGCGAGCATCATCTTCACGATTCCGTCGCTGGCGCTGTTCGTCGTGTTGCCGCTGATCATCCCGACCCGAATCCTCGACGAGGCCAACGTGATCGTCGCGCTGACGCTCTACACCGTCGCGCTTCTGGTGCGTGCGGTGCCGGAGGCGCTGGACGCCGTGTCCCCCGCGGTGCTCGACGCGGCCACCGCCGTCGGCTACAAGCCGCTGACCCGGATGCTGAAAGTCGAACTGCCGCTTGCTGTCCCGGTGCTCATTGCGAGCCTGCGCGTGGTCGCCGTCACCAATATCTCGATGGTGTCGGTCGGCTCGGTGATCGGCGTCGGCGGCCTCGGCACCTGGTTCACCGAGGGTTATCAGGCCAACAAGAGTGACCAGATCGTCGCGGGCATCATCGCGATCTTCGTGCTGGCGCTGGTGATCGACACCTTGATCATGCTCGCCGGTAAGGCCCTCACCCCGTGGACAAGGGCGACCGGCGCAGCCAAGGTGGCCAAGCCGAAGGTGGGCGCGGCCGCATGAACTTCCTCAACCAGGCACTGTCCTTCATCTTCACCGCCGCCAACTGGGGCGGGCCCGCGGGTCTGACCGCGCGGATCCTCGAGCACCTGCAGTACACGGTGGTCGCCGTCATTTTCTCGGCGTTGGTCGCGATACCGATCGGCATGATCATCGGACACACCGGGCGCGGCACCTTCGTCGTCGTCTCCGGTGTGAACGCGTTGCGCGCGCTGCCCACCCTTGGTGTGCTGCTGCTCGGCGTGCTGTTGTGGGGTCTGGGTCTGATCCCGCCGACCGTGGCGCTCATGCTGCTCGGCATTCCGCCGCTTTTGGCGGGCACCTATTCGGGCATCGCCAACGTCGATGCGGCGGTGGTCGACGCGGCCAGGTCGATGGGCATGACCGAGCGCAGGGTGCTGCTCCGGGTCGAGGTGCCCAATGCGATGCCGTTGATCCTCGGCGGTCTGCGCACCGCGACCCTTCAGATCGTCGCGACCGCAACCGTTGCCGCGTATGCCAGCCTCGGTGGCCTCGGCCGCTATCTCATTGACGGCATCAAGGTCCGCGAGTTCTACCTTGCGTTGGTCGGTGCGCTGATGGTGACCGCTCTGGCGTTGATCCTCGACGGCCTGATGGCTTTTGCGGTGTGGGCGTCGGTGCCCGGCAGCGGGCGGTTGCGGAATATGCCTGTGCCGTTGCTGGACGACGAAGTTGCGCTGGAATCACGCGCACCGTCGCGAGGGCGGACGGAGAGCAGTTTCTCAGCGGGCTACGAACGAGGCGGCCCGTCGCCTACGGTGGACGGGTGAGTGCAGAACAGCGCCCTGCCTGGCCGGCGATCCTCACCTGGCGCGCACACGACGTTCCGCGAATGGAGTCGGTGCGGGTACAGCTATCCAACAACCGAATCAAGGCGTATGGCCGGATCGTTGCCGCGGCCACGCCGACGCATCCGTCGTTCTCCGCATCCTACGATCTCGTCACCGACGAATCAGGGGCGACTAAACGACTCTCACTGACGGTCACCCTCGCCGAGCGCGAGCGGCAGCTGTCCATCGCCCGCGACGAAGAGAACATGTGGCTGGTTCAGGACCACGGGGGCCAGACAAACCGGGCGGCATACGACGGCGCGATGGACGTCGACGTGATCTTCAGCCCGTTCTTCAACACGTTGCCGATCCGACGGACCGGTCTCTATCAGCGCAACGATTCATTGTCGGTGCCGGTGGTCTACGTATCGCTTCCCGATCTGGCGGTGAAGCCCGTGACGATCAGCTACAGCAGTGCGGCCGACGGCATCAAGCTGCATTCGCCGGTGGCCGACACGACCGTGACCGTCGACGCTGACGGATTCATCCTCGACTACCCCGGACTGGCAGAGCGGATTTGATCACCCCGCCGGCGCGACCGGCGGCAGCCAGTTCGTCGCGCCACCCGTCTTCGCCGACGACGATCGTGGCGATCTGAGACCGACGGAAGCTGGAGTACCGCATCCGGGCGGCGTGGCCCTCCTCCACGAGCTCGGCGACCGATCCTCCGGTGGCCAGCGACCTGCGTGCCTTCTCGAGCATGTAGATCGAGCGGTCGAGCGCAGGCAGCAACTGATCGGCATTCGCTTCGCACATCGCCCGCACCAGATCCGGTGCGGTGGCCGCCACCCGGGTTCCGTCGCGGAAGGATCCGGCGGCCAGCGCGAAGGCGAGCGGCACTTCGCCTGCGGTGGCGGCCAGGGATTCGGCGAGCAGGTGCGGTAGGTGTGAGATGGCGGCCGCTGCGGCGTCGTGCTCGTCGGATTTCGCGGGCACCACAACGGCTCCGCAGTCCAATGCCAACTCCATGACCATCGCCCAGACGTCGGGGTCGACGTGGTCGTCGACGGAGACCACCCACGCGGCGCCGGTGAACAGCCCTGCGTCGCCCGCCGCCCAACCGGAGTGCGCGGTGCCCGCCATGGGATGACCGCCGACGAAGTTGGCCAGCAGCCCTGCCGACTTCACCTCACCGAGCACGGCGGCCTTGACGCTGGTCACGTCGGTCAGCGGGGAGTCCGGCGCGAGGTCGCGAACGTGCTCCAGCACGATCGGCAGTGCGGGCACGGGCACGGCCACGACGATCAGCGCGTCCGCCTTCGCCGCCCGTTGCAATGCCGTTTCGATGCTCTTCGTCGCGTCGAAACCGTCCGCGATGGCCGCCTGGACGTTTTCGAGCGAGCGGTTGTACCCGAAGACCTCACGCCCTGCCGCCGTCGCCGCACGCATCACCGAGCCGCCGATCAGGCCAAGTCCCAGCACGCAGACGGGCGGTTTCGTCACGGCATCAAGGGTGGCACACGGTCTTGTTCGCCGGACGCGCGGCTGGTGTCGGTTACTGGTCAAATGCCCTGGTCGGGGACTAGCGTAAGCGCTCATGGGACCACAGCGGGCACCCGCGAAGGACGCCGACGCGCTGGACGGCTTCGGGGTGGCCGTCGTGCGTGAAGACGGCAAGTGGCGCTGCTCGGCGATGCGTCCCGCCGCGTTGACCAGCTTGGCTGCCGCCGAAACCGAACTGCGTGAACTGCGCAGCGCAGGCGCGGTTTTCGGGTTGCTCGACGTCGATGACGAGTTCTTCGTGATCGTGCGGCCGGCGCCCGCGGGCACCCGTCTGCTGTTGTCGGATGCCACCGCGGCGCTGGACTACGACATCGCCGCCGAGGTGCTCGAGAAGCTCGATGCCGATATCGAACCGGATGACCTCGACGACGCGGAGCCGTTCGAGGAGGGCGACCTTGGGCTGCTGGCAGATATGGGCCTGCCCGACGCGGTGCTCGGCGTCATCATCTCGGAGTACGACCTCTACGCCGACGAACAGCTGGGCCGGATCGCTCGGGAGATGGGCTTCGCCGAGGAACTGGCGACGGTGCTCGACCGTCTCGATCGGTGACCGACGAAGACCTAATCCGCGCCGCGCTCGATGCCGCGCGCAGCGCAGGCCCGGCCGATGTGCCGATCGGCGCCGTCGTCTTCGGGCCCGACGGGACTGAGTTGGCCCGGGCGGCCAACGCGCGCGAGGCGCTGGCAGATCCGACGGCTCATGCCGAGATCCTTGCCATGCGGGAGGCGGCGGCGGTGCTCGGCGACGGCTGGCGGCTGGAGGGCGCGACGCTGGCGGTCACCGTTGAGCCGTGCACGATGTGCGCAGGCGCGCTGGTGATGGCGCGGGTGTCACGGTTGGTGTTCGGCGCATGGGAACCCAAGACGGGTGCGGTCGGATCCTTGTGGGACGTGGTGCGCGACCGCAGGCTGACGCATCGGCCCGCCGTCGTCGGCGGCGTGCTGGCCGACGAGTGCGCGGCGCCGCTGGAGGCGTTCTTCGCCAGGCAGCGATTGGGATAGACGGTCCGGTGTTGGGTAGGCTGCCACACGGTGGCGTGTCCGAGCGGCCTAAGGAGCACGCCTCGAAAGCGTGTGACGGGTAACCCCCGTCCGAGGGTTCAAATCCCTCCGCCACCGCCAACGTTTCCCACCCGGAGCGTCACGTTGGGTTCCGGGATTGACCTGGCGCGCCTTCGTCGCCTTGCTCAGGTTGGTGAGGAAGGGAGCCAGCGGCGCTCTCGCGCTCTTCGCCTCGAAGCGCTGCCGTCCGCGGACTATCCGATGGACTTACGGTCGGTGCTGCCTGGCTCTCTCCTTGTGGAACTCGGTAGCCCATCGCCGCCCGGACCGCGAGCACATCGCCGAGCGGTGGATTGGCCGGGTCGTCGCCGAGAAGGACGAGCGTTCCGTCGCCGACGCGGTCAATGGCTGCGGAGCCCGGCAGCGATCGGCGGTCGAAATGCGTCGGCTCGGAATCGGCGAGATACGTTGCCCAGCCAGCTGGTTGGCCGACGAGCTTTCCGAGCTTGACGCTGCCATCAGGTTGCACGACATCGGGTTCGGTCTGTGCGTCACGCGCGCTGTCGTCGAGCCAGACTGCTCGCTTGGGTTCGAAGGTCTCGATCACCGCCTGGAGGATTTGCTTCGCTGCGGACGCTGAATACCGTTGTGCTGCAGTGGATTGGTCCGGAATGTTGACGACGACCGCGCGGGGGAGACGGGCGATTCTCGAACCGGCGTTGGTCACGTTCAATGTGGCGCCGCCGTCCTTGTTCGAGTGACCGTTCCACCAGAAAACAGAGAAGCCGGCTCCTTCGGCACTGGGTTGAGCACCCGGCATCAGGCCGCGCCGCAGTCGTTGAATCAAGTCGTCGCGATCGGTGCCGACGACCGGCGCAGCCAGCGCTTCCTTCTTCGTCATCGCCTTGTCTCGCCACCCGCTCAGCAGAGGATCGATCTCGGCCAACCGCGGCAAAAGCGCGGCGATCCGCTCGGCGCACTCGTCAATCGACTCGTCGCGCACATCCCAGTACGCGCCAACGAAAGTCCCCATCAACAATTCCTCAACTCATCGGCTTCCATACGACGTCGATATTGGTGAACCCGTTCTCAGTGAGAAGCGTGCTGATCCTGTCAGCCATCTCCCTCTGCATGAAAACCCACTGGATCGGTGTGTCGCCAGCGGCGGTGGACTGGTCGACGGCCGCTTTCAAAAACTTGCTGTCCCCCTGGAACCAGGTATCCCACACGCCCTTGTCGACGAATTGCTGATAGTCGGCCTTGGCATCGATCAACATGCCGTTGGCGAAGTCGTCGAATTTCACTGCTCGAGCAGGGCCTTCGACAATATAAGCCTCGCTGATCGAGCGTCCGGTGATGAACTCCTGGTACGCCTTCGACAGACCTGCGAATCCCTCATGTGACGGCCCGAAGGCTCCGGGCCCGTGCACGGCGAGGTCGTCGAGGGCCGAGGCTGATCGGGCGGCGGCGATGTCGACGGCGTGCAGCAGAACGTTCTCGCCGGTGACCGTTGCGAGGGCGTCGGCACCTTCGCGACCGAACAATGCCCGCAGACCGAGATAGGCACCCTCGCCGCCCTTGACGAGCGGACCGACACCAACGGCAGTCGTCACCGCGGTGAGCAGCGGCTCGGCTGTCGCGATAGCCCGACCGTCGTCGAGGAATCGGGTGCCGACGAGCTTGCCGTCCTTGTAGGTGTAGTAGGCCATCGCTTTGGCGTCGTATATCTCGCCGGTGCCGTTCTTCAGGGTGCCGATCACCTGCGCGGCTTGATTAGCCGTCATGGGGCCGAAGGTGACGTTGCCGTCGGGGGTCAAGGTGACTGAGTTCGGGTCGATCTTGGAGAAGTCGGGGACCTTCCCGAGCTCATCGAGGGCGTCTGCCAGATTCTTCTTGAGCTGAGGAAGCTCGGCCATCGCCGTTAGAGCTTCGGGGCTGCCCGCACCGTGCGTGTATGCCTCCGCAGCCGCCTTGTCGATTGCCGCCTGTGCGTTGCGGACCTTTTCCATGGCGTCGAGAACGGCTTGGTCATTGGCGCGGTTGATGCCCGCCAGAACCGACGGTCCCGTTGACTCCGCCGGTGCATCCTCGTCGAGGCCGGTCTTATCGATCGGCGCCTGCGGCGCCCCAGGTATCGGAGTGGCGCCCGTCGCCATGTTGATCGCGGTAGCCAGCTCCTCGTCGACCCGCACGGCATCGGCAAGGATCTTGTCGAGTCGGCCTTGCAGCTCGGCCATCTCGGCGATGGCGATGATCATCGGAGTTTTGAAGTTCGGACCAGGTATCACCTGACTCATGACCGTGTTGATCTGATATCCGGCGGCGATCGCGTCAGCTTCCAGTCGTGCCAGATCCGACTTGACCTGTTCCATGTCGTCGGCGGCTTTTCGCGCTGCTTTGGCCACGGCCAGGGCCTCGTTGCCCTGCGCGTCCAGGTCTTTGCGGAGCTTCTCGTTGGCCTCCCGAGCAGCGACCGCCGCTTCACCACCCCACGTTCCGAACGCCGGAAGCGTCGCAATTCCGTCGGCCGCTTCGAATGCCGCCTCCGCCCTGTTGCGGGTGGCGTGGAAGACCTCGCGGACGTCCCCAGGGTCCCACCGCTCAATGTCGGCGACGGAGACGGTCACAGCCTCAGACCGCTATAGGTCGGCGCCGGTGGTCGAAGCTTCATTGCCTACGGCGGTCACGTCGGAGGTATTGCTCTCCTCTGTGCTTGTGTAACGAACCGCGGCTCCACGCAGCCCTTCGCCGTGCTGGAGCAAGTTGCCAACGAGGGTTGAGCTGTCGGTTTGCCACTTGGCTACCGCTGCGCTCAGTGCTGCCGCGGAGACCGCCGGCGTTCCTACTTGCGCCGCCTCTATGCGACCGTGAGCGGATGTGTGGCGCGCCTCGAGCTCTTCGGCGTGGTTGTCCACCTTCGTCGCTGATGTGTGCAGATCCTCTGGGACCACGCGAATCGGCCTGGGCACTGATCCTGGAACCTCCACACTCGACGGAGCACACATCCGATCAGTCAAGAATATGGCGTCCGATGAGAGCTGTTCGTACTAATTCGCGCTGCGCCGGTACCTCAAGAAGAGGTACGAGTCGCATAGCAGCGCGTGCCGGAGTTCCAGGGAAGCCGGGACATGTTGTCGGCTCGGTGTGCGAAGGCCGACGGGCTGGCTGCCTGCGAGCAGCGGCGCAATGGTGACGCAGATTTCATCGACGGCGTCCGCGTCGACGAGCTGATCGAGAAGGGTGGGGCCTCCCTCGCACAGGATCCGCTGCATGCCCAGTGCGCGAAGCTGCTTTGTCGCCGCGCCGACATCGACGGTGTCCTCGCCAGCCACCAGAAGTCGCCAGCGCGGGTCGCTGTCCAACGAATGGGCTTGCGCAGCGCTGGCACTGGTGACGAGGAAAGGGGGCGACGTGCCGTCAACGAACAACGTCGACGGCAGTCGTCCACTCTGGCTGACGACTGCGATCGGTGGTGGCGCATGTCCTCGATGTGCTCCGCGAAGGGCTTCCTGAGCCTCGGTGAAGCGGGCCGGGCCGTACCGCTCAGCGCGCGCGGTGCCTGCTCCGACCAAGACGACATCGGCGAACGCACGCAGGTCGCGCAGCAGGTTCTGGTCGGCAGGACACGACAGTGTGCCTGCGCGGCCGCCGAACGCCGCAGCGCCGTCGGCGCTGAAGATCATGTTGGCGCGCACCCCGCTCGGTGCATCGGCATAGAGCTGCGCCAGATCGCCGGGATCGGTGACGCTCGTCAGGTTCGTCATGCTTCGTGGCCCGGTGCCAGATCACGGACATCGGCGAATGAAACCCAATCGCGAGACACGTCAGCCGCGTCGCCGTCGGTGGGTTCCAACAGATGGCCCACGTGATCGCCGACGTCGAACCGTTCCAGGATGCGGCCGACGAACCAGGCCGAGGCGTCAGTCAGTATCGGCAAGCCCAAAGGCCCAGCCTCCCAAGCGCACCGGGCGAACTTGTCGACCTCGTCGCCCGTCTCACTCCCGAACAGCTGGGCGATCTCTAGATGTTTGCGCGACAGCACGTGTACGGCCAGGTGCGTGGAATGTTCGGCTATGCGGAAGGTGTGGTTTCGCTTCGAAAGGCCCACCAGGAACCGAGGGGGGTTAATGCTGGTTTGACTGGCGAACCCGACCAGACAACCCGCGGCGGTCTCATCGTCGTCGGTCGCCCCTTTGGTGGTTATCACGAACATCGGGTAGTTGAGCGCCGCGACTATCTCCTCGAACGCTTCTGATCCACTCATCGTCCGAGGATATGGGCGCGGATTACTCGTCTGCGCCTAGGGCAGCACCGTCTTCATCAACATCACGTTGTAGTCCGACCACAGCGACAGGTTGTAGTAGATCTCCTTGCCCGTCGACCACGGGTGCAGCAGCGGCGCGTAGATGCCACCGGGGAAATCGTTGGACGAGACGAGCACCTGCTCAGGACCCCATGGTCCCTGCGGGGCCGGCGCCGTCCTCGCCACCACATCGTTGTTGCCGTTGCAGTACAGCGCAAGGAACTGCTTGAGGTAGGTGTTGTACTGCACCGACATTTCGCTCACCGGGGCCGGGAACACCGGCTGCGCGGCTCCCGGATTGTTCGGCACCCAGTTCCCGCCGTCCCAGTACTCGTAGCGGCTCAGTTCCGGCACGAGGGACTGCGGTACCCGTGACACGAATGCGGGTCCGCTCCTACCCGATGGTGTCCCGTACGAATAGAGGTAGCCGTCGCCCGGCTTGAGGAACGCGCCCACCTGGAACTTCTCCCCGCCGGGAACGTACGGCACCCGAGGCGTGGCATCGGCCGACGCGGGCCGAACGCTCTGCGGGTAGACGCCCCAGTGCTCGCCGTTGTCCGGTGAGACCGCGATGGCCGAGAAGTTCGTCGTCCACTGACCGGGGCTGTCCCAGCTCCTGATCGACATGAAGCTCATGTATTGCGTTGTGCCGACCGAGATTCCGGAGGTGGGAATGATGCCCGTCTCCGACGGTGCGAACTTGATGCTGTTGACGACCTGCTTGGACAGCGCAGGCGCCCACAGCGGCGAACCGGAGTACTTGTTGTTCACCACGCCGTCGGGAATGCTGACCGTCTTCGACAGGGCACGGTCGCTCGTGCGGAACATCGTGTTGTACCGCCACTGCCTGCCCCGCACGCTGCAGTAGCCGATCGTGTCGCCGAAGGCCATCAGCACCTGGTTGTTCGCGGGATCCCCGTTGTCCCACATGATTCCGAGGTCGGTCCCGGTGATCGCGAAGCGTTTGATGGTGTCGTTGGGGCTCTGCGGTCCGGTCACCCAGCCGACGAGCGATGTTCCCGGCGGCGGGCCGGGCGCGGGCGGGGGAGCCGGTGCGGGCGCCGGCGCCGGCTGGGCGATTGCCGCGGCGTCAGGAACCGGCTGAGGTACCGGCGGCGGTGCCACTCCCGCCTGCTGTTGGACCCGCGCGGTCTGCGGCACGAACGCGCTCAGAAGCGAGCGCGACAGCCGGCCCAGGTTGGGCAGGGGCGCGCTGTCGTTGGCCTTTTTTGGACGATGCCCGATCGGGGGACCGCTGACACCGGGCACCTCAGGAGTCGCCGCGGAGTTGGGCGCCGTCGGAGGTTGGGCCTCCGCGGCGGCTCCGGTGCATGGCTCCGCGGCAGCGGGTGGCGCGACGACGATCCCGAAGACGAGCCCAACAGCGGCCGCCGACGCCACCGGTACCGATGCGATTCGAGCAAACGGCGACATGTCACACCTTTCAGGGGGCAGTACGTCGCAGTTGACGTCCCGCGCTAGCTGATGTGACGATAGTGATTGCTGGGGCTATTGGGATCAGTGATGTACCGATAGGTATCCATCCGTGACCGTGTCGATACCGTGGGCGGGCTCATTCGCGGTCGGATGCCTACCGTCGCGACTTACATGGGTGTAACTCGGCTAGAGCTTGCCTACCGCGAAAGTCGCTGCCTGATCGGTCATTCCGTTCTTGTTGTACAGGCTGTGGTTCGCGCCGTCCCCGCTGCCTGAGCAGATCGGGTCATCGGCGATACACAGGTCGATCGTCTTGGCCGCGTACAGGCCGCCGATTTCGACCGGCGGTGTCCCGATGAGCTCCATGAACTTCGGCGACGGTTTGCCGAGCAGCACTACCGCGGCAACGTGGTCGGCGACCTCGGGCGGCATCGGATCGGGCACCTCCGCGGCGTCCGCGCCGCTCGGCACGGCCTCCGAAGTGACGAAACCGGCTACGGCCGCACCCTGGGAGAACCCGCCGAGCACGATTTTCGTGTCGGGACAGGCCCCCGCCGTCGACTCGATGCGATTGGCCGCATCCCTGATGCCCTGAACAGCGGTGGGGAAATCGGTACTAGCGGGATAGTTGACCGGATAGACCGATACCGACTTGCTGGCCGCCTTGGCGCGCACCGCGTCGACGAATGACTGCCCGATCCCGCCAAGACCAGGGGGTTCGAAGGTGCCGCGGGCGAACACCACCTCGACATCGGGGCACGGCGCGGCGGCCGCGGACGGGATGGGTGTGGCGAGCAGCGCTCCCGTCGCCACCGCCGCGGCGCCGAACAATCGGGTCAGTTGGGCTGGGCTCACTCTTTCCACTCTGACACAGGTGCGCAACGCCCATTCCCGAACTAGGATCACCTGCGATGAAGCGAATCCTGGCTGCGGTTGCGCTCTCGTTTGTCGCGCTGGCCGGCGCGCCGTCGGCCCACGCCGACCAGGTCGCCTACCTGGTCAATGTGACGGTCCGCCCCGGGTACAACTTCCCGAATGCCGACGCCGCGCTCGGATACGGGTACAGCGTGTGCGACCGCGTCGGTGCGAAGACGGGTTATGCGCAACTCGTCGACGAGGTCAAGCGCGACTTCAACACCGTCGACTACTACCAGGGCGCCTACTTGATCAACCAGGCCGTCAACGAACTGTGCCCGGCGCAGATCTGGCAGCTGCGGCAATCGGCGGCCGGATACACCCTGCCCGCTTGAACATCAAAGCGGCGACGCCCGAAGGGGCGCCGCCGCTTCTGAAAGATCACTACCCGACTACGGGCAGCTGACCTCGATTTCGAAGGGCTTGTTCGCTGGCTGCATTGGGTTGGCCATGTCGATGCCGACCGCCGTGCCGGAGATCTTGTAGGTGCTGCCGTCCTTTTCGGCCTTGGCCTCACCCTGGCCCGCGTTCTCCTGGAATCCCAGCGTGACGCCGTTGACGTTGCCGAGGCCGACCGAATGAACAGTGGGGCTGTCGCCTGCGCTGACGACCGCGCCGATACCCGTCGTGGCGTCGCCGATGGCGATGTTGACGTTCTCGCCCATCGTGCTGCAGACAACCGTGCCCTGCACGGACTGGTCCTTGCCGTCGATCGTGACGGTGCTCTTGCCCTCTGCTGCGGCAGCCGAAGACGTATCTCCGCTGGTCTCGGACTTCTTTTCCGACGAACAGCCCGACAGACCGGCAACGACAATCGCCGCGCCGCCTATGGCGACCACGAACCCACGCTTCACCAGTGTTCTCCTTATTGTTGTCGCGGACCGTCGACATCGGCGGACCGTCCCACAGAGTATGGAGCGCTGCCCCCACGCGGTCTTGAGATTGCCAGAAATTTGCCTGAGCCAGAGGCCGGTGGCCGTTGCCTAGCAGGACACCTTGATCGCGAACGTGCCGCCGGTCCGGAAACTCGGGTTGTCGGTCGCGAAACCGTCGGCGGTTCCGGTGATGTCGTAAGTCGGCCCGATCATGGCGACCTTTGCGGTGCCGCCCAGTCCTGCGTTATAGCTTCCCGTGAAGCCGCCGACGTTGTTGATGCCGACTGATTCGGCCTTCAGGGTGTCCCGGTTGGAGACCATCGCGGTGACTCCCGATGTGCTGTCGCCAGTGGTTATCGTCGTCAGTGTCCCGGCCCCCACGCACTGGACGGCCTCGGTAGTGCCGGCGTCCTTCCCGTTGATGCTGATCTGCGCGGTGCCCGAGACCAGGGTTCCCGGCCGAGGGGTGACCGGTGGCGGACTCGACGAGCAGCCGGCCGTGGCGCCGACCACCAGCAGTACCGCAACGGCGATGTCGCGCTTTGTCATGACAAGAATCTAGGACGGCATCTGCCGCCGTGGCCGGCAATTGGTTGAATACACGTCGTGGCCGAGCCCTCGTTCAGTGTCGAAGCGGACCTTCCTGGACGGCTTGGACGTGCCGGTGTCATCCGAACACCGCACGGCGACATCCGCACTCCCGCCTTCATCGCCGTCGGCACCCAGGCCACGGTCAAGGCCGTCATCCCCGAGGCGATGAAACAGCTTGGCGCACAAGCTGTTCTGGCCAACGCCTACCACCTGTATCTGCAACCGGGCGCCGACATCGTCGAGGAGGCAGGCGGACTCGGCAGTTTTATGAACTGGCCGGGTCCCACCTTCACCGACAGCGGCGGGTTCCAGGTGTTGTCGCTGGGTGCAGGCTTTCGGAAGGTGCTCGCGATGGACACCGAGCGTGTTCGGGCCGACGACATCATCGCCGAAGGCAAGGAGCGGCTGGCCCGCGTCGACGATGACGGCGTCACCTTTACGTCGCACCTGGACGGATCGACCCACAGGTTCACCCCCGAGATGTCGATCCGGATTCAGCACCAGATCGGCGCCGACATCATCTTCGCGTTCGACGAGCTGACCACCCTGGTGAACACCCGCGGCTATCAGGAGCAATCGGTGCAGCGCACGCACCGGTGGGCGGTGCGTTGCCTGGCTGAACATCGCAGGCTGGCAGCCGCCGACCAGGACCGCCACCCGCAGGCGCTGTTCGGCGTGGTGCAGGGCGCCCAATACGAGGACCTCCGGCGGGAGGCGGCGCGCGGGTTGGTGTCCGTCGTCGACGACGACGGCCGCGGCTTCGACGGCTACGGCATCGGCGGGGCGTTGGAGAAGCAGAATCTCGCCACGATCGTCGGCTGGGTCAGCAGCGAACTGCCCCCGGACAAGCCAAGGCACCTGCTGGGGATCAGCGAGCCCGACGACCTTTTCGACGCCGTTGCCGCGGGCGCCGACACGTTCGACTGCGTTTCGCCGTCACGGGTCGCGCGCAATGCGGCGGTGTATTCGGCGACGGGCCGCTACAACATCACCGGTGCCCGCTACCGCCGCGACTTCACCCCCATCGACGACGAATGCGACTGCTACACATGCGCGCATTACACCCGCGCCTATATCCACCACCTGTTCAAGGCCAAGGAGATGCTGTCGGCCACGCTGTGCACCATCCACAACGAGCGTTTCATCGTCAGGCTGGTCGACCAGATCCGAATGTCGATCGGGGCAGGCGAATTCGACGAGCTGCGCGCGCATGTTCTCGGCCGCTACTACGGGAGCTGATCGACGATCCGGCGGTCGGACCGTGCTAGCGGCCAGGACGGAGACGTTTGCGGTGCCCGCCTTCGAGCGACTAATTCGCTCGCCCGGACGTGGCCACTGTTGGCGCTTCGACAGCAGCGAATTTGTCGCTCAGAGGCGGGCACGGCAGCGCAACCATTCGAGGCGCTCGGGCACAAAGGGCCGCCGACGGCGCTGCAGAGTTCTGCTTCCGCCTAGAGTTCTACTTCCGTCAACACGCGGGCCTTCGGCGGCCCGACGAGGGCGGGCGCCGAATCGGGCGACGACCAGATCTGGTTGATCAACGATTCACGGAATTTGCTTGCCGCATCGATGTTCTCGAAACTCAGGTTGACGACGACGTAGTTCGGATCCTCGTCGGGCTGATACACCTCGGTGCGGGTGACGCCAGCCGCCTGACGAGCGGGCGCGAACTTCCTGAATGCGTCGAGCCAGACCGCAAGTTCGCTGATCTCGTGCTCGATGTGAAGGACGGGCATGGGAATAGTGTGGACTACCGTCGTGGGTATGACTTCCACCTTGCTTGATTCGCGCGTCGCGGCCGCCCTGACCCGGATGTTCGCCGAGGCCGACGCGCAAATGCCGCTGTTGGGCGAGATGTTCGGCAAAGACTCGGTGCCCGGCGAATCCAGTGCACAGGAACGCGCCGACGCGCTGAGCGAGTTCTATCTCCCCGTCACCCCGGAAGCGGGCCGGCTGCTCTACACGTTGGTGCGGGCATCCCGGCCGACGACAGTGGTCGAGTTCGGCATGTCGCTTGGCATCTCCGCGATCCACCTGGCGTCGGCGGTGCGCGACAACGGCGAGGGCCGGGTGGTCACCACGGAGCTCAACGAACAGAAGGTGGCCGTCGCCTCCGGCAACTTCGCCGATGCCGGTCTGGACGACCTGATCACCGTGCTGCACGGTGACGCGCTAGAGACCCTTGCGGCGATCGACGGGCCGGTGCAGTTCGTCCTGCTCGACGGGTGGAAGGACCTCTACCTGCAGGTGCTGCAGCTGCTCGAGCCGCGGCTGGCGCCGGGCGCCCTCGTCGTCGCCGACAACACCAGCATGCCGGGCCTGCAGCCCTACCTCGACTACTTGCGCGACCCCGCCAACGGCTATGTCAGCGTGCACTTCCCGGTCCGGGATGCCGACAGCATGGAGATCTCCTGCCGGGCGTGATCACGTCACCAGCTCGTCGATGACCTCTTGCGCTGCGCGCTCGCCCGCGTTGACCGCGCCCTCCATGTAGGCGCTCCAGTACGTGGCGGTGTCCGTCGACGCCCAGTGGATCGGGCCGATCGGGACGGTCAGCGCCGGCCCGTATTTCGTCCACACATGCGGGCCGTGGTTGGCGTTGTAGCACCCACGCGTCCACTGCCGATCCGACCATTCCCCGTCGACGTAGTGCTCTGGGCGGGCCGCCCTCTGGCCGTAGTGCCGCACCAACTCGGCTGTCATCGCGGCCCTGCGCTCGGCCTGCGGGAGCCTGCCGACGGTGCGTGCTTCGTCGCCCTCCAGGAACAGCAGGATGACGCCGTGGTCGTCGCCGGGAATGCAGGTGTCGTTAGACATCCGGGCGGGACCGACGTCGGAGATGAGCTGCCCGTTGAATCCATCTGCGCGCCAGAACGGTTCGTCGTAGATGAAGAACGCCTTCATCGCCGAGCCGTTGGGAAGTCGCTGGGTGAGCTGGTCGCGGACGCCGGAAAGCGGTGGGTCGTAAATGATTCGGCCAGCCAGAGTCGGCGAGATCGCGACGATGACCCGGCGTGCATGAGCCACCCGGCCGCCACGGCAGTGCACTGTGACGTTGTCTGCGGCGTGTTCGATGAGAAGAACCGGCGCCTCGAGGACGATGTGGTCTGCGATGAGCGCGGCCAGTCGCTTCGGAATCTCGCTGGTACCACCGACGAACCGGGTGGTCTGCGCGCCGCCCTCGGATTCCGCAAAGATCTCCGACGTCACCCCGCAGGTCTGAATCGTGAACAGCAGATGCAGAAACGACACCTCGGCGGTCGGCACGGCCAGGATCCCGACCGTGCAGATCTCCAGCAGGTTGCGGGCCACCCTCGACAAACCCTGCGCGTCGTACCAGGCGCCCGCGGTGATCGCGTCCCACTCGGTGGCGCGCGGTGCCAGCCAGGGCGCCTCGACGGGAACTTCGGCCGCCAACACGTCGAGTCGGCGCAGCACCAGCTCGAGCTCCTTCAGCTCTGAGGCGAAGCGGGCATGAAACTCGTTCTCCCGCAACACCCCCGAGCCGTCCAACTCGTAAGACGTCTCGCCCTCGTCGTACTGCGGGTAGGTCTCGACCCCCAGTTCGGCCGCCAACGCGAACATCCGTTGATGGGTGTCGCCGATCCACTGGGCCCCGAGCTCGATCGGCACCCCCGGAACGGCCTCCTCGGTGAGAATCCGTCCGCCCACCCGTTCGTCGGCCTCCAACACCAGCGGCCTGAGCCCGGCCTCGAGCACCCGTCGGGCGGCGATCATCCCCGAAATGCCTGCTCCGACGATGACGACGTCGGCTTCATGGCCTGCTGGGTGTGCCATGGTGCACACCCTCCCACGGACCCCTACAAAGGGTTGAGGATTCGGTCGAGGAACTGCCGCGTCCGCTCTTCCTTCGGGTCGCCGATCACCTCGGCGGGCGGACCCTTTTCCAGGATCACGCCCTGGTCGGTGAACAGCACTTGGTCGGAAACCTGCTTGGCGAACTGGATCTCGTGGGTGACGATGACCAGAGTCCAGCCCTCGACCGCCAGGTCCTTGATCACCGAAAGCACCTCGCCGACCAGTTCGGGGTCCAGTGCGGAGGTCGGCTCGTCGAAAAGCACCACCTTCGGCTTTAGCGCCAGCGCCCGCGCGATGCCGACGCGCTGCTGCTGTCCGCCCGACAGCTGGAACGGGTACTGGTCCCGCTTTTCGGCCAGCCCGACCTGCTCCAGTAGCTCGACTGCGTCGGCTTCCGCCTCGTCCTTCGGCCGCTTCTGCACGTACACCGGACCCTCGGTGACGTTCTGCAACACCGTCTTGTGCGGAAAAAGGTTGTGCGACTGGAACACAAAGCCGCTCTGCGCGCGGTAGCGGCGCAGTTGGTCATTCGACACCGGCTTGGAGAAGTCGACCTCGACGCCGTCCTCCCCGCCGACCCGGATCACCCCGGCGTCGGGCTTGTCGAGCGCGGCCAGCGCCCGAAGCAGCGTCGTCTTACCCGAGCCCGACGGGCCGATGATGGCGGTCGACGTCCCGCGCGGAACGGTGAACGACACACCCTTGAGCACTTCGTTGTCGCCGAAGGCCTTGTGCACATCCTCGGCGACGATCCTGTCTTCGCGGGGCTCCGTCATCGCGCCACATACCTTTCCAGCCGACTTTCAACTCGGCTCTGACCAAACGAGAGCACCAGGCAGATGACCCAGTAGTAGACCGCGGCCGTGGTGTACAAGGCGAGGAAGTCGAACGTCCTGGCCGCGATCTCCTGCGATTGCCGCAACAGCTCGGTCACCAGGATCGTCGACGCCAGCGACGTGTCCTTGAGCAAGGAGATCAGCGTGTTGGACAACGGCGGCACAGCGACCCTGGCCGCCTGCGGCAGGATGATCCGTCGCAGTGAGCCGACGTAGTTGAGGCCGATCGTTTCGGCCGCCTCCCATTGGCCCTTGGGGATGCTCTGGATCGCGGAGCGAATGATCTCGGCGGCGTAGCCTCCGACGTTCAACGAGAACGCGATGATGGCCGCAGGCCACGGGTCGATCTTCACCCCCAGCTGGGGCAGTGCGTAGAACACGATGAACAGCTGCACAAGCAACGGGGTGCCGCGAATGACCGAGATGTAGAACCGCGCGACGTTCGTCAGGATCACGTTCGGCGACAGCCGGGCCAGCGCGACCGCCAGCGCAATGGCGATGCCGATCACGAAGCTGATCACCGTCAGCGGAATCGTCTTCGTGATCGCCGCTTTGGCCAGCGGTCCCAGGCTGCTGAGCACGAGCTGCCACTGCGACTCGGTCACCTTCTTCTCGGCAGGCGCCGCGGGTCCGCCCGATGCGTCGGCCTTGAGGTACTTCTGCGAGATCTCGGCCAGCGTGCCGTCGGCGCGCAGCTCGTCAAGCGCCTTGTTCAGGTCGGGCAGCAGCCCGCTGTCCTTGCGGGCGGCGAAACCCTGCTCGCTTTTCTCGCCGACGTTGCCTGCGATCTTCACCGTCTTGTCGCCCGTCTCCGCGAGGTAGGCGTACACCGCGATGCTGTCGTTCACCACGACGTCCACCCGGCCCTGGTTGAGCAGCTTGATCGCCTGGGTGAACCCCTCGACCGACTCGACGCGTGCGCCCGCCTTTCTGGCCACCTCCGACCAGTTGCTCGTCGCGTTCTCGGCCGCCACCTTGCCCTTGAGGTCGGCCAGCGTCGTGATCGAGTTGTCGTCGGCGCGGGTGACGATCACGCCTTCGCCGACCGAATAGGGCTCCGACAGGTCGTACTTGGCCTTGCGCTCGTCGTTGATCGTCACCTCGTTGGCGACGACGTCGAAGCGGTTCGCCTCGAGTGCGGCGAACATTGCGTCCCACGGCGTTTCGACGAATTCGACTCTGACGCCCAGCTTTTCGCCGACCGCCTTCGCGACGTCGACGTCATATCCCACGAGCTCATTGGCTGCGTCGTGGTAGCTGAACGGGGCGTAGACGCCCTCGGTGCCGACGCGAAGGACTCCTGCCGACTTGATCGGGTTTTCGCCGTTGGTGCCCGACGACCCGCAGGCCGCAAGGAGAAGCGCAGCCAGCAGTATCAGAGCGACGACGGGTTTTCTTAGATAGCGCACCGGCGGACGCTAACAAGTCGCGGGCAAAGTCCCAAGGGTTCTGCTCAGGTCACGCGGTATATAGGATCGGCGCGCAATGCCACAGGAACTGACTGCCGAGCAGGCCGCCGCGCGGCTCAACCCACAGGACACGCTGGGAATGCCTCTCGGGCCCGGCCAGCCACCAGCGTTCCTGCGCGCGCTTGGCGTGCGCGAGGACTGGACGGACCTTCGCGTCTACGGCGCGCTGCTGGCCGTCGGCACCGAACTGTTCTCGCGTCGCGGCGTCGGATACCTGTCCGGCTTCTACGGCCCGCTCGAGCGGGCATTGCGGGACTCTGGCGTCGACATCGAGTTCACCCCCGCGGACTTCCGCCGCTTCGGCCCATTGCTGGCGGCCCAGTCCCCGCGGGTGATGACGACGGTGGCCACGCCGCCCGACGCCGACGGTTGGTGCTCCCTGTCGCTGCACGCCGGCGGCACGATCGGCGAATTGCACCGCGCCGGCGCCGACCCGGATCGGCTGCTGGTCGTCGAGGTCTCCGAGGCCTACCCGCGGACCTTCGGGCTCGGCGAAGAGCACCGCCACGCGCTGCACGTCGACGAGATCGACGTGCTTGTCCGCTCGACGGAGGCACCCCTTGCTCTGCCGGGCGGCGAGGCACCGCCCACGGACGTCGACAAGGCCATCGCCAGGCACTCCGTCGACTACATCCCGTCCGGCGCGACGCTGCAGACCGGCATCGGCTCGATCCCCAACCAGATCGCCACGGTGCTGGCCGAGGGCGACGGCGGTGACTACGGGCTGCACAGCGAGATGTTCACCGACGGCTGCATGAAGCTGCATCGCGCAGGCAAGGTCACCAACGCAGGCAAAGGCCAGTACGACGGTGTCAGCGTGACGACGTTCGCGTTCGGCTCCTCGGAGCTCTACGAGTGGTTGGACGGCAACTCCGACGTGGTGTTTCTACCGGTCGAGATCGTCAACGCACCGGAGGTGATCGCCGCCAACCACCAGATGGTCACCATCAACGGTGCGCTGGCCATCGACGTCCACGGTCAGGTGGTGGCCGACACGATCTCCGGCGGCCAGTTCAGCGGCATCGGCGGGGCCGAGGACTTCGTCGCCGGTGCCGGGCTGGAACTAACGGACCGGTCGTTGATCTGCCTGCCGTCGACGTTCGAGAAGGACGGGGTCCTTCGGTCGCGGATCGTGCCGTGGTTCGACGCGGGCGCCGTCATCACGACGCCACGGCACCACGTCGACGTGATCGTCACCGAGCACGGCGCAGCCGAACTGGAGGGCAGGACCGTTCGGGAGCGCGGCGAGGCGCTCGCGGCGATCGCACATCCGCAGTTCCGCGACGACCTGCTGGCCGCCGCCGAGCGTGCGTCGAAGGGCCGCTCGCCGGTCACGTAGCAGGCGAATAGATCCATGGGTCGCGGGGCAGTCCGGCAGGGTCGAACTCCTCGAGCATCCCGGCAAGCGTCGTCGCGCCGAAGCGCAGCGATGCGGCGATCTGCTCCAGCACGCGCGGCATCCCGATCTGCGCCAATGTCACCGCGCCGTCGCGCTTGGCGAGCCGTGCACCGTCCTCGTTGAGCACCAGCGCAACGTGTGCGTACGTCGGCTCCGGATGGCCGAGCAGGTTCGCGAGGTAGGCCTGGCGTGGGGAGGACGCCAGCAGATCGTCGCCGCGCACCACCTGGTCGACGAACTGTGCCGCGTCGTCGACGACGACCGCGAGGTTGTATGCGGCCACCCCGTCACCCCTGCGGACCACGAAATCGTCGACCACGCCGGTGTATTCACCATGCAGAAGGTCGTGGACGGTGTGGGTGGTGACGTCGGTGCGCAGTCGCAACGCGGGCGGCCGGCCCGCGGCTTCGCGCCGCTCCTCGCGCTCGGCGTCGGTCAGGTCACGACAGGTTCCCGGATAGGCGCCCTGCGGGGCGTGCGGGGCACGCGGCGCCTGCTGGACATCTTTTCTGCTGCAATAGCATTCGTAGAGCAGGCCGCGCTCGGCCAGCGCGTCGACAGCATGGTCGTAGCGCTGCGGATGGTGCGTCTGCCACTCGGCCGGCCCGTCCCATGTGAGGCCGATCGCCGCAAGGTCGTCGAGTTGACGCGCCGCGATGTCGGAGTGGGTGCGGTCGTCGAGGTCGTCGACCCGCATCAGGAAGCGCCGGCCCGTCGAACGCGCGAACAGCCACGCCAGCACGGCCGTTCGCAGGTTGCCGATGTGCAGGTCGGCCGACGGGCTTGGGGCGAACCGGCCCGCGCCGGTTGGGGTCACGCCCGCAATCTAGCCGATTCAGTCACGCTCCCACGGCGCCGCGTCGCCCATCTTCTTGTAGTACTTCGCCAGGTGGCTCTCGACCCGATCGACGTCGGCCTTCGGTATGTCGATGCCGCCACGCGCGCCGTCCATGATCGCTCCGGCCGCCATCACGCCGCGCGGAACGACCGCCAGCTTGCCGTTGACCACGTCGGCGATCAGCAGCTTGTAGGCGGTGAAGTTGTCCTTTTTGTCGCTGTCGTACCAGACGTGGGCGTCGCGGTACTTCTGGTTCGGTTCGTCTTCGGCGTCGGCCCATTTGCGGACCCGTTTCTCGGCCGCGTCGCCGTCCCATTCGCGGTCACGGTCGGCGAGCGGCAGATCCTGAAATGGTGTCACAGACATATCGGAGGCGTGCCCGGACATGATCGCGGCTAAACCCCGAGTGCGGCTGTGAAGGCGCTGTAAAACCAATCGACGTCCGAGGGCGAGAGGACCAGTGGCGGACGAATTTTCAGCACGTTGCCGTCGTGGCCGCACACGGAGATCAGCACCCGCTCTTCCCGGAGCGCGTTGACGATTCGGCGGGCCTCCGCGCGGTCGGGATTCCCGTTTTCCGCATCGGTGACCACCTCGACGCCGACGTAGAGGCCTGCCCCGCGAACGTCGCCGATCCGCGGATCGTCGATGCTCGCCAGCCCGGCCCGCAGCGCCTCACCGACCGTGGCCGCGTTGGCCATCAGGTTCTCCTGCTCGATGACGTCGAGCACCGCCGACGCCGCGGCGATCGACACCGGGTTCCCGCCGAAGGTGTTGAAGTAGGGCACCCCGCGGGCGAACGGTTCGAGCACGTCGGCCCGAGCCGCCATCGCCGCGATCGGAATGCCGTTGCCCATCGGCTTGCCCGTCGTCACGATGTCGGGAACCAGGCCGTGCCGGTCGAATCCCCACATCGACGCACCTGTGCGGGCGAACCCTGGCTGCACCTCGTCGGCGATGAACACCCCGCCGCGGCCGCGCACCTCGTCAACGGCGGCGCTCAGCACCGAGGTGTCGGCGTAGATGCCGTCCGACGAGAAGATGGTGTCGACGATCAGGCAGCCCACGCCGTGGCCCGCCGCGATCAGATCGTCGGCCGCTTGCGCCACGTCGGCGGTGAAGCGTGCCGCGAGCTCGTCGGCTGGCACGCGGTACGTGTCGGGCGGGTCGACGAGGCGCACGTTGGCACCCACTTTTGTCGCGCCGCCAAGTGAGGGCGAGATCGCCGTCGTCGACGCCGTGTTGCCGTGGTACGCGTCGCGGGTGATGACGATACCGGTTGCGCCGGTGCGCATTTCGGCGACTCGAAGCGCCAGGTCGTTGACTTCCGATCCGGTGCATGCGTACATCACCTGATCCACTTCGGCCGGCATGGTCGCCAGCAGTCGCTGTGAGTACTCGACGATGCCGCGGTGAAGGTAGCGGGTATGCGTGTTCAGCGTCGCCATCTGTCGAGACACCGCTTCGACCACGTGCGGGTGACAGTGCCCGACGCTGGCCACGTTGTTGTAGGCGTCCAGGTAGCGGACCCCGTCGGCGTCGAACAGGTGGCTGCCCTCCCCGCGCACCACGTGCACCGGCTGGTCGTAGAACAGCCGGTAAGCGGGCCCGAGGACCCGCTCACGGCTGGCGATCAGCGGGTCAGCCGGGCCGCCTGACCGATAGCTGTTGGAGTCCATGATGTTGGAGAAGCTCACGACCAGTGCCTCCGGTATCGCGGGTGGATGAGGCCAGTCTGCTGCATGACATGGCGTGCTTCAGACTGTGGGAGTGTCAGGACTTCCACCCGATCACGACCTGTATGCGCGTGCTGCCCTGCCGTCCTACGGTCGCGACCCCGACGCGCCCCTGCGACTGCTCAGCCTGTCCGAGAACGCCACCTACCTGGTGGACGACGCCGAACCGATCGTGCTGCGGGTACACCGCGCCGACTACCACTCACTGCAGGCGATCCGGTC
Organism: Mycolicibacterium stellerae; assembly: GCF_003719305.1. Classification (GTDB taxonomy): domain Bacteria; phylum Actinomycetota; class Actinomycetes; order Mycobacteriales; family Mycobacteriaceae; genus Mycobacterium; species Mycobacterium stellerae. The sequence continues at coordinate 63,155 of NZ_RARC01000030.1, forward strand.
GGAGCTCGCCTGGATGGCGGCGCTGCGCGAACAGACCGATGTCGTCACACCACAGCTCGTTGCCGCCGAGGACGGCAGCGAGGTGGTGACGACAGTTCGCAACGGCCATCCGCTCAACGTCGACGCGGTGACCTTCATATCGGGATGTACAGCCGAGGAACGGCCGGACGTCGTCGGCTTCGACCAGCTCGGCCGCATCACCGCGACCATGCACGACCATGTTCAGGGTTGGCGGGCGCCGGACTACTTCACCCGCTTCTCATGGGACGCCGACAGCATGATCGGGCCGCAGGGCCGATGGGGTAACTGGCGGCACGCACCGGGGTTGACGACCGCCGACGAGGCGGTGATCGAACGGGTCGCGACCGAGCTGAACCGCATGCTGGCCGAGTTCGGTTGTGCACCTGATCGTTTCGGCCTGATACACGCCGACCTTCGGATGGCGAACCTGATGATCGATCCGGAGGTGGAGGCAGGCCCCATCACCGTCATCGATTTCGACGACTGTGGCTGGTCGTGGCATCTCGCCGATCTCGGCGCCGTGGTGTCGTTCATCGAAGACACCCCGGAAGCCGAGGCGATGATCGCCGGCTGGCTGGCGGGATACCGCGAACGACGCGAGTTGCCCGCCGAACACCTCGACATGATCCCGTCGTTCGTGATCCTGCGACGCCTGCAGCTGACGGCATGGGTGGCGTCGCACGCGCACGCCGACAGTGCCATCGCATTCGCCGACGGCTTCGCCGAAGGAACGGCGCGCCTTGCCGAGCGCTACCTTGCCGACCGGCACTGGTTGCGAAGCGCCATCTACACGTAGCGCTTCTCATCGGCGACCGCGGCCGTCAGGCCCTCCAGAGCCTCGTCGACGTGGTATTTCCAGCGCCCCGACTGGATGCGGTGCACGGCCGAGGCGCCCTGGAATGCGCTGGAGATCACCACATCGGGTGAAAGCGTGCGCAGTAGTTGAAGGCTGTTGGCCAACGCGTCGGCGTCGCCGATGCCGGGGATGTAGCCAGCCCACCAGGCCCCGGAATCGCCGAGAACGATGGTGTCGCCGGTGAACAGGTAGCTGCCCTCGGCACCGTTCACCAGATAGCAGGTGCTGCCGGGCGAGTGGCCGGGGGTGGGAATGACCTCGATTCCGTTGACGTCGACATGACGGCTGCCGACCGGCACGTCGACGTGCGCGTGCTGGCCGATCTCGAGCAGCTCGGCGACGGGCGCGTGCAGTGACGAGGCGAAGTGGTCGGCGATCTTCGCCAGCATCGGGCCTGCCTCGTCGCGGTGCGACAGGTACTGGTCGGAGATGCCGCCGAGGCTTTCGAGTTCGGCGAAGTCGGCATCGGTTGCGGTGGAATAGAACAGCGTGTTGCGGGCGGTCCACAGAAACGCGTGGGTGGTAAGCCCGGGAAACGGCGAGTCGGTGCGGGTCTGCCAAAGGTCACTGAGAACTTTTTTCATGTGACCACCGTGCAACCTGAACAATTGTTGAGGTCAAGCGGCGATGACAAACCGCGCTGTGGCAGGTCTAAACGACATGAACAATTCCTATCCATTGCCGAAGATCGTCGACCGGACGGCCTGGCAGGAAGAACTCGACCGGTTGCTGGAGCGGGAGAAGGCGCACACCAGGGAAGGCGACCGGATAGCGGCGGCGCGACGCGCACTGCCGATGGTCGAGGTGGATGCCGCGGCGCCCCTCGTCGGAGCGCACGGCAAGGTGCGCCTCGTCGACGCATTCGAGGGACGCCGTCAACTGCTCGTGTATTTCCATATGTGGCACGACGGCAAGCCAGCGGAGGACCAGTGCGAAGGCTGCACGTTCTTCACCGGACACGCGCTCGAGTTGTCCTATCTGCACAGCCGCGACGTCACGTATGCGACATTCTGCGAGGGACGGTACGAGGAGAGCGCGCGATACAGGGATTTCATGGGCTGGACGATGCCGTGGTACTCGGCCCGCGATGCGCGCGAGCAGCTGTTGCAGGGCGACGGATTCGGCGGCTACGCAAGCTATCTGCGCGACGGAGATCGAGTCTTCCAGACGTACTGGAGCACAGGTCGCGGTACGGAGGCGGGCGGCAACAGTTACCACCTGCTCGACCTGACCATCTACGGGCGGCAGGAGACCTGGGAGGAATCGCCGCAGGGCTGGCCGCAGCCCTACGCGACCAGAGGCGAGCAGTTCCGCACCGACGGGCGTCCCACCGCCCAGTGGTCGCGGCTGGCTGCGGGGCGCTCCGACGACTTGGTCGGCTGAGTATCGACTGTTCAGTCGGCGTGTCGGTGGTCCGCGGCGTACGCCCTGATGATGGCCTCCGTATCTCCATCGAATTGCAGGAACTCTTGGTTGAGTAGCTCGGCCAGACTGTCGACTGCGGCGATGATCATCGCGCCTGTGACTCGGGTCTGCGGGTCTGCACTTGCGATGGCCTCAGCAGCGAGCTGGGCGGCGTAGTCCAATGAGAACGCCAGCGAAGCGTCGGCTTCGAGATCGCGGAAGTAGTACGTGGCTCCGTACTGGGTGAAGTCGTTTCGGGCTTCAACGACAGCGGCAGCCAGTCCAGTTAGGACGTCAATGGGAACGCTGTCGATCCCTAGGTCGGGGTTCACCCGACGCGCCGCCCGTAGCGTCGACAGTTGCAGTGCAAGCACGCGTCTGCGATGAAGCGCGGGATAAATCTGGAGCACCCACGACACCGCCGCGGTCAGCAGCATAAACCCGAACAGCGCCTCGAGAGGGACCATGACGCGCAGCAACGGTGAAATTGGGACGATGTCACCGAATCCGAGTGTGCCTATCGTCACCAGCGACACGTACAGCGAATCGAACACGGCATTGCGGTCCGCAGGATCCAGTTCGGAACCGAAGGCGAAACCGTCCGGCATCTGTGCCAGGTACAACAGCGACCAGCCGACGACAGCCAGGGCCCCCCAGGTCAATACGACCAGCGCGATCCCCAGTGGACCAGTCAACGATGCGATTCGACGATCTGCGGGGAATAGTCGCAATAGCCACCATACGAATTTCATCACCTGAGGGGCGATGCTGCCGTGGCCGATGGGATGGAAGAGCGTGTGGAACACGTCGCGCACCACTACCACAATGAGCAGGACACCCATCACGGCGACAACCCAGTGCGTCACGTGTCTCCTTGGTCGACCGGCCGCCAGTGGCTACCGGCGTTGTGTCCATCATCGCGCTTGTGATCGCCCGAAGGCGTCGAAGGCGCACGACTGTCTCGCCTGATCACGCGCATGCCTAAAACATCGACCAGCCCTCGGATCGCCCAATCGCCTATCCGAGGCCCGCGACGATGTCGCCGATGGCGAACGTCACCGGCTGCTCCAGCTGTGTGTACGTGCACGAGCGCGGGTCGCGGTCGGGCCGCCAGCGGTTGAATTGTGCTGTGTGGCGGAATCTTTCGCCTTCCATATGGTCGTATCGGACCTCGACGACCCGCTCGGGCCGCAACGGGATGAACGATAGGTCCTTGCCGGCGTTCCAGCGGGAGCCTGCGTTTCTGCTCGGCGTGCGGTCGCCGGAGATATGGGCGGCCCAGTTCCACGGATGCTCGTCGAAGGTGGTGACCAGCGGCTGCAGGTCGGTGAATAGTTGCCGCCGCTTGGCCATCGGAAACGCGCCGATCACGCCGACCGACGCGAGCGCGCCGTCGTCGCGGTAGAGCCCGAGCATCAGCGAGCCGACGGCGTCCGCACCGGACTTGTGTAGCCGGTAGCCGGCGACGACGCAGTCGGCCGTGCGCTGATGTTTGATCTTGAACATGATGCGCTTGTCAGGAAGGTAGGGGATCGTCAGCGGTTTGGCGACAATGCCGTCGAGGCCTGCGCCCTCGAACTCGGAGAACCAGCGCTGTGCGGTGGCCATGTCCGTGGTGGCGGGGGTGACATGGATCGACGGGCCTGCGCCTGCCAGCGCGTCGACCAGGGCCGCGCGGCGCTCGCTGAACGGCCGCTGCGTGTAGTCGTCATCGCCGAGGGCAAGCAGATCGAACGCGATGAACGAGGCGGCCGTCTGTTCGGCGAGCATCCGCACCCGCGACGCGGCCGGATGCAGCCGCAGCTGAAGCGCCTCGAAGTCCAGGCCGCCGTCGGCGGCGATGATGATCTCGCCGTCGATCACGCACCGATCTGGCAGCTCAGCCAGCGCCGCCGCCACGAGTTCGGGGAAGTAGCGGGTCATCGGGCGCTCGTTGCGGCTACCCAACTCGACCTCGTCGCCGTCGCGGAAACAGATCGACCGGAAGCCATCCCACTTCGGCTCATAGGAGGCGTCGGGCGGGATCGATGACACCGATTTCGACAGCATCGGCGACACCGGCGGCATGACGGGCAGTTTCATCGCCACCCATTCTCGCTCGCTCCGCGGAAGCGGTAGGCGGGCGGTCACGTACGATGTACCTATGCCCGGATTACTCACCTCGAAGGGCCGGCACACCCGGCAGCGAATCGTGGAAGCCGCCGATCGTCTGATCCGCTGTCACGGCCTTACCCGCGTGACCCTCGACGACGTTCGTGGCGAGGCGAAAGTGAGCAGCTCGCAGATCTACCACTACTTTGCCGACAAGCAAGCCTTGTTGTCCGCGGTCGTCGACTATCAGGACTCCCTGTCGCTCGGCGGTGAGTCGATGTTGGGTGGGTTCGATTCAGCGGACGCCGTGCGGTCCTGGGGGCAACGCCTCATCGAGGGGCAACGTGAGTCGCAGTACGAAGGCGGTTGTCCTATTGCCACGCTCGGCACCGGTTTGAGGGATCTGGACGGCGACACGCTCACCCAGATCGCACGGATATTTCGTCGGTGCGAGGACGGCATCCGGGCCGGCTACCGGACGATGCACGCAAACCATGACATCGCGCCCGACGCTGATCCTGACGCCCTCGCGACCATGACACTGGCGACCGCCATCGGTGGTCTCGTGCTCACTCAGCTCAACCGTGACACCCAGCCTCTGCAAACCGCTCTAGACGCCCTGCTCGGCTGCCTGCAGTCGCAACATCAGAGTGGATCAAATACGTTGGTATCTAACTAAATTGGATTGGTAGTTCCAAAAATTTCTGTCTACCGTTCGGTGCATGAGTTTGGACATGGCCGGATCGACGGCATTGGTGACGGGTTCGACGAGCGGTATCGGCACCGCAATCGCAACGACGCTGGCCCGGCGCGGAGCGCACGTGCTGGTATGTGGACGCGACACGGCGCGGGGTGAGCGGGTCGTCGGCGACCTGCGCGGAGCTGGCGGGCGCGCCGATTTCGTCCGCGCCGACCTCGGTGGAGGCGCTGCTGCCGCCAAGGATCTCGCCGCTCGGGCTCAACAGGCCGCGGGTCGACACATTGACATCCTGGTGAACAACGCCGCTGTCGGAATCGTCGCTCCCACAGCGGATATGCCCGAGGACGGATTCGACGCGGCCATCGCGACCAACCTCACCGCGCCCTACTACCTGGTCGGTGCACTGGCGCCTGCGATGGCCGAAGCAGGCCGCGGGGCGATCGTCAATGTGGCCAGCATGGCGGGCCAGTTCGCGTTGCCCGGGATGTCGGTGTACGGCGCAAGCAAGGCTGCGCTGCTGTTTCTGACCAAGAGTTGGGCCGCCGAATACGGACCGCATGGCGTTCGGGTCAACGCGGTCACCGTCGGGCCAACGCGCACCCCTGGCTCGGCCGAACTGGGCGAAGCGCTCGGCGCTCTGGCCGCGCAGGCGCCTGCAGGCCGCGTTGCCGACCCCGCCGAGATCGCCTCGGCCGTCGCATTCCTGGCCAGCGCCGCGGCCAGCTTCGTGCACGGCGCCGCACTGTCGGTCGACGGTGGCCGCACCGCGGTGTGAGATCGCCCGACGCCGCTCTCGGTGATGAGTTTCGTCGCGATGGGTAGTCCATTCCAACGTCGGCACTGAGCTGGCCGGCATTGACCGATGAACCAGGATGGACACCGTGGACCTCCCCGTGCAGCCACCGACCGAACCGATGTTGGCCAAGGCCCAGGCCAAGGTGCCCGATGAGGCTGGAGTGTGGTCATACGAGCCGAAGTGGGACGGCTTCCGAGCGCTGATGTTCCGCGACGGCGACGACGTCGTCCTGCAGTCGCGCAACGGCAAGGACCTCGGCCGGTACTTCCCGGAGCTGCTCGAGGCGCTACGTGTCGAGGTGGCCCCGCGCTGCGTGCTCGACGGCGAGGTCGTCGTCCCCCGCGAGATCGGTGGTCGCATCCGGCTGGACTGGGAATCGCTCAGCCAGCGCATCCATCCGGCGGCCAGCCGCATCAAGATGCTTTCCGAGGAGACCCCCGCGCACTTCATCGGGTTCGACGCGCTGGCCACCGGCGACGGCTCGCTTCTGAAGGAGTCGTTCCGGGTCCGTCGTGGGGAGCTGTTGGCGGCGGTGAACGAAAAGCGGTGGTGTCACGTCACCCGCACCACCGAGGATCCCGAGCTGGGGGAGCAGTGGCTCACCACATTCGAGGGTGCGGGCCTCGACGGCGTGATCGCCAAGCGCCTCGACGGGCCGTACGTTCCGGGCAAGCGCGAAATGGTGAAGATCAAACACGCTCGCGACGCGGACTGTGTGGCCATCGGCTACCGCGTCCACAAGAGCGGTGAGGGCGTCGGCTCGATCCTGCTGGGCCTCTACCGCGACGACGGCGAACTCCAGATGATCGGCGGCGCAGCGTCATTCACCACGCAGGACCGGTTGAAGCTGCTGGCCGACCTCGAACCGCTGCGCGAGGGCGACGAGCCGGTCGACGGTGAACCGAGCCGCTGGAACTCGGCTGCCGACAAGCGCTGGATCCCCGTGCGGCCGGAGAAGGTGTGCGAGGTCGCCTATGACCAGATGGAGGGCCGGCGATTCCGGCACGCGGTCAAATTTCGTCGCTGGCGACCCGATCGCGAACCGAAAAGCTGCACCTTCGACCAGCTCGATGTGCCGGTCAACTACGACCTCTACGACGTACTGGAGTCCTGAAATGGCAAGCAAGGCAGAGGAGATCGACGTCGACGGCGTCAAGGTCCGATTCACCAATCGGGACAAGCCGTTCTTCCCGAAGCTGGGTTCGAAGGGAACCAAGGGTGCCCTGTTCGACTACTATCTGTCGGTTGCCGACCGGATGGTGAATCTGCTGCGCGACAGGCCGGTTCACCTGCAGCGGTTCCCCGACGGCATCGACGGCGAGGAGATCTACCAGAAACGGGTGCCGCAAAAGCATCCCGACTACCTGGAGACCTGTCTGATCACCTTTCCGTCGGGCCGCACGGCCGACGCGCTGAAGATTACCCATCCGTCGGCGATCGCCTGGGCCGCCCAGATGGGCACCGTCACCCTGCACCCGTGGCAGGTGCGCTGCCCGGACACTGAGCATCCCGACGAGCTTCGCATCGACTTGGACCCGCAGCCTGGCACCGGGTTCGTCGAGGCGCGGACCATCGCCGTCGACGTCCTCAAGCCGCTGCTCGACGAACTCGGCATGGTCGGCTACCCGAAGACCTCCGGTGGCCGGGGCGTGCACGTCTTCCTTCGGATTGCCACGGAGTGGGATTTCATCGAGGTCCGCCGGGCAGGCATCGCGCTGGCCCGCGAGATCGAAAGGCGCGCACCGGATGCCGTCACCACGTCGTGGTGGAAGGAGGAGCGCGGCGAACGGTTGTTCATCGACTACAACCAAAACGCGCGCGATCGCACCTTCGCGTCGGCGTACTCGGCGCGCAAGACCCCGATCGCCACGGTGTCGACACCACTGACGTGGGCCGAGTTGGCCGACGCCGACCCCGATGACTACACCATTGAAACCGTCCCCGACTTCCTGGCAGGCCGCGACGACCCATGGGCCGACATCGATTCGAACGCGCAGTCGCTGCTGCCGCTGCTGGAGATGGTCAAAGCCGACGAGGAGCAGGGCCTCGGGGACCTGCCCTACCCGCCGAGCTACCCGAAAATGCCGGGCGAACCGCCGCGTGTGCAGCCCAGCAAGAAGGTCGCCGCGAACTGGGACGAGGACGGGAACCCGGTCAAGGACGCCTGAGCGCCCTGACAAGGCCGGTCCCTGCTTGACGTTTGGGTTAAATGTTTGCTGCAGCATCGGGCTGCCGGTGTTCGGTTGCGTAGCGTTGAGATATGTTGGGTGAAGCGGAAGATCTGCGCGATGTGTTTCAGGATGCGCTGAATTCTGCCATTCTGCACGGCCTGCGGCCGTCCCGCTGGAACGGGCTGGGCGACCAGACCTTTGGTGCTATCGACGCCATTGCCCGAGAGCATCCGGACGCGACCGTCGACTGTATCGCCGATGCCTATGACGCCTTCGAGCGTGAGCACAGCCCGATTACGGGCGAGGAACGGCCGCGACGATTGGTAGCCCGCCGCGGACCGTTCACCAGGGCCCGCGGGTCAGAACCAGACTTTTCGGCCGCCGACAGGCCGCCCGACCTGTCCGAGGATCAGCAGCACAACGCCGATGACGAGCAGAATCCATCCGATGGTCGCGATGATGGCGGGTACGGGCAGTAGATAACCCACCAAAATGAGAATCACACCGAGAACGATCACGAGTTGTTGGTCCTTCCGTCGCGTCAATATTCGACCCGGGAGTACCTCACCGACCGGCAGTTCAAACCGACGGGACGCCGTCGCACCTGAACGTTTCCTGTAAATTGCCTGTGAGGACTGCGCCAAATCATAGGGAAACACCTGATATTTGCGTCGATCGCGCAGGCATAGCATTTCACGCCAGAGGCATTGTCAGCGGCCCGCCGCCACGGTTGGTCTGCTTGGTATGCAGCGGTCAATAGGAGATTGCCATGAAGAGCACGATGAGGAAATCGGCCAGTATATTTGCCGTGGCTGCTGTGGCCGGCACCGTCGGCTCGCTCGCTGCCGCGGTCCCCGCGCAGGCGGCGACCAACTGCACGTTCACGAACAACACCATCGCCATCCAACGCACTGACGGCATGATGCTCGTGCCGACTGTTGCGCCGGGCGGAAAGAGCGTCGCAGGGGACGCGGTCCTCTTCAGCCATCAGGACGGGCCCTTCACCGAGTTCGACAAGCGGAAAGGCTCAGCCAGCGGATCCCTACCGGGGAACGGGGCGAAGTTCGACATCGACTACAACGGGCCCATCGACTTCGACGGGCACAACGGTAGCCAGCACTACATCGGGTTCATCACGACCAGCGGCGGCGGCACAGGCTGGATTCAGGGCTCGAATCCGCAGATCAGTTTCACGGTGCCCGACGGTCAGATGTCGTGTTCGGACCAGGCTGCCGCCGGGGCGGAGTTCTACGTGCTCGAGGACGTCCGTCTCTTCGAAAAGCCGGATCAAGGTGACACGGGCAAGGACCTGAAGAAGAACGACAAGGTGACCTTGAACGGGCCGTGCCCGATCGTAAGTGATGGTCCCGACAACGGCTGGTGTGAGGTGAACGACATCACCCTCGGCCTCTCGGGTGCGGTATGGGGAGACGCCATCTCCAAGTGACGTCGGCGCCGCGACCGAGGGACGCGCATCAGCATCGAGTGGTCGAGGGGAACCGGAACCGGGCCAGTCCTTGGTCGCGCGCTGTACCGACCCAGATCTCGCGACCGACCTGAAGCGCGGTCGTCGCCGCGCCGAATGTGTCTGGGCCGTAGTCGATGAGCTCTTCGGTTGCCAGCGTCTCGGGGTCCACGGCGATGACCCGCGACGGGATGCCGAGACGTGGGTTCTGGCCGAAGTGGCCGTCGAGGAACTCCTGCATGCTCGTCCCGTACGTGCCCGCGGCGAGAAGCCGCCCGGACGCCGACCAGGTGAGGTTGTCGACCATAATGCTGACATTCACCGTGCTCGGGTCGGCACTGGCGCCGCCGCGCCGAACCTTTTTGAGGCAGCGTGAATTCCAGCCGCCGATGTACAGACACTGCCCGTCGGCCGAGACGGCCACCCCGTTGGCCGTGTTGATCTGTGTGCCGGGCAGCGTCACCCAGCCACGGCCAGGCGACCACTCCAGAACCCCGCCCGTGTCCGCCCCCGCTATCGCCTGCTCGACGCTCACCTCTCTGCGGCCTTCCGGATCTCCGGTGGTGCTGACGACGAACCCGTCATCGACCGCGGCGACGTCGTTACCGGCGGTATTGCCCGGGAGTCGGACGGCGCCAATCCATTTCAACGATGGCCGCGGTGCGTCGAGGTCGATTTCGAACACCTCGACCGACTCGTGGCCGCCGTGGTTCACGGCGTAAAGCTCGGTACGGCCGTCGGGCAGGAGTTTCACGTCGATGCCGTGCGGCCTGAACTTCAACGGATTGAGGGCGGGCTGATCGAGGAACCTTTGCGTGTCGAGCGCAGAGGTTGCGCGGTAAGGGAAGATCTCGTTGCACGCCCCGTCTGCGACGCTCACCGCGTACAGCCGGCCCAGCGGTGCGGTCGGCCCTGTCATTCCCGACGTCAACACCCATTCGCCGCCGGGAGCCATGGCGAGATCCTCAGCGTTTACCGGCCCCGCGATGTAGCCGGCCAGCTGCTCGTGCATGCAGTTAACAATGACGGGAAATTTGTCTCACCACGTAAGTATTGGACTACTTCATTTCCTAAAGAGCCTGATCGTGGTGCAATCTGAGCGGATGGAGTCCCCATGACCCCCCGCCGATTTGTTGCTGCGCTGGCCATCTTCGCGGTGGCGGCCACGGGGATCGGCCTGTCCGTCCTGATGTTCGCACCGAACAGGACGCCGTCACCCCCCGCGCCGATACCGCGCGCGGAGCCATCCGTCCCCACCCCGGCCGAGTTTCGGATCGGTGTCGTCGTCACGGACCAGAACTGCACCGGGCCGAACGGGTGCGTGTACAAATACCGCGTCGAGCCGAAATACGTTGGCCTCCATCCGTTGCCGGACAACGAGATCACGGTCACCTATCAGGTCACCGGCGGGCATCGGCCCCAGATCGGCGACTTCACCGTCCAGGGAGACCAGGCGCGGGTACTGCAGGACGTCCCGCTCGAGGGTCCGCCCGGAGCGCGCTTGCAAGCCGCGGTCACAAAGATCGTCGGCTGAATATCGCGATTCGCACCGTGCGTCGCCATGTCGCGACGCATTGTTGGCTCTATGGCGTCGGTGTCGCTGCTTCGCGCCGAACAGGGTCTGCCACGCAGCGTCCAGGGGGCGGCCGACCCGCGGTTCGCCAACGTCATCCGCATTTTCGCCGGGCTGTTTCCCGGTCGCCGCTTCGGCGGTGGAGCCCTCGTCGTCTACATCGACGGCAAGCCGGTCGTCGACGTCTGGATGGGGTGGTCCGACCGGGACGGCACGGTTCCGTGGACGGCCAACACCGGTGCGATGGTGTTCTCGGCGACAAAGGGGGTGGCCGCCACCGTGGTCCACCGGCTCGTCGACCGTGGCCTGCTGGACTACGACACCCCGGTCGCCGAGTATTGGCCCGAGTTCGGCGCCAACGGCAAGTCCGACATCACCGTTCGCGACGTGCTGCGGCACCGGTCGGGCCTCTCGCACCTGAAGGGGGTGACCAAGGAGGACCTGCTGGACCACCACCTGATGGAAGAACGACTGGCCGCGGCGTCGGCCGACCACCTGCGGGGATGGCCGGCGTACCACGCGCTGACATTCGGGTGGCTGGTGTCGGGCGTGTGCCGAGCCGTCACCGGGATGGGCATGCGCGATCTGATCCGTGACGAGGTGGCCCGTCCACTCAACACCGACGGCCTGCACCTCGGCCGCCCGCCTGTCGGTTCCCCGACGAAGGTCGCGAAGATCTTGATTCCTCAGAACGCGCGGCCCAATCCGGTGTTCGACTTCGTCGCACCACGTGTGGCGGGTCTACCGTTCTCGGGCGCGCTCGGCGCGATGTACTTTCCCGGCATCAGATCCCTTGTGCAGGGCGATATTCCGTTCCTCGACGGGGAGGTACCTGCAGCCAACGGCGTCGTCACCGGCCGTGGCCTCGCCAAGATGTACGCGGCGATCGCCAACGGCGGGGCGATCGACGGCGAGCAGTTCCTTTCGCCGGAGATGACAGGCGGCATGATCGGCAAGCCGAAGGTGCGGCCCGACCTGAACATGCTTGTGCCGATGCCGTTCCACCTCGGCTACCACGAATCGCCGATTCCCGGTCTGCTGAAGGGATTCGGCCACATCGGCCTCGGCGGCACCCTCGGCTGGGCTGATCCGGCATCCGGCAGCGCATTCGCATTCGTACACAACAGGTTGCTGACGGCGATGGTGTTCGACATGGGGTCGTTCGCCGGGATCGCTCGCCCGATGCGCAGTGCCATCACCGCCGCCCGCAGCGCAGGCGCCATGACGGTGCCTCGCTACGGTGCGACATTCCGCGATACCGATGCGCACAGCGACGCACCGAAGAAGCGAGTAGCAGGCAGGCGCTAAGCAGGAGCAAACTCAGCCGCGGACGGGCTCGCAGGGCGGTCGAGCGAGCGTTCGGGTCGGGCGTTATAGTGGGCCACTGACGCCGGAAGATGTGAATTTCCAACCTCTTTGGCCGACGGGGCGCGCCAAGTGGTTCGGCGCCGTGCACCGTAGGAAAAGTTGCCGGAGGGGATTTAGCGTGATCGATCTGAAAGCCGTAACAGCTGCAATGTTCGTCTCGACCGGAACGGTCCTGGCCGCCGTCGGTCTGAGCGCAGGTATCGCGAGTGCGGCGCCTGCCGCGCCCGCTATCGCAGGGCCGCAGTACATATCGGAGAACGGCCCGGACCGTGGCCACGGGCACGGGCACGGGCATGACGACGACTGGTGGTGGCGCGAGAACGGTCCCAGGCAATGGGATCCGATCGACGCCTGCATCGGCGTCGAGGGACCGTTCGGTTACGTGCAGGGCGGCGCCTGCATCTAGCGCCTTTCAGCCGAGGGTCGGGACGACGCCGCGGGCCTGGGGTAACGGCAGATCGTTGTAGGTCGCGATGCCTGGCGCTGCGGCGACGACGGCGGGGATCGAATGGATCGGTGGCATTGCCGTCATGATGTGACCCAGCACGAAGAAGTCTTCGAGCGTCTTGGCGTTCTCGATCATGTCCTGCGGCGGCAGGAAACTGATCTGCATGTTGACCGTCGGTCGGCCCTCGATGGTGATCTTCCAGCCGTCGCCGTCGAGTTTCCAGTCCGGATCAAGCGTTTGGCCCTTGCGCCACCGAACGTTGAGGTCGACGACTGTCCTGCCGCCGACCCGGCCCTGCCAGCTGGCGAACACACCCGCCACGTGGCCGGCCTTGATGGTCCATGAGGCCATCTCCAAGTCCTCGGTGGTCTGCGCGTACTCGGATTCACACACCACCTCGTCGAGCTCGACGCCGAGCGAGTCGGCGACGAGTCGGACCGCTTCTTCGAACACCGCCGTGCCGTGGGCGGCCATCGGCCCGAGATCGGGGTCGTCGATCGCGGTGCCGAAACCGGCGGGCCGCTCGGTGTCTGGCGAGTCATAGAGGGTGGTGTCGGCGGTTTCGGCGATGATGACCTTGTCCACCCGGTCACAGGCCGTCGCTGCGACGATCGCCAGCAGGTCGGCGAAGCCGGGGCTGACCCCGGAGCCGAACATCGTCGAGCCGCCCAGCATGGCGGCCTCCTCGATCCGGTCGCGGCCGTCACCGAGGTTGCCGCCGGTGATGAACGACGCGGAGGTCACCACGTTGACTCCCGCTGACAGGATTCGCACGAGCTCGTCGACGTCGATCCACATCGGGTTGTAGATGACACAGTCGGGTTTGAGCGCCAGCAGAGCGTCGACGTCGTTGGTGGCCTTGACGCCGAGCGGTTCGATCCCGACCAGCTCGCCGACATCGACACCGACCTTGTCCTTCGACCAGGCGTAGCAGCCGATGAGTTCGTAGGTCGGGTTCTTCGCGATCGCTTCTACCGAGCTCTTTCCGACATTTCCTGTCGTCCACTGGACGACCCGGTATGGGGTGGTGTTTGGCACTCGCTCAGCATAGGGAAAGCGACACGGTTGCAACCCTGGCTTTCGGCCACAAAATTGACGGTTGCGGTCAGCAACAATGACTGCAGCGGTCAGGAGGCCAGCGTGGCCTTGCCAGTGCGCTGCTGACCGCTGCGGTCGATCCAGGTCAGATCGACGACATCGCCGGGGTAGTGCCGATCGAGAATCTGCGTCAGCGCCGTCGCCGAATCCAGCGGTTCGCCGTCGATCGTGGTCAACACGTCACCGGCGAAGAGACCGGCGGCCTGGGCCGGACCGCCCTGCAACGCCTCGCGGATGATGACGCCGGGCACTCCCGCCTCCTGGTCGCCTGCGGCGACGCCGACACCCAGCAGCGTGGGCGGCCCGATGTGCACGGTGTCCGACGGCGCACGCGCACGGATCTGGTCGGCAATGGCCAGCGCCTGGTTGATGGGGATCGCGAAGCCCTTGCCGCCCGGCGCGAACCGGTAGTTCACGGTGGCGGCCGTGGTCATGCCGATGACCTGGCCTGCGGCGTTGACGAGGGGGCCACCGGAGTCGCCAGCGCGGACGTTGGCTGCCACCTCGATCAAGCCGGTCAGCTCGTCAGAACTGCCCGTCAGCGCGTCCTTGGCCTCGATCGTCCGGTCCAGCTGGGTGATCGTGCCCGCCTCGCGCGTCGGCGGGCTGCCGGGGTTCGCGTTGCCGATGGCCACCGCGGGCTCCCCGACGACGACCGTAGCGGAGTTGCCCATTGGCGCGACCGGAAGGCCGGAGGCCCCGCGCAGCTGCAGAAGTGCGATGTCGTGGGTGCGGTCGTAGCCGATGAGGTCGGCCCCGAACGATTGGCCAGTGCCGACGTTGTGGGCGGTGACGGTGTCGGCGCCCTGCACCACGTGGAAGTTCGTCAGAACCTCGCCGTTGGGGTTGAGCAGGAAGCCGGTGCCCGCACCGATGGCGTGCTGGTAGTCGATCGTGGTGTCGATCTGGACGACGGCCGGTTCCACGGCCGAGATCGCAGTGTCCAAAGGCGCCGCAGAAGCGATCGCCGGGCGGACCGGCGCGACCAGTGCCATCACGGCAGCCAGCGCGATCAGCAGGCGATACAGGTGCAGGCGGGGCATATGGAGACTTTCGGCTGGGAACGGTTTCTCATTACATCGTGGCAACGACTGGTTCCCCTGTCGACGTGAGGCTAATCGTCGACGGCGACGCCGCCGCGCGACCTCCTGCGCTTTCGCACGCTGATCTTGCCCCCTGCGCGCCGGTTGCGCAGACCGCCGTTGGTCGACTCGGAGCCGACGGTGGCGTCGGTGTCCTCGGTTTCGGTGTCGGAGGCGACGGCGTCGTCATCCCCGGACTTCTCCGCGGTGACCTCGGCCGGCTCCTCGGCTTCCCGTTCTTCGGGCTCGGCAGGCGCCTCCGAATCGGGCGCGTCGTCGTCGGCGGCCTTGTCTTCGTCGACGCCGGCTTCCTCGCTGGCGGCATCCGTGTCTTCTGCGGCCTTGCGGCGCCCGCGACGGCCCTTCTTTGCCGCTTTCGGCTTGAGCGGTTTGGGCGGCGGCGGCGGCAGTTCGGCCACGAACGCCAGGTAGAACGCGAAGATGCCGAGCAGCGCGATCGCCGCGGCGGCGCCGTAGATACCGAAGAGCCAGCGACCGGCGCTGTCCAGGCTCAGCCAGATCTCGCTGATCGCGGCGCCGATGATCAGTACACCCGCCAGCACGTGCAGCCCGATGGACGATGTCCGCAGGCTCAGCGCCAGCTGCGGGGTGCCCAGCTCAGGCCTGCGGGTGCGAAGAAGCGTGAACACCACCGGCAGCGCCGCAAGGCCGATCACCGCGCCCGTGACGATGCGCAGCACCGTACCCAGGGTGTGGCTGGTGGTGCCCATCAGCTCCGGCCAGCGAGGCAGAACGAAAAAGAAGTACAAGACGCCGGCCACGATCGAGAACGACGCGTGCCAGGCCACCGCAACTTTGCGGCCCATACTCCTCCTTTAGATTTCTGGGCCAAGGAGCGACCAGCTCATCACTGCCCACTGGTCGCCCCTCGGACCGAGTGCGGAGGATAGGGGATTTGAACCCCTGAGGGCTATTAACCCAACCCGCGTTCCAGGCGAGCGCCATAGGCCACTAGGCGAATCCTCCGCGGGCCATGGTAGCCGACCTGCCTAATAGCGCCGTCCGGTGAGACCTGTACCTGCCGCTCCTGCCTGCCGGCGACCGCGTATTACACTCGCCGTGGACCCCGCGCGGCGTCTATCCTGTGAACTCCCCCAGGGCCGGAAGGCAGCAAGGGTCAATGGGCTCTGTCGGGTGCGCGGGGTCCCCTTATTTCCTCCGACAACTTTCCTCCGACAACCAGGACGCATCGTGTCGTTTCATTCGCTCGGCCGCGAGGAATTGCAGGCCCAGCATGAGTTGCAGAAGGCCAATTACGCCGACCTGCAGGCCAAGCAGCTCAAACTCGACCTGACCCGCGGCAAGCCTTCGCCGGCACAGCTGGACCTGTCCAACGCGCTGCTGGCGCTACCGGGATCCGGCAAGGATTCCTACCGCGACGGGGACGGCACCGACACCCGCAACTATGGCGGGCTGCACGGCCTGCCCGAACTGCGCGCCATCTTCGGCGAGCTGCTCGGCATCCCGGTGCAGAACCTGATCGCGGGTAACAACGCCAGCCTCGAGCTGATGCACGACGTGGTGGTGTTCTCTCTCTTGCACGGCGGGGTGGATTCACCGCGTCCGTGGCGCGACGAGCCGGTCGTCAAGTTCCTCTGCCCGGTACCCGGCTACGACAGGCACTTCGCCATCACCGAGAGCCTCGGCGTCGAGATGATCAACGTGCCGATGTTCGAGGACGGTCCCGATGTCGACCTGATCGAGGAGCTCGTCGCCGCCGACCCGGCCATCAAGGGAATGTGGTGCGTGCCGGTGTTCTCCAACCCGACCGGCGTCACGTTCGCGTGGGAAAAGGTGCGACGGTTGGTGCAAATGCGCACGGCTGCACCAGATTTCCGGCTGTTCTGGGATAACGCATACGCGGTGCACACCCTCACCCACGACTCGGTGCAGCAGATCGATGTGCTTGGGCTGGCCGCTGCGGCGGGAAACCAGAACCGGCCGCTGGTGTTCGCCTCCACCTCCAAGATCACGTTCGCGGGGGCGGGTGTCAGCTTCTTCGGTGGATCGCTTGCCAACATCGCCTGGTATCTGCAGCACGCGGGAAAGAAATCGATCGGCCCCGACAAGGTCAACCAGCTTCGCCATCTGAGGTTCTTCAAGGACGCCGACGGGGTCCGGCTGCAGATGCAACGCCATCAGCAGTTGCTCGCGCCGAAGTTCGCGGTTGTCGGCGAAATCCTCGATGACCGCCTCGGCGAGTCCAAGATCGCATCGTGGACAGACCCGAAGGGCGGCTACTTCGTGAACCTCGACGTGTGGCCCGGCACCGCCCGCCGCACCGTCTCGCTTGCGAAGGACGCGGGCATCGCCGTCACCGAGGCCGGTGCTTCGTTCCCGTATCGAAAAGACCCGGAGGACAAGAACATCAGGGTCGCGCCGACATTTCCGGCGCTGCCCGACCTGAGGGAGGCCATTGACGGCCTCGCCACCTGCGCGCTGCTGGCCGCGACCGAGTCGCTGCTCAAGGGCTGAGACCGCGGTTTGTGAATCTGGCGACGGAATTCGCCGGGCAGATTCATACGGTCAAGACAACATCCATTGATTTTGAGGAGGTTGTCGTGCCGAAGGGATATCGGTTTTCGAAGTCAGTTCGTCGAGAGTTTTTTGATCAGGTGTGTGGGGGTCAGTCGATCCG
>NZ_RARC01000031.1 GCF_003719305.1 Mycolicibacterium stellerae
CCAACGACACCCTCTACGGGTTGGGTGCCGGTGTGTGGAGCCGTGACGGCAACGTCGCTTATCGGGCGGGCCGTGACATCAAGGCCGGCCGGGTGTGGACGAATTGCTATCACGCCTATCCCGCGCACGCGGCGTTCGGCGGCTACAAGCAGTCGGGCATCGGCCGGGAGAACCACAAGATGATGCTCGACCACTACCAGCAGACCAAGAACCTGCTGGTGTCCTACAGCAACAAGGCCCAAGGCTTCTTCTGACGACCAAAGACTCTACCGACAAACCACTTTCAGGATTGGAATAAGGAAATGACACAGACACTCGGCGCACCAAGCGCCTCCGATACCGCCGAAACCATGCGGGCAGCCGTCGTCACCGAATTCGGCGCACCGTTACAGGTCACCGAACTCGACCTACCCACACCGGGCCACGGTGAAGCGCTGGTGAAGCTGGAAACCTCCGGCGTCTGCCACACCGATCTTCATGCCGCACACGGAGATTGGCCTGTCAAGCCGCAACCGCCGTTCATTCCCGGCCACGAGGGCTACGGAACCGTCGTCGCGCTCGGCGAGGGCGTCGACGACCTCAAGGTCGGCGACAAGGTCGGCAATGCATGGCTGTGGTCGGCGTGCGGCACGTGCGAGTACTGCCGAACCGGTTGGGAGACGCTGTGTGAGAGCCAGAAGAACGGCGGCTACTCCGTCAACGGCAGCTTCGGGAGCTACATGCTCGTCAACGCCGCCTACGCGGCGCGCATCCCGGACAACGTGGACCCGCTCGAAATTGCGCCCATCCTGTGCGCAGGCGTCACCGTCTACAAAGGCCTGAAGGTGACCGATACGCGGCCCGGTCAGTGGGTGGCGATCTCCGGCATCGGCGGCCTCGGACACATCGCCGTGCAGTACGCGCGCGCCATGGGGCTGCGGGTCGTGGCCGTCGACATCGACGACTCCAAGCTCGCCCTCGCCAAGCAACTCGGCGCCGAGGTGGTCGTCAACGCCAAGACCACCGACGTCGTCGAGGCCGTGCAGGCGGCCACCGGAGGCGTGCACGGCGTGCTCGTCACGGCGGTGCATCCGCAGGCGTTCGGACAGGCCATCGGTCTGACCCGGCGCGGCGGCACCATCGTCTTCAACGGGCTGCCGCCTGGCGATTTTCCGGCACCGATCTTCGACATCGTGCTGAAGGGCCTGACGATCCGCGGTTCGATCGTCGGCACGCGGCAGGACATGGCCGAGGCGCTGGACTTCTACGCCCGCGGCTTGATCCACCCGACCGTGCAGAGCGCCGGGTTGGACGACATCAACGAGGTGTTCGACAAGATGGAGCGCGGGCAGATCGACGGCCGCATCGTCATCGACTACCGCTGAGCTGGCGCAGGGCCCCGGACCGCCTCGGCTTCCGGGGCCCTTGCGCGTTTTGACCTGCGACGACACCCGCCGGTATGCTGCTCGGTTGGCGTGCGGTATGCACGGGTCCTCGGGTCAACGTCGGTCGCCGAGAACCGCCCAGTCGTCACGCCTGACCGGCAGCCCGGGTCACACCGGGATCCAACCCGAGAAGAGAAGGTAAGCGCTGTGCCTACGTACACGCCGAAGGCGGGTGACACCACGCGCACGTGGTACGTCATCGACGCCACCGACGTGGTGCTCGGCCGGCTCGCCGTTGAAGCAGCCAAGTTGCTGCGCGGCAAGCACAAGCCGACATTCACGCCCAATGTCGACGGCGGCGATTTCGTCGTCATCATCAACGCCGACAAGGTCGCCATCAGCGGCGACAAACTCCAGAACAAGTTCGCCTACCGCCACTCGGGTTTCCCAGGTGGTCTGAGGGCGCGTTCGCTCGGCACCGAGATGCAGAAGCATCCCGACCGCGTCGTCGAGAAGGCGATCGTCGGCATGCTGCCGCACAACAAGCTCAGCCGTCAGGTCCAGAAGAAACTGAAGGTCTACGCCGGCCCGGAGCATCCGCACACCGCGCAGAAGCCGGTGCCGTACGAGATCAAGCAGGTGAGCCAGTGACCGAGCCAACCGATACCACCGAAACCACGGAAGCCGAGGCTCCAGAGGTGACCGAGGCCGCCGCAGAGGCGACCGAAGCCCCCGAGGCCGTCGCGCCCGTGACCGAGGCCGAGACCGAGGCGGCTCCCGAGCCGCCGCGTGAGCCGCGCGAACCGGTCATCATCGACCGTCCCATCCAGACCGTCGGTCGCCGCAAGGAGGCCGTGGTTCGGGTGCGTCTGGTTCCCGGCACCGGCCAGTTCCATCTGGACGGGCGGACGCTGGAGGCCTACTTCCCCAACAAGGTGCACCAGCAGCTCATCAAGGCTCCGCTGGTGACCGTGGATCGGGTTGACGCCTTCGACATCTACGCCCACCTCGACGGCGGCGGCCCCTCCGGGCAGGCGGGCGCGCTGCGCCTGGCGATCTCCCGCGCACTGATCGTGGTGCAGCCCGAGGACAGGCCCGCGCTGAAGAAGGCCGGCTTCCTGACCCGCGACCCGCGGGCCATCGAGCGCAAGAAATACGGACTCAAGAAGGCCCGCAAGGCGCCTCAGTACTCCAAGCGCTGATCTGCTTCACCTCACCGCCCGGTATGCCACGCGCATGCCGGGCGGTGTGCGTTTAGCGGCCGAGGAAGTTTCCGAGGATCCCTGCGGCGGCGGACCCGGGTTGGCCCGCCTGCTGGCCGCCGCCCGTGCCGCTGACGAACGAGCCGGGCACCTCTTCTGAGGGCTGCACGACGACGAAGCCCTGACCGTTGAACGACATCGTGAAGGCCTCGCCGGTGGTACGGCCGATCAGCGTGCCGAGGCCGAACTGGTCGGCGCGGTGGAAGCCGGTCTGCAGTGAGGCCGACCAGCACACCGCGGCCTGCGGGTCGGCGTAGGTCGGCTGGTCGACCTGCAGCACCACCGGCGTGCCCTTCGTGGTGATCGCGATGCGGCCCTGACCCGAGAACACGCAGTTGAACAAGCCCGCGTTCGAGAGCATCCCGGCGCCCTGCACCCGGCGGATGTCGTAGGACAGCGTCGGCTCGAACGCGAGCACGTTCTTGCCGTTGATGGTCAGGCCGTCGTGTCCGCCCTCGAGGTCGATGAGGTGGATGTCGGAGGCCAGGTCGGCGAGGAACATGTCGCCGGTGCCGGTACACCTCATCAGCGGGACGCCTTCGCCGGTCAGATGCTGCTTGACGAACTGGCCGACGCCGCTGGCGCCCTGTCCTTGGAACGAGATGTTGCCCTGGTAGGCCACCATGGCGCCCTGGCGCACCATCATCTCGCCGTTGAGCGCGACCTTGAGCATCTTGCCGTTCTGCAACTTCATGCCCGGCTGAGTGGTTTGGGCTTCGGCGTTCTGCGGGGAGAACAGGTCGCTGCGCATGGGGTTTCCTTTCGTCCCTGGCGACGTTATCGAGTGCTCCGCTGCAGATAAATAGGGTGTTTCCCTATCTCGATCCGCGCGAGCGACCGGTTCTGTACGCGATTTCGCGGCGTTTCGTGCGCAGACACGGTCGCTCGCCGGGGAGGCGGTTGTGTCTTCCGGGGTCATCTATGAGAAATTTGACCGATGGCTCGCCTGTTCGGCACCGACGGAGTCCGCGGGGTCGCCAATCGCAATCTGACCGCTGAGCTGGCCCTCGGGCTGGGCTCGGCGGCGGCGCGTCGGCTGGCAAACTCCTCGCGGGCACGCCGTCGCGTCGCCGTGGTCGGCCGCGATCCGCGGGCCAGCGGCGAGATGCTGGAGGCCGCGGTCATCGCGGGGCTGACCAGCGAGGGCGTCGACGCGCTTCGGGTCGGTGTGCTGCCAACGCCCGCGGTCGCCTATCTGACCAATGCCTACGACGCCGAGTTCGGCGTGATGATCTCGGCGTCGCACAACCCGATGCCCGACAACGGCATCAAGATCTTCGGCGCGGGCGGGCACAAGCTCGACGACGCCACCGAGGACCGCATCGAAGAACTGCTCGCGGCCGGGCCGGGAGAGCGTCCGGTCGGTGCGGCCATCGGCAGGGTCGTCGACGCCGACGACGCACTCGATCGTTACCTGCGCCACGCAGGCAAGGCGCTCACCACCCGCCTCGACGAGCTGACCGTCGTCGTCGACTGCGCCAACGGCGCCGCGTCGGCGGCCGCGCCACGGGCATACCGCGCCGCGGGCGCGAACGTCATCGCGATCAACGCCGAGCCCAACGGGCTGAACATCAACGCGGGTTGCGGTTCGACGCATATGGAGACGCTGCAGCAGACGGTGGTGTCCCGGGGCGCCGACCTCGGGCTGGCCCATGACGGTGATGCCGACCGCTGCCTGGCCGTCGACGCCAACGGCGACATCATCGATGGTGACGCCATCATGGTGATCCTTGCGCTCGCGATGCAGGAGGCCGGCGAGCTGGCGTTCAACACGCTCGTCACCACAGTGATGAGCAACCTTGGCCTGCACCTTGCGATGCGCGCGGCCGGCATCGAGGTCCGCACCACCGGCGTCGGCGACCGCTACGTGCTCGAGGAGATGCGGGCGGGGGAGTACTCGCTCGGCGGCGAGCAGTCCGGCCACCTCGTCATGCCGGCACTTGGTACCACCGGCGACGGTATTGTCACCGGGCTGCGGCTGATGTCGAGGATGGCGCAGACCCGCGCGCCGCTGGCCGAGCTGGCGTCGGTCATGAAGCAGCTGCCTCAGGTGCTGATCAATGTCGAGGTGCACGACAAGGCCACCGTCGCCGATGCACCCTCGGTGCGCACGGCCGTGGCCAAAGCCGAAGCCGAGCTGGGTGACACCGGCCGAATCCTGTTGCGGCCCTCGGGGACCGAGCAGATGGTGCGGGTAATGGTGGAAGCCGCCGACGAGGACACCGCCCGGCAATTGGCCATCCGCGTCGCCGAATCGGTCAGCGAACAACGCTGAACTCCGGTGGAACCTGGAGGGTTTCGCCGACGTCGAAGTTTGTGTGGGAGAACCTGACACCGCGCGTGTCGACGTTGCGGCGGTGCTCGACGCTGCACGCCAGTACGACACGGCCGCCGACATCGTCGACGCCGCCATTCGAACTCATCTGACCGGCCTTCGGTTCGACGGCGCGGTCGCGGGTCGCATACACACAGCACACGGCGACGCCCTACGCCTGGCGATCGACGAGTTGGTGCACCGGCTGCACCAGTGGGCACGCGCCGCCACCGAGATCGCCGCCGAGCTGCGTTCGTGTGCAGATCGTTACGTCGACGTCGACGACCGCGGCGCGCGACGGATCGGCTGAGTCATGGCTGAACCGCTCGACGTCACCGCGCGGCTTGGCGACGGGCGTCCCGCCGTCGAAACCGTCGGCGAGTACGTGTGGGCGTGCCATCTGGTCGGCTACCAGAATCCGGATCTCACGCTGCACGCCGCACAGGTGCGTGACTGGTACGGCAGCGAAGACGGGTTGGACCTGCGGGCGCTGGATGCGGATCGCGCGGCCTTGGACGCGGCCGCAGCGGCGGCGGACAGCGCGCAACGGGTGCAGCAACAGCAGCTCGGCCCACTGGCAGGCGCGTGGCAGGGGCGCGGCGGCGATGCCTCACGCGAGTTTCTGGTCCGGCACGTTGAGGCGTCCGCGGCGGTGGCGTCGGCGGTGCGCAATGCAGCCGATGCCCTCGCCGCACTTCGCGACGAGCTGTGGCACGCGGTCGACGACAAGGTCGGCGCAGCCGTGGCGATCGAGGAGCGCCGCCAGACCGAGCGTGCCGAATGGCTGGCCGCGACGCGGACGGTGACCACAGGATCCGGCGACCGCGCAATGGCGAGCGAGCTCATCGACCAGCGGGTGAAGCCCTTCGTGGACAACGACATTCGATCCGACTGGTTGACCGCGATGCAGAAGGCGATGGCCGCCGTTTCCACCGCCTTCGATGACGCGACCAGCATCCTGACCGATGCCCCCGCCGCACCGTTCGAGGTGCCCGGCGATCTCGGCCCGGTGTCGATGCCGTCGTCACCCGCCAGTGCCCCGGTGGCCGAGGTGGCGGGCACAGTGCCGGCGGCGTCGATGGGTCCGCTTCCTGCGGCGATCGCCCAGGGCCTCGGGCCGACGGCCGCTCCGGCACCGGCCTTGGCCGCCGCACCGGAACCGCTCGCAGCGTCGATGCCGGCAGCCCCCGCGCTTGCGACACCACCACCGTCTGTGCCACCGGCGATGCCGTCGACGCCGCCGCTCGGTGAGCTGGGTGGCGGATTGCCCGGCGCCGCAGGCGGGCTTGCCGGGCTCGGCTCTCAGCTAGCCGACACCATCGGCGGTCTCGTCAACCGCCCTGACGACGCGCTGCCCGATCCGGCACCGCTGGAGGACAACGCCATCGGCGAAGACGAGCCGGGCACCGATGACGAGAAGTCGGTGGTCGACGAAGACGGCGAAGACGAATCCGACTCAGAGACAGACGATCTCACCGAAGTCGATGATCCCGCTGCAGAGCCCGTCGACGTGTGCTCGGATGACCCCGTCGACGATGTTGCCTCGCCAGATTCGGCCCCGACGCCGCCGCAGGCACCGATGCCACCGCCTACCCAGCCCATCGTGGACCCGCCGCCAAACGCCGAAGCGGTCGGAGCCGAGACGCCGTGCGAGATCGCCGCCGACGAGCTGCCCCAGGCGGGGCCGTGACGATGGTGGTGCAAATCGACGCAGGCTAGGGCAGCAGGCCCTGTAGCTCCTCGACGAAGCGCACCGACTCGCGCCGGTCGCCCGTCAGCGGATGCACCAGCAACGTCGTCACTCCGGCCTCCGCGAAGGCGGCAACGCGTTCCTTGACGAAACCGCTTGGCCCGATGAGCGATACGTGCCGCACCAAATCGTCTGGCACCGCATCGATCGCCTCGACCTTCTTGCCGGACAGGTAGAGATCCTGGATGTGATCGGCTACCTCGCCGAACCCGTAGCGGGTCGCCAGATTGTGGTAGAAGTTCTTGCCGCGAGCGCCCATGCCGCCGATGTAGAGCGCCAGTTGCGGTTTCGCCCACGCCAGCCGATCTTCGACGTCGTCGCCGATGGCCAGGGTGGCGCTGACCATGATGTCGAGCGGCCCAAGCTCCTGGTCGCGGTTGGCCATACCTGCGCGCAGCGAGTCACCCCAGGCCTCGTCGGCCTTCTCCGGATAGAAGAACACCGGCTGCCAGCCCTCGGCGATCTCGGCGGTCAGCTCAACGTTCTTCGGCCCAAGGGCGGCGATGGTGATTGGAATGCGTTCGCGGACAGGGTGATTGATCAGGTGCAGCGGCTTACCGAGTCCTGTGCCGCGGTCGTGGGGGAGCGGCAGCTGGTAGTACTTGCCGTCGAACTCCACGTCTTCGCGGCGCCACACCTGCCTGCAGATCTCGACGACCTCACGGGTGCGGCCGAGGGGGGCGTCGAACGGGACGCCGTGGAAGCCCTCCACCACCTGCGGCCCCGACGTCCCGATGCCCAACCGGAACCGGCCGTCGCAGACGTAATCCAGCCCGGCGGCCGTCATCGCCAGCAGTGACGGGGTACGGGTGTAGATCGGGACGACGCCGGAGCCCAGCTCGATCCGCGACGTCCTCGCCGCGAGGAACCCAAGCTGGCTGACCGCGTCGAACGAGTACGCCTCGGCGACGAGCGCGATATCCACGCCGATCTTCTCCAACTCGACGACCTCGTCGACGGCTTCCAGGAAACCGCCCGCGTAATTGAGAAAGATTCCGGTTCGCATCGAGGTCTCCTTAAGGCTTCAGCAGCGCGACGACCTTGTTCTCCAGGTCAACGGGGTCGTCGGCGAACGGATCCATCGTCGCCGCCTTGGGCAGATCCACTTCGGGGTCGGCGAAGTCGCGGTAGGTCTTGTCGCCGGTCAGCATGTGCAGCAGATAGCCCGTCATCAGCGCCCGCACCATCTTCTGGGTGTCGCGGTCGGCGCCGGGCAGGCCGACGACCCTGGCCAGGCGGCGACCCTCGATCAGGCCGCCCGCCTTGGCCTTCGGCATGGCGCGCAGCGTCGCGGTTTTCCACACCCGGGCCAACTCGATCGCATTGGACCGCAACGACATCGGATCGCCGGGGTCGGTGAGGATCAGGCCGGGGACCTTCAACGTCGCGGCGGCTTCCTCGGCGCGTGGTTTGGTCACCGTCGGAAACGCCGCTACGACGGCCTTCGGCTTTGCCGCCATGCCTGCGGCGGCGAACACCGCGGTCGACGCGCCGAAGCCGTGGCCCACGATGCCGAGCTTGGTGGGATGCACGCTGATCTTCCCCTCGCCAAGGCGCACCCCGGCGATGATGTCCAGCGTGGTGCCGACGTCGAACGCCAGGTTCAGCACCGACGGTGCGATGCCCTTCTCGGTGTCTGGCGCGGCCGCGACGATGCCCCACGAAGCCAGATGCTCGAGGGTGCCCTCGTAGCGCTCCGCCGAGGTCAGCCATTCGTGCGCGAACGCGACGCCGGGAAGGTTGAACCCGGATTCGGGGGTGTACACCACGCCGGGCAGACCGGCGAATGCCAGGTCGCCGCGCAGCACGCGATGCGGCCCGCGCCGTTTCAAGGCGGCGAAGAGCTTCTTCGTGCTGGCCACCTGACGACCGTAGCCCACAGCCGTAACCTCGACGTTAGGGTCCTCCTTTGTGAAATTGCGTCGGCCTGTCGCGCTGCTCGGGGTGGTGGCGCTGCCGGCCGAGATCAGCGGCCTGCGCCGGGATACATAATCTCTTCACAGCGTCTACACATACGACGTGGAGTAACGTCAAAGTCAGACATCAGGGGACGGGTCACGGTGTCCTGGAACGGCATTCGTCGTGCAGTGAACGAGTCAATTCGGGAGTTCACATGAAAAATCTGAGGAACATCGCAGCGGGTCTCGGCATCGCCGGGGCACTCGGGTTCGCGGCTGTTGGCGTCGGTGCGGGCACAGCGAATGCGGCGCCGCCGGTACAGGCGGACTTCGCGCAGTTTGGTCCCGGCTGGGGTCCTGGCCCATGGCTGCCTGCGCCACCGCCACCACCACCAGCATGGGGCGGCGGGTACGGCGGCGGGTACAACTACGGCGGCTGGAACAACTACGGGCCACCGCCACCACCGTGCCTAAGCGGCCCACTCGGGTTCATCCAGCTTTGCGCCTAGCGCTCCTTTAGGTACGAAAACCTACGTTATCGCCGTCGTCACGGCGACTGTGCAGTTAGCTGGATAGTCGTCTAGGCTTGATACCTATGTGTGGAATCGTCGGCTACGTCGGGACGCGGGACGCTCGCGGGGTCGTCGTCGACGCGCTGCGCAGGATGGAGTACCGCGGTTACGACTCCGCCGGTGTCGCCCTGCTCGACGGTGTCGGCGGGCTCACCGTGCGGCGACGCGCCGGACGTCTCGCCAACCTCGAAGCGGCGCTGGCCGAGGTCGATGCCGCAAGCCTCGTCGGCAGCACCGGTCTGGGCCACACCCGGTGGGCCACCCACGGCAGGCCGACCGACCGCAACGCCCACCCGCACCGAGACCAGTCGGGCAAGATCGCGGTCGTCCACAACGGAATCATCGAGAACTACGCCGAGCTGCGGCAGGAGCTGGAAACCGGCGGCGTGGAGTTCGCCAGCGACACCGACACCGAGGTCGCCGTTCATCTCGTCGGCCAGCAATATCGCGACGGCGACACCGCGGGCGATTTCGCGCAGTCCGTCTTCGCCGTGCTACCCCGGCTCGAGGGCCACTTCACGCTGGTGTTCGCCAACGCCGACGAGCCGGGCACGATCATCGCCGCCCGCCGATCCACACCGCTGGTACTCGGTGTCGGCGACGGAGAAATGTTCGTCGGCTCAGACGTGGCGGCGTTCATCGAATACACCCGCGACGCCGTCGAGCTCGGCCAGGATCAGGCCGTCGTGGTCACCGCCGACGGCTACCGGATCACCGACTTCCACGGCAACCCGGACGACGCCAGTGCCCGACCCTTCCGGATCGACTGGGACCTGTCGGCCGCCGAGAAGGGCGGCTTCGAGTACTTCATGCTCAAGGAGATCGCCGAGCAGCCCGCCGCCGTCGCCGACACCCTTCTCGGGCATTTCGTCGACGGCCGCATCGTGCTCGACGAGCAGCGCCTTTCCGACCAGGAGCTGCGCGAGATCGACAAGGTCTTCATCGTCGCCTGCGGTACCGCGTACCACTCCGGGCTACTGGCCAAATACGCGATCGAGCACTGGACCCGGCTACCCGTCGAGGCCGAGCTGGCCAGCGAGTTCCGCTACCGCGACCCTGTGCTGGACCGCAGCACGCTGGTGATCGCCATCTCGCAGTCCGGCGAGACCGCCGACACCCTGGAAGCCGTGAGGCACGCCAAGGAGCAGAAGGCCAAGGTACTGGCGATCTGCAACACCAACGGCAGCCAGATCCCGCGCGAGTGCGACGCGGTGCTCTACACCCGCGCGG
Source organism: Mycolicibacterium stellerae (assembly GCF_003719305.1). GTDB lineage: Bacteria > Actinomycetota > Actinomycetes > Mycobacteriales > Mycobacteriaceae > Mycobacterium > Mycobacterium stellerae. The sequence continues at coordinate 10,391 of NZ_RARC01000031.1, forward strand.
GCCCCGAGATCGGGGTCGCATCGACCAAGACGTTCCTTGCGCAGATCGCGGCCAACTATCTCGTCGGTCTCGCGCTCGCACAGGCCCGCGGCACCAAGTACCCCGACGAGGTGGAGCGCGAGTTCCGCGAGCTGGAGTACATGCCCGAGCTGGTCAAACAGGTGCTGGGGACCCTGGAACCCGTCTCGGAGCTGGCCCGCCGGTTCGCCAAGTCGCAGACCGTGCTGTTCCTCGGCCGCCACGTCGGCTATCCCGTCGCGCTCGAGGGCGCGCTGAAGCTCAAGGAACTCGCGTACATGCATGCCGAGGGCTTCGCGGCCGGTGAGCTCAAGCACGGCCCCATCGCCCTCATCGAGGACGGCCTGCCGGTCATCGTCGTGATGCCGTCGCCCAAGAATGCGGCCGTGCTGCACTCCAAACTGTTGAGCAATATCCGCGAGATCCAGGCCCGCGGAGCGATCACCATTGTGATCGCCGAGGAGGGCGACGACACGGTCCGGCCGTACGCCGACCACCTGATCGAAATCCCCGCGGTGTCAACGCTTCTCCAGCCGCTGCTGTCAACGATTCCGCTGCAGGTGTTCGCCGCAGGTGTGGCGCAGGCCCGCGGCTACGACGTCGACAAGCCACGCAACCTCGCGAAGTCCGTCACCGTCGAGTAGGTGTGCAGAAGCGCCGCGAGGTCGGCACTTCCGAAGCCTCAAGCGGACGTTCGCGCCCACTCACTGGGGGACTTCCCAAAGTGGCGCCGGAACGCGCGCGTGAAAGTGCCGGTTTCACTGAATCCACTTGCCCGGCAGGCGTGGTGCACCGACGTGCCGCGCGCGATGAGGGAACTGGCGAATTCCAGTCGCCTCCTGCGAATCTCGGTCGCCGGAGAGCGGCCCTCCTCGGCCAGCAACTGTTGAACCGAGCGAAGCGAGACGTGCAGCTCGGCGGCCAGGGTGGCCGCGGTGAAGCCCGGGTCGCGGAACCGGGTGCGTACGTGGGCCAGCAGGCTCGCCCGCAGCGCCGCACGTGACGGGGCCGCGGCCGCTTCGACGGCCGCGAGGACATCACGCTCGTCGTCGTGGGTTCCTTTGGCTGCCAGTCGTTCCGTCGCATCGGCGAAGGAGAGCAGTCGGGCGCCGCCGGTACCGATCGGCCGCGTCGACCACGTGACGGGAATTGGTCGTCCCGCGCGGGTGATGAACCACTCAGGCGCCGACGTGGCATGCGAACCGCGCCCATCCAGGATCGGGCAGGAATCCGATGGGTACCGCGAACCGTCGGGCCGCCACTCGTGCAGGGTGTCGTGGCTCGGTGCTCCGATCACATCACCCGCAGACCGGTAGCCCAGCATGCCGAGCGCTGCCTGGTTCGCCAACGCAACGTTTCCGTTGGACCCTATGACCCACAGCGGGGTCGGCGCCATGTCGATCACCGCCGACAGCATGTCGGAATCGACCGCGGTCGCCGTGGGATTTGCTTGGGGCCCCATTCGTCTGACTCCGCATCCATGAGTTGAGGGGACGCTACGTCCGGGGAGTTTCGAAGCCTTTCCCTGTCCGTTACGCGCTAGTTAATCGACCCAGTTGATCGGCGGCCATGCGCGAATTGCCGCATTGTGTGCGCCTCTTGCCATTTGCGGGCGCGGCGCCAGCGGCTGACATAGAGGGACCAGCGGTCGACGGTGATCGCGCCGCTCCCAACACGCAAAGGAGAAGAGAATGGCGTACCACCCCCCAACGCCACCGACCTCAGAGATCGAAGAGCGTCGCGCCGCGACCGGCATCAGTTGGCAGAAGCTGGCCGACCACATCGATCGGCCGCTCGTCTGGACCGTCGCCGCCCTGCTGGGAAGTCATCCGGTGCCGGCCAAGGAAGCCTCGGCCATCGGGGAGCTGCTCGGCCTCAGCGACGAGGCCGTCGCGGCGATCCAGCGACAGCCCTACCGGACGGCCGACGATTCGCTGTTGTCCGACCCGACGATCTACCGGTTCGTCGAGCTCATCAATGTCTACGGGCCGACTTTGAAAGCCCTGATCCACGAAGAATTCGGCGACGGGATCATGAGCGCCATCAATTGCAACGTGTCATTTGACCGCCGTCTGGATCCCGATGGCGACCGCGTCGTCGTGACCATCGATGGCAAGTTCCTCCCCTACCACTGGTGACCCTCGAGAAGGAATGAACCCATGTCATATGTGAAACCACAGGAACTCGCTATGCGGATCATCGACGCCGGCGAGTCCAAAGTGTTCATGTCCACCCGGGATACTCTTATCCGCTCCTACATGGCAGGAGCGGTACTTGCTCTCGCTGCCGCGTTCGCGGTGACGATCACGGTCAAAACCGGTGAGCCCCTTTTGGGCGCCGTACTCTTTCCGGTCGGCTTCTGCATGCTTCACCTACTCGGATTCGACCTGCTGACCGGGGTGTTCACCCTCGTGCCGCTGGCATGGCTCGACAAGCGTCCCGGTGTGACTATCGGTTCCATGCTTCGCAACTGGGGACTTGTCTTCCTGGGCAACTTCGCCGGTGCGCTGACCGTGGCCGTATTCATGGCGATCTACTTCACCTACGGCTTTGACATTCCGCCGGACGCCGTCGGCCAGGCAATCGGCAAAATCGGTGAGGGCCGAACGGTGGGATACAGCGACCATGGCGCTGCAGGCATGCTTACGCTGTTCATCCGCGGCGTGATGTGCAACTGGATGGTTTCGACCGGCGTTGTCGGCGCAATGATGTCAGACAGCCTGCCCGGCAAGGTGATCGCGATGTGGATGCCGATCATGGTGTTCTTCTACCTTGGTTTCGAGCACTCGATCGTGAACATGTTCCTCTTCCCGTCCGGGCTCCTGCTCGGCGGCAACTTCACCATCGGCGACTACCTGCTGTGGAACGAGATCCCAACGGTAATCGGCAATCTGGTCGGCGGCCTCATGTTCGTCGGCTTGGTGATATACGCAACTCACGGCAAGACCGCGCCCTTTCGGCCGCGGCCGAAGGGCCTGGTGTCGGTGGACGAGAGACTGCCGGTGCAGAGCAACGCCTGATCGGTGCTTCTGCCGGTGGCCAGGCCCTCGCGGTGCGTCCTACAGCCCCGTGGCGGGCCCCACGGGTACTGGTAACCGGCAAACCCGCGCCGGGAGGCCAAGTGGCCCCTCCTCGAATCGGCCGGTCAAATCTGTGTCGTTATGAGCACCGCGCCACGTAACCTAGGGCAACGATGCGGTACTACTACTCCGCTGATGCGATCCGCGAAGCCGAAGCACCGCTGCTGGCGTCGCTGCCCGACGGTGTGCTGATGCGGCGGGCGGCCGGCGGCCTGGCCACCGCGATCGCCCGCGAGCTTCGTGTGCGCACCGGCGGTATCGCGGGTCGGTCGGTCTGCGCGGTCGCCGGCTCCGGCGACAACGGCGGTGACGCGCTGTGGGCCGCGACGTTGCTGCGTCGCCGCGGCGCATCGGCCGCCGCCATCCTGCTCAATCCTGAACACACCCACTCCAAGGCGCTGGCCGCTTTCCAGAAGGCGGGCGGGCGGGTGGTGCAAAGCGTCCCGGCGACAACCGATCTGGTGATCGACGGTGTCGTCGGCATCTCCGGCACCGGCGCGTTGCGCCCGGCCGCCGCGGAGGTATTCGCCGCCGTCGACGAGGCGGGAATCCCGGTGGTGGCCGTCGATATCCCCAGCGGCGTCGACGTGGCGACCGGCGCCGTCAGCGGCCCCGCCGTGCACGCCGCGCTGACCGTGACGTTCGGTGGCCTCAAACCTGTTCACGCGCTGGGGGACTGCGGGCGCGTCGAACTGGTCGACATCGGCCTGGACCTGCCTGCGCCCGACGTCATGAGTTTCGACGCGGCCGACGTCGCCGCCCGCTGGCCGACGCCGGGTCCCAAGGACGACAAGTACACCCAGGGTGTCACCGGCGTCCTCGCCGGCTCGGCGACGTATCCGGGTGCGGCCGTGTTGTGCACCGGCGCCGCGGTGGCCGCCACATCCGGCATGGTGCGCTACGCGGGAAGTGCTGCACAGCAAGTGCTTTCGCATTGGCCCGAAGTCATCGCATCGCCGAGCCCTTCGGCCGCGGGTCGGGTTCAGGCGTGGGTCGTCGGACCGGGTCTCGGCACCGACGACGCAGGCGCCTCGGCGTTGTGGTTCGCGCTCGACACGAATCTGCCCGTGATCGTCGACGCCGACGCGCTGACGATCCTCGCCGCGCATCCCGATCTTCTTGCCAACCGCACCGCGCCGACGGTGCTGACGCCGCACGCAGGGGAGTTCGCCCGACTGAGTGGATCGCCGCCGGGCGACGACCGCGTCGCGGCCACCCGCAGGCTGGCCGACCACTTCGGGGCGACGGTGCTGCTGAAGGGCAACATCACCGTCATCGCCGAGCCGGGCGGCCCCGTCTACCTCAACCCGGCCGGCCAGTCATGGGCGGCCACCGCGGGATCGGGCGACGTGCTGTCGGGCATCATCGGCGCGCTGCTCGCCGCGGGCCTGCCCGCCGGTGAAGCGGCCGCCGCGGGGGCGTTCGTGCATGCCCACGCCGCCAACCTCTCGGCCGTAGACCCCGGACCCCGTCCCGCTCCCACCTCCGCGTCGCGCATCCTGGCCCACGTCCGTACCGCAGTCGCTCGTCTGTAGATCGCCACGAAAGGACTTTTCATGCCCCCCAGGCACACCCAAGGCCCAGTGATCGCACCGGCATACACCGGGCGGATGTCGATGGCGCCCGTGCCGTCGCTGCGGATGCCCGACGAATCGATGAATCCTGATGCCGCCTACCGGTTCATCCACGACGAGCTGATGCTCGACGGCAGCTCCCGGTTGAACCTGGCGACGTTCGTGACCACCTGGATGGACCCCCAGGCCGAGAAACTGATGGCCGAAACGTTCGACAAGAACATGATCGACAAGGACGAGTATCCGGCCACCGCCGCGATCGAGGCACGCTGCGTGTGTATGGTCGCCGACCTGTTCCATGCCGAGGGGCTGCGCGACGACGACCCATCAAGCGCGACAGGGGTTTCCACGATCGGATCAAGCGAGGCGGTGATGCTGGCCGGACTCGCGTTGAGCTGGCGGTGGCGTGAACGCGTCGGCAAGGATTGGCGCAAGCGCAGGCCGAACATGGTGATGGGCTCCAACGTGCAGGTGGTGTGGGAGAAGTTCTGCCGCTACTTCGACGTCGAGCCGCGGTACCTGCCGATGGAGAAGGGCCGCTACGTCATCACGTCCGAGCAGGTGCTGGAGAACATCGACGAAGACACCATCGGCGTGGTCGCGATCCTGGGCACCACGTTCACCGGTGAGCTGGAACCGATCGTCGAGATCTGCGAAGCGCTGGACAAACTGGCCGCCGACGGCGGGCTGGACATACCCGTGCACGTCGACGCGGCAAGCGGCGGCTTCGTCGTCCCGTTTTTGCATCCCGACCTGATCTGGGACTTCCGGCTGCCGCGGGTGGTTTCGATCAATGTCAGCGGCCACAAGTACGGCCTGACCTACCCCGGCATCGGGTTTGTGGTGTGGCGCAGCCATGAGTATCTGCCCGAGGAGCTGGTCTTCCGGGTGAACTACCTCGGCGGCGACATGCCGACCTTCACGCTGAACTTCTCCCGGCCGGGTAACCAGGTGATCGGCCAGTACTACAACTTCCTGCGGTTGGGACGCGAAGGCTACAGCCAGGTGATGGGATGCCTGTCGCAGACGGCGCGCTGGCTCGGCGACCAACTTCGCGACAGCGAGCACTTCGAGTTGATCTCTGACGGTTCGGCGATCCCGGTGGTCAGCTTCCGGCTGAAGGGCAATCCGGGCTACACCGAGTTCGACGTCTCGCATGCGCTGCGGGCCTACGGCTGGCAGGTGCCCGCCTACACCATGCCGGAGAACGCCACCGACATCGCCGTGCTGCGCATCGTCGTGCGCGAAGGGTTCTCGATGGACCTTGCGCGTGCGCTGCGCGACGACACCGCCACCGCGCTCAGACATCTCGACGAGCTCAAGCCCGGTGGGCATTTCGACGAGCTGCAGCCGTTCGCGCACTGAGGGCGAGGCCGTGCAAGTCCCCGAGGTGGCGTTCGACGTCGACGCTCTGCGGGAGAAGTACGCGCGCGAACGCGACAGGAGGCTGCGGCCGGACGGCATCGCGCAGTACGTCGAGACCGCAGGAGCGTTCGCGGGATTCGCCGACGACCCGTGGCGCGATCCGCATTTCACCCGGGCACCGTTGCACGACGACGTCGACGTCGCGATCATCGGCGCCGGATTCGGCGGACTGCTGACCGGGGCCCGACTGCGGGACCTCGGTGTGCAGAGCATTCGGCTCATCGACAAGGCCGCCGACGTCGGCGGCACCTGGTACTGGAACCGATACCCGGGCATCGCGTGCGACGTCGAGTCCTACGTGTACATGCCGCTGCTGGAGGAACTCGGCTACCTCCCGACCGAGAAATACGCGAAGGGCGACGAGATCTTCGCGCACTGCAGGCGCATCGCCGAACACTACGACCTGTACCGCGACGCCTGCCTGCAGACCGAAGTCACCCAAATACGGTGGAACGACGAGCTTTCGCGGTGGGTGATCTCCACCAACCGCGGCGATGCGATCCGGGCGCGGTTCGTGTCGATGGCCAACGGGTACCTGCAGAAGCCGAAACTTCCCGGCATCGAAGGCATCATGGACTTCCGTGGGCACGCCTTCCACACCAGCCGGTGGGACTACGGCTACACCGGTGCCGATCTGGCCAAGCTGGCGGACAAGCGGGTGGGCATCATCGGCACCGGCGCGACCGCGATCCAGTGCGTGCCGCACCTTGGCAGGTCGGCGGGCAGGCTGCTGGTGTTCCAGCGCACCCCGTCAACGGTCGATGTGCGCGGCAACCGGCCGACCGATGCGGAATGGTCGGCAGACCTCAAGAAGGGCTGGCAGCGTCACCGCATCGAGAACTTCCAGCTGCTCACCGCAGGCGGCGAGGCCGACGAAGACCTGGTCAACGACGCCTGGACGAGCATCGTCAAGAAGCTCTTCGTGATGCGGCAGCGCAACATCGTGGGAATGTCGGACGAAGACCGTTTGCGCACGGTCGAACTCGCCGACTTCGCCAAGATGGAGGAGATCCGGGCCCGCGTCGACGCGATCGTGGTAGACCGCGCCACCGCAGAAGGACTCAAGCCGTGGTATGGCTACTTCTGCAAGCGGCCGTGCTTCCACGACGACTACCTGCAGACATTCAATCGCGACAATGTCACGCTGGTCGACACCAAAGGCCTTGGCGTCGAGCGGATCACCGCAGACGGCGTCGTCGTCGACGGCACCGAACACCTCGTCGACTGTCTGATCTTCGCGACCGGATTCGAGGTCGGCACCGACTATTCGCGGCGCACCGGGTTCGATCTCGTCGGACGCGACGGCCTGACACTGACCGAGAAATGGGGCGACGGCGTCCGCACACTGCACGGCGTCAGCGTGCACGGCTTCCCGAACAGCTTCGTGCTGAGCATCGCCCAGTCGGGCTTCACCGTGAACTTCCCGTACCTACTCGACGTCCAGGCAACCCATACGGCGTGCGTGATCGCCTGGGCGCTCGAGAACGGGATAGAGCGGCTCGAGGCGTCCGCCGACGCCGAAGCAGCGTGGGTGGACACCATCGTCGAGCGGTCCGCGGCCAGCGCCGAGCGCGCGAAGGCGTGTACGCCCGGCTACTACAACCGCGAAGGCCAGGCCAACGCGAAGACCCGCCAGGGCAGCTTCTTCTACGGCAGCCCAACCGAATACGCCGACATCCTCGCCGCTTCGAGGGCCTGCGGCGCGCCAGAGGGCTACGAGACGTCGTGACGGTATTTCGCTACCTGCCCGGCCGCATCATGGCGCTCACACGTCGCCGTCCGTCGCCGCGAGTGGTGATCATCGGTGCGGGTTTCGGCGGGCTGGCTGCGGCAGTGGCGTTGCGGCGAAGAGGGTTCGACGACCTGACTATCATCGAACGCGCCGACGGCGTCGGGGGGACGTGGCGCCGCAACATCTACCCGGGCGCGGCGTGCGACATCCAGAGCCATCTGTACTCCTTCTCGTTCGCGCCGAACCGCGCGTGGAGTCGCACCTACGCGTATCAGCCGGAGATCCTCGACTATCTGGAGTCGGTCGCCGACGACTTCGACCTCCGTAGACACCTGATGCTGAACACTGGTGTGCACAGCATGGGATGGAACGCGCAGGCGTCACACTGGGACGTGCACCTGACGAACGGCGAGACCGTGGTCGCCGATGTCGTGGTGAGCGCCGTCGGGCTGTTCGGCTCGGTTCGGTACCCCGATATCGACGGCCTCGCAGACTTCTCAGGCACGCTCATGCACACCGCGCAATGGGATGCCACCGTCGACCTGACCGGCAAACGGGTGGCGGTGATCGGAACAGGGGCCAGCGGTGTGCAGGTCGTGCCCGAACTCGCGGACGTCGCAGGGGAATTGACGGTCTTCCAGCGCACGCCGCCGTGGATGGTCCCGAAGGAGGATCGGTCCTACAGTGCCGACGAGCTGACCCGCTACCGTCGGCTGCCCTGGGCATCGTGGCTGCAACGATGGCGGCTGTGGAAGCTGCAGCACGACAACACCGCGCTGACACCCGACCATCCGCGAATGGCCGTCGTCGAGGAAATGTCCCGTAAATTCCTGCACAAGCACGTCGCCGACGACCGGTTGCGCGACGCGCTGACGCCGCGGTACCCGTTCCGCTGCAAGCGGGTTCTGCTCGGCGAGAAGTACTACACCGCACTGCAACGCGATCATGTCAACCTCGTCACCGACCCCATCGCCCGTGTCACCGACTCGGAAATCGTCACCGATGACGGCACGGTGGTCGAAGTCGACGCCATCGTTGCCGCGACGGGATTCGAGACAAGCAGCTACCTTTCGGGCCTTGACGTCGTCGGCGTCGACGGCGAAAGCCTGCACCAGCGTTGGGGTTGCGACCCGCAGGCCTATCTCGGGACGGCGGTCAGCGGGTTTCCGAACTTCTTCATGCTCTACGGCCCGAACACCAACCAGGGCGCCAACTCGATCATCTACATCCTGGAGGCGGGTGCTCGGCTTGTCGCGAGTGCCGTCAGCCGTATCGCGCGCCGTGGCGGCTTCGTCGATGTTCGTCCCGACGTCGAGCGCTGTTTCAATGAACAGATTTCCGCTGATCTGGCACAGACCATCTGGACGCGGTGCGACAGCTATTACCGCTCGCCGTCGGGCCGCATCGTCACCCAATGGCCTCATTCGGAACTCGATTATGCAAGAGCGACATGGCGAGTGCGGTCACGCGACTGGGTGCACAGTGGCCCCGCGTAGCGCGGACAAGTCGACCGCGCTGCTGATCGACGGCACCCTGACTGACGGTGGCGGTGGAACTTTCGCCACCATCAACCCGGCGACGCAGGACCCGCTTGGCACCGCGGCCGACGGCGACGCCACCGATATGGACCGCGCCGTCGCTGCGGCCCGCACGGCGTTCGACGAGTCCGACTGGCCACGCGACACAAGCCTGCGGGTTCATTGCCTGCGGCAGCTACGCGACGCGCTGAACACGGAGATCGAGATGCTGCGCGCCATCACCGTCGCCGAGGTCGGCGCGCCGATCACCCTGACCTACGGCGGTCAACTGCAGATACCCGTCGACGATCTCGAATTCCCGGCCAGGACTGCGGAAAAGTACTCCTGGGAAACCGATCTCGGCGTCTGCGCGCCACTCGGTATCGCGAGCAGGCGAACGGTCGTGCGGGAACCGTACGGAGTCGTCGGCGCGATCACGCCGTGGAACTTCCCGCATCAGATCAACCTGGCCAAGATCGGTCCCGCCATGGCGGCAGGCAACACCGTCGTACTCAAACCTGCTCCCGATACTCCTTGGTGCGCAGCGGAACTCGGTCGGATCGTCGCGGAGAAGACCGATATCCCGCCCGGCGTGCTCAACATCGTCACATCCAGCGATCACCGCGTGGGAGCCCAACTGGCATCCGATCCACGCGTGGATCTCGTCTCGTTCACGGGATCGACCGTGACGGGAAGCGCCGTGATGACGGCCGCCGCGCAGTCGGTGAAGAAGGTCCTGCTGGAACTCGGCGGTAAATCGGCTTTCATCGTGCTCGACGACGCCGACCTGCAGACCGTGTGCGCGAAGGCGGCCGTTGCGGTGGCCCGCCACGCCGGACAGGGATGTGCCTTCACGTCGCGGCTGCTGGTGCCACGGGACCGCTATCGCGACGCCGTGGCGGCCGCGGCGGCCGCGATGCAAGAGGTCGTGGTCGGTGATCCGGCGGACCCCACGACGGTGTGCGGCCCGGTGATCTCCGCGCGGCAGCGAGACCGCATCGCGGGGTTTCTGCGGCTGGCGCTCGACGAGGGCGGCGTCTTCGCGTGCGGCGGCGGTCGCCCGGCGCATCTGCCGCGCGGCTTCTACATCGAGCCGACGGTGATCGGCGGGTTGACCAACGACGCGCGGGTGGCGCGCGAGGAGATCTTCGGGCCGGTGCTGACCGTGCTTGCCCACGACGGCGACGCCGAGGCGGTCCGCATCGCAAACGACTCGCCCTACGGGCTGTCCGGCACCGTGTACGGCGGCGAGGTGCGGGCAGGCTGGGTGGCGTCGCGGCTGCGGGTCGGCACCGTCAACGTCAACGGCGGCATCTGGTACTCGGCCGATATGCCCTTCGGCGGCTACAAGCAGTCGGGCCTCGGCCGGGAGATGGGCCTTGCCGGGTTCGAGGAGTACCTGCAGACGAAGGCGATCGCCACGACCGTGCGCTAGTTGTCAGCGCCGAGCCTGCTGGGAGATCGCGCTGAGCGGCAGATCCGCGATCTGTTCGCAGTTTCGAGGGGCATTCCGGGCGTCTGGGACAATCGGCGGTGGTGATATGACGATGTCCACGACCGAACTGACGACAACACTTTCGCCCGGCGCAAACGCCGAGGCGGTGGTCGACCTCGGCGCGATCGCCAACAACGTCCGCATCCTGCGCGAACTCGCCGGCTCGGCGCAGGTGATGACGGTTGTCAAGGCCGACGGCTACGGCCACGGCGCCCCCCAGGTCGCACGGGCGGCACTGGCCGCGGGCGCGGCCGAGATCGGCGTCGCCACCATCTCCGAGGCGCTTGCGCTGCGCCGCGAAGGCATCACCGCGCCCGTGCTGGCGTGGCTGCATCCGCCAGGCACCGACTTCGCCCCTGCGCTGCAGTCCGACGTTGCGGTGGCGCTGTCCTCACCGCGGCAGCTGCACGAGCTGCTCGCAGCGGCCAAGCTCACCGGTGTCACCGCCAACGTCACCGTCAAGGTCGACACCGGGCTGAGCCGCAACGGCGTGAGCCCGGCCGACTTCCCGGCCATGCTGACGGGACTGCGGCCCGCGGTGGCCGACGGGGCGGTCCGGCTGCGCGGCATCATGTCGCATCTGGCGCACGGCGACGACCCCGACAACCCCGTCAACGACCTGCAGGCACGGCGGCTGACCGAGATGCGAGACCAGGCCCGCGACCGGGGGGTGCACTTCGAGATCGCGCACCTGTCCAACTCGCCCGCCGCGATGTCGCGCCCCGACTTGGCCTATGACCTCGTCCGCACCGGCATCGCGGTATACGGACTGAATCCGATCCCCGAACGCGGCGACACGGGGCTGCGGCCCGCGATGACGCTCAAATGTCCGGTGACACTGGTCAGGTCGGTCCGCGCCGGCGACGGAGTGTCCTACGGGCACGCCTGGATCGCCGACCGTGACACCACGCTGGCGCTGCTGCCGGTCGGATACGCCGACGGAATCTTCCGGTCCCTGAGCGGACAAATGAACGTGCTCATCAACGGAAGGCTGCGGCCCAACGTCGGCCGCATCTGCATGGACCAGTTCGTCGTCGACCTCGGTCCCGACGCAGGCGATGTCAGCGAGGGCGACGAGGCGATCCTATTCGGCCCAGGCACCGACGGCGAACCCACCGCACAGGACTGGGCCGAGACTTTGGGCACCATTCACTACGAGGTTGTCACCAGTCCGCGAGGTCGGGTCGTCAGGACGTACCTGGGCACCTCGGCGGAGGATGCAGCCGGTGAGCGATAACGACCCGAAACGGCTGCGGCGCAGGACGAATGCCGGTCTGTTGGCGGGTGCCGCGGGGCTGGCGGCCGTCGGCACCATGGCGGGGGTGACCATCGCGCGGTCGATGACGAGACGCACCACGCGCGACGACCGCTACGAGGGCGAGGATTTCGAGCTGATCGACTCCGGTCGTAGCTCGGTGGTGACCACGCCCGACGGAGTGGATCTCGCGGTGCGGGAGGTCGGCCCGCAGGACGCCCCGCTGACGGTGGTGTTCTCGCACGGATTCTGTCTGCGGATGGGCGCCTTCTACTTCCAGCGCGCACGGCTGGAGCAGCAGTGGGGCCCGCAGGTGCGGATGGTGTTCTACGACCAGCGCGGGCACGGCCTTTCGGCGGAGGCATCGCCCGACACCTACACGGTCGAACAACTCGGCAAGGACCTCGAGACCGTGCTCGCGGTGACGGCGCCCAAGGGGCCGGTGGTCCTCGTCGGACACTCGATGGGCGGGATGACCGTGCTTTCGCATGCCAGGCAGTTCCCGCAGCGCTATCCCACTCGCGTTGTCGGCGCCGCCCTGATCTCGTCGGCAGCAGAGGGCGTCGCAAGGTCGCCGCTTGCGGAGATCCTGAAAAACCCTGTGCTGGAGGCGGTCCGGTTCGCGGTCCGCTACGCACCCAAGACCGTGCACCGGACCAGGGGGGCGGCCAAGTCGGTGATCGCCCCGATCCTGCGGGCGGCGTCCTACGGCGACGAGAAGGTCAGCCCGAGCGTCGTCGCCTTCTCCGAGAAGATGATGCACGGCACTCCGATCGCCACGCTCGTCGAATTCTTGCATGCGCTTGAGGTGCACGACGAGGAAGCGGCGCTGCCCATACTGGCGAAGGTGCCGACACTGATCGCCTGCGGCGACCGCGATCTGATCACACCCGTCGAGCATTCCGAGGCGATGGCCGCCGAGCTGCCGTCATCGGAGCTGGTGATCGTGCGCGGCGCAGGCCATCTGGTGCAGCTCGAAGCGCCCGAGATCATCGACGACGCGCTGGTCCGGTTGGTCGACCGCGCCACACCGTCGAAACTCGTCGCGTTGACAAGGCGATTGCGCGATCGGGCCAGACCCCGTGGCTGAACAATCGGCGGGGACGGCGGAGCTGCCCACCGCAGAGGACACCAAGGCACTCGGCGCCAAGCTCGGTGCGCTGTTGCGCGCCGGTGACGTGGTGGTGCTGTCAGGCCCGTTGGGTGCGGGAAAGACTGTGTTGGCCAAGGGAATCGCCGAGGCGATGGATGTCGACGGGCCGGTCACGTCGCCGACGTTCGTGCTGGCCAGGGTGCATCGGGCGCGGCGGTCCGGCGCGCCCGCCATGATCCATGTCGACATGTACCGGCTGCTCGACCACGCGGGCGCCGACCTGCTCGGCGAACTCGACTCACTGGACCTCGACACCGACCTCGCCGATGCCGTCGTCGTTGTCGAGTGGGGTGAGGGCCTCGTCGAGCGGCTCTCGGATCGGCACCTCGACATCCGCCTCGAGCGCGCAGCGGAGACCGAAGTGCGCACGGCGATTTGGCGGTGGAGCAGACCATGACGACTGTCGTCCTCGCGATCGACACCGCGACGCCCGCCGTCACCGCAGGAATCGTGCGACGAGACGGCGACAGCATCGACGTCCTCGCCGAACGGGTGACCGTCGACCCCCGCGCGCACGCCGAACAGCTCACCCCCAATATGCTTGCCGCACTTCCTGAGGCAGGAGTCGCGGTGACGGAGCTGACCGCCGTCGTGGTGGGTTGCGGCCCGGGGCCGTTCACCGGGTTGCGGGTCGGTATGGCCACTGCCGCGGCCTACGGGCAGGCTCTCGGCGTTCCCGTGTACGGCGTGTGCAGCCTTGACGCGATCGGGGTCGATACCGCGGGGGACGTGCTCGTCGTCACCGACGCCCGCCGACGCGAGGTGTACTGGGCGCGCTACCGAGACGGTGTGCGCGTCGACGGTCCCGCCGTGAGCGCACCCGCCGATGTCCCGACCGACGTCGGCGCCGTTGCCGGTTCGCCTGAGCACGCGGCGCTGTTCGCTCTGCCACGCCAGCCGGCGGTCTACCCGACGGCCTCGGGGCTGGTGCGTGTCGTCGACTGGACGGTGCCGCCGCAGCCGCTCGTTCCGCTGTATCTACGGCGGCCTGACGCCAAGCCGCGGGCCGTCCCTCCGGTGCGGCCATGACGGTCGTTTACGACGAGCTGACCCCCGGCGACGCCGCGCGGTGCGCGCAGCTGGAGGCGCAGCTCTTCCATGGCGACGACCCGTGGCCCGCGGCGGCCTTCCTGCGTGAGCTCGCAGCGCCGCACATCCACTACGTCGCCGCCCGCGCAGACGACAAGCTCGTCGGCTACGGAGGTATTGCGCGGCTCGGGCGAAAGCCGCCCTACGAGTACGAGATTCACACCATCGGTGTCGATTCCGGCTACCAGGGCCAGGGTATCGGCAGGCAGATGCTGAATCGCTTGCTGCACTTCGCCGGCGATGACCCCGTCTACCTCGAGGTGCGGACCGACAACGTGGCCGCGATCGCCATGTACGAGACCGCAGGCTTCGTCAACATCGGGTTGCGCAAGCGGTACTACCGGGTCAGCGGCGCCGACGCCTACACCATGCAACGACCGGCACGAGGAAGCGGGACATGACGACCATCCTGGCCATCGAAAGCTCATGCGACGAAACCGGAATCGGCATCGCGGCGTTGGCCGCCGACGGCGCCGTGACACTGCTGGCCGACGAGGTGGCTTCCAGCGTCGATGAGCACGCCAGGTTCGGCGGCGTGGTGCCCGAGATCGCGTCGCGCGCGCACCTGGAAGCGCTTGGGCCCACCATGCGTCGCGCCCTCGACGCGGCAGGCATCGAGCGGCCCGACGTCGTCGCGGCCACCATCGGGCCGGGTCTGGCGGGCGCTCTGCTGGTGGGGGTCGCCGCGGCCAAGGCCTACGCCGCCGCATGGCAGGTGCCGTTCTACGCGGTCAACCATCTCGGCGGGCACCTCGCGGCCGACGTGTTCGACCACGGCCCGCTACCGGAATGCATCGGTCTGCTGGTCTCCGGCGGCCACACCAACCTGCTGCATGTGCGGTCGCTCGCCGAACCGATCGAAGAACTCGGCAGCACCGTCGACGACGCCGCGGGTGAGGCCTACGACAAGATCGCGCGGCTGCTCGGCCTCGGCTACCCCGGCGGCAAGGTGCTCGACGACCTGGCCCGCGAGGGCGACCGCGACGCGATCGTGTTCCCGCGCGGCATGACCGGCCCGCGCGATGACCCGTATGCGTTCAGCTTCTCCGGGCTCAAGACGGCTGTCGCGCGCTACGTCGAGAAGAACCCCGCCGCGTCGCAGGCCGATGTGGCCGCAGGATTCCAGGAGGCGGTGGCCGACGTGCTCACGACGAAGGCGGTGCGGGCCGCCGTCGAGCTCGGGGTGTCGACGCTGCTCATCGCCGGCGGTGTCGCTGCGAACTCACGGCTGCGGGAGCTGGCGCAAGAGCGTTGTGCGGCAGAAGGTTTGACACTTCGGATCCCAAGGCCCCGGTTGTGCACGGACAACGGTGCGATGATTGCGTCGTTCGCCGCGCACCTGGTGGCGGCGGGCGCGCCGCCGTCGCCGCTCGACGTCGCGAGCGATCCCGGCCTGCCGGTGGTGAAAGGACAACTGTGAGCATCGACAAGCTCGAGATCACCGAGCTGCTGTACCGCTACGCCGAGCTCATCGACGCCGGTGACTTCGACGGGGTCGGGCGGCTGCTGGCCCGCTCGACATTCGGCGGCGCCGCGTCGGGGTCGGTGTCGGGCGCCGAGAACATCGCCAAGCTGTTCGCGATGACCACCCGCCGGTACCCCGATCACGGCAACACCCCGCGCACAAGGCATCTGGTGCTCAACCCGATCGTCGAACTGGGCGGCGACGGCACGGCCGAAACGCGGTCGACCTTCTGCGTCGTGCAGGACACCGAGACGGTGCCGATCCAGCCGATCGTCGTGGGGCGTTACTACGACGCGTTCGGCCGCGACGACGACGGTTGGTACTTCACCGAGCGAAAGGTCGAGATCCAGATGATCGGCGACGTATCGGCGCACTTGATGGTCGATCCGCGCCAATATGACAAGTAGTGCGGCAGACTGCCTGCCGTGCACTACGACCTGCGTCTGCGGCCTGCGCAGCCCACGACGCCCGCAGCCGATGCCTTCACGATCCACCGCCGAGAGGTTCCCCCGAGCGACGGCCGCCGAGGACGTCTACGACCTGGCGGCCTGGAGCCGCGACATCTACCTGTTGGTGCACGACCTGCTTGGACACGAGCGCTGCGGCGTGGTCGGGGGCGACCTCGGCGGCGCCATCTCCTGTGACCTTGTGCACCGCTATCCGGGGTTCGTCGAAAAGCTGGTGTTCTTCGACTCAGTGCCGCCGTTCCTGTTCGACGACTTCGCCGCGGCTGGAATCGATATCGCCTCGATACGCGCGATCGGCGACGGGCCGACGAGCGACTACCGCTACCGGCAGGGCGTGACACCCGACGAACTCGCCGCCGAACTCGACACGCCCGCGAAGCGCCGCCACTACATTGCCGAATTTCTATGGGCACCGGATGTGGGCCTCGCTGGGTACCTTCACCGCGGCCGACGTCGATTTCATGACCGAGCCGTTCTCGACCGAGCAGCGGTTGCGCGCCGGTTGGGCCGCCTATCAGCTCATGCACGGCCGGAAGGTCAGCGAGCCGCCGATCCTCGATCGCAAGGTCGACGTCCCGACATTGCTGCTCTACGGCATGGACGACCACGTCGTCGGCCCCGACTTTCTGCCCACCTGCGAGGTGGCATTCACCGACCGCACCGGCCCCTTTGTGCTGCCCGGGGCGGGGCATTTCCTTCAGTGGGAACGTGCCGACCTATTCAACCCGCTGGTCAGCGCATATTTCGGCGATGTGCGTGTTCGCCACGGGCGATAGGCATGGGCCGACCTTGAGTGCTAGCACTCTCATGTATAGAGTGCTAGGTGGCAGGCGGCCACGCTCTCGACCGGCACCCGCGACGACGGCGCGAGGGCTGGGACGCATGCCGATACCTACTAGAGCTGTCAACACCCGAACTACTGGAAGGGCTCCATCGTGGCGAGCGTGAACATCAAGCCACTCGAGGACAAGATCCTCGTACAGGCCAACGAGGCCGAGACCACGACCGCATCCGGTCTGGTCATCCCCGACACCGCCAAGGAGAAGCCTCAGGAAGGCACCGTCGTCGCAGTCGGCCCCGGCCGGTGGGACGAGGACGGCGAGAAGCGGATTCCGCTTGACGTCTCCGAGGGCGACACCGTCATCTACAGCAAGTACGGCGGCACCGAGATCAAGTACAACAACGAGGAGTACTTGATCCTGTCCGCGCGCGACGTGCTGGCCATCGTCAACAAGTAACAGCGAACGTGACCGCCCCGGGCGATCCCCGCGTAATAGCGGCGGATTCCCGGGGCGTCATGCTCAGCAAGGACGGAAACGCTTATGGCAAAACTGATTGAATTCGACGAAGCCGCTCGCCGTGCAATGGAAGCGGGCGTCGACAAGCTCGCCGACGCGGTGCGCATAACGCTCGGCCCCCGAGGCCGGCATGTGGTGCTGGCCAAGGCGTTCGGCGGCCCAACGGTCACCAACGACGGTGTCACCATCGCGCGTGAGATCGACCTGGAGGACCCGTTCGAGAACCTCGGCGCTCAGCTGGTGAAGTCGGTGGCCACCAAGACCAACGACGTCGCCGGTGACGGCACGACAACCGCAACCGTGCTGGCGCAGGCCATCATCAAGGCGGGTCTGCGCAACGTTGCCGCCGGTGCCAACCCGATCGCGCTGGGCTCGGGCATCAGCAAGGCCGCCGATGCGGTCTCCGAGGCCCTGCTGGCAGCGGCCACCCCGGTGACCGACCAGAAGTCGATCGCGCAGGTCGCCACCGTGTCCTCGCGCGACGAGCAGGTCGGCGATCTGGTCGGCGAGGCGATGACCAAGGTGGGCAAAGACGGTGTCGTCACCGTCGAGGAGTCCTCCACGCTGGACACCGAGCTCGAGATCACCGACGGCGTCGGCTTCGACAAGGGCTTCGTCTCGGCGTACTTCATCACCGACTTCGACGCTCAGGAAGCGGTGCTCGAGGACGCGCTGGTGCTGCTGCACCGCGAGAAGATCAGCTCGCTGCCCGACGTGCTGCCGCTGCTTGAGAAGGTCGCGGAGGCCGGGAAGCCACTGCTGATCATCGCCGAGGATGTTGAGGGCGAAGCGCTTTCGACACTGGTGGTCAACGCGATTCGCAAGACGCTGAAGGCCGTCGCGGTCAAGGCGCCGTTCTTCGGAGACCGCCGCAAGGCGTTCCTCGAGGACCTCGCCATCGTGACCGGCGCCCAGGTGGTCAACCCCGATGTTGGGCTGCTCCTGCGTGAGGTCGGCCTCGACGTGCTGGGCACCGCCCGTCGCGTCGTCGTCAGCAAGGACAGCACCGTGATTGTCGACGGTGGCGGCACACAGGACGCCATCGACGGTCGGTCGGCGCAATTGCGCGCCGAGATCGAGGCAACCGACTCCGACTGGGACCGCGAGAAGCTCGAGGAGCGGCTGGCGAAGCTCTCCGGCGGCGTCGCGGTCATCAAGGTCGGCGCGGCCACCGAGACGGACCTCAAGAAGCGCAAGGAAGCCGTCGAGGACGCCGTCTCAGCCGCGAAGGCCGCGGTCGAGGAGGGCATCATCACCGGCGGCGGTGCCGCCCTTGTGCAGGCCCGGTCGGCGCTCAAGTCGCTGAAGGAGTCACTGTCCGGCGACGAGGCGCTCGGTGTCGGCGTGTTCTCGCAGGCGCTGTCCGCGCCGCTGTACTGGATCGCGACCAACGCAGGGCTCGACGGTTCGGTCGTCGTCAACAAGGTCAGTGAGCTACCTGCCGGGCACGGCTTCAACGCCGCGACGCTGGAGTACGGCGACCTGGTCGCCGACGGTGTGGTCGACCCGGTCAAGGTCACCCGCTCTGCGGTGCTCAATGCCGCGTCGGTGGCCAGGATGATCCTCACCACCGAGACGGCGGTCGTCGAGAAGCCTGCCGAGGCTGAAGACGATGGCCACGGCCACGGCCACGGCCACGGTCACTCGCACTAGCACGTCCTACGCGTAGCACCCCCGGTCCTGTTGGGCCGGGGGTGTTTGCGTCACAGGAGATGCAGTCGAACATCGAGCGTGCAACCACTGCGAAAAGGACGCGGATTTCTGGCATTCAGTTCAATGCCTGAAATGCCACCAACTAGGCGATCCGTAGCGACACTTGACCGAGCGCGTCGAGGCCGCCGTGGGCGAAGTTGCTCCATTGGGCCCGCGTCCGGTGCGCAAGGTCGGTGTCGATTCCGCGCGGTTCGGGACCGAGCATGGGGGCATCGGACCAGGACTCCGGCAATCCGAAAAGTAGCGGCAGGTCGATGCAGTGACAGGCCCCCAGCGGTGCCTGCGGTGGCGACCAGTCGACGCAAAAGGTGGCGGCACGGCCGCCCGCCGAGGTCCACGCACTGGCAAGTTCGATTGCGGGCCGACCGAATACGCGCCGCGTCATCCTGCGCCCGATGACCGCAGTGGCGGCCTTTCCGATGGGGCCGATGCGCCGGAGTTCTCGTCCTCGCGGACTCAACGCGACGAAAGGTCGCGCATCGTCACGGGTGTAGCCGGCCAGGATCTCGACGCGCGAAGCCGCATCGGCCATGCGGGATTCCAGCTCGCTGGCGGGCGGTAACGGCGCACGACCCATGATCGGCGCGAAGGCCATTGCGCCGAGCAGGCCGAACTGCTGAGCAGTTGTGATAGCGGCGACCTGCGCGTCGAGCAACCGTTGCGTACTGGCTTCGCGGGGCGGGACGCCGGCGAGCGTTGTTGCCGCCGCTTCGCGCATCGCGGCCGTCATGGTGGTCCTGCCCTCTGGCAGGCTCAACGGAGCGCTGTGAAGGATGGCCCGCGAAAACATTCCTGAAGTCTCCGGGCACAACAGCAGCGACATCACCGAATCCCCGCCTGCGGATTGACCGAAGATCGTTACGCGGGTGGGATCACCACCGAACGCCGTGATGTTGTTCTGCACCCACCGCAGCGCACAAATCTGGTCCCGCAAGCCAAGGTTTTCGGTATCTCGGTCGTGCAGGTTGAGGTATCCGAAGACGCCCAACCGGTAGCTGACATTGACAACGACCACCCGGCCCTCGCTGACGAGCAGATCCGGGTCGTATTTGACCGCTTCGCCACTGCCCGAGACGTACGCCCCACCGTGGAACCACACCATCACCGGCAGGCGGTCGGCATCTGCCGGGGCGGTGATGCTGAGCACCTGGCAGTGCTCGCTCATCGCGAGCCCGTCGATGACCGGTCCTGTGACGAACTCCAACCGCGAGGGCAATTGAGGGCAGGCCGGGCCGCGCTTGGTCGCATCGACGACTTCGGCATGGGCGGGAAGCGGTTTCGGGGCATTGAACCGCTCTGCTGTGGCATAGCGGATGCCGCGGGCATGTATGAGGCCGTCGTTCTCGTCCGTCACCAGCGGGCCACAGGTGGTGTCAATTCGCCGTGTCGCCACGGGATCACGGTACTTCGGCGGCGACGAAGGTCGACATCAGTGCATCGACGTCGGTCATCAGGCAGCGGCAGCCAGCCGTCTGCGCGTTTGGCAATGCGCTGTACCGCCCTTGGACTGGTGCGCATCCCAGATTGCTGCCACCGCCGCCCAGCATGACGGGGATTCTCGACGCGGGCTTGGGCAGCACCGAGGCGTTGTCGATGACTACGCGAGGACTGCGAAGCGTGGAATTGCCCTCAACTGGCCCCAAATGAGGGCGCGAGGGCGCGGCCCACGGCATCGCCAGAATCGCGGTTCACTCGGAACCTCGTCGAGGGGCTGGCATGGAGGTGAGCAGCCGTTGTTCGATGACGTCGGCACCGTGGGCCGCCCCACCGGTAGCGGCATAACCGTCGGCGACGCGGCGGGCGCCCTCGGTCATCTTCATGGCCTGCAGAACCTTGTCGCGCATCCGGCGAGCGGTGAGGTCCCTCGGCGACAGCCAGGTGCCGCACTTTGCCACTTCGACGCGCCGGGCGACCTCCAACTGATCGCGTCCGTAGGGAACTACGCACACCGGTACGCCGCGCGTCAGCGCCTTTTGGGTGACGCCCATTCCACCGTGGGTGATCGCGCATGCCGCGCGGTCCAGCACCAGGCTGTGGGGTACGAACTGGCACACCGTGGCGTTGGCCGGTGCCCTGAGGTCAGTCGGTACCCCTGCGGGGAATGTCGCCACGACGTGGACGGGCTGGTCCGCCAGTGCGGCGAGCGCTACGCGTGCCAGCTCGCTGTCGCCCTGGTCTTCCGACGACGTCGAGGCCAGGACGATCGGTCGGTCGAGCTGCGTCAGCCACTCCGGCTCCGTCGGGGGCGCCGGATCATAGGAGCAGGCACCGATGAGCTGAATAGAGTCGTCCCAGTCCGGATGTGGGTAGTCGAATGGCTGGGCGGTGGCCACCAGCGTCAGTGGCGCCCGCCGCCCATAGTCGTCGATCGAGTTGAGCGGCGGAAGGTCGAGTTCCGCGCGAATGACGTTCATCGGGCCGACCCATGAGTCGAGCGCGGTGAACCTACGCCGGAGCAGCGCGTCACGAAGCCGGCCGATCGGGCCGGGCCAGGGGCGCACCCCGGGCCCCCACGGTGGCGTTCCCTTCGATCGCAGATAGGGCAAGAACGCCCAGAACGAGGCCCAGGGCAGCCCGCTGGCTTCGGCCACTGCGAATGCGCCCCAGCAATTCGGGTCGACGATCAGCACATCGGGACGAACGTCGTTGATCGCCTTGGTCAGCTCGGGGACTTCATATTCGGCCCGCCGTGCGAACAGGTCTCGCACGCGTGTCAGCCCCTGTTGGAGATTCGTGGCGCCCCCATCGTCGAGGGGCATGTGCTCGATGCGGGGATCGACTGGCGCCGTGGCGAACCCCATGCCCAGGCCGGCGTCCACTCCGGCGGCAAGGGTTCGCAATGCGATGTCGTGACCCCGGTCGCGCAGCTCCGTCAGCAGAACGCTGATGGGGAAGAAGTGACCCATCGCGGGAGTGGTGTAGGCAAGTATCTTCGCCATGGCAAAGCCTTTCGTGATTGAGCCAGTAAGCAGTCGGGCAAGTTGAGTCGGTGGTCCGGCCCTGCTAAGGCGGCGGGTGGACCGAAATGATCGGCGTTTCCGGTTCGGCTGCAAGCGCAGGCCCGCGGGTGAGGACCAATAGCACGGCCGCTGCCCCCAAGGTGGCGCCGAGCATCACTACACCCATCGGTACGGCAGTGCCGTGACCGGCGATGCCAACCAGCGGTGAGGCGATTGCCCCCGCTGCGTATTGGCTGAAACCAAAGATCGCCGATCCGGTGCCGGCCGCGTGGCGGGCCGCTGTCGTCGCGAGCATGACCGCGTGGCCGTACACGAACCCGATGGCCGCCATGAAGCAACCCATCAGGGCAATTGTTGGCCCGCGGCGTACACCGCCCAGCGTGACCGTCGCCAGGAGGAGCGCACTGATCGTTACCAGCGCACTGACTCCCGAGACCACCACTCGGCGGGGTGCGACGCGTTTGACGGTGAGGCGTGCGCCGCAACCGCCGGCGGCAACCGCAAGTGAACAAGCGGCGAAGGTGTAGGAATACGCCGCTGGCGACAGACCGACGATGTTCTGCAGCACGAAGGGCGAGGCCGATACGTAGCCGAACATCGCCGCCGAGACGAGGGCGGTGGCGGCTGTGTAACCGAGATAGTGGCGGCTGGCCAGCACACCGCGGGTACTGGCGGCCCACGCTTCTAGCCCGCTAGGGCGGCGGTACCGTTCGGGCAACGACTCGTCGACGACCAGCACCACGCCGAGAAGAGCCAGCAGGTTCATCGTCGCCAGCACCAGGAAGACCGCCCGCCAGCCCGCGGCGGTCACGACGAGGCCGCCGATCAGGGGGGCCGCTGTCGGCGCGAGCACTGCCGTGACGTTCATGGTCGAAAAGAGCCGCAGGGCAACGTGTCCGCGCGCGCGATCGGCGATGATGGCGCGGGCGATGACCACCCCGGCGCCGGCTGCGAAACCCTGGACGAATCGCAGGCCCACCAGAATTTCAATCGACGGGGCGACGGCGCACGACACGCTGGCCCCGAGGCAAGCCGCTGTCCCCACGATCAGAGGCGGACGCCGGCCCCACCGATCGGAGAGCGGGCCGAAGACGAGTTGTCCGCAGGCCAAACCGATGAGGAATGCGGTCAAGGTGAGTTGGATCGACGACGTGGAGGCGTTGAAGTCACGCGCCATCCCAGGGAAGGCGGATAGGTACATGTCGATCGAGAAGGGCGCCACCGCGTTGAGTGCCGTGAGTACGGTGATCAGGACCGGTGAGGGGGTCACCAGCCGCTGGTCCTCGCCGGGGGAAGGTCCGGCCACGGCAAATCCGTCATCGCGGTTCAGCTCGCTCATCGTCACTTTCGCGCGTCCCGCGCTGTGGTTGCAGGCACGCTGGTCAATTCGCAATAGGGCACGGCTACTTCAGCCTCCGATGCTGGCGGTGCGCAGCAGTGAATGGTTGGTGGGCGGGACCACGTCGCCGATGACGCGGGTGACCGGTTGCCGTCGGTGCGACGGGGTCGGCAGATCCCGGCGGCTCGTCAGCCGACGGTCAGGCCGGGCTCCCAATGTGCCTGGGCACGCTGGAGGTGCTGCGTCACCGCGTGCACGTCCGCAGGGACCAGGGCGCACTGACCGCACCACACGAGGCTGGCCTTCGACTTGCCGGTGATCGACATGGCTTTCACGCTAACGGCGATACCACCCGCGTCGTGGGCCACTTGAGGGCAGCGAGTGGGGGCCAGTCCGGACCGACGTGTTCTAGATTGAAACCATGGACCGCAATCACTGACGTGCACGCCACGACTGGACCTACGAGCTCGGTCGCCGGACTGGACCTCCACCTGGATCGCCCCGGCGGCAGGGTGCGTGACAGCGTGATGGACGCCATCCGCGACGCCATCCGCGCGGGGCGGTTGCCCTCGGGGACGCGGTTGCCCTCGAGCCGCGCGCTGGCCGCCGACTTGGGGCTCGCCCGCAACACCGTGGCGCGTGCGTATGCCGAACTCATCGCCGAAGGCTGGCTGACCTCACGCCACGGCTCGAGCACATTGGTCTCCCCGCGCGCGGCCGAAGTGGTCCGCTCCGTTGCCGCACCACGGCGGCAACCGGCGCCGCGCCGGCTCCACCACGACCTGCGCCCCGGACATCCGGATTTGTCGTCCTTTCCGCGGACCGAATGGAGCCGTGCGGTGATGCGTGCGCTGAACGCGGCCCCGTCCGAGGCGTTCGGCTACGCCGACCCACACGGCCGGCCGGAGCTTCGCCATGCCCTTGCCCAATATCTCGCTCGCGCGCGTGGAGTTCGGACCCGCCCGTGCAACGTCGTCGTGTGCAGTGGGGCCGCCGAAGGGCTGGGCCTCGTCGCCGGCGCCTTGGCCGACGCCGGAGTCACCGCCGTCGCCGTCGAGGAGTTCGGGCTGGCCACCCAGCGGGCGACGCTCGCCAGAGCCGGGTTGCATTGCCCCCCATTGGCGGTGGACTCCAACGGGGCCGACGTCGCGGCGCTCGACGACATGGCCCAGGTGGGCGGTGTGTTGCTCACGCCGTCGCACCAGTTCCCGCTGGGCGTATCACTGCATTCCGATCGGCGCGCAGCGGTCATCGATTGGGCCCGCCGAACCGGTGGCGTGATCATCGAAGACGATTACGACGGGGAGTTCCGCTACGACCGCGGCCCCGTCGGCGCGCTGCACGGCGGTGATCCCGACCACGTGGTCTACATGGGCACGGCGAGCAAGTCGCTGGCGCCGGGGCTTCGGCTTGGCTGGCTGCTGGTCCCGGACCGGCTCGTCGAAGCGGTGGTCCGGCAGAAGGGCGAAACCGAGGAGACCAGTGGCTTCGTCGAACAGCTGGCAATGGCCGACTTCATCGTGTCCGGTTCCTATGACAGGCACATTCGCACCATGCGGGCCGAGTACCGGCGCCGCCGCGAGCAACTCGTCGCGGCGGTCGCCCTAGCGTCACCGACCGTCGTCGTGAGCGGGTTGCCAGCGGGTCTGCACGTCACGCTCGAGGGGCTCGGTGACGACCAGCGCGCGCGGGCCCGGCAACCGGCGTGGCAACGGCTCGGAGTGGAGCGGCTCGAGCTGTTTCGTCATCCCGAAACACGCAGCGCGCGTGAGGGTGTGGTGGTCGGGTTTGCGGCACCCGCACCGAGCGCGTGGTCGGCGGCCGTGGACGCGCTGCTCCGACTGCTGCCCTGACTTGGCCCCGGACTGGCCCCCACTCGCCGCGCTCAAGTGGCCCCCGTTTCGCGCGCTGCCAGAACTATCGTGAAAGCCATGTTGGTCTCAGGAAACGTCAAGATCACCGATCTTCTGTCCGCCACGCCGCCGTCGATCCCGCAGCGTTCACACGCCATGATGCAGCTGGTCGCACTTCCTCCAGCAGACGACGGCGTGGGTCCGCATCGGCATTCGGGGCCAGTCTTCGGGTACATGTTGGAAGGTCGAATGCTCTTCGAACTCGAGGGTGAAGCACCCAGGGAAATCGTTGCGGGCGAGGCGTTCTGGGAGCCCGGTGGCGACGTGGTGCACTATCAGATGAGGAATTTGGACGCGACGGGCTGGACCCGCTTCCTTGCAGTGTGCATCTGCGCTCCCGGGGTCGACATGATCACCATGCTCGAGCCTGACGAGATCGACGCCCGCGATGCCCTGCGGCATCCCAGTGCCCGTCGACACGCAAACTGAACACCATGCGAGCGATCGTCGCGCGTGACCGCGCCGCAGGTATAGCCGGCCTCGCGGCAGAGGAGATGCCCTATCCGCACGCCGCCGAGAACGACGTCATCGTCCAGGTGTACTCGGCGGGGTTCACACCGGGTGAGCTCGATTGGCCGGCCACCTGGACCGACCGTGCCGGGCGCGACCGAACGCCGACCATTCCCGGCCACGAGGTCTCCGGGGTGATCGCCGAACTGGGTTACGGGACGACTGGCCTGGCCGTCGGCCAACGGGTCTTCGGGGTCACCGACTGGTGCCGCAACGGCACACTGGCCGAATTCGTGGCAGTGGAGGCACGCAACCTTGCACCGCTATCGGCCGGAATCGATCACACCATGGCTGCGGCGCTGCCGATTTCAGGCCTCACGGCCTGGCAGGGACTCTTCACCCACGGACGGCTCGAGGCTGGGCAGACCGTTTTGATTCACGGCGCCGCAGGCGGTGTCGGCTCGATAGCGGTGCAACTCGCACGGGAGGCGGGGGCGCGGGTGATCGGTACCGGCCGTGCCGCCCACCGGGAGACGGTCCTTGGCATGGGAGCGGAAGTCTTCGTGGACCTGGATCGCGATCGACTCGAACGAATCGGTGAAGTGGACATGGTGTTCGATGTGATCGGAGGTCAAATACTGTGTCGCTCAGCGGCATTGGTCCGGCCGGGCGGTGTACTTGTAAGCATCGCAGAACCGCCGCCGAGCCCACCTGACAACATCCGGGCCGTCTTCTTCGTCGTCGAACCTGACCGCCAGGGGCTTGCCGAATTGGAGCACAGGCTCAGAGATGGGCGGCTGCGCCCACTCATCGGAGTGACACGACCCCTCGAAGAGGCCGCTGTGGCGTTCGGCCCGACGCACGGTGGTGGCGGCAAGACGATCATCCGAGTCATCGATGACGTGCCCGAAATTGTTGGCGAAGAGGCTGTTTCATGACCGTGCCATCGGTCCTACTGGTCCCGGGTGCTTGGCACAGGCCCGACCACTTTCGGCTGCTGGTCGACGAACTGTCGGATGTCGACGTGCACACCGTGACGCTGACGAGCAGTGGTGACGACCCCGCGGCGCTGCAGGATATGCATGCCGACGCCGGTGTGATTGCGCGAGCCGCCGCAGCGATCGGCGGGCCCGTTGTCGTGGTCGCGCACTCGTACGGCGGAGTGCCCACCACGCAGGCATTCCGACAGGCGGGAAACGTCGCTCGCATCATCTTTCTCGCCGCGTTCCAGCTTCTTGCCGGTGAGTCGTTGTTATCCATCAACTGCGGTTCACTGATGCCGTGGGCGAGACGCCGCCGACAGAAGGGGATCGGCGACTACGTCGAGGTCGTTACGCCGATGACCGTGTTCTACAACGACGTCGAGGCCGAGACCGCCCGGTATGCGGTGGCTCGACTCGGTTATCAGTCCTACGCGTCGATGAGTCAGCGACTGACCGAGACAGCCTGGCAGACGATCCCGAGCACGTACGTGATCTGCGAAGCCGACAACGCGATTCCTGTCGCGGCTCAGGAGGCAATGGCCCGCCGCGCCGATGACGTTGTGCGCTTGCCGACGTCGCACTCGCCCTTTCTGTCCCAGTCCGCAATGCTGGCCGGGTTGATCCGGCGATCGCTCGCCCGCGCCTGAAATGCAAGGAAAGGAGAATCAGCATGGGAGCACCGAATACTGAGCTGATAGGAGTCGACGCCGCATTCCCGCAGACGCAGGCGGCCACTGCCGCGGTGTCGGTGGCTACTCGCTTCTACTCGCCCGCGTTACTCCACCACTGCTTCCGCTCGTACCTGTGGGCAGCGAAGTACGGAGCCGCGCACGGCATCGCCTTCGACGAGGAACTGCTCTATGTCTCGGCGATGCTTCACGACCTCGGTCTCACCGATGCATTCGACACCCACCGAGTGCCCTTCGAAGAATCGGGTGGAAACCTCGCGTGGGTGTTCGGGGTAGCGGCCGGTTGGCCAGTTGAGCGGGCCGCAAGAGCCGAGGAGATCATCGTGTTGCACATGCGCCCCGACGTGTGTGCGGCCGATGACCCCGAGTCGCACCTCTTGCAGGTCGCCACCAGCTGGGACGTCGCAGGGCGCCGGCCGGAGGAGTTTCCGGCAGAGCTGCGCGCGTGGATGCTTGCGCGCCATCCCCGACAAGGATTCGGTGACGAGTTCATCGCGTCCTTCGAGGACCAGGCGCGACGCAAGCCGGACAGCGCCGCCGCGGCGTCGATTGCCAACAACGGTGCGAGACGGATCAGGGCCAACCCGCTCGACGGCTGAACCGGGGGCGCCCCCTACTGGGGCGTCGGCTGAATGGATACGAGACGGAACGTGCCCCCCTCGGCGTCGTCAGGCGCGAACCGGACAACCAGGATGTCGGGAGGAAACTTGCTGGCAAGGTCGTTCAGGGTCCTCGGCAGGAACGCCTTCGCCTTGGCGTTGCCGTACCAATTGGGATCGGTCGGGTCGACGCCGACAGTGTTCACGATGTCGATCGTGGCGTCCCATTGTTGAACCGGGTCCGGCGGCGGATCTCCGAATCCCGCCGACTTCAGGTATGCATCTCCTTGTCCCGCAAGGGTAATCGCAGCGCCACCACCGACTGGCGTCCCGGTGATGGTCCCGTCGACGGCATTGGCCGTCACTGACGTCAGTCGCGCGGTGCAGACATTGTCGACAACGCTGGGCGGTGAGCAGAAACCGGGCAGCGGGGAACCATGAGCCGCGGCGACGTTCAGAACTACCGGAAGAGCCAGGACAGATATGGCGGTGCCGATGGCGGTCATCGCGCGGCTGCACGCGTTTGGCATCGAGATATCCCTCCTTCTCAAAGCATCGAGTCGTCGGCGGTCGACGTCACTGGAACTCTTTGCCAGGATCTGAACGGGTGTGTGCGATTCAGGCGGCCACGACGGCGCGGTAATGCGCCTTGCCTGAACGCACCTCTATCACAGCTTGATTGATGTCGGCCATCGCGTGGGTGATTTTGCAAGCAGATCTTGGCGTCATTTGTTCGCGAACCTTGACGTCGGTCCCTGAGTTGGGAGAGCGATTGTTCGCGAAGGCTGACATCAGCTTCGCCCGGCAGGTTGCCGTGCTTGCCGTGCCAGACGGGTCAGTGTCCGGTCGGGGCGCTATGGCGCTCGCGGTTCCGCGGCTCTGATGACTGAGCGGCTTATTGATCAGTTGATCTGATCTTAGATCATGTCTTCTAGTTCCGCTGATTCGGATTTAGGGTCGGACCATGCGATCGGAGAAGGGCCGTCCGGAGTCCTTCACCCGGGCCGCACGCAAGGCTCAGATCGTGGGCTGCGCGATCGAGGTGATCGCCGAAGTTGGCTTTGCCCAGGCATCGATCCGCAAGATCGCCGATCGAGTGGGCATCGCGATGAGCGCTGTGCTCTACCACTTCGGCAGCAAAGATAACCTGGTCGATGCGATCGTCGAGCATATGTACCGAACGATGCTTGCGCGCGTCGTCCCAGCGCTCGACGCTGCGCCAACTTCGGCGGAGAAGCTCGATGTCTATATCCGTTGCTGTATAGAGTATTTCGGCACCCACCGCGTCGCGCTGCAGGCGCTGGCCTCGCTGGGCACAGGTTATCGACCTAGCGACGGGCGACGCTTCGAAGAACTCGGACTCAGGCCGGACATCGCCGCGCAGTTGGCCTCTCTCGATCCCGCGATCATCCTGCGGGCCGGCCAGAATGACGGCGAGTTCGGGGACTTCCCCGTCGAGTCGACCGCCACAGCGCTGCGCGGTGCGGTCAACGGTGTGGTCGAGAAGATTCTGCGTGAACCCGATTACGACGCAAAGGGTTACGGCGAAGACTTAGTCGAAATGTTCGGCCGCATTGTCAGAGGCGCACGATGCGCATCGCCGCGATCGGGGGGCGGCGACGTAGTGCCGCACATCCCGTCCTAGCAATCCGCCCACTAGGAGGACCACCATGGCCGCAGATCCCGAAATCGTTAAAGCGATCATAACCGCCGGAGGACTACTCGGCGGCGGTGTCATGATGGCCGGAGGCGCGATCGGAGCCGGCATTGGCGACGGCATGGCCGGGGCGCAACTCGTCGCGGGCGTCGCACGCCAGCCTGAAGCTCAACAACGAATGTTTGTGCCTTTCCTGATCACGGTGGGTCTGGTTGAAGCTGCATTCTTCATCAACGTCGCTTTTATGGCCCTCTTCGTGTTCGCCACACCTGGGCTCTAAGCATCTGGGGAGCCACGACAAACACCCGTCGGCGCTCACCGTTAGCAATAAGTATCCCTCCGGTGGGGTTAGACATGAACGAATCACATTCCACGGGAAAGGTTTCGGATGAAAGGCAACGAAGCCCTGCACCACGCCAGCGCGCAGGAACCCGTCGCCGGTGGCGGCATCGCGCTATCAAGTGTCATACCCAACAGCCGGTTGGCGCAGTTCTCCGAGAGAGTCGGTATTGCTGCAGTGAACCGCTTGCCACTTCGGCTGCGCCCGCATGTGTTGCGGGCATCGCGCCAGGCACGGCCATCGCGGAAAGTTGCGGCTGGCATACCCGTCACAGAGCAAACAATGAGTGGGGTCCAGATCACCTGGCTGGGTCGCCAACCCGGAAAAGACGTCATCATGTACTTGCACGGGGGCGCTTACATGGCCGGACCGGTCTTCCTCCAATGGAAGCTGCTCGCCGAGATTCATCGCCAGACCGGGCTCGCTGCGGCGATGGTGCTCTACCGCAGGCCGCCCCAAGACCCCCACCCGGCTGCCCTCGACGACGTGGTCACCGCCATTCGGTCATTGCACGCCAACGGAGAACTGCGTGAGGGGCATTGGGTATTGGCCGGCGACAGTGCTGGAGGCCAACTCGCGTTGAGTGCGGCACAGCAGCTCCGCGACACCGACGGCCCGATGCCTGCGGGCATGATGCTAACCGCGCCGCTGGTGGACATGGAGTTAGCGCATCCGGATACGGTCGCGGCCATCGACGCTGCTGGCATCAAACGCGACGAGAAGTTCTGGTGGGCATTCAAGCTCTATGCCAACGGGATGCCGTTCAGCGACCCGACACTCTCACCGATCAACGCCTCGGTCGCTGGACTGCCACCGGTGCACCTAAATGTCGGCACCGAGGACTTCTTCCTCCACGATGTTCGCCGGCTCCGCAATGCAATGCTCCGCAATGGAGTTCGTGTCAGCTACATCGAACAGCAGGGCGCCGAACACGTCTACGCCCTACGTAGTGGCACACCCCAGGCGCGTTGGGCGGTCGCTGAACAAATCCGATGGCTACGCGAAGTCCTACCGAGCGCTACACCGTCAACCGACAGCGCTATCGATGGCGGCAGCGCCGCCGCTGATAGCTGAGCTATAACTTCCACGCTGGCTAAGTACCACGGCTGCCGGTGAGGACTTCGATGAGTCCGAAATCTCGGGTTGAGCTGTATGCGGCCATTCGTCGTGACGCCCGAGAGGGCATGTCCGGCCGCGAACTTCAGCGTTCGCACGGTCTTGGCTGGCGCACCGTCCAGGCCGCGCTGGGATCGGCGTGGCCAGCGCAACGGGCACCGTACCCGACGCGGGCGTCAAAGCTCGACCCATTCAAACCAATCATTGATCTGATCCTCGTCGCCGACCTCGATGCACCACGCAAGCAGCGTCACACGATCACCCGCATCTTCGACCGTCTGTGCCGCGAGCACGACATGACTGATGTGTCCTATCCGGTAGTACGGGCCTACGTCCAGGAAAGGCACGATCCATGACCGCACGGCGTGGACTGACCGAACAAGCCGCCGACGCCGCGATCGACCAGGCCTGCCGCATGCTGCGGCTACCCACCATCCGACAGCACTTCCCCGAGACCGCCGACAACGCTGCACGACACCAGCAGTCCTATCGCGCGTTCCCTGCCGAACTGCTTATGGCCGATGCGACGACCGCGCCCGCCGCCGCTCCCAACGCCGCATCCGCGCAGCGGCCTTTCCGCGCGAGAAATCTCTGCGCGCTTTCGATTACGACGCCAACCCCAATCTCGACCCCGCCGTCATCAACACCCTGGCCACCTGCGACTGGGTCCGCAAAGGCCAACCCCTGTGCCTCATCGGCGACAGCGGAACCGGCAAGAGCCACCTCTTGATCGCTCTGGGCACCGAAGCAGCCATGGCAGGCTTCCGCGTCAAATACACCCTGGCCGCCAAGCTTGTCAACGAACTCGTCGAAGCCGCCGACGAGATGACCCAGACCAAGACCATCGCCCGCTACGGCCGAGTCGACCTACTCTGCATCGACGAACTGGGCTACATAGCCCTGGACAAGCGCGGCGCCGAACTGCTCTTCCAGGTACTGACCGAGCGCGAGGAGAAAGCCTCCGTGGCCATCGCGAGCAACGAAGCCTTCAGCGGCTGGACCAAGACCTTCACCGACCCCCGACTCTGCGCCGCCATCGTGGACCGCCTCACCTTCGGCGGCAACATCATCGAAACCGGCACCGACTCCTACCGCGTCGCCCATACACTCCGCAACCGCGGCAACCAACCCGAGAAGTGACGCCAACATTCACCAACACAGCGGGACGCCCAAGGCCAACACCGACGTCAAAATTCACGCACAAACGACGTCATAGAATCCGAATGAAGCCACGTAGGTCCGCACAATGGGCCGAATGTACCGCCTACCTGAGCGCCGACGGGTACGACGGTAAGGGCTTCCGATGAGTGGGACTTCTCGGGTTGCGTGGACGCTTCATTACTGGGCGCGGCTGAGTGCTCGGGTAACTTCATCGGCGCTGCGCTGTCCGGATTGGATCGCCCCGTCGATGTAGCCGGCCCACGCGGTTGCGGTCTCGGTGCCGGCCCAGTGCAACGGGCCTATGGGTGTCCGGAGAGCTGGGCCGAAGCGGGTCAGGGCCATCGGGGCGGCGAATGCGCCGTAGCAGCCGCGGGTGTATTCCTCGGCGGCCCAGTCACGTTCGAGGTAGGCGATGGGGTTGGCTGCGGATTCGCCAAAGTAAGCGACGAGGTCGTCTAGCACTGTGCTGCGCCGCTCCTGTGGTGAGAGCTTAGAGGCGAAGTCGGCGTGCCTGGCTTCAAGGAACCCCACGAGGACGCCGGGGCTACCGGTCGGCGGTGTGTTGTCAAAGACGGTGCCGAGTGGTCGTGAACCGCTGTTGGCCTGTCCGCTCAGGCCGTCGGCACGCCAAAACGGTTCCGGGTAGCCCACGTTGATCTTGATGACCCGCCCCATCGGCATGCGCTGCACCAGTTGGTCTCGATCCGTCGGTAGGGCTGGCTTGAACCGAATACGCGCGGCCAACGGTGGAGGGATGGCGACGATAACGCGCCGCGCCCGGTGAGTGGTGCCTGCGGCGGTGTAGAGCACCACATCGCCTGAGGTCCAGTCGATGTCGGTGATCGGCTTCTCGAGCACGATGCGGTCGGCCAGTTCTTCGGCGATGGTCAGCGCGATCCGCTGGGAGCCGCCCACGATGCGGTCCTGTTGGGCACCACCGGCGACGTTGATCAATGCATCAAGACCGCCCGCGGCATGGATGTAGAACAGAGCCCATAGCGCCGAGATATCCTGTGGCCCAGCGGCGAAGATGGCTTCTGTGGCCATACGCATGATGGCCTGTCCACCGTTGGTATTGAGTCTTCGGTCCAGCCAGGTCGCGAAGGTCTGTCCGTCGAGACGGTCACCGCCGCGGGCCGTCCAGGGTGCGTCCAGAGGGATTTTTCGGGCGGCGCGGCGCAATGCCCACTGGGCACTTCCGACGTCGGCCATGGCCACAGGATTGAACAGCGGAATGCGGCCGGTGTACGTGCTGCGGGAGTTGCCCAGTTCGAGGATGTGGCGGCCGCTGGTGTGGGTGGGGAAGGTAGATAGCCCCAATTCCTCGATAAGGGCCAACACCCGGTGTTGCCCGGGACCGACCCACTGCCCGCCCATCTCAATGGTGACGCCGTCACACAATTCCTCGGTGAGCAACCGGCCACCGACCCGATCGCGCGCCTCCAAAACGACGACCTCGCGGCCCCGTCGCAGGATCTCGCGTGCGGCGACCAGGCCGGCGACCCCGGCTCCAACGATCACCACATCCACGGGCTTAGACACGCTGTCCTCCGGTTGATCCATCGCTCGGCGGTCGTTGCGAGAGTTTGCGCTGGGGGCGCGCCTGATATACGCAGATCCCCGCGACGTAAGTCTCTTCCACAGCGAGGGAACCGATGTTCTCGGGTTCGACGTCGGCGGGGTTGCGGTCAATGACGACAAGGTCGGCTTGCTTACCGACGGTGATGCTGCCCGCGGCGTGGGACACACCAAGCGCGGCGGCCGATCCCGTCGTGTAAGCGTGCAACGCCTGGCCGACGGTTAACGCTTCGTGGGGGCTGTAGAGAACTCCGCTGCGGGCGCGGCGTGTGACCGCAGCCTGAATGGCGGGAAGCACGCGGTAGTCACCTGAGGGGTAATCCGAGGATCCAGCCAGCTGGACTCCGGCAGCAGTCAGTGTCTTCAGCGGCAGGGCAGGTAGCGATGGCGGGGCCGGCGCTTCGAACAGCTCCGGACCGAGGTCTTGGACCCAGATGGGTGATACTACGGCGATAGCGCCGACGTCGGCGATACGGCCTGCCAGCTCGGCCCCGCAGAAAACCGTGTGCTCCAGGCGCGGTCGCCCGGGCAGCTCGTCGAGTCGATTTGCGAACTTGCTGAGCGCGCGGGTGGCCTGGTCGATGGCTTCGTTACCTATGGCGTGCTGGGCCACTTGTAGCCCGTGATCGGCTGCGCTGGCGATGGTGGCCGCCAGGTCGTCGTCGTCCCAGAACAGCAGACCGTGGTGGTATTTGCGGTCGCGGCCGAATCGAGCCGGACCGCCGTTGCGCGCGGCGTGTAACGCCGCGCGCATCGATGCCAGGCCACCGCCGCCCACCGACGTGCGCACTACTCGGCTCACCGCTTGCAGCAGTTCGCCAACGGATAGGCAGACCGCGCAGGCTTCGCCGCCATCGAGAAACAACTTGGCGGCACCGACTGGAGATCGCGTCGGCCCGCTGCCGGTCGCTGGTCCCGAGGTGCGGTGGGCTAGCAGGGATTCATTGCCAATTGGCATGCGGTGCACGGTGAGTGGGAGCAGACCACCTGCGATGGCTCGCTGATACAGGTCATCAAAAAGTGGCGAAACGGCGGCATCACCGACTCTCGTGATCCCGGCCATCAGGAGTTCCTGGGCGTGGGCTGCCGCTTCGGTGAGCCAGGAGTCCGTGGCGGCGCCGACCAGTGAATTCCTGGACTGCGCCTCGGCCAGAAACAACGCAGCTTCGCTAATGTCACCACGGGGCAGCCGGTCGCGGCCGAGTGGGATCCCGCCGCCGATTGGCACCGTTGTGGGTGGTAGCCAACCCATCGCGTCAAAACCAGCGCTGTTGAGCGCACCGGAGTGCCAGCCGAGTGCGCCGATAAACAGGGGTCGTTCGGGGCATGCTCGGTCCAGCTCGTGGCGAGTGGGATGGCGGCGTTCGCGCAGCGTTGTCGGTGAGTAGCCAAACAACCGCACCCACCCCGAGTTTGGAGCGTGGGCGGCGAACTGTTCGACGAGGCCAAGCATGTCGTCGATGCTGGTTCCCGCGGGCAGGCGCAGGTCGGTCGAACGACGGTCCAGCGCAGCAAACAAGAAGTGGTGGTGGGCGTCGATAAATCCCGGCAGCAACGCGCGGCCTGCGAGGTCTACCTCTTCGGCTCCTACGGCACGCGCTGTCGGGCGCAGCTCGTTCTCTGTGCCCACCGCGGCGATCTGTCCATCGGTCACCAGCACGGCTTCGGTGGTCTCGGCGGTGAGTGGTGCATCTTCACAGGTGACGATCGCTCCACCGAAGAAGAACAGTGATCCGGCCATGCGTGGCCTTTCGGTTGTGTCGTTAACCGCGGGTCAGGCCCCTAGCGCCCGAGGACAAGATCGCCGAGCTCAGGACCTCTGACCCAGGCGTCCCTCGTCACGGCCCATCCCAGCTGTCGGACATGGATGACAAAATAAACAATTCGCGTATGTTTGTCTATCAACCTAGGATCGCAAAGTGGCACGCGGCAACACCCCAATTCGTATCCTCGACGCGGCCGTGCGCTGCGCGGGCAAGATCGGTCTCCGACGGGTCACCGTGGACGACATCGCGAAAGAGGCCGGGCTCGCCCGCGTGACTCTCTACAGCCACTTCCCCACGAAAGAGGAGATCCTGCGGGCTGCCCTGCTCCGGGAGTTGGCTGTCTTCCTGGCCGCACTGGAGAACGAGTTCGCTCGACACGATGACCCCGAGGTGAGGGTTGTGGAGACGGTGGTCGTCGCGGTGCGGACATTGCGATCTCACGAGGTCGTCCAGCACCTGCTGCGGACCGAGCCTGAGTTGCTGTTGCCATTCCTCGTCGGCGACAGCCCGCCAATGGGTCTAGCGCGAGAATGGGCGGCTACGCAGATGCTGAGCGCGTCTGACATCAGCTTTGCCATCGACCCGCAGCCCGGCGGTGAGCTGGTGATGCGTCTGATCCACTCGCTCGTACTTAGCCCGGCCTCTAGCTACGACCTCGACGACGACGACCAACTACGCCGCCTTGTCAAGGCCTGGTTCGTGCCTCCACTGCTAGGTGGTTCACCCAAAGCAACGTGACGGCAGGCGCCTGGAAAAACCCATCGACGGCGTTCAACTTCTCGGCCGAATACGACCGCATCCGGAAAGGTCCAGACGCCGAGGCCGAGCTTGATCGAGCGTTTGGCGACGAAGGCCGCACAGACCGGAAATGAAGACGGCGCAACGGAACGGCTGAAGCGACCGACCGACGAGATCGGCGGGTGCGGGCGATGCGTCGCTGACGTCACTGCCTTTGACAGTGCGGTAGTTCTCGCGGTACCGATCGATCTGATCGGCGCGCAGTGGCACCGAGAAGATGCTGACGTTGTTGGGGCGGTCACCGGGTGGCCTGCGCTGCGCGAGATTGCGGGCACCGATGCGAAAACCTGCGACCGCACCCCCGAGGCAAGCGATCAGCATGGCGCCTGCGACTCCGGCCAGATCACTTCGGGTAGCCAGCGCCGCGACGAACAACCCGAGCGAGGCAAAGCCCATCAGGAGAAATACGTACGCCAGGTAAGTCACAGAAACACGTCGAAAGACGTCAACCATCGTTATCCCTTCTCGAGCCTTAGCGACCGCTCGCTTGGCGGTCGAAGCAACGCTACGCGTAGCGTAGTGCGCTACACCCAGCGTAGCGTTTGGCGAGCCGGCGTTATTCCCTCGGTGAGCAGACAGGAGTTCTTGATGGCACAGCAAGGGCGCGTTGAGGACGGCATTGCGGATTCGACGCTGCGCCTGTTGCGTACCGGAGGACCGCGCGCGGTGACGGTTGAGGCGGTCGCGGCGGATTCGGGCATCGCGAAGACGACTATCTACCGCCGGCATGCCAATCGACGGGATATGTTGTCGAGCGCTCTATCGCGGGTCGCGTCGCCGACACCTCTTGATCCGCAGACAGAAGCGCCCGATCGGCTCAGGTGGCTCATCGACCATGCGATCGAAACGATCGGGGACGGCATCGGACTCGGCGGCCTTGCCGCGATGCTCACCGAGGACGATCCCGAATTCACCACCCTTTTCCGGCAGATCCTCATCGACCAACGGGCCAAACTGGCGGCTGCGATCGACACGGCCAGGGCCGACGGGTCGATGCGCGCCGATATTGACACCGAGGCATTGATAGACGCCGTGGTCGGCGCCTACATAGCCGAGCGCGCTCGCACGGGAAGCATCGCGGACGGCTGGAGGGAGCGGCTGTTCGATCTTCTGTGGCCCGCCGTGCAGGCGTGACACCGTGCCGAGGGGTGCTGCCAGCGGAAATGGGCGAAGCTCACAGCTAATGGCAAGGTGGCTGGCATGAGCCGGATTTCCTGCAGGTTGAACCGCAACTGGTTGGCGTTGGCGATTACGAGCATCGCGACTTTGGGGGTGCTGACGGCCTGCGCGGGTCCGTCCCTGCCCGACAACACACCCGCATCCAGCTTTAAGGACGGCGTCGCAGGCGCTCCGGAAGCCCCTGCCCCGCCCGAGCAGGGACCCATGCCGGTGCAGGACGCACAGCGCGACGTCGTCAAGACCGCATCGATGACCATCAGGGTTGCCAATACCTCCGAGGCTGCGGACAAGGCGGCCGTCATGGTGGAGGACGCCGACGGTCGGGTCGACAGCCGTAGCGAGGATGCCGGATCAGACCGCGGTCTGGCCCGCACCTCGGTCGTGTTGCGGGTTCCGGTGGCCAAGCTCGACGGTGTGGTGCGGGACTTGAAGACTCTGGGAAGCGTGCAGACGGCCGAGACCAGAGCCGAGGATGTCACGGCGCAACGGGTCGATATGGACGCCCGCATCAAGGCCCTGCAGACCTCGGTGGATCGCCTCCTGGCCATCATGCGCGACGCGAAGGATCCCGAGGCGCTCATCTCTGCAGAGAATGCTCTCTCCCAGCGGCAAGCGGATCTGGACAGCCTGCGTGCGCAGCGCGACGCGCTCGGCGACCGCATCGAATACAGCACCGTCGATGTCACCTTCGTCGCCGAGACGATCGGTGGCCCGGCACCCAAGGAGTACCAGGGCTTTGTCGGGCAGATCGAACGAGGTTGGGACGCAATGGTTTCCGTCGTCGGCAACCTCGTGCTGCTGTTCGGCCTGCTGCTGCCATGGCTGGCTGTGCTGGCCGTCGCCGGTGGCATCGGCTATGGCCTGATCCGGCTGCTCAGGGCACGCCGACCCTAGCCATGCGGGTCGACCACGGTCACTTCAACGATGTCGTGATGTCGATCTCCGAGGTCAGGGTCTGATGAACCGGGCAATGGTCGGCGATCTGCAGTAGCCGCTGCCGCTGACTTTCGTCGAGCGCGCCCGTTAACTCGATGTCGCGATCGACGTGATTGATCCACCCCTTGGTCGTCTCGCAGTGAACGCAGTCTTCTGCGTGGATACGCGAGTGCCGCAACGTCACCCGAACCCCGTCAAGCGGCCAGCCTTTGCGGTCGGCGTACATCCGCAGCGTCATCGAGGTACATGCGCCGAGCCCGGCCAGCAGCAGATCGTAGGGTGTCGGCCCGGCGTCGTCGCCGATTGGCCGTGGCTCGTCGGCGACCAGTCGGTGATTGCCGACGGTGATCTGCTGCGTATACGTTCCCGACCCCGCCTCCGACACGGTCACCGCGCCCTCGGACGACGCCGTTTCGTTGCCATTCTCGCGTGTTGTCATGTCTCTCCTCGGCGGTCTCGACGCCCGATCAACGCCGGACCGGATCGTCGCACGCCTGAGTGCCACCGTCGGCGAGTTTCGCACCAAGAATCCGCCAAGACGGCCAATGCACTCTCTGCGAGACGGGCCACCAACGCCCGACCGCCACAGATAGGACTGAACATGAAGCTCACAATGATCGCGGCGCTCTCCATCGCGACCGCCGCAACCTTGCCCCTCGCTGCCATCGCGAACGCCTGTGGTGGAGGTGGCGAAATCCCTGAGGATAACGACTTCGTGACTCCGTCGGGAAACATCGTCTGCAGCATCTACTCCGATAGCTCCGGCGTGAATTGCGAAGTCCGGGAACACACCTGGGTGATGCCGGCATCCACAACCGGCCCGTTCGGCAGGGCGTGCGACTTCAATTTCGGGGGTCTGGAGTTCTATGTGAGTCAAGCCAAGCCGGCCAACCTCGGGTGCTACGAGGGGGCAAGCAAGTTCGATGCACCCGGCCTGAAGACTCTCGACTACGGCCAGACCTACTCCCGTGGTGCCATCACTTGCGACAGTGAGCTCGCTGGCGTCACATGCACCGACACCACCACCGGGCACTTCTTCCGCGTATCGCGCGAGAGCTACGAACTGGGGTGAGTCGGGCAGCAGGGCCGGGGCCACATCGTCACTCGAGAACCCTATTGTCGCTGTGTGGTCGACGACGCAAACCCGTGGAAAGACGAGCTCGTCAAGATCGCCGAACGACTGGAAGCCAAGACCGGGCAGACGCGGTGGACCGACCGAACGGGCTTGCTCATCGAGCGGGACTTCGTGGCGAGCGCGTACGCAATGCGCAAGCTGGTCGAGGCGGCTGGCGGGTCGGCCGCACTCAGGCAACGTCGAATCCCGGTCAGGCGTTTCGAACTGACCGGGAGCCGCCCGCTGTCGGCCGACGACATAACGGATTGCTATGACTTCGACAACGGTCGTCGAACGATGCTCTCCCTTGTCCAGCTGTGTCACGAGATCCTGCACAGCGTTGTCTTCGCCTTCTGCTGCGGCGAGACCGAAGACCTCTTCGACGGCATATACGTGTCATCGGACGGTGACAAGAACGAGTACGTATACCTGGTGTTGGCATCCGATTTCATTGCCCTGTGTGGTGACATCGGCACGCTGGATCTGCAGCCAAGATGACTTGTGCGCAGCGGATTTGACGGTCCCCGTAGTATTGGTTTGTAGCTCCCGTTATGCAGAAGCGCTGACGGTGTGAGCGAAACCACTTGAAAATAAAGCAATAACGGAAATGTTCGCCTGCGCCTGTTCATTGCGCTGAGTCGAGTCGTCCGGTGTAACAGAAGGGGGAATGCTGTGGAGTTGACCCGTGATCGTGCGGGCCAGCCATGGCGGGCACGTCACCGCGAGATCTTGAGCCGAATTGTCCGGGAGACCGGGCCGCCAACGGATGCCATGCCGCGGATAGCGGATTCGCAGCGCCGCGAGCGCGACGACGCTTATTACGCGCTCGTCGGCGAGGTGCTCGATCTAGCCGGCAACATCGG
This sequence comes from Mycolicibacterium stellerae, assembly GCF_003719305.1. Taxonomy (GTDB): domain Bacteria; phylum Actinomycetota; class Actinomycetes; order Mycobacteriales; family Mycobacteriaceae; genus Mycobacterium; species Mycobacterium stellerae. Next base: position 51,113 of record NZ_RARC01000031.1, read on the forward strand.
TGCCATTTTGATGGCGTCCGGAACGCCTGCGACGGCCACTATGGACCAGGTCTCGGCCATCGCCGCCGCGTACGGCATCGAACGGTGCGAGGTCGACGTCATCAACACGACGATCCACGTCGCCGCGTACCGAGGGCCGACGATGCCCGCGGCCACCACGCTGCACATCGTGCAATCGCGATCGATGGACTTCAGCCGCCTGGCTGCCGTCGACCGCTTGATCGGGCGGATCAAGGCGGGCCAGGTGTCTCCGTCGGTGGCCCGCGACGAGCTCGAAACGATCATCACCGCGCCGCATCCGTACAAGCGCTGGGTAGCGACCCTCGCCTGGGGTGCGCTGGCGTTCGCGACGGCGGGAACCCTCGGTGCGAGCCTGCTGGCCTGTCTGGTCAGCGCCCTGAGCGCGATGGCGATCGACCGCGTCAACCGGCGACTGAACAGGCACGGGCTGCCGTTCTTCTTCCAGTACGCGGTCGGTGGGGCGATCGCGACCGCCCCGCCGATCCTGCTCTACGCGCTCAGCCCCAAGCTGGGGTTCCAATTCGAGCCGACGGTGGCCATCGCGGCCGGACTTGTCGTACTCCTTGCCGGTCTTTCGCTGGTTGGCTCGGTCGGCGACGTCATCTCCGGTGCTCCGGTCACCGCCGCCGCCCGCTTCTTCGAGCTGGTGATGTTGACGGCCGCGACGATCGCCGGGGTGGCGTTGGTGCTTCACCTCGCCAGCCGGTTCGGTGCGCCGTTCGTCGGAATCAGCGCGGCCGCGCCGCCCGCCCTTGCCGAGCTGCCGGCACGCGTCGCGTTCGGCGCGGCGAGCGCGGCGGCCTTCGCCCTGGCCTGCTATGCCGAACGGTCCGCCGCGATGGCCGCTGCGTTCGGCGGGGCCGCAGGCACCATCGTGTTTCTTCTGGCCCAGGGCGCCGGCTTGGGTGCCGTGGTCGCGTCGTTCGTTGCAGCCGTGCCCATCGGCTTGGTCGGCCGGCTGATGGAACGTCGCAATCTCGCGCCGCCGCTCGTGGTGTCGATCACGGGCATTGTGCCGCTGCTGCCGGGTCTGTCGCTGTTGCACGGGATCTACGCCGTCCTCAACGATCAGCACGCCGTCGGGTTCGCTTCTGTCTTGGGTGCGCTGGCGATCGGTACTGCTCTGGCGGCAGGCGTCACCTTGGGCGAATGGGGTTCGTGGAAGGTTCGCGGGCGCCGGGTGCCGCGCCGCCTCCGCGCTGCGCGACCTGCCGGGAACAGGCTCTGAGGTTTCGCTCAATAGATACAAGAGCCCCCGACGCACTTCAAAACAGTGCTCGGGGGCTTTTGCGTCTTGTCGTGGTTAGGACGCGCGGCGGATGCCTCGCTTGAGGAGCATTTCACGCTCCGACTCCGAGAGCCCGCCCCAGATACCGTAGGGCTCGCCTACGGCGAGGGCGTGCGTGCGGCACTGGGCGATCACCGGGCAACTCCGGCACATCTCTTTCGCGCGCATCTCGCGCTGTGCGCGGGCCCGGCCACGCTCCCCGTCAGGGTGGAAGAACACCGAAGAATCGACTCCTCGGCAAAGACCGTGCATCTGCCAATCCCAGATGTCTGCGTTAGGTCCCGGTAGCTGCTGCGGTTGTGGCATGTGGAAAACCCCTCTCTACGCACCGATTTGGATACCGCACGGGTGCGTGAGTTGTGGAACCGAACCGAGCACAAGTCGCCGATGACTACTCGTGCACACAAAGTAGGGGCGCTTAGCAAAATGAGTCAATAGCCCGATCATGTGCTCAAGGACATATCCGCAGGCCGAGAATTTACATCACGTTCATCGGTTCGACCCGCGGTCATCGATGAGGGTGATAGCCAAAGGCCCGGTAATACACGATGACTCGTGTTTTCGCAGTTCGCTCCGTACGCCGTCGCGGAGATTTTCTCGAGCGGCCCGTCGGCGGTTGACATGGCTGTAACACGGGGCGCACAAACTGTTAACTAAAGAGATTCCGCACCAAACGAATTGCCCGTGCCCATCGGTATCGGGATCACCTTGCCCTATTGATAACGTCGGCGGCTGATGATCGCCAACGCCGCTTTCGGCGATGACCCTGGGCGCTGGCCGCTGCCTGCTGCACGCTCCGCCGACGAGCTGTGGCTCCGCGCAGTCGTCGCAGGCGGGCAGGGCCGCTACGCAAACGCCTACGCCGACCTCGCTTCCGTCCGACGGGCACACCGTGTCGGGCGGCTGGCCTCGCTGTCCCACAGCACCCAGGCGTCCTTCCTGCGTCAGCTCGGATGGCACGACGAGGCGCGCGGCTGGGACGGTCGCGCGCTGGCGATCGCAGGAGCAGATCCCGAGGGCAGCGCCGACGCACTGATCGGTCTGGCCGCCGACGCCCTCGGCGTGGGGAGATTCGCCGCGTCCGGGGCGGCACTTGCGCGGGTACGGGGTTTGCTCGACGGGGGACCGCCGCGGCTTGCCGTCCGATTGGCGTGGGTGTCGGCCGAATTGGCGATGGCGACCGGCGATGGCGCGACGGCAGTGGGTCACGCCGAGCATGCGGTCGAGCTGTCGGCCGCCTTCGGCTCGGCGCGCCACGTCGTGAAATCCGACGTCGTGCTCGCCGCGGCGCTCTGCTGCGACGGAAGGCTCGACCGCTCGCGCGGGGTGGCAGACGCCTCGCTTGACATCGCGCAGCAACTGGGACTAATCCCGCTGAGCTGGGCGTTGGCATGTCTGCTCGGCGAAATCGGCAGCGGGAACCGCTCCGAAGATCAAGTCGTTGGAATTCGCGATGTGTCCGCTGATACGGTGCGGCGCCGTGGCGGCGTGTTGCAAGATCGCTGAGCCGGGCTGCGTCGACCCGACAGTTAGTGTTTAGCCCAGTTACTTAAACGCCACCTGTCCCATTAGTAACGCTGGAGAGAGCTTCACCGATGACAATTTCGGGAGAACGTCTCGATGCTGTCGTTGCTGAAGCCGTGGCGGGCAACCGGGACGCGCTCCGGGAGGTGCTGGAGACCATCCGTCCCATCGTTGTCCGCTACTGCCGGGCGAGGGTCGGGACGGCCGAGCGGAGCGGTCTCTCAGCTGACGATGTGGCACAGGAGGTGTGCTTGGCCGCCATCACGGCGCTGCCCCGTTACAAGGATCAGGGACGACCGTTCCTGGCCTTTGTGTACGGCATCGCCGCCCACAAGGTTGCCGACGCGCATCGCGCGGCCGCCCGGAACCGCTCTGAGCCGACGGAAGTCGTGCCGGAGCGCTTCGCCGCGGAGGCCGGTCCCGAACAACTCGCCATCGAGGGTGAAGCCGCACAGCGGATGAACAGGCTATTGGCGATCCTGCCCGAGAAGCAGCGGGAGATTCTGATCCTGCGCGTGGTCGTCGGCATGAGCGCGGAGGAGACCGCGGAGGCGGTCGGCAGCACGGCTGGCGCCGTCCGGGTGGCACAGCACCGGGCGCTGGCGCGGCTGAAGTCGGAGATCATCGCGACGGGGCACGACCATGCCTGATTTCCGGCGCTGGGGTGCAAACGGAGGCGATCCGTCGCTCAACGCCATCGCGCGCACGGATCGCTACCTGGACTCGCTCGCTGCCGAGCAGCCGGTCTATGCGACCGATCCCGCCGACGCCGAGCTAGCCAGCCTGATGTCAGGCTGGCGTGACGAAGTGCGCAGGCCGCCTGCGAGGGTTGCGTCGCAGCGCGACGCCGAGATCGTGCTGCAGCGCGCGTTGGCCTCGCGGCGACGGACACGGATGTCGATGGCCGTCATGGGCTCCGTTGCCGCTGCGCTGCTGTGCCTGGGCGGGTTTGGTGCCCTCGTCTACGGGGCGGCGCCAGGCGATGCGTTGTATGGGCTGCGGGTGTCGCTGTTCGGTGAGCAACAGGTGACCCGCGACGACCAGGTCACGTTGGCCGCCCAGACGGAGATGCAGCAGGTCCAGCAACTCATCGATCAGGGCAACTGGGAGGCCGCCCAGGACAAGCTGCAGACCATCACGTCGACCGTGCAGACCGTCGAGGATCCTCAGCGCCAGCAGGAGCTGCAACAGCAGCTGAACCAGTTGACGGTCAAGGTGGAGAACCGCGACCCCGAGGCCACGGTTCCGGAGTCCGCGTTGATCAACCCGGCGGTGCCTGCCGCCCCGGCGGTGCCCGAGGGTCCGGGGCTTTCGCTACCAGTTGAGCTGCCGTCGTTGCCCAGCCTGCCGGTGCCACCGTCTGGACCCGGGGTGCCGCTGCCCGACATCTCGCTGCCTCAGATACCGCTGCCTCAGATGCCGCTGCCGGGACCCGGTGTCCCGCCGGATATTTCGCTTCCTTCGCTTCCTGTGCCCAAGCCGATCCCCGGGTCGAAACCGGGCCAGGATCAACCGAAACCGGGCCAGGATCAACCGAAGCCGGGCCAGGACCAACCGAAGCCAGGCCAGGACCAACCGAAGCCAGTGCCGGACGAACCCGAGCCTGCGCCCGCGCCGGACGAACAGCCCGAACCGATCGAGCCGCCCAAGCCGCTCGAGCCGCCCAAGCCGGTCGAACAGCCGAAGCCGGTCGAGCAGCCGAAGCCGCTGATCCCGGGGGACATCCCGATTCCGAAGCCCGCGCCTGCGCCCGAACCGCCGCCTGTGCAGGAAGCTCCGGTAGCGCCGGTCATACCGGTTGCGCCCGCTCCGAAGCCGCCACCTGCCCTAGCGCCTGTGCAGGAAGCACCGCCGGTGGAGCAGCCGACGACGACGATTTTGCCCGTGCCGGGGCAGAAGCCGAAACAAGGGGACTGACGAATCAGCTCTCAGCGATAGCCGTCGGGCTCCGTCGTCGCCTCGTTGAGCGAAGCGTCGGCGTAGCCGCGGCAATAATCCCAGGTCACATACGCGTCGGGCTCGGGATCATAAGCAGGTTCGTGAGGTCGCACGGTCCCGTCGACCAACAGCTGCAAAAGATTGGCCCGCAGCATGTCCCAGTCGTGATAGTGGTCCTGCTGGCATTCGTCACAGCACACCACAAGGCCGCGAATTCCCTTGTGCGCCAAAAGGGCTTCATAGACAGCGAGGTCGGCCAGATCGGCCTCCACCGCGGTGCGTTCCTGCGCGTCCAGTGGCTGGCCGGGTTCCAGCGCGTCCAGCGCCCCCGAGGGGTCGCATGGGTCGTCGGCGAACGGATCCGGCGGCAAACCAGGTGGCAGGTGGTCTCGCACGGTTCCACCCTAGCTAGCGACACTGGCTCCCGCCAGCGGTTGCCATCGAGGGGCGGCACCCCGCCGGTCTCGGTGGGGCCAGTTCTCCGTGCCAATGCCGATAAGATGGTTATCTGGCTCCCCGCCGATGGAGGCTCGAAACCCATGTCGATCGCTGAAAGCGACATCCCCATCGCCGTACCGGTACCGACCGGCGGCGACGATCCCACCAAGATCGCCATGCTCGGACTGACGTTCGACGACGTGCTGTTGCTTCCTGCCGCCTCCGACGTGGTGCCGGCCACGGCCGACACATCCAGTCAGCTCACCCGGCGGATCCGGCTGAAGGTGCCGTTGGTCAGCTCGGCGATGGACACCGTGACCGAGTCGCGGATGGCGATCGCGATGGCCCGTGCGGGCGGCATGGGTGTGCTTCACCGCAATCTCCCGGTCGCCGAGCAGGCCGGCCAGGTCGAAACGGTCAAGAGGTCGGAAGCCGGGATGGTCACCGACCCGGTCACCTGCTCTCCTGACAACACGCTGGCCGAGGTCGACGCGATGTGCGCGAGGTTCCGGATCTCGGGGCTGCCCGTCGTCGACGACACCGGCTCCCTGGTCGGCATCATCACCAACCGCGACATGCGCTTCGAAGTCGATATGAACAAACCGGTTTCGGAGGTGATGACCAAGGCGCCGCTGATCACCGCGCGCGAGGGCGTCACCGCCGACGCGGCCCTTGGTCTGTTGCGCCGCAACAAGATCGAGAAGCTACCGATCGTCGACGGACACGGCCGGTTGACCGGGCTGATCACCGTCAAGGACTTCGTGAAGACCGAGCAGCACCCATACGCCACCAAGGACCGCGACGGCCGCCTTCTGGTCGGAGCCGCGGTCGGCATCGGCGCCGACGCGTGGACGCGGGCGATGACGTTGGCCGACGCCGGCGCCGACGTGCTGATCGTCGACACCGCGCATGCCCACAACCGGCAGGTGCTCGACATGGTCAACAAGGTCAAACGCGAACTCGGTCATCGGGTGGACGTGATCGGCGGCAACGTCGCCACCCGTGCCGCGGCGGCCGCGTTGGTCGAGGCGGGCGCCGACGCGGTGAAGGTGGGCGTTGGCCCCGGCTCCATCTGCACCACCCGCGTGGTCGCCGGGGTCGGCGCACCGCAGATCACCGCGATTCTCGAGGCGGTCGCGGCGTGTGCCCCTTCGGGAGTGCCCGTCATCGCCGACGGTGGCCTGCAGTATTCGGGCGACATCGCCAAGGCGCTGGCTGCCGGCGCATCGACCGCCATGCTGGGCTCGCTGCTCGCAGGCACCGCCGAGGCGCCCGGCGACCTGATCTTCGTCAACGGCAAGCAGTTCAAGAGCTACCGGGGAATGGGCTCGCTCGGCGCGATGCAGGGCCGCGCAGGCGCCAAGTCGTACTCGAAAGACCGCTACTTCCAAGACGATGCACTCAGCGAGGACAAGCTGGTTCCTGAGGGCATCGAGGGCCGCGTCCCGTTCCGCGGTCCACTGTCGACGGTGATCCGCCAACTGACCGGTGGCCTGCAGGCCGCGATGGGGTACACAGGGGCGGCGTCGATCGAGCAGTTGCAGCAGGCGCAGTTCGTGCGAATCACCCCGGCGGGGTTGAAGGAAAGCCATCCGCACGACATCACGATGACCGTCGAAGCGCCCAACTACTACACCCGATAGCGAGTCCGCATGCGCGACATGGTCGAAATCGGGATGGGCCGAACCGCCCGCCGCACTTATGAACTCGGCGACATCAACATCGTCCCGTCCCGCAGGACCCGGTCGTCGCAGGACGTCTCGACGACCTGGCAGCTCGACGCGTACCGGTTCGAGATCCCCGTCGTCGCCCATCCGACCGACGCCCTGGTGTCGGTCGAGTTCGCGATCGAGATCGGCCGTCTCGGCGGTCTCGGCGTGCTCAACGGCGAGGGGTTGATCGGCAGGCACGCCGACGTGGCGGCCAAGATCGCCCAGGTTATCGAGGCCGCGGAGAAGGAACCCGAACCCGCCGCCTCGATCCGGCTTCTGCAGCAACTACATTCGGCACCGCTGGACCCCGAGCTTCTCGGTGCTGCCGTCGCGCGAATCCGCGAAGCCGGAGTAACCACTGCCGTCCGGGTCAGCCCGCAGAACGCGCAGGCGTTGACGCCGTCGTTGGTGGCCGCAGGAATAGACCTGCTGGTCATCCAGGGCACCATCGTGTCGGCTGAGCGCGTCGCTCAAGACGGTGAGCCGCTCAACCTCAAGACATTCATCTCCGAGTTGGACATACCAGTCGTTGCGGGCGGCGTGCTGGACCATCGCACCGCGCTGCACCTGATGCGCACCGGCGCCGCGGGCGTGATCGTCGGCTACGGCTCGACCAGCGGTGTCACCACCAGTGACGAGGTGCTCGGCATCAGCGTGCCGATGGCGACCGCGATCGCCGACGCCGCCGCCGCAAGGCGCGAGTATCTCGACGAGACCGGCGGCCGGTACGTCCATGTGCTGGCAGACGGCGACATCCACACGTCCGGCGACCTGGCCAAGGCCATTGCCTGCGGGGCCGACGCCGTGGTGCTCGGCACGCCGTTGTCGCTGGCCGCCGAGGCGCTCGGCGACGGTTGGTTCTGGCCCGCCGCCGCCGCCCACCCGTCACTTCCCCGCGGGGCGCTGCTGCAGATCGCGCTCGGCGAGCGACCGTCGCTTGCGCAGGTGCTCACCGGCCCGTCTGACGATCCGTTCGGCTCGTTGAACCTGGTCGGCGGCTTGCGCCGGTCGATGGCCAAGGCCGGCTACTGCGATCTGAAGGAGTTCCAGAAGGTCGGCCTTACCGTCGGAAGCTGACAGTAGGAGGCGCACACCGTGCAGTACACGCGACTGGGGTCATCTGGCCTCACCGTCAGTCGCATCGCATTCGGATGCATGAGCTTCGGTGTTCCGACGGAGATCACGCCGTGGACGTTGGGCGACGAGGACGCCCAGCCGTTCTTTCGGCAGGCCGTCGAGCTCGGGATCACGCTGTGGGACACCGCCAACTTCTACGGCGCGGGTAGCTCCGAGGAAATCGTCGGCCGGGCACTGCGCGAGTACACCCGCCGCGACGACATCGTGCTGGCCACCAAGGTCTTCCTTCCGATGCACGGTGGTCCAGGCGGCTCGGGCTTGTCGCGTAAGGCGGTGATGGAACAGATCGACGCGTCGTTGACGCGACTCGGTACCGACTACGTGGACGTTTATCAGATTCACCGCTTCGACCCGGACACCCCGGTCGAAGAGACCATGGCGGCCCTTCACGACGTCGTCACGGCGGGCAAGGCGCGCTATATCGGGGCATCCTCCATGTGGGCATGGCAATTCGCCAAGATGCAGCACACCGCCGACGTGCACGGCTGGACGAAGTTCATCTCGATGCAGGACCAATACAGCCTCATCTACCGTGAGGAGGAACGCGAGATGTTCGGCCTGCTCACGGATCAGGGCGTGGGCAGCATCCCGTGGAGTCCTCTGGCCGGCGGACGGGTGACCCGGCCGTGGGGCGACCAAACGTCGACGCGTGGGGAGACCAACCCGGACACCGATTTCAACGGCAGACCGTTGTTCCTCGAAAGCGATCACCAGATCGTGGATGCCGTCGAACGCATCGCGGCCGAGCGCGGCGCGCCGATGGCGCAGATCGCGCTGGCATGGGTGCTGAAGAACCCCGTGGTCAGCGCGCCGATCGTGGGCGCCACCAAGACCCACCACCTGGCCGACGCCGTGGCTGCGCTGGACATCGAGCTCATCACCGACGAGGTCGAGGCGCTCGAACGGCACTACGTCCCGCGCAGTCCGACCTACTTCTGAGCACTTCTCGAACGCTGCCCGTCGCGTTTGCCCGACGGCAAATCAACTTAGGAGAACCTCCCTAGCATGTTACCGGCGGGTAAGTTCATAATGGGTCGATGCAGCCTGACTATGACGTTCTGATCATCGGTTCGGGGTTCGGGGGCAGCGTTTCGGCATTGCGGCTGACCGAGAAGGGCTACCGCGTCGGCGTCCTCGAAGCGGGCCCCCGCTACGCCGACGATGAGTTCGCCAAGACCTCGTGGAATCTGCGCAAGTTCCTCTGGATGCCCAAGCTCGGCATGTACGGGATTCAGCGCATACACCTGCTCCGCAACGTCATGATCCTGGCAGGCGCGGGCGTCGGGGGCGGCTCGCTGAATTACGCCAACACTCTCTACGTGCCGCCGGACCCCTTCTTCAACGACCCGCAGTGGAAGCACATCACCGACTGGCGCGCCGAGTTGTTGCCGCACTACGAGCAGGCGCAGCGCATGCTCGGCGTGGTGCAGAATCCGACGTTCACCGATGCCGACAAGATCATGAAAGAGGTGGCCGACGACATGGGTGTCGGCGACACGTTCGTCGCGACGCCGGTGGGGGTTTTCTTCGGGCCCGACGGCACCAAGACGCCGGGCAAGACCGTGCCCGATCCGTACTTCGGCGGCGCGGGGCCCGATCGCACCGGCTGCATCGAGTGCGGTGCCTGCATGACGGGTTGCCGGTACGGCGCCAAGAACACGCTGGTGAAGAATTACCTGGGATTGGCGGAATCCGCTGGCGCGCAGGTGCATCCGATGACCACAGTGACCGGATTCAAGCAGCGACCCGACGGGCTGTGGGAGGTCAAGACCGCTCACACCGGCAGGCTGCTGCGCCGCAAGCGCCGTACCTTCACCGCCACCCACCTCATCCTCGCCGCAGGTACGTTCGGTACGCAGAAGCTGCTGTTCAAGATGCGCGACCGCGGCGACCTGCCCAAGCTGTCGGACAAACTCGGCGTGCTCACCCGCACCAACTCCGAGTCGATCGTCGGTGCAGGACGACTCGAGGTGCGCGACGATCTCGACCTCACCCACGGGGTGGCGATCACGTCGTCCATTCATCCCACGCCCGACACCCACATCGAGCCGGTCCGCTACGGCAAGGGCTCCAACGCGATGGGCCTGCTGCAGACGTTGATGACTGACGGCACGGGACCAAGCGGCACCGACACCCCGCGCTGGCGGCAGCTGCTTGACCAGGCGGGCGAGAACCCCAGGCAGATGCTGCGGCTGCTCAACCCCGCGCGGTGGAGCGAGCGGACGATGATCGCGCTGGTCATGCAGCACCTCGACAACTCGATCACGACCTACACCAAGCGCACCAAACTCGGCTTCCGCCGGATGGTGAGCAAGCAGGGTCACGGCGAGCCCAACCCGACCTGGATTCCGGTGGGTAACGAGGTCACCCGTCGGCTGGCAAAGAAGATCGACGGTGTCGCGGGCGGAACCTGGGGCGAGTTGTTCAACATCCCGCTGACCGCTCACTTCCTCGGCGGTGCGGCGATCGGCGACAGCCCCGAGCACGGCGTGATCGATCCGTACCAGCGTGTGTACAACTATCCGACGATGTATGTGGTCGACGGCGCGTCGGTGTCGGCCAACCTCGGCGTCAACCCCTCGCTGAGCATCACTGCGCAGGCCGAGCGGGCGGCGTCGCTGTGGCCCAACAAGGGCGAAGACGACCTGCGGCCGCCGCAGGGCGAGCCCTACAAGCGACTCGCCCCCGTCGAGCCCAAGCGTCCCGTCGTACCGGCCAATGCCGTCGGCGCGCTGCGGCGCATTCCGTTCGAACCGGGCGAAAAGGTCAGCTCGGTCGGTTAACCGCGGCGTATCCGGGGTATTTCTCCGGCCATGCGTACGGCGTATCGGGATGAGTTGGCGGCTCTACGCCGTCAGTTGGCCGATATGTGCGGGCTGGCCGCAGACGCGATGGGCCACGCATCGAATGCCCTGCTGCAGGCAGATCTCGAGCTCGCCGAACAGGTCATCGCCGACCATGCTGATGTCGCGGACAAGTGGCGAGCCGCGGAGGGCAGAGCGGTCCGGCTGCTTGCCCTGCAACAGCCGGTGGCAGGCGATCTGAGGAAGATCGTCGGCGCGCTTCACGTCGGCGCCGACATCGAGCGGATGGGTGCGTTGGCCGTGCATGTCGCCAACATCGCCCGCTTGCGCCATCCCGAGCAGGCGCTGCCCGACGAAGTTCGTGGGTCGTTCACCGAAATGGCCGAAGTGGCAGTCCAGCTCGCGAGGGCGGCGCGCGAGGTACTGATGTCACCCGACGCCGAGAAGGCGGCGCAACTGCGAGAGAAGGACGACGTCGTCGACACCCGGCACCGTCAACTGTTCGCCGTGCTGATCGACCGCGAGTGGCGCAGTGGCGTCTGCTCCGCGGTCGACGTCGCGTTGCTGGGCCGGTTCTACGAGCGGTTCGCCGACCATGCCGTCGAGATCGGCAGGCGGGTGGTTTTCGAGGCGACCGGCGGACTGCCGATGCACAAGAAACTGGCCTAGGTCTGCGACTCCCGTTTCGCCATCTCCGCTTCGAGCATCTCTTCGAACGCGCCCTCATCGCGACCGAGCGCGATCGTCGCCGCCCCCATCGCCCCGACGGCGACCGCGAGCAGTCCGATCTTCACCGGATCGCTGACCGCGAGCGCCTCGCCGAGCACGATGACACCCAACGACACCGCGACCAACGGTTCGAGCACCAGCATGGTGGGCACCGAAGCCTGCAGCGCACCCGCGTGAAAAGCCGACTGCTGCAACAGGGTTGCCGCCACGCCGAGGATCAGGACGAGATATGGCGCTGGCACGAGCAGCGTGGCCAACGGTCCTTCCTCGTTGAGCCGCTGCACGGTGACCTTGGTCAGCACCGACACCACGCCGAACAACACCCCGACCGCGGTGGCGATCAGCAACGCCCGGTTGCGGCCCTCGGTGCGCGCGCCGCCGATCACACAGGCCGCCACCACGGCCACGCACAGCGCCGTCGCCAAGATCCAGACGGCGGGCGGCGGCTGATAGTTGCCCGGCTGCACGCGCGCGATCGTCAGGAATATCGCCAGCCCGAACGTCAGCACCAGCGCCCACACCCAGTCATGTGTCGTGACGCGGCGATGGGCCAGCCGGGCGCTCATCGGTAGCGCGAACAACAACGCCGACACCAAAAGCGGCGCAACCAGGATCAGCGAGCCCCAGGTCAGCGCGAGCGCCTGAAAGCCGTAGCCGGACGCCGCCACCGCCGTGCCCGCCCACCACAGGCGGTTGCGCAGCAGCTTCTTGAACATCGTCGCGCTGACACCCTCGTCCTGCGGGATCTCGAGCGTCGCGCGCTGACGGATCACGATCCCGAGCGCCGACGTCACCGCGGCGGCCAGCGCCAGCAGAACGACCACCCACTCGGGCATGAAACTCCTCATCGGCTGTCAGAGACGTGCTCACCGGATACCCAATCACACCCTGGTTCCTCGTCTATGGTGTGGCGGGTGAACAGCGTCCTCGATGGCAAGGTGGCCATCGTCACGGGCACCAGTCGCGGGGTCGGCGTCGGTATCGCGCACGAGCTGCTTCGTGCGGGCGCCACCGTCGTCGGCTGCTCCCGGTCGAAGCTCGACACCATTCCCGGCGCGGACCACGACGAAGCCTGGCTGCAGCGCAGCGCCCAGATGGTTTGCGATCAAGGCGATTTCCGCGCCATCGACGCCATGGTCGCCGAGGTGGTCGACACCTACGGACGCATCGACATCCTGGTCAACAACGCCGGCGGCACCGTGCCGACACCCCATGTCGAGGATGTTCCGGAACTCGTCGCAAAGATCCAGGGCGCGCCGCGCGCCGACGACGATTTCGAGCGGACCGCGCTGTTTCATGCATTTGCCATTCAAATGAACCTGATCAGCCCGCTGTGGTTCGCCACCCGCGTTTACCGGCAGATGCGCGGCCAGGACGGCATCGGGTCGATCATCAACATCTCAAGCGGTGCCGGTCACCCGGCCGGGTCGCCAACGCTGGTCTCCTACGGTGCGGCGAAGGCGGGGCTCAACCACCTCACCCGCTCACTTGCCGAGGAGTGGGGACCGCATGCGCGTGTCAATGCGCTGGCGCTCGGCCCGACGATGACCGACAACTTCCGGTCGTTCGTGCTGCCCAAGGGCGATCCGAAGGGGGAAAAGTACTTCCGCGACGTTCCGCTTGGCCGTGCCGGCGACCCGGCAGAGGTCGGCCGGGTCTGCGTGTTCCTGTGCAGCGGTGCCGCCGACTTCATCAACGGCACGACCATCGAGATCGACGGGGGCATGCTGCCCGGCGTGCTGTACGAGGCGGGGCTGAAGACGATCACGGATCTGCTCTGACGCCGCCGCGGCGTCGGTCGGACGGCGGCGAGGTCCTCGCCCGTAGACTGAGCAGGTGCAATCAACATCCCCGCGCCCGGTGTTGGTGATCGACTTCGGAGCGCAGTACGCGCAGTTGATCGCGCGTCGCGTCCGTGAGGCGCGGGTGTACTCGGAGGTCATTCCGCACACCGCGTCCATCGAGGAGATCAAGGCCAAGGATCCGCAGGCCATCGTCTTGTCCGGCGGTCCGTCGAGCGTGTACGAAGAGGGCGCCCCGCAGCTCGACCCCGCCGTGTTCGACCTGGGTATACCGGTGTTCGGCATCTGCTACGGATTCCAGGCTATGGCGCAGACGCTGGGCGGCACGGTCGCCCACACCGGCACCAGCGAGTTCGGCCGCACCGAGCTGAATGTCTCTGGCGGACAACTGCATTTGGATCTGCCGGAGATCCAGCCGGTGTGGATGAGTCACGGCGACGCCGTCACCGCCGCCCCGGCGGGCTTCGAGGTGGTGGCCAGCAGCGCGGGCGCGCCTGTCGCGGGGTTCGAGAACCCGGCGCGGAGTCTGGCAGGTGTCCAGTACCACCCCGAGGTGATGCACTCGCCGCACGGCCAACAGGTGCTCAGCCGGTTCCTGCACGAATTCGCGGGCATCGATTCGACATGGACCCCTTCGAACATCGCCGACAGCCTGATCGAACAGGTCCGCGCGCAGATCGGCGACGGAAGGGCGATCTGCGGCCTGTCCGGTGGGGTGGACTCCGCCGTCGCCGCCGCGCTCGTGCAGCGCGCCATCGGCGACCGGTTGACCTGTGTGTTCGTCGACCATGGCCTGCTGCGGGCAGGCGAGCGGGCGCAGGTGCAGCGCGACTTCGTCGCCGCGACCGGCGCCAACCTGGTGACCGTCGACGCCGAGAAGCGGTTCCTCGACGCGCTTGCCGCGGTGACCAACCCGGAGGGCAAGCGCAAGATCATCGGCCGCGAGTTCATTCGCGCGTTCGAAGGCGCTGTCCGAGATATAGTGGGGGACACCGGATCCGAGGTTGACTTCCTGGTTCAGGGCACGCTCTATCCCGACGTCGTGGAGTCCGGCGGCGGCTCGGGCACCGCCAACATCAAGAGCCACCACAATGTCGGCGGGCTGCCCGACGACCTGAAGTTCAAGCTCGTCGAGCCGTTGCGGCTGCTGTTCAAAGACGAGGTCCGCGCCGTCGGCCGTGAGCTCGGTCTGCCTGAGGAAATCGTTGCGCGCCAACCGTTCCCGGGACCCGGCTTGGCGATCCGCATCATCGGCGAGGTGACCGCGGGTCGGCTCGAGACTCTGCGCCGCGCCGATGCGATCGCGCGTGAGGAGCTGACCGCGGCGGGTCTGGACAACCAGATCTGGCAGTGCCCGGTGGTGCTGCTGGCCGACATCCGGTCGGTCGGTGTGCAGGGCGACGGCCGCACCTACGGCCACCCGATCGTGCTGCGGCCGGTGTCCAGCGAGGACGCCATGACCGCCGACTGGACGCGGGTGCCTTACGAGGTGCTCGAACGCATCTCCACCCGCATCACCAACGAGGTGCCCGAGGTCAACCGGGTGACGCTGGACGTCACCAGCAAGCCGCCAGGCACCATCGAGTGGGAGTGATCAGGCTTGCGGTGGTGCTTGGATGTCGGCCTCTTTCTCGATGAGGTCGCCGAGAATCTGACCGACCGCTGACTCGATGGACGACTCGATCGAAAACGCCAGTGTCGCCGACACCGCGGAGACCGCCTGGGTGCGCAACCGCACCAGCATCGTGATCAGTTCTGCCACTTCGGTATCCGCTGGCAGCGCCGCCCCAGGCTTGAGTCGGTCGACGACCTGCTCGACGCCGGCTTGCACCAGAATGTCGCTGATCTGATCGATCAGCGGTGCGACCTGTTCGTGGACATCGATGAGCTTGTCCGTCGCGACGCCGTACTGCCGGATGTCGTTGAAAGCCTCGATCAGCTTGGGCCGCACGACGACTGCCTCGCCGTCTTCGAGCTTGATGATGCCGAGGCCGACCATGCGGTCGAACCCGGGGTCGTCGTCGACGAGCCGCTTGGCGTCGGCGACGCTCATCCGTTCGGGCTTCTCCGTGGCCCAGCTGCCCGCGATCGCGTTCTCCAGCCCGAGCATGTCGCCGACGTCCTTGCCCTGTTCCCACGCGGATAACATCTCGTGTACGTGAGAGATGTTGTAGCCGCGGTCAAGCAGTGAGGTGATCAGCCGCAGCCGGGTCAGATGGGTGTCGTTGAACAAGACGATCCGGCCCACCCGCAGCGGGGGATGCAGCAGGCCGCGGTCGCGGTAGACGCGGATGTTGCGGGTGGTGGTGCTTGCCAGCCGGGCCAGTTCCTCGATGCGGTATTCACCGGACGCGGCGATGCCGTGCGGTTGGACGGCCGCGTCGAACAGCTGCGACACCGCGGTCTCGATGACGTCGCGGGAGCTCCTGCGGATCTGCCGGGGTGCGCGGCGCAGGCCGCCGAGGATCGTCGAGATTGCCCCCGCGGGTTGTCGTGGCTGTCTTGCGGCAGACATCTCAGGCCGTTGATGAGACCGCGGGCGCGGCTGCCTCGCGCGCCACCGCCTGATAGTCGCCGAACCGGAAGTCCCTCATCTGTCGAAGATACTGGGTGGCGAAGCCCGGGTACATCGATGCGTTGAAGCCGTCCTTCGTCAGATACCAGCTGCTGCAGCCCGACATCCAGGTCGTCTTGGTGAGTCGCTTCTGAATTCGCCGGTTGTAGCGTCGCTGCACGTCCGCGCGGACGTCGAGATAGCGCAGGTTGTCCCGCAGGATCGTGGTGATCCCGCTGACCGCGTACTGAATCTGCCCCTCGACGTAGACGAGCAGCGAGTTGTGGCCCGGCCCGGAGTTCGGCCCCGTCATGAAGAACAGGTTGGGGTAACCGCTGGCGTTGATGCTCTTGTACGCCTGCGCGCCGTCGGCCCAGTCTGCGTTGAGTGTCCGTCCGCCGAGCCCGGTGATCGGGTACGGCGGCCCGGTCAGGTGCACGTCATATCCGGTGGCGAACACGACGGCGTCCAGATGGTGCTCGACACCGTCGCTGGTGCGGATCCCGGCGGGGCTCATCGTGGCGATCGGCCAGTCGATCAGCTTGCAGTTGTCGCGCTGCAGCGCCGGGTAGTAGTCGCTGGAGATCAGCATCCGTTTGCAGCCGGGCGTGAAGTCCGGCGTCAGCTGCCGTCGCAGCCACGGATCGGACACCTGCGACCGGATGTGCGCCTTGCCGAGCCGCGCCACCAGCGAGGTGAGCGGGGTGTCCCACACCATGGCGGTGGCGGTGACTTCGTGACCCCAGTACAGCACCTGGCGGGCAAGCTCTTGGGTGGCAGGCACTTTCGCGAAGAGTTCCTGCGCCGCGGCGGGCATCGAGACGTCCAGCCGGGGTAGCACCCAGCCGGGCGTGCGCTGGAACACCTTGACGAAATCGGCGCGCTTGACCAGTTCGGGGATGATCTGCACCGCGCTGGCGCCGGTACCGATGACCGCTACCCGCTTTCCGGCGAAGTCGTAGTCGTGGTCCCAGTGTGCGCTGTGGATCTTGTGGCCCTCGTAGGTGTCGAGACCACGGATGTCCGGCCATTTGTGGTCGGGCAGCGGTCCCGAGGACAGGACTACGGTGCGGGCCCGGAATCGCTTGTGCGCCGTCGTGGTGAGTGTCCATACGCCTTCTTGTTCGTCGAAGTCGAGCTTGTTGACCTCGACACCGAACTGAATCCGCCTGCGCAGGTCGAACGTGTCGACCATGGCTTCGATGTGGTCGCAGATCTCACCCGCCGGCGAGTAGGCCCGCGACCAGTTCGGGTTCTTCACGAACGAGAACGAATACAGCAATGACGGAACATCGCACGCCGCACCGGGATACGTGTTGTCGCGCCACGTGCCGCCGACGCGGTCCTCGCGTTCGAGGATCACGAAGTCGTCGACACCGGCCTGCGTCAGCTTGATGGCGGTGCCGATGCCGGTGAAGCCGGCCCCGACGATCAGCGTGTCGTACACCCTGTCAGCCATGTCAGGCCGCCGGCTCGTGGGTCAGTTCGTTGAACCACGACGGGATCGGGCTCAGCAGTTGCTTGGGGTAGCGGTCCGACATCCACACCATGGAGTTGGCAACCAGATGGTAGGGGTGGCGCGGGTTGGTCACCCATCCTGCGTGCCGCTTGAGCACGCGGTAGGTCGGTACGCGGCGGGTGTGCTGGCCGCGCTCGCCGAGGGTGGAGAACCGCTGCACGGCCTTGTACAGCCGCTCGGGCTTCAGGCCCATCGCGACGATCTCGTTGCGCACCCGGTTGAGCAGCGGGACGTACATGATGGTCCCGATGATCAGCCCCGGCGAGGCGACGCTGCCGACGAAGTCGATGGCCAGTTTGCGCGTCTTGGCGTTGCCGATCATGTCGAGAACCTCGAAATCGACAGCCAGATGCCGTGACTCGTCGTTGTTGATCTTCTCGAAGACCTGGTGGCACACCGGGTCGCTGACCTCTTCGAGGAGGAACTTGAGCAGCGCCCCGTCGAGCGCGACCTCGAGCATCGGGATGACGGTGCCGAGCACGGCGAGCGACATGCCGTCGGCGAATCGGTCCAGCCAATCCATCGCAAGCCGGATGTTGACGTTCGGCTCCGGCATCTCACCGTCGTCGAGCATCCCCCAGCGTTTCATCAGCGCGAGTTCGGCGTTGGCGTGGCGCTGCTCCTCGGCGTGGAAGTAGCGGTAGATCTCGGCGATGGTCGGCGTCGGGGCCTTCTTCGCCAGCGCCGCGAAACCTCTGGCGCCGATGTTCTCGATCCAGCACAGGTCGGCCATGAAGGCCTTCAGTTGGGGCCGCTGCTCGTCGGTGATGAATTCGGCACCCGGCGCGTCCCAGTCGATATCGGCCAGCGCCCACTGGCGGTCCTTGATCTTCGCCAGCATGACGTCCATGTCGATCGCCACAAGTTCCTCCTAGGTCGCGAAACGCGTGCTGAGGCCGGCGGCGCGGGTGTACACCGTCGGAGTAAAACGCTTTATGCCCCAACCGATCCGAGCATCCGGCTGCGGCATGCAATACAGGCCGCCGCGATCGAGGGTGTCCAGGCAGGTGCGGGCCACCCGGTCGGGGGAGAACCCGGTCCACCGCATCAGCCTGTCGCCGAGCTGTGTCGATTTGTCGGTGATGCGGCCGGAGTCGACGATGTTGGTCTTGACGAATGTCGGGCACAGCACCGTGACATTGACGCCGGTGCCGCTCAGTTCTGCGGAGAGTGTCTCCGACAGCGACAGCACGCCGGCCTTGCTCACGTTGTAGGCCGCCATCCCCGGTGCCGCAGCGAATGCCGCGGCGGATGCGACGTTGATGATGCCTCCGAGTCGGCCCGAGCGCCCGGCCTCCTTCAAGATCGGCGCGAAGACATGACAACCGTGGATCGGACCCCACAGGTTGATGCCGAGTACCCAGTTCCAGTCGTCGATCTCGGTCTCGCCGATCGTCGTGCCACCCGCACCGACGCCTGCGTTGTTGACGACCACGGTCGGCGTGGCGCCCAACCAGTCTTGGGACACCTTCGCGAGTTGGATGACGTCCTCGAGCTGGGTGACGTCGCAGCGTGTCGCCAATGCCTCACCGCCCGCGGCGACGATGCCGTCGGCCGTTGTGCGCGCGGTTGTTTCGTCGATATCGCTGCAGACGACCCTGCCCCCTCGGCGGGCGAGCTCGGTGGCGAACGCCGCGCCTATGCCGCTGCCTGCGCCCGTGATGACCGCGGCGGCGTCGTTACTGCGTTTCGACGACGATCCGAATATGCCCATTGCTCAACCTGCTTCCTGGCCGACGGCGTAGTCGCCGAGCGACTCTGCGATGAACCGCGCGATGTTTCCCATCGCGGGGGCGGCCTCCGGGGTCATCCGTGGTAGTGCCTGGAAGACGTGCACCTGATCCGGCCAGACCTGCAGTTCGCATTCGCCGCCAGCGGCGTTGATGTCGGCGGCCAACCGCCTGGCGTCTGCGACGAGCATTTCGGCTCCGCCCGCCTGCACGAGCGTCGCCGGCATCGGTCGTCCGCCCGCGACGTCAAGCGTCAACCGAGGATGGGCGAGGTCGGTTTTCGCACAATACAACCCGACGAGCCGCTTGGCATCGCGGACACGGATCGCCGGGTCACGCCGCAGTGCTTCCCTGGTGCGCGACAGCTCGAAGGAGAGATCGATGAGCGGCGACATCAGAACCATCGCCGCCGGGTGGGCGACGTCGGACTGCAGCAGCATATCGACGGCAAGGTGGCCGCCCGCCGAGTCGCCTGCGATGATCAACCGCTGCGGTGCCAGGCCGTGCTGGTCGGCCAGCCAGTCCCATCCGGTCCGCACATCCGTTGCGGCGGCGGGGAATCGATGACGAGGCGCGAGCCGGTAGTCGACGCCGAATACGGGCAATCCGGTCAGGGTGGACAGCCACGTCGTCAGTCGGCGGTGCGTGCGGGGCGAGCACAGCGCGTATCCGCTGCCGTGCACGTAGTAGATCGCGCCGTTTCCTCGACGCACACCCGCCGCGAGAACCCACTCACCGATCAGCCTTCCGCCACCGGGCATCCGCACATCCACGTGCTCGACCTGCGTTCCCGCAAGAGACGGGCCAAAGGTGTCCATGACACCGGAGATGATCCGGCGCGAGGCCCACAGGCCCCAGGCCCGCTCGGGCGGAAGCACCGCACTCACCTGTCGCAGGGTCACGGTGCTGATCGCGGCCACGCCACGGCTCCTCATCGAGCCGCGGACGGGCAAGTTGTCCGCCACGTCCCGAAGTACAACAGCAAATGTTGACATTTGTCAATGTCAACATTTGGAGGTGTCAGCGAGGGGGGTCGCCCCGCCAGCTGAAGCTGTTGACGTATTTGCCCATGTCAAGGGCGAGCTGGAGGTTGGCGCCCGAGGGCTTGCCAAGCCCGAAGTCCGGGCCGAACTGCCGGAACGGTCCGACGGCGGCGGCGATCAACGCGAGGTCGTTCTTCACCGACACCATCGCGATCACCCGCATCCGCATGTAGTTGCTGTTGGCGCCCTGCGGCCAGCAGTCGGCGACCAGCCCGTACCCGGGCATGTAGCCCACCATCGCATTGGGGATCTCGTAGGCGGTCTTGGTGTCGGGGAAGGTTGCGTCCACAAGGCCTTTGGCGATGTCCTCTGCGGTCTGCCCGTTTGCGGGCCTGCTCATCAACTGCATGGTGCCGCCGTCACCGCCGAGGAAATCGGCGCGCACGCCGGTCGGGCTGGTAGTGATCTTGTACGCCGCCCCCGGTGCCGGATACGAAACGGAGAACGAGCCGTCAGGTGCGGTGAACCGGGGGTTGACTTCGACCGGCTCGCCGGTCGGCGGGTGCCCGCAGTCCGGCGGGCAGATGTAGCGGGCGGATGGTTTGTGGATGACGACCGACAGGCCGACCAATGCGACCGCGACCACCACGATGCCCGCGCCCCACGTCCGCAACAGCCGGGCATACGACGTCCGTCGCACCGGCGTGGCGTCGTACGTCCCGGCCATGACTGAGTAGCCGGGATGTGTCTCGTCGGTTGTCGGTTCGTCGGGCTCGCGGCTCGTCGGCCGTGCTTCCCGCCGCTCGTTTCTCGACGACCGCGACGCCGCTCTGGTGGCCACACCACATGCCGGGCAGAAAGCCATATCCGGTACCACGTGGTTACAGTGCGGACACAACACCGGCTCGTCGGAGTGGATCTCGTCGTGTGCTTCGTGCAGCAATGCGAGATGAAGCCCGACGCGCAGCAACAGAAGCGCCACCATTGCCACCGACAGATGAACGATCAACTGCAGCCACTGGGGGATGTGCGACACGTCGACGAGTCCGAGCCCGGCATAGACCGCCACCACGGCGGCGGCGAAGCCGGCGAGAATCGCCCGGATGTATCCGGTGTGCTGGTCGGCCTTGCTCGCGGGCCGGGTGAACCACAGCGCCGCACCGATGAGCCCTCCGATAGCCGCGGCCGTCACCGGCACCGCTATCCCGCGGATACCCGCCTCGACGAGCAGTGAAGAAATCGGGCGGGCGCGAGCCACCATGCCGGAGGCGAACTGCGGCGCCAGCCGCGTGATGGTGGCGGCGGCGCTGAAGGTCAGGGCGCCGAGCGCGCCGATCATGAAGCCGTCCAACGACTCCCGATTCGATTGCCGCAGCAGGCGCACCGCCACCGCAGGCACGAGCATGAGAAGCATGCTGCCGACCGGGACGCCAAGTCCTTCGCGAAGGAGTCGGCCTGCCGCGATCCCGGTGCCAAGCGGGACCCCGTAGGAGCGGGCCACCGCGGCACCCGTCAACAAGACCCATCCGACTCCCAGCGTGATGCCCAATCCTGCGGTCAAAAGCAGGTCGCGAGCGGGAAGATCGCGAAACGCATCCGTCTCCCGCAGGTACAGCAGGAACAGCAGCGGAAGCCCAAGTGCGGCAACGGTGATCAGAGCCGCGGGCATCCGCAACGTCGCGAACGTCACCAGCCCGATCAGCACAAGAGCCAACACGATCCGGAACGGCGTGCGGGATTTGTGCGGCAGGTTCGGGAACAACGAACTGGCCAATGACGGCAGCAGCAGATGCTCACCAGGGGCTGCGCCGTAGGCGCTGATCCGCAACCAGGACGGCCCAGTTCCGCGCCGCTCCGTCAGGACGTCGCCGCAGAGCCCGCAGAATTCGCCTGCCGGAACCTCGGTCTGACAGACCCGGCACTCCATCGTCGTGGGGGAGTCCTCTGTCGGTGCGCTCATGCTGTCAGCTTCTGCAGGACAAGGATGTTGCGGACGAGGTTGTCGACGTCCGGGGTGCCGAGTCCGGTAACCAAATCGTATCCGGGCGCCGCATCAGCCACCGCGTTGCCGCCGAGGGTGACGTCGCGGAAGCCCGGCAGCCTCGAGCCTTCTGCGACCGAGTACAGCAGGGGATTGAGGTCTCCGAGGAGCCGTCCGCCGTTCTCGAGCAGGTACTGGTTCATCACCGCGGCGAGCCCCGCCCAGATCGGCGCCGACTGAGACGTTCCGCCACCGACCAACTGCTTGCCGTTGAACACGATCTTGACGCCGGTGAACTGGTCGGCAACGGCGGCGACGTCCGGCGTGAGCCTGCGGCCCTGGTCCCTGTTCGGCAACACCGCTCTCTGCCACGGCGGCCGGTCGAACAGTGCGGACACCCCGCCACCGCTGCCCAGCGACAGCGGCACGTCGAACCAGGCCTGTTCGGATTGCCATACGCCTGCGGCATCGGTGGACAGGGTGGTGCCGCCGACATCGGTCATCTCCGGCAGCGATGCGACGGAGTCCAGCCCGATATCGGCGTCACTCGGCGGCGACGACCAGTCCTGGCCCCCTTTGCATTCCAGGCCGGCGAGGTCACCGCTGGCATTGAAAGCCGTTGTGCCATTTGCATGTGCGTCCGCGATCGCCGACCGCACCGGCGCGAGATCGGCGGCGGTGATCAGCTTGTCGCAACCCCAGCCGATCGAGAAGCTCCACACCGCACCTGGAAACTGCCGGTCAGCCGACGCCAGCATCTGCGCGATCTTCTCGTAGACACCGCCGTCGCCCTCGACGGTCGGTCGGGCGTTGATGACCACCTTCTGCGCGTCGGGTGCGACGGCGTGGGCCACCTCGAGGTCCATCGTGGTCTCGCCGCGCGGGTTGGCGGGCTGGCCGCCGACAACGGTTGGGGTGAACTTCGGCAACTTGTACAGGCTTGCGAAGCTGTCGAGATCGGCCTGGTCGAAGCCGTCGAACGCGAAGATCACGATGGTCTGACCCTTGCCGGTGTATCCGGCAGAGGCCAGCTGGCTCACGTTGTAGGTGTTGCGCAGCGCGCTTGGCTGCAGCCCCATATCCGGCACGTCCAGCGGGAGCATCGGTGGTTTGGACTCGTGATGCGGGATGTAGCTCAGGATGCGGCCGAGTTCGACAACCTCTGGACGCAGTTGTTCGGGCACCGACGGCTGTTGTGGGGACGCATAGAACAGCTGACCGCGCTGGCCGCGATAGTCGTGTACTTCGACATCGAAGGCGGAGCCCACCTTGTCTGCCTCGCCCTCGACGACGGCCCAGTTCTTGCCGGGCTGCCATCGCACCGCCAGGCCTTGACCACGGGCCCAGCTGACCAACTGAGTCGGCTGGGTAGAGTCGCGCAGTTCGACGGTCAGCTGGGTGTCATCGCGGTGCGAGGGTCCGAGATCGGTTGAGGCGCCGAGCAACAGCGCAAAGGGCCCGCCGATCACCCGGGGTACGTCATGCGCATGGGTGATCCGCAGATCCGACGCCAGTACAAGCACCCCCGCCGCCGCGATCAACGCCAGCAGTCGGTGCCCGGCGCCAGTTCGCCTACCGGGCACCGCGATGCGCTAGTTGTCGCCGGGAGGCGCCGTCGGCGCCGGAGGTGCGAGGACCGATGGCGAGAACGGGTTCGGTCCGGTGGGATCAAGCCGTGGCGCCTTCTCGGTCGGCTCGGCCGGTGCCGTCGTCGTGGTGGTCGTGGTGGTGGTCGAAGTCTCGGGAGCCTTCTCCTCTTCCTTCGCGCACGCGGCGGAAAGCCCGACCAGGGCGATGATCGCGGCGGCTCCGGCGATGGCCGGAATGCGACGAGCCGATCGACGTGTCGTCATCATTTTCCTATCTGTCCCCCGACTTACTGTGGAACCGCTGTCAATACGGTTCGTCGTTAAAACCTTATCCGATATACGCAGAGTTCCTCAGGCGTTAAGCCGCAGGCGTACGGCAACCGAGACCCCGGATTGTGCTGCCGGCGCTTGACGGTGTCGGTAGGCGGGTGTTTACTCGTTGTATCGAACATACTTTCGAATAGGCAGTGATTCGGGTGAGGTGGAAGGTGCTGGTGTGACGGCGGCGACGAGCCTGGATCGGCATCGGGTTGACCGTGCTGAGCAGGTAGAACACCTGCGCCGCAAGATGGCGGCGATATCCGGGAAGGTTGGTCAGGGCCGCCGTGGTGAGTTGCCGTCGAACGAGGTGCTTCCCGAGTCGGAAAGTTTGCTGCCCCAGCCCGAATCCCTCACTGAGACGCTACCGACCGCATTGCCGAGGGGAACGGTGGCGGTGCTGTCGGGTGCGCGGTCACTGTCGCTGAGCATGGTGGCGGCGGTGACGGCAGCTGGCGGGCATGCAGCCATCGTTGGCCAGCCCGACGTCGGTCTGCTTGCGGCCGTTGAGATGGGTGCGGACCTGAGCCGCCTCGCCGTCATTCCCGAACCGGGAGCGGATCCCGTTGAGGTGGCAGCGGTGCTGATGGACGGCATGGATCTGGTCGTGCTCGGTCTTGCCGGGCGTTCGGTGTCCGCGACACGGGCACGGGCGGTGGTCGCCCGCGCCCGCCAGAAGGGTTGCACGCTGTTGGTCACCGGTGGTGACTGGCATGGCGCATCGGCTCGACTGGAGGCCAGGGTCAGCGGCTACGAAGTGACCGGCGGCAGCTGGGGGCACCACCCGCTTGCGGGGGACGGTAGACCCACATCCGGGTGCGGCCGGATCAGCAAGGTGCGGTTGGACATGCGGGCGAGGCGGCGAAATTCCGGATCGGTGCGTGCGGTAGGCGAATGAGCGCACAGAGGGTGCTGGCCATCTGGTGCATGGACTGGCCCGCGGTGGCCGCGGCCGTGGCGGCTGATCTGTCCCCGACGTCTCCGGTGGCGGTCACGCTGGCCAACCGGGTCATCGCCTGCTCGGCGTCGGCCCGCGCTGTCGGCGTGCGCCGGGGTCTGCGCCGTCGCGAAGCCCAAGCCAGGTGCCCACAGCTGCACGTCGTGACCGCCGACCCGGCACGCGATGCCCGGCACTTCGAAAACGTGACGACGGCGGTGGACGACCTGGTGCCGCGTGCCGAGGTGCTGCGGCCCGGCCTGCTGGTGTTGCCGGTTCGCGGTGCGGCGCGCTACTTCGGCTCCGAACAGGCCGCGGCCGAGCGGTTGGTCGATGCGGTGGCGGCTGCCGGCGCCGAGTGCCAGGTGGGAATCGCCGACCGGCTGCCCACCGCGGTCTTCGCCGCACGCGCCGGGCGCATCATCGAGTCGGGCAAGGACGCGGTGTTCTTGTCCGCGCTGTCCATCCGGCAGTTGGCCACCGAGCCGAGCCTGGCCGCGCCGGGACGCGAAGACCTGGCGGATCTGTTGTGGCGCATGGGTATTCGAAACATCGGGCAGTTCGCCGCGCTGTCCCGCGCCGACGTGGCATCCCGGTTCGGGTCCGATGCGGTAGCCGCACATCGTTTCGCCCGCGCCGAACCGGGCCGTGGGCCGTCGGGACGCGAACCCCCAGCGGATCTCGATGCCGTGATGGACTGTGATCCGCCGATCGACCGGGTGGACGCCGCGGCGTTCGCCGGCCGGTCGCTGGCCAGCGACCTGCATCGCAGCCTCGAGTCGGCGGGTGTCGGCTGCACCAGGCTGGCCATTCATGCCGTGACCGCCAACGGTGAAGAGCTGAACCGCGTTTGGCGTTGTGCGGAACCGCTGACCGAGGACGCCACCGCCGACCGGGTGCGCTGGCAGCTGGACGGCTGGCTGAATCGCCGCAATCCCAACGACAGGCCTACCGCGCCGATCACCGTGTTGCGGCTGCAACCGGTGGAGGTGGTGTCGGCCGAGGCGTTGCAACTTCCGCTGTGGGGCGGCATTGGGGAGGAGGACCGGCTGCGCGCCCGCCGTGCGCTTGTTCGAGTTCAAGGTCTACTCGGGCCGGAGGCCGTGCAGGTGCCGGTGCTCAGCGGCGGCCGCGGACCCGCCGAGCGCATCACGTTGACGCCGTTGGGTGATGAGCCGGTGCCGCGGGCCGACCCAGGGCAGCCGTGGCCGGGGCAACTGCCTGAGCCATCGCCGAGCGTGCTGCTCGACGACCCCGTCGAAGTGCTTGACGGTGAAGGCAATCCGGTTCGGGTGACCAACAGGGGACTGTTCTCCGCGGAACCCGCGCGGCTTGCCGCCCCCGGCAGGGATGGCGCGTTGTCCTGGTGGGCGGGACCATGGCCGGTCGACGAACGGTGGTGGGATCCAGACCGCAAGGCAGGACGTACCGCACGGGCTCAGGTGCTCGTCGACGGAGACCCGGGGCAGGCGCTGCTGCTGTGTTACCGCCAGCGGCGGTGGTACCTGGAAGGGATATACGAGTAGTCAGTGCAGCTTCTCGATGTCTGGAAGCTTCCAGCTCTTGTCGAGAAGTGCTTGATCAGGTCCGTAGAACCGGAAGATCACCTCGAAAGCGTTGCAGGCCTTTGTCGGTACCCAGTTCGATGATGCACCGTCGGGTGCCGTTGGACCGAAATAGATGTCGACCGAACCGTCGGGGTTCGTCGCCAGGTTCGCCGAAGTGGACGCCCGGCTCGAGCGCGGAGTGTCCCGGATCAGGGCGTGGGTCTTGCCGTCGTAAGCCGTCGCCGACCAGTACTGGCGCACGGGTGCGGATGCGGGCACCCGCAGTCGGTAGGGGGTCCCGCCGTCGAGCTTGTTTCCCTTGCCGTCCCTGAGCGTCATCAGGTAGAACTGGCCGGCGCCAAGGTGTTTGGCGCTGAAGAACGCCATCGAATAGGTGACGGCGCGGTTGTCGACGGGGTAACTGCCCGGGTCGGCGAAGTTCGTCGTCATACCATCGATGACCTCGCTGGATGCGGGCACATGCCAGTGGCCGCCGTCGAAATAGGGCGGCGGGAAATAGGCCGTATCCAGTCGGTTCACCAACCATGAGTGCGCCTCGTGCGCGGCAAGGTTGAAGATTCGGCGCGTCTTGTCACCGGGCGCGAACGGCCGGCCCTTCTCGATACCGATGGATTTCAGCTTGTCGATCATCGCCTTGTCGCGGCCGAGCCACGGCTCGGTTTGCACGACGGCGTTGAGGGCATCGAAGAATCGCGCATCGTAGGGGATGGTCGCGTCGAACAGCGTGTCGTTCGCGTCGATGTACGCGGTGTCCTGCAGCTCGGCCACACCCGAAAGTGGATACACCCGAACGCGCTTCCCGTATGCAACCGCCTCGGCGATATCGGCGTCAGTCGCGCTGCGATAGTTCGAGCGCAGCAGCGCATACGACTGATATGTGGGCGAACGGCACGGCAGATAACCGTCGGGGACCGCACCCGTGTGATCGGGCGGCAGGATGAGATACCTGCCTCCAGTTCCCCTGTCGGCGCCCGCGGGCCCGATGTCTTCGACCGCCGTCTGCCAGCAGTCGTCGATGGAGCCGACGATCGTGCCGGTGTCGGCCGGCGGTATCTCCAGCACGACAGGTCCGACTTCTCTGGTGTCGAAGAACGGCATGAAGTAGATGGTGTCGGGGTTGGGTGTGAGCGTCTGGTTCTTCCAGTTGACGGGGAGCGACCAGAACACCACCTGGTTGGCCGACCCGCCGAGCTTGGCCATCTGGCGACGCATCAGTTCGAAGTTGACCGCGGGCATGCCCCAGATCACTGCCTCGATGGCACGGCGATGCAACGCCCGGTCGGCGATCTCGGCCGGGTTGGACGGCGGACCCGCTGACGGTTCCGGTCGTTGCCACAGCGTGCGCATGGCGCGCCTCCAACGTCGCGCTGCCCGCCATTCAACCCCAGCTCAAGCGGGATCGCGAAGTTTTGTCGGACCTGCGTTCTATACTCGAACATGTGTTCGATTCGGTGTTCGTGGCGGCGTCTGATGTGGAGCTGGTTGCCGCGATCGAGGATGGGGTGCGTCAGGAGGCGATTGCTGGTGCGCGCCGGTTGGCTGCGATCGCCGAGTTGACGCGGCGCCGCGTCGACGCCGATGACGAGCGGGTGTGGTGGGCGTTTGATCCGTGGGATTCGGTGTGTGCGGAGGTGGCCGCGGCGATGGCGATCGGGTCGCGGCGCGCTTCGGGGCAGATGCGCATCGCGCAAGCGCTGCGTGAGCATCTGCCGCTGGTGGCGGCGTTGTATAGCAAAGGGGCGCTTTCCACCCGGCTGGTGTCGACGATCACCTGGGGCACCCGGCTGGTCGACGACGACGAGGCGTGGGCGCACATCGACGCCGCGGTCGCCGAGCGCGCCACCAGGTGGGAGCGGTTGTCGGAAGACAAGCTGCGCGACGCGGTTCAGATGCAGGTGGCCCGCTTCGACCCCGACGCCCAGCGGCGCACCGAAACCGCGGTGCGGGGCCGCGACTTCACCATCGGCGCCTGTGACGACGACGACGACACCGTCGCGGTGTGGGGGCGGCTGCTGGCCCACGACGGTGCCGTTCTGCAGCAGCGGGTCACCGCCATGGTCGACGGGGTCTGCGCCAACGATCCGCGCAGCGCCGGTGAACGCCGCTCTGATGCGATCGGCGCGATCGCCAACGGTAACGACGTCCTGGCGTGCCGGTGTGGCTCGCCGGCCTGCCCCACCACGGGGGTGACCCCCAAGTCGAATGTGGTGATCCGGGTGATCGCCGACCCAGCCGCCATCACCGACGCCACCACCCCACCCGACACCACGGCCGAACAGGGCGTCGCCGACAAGCCCGACACCACCACCGCGGTCGATCGGCGGCTGCCGGCACCCGCGCTGCTGCTCGGGCACGGGGTGTTGCCCAATGCGCTGCTGGCCGAGGCGATCCGCAACGGCGCCACAATCAAGCCGATCCGGATGCCCGACGCCGCACCCGAGCCGCGGTATCGGCCCAGCGACGAGTTGGCCGAGTTCGTGCGGATGCGCGATCTGTTCTGCCGCTTCCCCGGCTGCACCGTGCCCGCCGACCGCTGCGACATCGACCACGTCATTCCATGGCCGTGGGGACCCACCCACGCCTCGAACCTGAACTGCAAATGCCGCAAACACCATTTGATGAAAACCTTCTGGACCGGCATTGGTGGCTGGGCCGATCAACAACTGCCCGACGCCACCGTGATCTGGACGGCGCCCAGCGGTAAGACCTACACCACCCAGCCCGGCAGCCGGCTGTTCTTCCCCACCTGGAA
>NZ_RARC01000032.1 GCF_003719305.1 Mycolicibacterium stellerae
TACACACGACTGGTGGTAAAGTTTGATTTTTTGTTCTGAGCAGATGACGGCTTACGAGAACAGCCTGGGTCTCATGGGCTCGGAGATTTGTGTAAGGGGAGGGTGTCTGCGCGCCCATACCCTTCGTGTCGCTGTGCACCGGCATCTAGCCGGGCCGTAATCGACACAGGCCGTTAGTCGTTCGGCGTGATGACGGCGCGTCCCGCGATCTTGCCCTCGTGCAATTGGTGGTAGGCGTGCGCGGCATCGTCGATTGCGAAGTGTTCGACGAGCATTTTGATCTTGCCGGTCTGGGCCAAGCTGATCACCTCGATCAACTCGGGTATGGTGCCCCAGAACGGCGACGCGACAGCGCATTCGTGCGGCGGGCTGGAGAAGTTGACCGGCAAGGTCGCGTTGCCGACCCCCACGATGGTCAGGTGCCCGAGGACCCGGGCCACCTGCGCGGCCATGCTCAGCGTGGGATTGACGCCGACCAAGTCGAGGACGAGTTCGGCGCCGCCGCCCTTGGTGATGTCCTTGACGCGTCTCACCGCGTCCTCGCCAGAGATCAGCGCCTCGTCGGCGCCCATCGACTTGGCGATCTTCAGCTTGTCTTGCGAAGTATCAACCGCGACAACGGTTGTGGCCGAGGCCAAGGCCCGCAGAACTTGGATGGCCATTTGGCCAAGGCCGCCTGCGCCGATGACGACGGCGGTAGAGCCGGGCCCCAACAGATGCACCGAACGCTTCACCGCGTGGTAGCTGGTCAGCCCCGCGTCCGTGAGCGGCGCCGCCTCACGAGGGTCCAAATCGCCCAACGGGATCAAGTAGCGCGTAGACGGGACGAGCAGATACTCGGCCATGCCGCCGTCGGTCCCGCCGAGGCCCCCCGGGCTGGGCTTACCCGGCGTCTCGCAGTAGTTCTCCATGCCTCTGCGGCAGTTCATGCACAGGCCGCAGCCCCACGGTCCGTAGACGATGACGGGATCACCCGGCGCGAACCCGGTGGCTCCGGGACCCATCGTCTCGACCCAGCCGGCATTCTCGTGGCCTAGGGTGAATGGCAACGTGAATGACCTTGCCCCGGGGGCTAATTCGAGTAAATGTAAGTCCGAATGGCAGGCACCGGCACCGCCGACCTTGATCAGCACCTCCCCCGGCCCCGGCTCCGGAACCGGCACGTCCCGGAGTTCACCCGGCTGTTGCCATTCGACGAACCGGAACGCCTTCACCTCAGCCCGTGATCCGGTCGAACTCGACCTCGAGATGCAGTGGACCGCGGAACACCTGGTTCACCCGGTAGGGCGGCGGGTCGACGACCAGCCGCGGGTTCTCGACGCGCCGCAGGAACGTCTCCAAAGCGATGTTGACCTCCAGGCGCGCCAGCGGTCCGCCGACGCAGCTGTGCACGCCGCGACCCCAGCCCACGTGCTGGTTGTCAGGCCGCTGGATGTCGAACTTCTCGGGGTCGGGGAATCGCTCGGGATCGCGGTTCGCCGCTCCGTACAGCAGGTGCACGGCCGAACCCGCGGGGATGACGGTCCCGCCGACCTCTATGTCGGCGGTGACGCTGCGGCTGGGGAAGAACTGGACGGCCGACTGCAGCCGCAGCACCTCTTCGATCGCCTTGGGGATCAGGTCCGGTTTCTCATGGAGCAGTTCGATCGATTCGGGATTGCGCAGCAACGTCAACACACAGTGCGCGATCGTGTTGACGGTCGAATCGTGCCCGGCGATCAGCAGCAGCATCGCGTTGGCGGCGGCTTCGCTTGGTGTCATCGGCCCGTCGGGCCCGTCTTTGTCGTTGACCAGCTTGGACAGCACGTTGTCCTGCGGTTCGGTCAGGAAGCCCTGGATCAGGTCGGCCATGTAGGCGGTGAGCGCGGCTGTACTTTCCTTGCCCTTCTGCTGGCGCGCCTGTCCTTCTTCAGTGGCGGCGTCGGGCCCCATGTCCGCACCCGCCATGAAGTCGAAGATCCAGCCGTGGAAGGTGGGTTCGTCCTTCAACGGGACACCGAGAATCTGGCAGATGACCGCGACCGGAACCGGGTAGGCGTAGTCGTCGACGACGTCGAAAGTGTTGCCGCCCGGCCCATTGACCCCCGCTTTGATCTTGTCCAGCGAGTCGTTGCACAGCGTCTGGATATCGGCCGCCATGTTGGGGATGACATTCGGAGAATGTGGCGGCGCGAAATGCCGCATCACCTGCCGACGCTGCTTGTCGTGTCTGGCCGGGTCGGACACGATCAGGCTGGGCTCCCGGCCGTATGCCGCCATGTGCTCGGCGCCGACGTCGGGCTGAGCGTCGGCCGCAGGCTGCGCCGAGATCGGGCTCTTCGAGATGTCCGAGCTGACGTGCGGGTCGTGCGCGAGCTGCAGTAGCTCGCGGTAGCCGGTGACCACATAGACCTTATCGGCCACCTGCACAACGGGTGTCTTGCGCAGCTCGTCGAAGAATCGATAGGGATCGTGGCGGTTCTCGTACTTCATCGCCTCGGTCCATGCGGTTTCTGCGGTCGTCATTGCGGCCTCCCCTCCTGGGCGCGGACTAGCGAGCTTTGGGGCGGAACTCGGCGCCCCGCGATGTCGGGTCGTGACCGGTGAGCACGACGTCGGGAAGGCCCGTCGGCTCGCGCGGGTCGGGGAAACGGGCCGACATCGGTTCAGAGTTTTCGGGTACGTCGTAGCCCGCCGGCGGCGGCGGGAACGGGGCTGAGCGTTCGATCATCGCGCCGTAGTACTCGAGCCATTTGCCGTGGTTGAAGGTGATGGCCCCCACGATGCGGCCGTTCTTACCGAACGCGGCGGCGAAGCGGAGATCCTCGACGGAGCCCTGGGTGAACACAATCTCGTCGCCGAAGGAGCACACGCCACAGCCCTTGATGTTGACACCGAACTGGCCGGACCAGAACTGCGGCAGCGGCAGATGTGGTCGGCGTGCTCTCTCGAGGTTGACCATGTTGTGCGCGGCGGCCTTGGCACCAAGGACGGCGGCATCCACGTGCTCGATGGACATGAACTGATACTCGTAGAGCACATGCGGGGCCCGCGCGATGTCACCTGCGACGAAGATGTTGTCGGTCACCACACCGTTGATGTCGAAGGCGCGGCAGCCGGCGTCGCAGGCCACTCCCCAGAATCCGGTTGCGAGTTCTGCGCCCTCGAGCCATTCGATGTTTCGGATCGATCCCAGCGATGCCACCACCACGTCGACATCGAGCGTGGTGCCATCGGAGAGCTTGGCGCGCCGCACGTGTCCCTCCGCGTCTCCTTCGAGGGCCTCGACTGCGACACCGGTACGTAGGTCGACGCCGGCGTCACGCTGCATTTTGGCGGCGATGTCGCCGATCACCCCGCCGAGCGCGCCCACCAACGGTGCGCTGGATCGCTCCGCGACGGTCACGTCCAGTCCGAGGTCGCGGCAGACGGAGGCCATCTCCGATCCGATGAACCCCGCCCCGACGATCAGCACCCGCCTCGGACGGGCCTTCAAAGCCGCCTGCAACTCGGCGGCGTCATCGCTGGTCCGCAGCGTGAAAAGGCCTTTCAGCTTGGCCTCTTCTGGATTGAACCACTGCCGGGACCGCACGCCGGTGGCGATGAGCAACCTGTCATAGGGCACCTTGTCACCGTTGGCGAGCAGGACTTCGTGGTTATCACGGTCCAATCCGGTGGCCGCCACACCGAGGCGCCATTCGGCGTCGATCGCGCGCATCCGGGGCAGCTTGGTGTTCCCCGCAGGCACCCATCCTTTGAGTACCTGTTTGGACAGCGGCGGCCGATCGTAGGGCTCGTGTACTTCGTCGCCGATCAACGTCAGCGATCCGGCAAAACCCTCGTCGCGCAACGCTTCGGCGGCACGCAGCCCGGCAAGGGAGGCGCCGACGATGACGATCCGGCCCTGCGACTTGAACGTCGAAACCAGATCGTCGACAAGCGACTGCGTACTCATTTGGTCGTCCTGTCCGCGGGTGGATCCATCTCCGCGATGATCGCCTGCACCGGGCACGACGCAACCGCTCGGGCGACGTGCTGGCGTAGCGAGTCGTCGGGATTCGGGTCGTAGGCGAGCGCCTCCTCGCCCTGCAACTGAAGGACCTCCGGCGCGAGCGGGACGCACTGCGCGTACCCCAGGCAGCGATTCAGATCGACCACGATGCGCATGCTTGTTCGCTCCTTGTCATCCGGCACTGAGGGCTGGTCAGCGCCGCTCCCGATGTCCCGCGAGAGGGGGCTGACAGTACCTGTAACGCATCCGTAATAGACGCTTTTGGGCTTTGTCGTCCCGCCACCGAAATAACGGGCTGTCGGATACGGTGACCCCGGCCGCGATGGTGAGGATTGCGATGAGAGTGCCCTCATTACTGTGATGAGTGGTGCTGCCGCGCGCCTCGAGGTTTTCGACCCCGGCCTCGTCCGCAGTCGTCGCGGTGTGCGGGCGGTGTGTGCGACCGTGCTGGCGTGGGCGACGATGGTGGCGGTCACGTTCGCGTTCGACGTCGCCGACCCGGTACGGATCACGCTGTTCGCCGCGGGCGCCGCCTTCGAGGGCGCGCTGTTGGCCCCGGATCCGCAACCCGCAGACCGCATTCGCACGCTCGGATGGGCGGCCGTTGTCGCGGCGGTCGCCATTGTCGCGACGGTCGCACTCGCCCGGCACGCGGTGTGGGCCGCCGCGGCATTTCTTGTCCTGCTGATGTTCTCGTCGTATGCGCTGCGATCGTGGAGTCCGCGTGTCGCAAGCCTGGCGCTGATGGGCGCCATCACCGTCTACGTCACCGGCGCCGGCTACATCACGATCGGCCGGATCGGATGGTTCGTCGTCGCACTGGTCGTTGGCTTCGCCTGGCTGGCGCTCTGGGAAGCCGTCATCCTGCCCGATGATCCGCTGCAGTCCCTCAACTCATCGGTTCAGGCGTTCTCCCGACGTGCCGCGGACGCCGTCGCCGGCATTGTCGACGCCCTTGCCGCAGCCAGGGACGGCGCGCCGTCGGATGATGGAAAGGCACTTCGCAGGCACCTCGACCGGGCGGGTAAGTGTCGCACCGCCATCGAAGGTCAGTTCCCCGGTGTTGTCGTACGAGGCTTGCGCCACAACGATGTCGACAGGCTGCGGGTTGCGCTGCACTCGGCCCAGAAGGGGCTGGAGGACATGGCCGACCGGGCCGAGGTGCCGGGCTGGGTGCAGTCGCTTCCCGACCAGATCGCCGGGTCGCTGCGCAGCACTCTGCTCGCGCTTGCCGTTGCCCTCGGTGATGAAGTCGACGAGGGGTCGAGGGGCACCGTCGTACGTGCGGCCCAGGAATTGCGCGGCCACGTCCACGAAGCCCTGACGCAAACGGCGAAGACCGGAGAGGCACCGTTCGCGCCGGAAGCTCTCCTTGCGGCGCTGACGCTGCTCGCAGGTGGCGAGGTCGTGGCCCAATCCGTAACGCAGGCAAGGAAGTTGGCCGCTGCTGCGCCCACGGTAACCGGCGCCGAGAAATCAACGGGCGACAGCGCAGCCGCTCGGGCCGACACAAGCTCGCCTCCTGGTCGTCGGACCGTTTCGCCGACGATGGCGCTCGCGATACAGGCGGTCGTCGCGGCGGTAACGGCCGGCCTGATCGCCAACGCGGTGGGAAACGAGCAGAGCCTCGTCGTTGCCTGGACCGCGTTCGTGGTCATCGCCGGATCTGCAGGGCAGTCGACGCGCCGGGCCTTGGTCAGGTTGCCCGCCACGCTCGTCGGAGCCGTCGGCGGGGTGGCGATCGCGGCATGTGTCCCGGACAACCTCTTCTGGACCGTCGCCGTCGTCGCGGTGGGCGTGTTCTTCACCATCGTCTCCGCTCCGGTCTCGTATCCGGCGATGGTGTTCTGGATGAGCATCGCGTTCGTCCCACTGTTCGCGACCGAGGGCCGCTACCTCGATCTGATCAGAGACAAGACAGTCGCGGCACTGATCGGCGGGTGCGTGGCCGCGCTCGTCGCGCTGATAATCGTGCCCATTCGCACCTCGCGCGAAATTCGCCCTGCCGTGTTGACCTACCTGGATGCTCTCGATGACGCGCTCGAATCACACCTGCCCGGCCGGGAGGACGGAATCGCCACCACGCAGGCCGAACTCGACCGCGCCCACGGCGCCCTTGCTGCCACAGCTGCATCGGCCGCGAGCGAGATCAACGTCTTCGCGCAGCCCGAACGCGTGATGAATATCGAAGCTGGAGGCGCCGTCAGGTCGGAGCATGCGCGGGCTGGAACGTTCCTGACCCGTCTGCGTCCTCTTCGGCGCGAATGACATGCACCACGGCGTTGATGAGCGCGAGATGGGTGAACGCCTGCGGGAAGTTGCCCAGGTGGCGTCCGGTGCGCGGCTCGATCTCCTCGGCGTAGAGGTGTAGTGGGCTTGCGAAGGACAGCAGCCGTTCGCACAGGTGCTTGGCGCGGTGGATCTCACCGATCTCGACCAGCGCCGACACCAGCCAGAACGAGCAGATCGTGAACGTGCCCTCCTCGCCGGACAGCCCGTCGTCGGTTTCCTCCACGCGGTAGCGCAGCACCAACCCTTCCTCGGTCAGCTCGTCGGCGATCGCCAGGACGGTGTCGCGAATTCGTGGGTCGTCGGGCGGCAGGAACCGGGTCAGCACCGCCAGCAGCAGCGAGGCGTCGAGTGCGTCGTCGCCGTAGCGCTGGGTGAGCACCCCGCGGGAGTCCACGCCGTTGGCCAGGATGTCGGCCTTGATCTCCTCGGCGATCGCGCGCCACTCCTTCGTTTGGTTCGTCCAGCCATGCAGGTCAGCCAGCTTGGCGCCGCGGTCCAGCGCGACCCAGCACATGATCTTGCTGGACGTGAAGTGCTGGGGTTCGCCGCGCACCTCCCAGATGCCACGGTCGGGCTCGCGCCAGTGCTTGATCGCCTCTTCGACCTGTTGCTTGAGCACCTGCCACAACGCTTCCGGAATCTGCTCGCGAGACCTGGCGTGCAGATACACCGAGTCCAGCATCGAACCCCAGACGTCGTGCTGCCTCTGGTCGTATGCGCCGTTGCCGATCCGCACCGGCCGGGCGTTGTCGTAGCCGGACAGGTGCGGCAGCTCCTCCTCGACAAGGCGGCGCTCCCCACCAACGCCATACATCACTTGAAGTTCATGGCGCTCTTCGGTATTCGCGCCGGACACGTCGACGATGAAGGAGAAGAAGTCATCGGCCTCCCGATCGAGCCCCAAGGTGTAGAGGCCCCACAACGCGAACGTCGAATCGCGGATCCACGAGTACCGGTAGTCCCAGTTACGTTCGCCCTGAGGCGTTTCCGGAAGCGACGTGGAACACGCTGCCAGCAGTGCGCCTGTCGGCGAGTACGTCAACCCCTTCAGCGTCAACGCGCTGCGCTGCAAGTAGCCCCGCCACGGGTGGTCGGGGAAGTTGCCGATGTTAATCCATTGCCGCCAGCATTCGCTGGTCGTCCACATCTTGTCGACGGCTTCATCGTATGTCTGGGGCGCGGGTTGTTTGGAAAAGCTCAGTGCGACAAAGACGTTGTCGCCCTCTTTCAGCCGCGTGCGTGCCCGTGCCTGGCGGCCCTCCAACCCGATGCGCAGATTGGAGGTCAGCCGCAGCGTCGGGTGTGCGTCCGGGTCATGGTTGGCCCGAGCAACGGCTTCCCCATAGCCATTCGCCGAGTACTCCCAGTTCGCGCTGGCACGGTGATAGTCGAACGACGGCTCGCAATCCATCACCAGCTCGACGGTGCCGCTGACGCATCGCACGGTTCGCAGGATCGTGTGTTCGGCGTCCCAGTCCATCGGTACGCGGCGATGCGTCCCCGACCGCGTCTCGATATCTCGCCACGGGCCCATCACCATCGTGTCGCGGACGATCATCCAGCCCGTATGGGTCTGCCACGTGGTCTCCAGGATCAGGCTGCCCGGCAGATAGCGCCTGCCGGAAGGGACAGAGACGCCGTAGGGGCTCAGTCGGAAGTGTCCTGCGCCGCGATCCAGGATGGCCCCGAACACGCTGGGCGAATCGGGCCGTGGCACGCACAGCCATTCCACCGATCCGCTCGACGAGATCAGGCAGCTGTTCTCGCAGTCCGATAAGAAGGCGTAGTCGGCGATGGGCGGAAAGGGGTTTCTCGAACCGCTCGAGGCCGCTGGCACCGGGGCGGTCGCGTCGAGTGTTACGGCGGAACCGTTCCCGCCGGCCGGCGTCGCATGCTGCAGGACCATCTGGCCATCATTGACCGCCGACCCCTCCGGCGCACACCTTTGGTCGCTGCCCGGCACGCGTAGCGGCACGCGTAGAGCTTGCGATTTCGGCGAAACCCCTACAGAGTGACCTCGTTGAGCTTGCCGGTTGCGACGTCGAACACGAAGCCGCGCAGCGACTCGTGCTTGGTGACGAACGGGCTCGCCTCGATCCGGCGGAGGGATTGACGCACGTCCTCCTCCACATCGGCGAACGCTTCGGCCGCCCACTCCGGCTTGATGCCCGTCTCGTCCTGAATGGATCGCTTGAAGTCGTCGTCGGTGAACGTGAGCATGCCGCAGTCGGTGTGGTGGATCAGGATGATCTCCTTGGTGCCGAGCAGCCGCTGGCTGATCGCCAGCGAACGGATCTCGTCGTCGGTGACCACCCCGCCCGCGTTGCGGATGACGTGTGCCTCGCCGTCGTTCAAGCCGAGCGCCCGGTAGACGTCGAGCCGGGCGTCCATGCACGCCACCACCGCCACGTGCTTGCTCGGCGGCAGCGGCAGCGGGCCGGAGAAACTCTTCGCGTACTCCTCGTTGTTCTTCAGATAATCGTCGGTCACGGTCATTTCGACCTCCTTGTCGGCTCGCAAACGTCGGACACGATAACAACACGGCGTCGGCGTGCCACGAGTCAGAATCAGGACGATTACATAGGCGACGACCGCCCTGGCCGAGGATGCACAGGACGGTCGTCGCAGTCTTTTCGGCTATTTGTGGGCGGTCAGGTCGTAGACCGTGCTGCCGCCGACGTCACTGGACGCGAAGTTCTGCTTCACCCAGTCCGTGATCTCGCTCGCGGTGCCCGACCCGCGATGGCCGGGCGGGCCGAAGTGCTCACCTTCGATGAAGTACCTGACGTCGTGGTTGGCCACGTAGTCCTGGAACTGTGCCAACGTCGGCGAGTTGTCGCCTCCGGTGAACCCACCGATCGCCATGATCGACGCGCCGCTCTTGAGCTCCAGGGTGCTCGCCCCCATCGAGCCGATAGTCGCTGCGGCCCAACGGTTGTCGAGGCCCTGAAGCAACTCGACCAGCGCCTCGTTCTCGGCCATCCGACCGCCCGGCCCGCCGGATCCTCCAGGCCCGCCGCCGCCGGGAAAGCCGGACGCGTCACCCTTGCTCGGACCCGAGGTCGAGATGGCCCCGTTGTGCGCGGTTGCCACGGTCTCGACGGCGTAGGCCGCAGGCGCTGCCACGCCGAACAGGATCGCTCCCGCCGCCAACACCGCGACCAGGGTTCCCTTCCGGTGTGCACCCGCGGCGAGCATCGCCGCCATCAGCACCGACCCGACGAGCACGGCCCATCGCAGCGCGGGCAGCCAATCAGGAGTGCGGTCAAGCAGGACGAACGCCCACACGCCCGTGGACGCCGACATCGCCGCCAGCACCAGACGTGACCACAGGCGGTCCCTGACGCGCCACAGTTCGCGCACCGAGATTCCGACCAGCGCCGCGATTGCAGGGGCAAGGGCCACGGTGTAGTACGGGTGGATGATGCCGTCCATGAAGCTGAACACCGCGGCGGTGACCAGTAGCCAGCCGCCCCACAACAGCAGGCTGGCGCGCAGCTGATCTGTCCGAGCGGCCCTGCGGGTCAACCACAGAGCAGCGGCCAGGCCGATCAGGGCGGCAGGTAGCAGCCAGGAGACCTCGGTTCCCATCGACTGCCCGAACATCCTGCCGATGCCCGGCTCGCCGCCGAACAACACATTGCCTGCTCCGCCAGGGCCACCGCTTCCGCCAGGGCCACCGCCCGGACCACCACCAGGGGACCCACCGCCGGCGATGCGGTCAATCCCGTTGTAGCCCAATGCCAACTGCAGCAGGCTGTTCGAACTGGAGCCGCCGATGTAGGGCCGCGAGTCGGCAGGCCACAGCTCGACGAGAGCGATGTACCAACCCGCGGACACGATCATCGCGCCGGCTGCAACCATCAGCTTCCAGACTCGCTGCCACATTCCGATGGGAGCGGCGACGAGAAACGCCAGCGCCAGCCCCGGCACCACGAGGACGGCCTGCAACATCTTCGTCAGAAAGGCGAAGCCGAGCGCTGAACCGGCCAACGCCATCCACCCGGTGCTGCCCGTCTCGATCGCACGCACCACGAAGTACGCGGCGGCCACCATCAACAGAACCAGCAATGCGTCGGGATTGTTGAACCGGAACATCAACGCCGCGACCGGCGTCAGCGCCAGAGCGGCACCCGCGATCAGACCGGCGCCGGGTCCGCTGACCCGCCGCACGGCGGCATAGAGAAACGCGACCGCTCCGACGCCCATCAGCGCCTGCGGCAACAGCATCGAGAACGCGCTGAAGCCGAAAAGCCTGCCGGACAACGCCATCACCCACAACGCCGCGGGCGGCTTGTCGACGGTGATCGCGTTGCCTGCGTCATGCGACCCGAACAGCCAGGCCGTCAGGTCCTGGGTGCCAGCCTGCACGGCAGCCGCGTAGTAGTCGTTGGCCCAGCCCGACGAGCCGAGCCCCCACAGATACAGCACGGCGGTGCCGACCAGCAGAGCCAGCAGCGCAGGTCTTTCCCAGCGCGGTCGGGCCGGCGGCCCACCCGCCGTTTCGGCTGCCTGCGTATGCACTTCGGCAGTGATTGTCATTGATCGGATTCCTTTGGGTACGTGTGTCAGTTGTGCGCGGGGTGTCAGTGGTTTCGGCTGTGTACGTGCGTCAGCGGTTTCGGCGCGGGTGGAACACCCAACCGCGCAGCAGCACGAATCGAACGGCGGTGGCCAGCAGGTTGGCGAGCACCAACACG
The DNA here is from genome assembly GCF_003719305.1 of Mycolicibacterium stellerae. Taxonomy (GTDB): domain Bacteria; phylum Actinomycetota; class Actinomycetes; order Mycobacteriales; family Mycobacteriaceae; genus Mycobacterium; species Mycobacterium stellerae. The sequence goes on from NZ_RARC01000032.1 coordinate 10,984, forward strand.
GTGGCCTCGACCCACCGGCCCGGCTCTCCGACGATGGCGTGCAGGGTGGCCAGCGCACCGCTGGTGATGCCAAGCGCGATGCCGAAGACGATGAGCCCCTCGACGTGGTTGCGCGCGACGTTGTTTCGGTGCGCGATCCCAAACGTGTAGCGGCGGTTGGCCGCGGTGTTGCCGATCGCCGTGACCAGGAGGGCGATCAGGTTCGCGATCTGTGCCCCGAGCCAGCCGTGCAGCATCATGAACAGAAGAAGGTAGGCGGCCGTCGAGGCGATTCCGATGCTCGCGAACCGCACCGTCTGGCGCAGCAGCGATCCTGGCGCAGCCGCCCGGCCCGACGAACTCAGCTGGGCCGCAACAGTTTGCACGGGTATCGAGCCCGACGCGAAGCCGCGCAGCAGCCGCGCGATGCCCTTGAGGTCGGCGGCCGCGGTGGCCACGATGTCGACCCGGCTGTCCGGGTCGTCCACCCAGTCCACCGGCACTTCGTGGATGCGCAGCCCTGCCCGTTCGGCCAGCACAAGCAGTTCGGTGTCGAAGAACCAGCCGGTGTCGGTGACATGCGGAAGCAGGCGCTGCGCGACGTCTGCGCGGATGGCCTTGAACCCGCACTGCGCGTCGGAGAAGCGTGCCGCGAGCGTCGACTTGAGGATGAAGTTGTAGCAGCGCGAGATGATCTCGCGCTTGGGTCCGCGCACCACGCGGGCGCCCCGCCCAAGCCGGGTCCCGATCGCCAGATCGGAGTGGCCGGAGATCAGCGGTGCGACAAGAGGAGCGAGCGCGGCGAGGTCGGTCGACAGATCGACGTCCATGTACGCCAGCACCGGGGCGTCCGACGTCGACCACACCGCGTGCAGCGCACGCCCACGCCCCTTCTGCTCGAGCCGCACCACCCGGACGTCGTCGAGCTCGGCGGCGAGCTCCTCTGCGATGCGGGGCGTGTCGTCGACACTGGCGTTGTCCGCGATCGTGATGCGCGCCGGGAACGGGAAGTGGTCGTGCAGATGACGGTGCAGGCGGTACACCGAGTCGGCGAGGGTCGCTTCCTCGTTGTACACCGGCACCACCACATCAAGCACGGGAACCCCCTTGTCGCGGGCCGCCAGCGCCGCGTTCGGTCGCGCTTGGAAGCGGCTCGTCCGAGCCGAGCCGGCGTCACGTTCGAGAACGATGTCTGTCATGAGTTCCATGGTCGAGGAGCAGCGTGTGTCGGTCGTTGGGTGCGGCTATGCGCAAGCTATGTGTTCTTCACCGGCTGAGTCAGGTCGTAGATGACGACCTTGTCGACCGTGGTTGGCGTGAAGCGCGTCTCGACCCAATCCGCGATGTCGGCGGCTTCTCGGCTTCCCGACGTTCCGTGGCCGCCCCACTGGCCGACCATCAGCTGACCACGGATGAAGTAATGGATCCTCTTGTCGGCAACATAGCGTTTGAACTCGTCGAGTGTCGGCGCGGGATCCGTTCCGTTGAAACCGCCGATCGCCATCACCGGCGCGCCGCTGCCCAACTGGTAGCCGGCGGCGTTGTTCGATCCCATCGCCGCCGCCGCCCATGTGTAGTCGTCGGCATCGGTGGCCAGCATTGCCGACAACGTTGGGCCGGGTGTCGGCGCGCTGAGCAGGCCGCCCGCTCCCAACGGCATCGAACCGGCGCGGGCCGGGCCAGCCGATGGTAGGGCCCCGCGGTGCGGCGTCGCCGCCGTTGCGACGGAGTAGGCCGCCGGGGCCGCCAGAGCCACCGCGATCGCCAGGCAGGCGGCAGCACCTGCCACGGTTGCGTTCAGCCGACCCGAAACCAACAACAGCACTGCGGCGCCCAATCCACCGACGGCGATGGCGGCCGAAAGCCACGGCAGCCAGCCTTCGGTCCTGGCCAACAGCACGCACGCCAGGACCGAGGTGATCACGACGGTCCCTGCAAGTGCGGTCGCGCACGGAAGCGAAGATCGGTTCTGCCACAACAAGGTTGCGCCGATGCCGACGCACGCGCCGATCGCCGGGGCCAGCGCCACCGTGTAGTAGGGGTGCACGATGCCGTTCATGAAGCTGAACACCGCCGCGGTCACCAACAGCCAGCCGCCCCAGATCACTGCCGCGGCGCGCGTGGGGTCGGTTCGGGGTGCCCGCCGGGTGAGGAGCACGATGGCGCCGAGGCAGATGACGGCCGCAGGCAACAGCCAGGCGATCTCGGTGCCCATGCTGTGCCCGAAGAGCCTCCCCCAACCGACGTCGAAGTTCATGTTGCCTAGGCCGCCGGTCTCGTTCCCGGTCAGCCGGCCCAACCCGTTGTAGCCCAACGCCAGTTCGACGATGCTGTCGTGCTGGGATCCGCCGATGTACGGCCTGGCGTCGGAGGGCCACATCTCGACGAGCACGAGATACCAGCCTGCTGCGATGATCATCGCCCCGACCAGGCAGGCCGCGTCCGCCAGTCGTCGACCCAGCGGACGGTTTCCCGCCAACAGGTACGCCGCAACGAATCCCGGTGTCACCAGGAAGGCCTGCAGCATCTTGGCCAGGAAGCCGAAGCCGACCGCGACCCCCGCCGCGACCAACCACCAACGGCTGCTGTCCTTTTCGCATGCCCGCTGCGTGCAATAGGCGCCCGCGACGAGCATCAGAACCAGGAGTGCGTCGGGGTTGTTGAACCGGAACATCAGCGCGGCAACCGGCGTCAGCGCCATGATCGAACCGGCGAGAAGCGCCGCACCCGGGCCGCTGACCCGCCGCACTGCGGCGTAGAGGAGGGCTACCGCGGCCACGCCTTCGAGGGCTTGCGGCACAAGCACGCTCCACGGGTTCAACCCGAAGATGCGCACCGAGATGTCCATGGTCCAGAGCGACGCGGGCGTCTTGTCGACGGTGATCGCGTTGGCGGCATCGCTCGAGCCGAACAGCATGGCCGTCCAGTTGCTCGCGCCTGCCTGCGCGGCGGCCGAATAGAAGCTGTTCGCCCATCCGCTCGCCGAAAGGTTCCACAGGTACAGCGCCGCGGTGCCGATGAGCAGTACAGCCAGTGCCACCCGGTCGGCAACCACCCGCGAGAAGACGCGAAAGTACCGCGCTTCACGGCGTGTCGGGGACTTTTGCGATCCCCAGCGCGCGCGAGGGCCCAGGTCGGCAGGAGGAAGTACGAGGGTCACTGACGCCATCTTCGGGTATCGGCCTAGGCGTCGGTTTTGGCGTCGCTGTGGCTTGGCTGTGAGTTGACCGGAAGCTTCACCACGAATTCGGTCTTACCGGGGACGCTGTGCACGTCGATGGTGCCGTGGTGTGCCCTGACCACGGCCGAGACTATTGCCAGGCCGAGTCCGGTGCTGCCCTCACGCCTGGAGCGCGACGAATCGCCGCGCGCGAACCGCTGGAAGACTTCGGGCTGCAACCACACCGGGATTCCCGGTCCGTCGTCGGTCACCGTGAGGACGGCATGGTCCCCGTCGACGGCCAACGCGGTCGTGACGGATGTGCCTGCCGGGGTGTGGGTGCGCGCATTGGCGAGCAGGTTGACGAGCACCTGGGTCAGGCGCGCCTCGTCGCCCCTCACCACGATCGGCTGTTCCGGCAAGTCCAGCGACCACCGGTGCTCGGGGCCCGCGATATGCGCATCGCTGGCGGCGTCGACCACCAGCCGGGTGAGGTCCACCTGAACGCGCTCCAGCGGTCGTCCGGTGTCGAGGCGCGCGAGCAGCAGCATGTCCTCGACGAGGCGGGTCATGCGTTCGGTCTCGGATTCCACCCGGCTCATCGCATGCGCGACGTCGTCGGGCAGGGCGTCTTGTTTGCGTTGTGCCAGTTCGGTATAGCCCCGAATCGCCGCGAGCGGAGTGCGCAGTTCGTGGCTGGCATCGGCGACGAACTGGCGCACCCGCATCTCACTTGCGTGTCGCGCCGACAGTGCGCCTGCGATGCGGTCGACCATGCGGTTCAGCGCCGAGCCGAGCTGACCGATTTCGGTGTGTGCGCCCGCCGGATCGACCTTGACGATGGGACTGGGAAGCCGAACCTCGCCGCGGTCGAGCTCGAGATCGGCCACCTGCCTGGCGGCGGCGGAAACCGTTGCCAACGGCCTGAATTGGCGCCGGATGAGCAGAATGCCCGCCGTCGCCGCGGCCACCAGTGCGATGACTCCGACGATGCAGAACATCACCAACACCCACAACAACGTGTCGTCGACGTCGGAGGTCGGCATACCGACGACGATCGTCTCCTCCGGGCCGGGAGAATGGTTGCCCACCACTCGGTAGCTGCCGAGACCGTCCAGGTCGATCGTCGTCGGATGGCGATTCGGGGCGATCTTCGCCAGCTGTGCGGTCGCAGTGGAACTGAGCCCGGCTCGCGCGCCGTCCGCGGTGATGACGCCGGCGTCGACAGGTACTCCCTGGGCGATCACGGCGCCGACCATCCGGGCGGCCTGGCCGGGGGCGTTGAGAAATTCCGGGCCTGGACCGTCGTCCTCACGGATGGTGATCCGGCGCGGCTGATCGGGCCGCGGCGGTCCGAACGGCGGCGGCCAAGGCATCCCTTCCGGTGGCGGGAAACCCGGCGGTGGGGGCGGCCCGAGCTCGAAGATCACGGCCGAACGGCGACCGGCCTCGATCACCTGCTGATCGAGCTGATGCATGAGAAAGCGCTGCAGCGCGAACTCGGTGGCGACACCGATGAGCGCACACACCACCGCGAGCAGTGCCACCTGGGTGACCAGGAGCCGGGCGCGCAGAGACCACGACCGAGGCGAACGTAAACGGGTCAGCAGGCCCGGGCGGTCAGCCTGCGGGCTTGAGGACATACCCCGCCCCACGCAGCGTGTGAATCATGGGTTCCCGACCGCTGTCGATCTTCTTTCGGAGATAGGACACGTACAGCTCGACGATGTTGGACCGCCCACCGAAGTCATAACTCCATACCCGGTCCAGAATCTGCGCCTTTGACAGTACTCGCTTCGAGTTACGCATCATGAACCGCAGGAGCTCGAATTCCGTCGCCGTCAACAGGATCGGCTCACCGCCGCGGGTGACTTCATGGCTGTCCTCATCGAGGGCCAGGTCGCCGACGACGATTTTGGCGCCACCCGTCTCGCTGGTGACTCCGGTACGCCGCAGCAGAGCCCGCAACCGAAGGACCACCTCTTCGAGGCTGAACGGCTTGGTCACGTAGTCGTCGCCGCCCGCGGTCAGCCCCGCGATCCTGTCCTCGACCGAGTCCTTGGCCGTCAGAAGCAGCAGCGGCAGATGCGGAGTCCGCTCACGCAGCTTGCGCAACACATCCAGGCCGCTCATATCCGGCAACATCACGTCGAGCACGACGACATCGGGCGGGGTCTCCTTGGCCAGCGCGATTGCGGTCTCGCCGTCACCCGCGGTTTGGATCTCCCAGCCCTCGTACCGCAGGGCCATCGAAACCAACTCTGCGAGGACGGGCTCATCATCGACGACCAACACGTTGATCGGCTTGCCGTCGGCCCGGCGCATCACGATGCGCTCGGGATCGTTCGCGTTCACAGATCCATTCGCAGTACCCACGCCAGCCATTATTCGCCCACGTCGTGGGCGCGAGCTGTGCCAATTCTGTGCGCGCACTGTGAAGAGTGAGTACCCATCCGATACCGACACTGTTCACAGCCAACGCACAAGAAGCCGCTGCACAGTGGTCGGGTGACCTCCGAGGTGGCAGAACAGCAGGAAGTCCGGCGCTGGGGTAAGCGTCAAACAGTGGCGGCCGTGGCCGTGGCGGCGGTGATCGGCGGAGTAGGCGGCGCTGCTGTCTACGCGGCAACCGCAGGTTCGTCGCGCATGATGGGCGGGCCGATCCACGGGCCGACCCACGGCCCCCCACCACCGGGTGCACCACCGCCGCCTTTACGGGCTGAACCGGCCGGTGTGTTGCACAGTGAGTACGTCGTGTCGGACGGACAGGGTGGCTTCAGCACCAAGATGACCCAGACGGGCACCGTCGACGAGATAACGCTGTCGTCGATCGTGGTACGAAGCGACGACGGATACACGCAGATCTATGCATTCCCGTCATCGGCTGTCGTCCCCAAACCATCGCTGGCGGCCAACGACACGGTAACGGTGCAGGCTACAAGGACAGGCCCGACGGTGACCCTCAACAGCATCGGTGAGGGCCAACCGCACGGGAGCTGACGGGCGCCTTTTGAATTACGGCCCGAAGCCGTCAGGCGGCTCGGCCGTGACCTCGGGAACCGCAAGCGACGTCTCGATCTCCGTGGCCGCCTGCTCGATGGTGCTCGTCTCCCCGAGCGTCATCTCGGGGTTGGAGACGACGCTGGCCGAGCCACTGTCCTCGCTCAGTACCGCCGTCAGCGTGCCCATGGCAACCACCGCGCTCGCGCCGATGCCCGCCGAAACCAGCTTCAACTTCTGCGAATTCATCACAACACTCCGTTTCAGCCGGACACTCAGCCCGGCGGTTCCTGGCCAATGGAGGAAGGAGGCGTAGTCGTCGCAGGAACCGCGACGGACGTCTCAGGTCCCTCTTGCTCCACGGAATCGACGACCGTCTCGGCCGTCGTCATCTCCGAGGTGGTCACCGGGCCTGGCGGCGCGGGTTCCGGCTCCTCGGCTGCGCTCACATTGCTGAACGCGACCCCGAATGCGCCCATACCGATAAGGGCGATCGCGCCGATCCCCGCCGATGCCAACTTCACCTGTTTCGATTTCACCTCTGACCACTCCAATTCGGACGTTTGGTCAGCCGTCCCCGTCCACCTGGCACGGCCGGTCGAACAGTGCTTGAAGGGTCGCCGACGACCCCTCCGGCGTATTGCATAACCGAAAGGGTCGAGGGTGAAACGTGTGCGGTGAGTCCGCGGCTATTCGGCCGCCTGCTCCTCGGTAGGCAGTGGCGCCGGGCCCTTGATGACGGGCACCGCCATCGATGTCGCCTCGACGGTGTCAGCCTTGCCCGATGCAGTCGTCGTCGCAGCCACGGTCATCTTGCCCACTGCGACGTTCTCGGTGCCGGTTGGTTGCTGATGGATGCTCATCGCGACCGCACCCATCGTCACCACCGCGCTGCCGCCGATGACCGCGGCCAGCAGTTTCGCCTTGTTCCGATTGTTTGAATCCATTGTCACACTCCATTCATGGCCGTTGCCGTTTCGCCCCTGCGGTGCGGCGAACCGTGAAAAGTGCAGGTAGAAGCCAGTGAACAAGCGGTTTCTGTAGCGAGGCTTAAGACCGGGTGGGAATTGACTTCCCGCACGCCCGTCGCGTTCGCAGCTTCACAGGCCGCCATCTCATACCCTGTGCGCATGACAGCCGTGGAGCCTCGCCGATGACGCGGTTCCTGGCGCGGCGCCTGGTCAACTACATCCTGCTGCTGATCCTGGCGTCGTTCCTGACGTTCGCTCTCACGTCGTTTTCGTTCAAACCACTCGACAGCCTCGAGTCACGGAATCCGCGCCCGCCGTCGGAGGTCATCGAGGCCAAGAGGGTCGAACTGAACCTGGACAAGCCGATTCCGATGCGTTACGCGCATTGGGCATCAGGTGCAGTGCGCGGCGACTTCGGCACGACGATCACCGGCCAACCGATCTCGGCGGAGCTCGGCCGCCGCGTCGGGGTCAGCCTGCGCCTCCTCGTGATCGGCGCGGTGCTCGGCACGGTGATCGGTGTGGTCGTCGGGGCATGGGGGGCGATCCGGCAGTACCACCTCAGTGACCGCGTCATCACGGTTGCGTCGCTGTTGTTATTGAGCACACCGGTTTTCGTCATCGCGAGCCTGCTGACACTTGGCGCTAACGGGGTCAATTCAATTCTCGGCGTGCAGCTCTTCGAATACATCGGCGAGACGTCGCCGGATGCGGTCGGCGGCGCGTGGAACCAATTCATCGACCGGATGCAGCATCTGGTTCTGCCGACGTTCACGCTCGCACTGATGGGAATCGCCGGCTACAGCCGCTATCAGCGCAACGCGATGCTCGATGTGCTGGGTCAGGATTTCATCCGCACCGCACGCGCCAAAGGCCTGACCCGACGGCAGGCCCTGTTGAAACACGGGCTGCGCACCGCATTGATCCCGATGGCGACGCTCTTCGCCTACGGCATAAGCGGTTTGGTGACCGGAGCGGTGTTCACCGAGAAGATCTTCGGCTGGCACGGCATGGGAGAGTGGGTGGTACAGGGCATCGCCACCCAGGACACCAACATCATCGCCGCCGTGACGGTGTTCACCGGCGCCGCTGTCCTACTCGCCGGGCTGTTGTCCGACGTGATCTACGCGGCGCTCGACCCAAGGGTGCGTGTTTCATGACCGAGCCTGTCACCACCGACACCGCGACGACAGCCAAGTCGGGTTTGGACGCACACGAGTTCGCGTCGCGGCGCACCCTGGTATGGCGCAGGTTCCTACGCAACAAACCGGCCGTCATCTCGCTGGCGCTGCTCGTGTTGTTCCTCGCCGGCTGTTACGCGCTTCCGCCCCTGCTGCCGTACAGCTACACCGATTTGGACTACTACGCGCTGCAACAGCCACCCAGCGTCGACCACTGGTTCGGCACCAATGCGCTCGGCCAGGATCTGCTGGCGCTGACACTTCGAGGGATGCAGAAGTCGATGCTGATCGGCGTGTGCGTGGCGCTGATCGCAACGGTGCTTGCCGCGACGGTCGGTGCGATCGCCGGGTATTTCGGCGGCTGGCGCGACCGCCGCCTGATGTGGCTGGTCGACCTGTTGTTGGTGGTGCCGAGCTTCATCGTGATCGCGATTGTCACGCCGCGACTGGGCTCGTCAGAACGCGTCTTCTGGCTGATCCTGTTGTTCTCGGCATTCGGCTGGATGATCAGCTCGCGAATCGTCCGGGGCATGACGATGAGCCTTCGGGAACGCGAGTTCGTGGTGGCGGCCCGGTACATGGGTGTGCCGAGCTGGCGAATCATCGTTCGGCACATCCTGCCGAACGTCGCATCGCTGCTCATCATCGACACCACCCTGAATGTCGGCACCGCAATCATCGGTGAGACCGGTTTGAGCTTCCTGGGTTTCGGCATCCAACCACCCGATGTCTCACTGGGCACGCTGATCGCCGACGGAACCAATTCGGCCACAACGTTTCCCTGGGTATTTCTCTTTCCTGCGGGCGTCCTGGTGCTGATCGTCCTGTGTACCAACCTCATTGGAGACGGGATTCGGGATGCGCTCGATCCGAGCGCACGGCCGCTGCGAAGGAAGCGCAAGTGAGTCTCCTCGACGTGGTCGACCTTTCGGTCACCTTTCCCACCGAAGCCGAGCGGGTCGAGGCTGTTCGCGGTCTCGACTACCACGTAGATGCGGGCGAGGTCGTCGCTCTGGTCGGTGAGTCGGGCGCTGGCAAGTCGGCAGGCGCGATGGCCGTCGTCGGCCTGCTGCCCGAGTATGCCGAAGTGACCGGATCGGTGCGGCTGCACGGCGACGAGTTGCTCGGGCTGTCCGACCAGCGGATGTCGCGGGTCAGGGGCAAGGCCATCGGGACGGTGTTCCAGGACCCGATGTCTGCGCTGACACCCGTCTACACGGTGGGCGACCAGATCGCCGAGGCCATCGAGGTGCACAACGTGAACACCACCCGCAGGGCGGCGCGCGCCAGGGCGATCGAACTGCTGGACCTCGTCGGCATCGGCCAGCCGGAACAGCGCGCGCGGTCGTTTCCGCACGAACTGTCCGGCGGCGAGCGCCAGCGTGTAGTCATCGCCATCGCCATCGCCAACGACCCCGACCTACTGATCTGCGACGAGCCCACCACCGCACTGGACGTCACCGTGCAGGCGCAGATCCTCGACGTGTTGAAGACCGCACGTGACGTCACCGGCGCCGGCGTGCTGATCATCACCCACGACCTCGGGGTGGTCGCCGAGTTCGCCGACCGCGCCATCGTGATGTACGCCGGTCGCGCCGTGGAGGTCGCCTCGGTCGGAGCGCTCTACCGCGACCGCCGGATGCCCTACACCGCAGGACTTCTCGGGTCGGTACCCCGGCTCGACGCTGCCCAGGGGGCACGGCTGGTACCCATTCCCGGTGCACCACCGTCGCTGGCCGCGTTGCCGCCCGGCTGCCCGTTCGCACCGCGCTGCCCGCTGGCGATCGACGACTGTCGCACCGCCGAACCCGAATTGATCACGGTCGGCGCCTTTCACACCGCGGCATGTATCAGGACCGAACAGGTCACCGGCCGCAGCGCAGCCGAGATCTACGGCGTCTCCACCGCGCCGATCACCGCCGACCAACAGCACGTCGACGCCCCCGTGGTATTGCGCGTCGAAAACCTCGCCAAGACATACAAACTGACAAAAGGTGTGGTGCTTCGCCGAACCGTCGGCGAGGTGCGCGCGGTCGACGGGGTGAGCTTCGAGCTTCAGCAGGGACGCACGCTGGGCATCGTCGGCGAGTCGGGATCGGGAAAATCGACAACGCTGCACCAGATCCTGGACCTCACCGCGCCGCAGTCGGGTTCCATCGAAGTGCTCGGTGCCGACGTGGCGACGCTCACCACCAAGGCCCGCCGGGCTCTGCGCGGCGATTTGCAGGTGGTGTTCCAGGATCCTGTCGCGTCACTGGACCCACGGCTGCCGGTATCCGAAGTACTCGCAGAACCGTTGGCCGCCAACGGCTTCGACAAAAAGCGGATCGACGACCGCGTCTCGGAGGTATTGGAGATCGTGGGGATGCGACAGGCCGACGCCAACCGGTATCCGGCCGAGTTCTCCGGCGGCCAGAAGCAGCGCATCGGCATCGCCCGCGCATTGGCGCTGCAGCCCAAGATCCTGGCACTCGACGAACCGGTATCGGCGCTGGACGTGTCGATCCAGGCAGGCATCATCAACCTGCTTCTCGACCTGCAGGACCGGTTCGGGCTTGCCTACCTGTTCGTCTCCCACGACCTGTCCGTCGTCAAGCACCTCGCCCACCGGGTAGCGGTGATGTTCAAGGGCAGAATCGTCGAGCAGGGCGACGGTGAGCAGGTATTCACCAACCCGCGCGATGATTACACCCGCAAGTTGCTGGCTGCAGTGCCTCAACCAGAGCCGGACCGCGGCTAGAGTCGGTCTCCATGAGTCCTGAACTTGCGCGAGCAGACGCAAAAGTCCCCTCCGCACGGCGTGTCGGGGGACTTTTGCGTCTGCTCGCCGTGGGACTGGTGGCGGCGCTCACCGTTGCCGGCTGCTCGGGCGCCGACAAGGAAGCACCGCCCGCGGGGGGTAACGCCGAGGTCGGCAAGACCAACGACATCAACCCGCAAGATCCCGCCACGCTTCGGCAGGGCGGCAATCTGCGCTTGGCGCTGACAGAGTATCCGTCGAATTTCAACACGCTCAACGTCGACGGGCCGCAGGCCGATGCCGCGGCGATGCTGAGGGCGACCATGCCGCGCGCATTCCGTGTCGCGCCTGACGGGACCACGACGGTCAACAACGACTTCTTCACCAATGTCGAGCTGACCAGCGAGAGCCCCCAGGTGGTCACCTACACCATCAATCCCAAGGCGGTGTGGAGCGACGGGACGCCGATCACGTGGGAGGACATCGCGTCGCAGATCAGCGCAACCAGCGGCAAGAACAAGGACTTCCGCTTTTCCACTCCCAACGGCGCCGACCGTGTCGAGAAGGTCACCCGGGGCGTCGACGACCGTCAGGCCGTCATCACCTTCGCCAAGCCCTTCTCCGACTGGCGGGGCATGTTCGCGGGGAACACGACGCTGTTGCCGAAAAGCATGACCGCGACCGCCGAGGTGTTCAACAAGGGACAACTCGATCGTCCCGGGCCCTCCGCAGGCCCGTTCATCGTCACAGACTTGGACCGCACGGCACAGCGAATCACGTTGAAGCGCAACCCGAAATGGTGGGGCGCGCCACCCTTGCTGGACAGCATCACCTATCTGGTGCTCGACGACGCCGCCCGCCTGCCTGCTCTACAGAACAACACGATCGACGCCACCGGATTGGTCTCGCTTCCCGAGTTGACCACCGCGCGGAACACCCCTGGCATCTCCATCCGGCGCGCACCCAGCCCTAGCTGGTACCACTTCACGTTCAACGGGGCGCCAGGATCGATACTCGCGGACAAGGCACTGCGGCTGGCGATCGCCAAGGGCATCGACCGGCAGGCGATCGCCAACGTCAGCCAACGCGGCCTCGTCGACAAGCCGGTACCGCTGAACAACCACATTTACGTCGCCGGCCAGGAGGGCTATCAGGACAACAGTGCCGCAGTGGCATTCGATCCCGAGAAGGCGAAAGAGGAACTCGATGCGCTCGGCTGGCGCCTCAACGGCCAGTTTCGCGAGAAGGACGGCAAGCCGTTGGTGATTCGCGACGTGCTCTACGACGCCGTCACGACACGACAGGTTGCCCAGATCGCGCAGAACAGCCTGGCGCAGATCGGTGTGAAGCTGGAGCTTGACGCCAAGGGCGGCGGTGGTTTCTTCACCAACTACATCATTCCGGGTGACTTCGACATCGCACAGTTCAGCTGGGTGGGTGACGCGTTCTCACTGTGCTGCCTCAACCAGATCTATACGACGAACGCGGAGAGCAACTTCGGCAAGATCAGCAGCCCGGAGATCGACGCCAAGGCGGAACAGACCTTCGACGAACTCGATCCCGCGAAGGCACGCGAGCTGGCCAATGAATTCGACAAGCTCGTCTTCGACATCGGCTTCAGCCTGCCGCTGTTCCAGTCGGCGGGCAACGTCGCGGTGCGAAGCAACTTGGCGAACTACGGTCCGGCGGGCATCGGCGACATCGATGTCACCAAGATCGGCTTCATGAAGTAACCGACCGCGCCCTAAGTGCCTACGAGTCCTGGTCGCGGACTCGTTGTACCCACGGATCGGCCAGCATCGCGGTGACGACATCGACGATCTCGGCGTCCGGGCCGAGGTTACGACCTGCCAACTGCCGAATGACCTTCTCGACGCGCTCCAACAAGGCGCGGAACGCCTCTTCGGCGACCTCCGCATACACCGCGGCCGCACTGCGCGGTGGCGGATTGAAACCGCTTGTGGCGCTTTGCGATTGGTTCGATAGGTACATCGCGTGGTCGCGCACCGCCGACACCAGGGTCTGGATCAGACCCATGTCGATCGGCAATTCAGGGCCGCGGCCACTGACCATCTCGACTTCCAGTACGTAATCGATCTGGTGCAGCGCGTTGAGCGCGCTCTCGATATGCCCCGTCTCCGAGCGGAACTCAATCGGAGGTACCGGAATCGACAACGGCTGTAAGGCCATGCTGCGCGCGACTTGGGCCTGTGCGTCCTGGATGGCATCTCCTGCAGCGGAATAGGCTCGGGCCACCTCGGCGTCTGCAGCCTCCCGCACAGCCGCCGCCTCACCGGCAGCCCAACCTCGCGATGCGGCGATCTCGGCGTCGGCATCGGCGCGCACCTTGGCCATCTCGGCGCGGAGCTGCTGCGCCGCCTGCTCGGCGGCCTCGCTTGCGGCGACCCGCTCAGCCGTCCGCTGTTGGGCTCTCTTCTCTGCTGCGGCCGCCCGCTCGCGCGCCGCCGCGACCACGGCTTCGGCATCGGCGCGAACCTGTTCGAACTCCGCCCGCAATTGCTGCACCGCCTGCTCGGAAGCTTCGCTGGCAGCCGTGCGCTCGGTAGCCCGTTGCTGGGCGCGTGCCTCAGCTCCGGTCGCCCGCTCGCGCGCCGTCGCGATCTCGGCGTCGGCGTCGGCGCGCAGCTGATCAAGCTCTGCGCGCAACCGCTGCACCGCTTGCTCGTGCGCCTCGGTTGCGGCGGCACGCTCAGCCGTTCGTTCAAGGTCGCGTTCGGTCACCTGCTGCTGCGCAGCGCGGGCCGCAGCGCGTGCCTCATCGGCGATGCGTGCCGACTCATCGGCTTCAACTCGAGCCGCCGCCGCCAACGCCTCGGCATCCAGTTTGGCCTGGTATGCCTCGCGTGCACGACCTTCGGCCATCCGCCGCTGGTGATCGGCCTCGACGAGCTGCATGAGCGGCGAAAGCCGTTGTCTGGCCTTTGCATTCCGTCCACGACGCTCGAGGAGCTGACGCTCTGTCATCGCCGCGACCGCGACCAGTTCTGGCGGTGGCGTCTTTCCGCGTTGTTTGGCGGCCGCCACCGCCTCCACCGCGGCGCGACGGGTCAGCGCCGCCCATTCGTCAACGCTGAGATCCTCGATATGCTGCAATGTCGTCGTCATCGTTGGCGACGCCGCCCGTCCGCTGTCAGCTCGGCCGTCGGCTGCGGCCTTTCGTCTGTTGCCTGCTGCTTGACAGGCTTGCCGTCAGGCGCTTTAGCCGGCTTCTCCGTCGAGGTCACCTGCGGCGCAGGGGTTCTTCCACCAGGCGCAGGCGGCGCAGGGGCTTTTCCGCTGGGCGGCGCAGGCGGCGCGACTGCGGCGAGTTCGGCCAGTGGGCCGCCCTGCTGCGCCAGCACCAGAGCGAATTGGTTCAGGTGAACCGTCACAGCGTCGGCGAGTGTTTCATCTCCGAGTCGCTCGGCGTCACGAAGCAATCCGCGCAGGGTTGTCATGGCGAGTTCCGGGCCGAGGCCAAGGGTAGCGCCCTCGCTGGCTGCCGGCTCGACGCCTGCGGTTTTCACCAGCCACTTGAGCGTCTCCCAGCACTGCTGGGTCGCGGCGGCATGCTGCTCGGCGTCGCGCGCCTCTTGATGATGGCGCTCACGCTGCTCGAGCTCATCTTTGAGCCTCTTGCCTGCACGTCGGGCCGCGTAGAGCACGGCGCACAGAACGATTAGCGCCGCGACTACCGCTGCCGCACCCGCGAAACCTGGCGAAACGACGAACTCGCGCAGCGGCACAGGAGACTCCATTGCCTGCGGAATGTTGGTCATTCGAATCATTCTCCCTGTAGCCGAAGTGCGAATCCAGCGGGCCCGCTGATGGGCTTCATGAAGTAACCCGCTGCACCACACGCGGAATCGCGGTGGGCAGCGCGGATTCGACGATGGCGGCGACTCCCAGCGCCCCGACCAACAGCCGGATTCCCAGGCTGGCAGGCACGGCGTCCAACCCCTTCGCACGCGCGGGCAGGCCGCCGATGTCGCCGTGGTACAGCGCTTCGACGATATCGAGCGCGGCGTGCTCGCGCACATCGATCGCGCTGTGGCCCGCCGTCGCAAGCTCGACGAGAACCGATTGCGGAATCAGCGACACGATCTCTTCGGCGACAGCTCTGGGTGTGATCAGATCGCGGCCACCCGAGATGACGACCGTCGGCCAACTGAACTTCGGCATCTCGGCGACCAGATCGTAGGGCTCGGCTTCGAATTCCAAAGGTTGCTCGGCCATTTCACGGAATGCGGCCGCGGGGTCAAGCGGTTTGCCGTCGGGTACCGCGCCGTAGTTCAGTTCCAGAAAGCCGATCCGGCCGACCAGGTCGGGCTCGTGGCGATACGGCGCTTTTCGCTCGAGCAGAAACCGCGACGCCTGGTCCAACACCGTCCACAGCCCCCGTCGGCCCTGCAGTAGTAGATCCAGCTGCCGGGTCAGCACCGCAGGTCCGGCGAAACCGTAAACCGCCGCGGTGAGCTGTCCCGCCGCGGGCGTCAGCACGCCGTCGTGCACGAGTTTGCGCACCTTTGGCGCCAGTTCGGCGGCTTCGGGGTCATCCCCGTCCCACAACACCCGGCGGGTTTCATCGCGCACGGCGTCGATGTCGTTGGCCGACAACAGCGGTGAGTCCAGCACCATCGCATGCACCCGATCCGGGTGTCGCACACCAATTCCCGCCGCAAGATAAGTGCCGTACGACGTCCCGTAGATCACCGCCTTGACGACCTGCGCGTCGTCGAGGACCGCGGCGATGTCGTTCACGGCCTGCTCGATGGTGAGGGCCGCGGGCGGTAGATCGGTGCCGCGATCGTCGTGCCGGGACATCCCGACACCCCGGTGGTCGATCATGATCACGTCGAGACCCCTGGCCGCCGCATGCCTGCGCAGCCCGCGATACAACGCGACCGACGCCGCACCGGGTCCGCCGGGGATGATGACCAGCGGGTTCGGCGACTTCCTGCCGGTACGGACGTAGAAAAGATCGAACTCGTCGTGGCCGTCCGGCGTGACCGGCCGCCGCACCGGACGCACGCCCGGCATCGCGGCCAGCTTGTCGTGCGCACGGCGACGCTTGGCGTTCATGGTCATCGCCCACCATTCTGCTCCCGGCAGTAATAGAGTCGCGGCACAGGTCGACGACGGGGACGCGGTGAACTTGGAACAGTTCTTCGAACGGGCGACGCAGGCGTTCGAGGTGCTTGGCGTTT
The DNA here is from genome assembly GCF_003719305.1 of Mycolicibacterium stellerae. GTDB lineage: Bacteria > Actinomycetota > Actinomycetes > Mycobacteriales > Mycobacteriaceae > Mycobacterium > Mycobacterium stellerae. The sequence continues at coordinate 27,222 of NZ_RARC01000032.1, forward strand.
CGTCGATGGTGTTGGGCACCGGTTACGCCATCGGTCTGGCCCTCGTGACGTGGAAACGAATCGGCGGGGAGCGGGCTTTCAAGACGCTGCGCAACTCGATCGGCGGCGCGATACTTCTCGGCCTCGAACTGCTCGTCGCCGCCGACATCGTCAAGACAGTCACGTCGAAACCGTCGCTGACCGACGCCGCCATCCTCGGAGTGATCGTCCTCATCCGCACGGTGCTCAGCTTCACGATCGAGGTCGAGATCGACGGTGTCGCGCCGTGGCGAAAGGCACTGACGACGGGCCCCGAAGTGCTGGCCAGGACCACCCGCGCCGCGCGATCTGCGCCAGACCCGCAACCTAACCTCGGCGAATGAAGTCGGAGGCCCTCTCTCCGATCAGCACGCTGGGGGCGTGGGTATGTCCGCGGACGATCGCGGGCATCACCGATGCGTCGGCCACCCGCAGACCGTCGACGCCGCGTACCCGCAGCTGCGGGTCCACCACACTCGCGTCGTCGCCGCCCATCCGACAGGTGCCGACGGGGTGGTAGAGCGTCTGCGAACACTCGTTGATCGCCGTTTCGAAGGTCTCGTCGTTCAGGCTCGTCGCGCCGACGGGGCGGGCGATCTTGCCGATCACGCCGCCCAGCGCTGGTGAACGGGCAATCCTGGCGCTGATTTGAAGTCCCGACATCAATGCGGCCCGATCCTCGCCTGCGTCGTCGCTGAGGTACTGCGGATCGATGATCGGTTTGTCCAGCGGGTCAGCCGATCTCAGCGTGATGCTGCCGCGGCTGCGCGGCTTCACCAGTATCGGCCCCATCACCACGGCATGCCGGTCGTACGGATCGCCGATGCCCTCGTCGAAGAACGGCGCAGGCGCAAAGATCAGCTCGAGATCCGGCACGTCGAGTTCCGGTCGGCTGCGTAGGAAACCGTAGCCCTCACCGACATTCGAGGTAAGCATCCCTCGCCTGCGAATCAGGTAGTTGAGTAGCTCCACGGGCTTCTCGGCGCCGGTCAAGGTGTCGTCGGGAACGTCGAAGCCCATCGGCACCGCGAGGTGATCCATCAGGTTGCGGCCCACCTCGGGCACGTCGGCCACCACGCCGATACCGTGCGTGCCGAGCTGCTCGCGATCACCGATACCGGACAGCATGAGCAGCTGCGGACTGTTCACCGCGCCCCCGGCCAGAACTACTTCGCGGCGGGCCCGCACGACGCGACGCTGGCCGAGCTGGCTGAATTCGACGCCCACCGCGCGCCGTCCGTCGAAAAGCACACGGGTAGCGGTGGCGGACGTCTGCAGGGTCAGGTTCGGCCTGCGCAGGGCCGGCTTGAGATACGCGTCGGCCGTGCTCCACCGCGCACCCCTCCGTTGGGTGACGAGCGCCTCGCAGAAACCCTCCGGCGCATCGCAATTGGGGCTTTCTACGTCGTACCCGCATTCCCGCACGGCGGTCAACCACGCCGCGGTCGAACTGCGCGGGCTGCGCTGCGGCGAGATGACGAGCGGGCCGGCCTCGATCTTCGCGAAATACTTCGACACATGGGCGAAGTCCCACTCCTCACCGGCGAGGGCACCCCATTCGTCGTAGTCGGCGGCGAAGCCGCGGACCCACATCATCGCGTTCATCGATGATGAGCCGCCGAGCATTTTGCCACGGGGCCAATAGATCTCGCGGCCGTCGAGCTGCTTCTGCGGCTCAGTCGAGTAGTTCCAGTCGACCTCGCTGCGGAACAGCTTCGCGAACGCGGCGGGGATGTGGATGAACTTGTTCTTGTCCCTGGTGCCTGCCTCCAGCACCACCACCGAGGTGGCCGGATCGGCGCTGAGTCGATTGGCCAGCACGGACCCGGCTGAGCCTGTTCCCACGACGATGTAGTCGGCTTCCACCCGGCGGAGTCTAGAAGGTGCCGCAGTCCTACGCGGACAGTTCGATGTGATGCGCGGCGCCCACGCTCTGATACCGCTGCGGGCTGCAGGTCAAGACGATGACCTGGCCGTCGCCGCCGACCGCATCGAACACCGCGCCCATCTTGATCAGCCGCTCGGGGTCGGTGAAGCCCAACGCATCGTCGATGACGACGGGGACGCTGTCCTCCTTGGCGACAAGCGCGGCCCCGGCCAGCCTGGCCACGATGCCCAGCTGCTCCTTCGCGCCGCCGGACAACGACTCGTATGGCACGGTGCGACCGGACAGCGTGCGGCTGCAGATGCGCAGCTGGCTGTCGATCTCCACCTCGAAGGTGTCACCGAAGACGATGCGTCCCAGCCGCTCCACCTGGTTGCGGAACGGGTCGACGTAGCGCAGCCGGGTCGCGTCACGGTGTCGGACCATCACCGAGCGCAGCAGCTGCGCGGCCCGCGCCCGCCTGTGCACCCGCAGATACTCGGCTTCGGCATGCTCGCGTTCGGTCTCGGCCGCGTCGAGCTGGCACTTGCGGCCCTCGGTCCCGTACACCTTCAGCTGCGCAGTGACCATGCGCAGGGCGTCGGCGACCTCGTCATAGCGGTCGCCGAGTGCCTCGACACGTCCGAGCGCCTCATCGAGGGCGGCGGCGACGGTATCGGGTGCGCAACGGGCGAGCTCGCCACCCAGGTCTGCGACGAGCCCCGTGGCGCGGCGCGCCTTCTCCATATCGGTCTCGGCTTTGACGAGGAGTTCGTCGTCGGTCGCGGTGGCCCGCTGCTGCGCCAGGCGGTCCCGTCCGACGGTCAGCTCGGCGTAGCACGCGGTGCACTTCTCGCGGGCAACGCTTGCCTGGGTCGCCCTCTCCCCCAATCGCTTTGCCGCAGCCTCGGCGACCTTACGGTGCATTTCGCAATCGGCGATGGCCTTCTGCTGTGCGGCGTTGGCCTCGTTGAGTTCGGCACGGGCACTTGCCGAATCACCTTGGCCAGTCGTATCGCCCATGTCTGAGGTTGCGGCGGCCTGCAGCTCGGACAATCGCGCGCGGAGCGCGTTGACATCGTCGTCACCGACGAGGCCGTGCGCTGTCGCCGTCCACCTGTCGCGGATCCCGGCCAGTTCCCGTCGCCGCTGATCGACAACACGCGCCCCCACCACGTCGTCGACCTTGGCGGCCGCCAACGCCTCCGTCAGAACCTGTTGGGCGGCATCGAGTTTGGCTTGAGTATCGGAAGCTGGCGCACCGGGCACCACCCGTGCGGTGAGCACACCCGGTACTTCGATATCGGTCGTCGTCGTGGCGTTCGCCGACCAGGTGCCGCCTGCACCAAGCGCGACGGCTTCACCGCCGACCCGCAGCTCGATGTTCGCGACCGCGACGACCTCGAGGTGGGCCGACGCCAACTCGGCCTGCGCGGCGGCGCGCTCCACCGCGGCGGCGGCCGTCTCGATGTCCCGCATCAGAGCGTCGGTGAGCGCTATCGACGCCAGTTCACGCTCGGCACGCTCGACCTCGCGGCGTGCCGCGTCGATCTTCGTCAGCCGGCTCGAGAGCCGGTTGGCCTCGTCGCGGTCGGACAGCTGCTCGACGTCGCGGCGGGCGGCAGCCACGCGCGCTTGAGCCGCCTGCAGGGCAGCGCGCGCCTCCTCGGCGGCGGCCTCAGCGGCTTCCTGGACCTCCCGCGCGGTGAGCTCGTCGTCATGCGCTTGCGCGGCAGCGCTTTCCAGCTCGGCGACCGCCGCCGTGCGCTCCCCCACGTCGGCCTGCAGCCTCCGCCGCTCGGTCAGCGCCGAAACGGACGCGCCGAGCGTGGCATCTGCCGCCGCGGCGACCACCTCGGCCTGCTTGAGCTGCTGGGACAGCACGGAGACCTCTTCGGCCGCGGTTCGGGCGGTGGTCAGTCGCTTGACCGCCTCGGCGCGCTCGGCCGCGAGCCGCTCGCTTTCGGCGGTGAGGGTGGCGTGCGACCGGACCGCGTCATCGACCTCGGCGACCGCGGCCGCGCACCGGGCCACCTCATCGTCGGCGTCCCGCATGCGTTTGGTCGCTGTGGCCCACTCGCCGGTTGGGCGTCCGGTGGGGGTGAAGTAGCGAAGGTACTCGGCGTCGATCCGGTCGATCAGCAGCGGCTCGGCACCAGACATCTGGACCGCCTCACCGGCGGCGACGTCGAGCGCCCGGGACAGCGCATCGCATCCCGACAGGTCCACCGGTGAAGTCGACGTCGACTGAAGCACGCGCTGCGCCCGCCACAGTGCCACGTCGACGGTTTCGTCGAGGATCGCCCGCACCCGGTCATGGGCCTCGTCTCCGGTGAGCTGTTCGCGACGAGGCGCCAGCACGGTGAGCGTGGTCTCCGCGCGCTTGTGGAACCGCTTGCGGTAGACGAAACGGTAAGGGCCCGTGCTGATCTCGGCAATGATTTCGGCGCCCACGTCGGCGTGAGTCGGCTTGACCTGTTTGACTTCCTTCTTCGTGGACCGGTCCTTGGCCTCCAACAACAGGTCAAGCGCCTCGATCATCGAGGACTTACCGATCTCGTTGGCTCCGCAGACCACCACCACACCGTGGTCGGGGAAAACGAGCTCGCGGTGGGTGATGCCGCGGTAATTCGTCAGCACGAGCCTGTGCAACCTCATGCCTCGGCTCCTGTTCGCTCCGGTCCTCGCTTCGATGCGATCCTCACTCGCACTCCCCTTCGGGCCTCATGCGATACCCCTGTCCACCAGACGCAGCAGCAGCGACAGCGCCGCACGTGCGTCGTCGGCGTCCTCGCCGTCGGAGCGCGCGGCGGCCACCAGTTCGTCGACCGCGGCGGCGGCGAAACCGCCGATTCCGAGGTCGTCGAACTCGCCGTCGGCCGGGATCACCGCGATTTCGGACTGACGCTCCCACAGGCGCAGCGCCGCGAACAGCCGTGCGTACTTGTCCAGGCAGGCATCAAGGGCGGCCTTGTCGGTCACCGTCAACGATCCGGTGAGCGCAAGCCGAACAACCGTGCGCTCCTTGTCGGACATCAGGTCGAGGTTGATGTCGAGGTCGGCGATGTCGCGGCTGCTGTCCACCGCATGGTGCAGGGTCAAGAACCTCCACCGGCCAACGCTGCGCGGCTCGACGGTCGCCGGCCGGCTCTGGTCGGCCTCGTCGATGTCGACCACCAACACATGTCCGGGGTCGGGTTCGATGTCATCGTAGTTGGTGACCTCGGGTGATCCGGAATACCAGATCCGGCCCGTCGCGCCGACCTGCATGCGAGAGTGCTTGTCGCCCAACGCCACATAGTGCACCGCGCCGCGGGCGATCGCTTCTTCCACAGTCGCGAGCTGGATCAGGGACGGCCGGTCCTTGTCGGGAACGAAGATGTCGACGGCGCCGTGTCCGACGACGACGCGGGTGGTCCCGTCGGCCGGTAGACCGTCGATCACTTCGGCGACCAGGTCGGTGGTGGGTGCTTTCGACGTCCACGGTGCGGCCACGATCTCCAGACCTTGGCGCACCTGGTGCACCCCCGGCCTGTCGAGAACCGTGACGTTGTCCGGGCATTCGGCGGTGAACAGCGCGCTGGTGTACACCGATGACGCGTCGAGCGGATCGTGGTTGCCGGGCAGCAGGTAGACCGGGACCCCGATGCCGCGCATCGCCTCCAGCGACTGACTGACGACCCGCGGAGTCAGCTGGTTGTGCTCGAACACGTCGCCCGCCACCACGACGAACTCGGCGCCACATTCTTGTGCCACCGTCCGCAGCCCCGCCACCACTTCGCGGCGGGCGGCCGAATACCGAGGCTGCGCCTCGCCGTTGAGGAAGTACCGGGTCATCCCGAGCTGCCAGTCGGCGGTGTGCACGAATCGCATCTCTGCCCTCCTTCCCTGCCGCGTCTTTGCTAGGTGTGGCGAGTGTAGGTCCGGTCGCCGACAAGACGGTGGACGTGCGTCGGCATGCCATACGGTGAAGTGGTGACCGACCGCTATCGCACACTGATGTTGCTTCGGCATGCGAAGTCGGACTATCCAGCCGGAGTGGCCGACCACCAGCGTCCGCTGGCCGCGCGGGGAGAACGGGAGGCGCGACTGGCGGGAGACTGGTTGCGCGCACACACCCCCGCCGTCGACGCGGTGCTGTGCTCGACGGCGACCCGCACCCGCCAGACATTTGCGCGGACCCGAATCGAGGCGCCGGTGACTTATGTCGACCGGCTGTACGACGCGACGCCCGGCGCGGTGATCCGGGAGATCAACGGAGTCGACCCCGAGGTGGAGACCCTGTTGGTGATCGGCCACGAACCGGCGATGTCATCGGTGGCGCTCGGCCTGGCGACTCCCGACGGCAGCAACAAAACTGCGGCCGAACACATCTCGACGAAGTTTCCGACCTCGGCGATCGCAGTGCTGCGTACCGCGGAGCCATGGGAGCAGCTGACGCTCAGCAGCGCCGCGCTGGTCACGTTCCACGTGCCCCGCTGATTCACACCGCGAGCGCACACCCTTGTACGGATTTCGGGGCATTCTGCGTACAGGATTGCGCGCTCGTGGTGCTAGGAGCTGGTGGCCAGCGTCAGCTCCATCAGCTTGAGCGCCATCCCGCACGCGTCGATGCCCGGCTGCTGCGGGTTGACCCACCAACCCACCACGCCGCCAGCGTCGCTGGCGACACCGCACGCACCGTTGGGGTCGTTGGGATGCATGACGATCGAGGGAACGCCCGCGATCGCGCGGCTCTCGACCTTGTACTCGAGCTGGTCGGCGGTCTTGCGCTCGTTGTCGAGGCTGCCCTGCTCGAACCAGAAGCGGGTGATGTCGATCAGACCGGCCGGATTGGCGGCCTGCCAGCGGCACACCGCGCCGACGAACGTGCTCTGGATGTCCAGCGGATCCGCCCCTACCGTCTTGGCCAGGATGTCCTCGGTGAGGACCTCGCACTCCTTGAGCAGGTTCGGATATTCCTTCGCCGAATCGTCGTTGCGGGGCACATCGCCCGCGCCTGCCTTGGCGGCCGTGCCCTCGACCGTGCGCGAGCAACCGAGAAGCATCGTCAGCACGGCGAGCACGGCGACCAGTCCCGCGCCGACACGGCGAACCCGGCCGATCATTTCGCGTTCACAATCGACTGACGGGTCAACTCCTTGGCCACCTCACATGAATCCGGGAAGGGCTTCTCGGAGAAGCTGATCGACCACTCGATGAAGTCGTCGTCGTACTGGATCCCGATCTCACACAGGTTGGCGCCCAGCGTCGGGTCCTCGCCGACCGCGATGAAGCCGTCGTGTCCCTCGATGTTGATGTCCTCGACGCTGTTGCGCGACAGCTCCTCGGTCTTGCGCTCACGCCCGATCGGGCTACCGCGGTACCAGGTGAACGAGAAATGCGGGCCGAGGATGCCGCCGCCGGCCAGCCACTGGCAGCCGACCGAGTTCTTGGCTGTATTGACCAGTCCCGTCACCCTCGTCTGCTCGGCCATCGTCTGGTCGCTGATGCCGCCGCACTGAGGAAAGAACGGTCCGTGGGTAATGCCCTGCGCCGGCGACGGCCCCTGCGGCCCTTCGGGTGACGCCGAATCCGAGCCGGAAGAGCATGCAGCCAACACCGGAATCATGACGGCCGCCGCAGCGACCACCCGCTTCACGTTGCTGGGGATCACAGCGCACACTGTAGCGGCCGCCACCCAAGGTGAACCTGAGAGACACGCTGACCTGCTATTTCGATACCGAAAACGGGCATCGGGCCGCGCGAGGACGGACAGGTCGGTATGCGAAAGTAGCGAGATGCTCCTGGCACTGCTGCGGCAGTACGTGCGGCCGTATCGCTGGCCGCTCGCTGCCGTGGCGGTGTTCCAGATCATCAGCACGCTCGCCTCGCTGTACCTGCCGACGGTCAACGCGGCGATCATCGATGACGGCGTGGCCAAGGGCGACACCGGCACCATTGTCGAACTGGGCGGCGTGATGCTCGCAGTCACCGGGTTGCAGGTGGTCTGCGCCGTCGGGGCGGTGTACTTCGGTTCGCGCGCCGCCATGGGCTTCGGCCGTGACCTGCGATCGGCCATTTTCCACCACGTGACGGGATTCTCCACGGCCGAGACGGCACGGTTCGGGGCGCCGTCCCTGCTGACGCGCACCACCAACGACGTCCAGCAAGTCCAACTGCTGGTCCAGCTGACCTGCACCATGCTGATCACCGCGCCGATCATGTCGATCGGCGGCATCTTCATGGCGGTACATCAGGACGCCGGGCTGTCGTGGCTGTTGCTGGTCAGCGTTCCCGTTCTGGCGCTGGCCAACTACTGGGTGGTGTCGCACCTGCTGCCGATTTTCCGCGGGATGCAGCGGCTCATCGACGGGATCAACCGGGTCATGCGCGAGCAGCTGTCGGGTATCCGGGTGATCCGCGCCTTCGCCCGAGAGCCCTTCGAACGCAAGCGATTCGCCGAGGCGAACCAGGCGTTGTCGGACACCGCGCTGACCGCCGGTCGTTGGCAGGCGTTGATGTTGCCCATCACCACACTGGTGATCAACGTCTCCAGCGTCGCGCTGATCTGGTTCGGCGGCATGCGGATCGACGCCGGTCAAATGCAGGTGGGCTCGCTGATCGCGTTCCTGTCCTACTTCATGCAGATCCTGATGGCGGTGCTGCTCGCGACGTTCATCCTTGTCCTCCTGCCACGGGCGGCCGCGTGTGCGGAACGGATCACCGAGGTGCTGTCGACCGAGCCGGTGATCACCAGCCCCGCCGAACCCGTCCGACCGGAAACCGTCGACGGCGCGATCAGCCTGACCAACGCCACGTTCTGTTACCCGGGTGCCGATAAGCCTGTCCTGCAAGATGTTTCGTTGACCGCACGGCCCGGTACCACGACCGCGATCGTCGGGTCGACGGGATCGGGAAAGTCGACGCTTGTATCGCTGATCTGCCGGCTGTACGACGTGACTTCCGGGGTCGTGCGCGTCGACGACATCGACGTGCGCGACTACGACACCGAGCAGCTGTGGACATCGATCGGACTGGTCCCGCAACGCGGTTACCTGTTCTCCGGAACCGTCGCCGAGAACCTGCGCTTCGGCAAGTCCGACGCGACCGACGACGAGATGTGGGAAGCGTTGCGGGTGGCGGCGGCGGACGGATTCGTGCGCGCCAACGCCGACGGCCTCGAAATGCCCGTCGCCCAGGGCGGAATCAACTTCTCCGGCGGCCAGCGGCAGCGGCTGGCCATCGCCCGCGCCGTCATCCGCAGGCCTGCGATCTATCTGTTCGACGACGCGTTCTCCGCGCTCGACGTTCACACCGATGCCCGGGTCAGGGCCGCGCTGAGCGAGGTCTCCGCAGACGCCACGGTCGTCATCGTGGCGCAACGGATTTCGACAGTGGCCACGGCCGATCAGATCGTCGTCATCGACGACGGCAAGGTGGTGGGCATCGGAACGCATGAGTCGCTGCTGGCCGACTGTCCCACGTATGCCGAGTTCGCGGACTCCCAGGCGGTCGGCGCAGGCATCGGTGGCAGTCCGTGACCCCGCCCCTTGGACGCCCGATCCGCGGCATGGTGCAGGCGCCGACGGAACGCTCCCGCGACTTCAAGGGCTCAGCGATCCGGCTGGTGAAGCGCTTGACCCCGCAGCGCGGCCCGACCGCGGCGGTGATCATGCTCGGTGTCGGCGGCATCGCGATCGGTGTCGTCGGTCCGCGCATCCTCGGGCATGCCACCGACCTGTTGTTCAACGGTGTGATCGGCCGCCAACTGCCCGCGGGCATCACCAAGGAACAGGCCGTCGCGGCTGCCCGGGCTCGCGGCGACAACACGTTCGCCGACCTCTTGTCGGGGATGAACGTGGTGCCGGGTGATGGCGTCGATTTCGCGGCCATCGGCCGAACGCTGATGCTGGCCCTCGCGTTGTATCTGGTTGCCGCGCTGCTGCTCTGGATTCAGGCCCGACTTCTCAACGTCGTGGTGCAGCGGACCATGGTCGCGTTGAGGTCGGATGTCGAAGACAAACTGCATCGACTACCGCTTTCGTATTTCGACACCCGGCAGCGAGGCGAGGTGTTGAGCCGCGTCACCAACGACGTCGACAACATCTCGACGTCGCTGTCGATGACCATCAGCCAACTGCTCACGTCGCTGCTCACCGTCCTCGCCGTCCTGGTGATGATGTTGACGATCTCGCCGCTGCTGACGCTGCTCACGGTCGTCACCGTGCCGTTGTCGTTGTTCGTCACCCGCGAGATCGCGCGCCGGTCGCAGCGGTTGTTCGTCGCGCAGTGGGCCAACACCGGGCGGCTCAACGCCCACATCGAGGAGACCTACAGCGGCTTCAACCTGGTCAAGACATTCGGCCACCGGGCGCTGGCGGAGGAGCAGTTCCGCGAGCGCAACGCCGATGTCTACCACTCCAGCCGCGGCGCGCAGTTTTTCTCCGGGCTGGTCGGGCCCGCCACCACCTTCGTCGGCAACCTGAGCTATGTCGCGGTCGCGGTGGTCGGCGGTATCCAGGTCGCCACCGGCCAGATCACCCTTGGCAGCATCCAGGCCTTCATCCAGTACGTGCGGCAGTTCAACCAGCCGCTGACCCAGGTCGCGGGCATGTACAACACGCTGCAGTCCGGCATCGCCAGCGCCGAGCGGGTGTTCGATCTACTCGACGCCGACGAGGAGCCCCCGGATGAGCCTGCGCCGCTGCCGTCGCCCGACGGACAACGCGGCCGCGTGCAGTTCGAGCACGTCAACTTCGCCTACCGGCAGGGCACGCCGGTCATAGAGGACCTGTCGCTGGTCGCCGAGCCCGGCAGCACCGTCGCGATCGTCGGCCCGACCGGGGCGGGCAAGACGACGTTGGTGAACCTGCTGATGCGGTTCTACGACGTCGACTCGGGTCGGATCCTGGTCGACGGCGTCGACATCTCGACAGTCAGCCGGGAATCGCTGCGGTCGCGGATCGGGATGGTGCTGCAGGACACTTGGCTGTTCGGCGGCACGATCTTCGAGAACATCGCCTACGGCAGGCCAGAAGCCGATGAGGACGAAGTCGTCGAGGCGGCAAGGGCCGCCTACGTGGACCGGTTCGTGCACACACTGCCCGACGGCTACGACACCAGGGTGAGCGACGACGGCGGCAACATCAGCGCAGGCGAGAAGCAGCTGGTCACCATCGCCCGCGCGTTCCTGGCCCGCCCGCAGCTTCTGATCCTCGACGAAGCGACCAGCTCGGTCGACACCAGGACCGAGCTGCTGATCCAGCACGCGATGGTCGAGCTTCGCCGAGACCGGACCAGCTTCATCATCGCCCACCGGCTGTCGACGATCCGCGACGCCGACCAGATCCTGGTGATGGAGGAAGGCCGGATCGTCGAACGCGGCAGCCACGCCGAGCTGCTGGCGCGCAGGGGCGAATACTGGGCGATGGCGCAGGCTTAGCGGGCGTGACTACTCGCGGGGCGACCCTACGCAAAGACTGGCGGGCGGCGATCGCCGAGGCCGCCTTTGCGTTCGAGCAATGCGCCGAGCCGCAGAATGGTCGACTCGTCAAACCACTTCGAGACGAGTTGAATTCCTATCGGCAGGTTCTCGGAACTGAAGCCGTATGGCACTGAAATTGCAGGCAGCCCAGTCAGGTTGAAGGGTGACGTGGCATCCATTATGTGCGTCCATGGCACGGAGACCCCGTTGACGACGAGTTCGAGCGCCCCGTGCGGCGTGGCGGTCATGGGATTCACCGGGCAGAGCAGGACGTCGAAGTCGCGGAAGTAACCGGCGAACGCGGACCTCAAGGTCTCCGATGTCGCCCTGGCGGCGTGGAGTTGGGTGAATGTGGGGTCCTCCATAGCGACAATGCCGGAACCGGTCGCGAACAGTTCGCGTTCACGCCCAGCCGCCAATGTCTTGACGTACGGCACCAGCTGTCCGTAGAAGAACGTCATCACCGCGGTCAGTGCGTCGGTCTGCTCGAGGAATGGCGCGCCAATCTGCTCGACTCGGCAGCCCAGGTCGGCGAGTCGCGATGCCGCGTCGGCGACAGCGGTGGTGATCTCAGGATCCACCGGCCCGAAAGCATCGTCGGATACCCAGCCGACCCGGATGGTCTGACCGGCGATCCGTGTGCTGGCCGAGTCGATGTCCTTGGCGTGCACAGCATATCCGTCGATACCATCAGGGCCGCTGAGCACGGAGTATCCAAGCGCTATGTCGCGCACCGTGCGGGCCATCGGGCCGACATGAAACCAGGCCGACGTCATCGGTGCGAAGTGGCCGGTGAAGGGGATGCGACCGTGGGTGGCCTTGAGGGCGGCTATCCCGGTGAACGCGGCGGGGCCTCGCAGGGAGATCGCGACGTCGCTGCCGATGCCGATCGGCGACATGCCTGCCGCGATCGCGGCGGACTCTCCGCCTGAGGAGCCACCGGGGGTGCGGTCGAGGTTCCACGGGTTGTTGGTGCGGCCGGTCACCAGGTTGTCGGTTTCAGTCCATGCCGAGAATTCGGGGAGGTTGGTCTTCGCGAGGAGGATTCCGCCTGCGGCTTTGAACCGCGCCGCCGCAGTGCTGTCGGCCTCGGGGACGAAGCCGGCGAACAACTTGGTGCCGTGTTGGGTGGGAACGCCTGCGGTGTCGAGAGAGTCCTTCACGGTCACCGGAACACCGTGCAGCGGGCCCAATTCGGCACCATTGGCGACTGCGGCGTCGGCGGCATCGGCGGCGCGCAGGGCGTCGTCGGCCAGCAGGGTGACGACGGCGTTGATCTTCGGATTGACGTCGGCGATGCGATCCAGATGCGCCTGTACAACCTCGCGGGATGACGCACGCTTGGCGGCGATCAGTGCCGCAAGGGCGGTCGCGTCCTGATAATGCAGAGGTTCTGAAGTCCGGCTGGTGACGGGGTCGGGCAATGTGGTGGTCATGACTTCGTCCTCGCCAAGGTCGCCTCATCCTCGGGCATATAGCTGAAGTACTCAGGGCCCAGCCATTCCTTCACGGATGGGTACATCGCCGTTCGGAACAATTCCACGGCAGGCAGCGGTCGGTAGGCAGCGACCCTCTTCCGGATCAGCCCTCGGTCGTCATCCTCGATGAGTTCCAGGATCTCGAGATCGCGGCCGTCGATCTGCCCCTGCCACTGCAGGAATGTGGTGCGCTCGTCGAGCTTGTCCTCCCGCACGTAGCGGCCGGAACGCAGGTTTGACGAGAGTGCCCAGATGCGGCCGATCAGTTCGCGGCCGGTGACGACCTTGGTCAGGATCGGGGTGTGGAATTCGATGTCGTCGGACAGAAGTGCAGAAACCTCGTGGGGGGTGTTGTTTCCCCGCTCTCTGAGTGCGCGCAATGGATGCATGACAGGCCTTTCACACCGAGTGGATGGGGAGTGACTCTTTGAGAACCGGCGGCACGTCGACACCCATCGCGGACAACACCGCGGCGACCTTGCCGTCCAACTCTCTTCCGACAGCGGCAACTTCCGCACTATCGCCCAGACTGTCGAACAATGTGCTCGGCTGGTCGATGACCAAGACACCCTGGCCGTCGTCGTCCGCGTGTATCAACAGGCGCAGGGGCGCATAGAGCATTGCCGCGGGCTCATGCCGATACATGCGCTCGGCGATCGTGTGGTTGCCCGCAAGATACTCGATTCCTGGGCGGTCGGTTCCCGACGTGCGCATGTACGCCAGCACGTCGATCGAGGCGAAACGCATCAGTCCCAATGGCGCGACGGCGTCGCAAAGTGCGAGGTTGTCCTCCCAACTCTGCAGGGACTGGAACCGTTCCGGCTCAATGGGCGGCACGACGCGCTCGAAATCTGCAACAGCCTCTTCGTACGGTCGACCGAGCGGCAGGTGTAGCCGCCGTATCGAATGATCTGTGGTGGTTGCACTTCTCGTCACGATTGCTTTCCTCTCGGATTACCGTCGGATTACCGGCATCAACGAGGCGACCGTGTCTGCGGCCACCGAAAATCGGCCGCATGCCGGACGGCCGTCGACGTCGATTGCCCTGGCTATGCGGGTCTTTCGAAACCGACATTACAACTTCAATGAATGAAGTTCAAGAGCAGATCCGAAGGTCGAGGTGCGGTGAGGCATGGGCATGGCGGCTCTAGATGCACACCACGGCGTCAAGCGACTTCAGTAAGGGGCTCGAGCATCCGGTGCGGGCGCGTCAACAGCCTGCTGACCCGATCGTCGCGGCCGGCGGCCTTTGGTTCCGATGCCCTGGGGTGCACCTCCAGATCGCGCGGCGAGGGAACCGTGCCGCAACGTCCACAGTTGCCCAACGGAGTGAGCTGGCCGCCGCATCCATAATGCACGATGGGTCGACGCAGTTCCTCCGTCACGTAATACTCGTTGCCCCAGTGCATCATTGCCCACACGATGGGCCAGAGCTGTTCACCCTTCGGAGTCAGCAGATACTCGTCCCTGCCACTCGTGCCGATCGACGTCGCCAATATTTCGTGGTCGACGAGCAGCTTCAAACGCTCCGTCAGAACAGCAGATGGGATGTCCAGATGCGCGCGGAAGTCCGTGAACCGTTGAACACCGTAAAACGCATCACGGACGATCAGAAGGGTCCATCGCTCACCAACCACTTCGAGTGAACGTGCAACGGGACAGATCTCCTTGTCGTACTCGCGTCGTAGGGCCATATTGCGAGTGTACGTCAGATGTGATTCATTCATCGAACTATTGCCGAGCAGGGGCTGGTGTCGATTTGGGGACCCGTCGACCGGCGATGCAAGCGATCCGCTTAAACGCAACGACCGCACACCAATTGAGGCAGGATGTCCTCCTATGAGTACCAGGACGGTGCACACGTTCTGCCGATACTGCCTCGCGTCGTGCGGCATCGAGGTCACGGTCGACGGCAACACCGTCACGAAGATCTCGGCCGACAAGCAGAACCCACACACCTGGCGGGACTTCTGCGCCAAGGGCCGAACCGCCAACCAACTCGTCGAGCACCCCCGTCGCATCCTGGAGCCGATGCGTCGGGTCGGCGACACGTACGTCGAAGCCACGTGGGATGAGGCGATCGCTGACATCGCCACTCGAATGAACGCGGCGATCGACGTCGGCGGGCCCGACGCCGTCGGCGCCTACTACGGCAACCCCGCGGGCTTCTCGTCGTCCAACATCATCTTCTTCAACGGCTGGCTGGACGCGATCGGCACACACAGCCGCTACTCCGTCGGCTCGGTCGACCAGAACGCGATGCACGTCGTCGCGTCCGCGATGTATGGCTCGATGCTGATGGCGCCGGTGTCCGATATCGACAACTGCGACTACTTCCTGCTGGTGGGCACCAATCCCGCTGTCAGCGCATGGAATTGGCTGGAGACCGTTCCCGGCGGCTGGAAACGGGCGCTGGAGCGCAGGCGGCAGGGCGCGAAAATCGTCGTCGTCGATCCATTGCGCACCGAAACCGTCGAGAAGGCCGACGTGCACCTGGCGCTGCGGCCGGGACAAGATTGGGCGCTGTTGTTGGCGATGGTCAAAGTCGTGCTCGACGAGGGCTTGGAGCACAAGGAGGACTGTGCCGACCTCGCCACCGGCATCGGGGAACTGCGCACCTTGGTCGCGCAAGCGGATCTCGACGATCTCGCGTCGCGCTGCGACCTTCCTCGTGCCGATATCGAGCAGGTAGCAAGGGATTTCGCCACCGCGTCGCGGGCGATGGTCGTCACCCGAACGGGGGTATCGATGCATCTCGCGGGGACCATCGCCGAGTGGCTCGGGCACGTGCTCAACGTGATCACCGGGCGGATGGACCGACCGGGCGGCAGGCGCTTCGAGCCCGGCTACGTCGACGCCATCGGGTTGTCCGGCCGGATCAAAGCAAGACCGCACCACAGCAGGCTGCGCGGCCGTGAGATGGTCGCCGGCGCCCATGCACTCAGCGAATTGCCCGACGAGATAACAACTCCCGGCCCTGGCCAGATCCGCGCGATGGTGATCAACTGTGGCAATCCCGTGGTATCCGGGCCCGACGGGCGAAAGCTGGACGAGGCTTTCGCGCAGCTGGACCTGTTGGTGGCCATCGACTTCGTGCAGCGCGAAAGCCACCGGCACGCGCACTGGCTGTTGCCTGCCGTGCACTGGCTCGAACGCGACGACCTGCTTGCGTTCACCAGCAATATGCACGACGAGCCGTACCTGCAGTTCGGGCCGAAAGCCGTCGAACCGCCACCGGGTGCGCGTCAGGAGTGGCGGATCTTCACCGACCTCGCCATCGCGATGCGCAAACCTCTGTTCAATGCGAGGGGCGTCAACACCTTCATCAGGGCCAGCCGGCGGATCGCCCGCACAACGCGCAAGCCGCTTCTGGAGTTCGGTCCGCACTGGATCGACCGACTGGTGTTGGCGACCGGACGAAAGTTCAACGGCCGCAGGATCAAGTGGCGCGACGTGATGGCCCATCCACACGGATGGGTGCTGGGCCCACGGGAGTTCGGGCATTTCAGGGCGGCGTTGCGGACGGCCGACAAGAAGGTGCACGCCGCGCCGCCGGAGTTCGTCGAACGTGCGCGTGAGCTGCTCGCCGAGCCCCATCCGGTGGCGCCAGAGCGCTACCCGTTCCAATTGGCGGGCCGGCGCAGCCGCCACGCGATGAACTCATGGCTCAACGAGCTGCCGGGCCTGCATCCGTCGGGCAAGAGGAACGAGGTCGTCATTCACCCTGATGACGCCGCAGCGCTGGGTGTCGGCGACGGCGACCGGGTCCGGGTCTTCTCGCCGGTCGGCGAGATCGAGCTGCCCGCGACGATCAGCAAGCAGCCGCGCCACGGCGTTGTCGTCGTCGACCACGGCTGGGGCTCAAGGATTTTCGATCCACGCGGCGGCGCTACGGCGGAGTCGTTCGGCGCCAACCGCAACCTGCTCGTCGACGGCGGCCCTGTCGACCCCTTGTCGCAGACCTCGGCGCTGAGTTCGTCCTACGTCGGCGTCGAACGCGTTGGCCGACTCAGACCTGAGGCCCCTCTGACCTGAGGTCGTCGACGTTGCGCATCGCGTCGCGCAGCTTGGTCAGCCACTCGTCGGTGTGCTCGCCGACCAGCTTGACCGACCAGGCCAAGGCATCGGAACGGGATCGCGCAACCCCTGCGTCGACAAGGGTGTCGAGTACCTGGCGCTCCGACTGCCGCAGGCGCGTCATCACCGGGACCGCGATGTGGGTGAACAGGATTCGCTCGGCCGCGTCGCCACTACCAACCTCGACGCCCCACGACACCTTGCGGCCGTATTTTTCCTGCGCCTCGTCGGCGATCCGCATCCGCTCCGACCGGGTTTCCTCGCGGAACCGGGATGCGCGGCCCGATGCGCGGGCTTCGCTCTCTTGCGCCTCGGGTTCGGCAAGCCGGCCGATGACGGTGATCTCCTCGCGGTCGACCACCACGGTGGGGTCGCCGTCGAACCAATCGGGCAGGCGTCCTGCGAACCATTCGGCCGCGTCGCCTGCGTCTGGCTGATTGGCCTGCTGCCAGCCGCCTGGGCGGCCTGACCGTCGACCATGTGTGTGATGTGCTCTCATGATTACATGATTACACCGTTACACGCCTGCTGAGACGGCTTTCTCCCACGGCGAAACAATCAGAGCTCGCCGGCGGGCTAGCTGCGCTTCATCAGGACCGCGGCTCCCCCGCCGACCACCATGCCGACCAGCAGCAGTGCGGCCCAGCCCGCGCCGAACAACCACCACACGGCGGCCAGCGCCACGATCGCGGGCGATGCCGCGAACAGCACCATGCCGGGGTGCTGCTTGATGACCGAGACGGCGCTCTGCGCTCGTACCCGGTCGATTTCTTTTGCCATGCAATAAGGATGCCAGCGTTGCGACGACCACGGCATAGTGTCGGGAAACCCTGAAGCACAAAGGAGTGAACCGTGACTGGACCTGGAGCTGGCAGTTGGCAACCGGACCCCGAAGGCCGCTACGAGTACCGCTGGTGGGACGGGCAGCGCTGGACGGATCAGGTTTCGCAGCGCGGTCAGGTGAGCCGCGTTCCGATGGGCAGCGCACCTGGGCCCGGCGGCGGTCAACCGCAGGGCGGCGGGGAACCGCACGGCGGCGGCCAACCCCAGGGCGGCGGCCAACATGGCGGGCAGCCGCAGGCCCAGGTCCAACAGGGCGGTCCGGCTGCCGGTGGCCAGGCGCCGCAGGGAGACGGCTTCGCGGGCATCACCGGCGATCTCGTCGACGGGCGGTTCAGCGAGAAAGAGGCCAAGCCGATCGCCAACCAGAACTCCAAGCTGCTGCGCGTGCGGCTTGGCGAACCGTTCATGGCACGGCAGGGCTCGATGGTCGCCTACCAGGGCAACGTGGACTTCTCCTTCGAGGGCGGTGGCGCGTCGAAGTTCATCAAGAAGGCGCTTACCGGTGAGGGCTTGCCGTTGATGCGGTGCCAGGGCCAGGGTGACGTCTTTCTCGCCGAGCGCGCCTACGACGTCCATCTGCTCAACATCAACAACTCCGGGCTTTCGATCAGCGGCAAGAACGTGCTGGCGTTCTCCTCGAGCCTCGACTGGAACATCGAGCGGGTGAAGGGCGGCAGCATGGCGACGGGCGGGTTGTTCAACACGACGCTTCGCGGCACCGGCTGGGTGGCGTTGACGACCGACGGCCCGCCGGTGGTGCTGAACGCCGCCGAGGCACCGACGTTTGCCGACACCAACGCTGTCGTCGCGTGGTCAGCGCACCTGCAGACGCAACTGAAGACGAGCTTCAAGGCGGGTGCGCTGATCGGTCGCGGGTCTGGCGAGGCGGTCCAGGTGTCGTTCTACGGGCAGGGTTTCGTGATCGTGCAACCGTCGGAAGGGGTGCAGATCACGGCGACCGGGTAGGCCGGGTCACAGCTCGAGCGCAACGGTCACCGGGCCGTCGTTGACGAGCTCGACCTCCATATGCGCGCCGAACACGCCATTCTCGACATGTGCGCCCAACCCGCGCAAGGCGTCGGCGAATGCGATCACCAGGGGTTCGGCGACGGCGCCCGGTGCGGCGGCGTTCCACGTCGGGCGCCTGCCCTTGGTGGTGTTGGCGTACAAGGTGAACTGGCTGACGACCAGGATCGGTGCGTTGACGTCGGCAGCCGACTTCTCGTCGTCGAGAATCCGCAATTGCCACAGCTTTTCGGCCAACCGCTGAGCCTTGTTCACGTCGTCGTCGTGCGTGACGCCGACAAGCGCGAGCAACCCCTGGGCGTCCGGTTCGATGGCGCCGACGACGACACCGTCGACCTTCACAGACGCCGACGTGACCCGCTGAACGAGGATGCGCACGGCGACGACGCTACAGCGTCGCGAGGATGCCCTTCATGGTGTCGATCTCCTGCTGCTGCGTCTTCACGATCGTCCGCGACAGTTCGATCGCCGGCGCGAACCGGCCGTCGTTGATTTCGTTCTGCGCCATATCGATTGCACCCTGATGGTGGGTGATCATGCCGGTCAGAAACAGCCTGCTCGCCTCGACTCCTGCGGCGTTCTTCAGCGCCGTCATGTCCTCGCCGGACATCATGCCCATCATCCCGCCGGACATTCCCGACATGTCGCCCATGTCGTGACCGTCCTGCCCCTCGCCCGGAGTCATCGCGGGCATCGGCGGATTGCCCCACTGGGACAACCAGCTCCGCATCTGCTCGATCTCGGGACCCTGGGCGGCCTTGATCTGTTTGGCCAGATCGGTGACACGAGGGTCGATGCCCTGCTTGCCGAACACGATGTCGCTCATCTCGATCGCCTGCTGGTGATGCGGAATCATGTGCTGAGCGAACATTGCGTCCGCCTGGTTGTGGTCCTGGCCGGCGGGCGCCGAGGTCGCCGAAGGTGTCCCGGGGGCCTGCTGGCCCGCCTGCTCGTTGCCGCCGTTTCCGCTGCTACAGCCCGCTGAGACCACAAGCGCCACGATGGCGCCCGCACCGATCAGCATCGATCGGCTCCACATCATTTTCGTCATGTGTTCGTCGTCCTCTCGTTTCCTTTACCTATACCCCCTATGGGTATAGGGTGGCAAGTATGACGCCCCCCGTCGACACCACCGATCGGCATCGAGTCACGCTGGCCCTTGGCGGCATGTCGTGCGCATCGTGCGCGGGCCGCATCGAGAAGCGGCTCAACCAGGTCGATGGCGTCGTCGCAACCGTCAACTTCGCCACCGAAAAGGCCACGGTCGACTACCCGGCAGGCGTCACGGCGGAAGACCTGGTGGCCGCCGTCGAAGAAACCGGTTACACCGCAACGCTACCCGCGAGCGAGGAGCAGTCCGCGTCCCCAGACGACTCCGGCGCGACCACGTCGTGGCGGCGACGGCTGCTCATCTCGGCAGCGCTGACCGTACCGGTGGTGCTGCTGTCGATGGTGCCCGTGCTGCAGTTCGACTACTGGCAGTGGCTAGTCGCAGGCCTTGCCACCCCGGTCGTGCTGTGGGGCGCATGGCCTTTCCATCGGGCCGCGCTCGCCAACCTGCGCCACCGCGCCGCGACGATGGACACGCTCATCTCGGTCGGCGTGGCCGCCGCCTACCTCTGGTCGCTATGGGCGCTGCTCTTCACCCATGCGGGCGCGCCAGGCATGAAGATGACGCTGAGCCTCTTTGCGAACAACGACGGCGCACCGCATCTCTATCTAGAAGTCGCCGCGGCCGTCACCACCTTCATCCTGGCCGGGCGCTACTTCGAGTCGCGCGCCAAACGGCAGTCCGGCGCTGCGCTGCGGGCCCTGCTCGACATGGGCGCAAAGGATGTCGCTGTCCTGCGTGGCGGATCGACCGAAACCCGCATTCCCACAGACCAACTCGCCGTCGACGACGTCTTCGTCGCACGCCCCGGCGAGAAGATCGCCACCGACGGCGTCGTGGTTTCTGGCACGTCGGCCGTCGACGCGTCGATGTTGACCGGAGAACCCGTGCCCGTCGAGGTCGGTCCCGGCGACCACGTCGTCGGCGCGACAGTCAACGTCGGAGGACGCCTCGAGGTCCGCGCGACCCGCGTCGGCTCCGACACCCAACTCGCCCAGATCGCCCGACTTGTCACCGAAGCCCAGAGCGGCAAGGCCGAGGTGGCGCGGTTGGCCGATCGAATCTCTGCGGTCTTCGTTCCCATCGTGATCGCGCTTTCCCTGCTGACTCTTGCCGCCTGGTTGCTCATCGGCGCACCGGCCTCCGCCGCATTCACCGCCGCCGTCGCCGTCCTGATCATCGCGTGCCCGTGCGCACTCGGGCTGGCCACCCCGACCGCCCTGCTGGTGGGAACCGGACGCGGCGCGCAGTTGGGCATTCTGATCAAGGGTCCGCAGGTGCTGGAATCGACGCGACGAGTCGACACCGTCGTGCTCGACAAGACCGGCACGGTGACCACCGGACAGATGACCGTCACGTCCGTGTATACGGTCGACGAGGCTGACGGCCCCGAAATGCTGTGGCTCGCAGGCGCTCTCGAGCACGCGTCGGAACACCCGATCGCACGAGCCGTCGCAACGCGCGCCGCCGATGCGGGCCCGCTGCCGCCGGTGATCGGCTTCGAAAACCACGGCGGCAGAGGTGTCACGGGTGTCGTCGAGGACCGCGAACTCGCCGCCGGACGATACAGCTGGCTGCACGGCGAGAGGGCCCTCGACGCGCCCGACGCACTTCGCTCCGCCGCTGACACGGCCGAGGCCGACGGAAAGACCGCGGTGTGGTTCGCGGTGGACGGCCAGATCCGCGCGGTCATCGTCGTCTCCGACACCGTCAAGGAGACGTCGCCCGCCGCCATCGCCGAACTGCGCGACCTCGGATTGACGCCTGTGCTACTGACCGGCGACAACCGGCGCGCCGCCAACGCAGTGGCGCGGCAACTCGGAATCGACGACGTGATCGCCGAGGTGCTACCCGCCGAAAAGGTGGACCAGATCAAGAGGTTGCAGAGCGAACACAAGGTGGTCGCGATGGTCGGTGACGGCGTCAACGACGCCGCCGCGCTGGCTCAGGCCGACCTCGGCCTGGCGATGGGCACCGGCACCGACGTCGCGATCGCGGCGTCTGATCTGACGCTGGTGCGTGGCGATCTGCGCGCAGCGGCGGACGCCATCCGGCTGTCGCGCGCCACCCTGCGCACGATCAAGGGCAATCTGTTCTGGGCGTTCGCGTACAACGTCGCCGCGCTGCCGCTTGCCGCGCTCGGCCTGCTCAACCCGCTGATCGCCGGTGCCGCAATGGCTTTCAGCTCGGTGTTCGTCGTGACGAACAGCCTGCGGCTGCGTCGATTCGCCCCGTCGCGCTAGGACGAGCGCGACGTCAAACAGCCTGCTTTGTGATCAGCCTGCAACACGCGCACAGGTCCATGCCGAGGGCGGGATAGCCACACGCAGGACAGATGGATGAGACGGTGAGCAAGTCCGATGCCGAAGTCATCGGGATATCCGGATCCCGATGCGCGCTGGCGCCTAATACATCCATTTTCCGGCCCTTTCCCCCTGACCGTGAGCGGGTTACCCCTTGATCTTGTTTATTAACACTTCTGTCAAGGTATTTCCCTAAAACACACCGGAAAATCGGGTGCGACGGGGCGCTTGATTCGGAAGTGACTCAGGTGAGCTGCGATACCGGCCGCCCGACGCGGAACAGCGTGATGTCGCCGCTGACACCCCTGAGCTGCCGTGGACCGATTGACGACCACGTGAAGTCACCAGCCGTGCCGACGGCGTCCCTTGTCGACGCCGTGGCAAGCACGACACCTGGACCCGCCACCGTGGTGACCCGGCTCGCCACGTTGACCGGGCTGCCGAACCAGTCCCCCGCCCGGCTGACGGCACAGCCCGACGCGATGCCGATCCGCAAGGGCGGCAGGTCGTTTGCGGCAGCCGCATCGGCGAGGTCGAGAACCACATCGACGAGCGGTACCGGTTCGAAGCTGATCAGCATCACCGCGTCGCCGATCGATTTCACGAACCGCACCGGCACCGACGACACGTCATGGGCGAGTTCGGCCAGCCGATTGGCGACGCGTTCGAGATCTTCTGGCGGAAGCTGCTCGCCCAGCATCGTGAAGCCCGTGAGATCGGCGAAGCACACCGTGACCGGTCGAGCGCCGGGAAGTATTCCCGCGGCGCGCTCGGCTGCGGTCACGGCTTCTATCGCGAACGACCGCCGAAGCTCGAGCCGCAGCAGAGCCTCCATCATCGGCCCGAACGACGGCGCCGCTCGCAGCGCGAGTGCCTCTATCGCCTCGGCGACCTCGATCTCGGTGGCGCCGGGCCTCAAGATCGCCTTCAGCGCCGCTTCCCGCATGACCGCGGCCGTATGCCCGAGGCTTTCGGACATCACGCGCAGGACCGCGATCACTTCGTCGGGATCGATGCCGAGGTCCAGAATGATCCTCGCCTGCACGGCGGCCTCACCATCGGCAAGCAACAGGTTCGCGGCGTCGGGATCGTCGATGCGAGGCAGGCCGATTGCGCGATGGATCCGCTGCAGGAACGCCAGATCGACGCCGGCTGACCGACATATCTCGCGCGCGGACACGCACGTGCCGTCGTCGCCGATCACCCGGCTGCTGGCCAGGTTCAGCGGTGCGCCGACCGAACCGCGAATGTGATCGAGTTCGAAGCCGCGGTCCAGCAGCCAGTTGATCAGGTCGACGCGCTCCTGGCGCGCCTGGCCCTCGAGGCCGACAAGCAGGCCCAACGCCTCGAAGTCGGCATCCGCCGCCATGTCGTCAACCTACTATTCCGCACCGGCCGTGCGGGCCCGAAACAACTTCACCTCGCCCTTGATGCCCTTGACATGCCGCGCGCCGGCAAAAGACCAGCTGAAGTCGTCGGACTCGCCGATGAGGTCGCGTGCCGACTCGGCGACCAGGACCGTCCCAGGACGGGCCACCGCGGTCACCCGGCTGGCAAGGTTCACCGGGCTGCCGAACCAGTCGCCGGCCCGGCGCACCGCGCTGCCCGCAGCCAGCCCGACGCGCAACGGCGGCATGTCTTCCTTCTCCGCGGCGTCCAACAGCTCGAGTGCGGCACGCAGCAACGCAGCCGCGTCGGTGCTGACGAACATCACCGCGTCGCCGATCGTCTTGATGAAACCGACGGGCGGCGACGCGACGTCGCGGGCAAGGCCGGTCAAGCGGTTGGCGAGGTTCTCCAACTCCTCCGGCGGCACCGCTTCGCCCAACCGGGTGAAGTCGACGAGATCGGCGAAGCACACGGTGACGTCACGCGCCCCTGGCAGCTTCCCGGCCGCCCGCTCAGCGACACTGACCGCCTCGGTCTCCAAGCCGTGCCGAAGCTGCAACCGCAGCACGCCCTCGGCCAGCGGTCCGAGCAGCGGCGAGGCTCGCTGAACCAGTTCGCCATAGGCCTTGGCGATCTCCAGTTCCGTCGCGCCCGGTTCGATCACCGTTTCCAGCACCACTTGGCGCATCACCTCGGCGGCCTGTGCCATCCCGTGCCCGAGCACGCGCGCCACCGCGATCAGCTGCTCGCGGGTGAATCCCACCTCGACGAACATCCGTGCCTGCGCCGCGGCCTCCGCGTCGGCCCGAAGGTGAACCGGCGCGTCGGGATCATCGACCCGCGGGAGGCCGAACGCCCGCTGCATCGCCTCGAGCAGTTCGAGGTCGATGCCGGTGTCCTCGCAGATCTGTCGCGATGACACGTACACGCCGTCATCACCGACGACGCGGCCCGCGGGCATCAGCATCGGCGCGAACTCAGAGCGAATGTGTTCGACGGTGAAGCCCTCGGCGAGCAGCCACTCGATCAGCTCGGCCCGTTCGGCGCGCGCCACCCCCTCGAGACCGTCGAGCAGGCCGGCCTCCTCGATGGCGTCGATATCGGTGTCGTCGGCCACCGCCTCAACGTATACCTGTACCCATGTCGGGACCGTTGCTGGAGGGTCTGCCGCCGATCGTCGATGACGATGCGCGGATCCTCATTCTCGGCAACATGCCAAGCGTGATGTCGCTGGCCGCGCAGGAGTATTACGGCAACCCGCGCAACGCCTTCTGGCGCATCGCAGCCGACATCGTCGGGTTCGATCCGTCGTCCGCTTACGCCGACCGGACCGTGGCGCTGCGCGGCAGCGGCGTCGCGGTGTGGGATGTGCTGCAGATGTGCCGCCGTGTTGGCAGCCTCGATTCGGCGATCGAACCGGACAGTATGGTGGCCAACGACTTCGGCTCGTTCTTCGACGCGCATCCCACGATCGATCGGGTGTTTTTCAACGGCGCGGCCGCGGAGAAGAACTTCATTCGCCTCGCAGGCGTCGACCGGCCCCTGCGCTACCGTCGGCTGCCGTCCACGAGCCCGGCGCAGACAATGCGCTATGAAGACAAACTGCGGGCGTGGCGAGAAGCGCTGGCCGGTTAGGACTCTGGCGGCCTGCGCTGCGCCCACGGCCGCGCCTTCTCGATCTGCGCGGCGAGCGACAACAGGGTGGCCTCGTCGAATGGCCTGCCGACTATCTGAATTGACGTCGGCAGGCCATCCTCGTCGAGTCCCCACGGCACGACCGCGGCAGGCTGACCCGTTGCGTTGAACATCGCCTGGAACGGCACCCGCTGCGCGACGAGCGCCAGCGTCGCCACCGCACCGCGACGCTGATAGGCACCGATACGCGACGGCCCGCTGGCCGTTCCCGGCGTGATGAGCACGTCGACGTCGTCGAAGATCGACAGAACCCGTTGGGCCAGTTCGGTTTCCGCTCGGCGGATGGCGACCATCCGGTGATCTGAGATCAGCCCGCCGATGCGGGCGAACGCGCGGGTGCGCTTCTCGAGACGCTCCTTGCGCGGCAGCGTCTGAACATCGTCGTACGCGCCGCGGAAGTAGCGCGGCATCAGCTGGCCGTAGACCGCGCCGACCGGATAGTCGGGATCACGTGTCACCACCTGGTGCCCGAGGTCCCGCAACAGTTTCCCTGCGTCATCTACGGCCGCCCGCTGCGCTCTGCCGACCCGCGCGGTCAGAGTTGGGGGAACCTTGGTGCTCAACGCGATTCGCAGCCGCCCGGGTGCACGGGCCGCCGCGGCGACGAAACTGCCCTCCGGCGCGGGCGTCGTCGAGGTCACGTCCAGGAACAGGGCGGCGTCCTCCACGGTCCTGGCCAACGGACCGTTGACGGAGAGGCCGTTCCACGCGCCGTCGTGCGGTGCGAGCGGAACCCGGTCGCGCTGCGGCTTGATCCCGAACAGCCCGCACCACGTCGACGGGATCCGGATCGACCCCATTCCGTCGGAGCCCAATGCCATCGGCGCCAGGCCCGCTGCGACCGCGGCGCCGCTGCCGCCGCTGCTGCCTCCCGGTGTGCGGTTGGTGTCCCACGGGTTCCGCGTCGCGCCGAACGTGAGGGTCTCGGTGAACGACCACAGCATCATCTCGGGCACGTTCGTCTTCCCGACGATTACCGCGCCCGCCGCGCGCAGCCTGCGCACCACCTCGGCGTCGTCGGCCTTGACGGGTCCGTATGCGTCGGTGCCGTAGGTCGTCACCTCGCCTGCGACGTCGACGTCGTCCTTGATCGCGATCGGCACGCCGAGCAGCGGCGACCGCTCACCGGCGTCGAGGCGGGCCTGGGCGGCGGCCGCCTCCCGGCGCGCGGAGTCGGCGAGCACGACGCGGTATGCCCGCAGTTGCGGATCCAGCCGGGCGATGCGATCCAGGTACAGGTCGAGCAGCGCGGGGGCGGTGACGGTGCCCGCGGCGAGCAGGCGCGCCTGTTCGGCGGCACCGGCGAACGCGAGGTCGGTGGGGTCCACCCGCGGCAGCGTAGCGCTCTAGCGACCGTTGGCGTCGGCGTATTCACCGGGTGTACTGCCCAGCATCGACCGGAAGTCGTTGATGAAATGCGCCTGGTCGTACCAGCCGAGGCGGACCGCCAGGTCGGCGAAGTCGACATCAGGGTCGCGCTCGATCTCCAAGGCCGCCTGCTGTAGCCGGTAGCGGCACAACACCCATTTCACCGGCACGCCGACATAGCGCCGGAACACCCGCTGGGTGGTGCGGGCGCTCCACGGCGACAGCCGCATCACCTGCTCCACCCGGTGCAGGCGATCGTCGTCGCGGATCCGCTCCACAAGCGCCGACAGCGAGGTATACGTCGGATCCGTGTCGTGCGCGCCCGACGCGATCGCGTCGTCCAGACCCGCAGCCGCCGACTCGACGTCATCGTCCAGAGTTATCGGCGCGCCGAACAAATCGGCGTCCACGGGCTCGACCCGTCCGGTCAGCGCGGCGGCGTCACGGCCGAAACGCGCGGTGAAACCGCCGGGTCGGAACCGGGCGCCAACGACGGTGCCGCGCTCGCCGATCGTGGTACGAAACACCCGGTCGACAACGCCGTGCACAAGCGTGTTCGGCAGCGCGAACCCGTGCCGCGGGGTGTCGCTGCCCCATTCGTGGGTGACGTGCAGCGACGGAAACGTGATCACCGTGTTGGTCAGCGGCTCTCGACCGCGCAGGTCCCAGTCCACCGACCAGAAGTGCTCGACGAAGCGGCCCGCCGACTCCGACGGCGCCCACCGGTCGAGGTCGAACAACGGGGCCGACGCGGCGCGGCCGACCACCCCGCGCAACGGTGCGTCCAGCGGCTTCTCATCCCCGGCGGCCACGCCGTCCAGGTTACGAAGCGCGCCGACCGGTCGGGCAAACCGATGACCCGAACGGTCGCCTGCCCTAACCTCTATCCCTATGTCATTCGCACCCTCTGTGATCGGGCCGTCCTCGCTGGCCGCGGCGACGCTGATCGCCGCCGCCCTGGTCGCCGCTCCCCTCGGCAACGCAGCCGTCGACTGCCCCTCCGGCTGGGAGTTCGGGCCGTCGTTGAAGCTGCTGCAGAGCGACGGTTGGAAGGTGACGGTGGCGACCGCAGGCCGCAGCGTTGGCGGAGCGGCGGTCGCCATCCCGCCCAACCAGGGCGCGCTGTGGCGTGGCACCGGTGAGGGCGGCAGCGACGGCATGACCGTCGCCTTCGGCGTCGGCTTCGACAATGGAAAGGTCCTGCATTACACCGGCGTGATCGACCAGGCCACCGGATCGCTGACCGGTGAGCGGCCCGACGGTGTGACCTGGCAGAGCACCGGGACCATGCGGTGCATCGCCGGAGCGGACGCGCTGCCGCCGGCTTAGCCCAGCTGAACGCACAAAAAAGAGGGCACCCGTTTCCGGATGCCCTCTTCGGGTGTTGTCAGCGACTCTGCTGAACGGTCGTGTCGACCTGCGGGACATTCACCTGCTGCTGGATCTCATGAATCCAGTCGTGGTGGACGACGTCAGCCTGGGCCGGTGCGGCGAAGCCGAGGATTGCGGCCGCCAGGCCGGTGGCGGCGAAACCGGCGATTCCTGCGAATCCGAACTTCTTCATTTCAGTGCCTTCTTTTCTATCTCCGTGGGCCCTCTTCTGTGCCCTCTGATGGTCTAAACAGTGAGGTCAGACGGTTAATTCCGGTGGCAGAAATTGATCGTCGGTTGGCAGCATTCGCTGTCCGAACCTCGCGGTTGCGGGTTATCCCGCCGCGTTTCCACGACACCGGATGACGCGTGGGAACGGCACTTCTTCGAACAACACAGAAAAGGGCACCCGTTTCCGGGTGCCCTTTTCGTAGCTGCGTGCGTCAGTGGCTCTGGTGTACAGAGGTGTCGACGTGCGGGGCCACGGCAGTCGGCTGGATGTCGTTGACCCAGTCATGGTGTCCGATGTCCGCGTTGGCCGGACCGGCGAAGCCGAGGACACCAGCAATCAGGCCGGCGGCTGCGATGGTGGCTAATCCGAGATTCTTCATTTTGGTGCCTTCTTCGTTTTCTCTTGGTTCTCTCTTGCGAACCTTGTACTGGGGTAAACGCGGAGGTCAAGCGGATAATTCCGATGGCAGCAATTGATGGGCGGATGGCAGGAATCGCCCCCTATACCATTCACAGATGGCCAAACTCGAGTTGTCCCGCAACCTGTCGATGACACCGGACGAAGCCTGGGAGCACGCGTCCAATTTTTCGACCCTCGGCGATTGGCTCTCGATGCACCAGGGCTGGCGAGGCGAGCTGCCCGACGAACTGAAAGTCGGTACGACACTGGTCGGCGTCGCCGGGGTCAAGGGGATGCGCAACCGGGTCACCTGGACGGTGAAGGAACTCGACGCGCCAACGCTGTTGGCGATCACCGGTCAAGGTGTCGGCGGCACCAAATACGGGCTGAGGATGACCGTCGAGCCGACCAGTTCGGGGTGCGGCTTCACCGTGAGAATCGATCTCGGCGGTCGGCCGCTGTTCGGACCGATCGGTGCGACCGCCGCCCGGCTGGTCAAGGGCGACATCGAGCGTTCCATCGAGAAGTTCGAGGAGCTCTACAGCTGACGCCGCCGGCGGCTGGCGCGAAATTCCAATCCTGCACCGGCGCCGGTTCGCCAAGCTGGCGGACATGAGTGTCAAACCGATTCCGGAGGGCTACACCAGCCTGACCCCGTTCCTGTGCATTGACGGCGCTTCTGCCGCGATCGACTTCTATGTTTCGGTGTTCGGCGCCACGCTCGTCGACCGGATGGACGGTCCCGGCGAGACGGTCGCCCACGCCGAGCTGGATTTCGGCACCGGCCGACTGCAGCTGGCCGACCCGAACGACGCGTATCAGATCGCCGCGGCCGACCCGACGGCGCCCGCGACCCACTCGGTGGCGCTGTACTGCGAGGACACCGACGCCGTGGTGGCGCGTGCCCAGAAGGCAGGCGCGACGATCCGTGAACCGGCGCAGACCTTCGTCACGGGAGACCGCTTCGCGTCGATCCTCGACCCGTTCGGTCAGCGCTGGACCGTGATGACGCGCGTCGAGGACGTCGCGCCAGAAGAACGCGACCGGCGCATGGCCGAGTGGGCCACCCAGAACGTCTGACCCACCCGGCTATCGGATTACGTCCGCGCCTGCCCAAGCGTCACGTTGACGGTCTGAGGCGCGCCGGACGCGTCCATGTACGTCAGCGTCACGTTGTCTCCGGGTGCCTTCGAGCGCACCGCCGCGACCAGCGCATCGGCGCCGTCGATCGGCCGGTCGTCGACCTTGGTGATCACCACACCGCTCGGCAGGCCCGCAGCCGCTGCGGGGCCGTCGGCGACCACCTCGGCGACCGCAGCGCCGCGCGCGCCGGGATCCTGCGTCAGCTGCACACCCAACGACGCGTGTGTGACGTGGCCGTCGGAAACCAATTCGTCGGCGATGCGCTTGGCCTGATCCGATGGGATCGCGAAACCGAGGCCGATCGAGCCACTCTGCGCGCCTGCGGAGTCTGGGCCGCCCCCGCCGCCCATCGACGCGATCGCCGAGTTCACGCCGACGAGTTCGCCGTTCATGTTCACCAGCGCTCCGCCCGAGTTGCCCGGGTTGATGGCGGCATCGGTCTGTATCGCGTTCATCACCGAATGCTGACCGGTGCTGCCGTCGCCGGTGCTGACCGGCCGGTCCAGTGCGCTGATGATGCCGGTGGTCACGGTGCCATCGAGACCGAGCGGCGATCCGATGGCCACCACGTTCTGGCCGACCTTCAGGTCCTTCGAGGATCCCATCGTGATCGGCGTCAGGCCCGAAACACCTTCGGCCCGAACGACGGCGATGTCATCGGCCGGGTCGGTGCCGACAACGGTGAAGGGCACGGTCTTGCCGTCGGCGAAGGAGACGGTGGCCTCCGGATTCTGGCCGGACAA
This sequence comes from Mycolicibacterium stellerae, assembly GCF_003719305.1. Classification (GTDB taxonomy): domain Bacteria; phylum Actinomycetota; class Actinomycetes; order Mycobacteriales; family Mycobacteriaceae; genus Mycobacterium; species Mycobacterium stellerae. The sequence goes on from NZ_RARC01000032.1 coordinate 57,748, forward strand.
TCCCTGCTCTCCCGGTGAAGGCTGATCGCCAAGCCCTGGCAGTCCCTGAAGACCTGGGAAACCCTGGTCGTCCTGCCCACCGAGAACGCTGGATGCCTGGTCGGCACCGGGACCGCTCAGCGCGGCGACGACGTGATTGTTCGTCAGGATGAGGCCGTCGGAGCTCAACACGATGCCCGATCCCTCTTCTTTGCCCTGTCCCATGCTGATCTGCAGCTTCACCACGCTGGGCAACACCTTCGCGGCCACCTGCTCGACCGAGCCGGACGGCGGTGCAGCGACGGGCTGGTTCGGGGTGGGCGCCGCTGCGGTGGCGGCGGTAGCGGCGCTGTTGGCGGCGGCCGGGTCGGAGTCGTTGACCAGCACCGCGGCACCGATACCTGCGGACACCACGGCGACTGCCGCCGCCCCGGCCACAACGGCACCGGTCCGAGAGCGCTTGCGCACCACGGGAATCGGCGCTGTCGGGGTCGAATCAGGCTGATGCACAGCGCCATAGGGGCCGTAAGCCGAGTCGGGCTGATGCGTTGTGTAGCGCGAGTCGTACGGCTGGCCGTACCCGCCCTGTGGCGGGATGCCCGGATACTGCCTGCCGACGGGTTGGCTTGGACTCGATGGACGGCCGGACCCGCGCAGCGAGTACCGCGATTGCTTTTTCATGGAGTGGCTCTTCCTTTGACTTTGAGAGCAAAGTGGTTAGGCACACTGTGCGCCGCCTCGCTGAGACCCGACTGAGAGAAAGATCTATACAGTCCAAGACTTTTGGGTTGTGGCGGCGATCACATTCGGGCAAACCGCGCGAACAAACCGGCACAACGAGCAAAAAGGGTGGTCCGATCGAGGAATTCACGAGGGGTTAGCCTGGCGGGATGTCCTGTGTGTTCTGCGCCATCGTGGCAGGAGATGCCCCCGCAATCCGGATCTACGAGGACGACGACTATTTGGCCATCCTCGACATCCGCCCGTTCACCCGCGGCCACACCCTCGTCATTCCCAAGCACCACTCCGTCGACCTGACCGACACCCCGGCGCAGACGTGCGCCGAAATGGTGCGCATCGGTCAGCGCATCGCCAAGGCGGCGCGCCAGTCCGGGCTGCACGCCGACGGCAACAACGTCGTCATCAACGACGGCAAGGCTGCGTTCCAGAGCGTGTTCCACATTCACCTGCACGTGGTGCCGCGGCAATCGGGCGACAAACTGTCGTTCGCGAAGGGCATGCTGCTGCGTCGCGACCCCGACCGCGAGGAGACCGGCGCCATCCTGCGGGATGCGTTGGCCGGCCTTGATGCCACGCAGGACGGTGCGTCGTGAACCTGGTTGAAAAGGTGTTCGGCGGCTACCTGCGCCTGCACGAAACCGTTTATCAGCGGACGAACGGGTGGATCGGCCATCGGATGATGCTGCTGCCCAGCCTGCTGTTGCACACCGTCGGCGCCAAGACAGCCAAGGCCCGCACGACGTCGCTGACCTACGCGCGGGACGGCGACGACTATCTGGTGGTCGCGTCCAACGGCGGCTCTCCGCGCTCGCCCGGCTGGTACCACAACTTAAGGGCAGAACCCAACGTTGAAATCAACGTCGGGCCAAGGCGTTTCGCGGTAACAGCACAGCCGGTGTTGCCCGGCGACCCGGACCGCGAACGGCTGTGGAAGATCGTCACGAAATACAACAAGGCATACAACGAGTATCAGAAGAAAACCACGCGGCCGATACCGATCGTCAGGCTGACACCGAAAGCCTGATCAGAAAAGCTCTTTCGCAAGCAGTTCCAGTGTCTTGACGCGTGCCGGTGCGGTCGCCGGGTCGGTACCGCGACGTGCCGACGCCACCGGGTGCACCATCACCTCGTCGACGTCGAATTCGTCGGCCAGCGCGCGCACCTGTTCGGCAGCCTCGGTCGGATCGCCGACGACGGCTCGGCGCAGTCCGCTGTCCACCACCGCCTGCTCCTGCGGCGTCAGCCGCCTCTGTTCGGCGTCCTCGACGAGGTCGACCGGCCCGAGCGGCTGGCCGGTCCGCAGCCGGGCCATCATCTGCAGGTTGGGCAACAGCAATGCCATTGCCTCGTCATGGGTTTCGGCAACCGCCGCGTTGACGGTGAGGAAGGTGACGGGCTCGCCGGTGAGATCGCTTGGCCGGAACTCCGACCGGTAGACGGCCAGCGCCTCCGCGGTGCCTTGCCCGGAGAAGTGGTGGGCGAACACGTATGGCAGCCCCTTGGCCGCGGCCAGATGCGCCGAATACATCGAGGAGCCGAGCAGCCACATCTTCGGCTCGGTGGTCGCGGAAGGCGTCGCCTTGAGGAGGTAGTCCTGCTGCGGGATGGTGACGCGCACCCCGTTGGCGCTCATCATCGCCACCACGTGGTCGAGATACTCCGGGAACTTGTCGATGTCGCTGTCATCCCGACCGGCGGCGTTGCGCAGCAGATACGACGTCAGCGGATCTGAGCCGGGCGCCCGGCCGATGCCGAGGTCGATCCGGCCGGGGTGCGCGGCCTCGAGCAGGGCGAACTGTTCGGCGACGGCCAACGGCGCGTGGTTGGGCAGCATCACACCGCCGGAGCCGAGGCGGATGTGCGAGGTGTGCGCGGCCAGGTGGGCGATCAGCACCGGCGGGCTTGTCGCAGCCACCGAGGGCATGTTGTGGTGTTCGGCCACCCAGTAGCGGGTGTATCCCAGCCGGTCAGCGGTCTGCGCAAGCTGGGTGGACGCGGTAAGCGCGTCGGACGTCGACTGGTCGGTGCGTACGGGTACGAGATCGAGAACGGAAAGCCGCATATGGGCGTCAACGCTGGACATCACGTCCGCGTTCCCGCGATTTCGGCGGCCTTGCCGAACACGTCGTCGAGCATCTGCGGGGTGAGCTTGCCGGTGAAGGTGTTCTGCTGGCTCGGGTGATACACCCCCATCAACGTGACCTCGCCGTGCGACGTCTCGAGCACAGCCGTCGCCCCGTGCCCGAACTTCGGCACCGGACGGCCCACCGAGCCACCGGCCGCCCGGACCATGTCAAGGGCGGCCCGCCACGCGAACCCACCCAGCGCAATCACGACCCGGACGTCGGCACCGACGAGCCGCCACTCGGCGTCCAGCCACGGCGCGCACGTCGCGCGCTCGGCAGGGGTCGGCGCGTTCGCAGGCGGCGCGCACCGCACTGCCGCCACGATCCGAGTGTCGTTGAGCGCCAACCCGTCCGCGGCGTCGACGCACAGCGACTGGTTGGCCAGCCCGGCCCGGTGCAGTGCCGCGAACAGAAAGTCACCCGACCGGTCGCCGGTGAACACCCGCCCCGTCCGGTTGGCGCCGTGCGCGGCGGGCGCCAGACCGACGACCATCACCCGTGGTCGTGACGCACCCCAGCCCGGCGCGGGCCGACCCCAGTAAGGCTCACCCGCATATGACTTCCGCTTCTGAACCGCGACCCGCTCACGCCATTCGACCAGCCGCGGGCAGGCCCGGCACACCGCCACCTCCGCGTCGAGTTGATCGACGGACTCCGCCGCCTCGGCCATGGCGGTCACCTGCGCGGCGCTGTCGGCGACCGCGGTCGCACGCGTCGCAGGATCACCCGGCCAACCGGCGCCCGCGGGCACCGGCGAGTCGAACCGCTTGCCGGTGCGGGGATGAGCTAGCTTCACCGCTCCACTGTGCCTGCGGGACAAAATTGCTCACCGACCGGGCCGGGCCGCTGTTAGATTCCTCGAGATAACCCATGATGAACGGCAAGCGCGGACCGCTGTACACCATCCTGTTCGCCGCGCTGCTGGCCGGTGCGGGCAACGGCATCACGATCGTCGCGTTCCCCTGGCTGGTGCTGCAACGCAACGGATCTGCCCTCGACGCGTCGATCGTCGCGATGGCGGGAACCATTCCCCTGCTGGTGGCGACCCTCATCGCAGGGGCGGCGGTGGATTACCTGGGGCGCAAGCGCGTTTCGATGATCTCCGACGCGCTGTCAGCCCTTTCGGTGGCGGCCGTTCCTGTTCTTGCGCTGACCCTCGGTGTGCACGTCGTCAACGTGGCCGTGCTTGCCGGCCTCGCTGCGCTCGGCGCGCTGTTCGATCCCGCGGGTATGACGGCGCGCGAAACGATGCTGCCAGAGGCCGCTCAGCGCGCCGGCTGGACGCTTGACCACGCCAACAGCGTGTATGAGGCAGTGTTCAACCTGTCCTACATCGTCGGACCCGGTGTGGGCGGCCTGTTGATCGCGACGCTCGGCGGGGTGAACACCATGTGGGTGACCGCCGCCGCCTTCGTGCTGTCGATCCTCGCCATCTCGACGCTGCGGCTCGAAGGCGCGGGCACGCCGAACCGCAACGCGCTGCCCGAGGGCGTATGGGCCGGCGTCGTCGAAGGGCTTCGGTTCGTCTGGACCAACAAGGTGCTGCGCACGCTGGCGATCGTCGACCTCGCCGCGACCGGACTTTACATGCCGATGGAGTCAGTCCTCTTTCCCAAATATTTCACCGACCGCAACGAACCGGCACACCTGGGCTGGGTGCTGATGGCGCTGAGCCTCGGCGGCCTCGTCGGTGCGCTGAGTTATGCAGTGATGTCGAAGTATTCGCGTCGACGCACCGTCATGTTGATCGCCGTGCTGACGCTCGGCGTTGCGATGACGATCATCGCGTTCCTGCCGCCGCTTCCGCTGATCCTGGTGCTGTGCGCGATCGTCGGCTTCGTCTACGGCCCGATCGCGCCCATCTACAACTACGTCATGCAGACCCGCGCGCCGCAGCACCTGCGCGGTCGGGTCGTCGGCGTGATGGGGTCGCTCGCCTACGCCGCAGGACCGCTCGGCCTGGTGGTGGCGGGCCCGCTCGCCGATGCCGCCGGGCTGCACGCGACGTTCCTGGCGTTAGCGCTGCCCATGCTGCTGCTGGGCCTCGTCGCGGTGTTTTTGCCTGCACTTCGCGAACTGGACCGCGATCCTCCAGCGATTTCGGCGCGCTAACCGACGCTGAGCGCACGCCGGCGCGCCGAAATCACTCGGCTCGTTACACCAGTGCGTCGGCTGGGTACCCGTGTGACGCAAACCACAAATCGAACACTGAGGTTCACTCGTGTACCAGCAAATTCTCGATCCGGTTGCCCATTCCCTCGCATGGAGTTCGCTGGTCGCGGCGATCCCCCTGCTACTGCTTTTCGTGCTGCTCGGCGTATTGAGAGTGACCGCGTGGGTGGCGTCGCTGATATCCCTGGCCGTCGCCATCGGCGTGGCGGTGCTCGTGTACGGAATGCCGGTCGGCCAGACGCTGCTCGCGGGCACAGAAGGCGCCGCGTTCGGCTTCTTCCCGATCCTGTGGATCGTCATCAACGCGATCTGGGTCTATCAGCAGACGGTCGAGACGGGGCATTTCGACGTGCTGCGCCGCTCGTTCAGTCGTGTCAGCGACGACCAGCGCGTCCAGGCCGTTTTGATCGCGTTCTCGTTCGGCGCGCTGCTCGAGGCGCTGGCCGGCTTCGGCACACCGGTCGCGGTGACCTCGGTGATGTTGATGGCGCTCGGCTTCAAGCCGATGAAGGCCGCCGTGCTGGCGCTCGTCGCCAACACCGCGCCCGTGGCCTTCGGCGCGATGGCCACCCCGATCCTCACGCTGGCCAAGGTGACCGAACTGCCCGCCGACACCCTCGGCGCGATGGTGGGTCGACAGACGCCGATCCTGGCGGTGTTCGTCCCCCTTGTCCTTGTCGCGATCGTCGACGGCTGGCGGGGCATCCGCGAAACATGGCCCGCGGCCGTCGTGTGTGGCCTCGTCTTCGGGATCGCGCAGTACGCCACGTCCAACTTCATCTCGGTGCCGCTGGCCGACGTGGTCGCCGCCCTGCTGTCGGCCGCCGCAGTGGTCGCGCTGGTGCGGGTCTGGCGTCCGAGCCGGTCGTACACCGAGCCCGCGGTCGTCGCGGGCGGTGCGGCCGACGAGCCGACGGCCGAGTTCGCCGACCGCGTCGCGCATCCCGACTCGCGCGCCGACGTCGTCAAGGCCTACGCGCCCTACGCGATCATCATCGCCGTGTTCGTCATCTGCCAGATCACCGCCGTCAAAAAGCTGCTCGACAAGGCGACTGTGAAGTTCCAATGGCCGGGCCTCGACATCGTCAGCCCCAAGGGAAAGCCGGTGACGCTCACCGAGTTCACCCTGAACCTGCTCACCACGCCGGGAACCCAGATGCTGATCGCGGGCGTACTGACAGCGATCGTGCTCAAGCTGTCGGCATCGCAGGCGGTGAAGGCGTACGGAACCACACTGCACCAGTTGCGCTGGGCGATCCTCACGGTGATGGCGGTGCTGGCGCTGGCGTTCGTGATGAACCTGTCCGGCCAGACGATCACCCTTGGCACCTGGATGTCAGCGGCCGGCGGAGCCTTCGCCCTGCTGTCGCCGATCCTGGGTTGGCTCGGCGTCGCGGTCACCGGATCCGATACGTCAGCCAACTCGCTGTTCGGCGCGCTGCAGGTCACCGCCGCCAACCAGGCCGGGCTGTCCGACGTCTTGATGGCGGCATCCAACAGCTCCGGCGGTGTGCTCGGCAAGATGGTCTCGCCGCAGAACCTCGCCATCGCCGCCGCCGCGGTCGGCATGAACGGCAAGGAAGGCGACATCTTCCGTCGAGTCGTGGTGTGGAGCCTGCTGTTCCTGCTGCTGATGTGCATTCTGTCCGGGTTGCAGGCCTCGCCGGTGCTGTCGTGGATGGTTCCGTCGTGATCACTCGTAGCATCGGAGGAGTGAGCACCCTCGACGGCCTGATCGCCGACCTACCCGACGGCATGGTCGTCACCGACCCGGCCATCACCGACGGCTACCGGCAGGACCGTGCGCTCGACCCGGCAGCAGGTAAGCCGCTGGCAGTGGTGCGACCGTTGACCACCGAGCATGTGCAGACCATCATGCGGTGGGCCAGCGCCCACCGGGTGCCCGTCGTGCCGCGGGGTGCGGGCAGCGGGCTGTCCGGCGGGGCCACCGCCATCGACGAAGGCATCGTGCTGTCGACGGAGAAGATGCGCGACATCACCGTCGACCCCGTCACCCGCACCGCGGTCTGCCAGCCCGGGCTGTTCAACGCCGAGGTGAAAAAGGCTGTCGCACAACATAATCTGTGGTACCCGCCGGACCCGTCGTCCTTCGAGATCTGTAGCATCGGCGGCAACATCGCCACCAATGCGGGCGGGTTGTGCTGCGTCAAGTACGGCGTCACCACCGACTACGTGATGGGTCTGCAAATCGTGCTGGCCGACGGTACCGCGGTGCGGGTCGGCGGACCGAGACTGAAAGACGTCGCAGGGCTGAGCCTTACCAAGTTGTTCGTCGGCAGCGAGGGGACGCTCGGCATCGTCACCGAGATCACGCTGCGGCTGCTGCCCAAACAGCACCGATCCAGCACCGTGGTGGCCAACTTCGCCACGGTCGAGGCGGCCACCGAAGCGGTGCTCGGGGTGGCCTGTCAGATGAGGCCGTCGATGCTGGAGTTCATGGACGCCGTGGCCATCAACGCCGTCGAGGACAAGCTGAAGATGGGCCTTGACCGCGATGCTGCCGCGATGCTGCTCGCCGCCTCCGACGAACGCGGCCGGTCGGCGGCCGAAGACGCCGAGATGATCGCGGGCGTGTTCGCCGAGAAGGGCGCGACCGACGTGTTCTCCACCGACGACCCCGACGAGGGCGAGGCGTTTGTCGCCGCCCGCCGCTTCGCGATCCCCGCCGTCGAGGCCAAGGGCACGCTGCTGCTCGAGGATGTCGGCGTCCCGCTGCCGCGGATCGGCGACCTCGTCGGTGGCGTGGCGCGCATCGCCGCCGACCGCGACGTGATGATCTCGCTGATCGCCCACGCCGGCGACGGCAACACCCATCCGCTGATCGTGTACGACCCCTCCGACGCAGCGATGGCTGAGCGGGCTGACCGCGCGTTCGGCGAGATCATGGACCTGGCGATCGGGCTCGGCGGCACCATCACCGGCGAACACGGCGTCGGCAGGCTCAAAAGGCCCTGGTTGGCGAACCAGATCGGACCGGAGGCGATGGAGCTCAACCGCCGCATCAAAGCTGCGCTCGACCCCGAGAACATTCTGAATCCCGGCGCCGCCATTTGATGTCAATCCGCTGTGCCCTGTTGACAGGGCACATGGTTGTGTCGTACGCATAAGACATGACCGCCGCTCTGTCTCACCGCATGCCCGCCCGGTTTCAGCTCGCGACGGCCGACACCTGGCCCAACCCGTGGCCGATGTACCAGGCGCTTCGCGATAAGGATCCGGTGCACCACGTCGTCCCCGAGGAGAAGCCGGGCCACGACTACTGGGTGCTGTCCCGGCATGCCGACGTCTGGGCCGCCGCCCGCGACCACGAGACGTTCTCGTCGGCGCAGGGCCTGACCGTCAACTACGGCGAGCTGGAAATGATCGGCCTTGCCGACAACCCGCCGTTCGTCATGCAGGACCCGCCGACGCACACCGAATTCCGCAAGCTGGTGTCCCGCGGGTTCACCCCCCGGCAGGTGGAGGCCGTCGAGCCTGCCGTGAAGCAGTTCGTCGTCGAGCGGCTCGAGCGGCTGCGCGCCGCCGGTGGCGGTGACATCGTCGCCGAACTGTTCAAGCCGCTGCCGTCCATGGTCGTCGCGCATTATCTCGGCGTGCCAGAGGAGGACCGGCAGCAGTTCGACGGCTGGACCGAGGCGATCGTCGCCGCGAATTCGGAATCCACCGGCTTTTCCGAGGCGGCGGAGTCCGCGGGTGAGGCGGTGGCGTCGATGATGGCGTATTTCACCCAGTTGATCGAGCGGCGCCGCCGCGAGCCCGAGGACGATACGGTGTCGCATCTCGTTGCGGCGGGGGTCGGCGCCGACGGTGACATGGCGGGAATGCTGTCAATCCTGGCCTTCGCGTTCACGATGGTCACCGGCGGCAACGACACCACGACCGGCATGCTCGGCGGTGCGGTGCAGCTGCTGCACCATCGGCCGGATCAGCGCAGGCTGCTGATCAACAATCCCGATCTGATGTCCGACGCGGTCGATGAGCTGCTGCGGCTCACCTCACCCGTGCAGGGGCTGGCCCGCACCACCACCCGCGACGTCCGGATCGGCAACACGACGATCCCCGCGGGGCGCAAGGCGCTGTTGCTCTACGGCTCGGCGAACCGGGACGAGCGCGAATACGGTGCCGATGCAGGCGAACTCGAGGTGCGCAGGCGTCCGCGCAACATCATGACGTTCAGCCACGGCGCGCACTTCTGCCTCGGCGCGGCCGCGGCCCGTATGCAATCACGCATCGCACTCACCGAACTGCTGACCCGCTGCCCGGAGTTCGAGGTCGACGTGGCCGGGGTGGTCTGGGCGGGCGGCAGTTATGTCCGCAGGCCATTGTCGGTTCCGTTCACGGTGAGCGCGTAATGGCGGGCAACGACTGGTTGGGTGACCGCCGCACCGAGGTGGCCGCCGACCGCATACTGGACGCGACTGACGCGTTGTTTGCGCAACAGGACGCCGCGACCGTGGGAATGCACGAAATCGCCAAGGCCGCAGGATGTTCGCGCGCGACCCTGTACCGGTACTTCGAGAACCGGGAAGCGCTGTACACCGCCTACGTACACCGCGAAAGCTATCGGCTCTTCCACCAGATGTCCGAACAGCTCACCGGTGTCGACGAGCCGCGCGAGCGGCTCACCGAAGGCATGGTGTCGTCGCTGCGCAATGTCCGCGAAAGTCCCGCGCTGTCATCGTGGTTCGTCACCGCGCAGCGACCGATCGGCGCGGAGATCGCCGAGCAGTCACAGGTGATCAAGGCGCTCACCGAGGCGTTCCTGATCTCGATGGCGCCCGATGATCCCGAGGTTGTCGAGCGCAAGGCGCGCTGGCTCGTGCGGGTGATGACGTCGCTGCTGGTGTTCCCCGGGCATGACGAGGCCGACGAGCGGGCGATGATCGAGCAGTTCGTCGTCCCGATGGTGGTGCCGACGACCCAAGATGCGACGGGTTAGCCGCTACTGGCGCGACATCGCGATGTTGAGCTTGTCCTCCGCGGTGACCAGGTGATCGTGGCTGTCTTCCTCGATGGAGAGGCGAACCCAGTCGATCGTGCCGGTGAACTTGTTGCCCGCAGGACCGTAGTCCGTCGACGCCGGTGAGCCCGTGTCCGATCCGACATCGCAGGCTTCGTCGGCCGAGAAGGCCATCGGCTCAGTGCGTTCCACCCGTCCCATGCCGACGGTCTTGCCGTCGCAGAAGAGCGTGACGTCCCCGCCCATCGCCAGCCCGCCGCCGTCGTAGTTGAACTCCATCCGCAGTTCGTGTTTTCCCGCCGGCATCGGTTCGTCGGCCACGACGATGAAGTACTCGATACCGAAGAAGTTGTAGCAGTACTTGAATCGGCCTTCGTGGACGTAGAGCGACCACCCACCGACACTGCCGCCCTGGGTGACGATCACCCCCGCGACACCGGACTCCGGCACCGTGACCTGGGCGGTGACCGAGTGCGACTTGTTCTTCATGTTGAGGATGCAGTTCTCGCTCACCCGCATTCCGGAGAACAGCAACTGGCTGTTGCCGCTGATCAAATGGGGCCGTCCGGCGATGTCGGGGTTGATGCGCTCGAACGACCGGTCGTCGAGCGGGACAACGTTGTACTTCACCGCCTCGATGAGCCAAAGCCGTTGCAGATCAGCAAGTTTCTTGGGCTCTTCGGCCGCGAGGTTGTGCGCCTGCGTCCAGTCGTCTGGCCCGTACAGCTCCCAGACGTCGTCTTCGAGGGAGGGCTGGTCACTCAGCCATGGCGTGCGGTGCTTGGTGACAGCGGTCCAGCCCTTGTGGTAGATCCCACGGTTTCCCATGATCTCGAAGTACTGCACGTCGTGTGACTCGGCGGCGGCGCCGTCACGCAAGGTTTCGAGCATGCTGACCCCTTCCAACGGAGCCTGCTGGATGCCGTTCACGAACAGCGGTGCGGGCACACCGGTCGCCTCTAGAATCGTCGGAGCGACATCGATGACGTGATGAAACTGATTGCGGGTCGCGCCCTTGTCGGCAAACCCGTTGGGCCAGTGCACGATCGTGCCGTTGCGGGTGCCGCCCCAGTGTGACGCGATCTGCTTGGTCCACTGATACGGACTGCACAACGCGTGTGCCCAGCCCACCGCATAGTGGTTGTAGGCCTCAGGTGTTCCGAAGTCGTCGATCTTCGACAACAGAAACTCCGTGGTCTCGATGCCGCTCATCCCGTTGAGGGTGCACATCTCGTTGAAGCAGCCGTTCGGTGTGCCCTCGGCCGACGCGCCGTTGTCGCCGATGATGTAGTAGACCAGCGTGTCGTCGAGCACCCCGAGATCGTCGATAGCGTCGATGACCCGACCGACCTCGTAATCGGTCTGCTCGAGGAAGCCCGCGTAGATCTCCATCTGCCTGGCCAACACCGGCTTGAGCTCATCGGCCATGTCGTCCCACGCCGGGATCTCGGCGTGGCGCTTGGTCAACTCGGCGTCCTGCGGTATGACGCCCAGCTCCTTCTGCTTGGCGAAGATCTGCTCCCGCAGAGCATCCCAGCCGGCGTCGAACTTGCCGCGATACTTGTCGATCCACTCCTTGGGGACGTGGTGTGGCGCGTGGGTGGCACCCGGTGCGTAATACATGAAGAACGGCTTGTCGGGCGAAAGCGCCTTCTGCTGGCGCACCCACGTGATGGCCCGGTCGGCCAGGTCCTCGTTGAGGGTGTAGCCCTCTTCCGGCGACTTCTCCGGTTCGACCGGGGTGGTGCCCTCGAAGAGGCCGGGGTAATACTGGTTGGCCTCGCCGCCGATGAAGCCGTAGAAGTATTCGAAGCCCGAACCGGTGGGCCACTGGTGGAATGGCCCGACGGGCGATACCTCCCAGACCGGCACCTCGTGGCACTTGCCGAACTGAGCCGTCGAGTACCCGTTCAGCTTCAACGTCTCCGCGATCGGCGCCTTGTTCTTCGGCCTGATGGTGCTGTTGCCTGGCGCCGACGTCGCCATCTCGGTGATCGCGCCCATGCCGACCGAGTGGTGGTTGCGGCCCGTCAACATCGCCTGGCGGGTGGGAGAGCACAGCGCTGTGGTGTGAAAGCGGTTCAGCTTCAGCCCGTTGGCGGCCAACCGATCGGCGGTCGGGGTGGCACACGGGCCGCCGAAGGCCGTCGACGCTCCGAATCCGACGTCGTCGATCAAAACGATCAGCACGTTGGGCGCACCATCCGGGGGCCGCAAGGTCGTGATCGGCGGGTACTTGGTGTCAGGATCCGTGGCCGCGTACGTCGTCAGACCGACATGCGCAGGGTCGGGAATCGGTAGGATATCGCGTCGGACCTCCCCCGCCCCCGTGTTCGGCTGACCATTGTTCTGCGCTGACTTGCTGGGCATGGCGGTCCTCTCGGCCTTCTCTCGAGCCACACTTCTTGGGCCCGAGATGACACAGCCTATGGATGCGTATCGGCCACCGTGGTGTTTCGACACGCGCACGCCTGCACCGGCGCCGAGACTGCGGGCAGTGCGTGATCTCACCGCCAGCGGCGATTTCGCCGCAGTTTCGGCGGCGCCCCCTACGCGGATCGCACGCGGGTGAAGCGGTGCAGCAGCCACGCCAGCGGCACCGTCACGACGAACGTGGCCAGGAACAGGGCGGGCATCGAGCCGGTGTAGATCGGGAAGTGCAGGAGCTCCACCATCACGATCTCCATCGTCAGCAGATGGATCAGGAAGATCTCGTAGGAGATCTCGCCGAGGAAGACCATGGGGCGGCTGGCCAGCAGCCGTGCGTACCAACCGCGATCACCCAGCGCCACCGGCGCGACCATCAGCGTCGCGATCACGGCGTAGAAGACCGCCTTCCATATCGCCGGCGCCAAGGCATAGGGGGACGTCGTCGGCTCGCCCGCAATCGGTGTCGAGGCGATGAAGTAGCTCACCACCGCGACCGGTAACACCGCGAATGCGTAACAGCGCACGCCCATCACCGCCAACACCGCCAGCAGCATTCCGCCGACGAACCAGATCAGATAGGTCGGTAGCCATAGGCGCGCCCCGTCGGGCAACCCGTCGACGGTGTGGACGAAGATCAGCCAGCCCGGCGTCACCGCCGTCAAGACCAACAGGCCGCCGAGCAACAGCAGAGGACGCCACCGGCGCCTGCACAAAACCGCCAGCAACAGCCAGGCCAACAGCGGCAGCACGACGTAGAACGCAGCCTCCACAGCCAGGCTCCACATTTGAGTCAGGCCCTGGTGCAGATAGGAGTACATGTACTGATCGGTGTAGATCTGGGTCAGGCTGAGGTTGCGGAGGAAGCCCATCCAGGTATGGCCGGGGTTCGGTCCGGCGTAGCGAAAGTGGTAGACCGCGTACGCCGCCACCACGGTCACCGCGTACGCGGGCATGATCCGCCGCACCCGGTGCCAGGCGTAGCGGCGCACCGATGGCCAATCGCGCCCTGCCGCAGCCGCTTTCACCCACGGCTGGAAGAGCAGGAACCCCGAAAGCACGAAGAAGATCGGCACCCCGATCTCCATGCGGGCATAAACGAGTCCCACATAGCCATGGGTGTACTTGCCGGTGGTGTAAGCGGCATGGGTCGCCAGCACCAGCAACGCCGCCACCGCGCGAATCCCGGTGAGCGACGCCACCCGTTCGGGTGCCGCGACGGACTCGAGTCCGCCTTGAGCCTCAGAGCCTGCAACGCCCCGCGACACGGTCATTTGGATTTGCGGTGCGGCTTCTTCGGCCCGCGATCGGGTTGCAGGTCGATCAACTGACCTTGAATCCGGGTCTTGGCAAGGGCTTTCAGCGTCTCCTTGGACAAGTTCGCAGGCAATTCGACCAGTGAATACTCGGGCCGAATGGAGATGTGTCCGAAATCGCTGCGATGCAGGCCACCCTCGTTGGCGATCGCGCCGACGATGGCACCGGGCATGACCTTGTGCCGCTTGCCGACCGCGATGCGGTAGGTGGCGAGGTCGCTGCGTACCTCGCGCCGGTTGCGATGCGGCCCGTCCTCGCGCTGCCCGCGGTCGGGCCGCTCGCGGCGCTTCTCCGGCGGCGGTTCCGTCATCAGGAACTCTTCCCCGTCGCGGCTCTGAAGCGCCAGGGCCGCCGCGATGTCGGCCATCGGCACGTCGTGGTCGCGTTCGTATCCCTCGATCAGCCTGCGGTACAGGTCGATTCCCGGGGATTGCAGCGCTGTGGTGATGGAATCGCGGAACTTCGCCACCCGTTGGGCGTTGACGTCGTCGACCGAAGGCAACTCGGATTCGACCAACTTCTGCCGGGTGACGCGCTCGATCGATTTCAGCAGGTGGCGTTCACGGGGCGTGACGAACAACAGTGCGGTGCCCGACCTGCCTGCCCGGCCGGTCCGCCCGATCCGGTGCACGTAGGACTCGGGGTCGTGCGGAATGTCGTAGTTCAGCACGTGTGAGATTCGCTCGACGTCCAATCCGCGCGCGGCGACGTCCGTCGCGATCAGAATGTCGATGGTGCCGTCCTTCAGCGCCGCGATGGTGCGCTCGCGCACCGCCTGCGGGATGTCACCGTTGATGGCCGCGGCCGCGAACCCCCGCGCCTTGAGTTTCTCGGCGACTTCCTCGGTGGCCTGTTTGGTGCGGACGAACACGATCATCGCGTCACCCTGCTCGACCTCGAGCAGGCGGGTCAGCGCGTCCATCTTCCGTGGGCCGTGAACCTCGATGTAGCGCTGTGTGATGTTCTCCGCCGTCTGCGTCTTCGACTTGACGGTCACCTCGACCGGGTCATGCAGGTACTTGCTGGTGATCTTGCGGATGGCCGGCGGCATGGTCGCCGAGAACAGGGCGACCTGCTTGTATTCGGGGGTGTCGGAGAGGATGCGTTCGACGTCCTCGGCGAACCCCATCTGGAGCATCTCGTCGGCCTCGTCGAGCACCAGATAGTCGAGGTGCGTGAGGTCGAGGCTGCCCTTCTCGAGGTGATCGATGACCCGGCCCGGGGTGCCGACGACGACCTGTGCGCCACGTTTGAGCCCGCCGAGCTGAGGTCCGTAGGCGGCGCCACCGTAGATCGGCAACACGTTCACCGACAGGTGCGCACCGTAGCGGCTGAATGCCTCGGCGACCTGCAGCGCGAGTTCGCGGGTAGGCGCCAACACCAGCGCCTGGGTGATGCGGCTCGACGTGTCGATCTTCGACAGGATCGGGATGGCGAACGCGGCCGTCTTGCCCGTTCCGGTCTGCGCGAGGCCAACCACGTCGGAGCCCGCCATCATGGGCGGGATGGTCGCCGCCTGGATCGCCGACGGCGTCTCATAGCCGACGTCGGCCACCGCCTGCAGCACCGCGGGGTGAATCTGCAGGTCGGCAAATGTGGGTTGCGCAAGGGGCGCGTCGGTATCGGGCGGCGTCATCGGGGTGCCAGTCTAGTGGCCTGCGTCGTTTCGACCCGCCGCGCCGCCTGCCGGATCGGCGCACGGGATGCCGGTACGGTGCGCAACTGTGAAATGGGGTCAGGGGCCGCGCGGCATGCGGCATCTGGTCGCGACCGCCGCAGCGGTGTTCGTCGCGCTGCTGGCCGGTTGCGGCGCAGGCGACTCGACGGTCTCCAAGACACCGGACGCCAGCACCTCCACCGCCGCCCCTGCGCCCGCGACCGCGCTGCCTGCACCGTCGCGCACAAGCGCCGCACCAAGCACGGCTGCCGATCCGTGCGCGGTCAACCTGGCAGCACCCGAGATCGCCAAGACCGTTTCCGAGCTGCCCCGCGATCCACGCAGCGGGCAGGCCTGGAGTCCCGAGCCGATGGCAGGCACCTACAACGAATGCGCCCAGCTGTCGGCGGTCATCATCAGGGCCAACACCAACGCCGAGAACCCCAACACCCGCGCAGTGCTCTTTCACCTCGGCAAGTTCATCCCGACCGGGGTGCCCGACACATACGGCTTCAACGGCATCGACCAGTCGGCCAGCACGGGTGACACCGTCGCGCTTGTTTACTCCAACGGCACCCCGGGGCTGGAGAGCGTGGTGAAGTTCCGCTGGAACGGCGCGGGGGTCGAACTGATCGGCAACACGCCCGGCTGACCTTCCGGCGCGAAACCGTGTCGGGCTACGGGCCTACAGTTGGGCACGTGTTCGTCGCCGACGATCGGGTGATCTACAGCGCCTCCGACCTTGCAGCCGCGGCCCGCTGCGAGTACGCGCTGCTGCGCTCGTTCGACGCCCGGCTCGGCTGGGGGCCACCCGTGGCAGCCGACGACGAATTGCTTGCCCGCACGGCCGAACTCGGCGGCGAGCACGAGCAGCGCCACCTGGACGCGCTACGGTCGACGGTGGACGACACGGTGGCGGTCATCGGTCGGCCCCACTACACCGTCGCGGGACTCACCGCCGCGGCCGAGGCCACCCTGAGGGCGGTTGAACGACGGGCGCCGGTGATCTACCAGGCGGCCATGTTCGACGGCCGGTTCGCCGGTTTCGCGGACTTCCTGGTGCTCTCGGACACCCCCGATGGCGAGCGCTACCGCCTGCGGGACACCAAGCTTGCGCGGTCGGTCAAGGTCGAGGCGCTCCTTCAGCTCGCCGCGTACGCCGACACGCTGGCCAGGGCAGGAGTGCCGGTCGCCGCCGAGGTCGAACTGGTGCTCGGCGACGGCGCCACCGCCGGCTACCGGGTCGACGAGCTGCTGCCGGTGTACGGTCCGCGCCGCACCGCCCTGCAGCGCCTGCTCGACGATCACCTGGCCCGTGGTGAGCCGGTCACCTGGGAGGACGAGACCGTGCGGGCGTGCTTCCGCTGTCCGGAGTGCACGATCCAGGTCCGCGAACACGACGACCTGCTGTTGGTGGCCGGTATGCGTGCCACCCAGCGCGCCCGGTTGATCGACGCGGGCATCACCACGATCAGCGGTCTCGCGCGCCACAACGGCGAGGTCGGTGAACTGTCCGCGCGTGCCGTCGCGGCACTGACCGCACAGGCTCGACTGCAACTGGCGCCGCGGGTCGACGGCAAGCCGCCCTATGAGATCGCCGACCCGCAGCCGTTGATGGTGCTCCCCGAGCCGGACAAGGGCGATCTGTTCTTCGACTTCGAGGGCGATCCGCTGTGGACGGCCGACGGCCGGGCGTGGGGATTGGAATATTTGTTCGGCGTGCTCGACACGGCCGACGAATTTCGGCCGCTGTGGGCGCACGACCGCGCGGGCGAACGCCGGGCATTGCGTGACTTTCTGAAGATGGTGCGCGCCCGTCGCAAGCGCTATCCACACATGCACATCTACCACTACGCACCCTACGAGAAAACGGCTCTACTGCGGCTCGCCGGCCGCTACGGGGTGGGCGAGGACGAGGTGGACGACCTGCTTCGCAACGGCGTCCTTGTCGACCTGTATCCCTTGGTGCGCAAGAGCATCCGGGTGGGCACCGAGAACTACAGCCTGAAGTCGCTCGAGCCGCTCTACATGGGCGGGCAGCTCCGCACGGGCGACGTGACGACGGCGACCGACTCCATCACCCAGTATGCGAAATACTGCGATCTACGGGCCGCAGGCCGCGACGACGACGCCGCGGTCGTGCTCAAGGAGATCGAGGAGTACAACCGGTACGACTGCACGTCGACGCGCAAGCTGCGGGACTGGCTGATCTGCCGCGCCATCGACTGCGAGGTGCCGCCCATCGGGGCCCAGCCCGTCAAGGACGGCGCAACCATCGCAGACGACGACCAGTTGGCCCGCAAGCTGGCCAAGTTCGTCGGCGACGACCCGGCCGCTCGCACACCGAAACAGACTGCGGTGGCCATGATCTCGGCGGCCCGCGGGTACCACCGTCGCGAGGACAAGCCGTTCTGGTGGGGCCATTTCGACCGGCTGAACAATCCGGTCGACGAATGGGCCGACAACACCGACGTCTTCATCGCCGAGCGGGCCGAGGTCGACACCGACTGGCGTACGCCGCCAAAGGCGCGCAAGCCGCAACGGCGGGTACGCCTTCACGGAGCCATCGCGGCAGGCGACCTCAACAAGTCGATGTACGCGCTCTACGAACCACCCTCCCCCACCGGCCTCACCGACGACACCGAGCGAAGGGCGTTCGGCACGGTCACCGTCGTCGACTGCGACGACCCTGCCGCACCGACCGAGGTGACCGTCATCGAACGAGAACCCAAGGACGGCGGGCTGTTTGATCAGCTGCCGTTCGCGCTGACGCCCGGCCCGCCGATTTCCACCGGTCCGTTGCGCGACTCCATCGACGCGACAGCCGCCGATATCGCAGCGGGCCTGCCCGACCTGCCGCCGAGCGCGGTCGTCGACATCCTGCTGCGACACCCGCCGCGGACCCGCAGCGCCGGGCCGCTCCCCCGTTATCCCGAGGTCGCCGAGTCGATCACCGCAGCGCTCCTCGACCTGGATTCCTCCTATCTGGCCGTACACGGCCCGCCCGGTACGGGCAAGACCTTCACCGCCGCGGCGGTCATCACTCGCCTCGTCACCGAAAACCATTGGCGCATCGGCGTGGTCGCGCAATCGCACGCGGTCGTCGAGAACCTGTTCCGCGACGTGGTCGGCTCAGGAGTCGACGCATCGCTGGTGGCCAAGAAGAAGCACGGCGCCGAGCCGAGCTGGCAGGAGATCGACGAGAAGGAGTACCCGGGCTTCATCGCCGACCACGACGGCTGCGTCGTCGGCGGCACCGCATGGGACTTCGCCAACGCAGGCCGGGTGCCGCGCGGCAGCCTCGACCTGCTCGTCGTCGAAGAGGCCGGACAGTACAGCCTGGCGAATACCATCGCGGTGGCTTCGGCCGCGAAAAGCCTTCTGCTGCTTGGCGATCCGCAGCAGTTGCCGCAGGTCAGCCAGGGCACACACCCGGAACCTGTCGACACCTCAGCGCTGGGCTGGCTGATCGACGGCAGGCACACGCTTCCCGCCGAGCTCGGATATTTCCTCGACCTCTCCTACCGCATGCACCCCGAAGTGTGCGCAGCGGTGTCGCGGCTGTCCTACGACGACCGCCTGCACTCGGTCGACGAGGTGACCGGCGCGCGCACGCTCGCCGGACACCCGCCGGGAGTGCGGGTACTGACCGTCGACCACGACGGCAACTCGACCGACAGCCCCGAGGAGGCCGACGCCATCGTGGCCGAGATCGAACGGCTGATCGGCGCCGCATGGACCGACGAATGCGGGCCACGGCCGCTGGCGCAGTCCGACGTGCTGGTCGTCTCCCCCTACAACGCGCAGGTGGTGTTGCTGCGTGACCGTCTCGACGCGGCAGGACTCGGCGCGGTACGCGCGGGCACGGTCGACAAGTTCCAAGGCCAGCAGGCGCCCGTGGTGTTCGTGTCGATGACGGCCTCGTCCATCGACGACGTGCCGCGCGGAATCGCTTTCCTGCTCAACCGCAATCGGCTCAACGTCGCGGTCAGCCGGGCGAAGTACCTGAGCGTCATCGTGCGCTCACCGCTGCTCACCGAATACCTGCCGAGCACGCCGGACGGCCTGATCGAACTGGGTGCATTCTTGTCGCTGCCCTCGTGTGATAGACCCACGGGGTGACCGAAACACTGACCGACCGGCTCGCCGCGATCGTCGGCGCCGCGCACGTCAGCGCCGATCCGGACGTGCTCGAGGGCCGCAGCGTCGACCACACCGGCCGCTACCGCGGGCACGCCAGCGTTCTCGTCCGACCGGGCTCCGCCGAGGACGTCGCCGCGGTGCTGCGGGCCTGCCGTGACGCAGGCAGGCACGTCACCGTGCAGGGCGGACGAACCTCGTTGGTGGCGGGCACCGTCCCCGAACACGACGACGTGCTGCTGTCCACCGAGCGGCTGACCGATATCGGTGAGGTCGACGTCGTGGAACGACGCATCCGAGTGGGCGCGGGCGCGACGCTGGCCGATGTGCAGAAGGCGGCGACCAAGGCGGGTCTGGTGTTCGGCGTTGACATCGCCGCGCGCGATTCCGCCACCGTCGGCGGCATGGCGTCGACGAACGCGGGCGGACTGCGCACCGTGCGCTACGGCAACATGGGCGAGCAGGTGATCGGGCTCGACGTGGTGTTGCCCGACGGATCGATCGTGGCGCGGCACAGCCAAGTTCGGCAGGACAACACCGGATACGACCTGGCGTCGCTGTTCGTCGGCGCCGAGGGCACGCTCGGCGTCATCACCGGTTTGGACCTGAGACTGCACCCGGTACCGACGAACCGGGTGACCGCGGTGTGCGGGTTCGACGATCTCGACGATCTGGTCGAGGCGGGTCGCGAGTTCCGCGATATGGACGGCATCGCGGCGCTGGAGTTGATGGATGCCAGGGCCAGCGCACTGACCGCCGAACACCTCGGCGTGCCCGCGCCTGTGCAGGGTGCCTGGCAGCTGCTCATCGAACTAGCGGCCGACACCGACCAGACCGAGCAGCTGGCCGACGCGCTGGAACACGCGCGGTTGACCGGCGAGCCCGCGGTCGGCGTCGACGTCAACTCACAGCAGCGGCTGTGGCAGGTTCGCGAGTCGGTCGCCGAAGTCCTCGGCATCTACGGCCCGCCGCTGAAATTCGATGTGTCGCTGCCGTTGTCGGCGATCGCGCCGTTCGCGCGCCAATCCGGCGAGCTCGTCGCCGAACACGCTCCGGACGCCATCCCGGTGCTGTTCGGCCACATCGGTGAGGGCAATTTGCACCTCAACGTTCTGCGCTGCGCGCTCGATGGAGTGCGTGAGGCCGCACTGTATTCGGCGATGATGGCGTTGATCGCCAGGTGCGGTGGCAATGTCAGCTCCGAACACGGCGTCGGCAGCCGCAAACGCGACTACGTCGGCATGTCGCGCACGGATGCCGACATCGCCGCGATGCGGACGGTCAAGACAGCGTTCGACCCTTCGGGATTTCTCAACGCCGCCGTGCTGTTCGATTAGTCGCCGGGCCGGGAGTGCCGCCCGCGGCTCGACGAGTCGCGGGGTTCGGCACGCGAATGCCTGCCGTTGGACCGAGGCTCTTCGTCCAGCTGGTGGCGCGAGGACGACTCGAAGCCGGCCTCGTCCGGGCTCTCGTAATGGGCGTGGCTGCCGAAGTCCAACGGATAGTCGGGGCTGAGGATGTCGGGCTTCGGCGGCTCGGCGTGCGACGGCTCCTCCTCGCGCGCCTCAAAGCTGGTGAGTGGTTGGTACCGCTGCTCTTCGTCGACATGGAAACCGTTGTGGGCGAAGCCGATCGGCTCCACCGACGGCTTCGGCGATGGCACATCGGCGAGGAAGTCGAGCAGGCTGCCCACGGGCTCCCGCCGATACACATCTTCCGCTGCCGCCGACGGATTCGCTGCACGTTACGGTCGTCCCCGTCCTACCCACCCATCCA
>NZ_RARC01000033.1 GCF_003719305.1 Mycolicibacterium stellerae
AAAGTTACGGCGGAAATAGCGACAGGGAAACGCCCGGACCCATCCCGAACCCGGAAGCTAAGCCTGCCAGCGCCGATGATACTACCCAACCCGGGTGGAAAAGTAGGACACCGCCGAACACATTTTAGGATCACCCCCCACGCAATGTGGGGGGTGATTCCTTTTGTGCCAAGGGAATTCAGTCGAAGAGTGTCGGGATAGCCGGCTTGCGCATCTTTTCCAATGCGAGCAATGCGCGTTTGCGATCCAAGCCGCCGCCGTATCCGGTCAGGCTGCCGTTCGCGCCGATCACCCGATGGCACGGCACGATGATGCCAATCGGATTGTGGCCGTTGGCTAATCCCACCGCGCGGGACGCCGTTGGCGCCCCGATCTGGGCCGCGATCTCTCCGTAAGACCGAGTCTCTCCGTACGGAATCGTCAGCAGCGCTTCCCACACCCTGCGTTGAAACATGGTGCCGTCCAGGTCGAGCTCGAGATCGAAGGCGAAAAGCTCGCCGGCGAAATAGGACTCGAGCTGTTCGACGGCCACGGGAAATGCAGAGTCGTCGGACTCCCAGCCGTCGCGGCTCGGCTCATACGTCTGGTCGACCATGCGCAGATGCATCAGCCGGCCGTCGCGACCAGCCAGCGTCAACAACCCAACCGGGCTGTCGACAGATCGAAACTTGACGGTTGACATCACTTCTCCTTCGGTGGCCAATGATTCACCTCGTGATCGAGGGCGGTCCACAGATGTTGGACGGCATAGGATCTCCACGGCCGCCAGCGGGCGCTGTGCTCGGTGAGGGCCCGCGACCCCTCAGGCAGACCAACCTGTCTGGCCGCCATCAGAACACCGAGGTCGGTGGCGGGGAACGCGTCGGGGTCACCAAGACCCCGCATCGCGATGACTTCCGCGGTCCACGGCCCGATCCCCGGCAATGTCAGTAGCTGCCGCCGGGCGAGGTTCCAATCGCACCCCGCGTCCAGCACGACGTCACCGTCGGCCAGCGCCGTCACAAGAGCAACGAAGGACCGCTGTCGTGACTTCGGGAAGGCCAAATGAACCGGGTCGATCTCGGCGAGGTCCCCGATCGCTGGGAAGACATGGGTGAGGCCACCGTTGGCGTCGGTCAGTGTCTGGCCGTATCCGGCCACGATGCGGGCGGCGTGTGTACGGGCCGCCTTGACCGACACCTGCTGACCCAGCACAACGCGCAGCGCCAGCTCGGGTTCGTCGACGGTACGCGGGATGCGTTGTCCGGGCGCCTTCGCCACCAATGCACTGAGATCCCGGTCTGCGCTGAGCGCGTCGACGACTGCCTCAGGGTCCGCGTCGAGGTCGAGCAGGCGCCGGCAACGGGCGATCGCGGTGGCCAGATCTCGAAAGTCGTCCAGCACCACTGTGCAGCGCACGTGGTCGGGTTCCGGTGCGAGACTGACGATTCCATTACCGGCGGGCAATCGCAGTGTTCGCCGGAAGGCTCCGTTGCGCACTTCCTCGACGCCAGGCACCGCGGACGCGGCAAGGTGGCCGAACAAACCCTCGTATGCGAACGGCGTGCGGACCGGCAGCCGCAGCGAGAGCGCGCCGGCGGAGAGAGGCTCGCCGCGGCCGAACTTGGTCTTCGCTCGAGTGCGCAACTCCGTGGGGGTCAGGTCGCATACCGCGCGGATCGTGTCGTTGAACTGCCGAATGGATGAGAACCCTGCCGCGAACGCGACGTCGCCGAACGGTAGCTCGGTGGTCTCGATGAGCACGCGTGCGGTCTGTGTCCGCTGCGCACGCGCCAGCGCCAGCGGGTTCGCGCCGACCTCCGCCTGCAGCATCCGCTCGAGTTGTCGGGTGGTGTAGCCCACGCGGGCGGCCAGGCCCGTCACCCCCTCGCGGTCGACGGTGCCGTCGGCGATCAGCCTCATCGCCCGCGCCACCACGTCGCCGCGCACATTCCATTCTGGCGAGCCCGGTGAGGCGTCGGGGCGGCACCGTTTACAGGCCCGGAAGCCTGCGTGCTGGGCGGCCGCCGCGGTGGGATAGAACTGCACGTTTCGGGCGAACGGTGGCCTGACAGGGCAACTGGGCCTGCAGTAGATCTTGGTGGTCAGCACGGCGGTGACGAACCAGCCGTCGAACCGGGCGTCCTTGGACTGCACGGCCCGGTAACAGCGGTCGAAATCTTCATGCACGTCTACGACAATTACACGTCCGCACCGACATCACTGGCGGAAAAGCGACATCGACGTCCCAGGTGCGACCGCGCAGGACAGCCACAGCTCCCACAGGGATAGCATCCGCACCATGGCCCGACTCGTCCAGCGCTACCTGGACCGGATCCTTGACTGGCATGCCGGTGTCACAGAGGGCACGCTGGCCGACTACATTCCGGAACTGGCGAGCGTCGACCGTGAGATATTCGGCATGTCCCTGTCGCCCGCAGATGGCTTCATGTACGAATCCGGCGATGCGCCAACCGAATTCACGACTCAGTCTGCATCAGTGTTTCGCTGACGGTGGCGGCGCGGCGGCCGCAGACGCCTTGGCGGCGGCAGCGGCGGCAGCGGCGGCGCGGCCTTCCGGGCTGGCCAGCGAGTTACCAGCCTCGGTCTTCGAGGCCACGGCGGCATCGCAGTTCAGCGACAACAGCGTCTGCTTCGTCGGCGAAGCACCGGTGTTCTCCGGTGGTGGGACGGTCCTGTCCTGCTGGTGTGTGACGACGCAGTCATCGCGCGCGAATTCATCGCCGACGGTGGTCGACACGATGATGCTGTATCCGGCGCCAGCGAGGGCGCCCTTCGCGTCTGAGTACTTCTGCCCGACCACGGTCGGTGACGATGCAGCCTGGGCCGGGCCTGCAGCCACTACGACCGCGGCGATTGCCGCCGATACGATCGCCGCACCGCACAGGATGTGCCGTGATGTCGGCGAGGTTCGATGTTGATGCGCCGTAACCGAGTTCATAATCCATCATGTGACCTGCGTTGTTACCCAGGCATTTCCAGGAGCTGTGATTCATGTGGCTGTTCACTGCGGTGACAGTGTGGCAACCCAGCAACAGTTCCAACCTTCACGCCATCTGTCAGCTCGAATTCAGTTACTTCACAACTAGTTACCGCCCTGCGTGATCGTTGACAGTCTGCTTGGCGCTTTCGTAGATCTCGGTGCAAGCGTTGGCCAAACTGGCTACGCGAGCGTAAGACCGATAACAGAGATCGGAGGAGCGCCGCATGAACGTCACACGGATCAAGCCGTTGGCCGCGGTGGCAGGACTCGCTGCCATCGGGGTTGCCGTCGCCGTGAACCTGGGGTCTACCGCCACGGCCCACGATGTCGCCGGCGGATCGGGTGACTCATCGACGGTGGGCGAATACACCTCGCCCACGATCACCGCGATGTCCGTCGATCCGACCGCGATGAAACTCGGGGCAACCGCCACCGCAGGTCCGCCGAAAGCCACGCTTGAGACCGCCGAAGCGACGCCGACCCTCAAGGCCTCGGCTGCACCGGTATGCGTCAACAACGGCCAATGTCCCTGAGCGTCGGGCCTGGAAGGAGCGGGTACCACTGACAGCCATCAACCACCGGTTTGGCAGACTGATCGCGTGGCTCAGATAACCCTTCGTGGAAACCCCATCAATACGGTCGGCGAGTTGCCCTCCGTCGGTTCACCGGCCCCCGGCTTCTCGCTGACGGGCACCGACCTCGGCACCGTCAGCGACGAGCAGTTCCGCGGGAAGCCTTTCCTGCTCAACATATTTCCGTCCGTGGACACCCCGGTGTGTGCGACCAGCGTGCGGAGCTTCAACGAGCGCGCCGCGGCGAGCGGGCTTGCGGTCGTCTGTGTGTCCAAGGATCTGCCTTTCGCCCTGAACCGCTTCTGTGGCGCGGAGGGGATCGAGAACGTGGTGACGGCCTCGGCGTTCCGCGATGGATTCGGCGAGGACTACGGAGTCACCCTCGTCGACGGGCCGATGGCCGGTCTCCTCGCGCGGGCGGTCGTGGTGGTCGGCGCGGACGGTGACGTCGTCTATTCCGAGCTCGTACCGGAGATCGCCGAAGAGCCTGACTACGAAGCAGCGGTCGCCGCGACGAATTCCTGAGCCGCTGGCTCAGCGCTCGGAGTCCAACGCGGCCATGTGCGCGGTGGGGTAGCGCTCGCCTGCCACCTGGTCGGCCGGAATCGCCGCCTCGATCGCGGCGAGTTGTCGGTCAGTCAGCACGACGTCGACGGCGCCGAGCGATTCGACCAGGCGCGCGCGGGTGCGTGCACCGACAAGCGGCACGATGTCATCCCCGCGTGAGGCCACCCAGGCGATCGCCGCCTGCGCGACGGTAATTCCCAGCTCTTCGGCGACGCCGCGCAGGGTCTCGACAAGCGCAAGATTGCGGTCCAGGTTCTCGCCCGAGAAGCGGGGGCTCGCCGTCCGCGAGTCACCCTGTCCACCACTTGATTTGGTCCAGTGGCCGCTGATGAGTCCGCGGGACAACACGCCGTACGCTGTCACCCCGATGCCCAAGTCACGGCATGTGTCGAGGATGTCGCGTTCGATGCCGCGCGAAGCCAGCGAGTATTCGATCTGCAGGTCGGTGATCGGCCGGACCGACGCGGCTCGCTTGATGGTTTCGGCGCCAACCTCCGAAAGGCCGATGCGGCGCACGTATCCCGCGTCGACCAGGTCGCCGATGGCGCCGACGGTCTCCTCGATGTCGACCGTGGGATCGAGGCGTGCCGGGCGGTAGATGTCGATGTATTCGGTGCCGAGGCGCCGCAGCGAGTACGCGGCAGAGGCCTTCACGGCAACCGGTCGGCCGTCGAAGCCGAGGAACGCTCCGTCCGGGCTGACTTGGCCGCCGAACTTCACGCTCAGTTGATAGGTATCGCGAGGCACATCATGGAGGGCCTCGGCGAGCAGCAGTTCGTTGTGGCCGGCACCGTAGAAGTCCCCGGTGTCGAGCAGCGTGATTCCGGCCTCGAGGGCCGCGTGCACAGTGGCGATGCTCTCGTCGCGGTCGGCGTCGCCATATGCAGGCGACATTCCCATGCAGCCGAGGCCGATCGCCGATGTGGTCAGAGTCCCGAGCGTCTTGGTATTCATGCGGCCAGTCTTCGGACAACCGGGAACGTTAACTAGGACGCGTTGAACCAGGGACTGAGAGTCTCTGTTTCCAGTGCCCGTGGATTGGCGACAATGGGCCGATGGATCGAGTTGCGCTGGCGGAGTTTCTGCGGCTTCGCCGCGAGGCGATCAAACCGGCGGACGTCGGACTTCCTCCCGGCGTGCGCCGCCGCACCGCGGGACTGCGACGCGAGGAAGTCGCTCAGCTGACGGGGATGTCGGTGGACTATTACGGCAGGCTCGAGCAGGCGCGAAGCACCCAGCCGTCGCCGCAGATGCTGCGTGCACTGGCGCGCACCCTGCGGCTGACAGCTGACGAGGCCGACCACCTCTACCGACTGGCCGGACACGCCGTCCCCGACCGCGGCGGGGTTTCGCAGCACGTGCGGCCTGCACTGTCGTTCGCCCTCGATCAGATGCGCGATGCGGCGGCGTTCGTCTGCTCCGACACCTATGTCGTGCTGGCCCAGAACCAGCTGGCCAAGGCGCTGAACGGCGACCAGGTCGGCAAGGGAACGGGATTGCAGGCCAGCATGGCGTGGCAGTGGTTCACCGATCCTGCCGCCCGCCAGGCCGCACCGGAAGCCGAGCGCGACGAGCACAGCCGGACCACCGTGGCCGACCTGCGAGCGGCATGGGCCCGTCGCCGAAACGACGCGGACATGCGTGAACTCGTTGACGGCCTGCTGGAACACAGCCCCGAATTCGCCGAGTTGTGGGCCAGTCACGAGGTCGCCGTCAGACGTATGCAGCGCAAGACGTTCCTGACCCGCGTCGGCGCCATCACGCTGGACTGCGAAGTGCTCGCGACCACGGACGGGCAAAGCTTGGTGATCCTGGCCCCGCCGCCTGGATCGTCGGCGTTGGAGAAGCTGCGCCTGCTCGCGGTGGTTGGCGATCAGGCTGTCGGGTCAAGTCGATCGGCGGTCGCTGACTAGTGGACTGTGCCCAACCAAGTACCCAAAGCGTTTGTCAGACCGGCGCGGCAAGCCGCGTGGGCTCGTCGTGACCTCGAAGCGTGACAGTGTCGCCCAACGACCAAAACCGACGCTCGCCGTCCGTCGCCCTCGCCACCGTGTCCGACGAGGCCAACAGGCGGCCGTCACTTTCTTTGGCGAGCTCGCAGAGCCGGGCGGCCTCATTTACCGGCTCGCCGATGACGGTGTATTCAAAGCGTTCCTTTGCGCCGACGTTGCCGGCGACCGCCTCGCCGGAAGCGACCCCGATACCCGCTTCGCACTCGGGTACCTCATCGCGTATGCGCTGCGCGATCGCGCGGCCGGCGGCCAGCGCTTCGGCCTCCGGATTGTCGAGATGGTTCGGGGCGCCGAACACGGCAAGCGCGGCGTCGCCCTCGAACTTGTTGACGAACCCGTGATGTCGGTCGACCTCCTCGACTATCACCGCGAAGAAGCGGTTCAACAGTTCGACGACTTCGGTCGCCCGCCTCGAAGTGACCAACTGGGTGGAGCCGATGATGTCGACGAAGATCACGGCGACGTGGCGTTCCTCGCCGCCGAGTTTCGGGCGGTCCCGCTCCGCCGCCGCGGCCACCTCGCGGCCGACGTGGCGGCCGAACAGATCGCGCACGCGCTCGCGTTCCTTCAGGCCCTCCACCATCGAGTTGAAGCCGCGCTGCAGCTGCCCGAGTTCGGTGCCGTCGAACACCACCAGGTTGGTGTCGAGGTCGCCCTGCTCGACACGGTTCAGCGCTGCTCGCACGACACGGACCGGGGTGACAGTCAGCCACGACAGGATCCACATCAGGATGGCGCCGAACACGAGGGCGAACAGCGCGAGGATCATGACCGCGACCGTGAACTCGGTGGGGGTCAGATTTTGGAGCAACAGGGTGAGCGCGGCGGCCAAGAAGATGCCAAGCACGGGCACGCCGGAACCCAGCGCCCAGACCAGCATCGTGCGGCCCATCAGGCCTTCGGCGAATCTGTGTGGCGGCTTACCGGCCTCCAACGCTTGGGCCGCAACGGGCCGCAGCGCGAATTCGGTGAACAGATAGCAGCTGGCGGACACCACGATGCCGGGAAAGCTGATGCCCAGCAGCCACTTCGGGATGAAGTCGGTGTCATGCAACCCGTACAGCGTGGTAAGCACGATGGTTCCGGTGCCCCATAGCGCCAGCAGCACACGGGTCAGGCGCCACGGCGCCAGGAACGTGTTGTGCTGGTCCTCGAGTGTGGGTGTGCGCTCCTCGATCGACCACCGCACGTTGAAGATCACTCGGCGGGTTGCCCAGAACACTCCGACGACGAGTGCGAGCACGACGAAGACCGGCACCGCGATGAAGGTGATCCAGGCGACGTCGCGGTCGAAAACGCTCGGCGTGGGAAATGCGACGGTGACGACCAGCGTTGCGACGCCGATGCCGATCAGGTTCGCGATGACCACGAATGCGGTCAGGATGATCTGGATACGGATCCGGCGTCGGCGCTGACTTTCCGAAACCCGACCCAGGATCCAGGACCCGTACTCGGGGGTGGTCGGCATTCGGCTGCTTTGGCTGGTGACGCGCTCCAGCACGCGACCGAGCCGCTCGGCCACCGTCCTGTTCGCCGCCATGGTGGTGTCAGCCTAATTTGCCGGTCCTGTGGCCCTAAGGTTGACCGGTGCGTCTCGTCATCGCCCAGTGCACCGTCGACTACGTCGGACGACTCACCGCCCATCTGCCGTCGGCCCGCCGTCTGCTGCTCATCAAGGCGGACGGTTCGGTCAGCGTGCATGCCGACGACCGTGCCTACAAGCCGCTGAACTGGATGAGCCCGCCCTGTTGGCTCACCGAGGAACCCGGCGGTCCGCTGCCGGTTTGGGTGGTGGAGAACAAGGCCGGCGAGCAGTTGCGCATCACCGTCGAGGAGATCGAGCACGACTCGAGCCACGAACTCGGCGTTGACCCCGGCTTGGTCAAGGACGGCGTCGAGGCACATCTGCAGGCGTTGTTGGCTGAGCACGTCGAGCTGCTGGGTACCGGCTACACGCTGGTGCGCCGGGAGTACATGACGCCGATCGGGCCGGTCGACCTGCTGTGTCGCGACGAGGCGGGCCGCTCGGTGGCGGTGGAGATCAAGCGGCGCGGCGAGATCGACGGCGTCGAGCAGCTCACCCGCTACCTAGAACTGCTCAACCGTGACACCGTTCTCGCACCCGTCAGCGGTGTGTTCGCCGCGCAGCAGATCAAGCCGCAGGCGCGAACATTGGCCACCGATCGTGGGATCCGTTGCGTGACTTTGGACTACGACGAGATGCGCGGGATGGACAGCTCCGAGTTCCGGCTGTTCTGAACGCCTACACTCGTGATCGTGGCCAGGCGTCGAACAGGTCGCCGGCAGCCGTCTCGAGCACCGTTGCCGGCGTCTCGTCGTGTCGAAACCGGGCCCGACGGATATGACTACGAAATCAGGCCGGTCGCGGCGTCTCGGGCAGGCAAGACCTACCGCTGCCCGGGTTGTGATCACGAGATCCGTCCTGGCACAGCCCATCTCGTGGTATGGCAGGCCGGCCTCGGCGAGCATGCGGTAGAGGATCGTCGGCATTGGCATACGCCGTGCTGGCAGCACCGTGCAACGCGCGGCCCCACGCGGAAGTGGTCGTGAGTGTCAGTGAGCGGTGGCGGGCTGGACGAGCTCGATCAGCACGCCGCCGGCATCCTTGGGATGGATGAAGTTGATCCGCGAATCCGCAGTGCCTCGACGTGGCGTTTCGTAGAGCAGCCGGACACCCTGCTCGCGCAGACGCTCGGAGAGGGCGTCGATGTCGCTGACCCGGTACGCCAACTGCTGCAGGCCTGGGCCGCGTTTGTCGAGGAACTTGGCGATCGTCGAGGTCTCGTCGAGCGGAGCCATTAGCTGGATCTGGGCGCTACCCACCGGCGCGCCGCGCACCGACAGCATCGCCTCGCGGACGCCCTGCTCCTCGTTGACCTCTTCGTGCAGCACAATCATGCCGAGACGGTCGTGATACCACTTGATCGTGGCGTCCAGATCAGCGACCGCGATGCCGACATGGTCGATTGCTGTCACCAGGGCGCTGGCCAACACGGGGCGGGCATCGACTTGCTCGGTGGACATAACGTAACGGTAACCTGGCGGAGAAGATCGCGCCTACGCGATGTCCTGACCGGGCTCTTCTTGATCGTTTCTGGAGGTAGGTATGACGACGTCTGTGATCGTTGCTGGAGCGCGCACTCCGGTCGGCAAGCTGATGGGCTCGCTGAAGGATTTCTCGGGCAGCGATCTGGGTGCGATCGCCATCTCGGGTGCGCTGGAGAAGGCGGGAGTGCCCGCATCGGCGGTCGAGTACGTGATCATGGGCCAGGTGCTGACCGCGGGCGCCGGCCAGATGCCCGCCCGGCAGTCCGCCGTCGCCGCGGGAATCGGCTGGGATGTGCCTGCACTCACCATCAACAAGATGTGCCTGTCCGGGATCGACGCGATCGCGCTTGCCGACCAGCTTATCCGCGCCGGTGAGTTCGACGTCGTGGTCGCAGGCGGTCAGGAGTCGATGACGCGGGCGCCGCACCTGCTGATGAACAGCCGGTCCGGCTACAAGTACGGCGACGTCACGGTCATCGATCACATGGCCTACGACGGCCTGCACGATGTGTTCACCGACCAGCCGATGGGAGCGCTGACCGAGCAGCGAAACGAGCAGGACAAGTTCACCCGCGCCGAGCAGGACGAGTTCGCCGCCAGTTCACACCAAAAGGCCGCTGCCGCATGGAAAGACGGCGTCTATGCCGACGAGGTCGTTCCGGTGAAGATCCCGCAGCGCAAGGGCGACCCGCTGGAGTTCGCCGAGGACGAGGGCATCCGCGCCAACACCACCGCGGAGTCGCTGTCCGGTCTGAAGCCGGCATTCCGAAAGGACGGCACCATCACCGCCGGCTCGGCGTCCCAGATTTCCGACGGTGCGGCCGCCGTGGTCGTGATGAACAAGGACAAGGCCTCCGAGCTCGGGCTGAAGTGGCTGGTGGAGATCGGTGCCCACGGTGTGGTCGCAGGCCCCGATTCCACCCTGCAATCACAGCCGGCCAACGCCATCAAGAAAGCGATTGCCCGCGAGGGCATCACCGTCGACCAGCTCGACGTCGTCGAGATCAACGAGGCGTTCGCCGCGGTAGCGCTGGCGTCGATGAAGGAGCTCGGCATCGACCCCGACAAGGTGAACGTCGACGGCGGCGCGATAGCCATCGGGCATCCGATCGGAATGTCGGGAGCACGCATCACCCTGCACGTTGCCCTTGAGCTGGCGCGACGCGGTTCCGGCTACGGCGTTGCCGCTCTCTGCGGCGCCGGCGGCCAGGGCGACGCGCTGATCCTGCGGGCGGGCTAGGTCGTCTACGACGCTTTGTAGTAACTGGCTTTGAGTTCGGGCACAATGGCGCTATGACAAGCGCCTTTGATCTCCGTACTCGGGTCGGCTGGTTTCGGCTGATCGGCATGGCCGAGGCCATCAGCTGGGTCGGCCTGCTGATCGGGATGTATTTCAAGTACCTGGGCACGCCGCGCACCGAGATCGGCGTGAAGGTCTTCGGCATGGTCCACGGCCTCGTCTTCATCGCCTTCGTGGTGACAGGTCTTCTCGTCGGAATCTCCGTCAGGTGGGCGCTCGGCACATGGTTGCTGGCGTTGCTGGCGAGCATCGTCCCGCTTTGCAGTGTGATCTTCCTCATATGGGCCGATCGGACCGGCAGGCTGGGCGCCGCGAGCGTCTACACCGGGGTCCTGCAACCGGGCCGATCGATA
Organism: Mycolicibacterium stellerae; assembly: GCF_003719305.1. Lineage (GTDB taxonomy): Bacteria > Actinomycetota > Actinomycetes > Mycobacteriales > Mycobacteriaceae > Mycobacterium > Mycobacterium stellerae. Next base: position 10,857 of record NZ_RARC01000033.1, read on the forward strand.
CCCGAAACGACGTGACAGACTTGTGGGCGTGACTCGTTCCCGTCCTCCAGTCGGACCAGGGCCGTCCATCGCAGGCGCGGTTGACCTCTCCGGCCTCAAGCAGCGCGCAACCCCCTCAGGACAGCCAGGGCAGGGCGCAGGCTCGCGCGCAGGCGTGGACGTCACCGAGGCCAATTTCGAAGCCGAGGTGATGCTCAAGTCCAACGAGGTGCCGGTCGTGGTGGTGCTGTGGTCACCGCGAAGCGATGCCAGCGTGCAGTTGGGCGATGCGCTTGCGAGCCTCGCCGCCGCCGACGCAGGCAAATGGTCGCTGGCCAACGTGAACGTCGACACAGCGCCGCGGGTCGCCCAGATTTTCGGAGTGCAAGCCGTGCCGACTGTCGTGGCTTTGGCCGCGGGACAACCATTGTCGAGCTTCCAGGGCCCGCAGCCGCCCGATCAGTTGCGCGGGTGGATCGACTCGCTGCTGAACGCCACCGCTGGAAAGCTCGGTGGGGCAGGTGCAGCCGAGGGCGACGAGCCAGAGCAGGTCGACCCCGAATTGGCGCTGGCACGATCGCACCTCGACGCCGGTGACTTCGACGCCGCGCTCAGCGCCTACCAGAAGATCCTTGACGCCAACCCCGCTCACGAAGAGGCCAAAGGCGCCGTGCGCCAGATCGCGTTCCTAGCGCGCGCATCCGCACTGTCACCAGACGCGATTGCAAGCGCCGACGCCGCCCCCGACGACATCGAGGCCGCGTTGGCCGCGGCGGACGTCGAGATCCTGCAGCAGAATGTCGCGGCGGCATTTGACCGGTTGATCGCACTGGTGCGCCGCACCGCAGGCGACGAGCGCGCCTCGGTCCGCACGCGGCTCGTCGAACTGTTCGACCTTTTCGACCCGGCCGACCCAGAAGTCATCGCGGGCCGGCGCAAGCTGGCCAACGCGCTGTACTGACCTCTGCCGCCGAGATCGACGAAATGGCGCCATCTACTCCCACTTTCACGCCCAAACGTGAGTTTGGGCGTGAAAGTCAGGCAGGCTCGAACCACAGGGCGGCGAGCGGCGGCAGCACCATCAACGCCGATGCCGGGCGGCCATGCCACGGCTCTTCGGTCGCTTCCACAGCTCCGAAGTTACCGATCCCCGAACCGTTGTAGATGTCGGCGTCGGTGTTGAGCACCTCGCGCCAGGTTCCCGTGTGCGGCAGGCCGAGTCGATAGCGCGAGTGCTCGGAGCCGGAGAAATTGAACACGCATGCGAGAACCGAGCCATCGTCGCCGAAGCGCAGGAAGCTGAGCACGTTGTTGGCGGAGTCGTTCGCGTCAATCCATGAATAGCCTTCGGGGCGCGTATCCAGCGACCACAGCGCTCGTCGGGTCCGATACAGGTCGTTGGCGTCGCGCATCATCTGTTGGATCCCGTTCGAGAAGCTGTTCTCGTCCAGCTGATACCAGTCGAGCCCGCGTTCCTCTGACCACTCCGCTCGCTGGCCGAACTCCTGCCCCATGAACAACAGCTGCTTACCCGGATGGGCCCACTGGTAGGCGATCAGGTTGCGCAACCCCGCCGCCTTTGTGTGATCGTTGCCTGGCATCCTGCCCCACAGCGTGCCCTTGCCGTGCACGACTTCGTCGTGGCTGATCGGCAGCACGTAGTTCTCGCTGTAGGCATACAGCATCGAGAAGGTGATCTCGCCGTGGTGGTAGCTCCGGTGAATCGGGTCGCGCTTGATGAACTCCAGCGTGTCGTTCATCCAGCCCATGTTCCACTTCATCGAGAAGCCCAGGCCGCCAAGGTTTGTCGGCCTCGTCACGCCGGGCCACGACGTCGATTCCTCGGCGATCGTGACGATGCCCGGCGCCACCTTGTGCACCGTCGCGTTCATCTCCTGCAGGAACTGGACCGCCTCGAGGTTCTCGCGCCCGCCGTAGATGTTGGGCGTCCAGCCGTCCGCCGGACGTGAGTAGTCGAGGTAGAGCATCGACGCCACGGCGTCGACACGCAGGCCATCGATGTGGAACTCCTGAAGCCAGTACAGGGCATTGGCCACCAGGAAGTTGCGCACCTCCGCACGACCGAAGTCGAAAACGTAAGTGCCCCAGTCCAGCTGCTCACCCCGGTGCGGGTCCGAGTGCTCGTAGAGTGGCGTGCCGTCGAAGCGGCCAAGCGCCCACGCGTCTTTGGGGAAGTGCGCGGGCACCCAATCCATGATCACACCGATGCCCGCCTGGTGCAGTGTGTCGACCAGATGGCGGAATTCATCGGGGGTGCCAAGTCGCGAGGTCGGCGCGTAGTACGACGTCACCTGGTAGCCCCACGACCCGCCGAACGGGTGTTCTGCGACCGGCATCAGCTCGACATGCGTGAAGCCCTGCGTCACAACGTATTCCGTTAGCTCTTCGGCGAGCTGGCGATAGTTCAGGCCCGGCCGCCACGACATCAGGTGGACCTCGTAGGTGCTCATCGGCTCGAACACCGGATTGACTTCTGCACGACGGGTCATCCACGCGGAATCTTCCCACGTGTAGTCGCTCGTGGTCACCCGCGACGCCGTCTGCGGTGGCACCTCGGTGGCGAATGCCATCGGGTCGGCGCGGTCGGTGACCGAGCCGTCGGCACCGTGCACGCGGAACTTGTAGTAGCCCCCGACCGGGAAGCCGGGCCAGAACAGCTCCCATACCCCGGTCGACCCGAGCGCCCGCATTGGCGCCTCGTCGCCGTCCCAATGGTTGAACTCGCCGATCAGGCTGACACCCTTGGCATTTGGCGCCCATACCGCGAACGACACACCTTCAACGGTTCCGTCGGCGGTCGCGAAGCTGCGCTGATGTGCACCGACGATGTCCCACAGGCGTTCGTGCCGACCCTCGGAGAACAGGTGCAGGTCAAGCTCACCGAGGGTGGGCAGGAACCGGTAGGCGTCGGCGACGGTGTGCGGTCCGCCGCCTTCGTAGCTAACCTGTAGGCGGTAATCGATGAGGTCGGTGAACGGCACGGCCACCGCGAACAGGCCCGAATCGATGTGGGAGAACACATATCGTTCGTCGCCGATCAGGGCCGCGATCTCGACGGCATGCGGGCGGTATGCCCGGATCACCGTATGGTTGCCGTACTCGTGCGCGCCAAGGATCGAATGCGGGTTGTGGTGTTCGCCCGCGACAAGCCGGTTCAGATCTGCAGGTTCCGGCCGAAGGTTCGGGCTCGTCAGTTGATTGGTCCGGGTCATCTTCTCACGTCACTTCCCTGATTCCCTGCTGAGCAGGGTTGGTCGTTGTTCGGGTGGTATCTGAGGCATGTTGAGCAGGTGGGCAACCGCCCTCGCCGGCTCAAGTCGAACGTAATTCGACTGGCCCCATTGGTATTCCTCGCCGGTGATCTCGTCGCGCACCCAGAACCGGTCGTATGGCTGCATCGCCAGCGCAGCCATGTCCAACCACAGGGTGCCTTCCTCGGGTCCGTACGGGTTCAGCGTGACCACCACGAGCACCGCGTCGCCCGTCACCGGATCGAACTTGCTGTAGGCCAGCAGTGCGTCGTTGTCGACATGGTGGAATTTCAGTGTGCGCAGCTCGCGCAGCGCGGGGTGCAGTCGGCGAATCTCGTTGAGCCGGGCCAAGAACGGCTCCAGCGACTCGCCCCTTGCCGCGGCGGCCTCGAAATCGCGGGGGCGCAACTCGTACTTCTCCGAGTCCAGGTACTCCTCGCTGCCCTCGCGCACCGCGCGGTGCTCGAACAGCTCGAATCCGGAATAGACGCCCCATGCCGGGCTGAAGGTCGATGCCAGCACGGCGCGAATGGCGAACATGCCAGGACCGCCGTGCTGAAGGCTTTCGTGCAGGATGTCTGGTGTATTGACAAAGAGATTGGGGCGGGCGTAGTCGGCGTGCTCGACGATCTGCTCGCCGAACTCGGTCAACTCCCACTTCGCGGTGCGCCACGTGAAGTAGCTGTAGGACTGGGTGAAACCGAGCTTTGCCAGCCCGTAGAGCCGGGCGGGCCTGGTGAACGCCTCGGCGAGGAACAGCACATCGGGATCGGTTGCCTTGACCTGTCCGATCAGCCACGCCCAGAAGTTGGGCGGTTTGGTGTGCGGGTTGTCAACGCGGAAGATCTTGACTCCGTGGCTGATCCAGTACCGCACGACGCGCAGCACCTCGTTGTAGATGCCCGCGGGGTCATTGTCGAAGTTGACCGGGTAGATGTCCTGGTACTTCTTCGGCGGGTTCTCCGCATAGGCGATGGTGCCGTCGGGCAGCACCGTGAACCACTCCGGATGGGCCTTGGCCCACGGATGGTCGGGCGCGGCCTGCAGCGCCAAGTCCAAGGCCACCTCGAGGTTGTGATCGCGCGCCGCGGTGACGAAGTCGTCGAAGTCCTCGATCGTGCCAAGCTCGGGATGAACGGCGTCGTGCCCGCCCTCGTCGCTGCCGATCGCCCATGGTGACCCGACGTCCTTGGGTCCGGCGGTGACCGAGTTGTTGGGTCCCTTGCGGTGCACCTTGCCGATCGGGTGGATCGGCGGCAGGTACACCACGTCGAAGCCCATCTTGGCGATGCGCGGCAGCGCCTTCGCCGCGGTGGCGAATGTGCCGTGCACCGGCTTGCCCGTCTTGTCCACGCCGCCGGTGGAGCGCGGGAACATCTCGTACCAGGCGCTGAACCGGGCCTCCGGCCGGTCCACCCAGACGCCGTACTGCTCGCCGCGGGTGATCTGGTCGCGCAGCGGATACTGCGCAAGCAGCGCGCCGACCTCCCTGGACAGTGCCGCGCCGGCGCGGGTGAACGGGTCGCCCGGTTTGCGCAACATCTCCGCGGCTTCGACCAGCGGATCCCGCAGCGCTCGCGGCAGGCCGGTGGCGGCCCGCTCCAGCAGCCGAGCACCGACGATGAGGTCGTTGGCCAACTCGTTCTCGCTCTGGCCCGCGTCGAGTTTGGCGGTGACCGCCCGCCGCCAGGTCGCGATCGGGTCGCCCCAGCCGTCCACCCGGAACGTCCACAGGCCGACGCGATCGGGGCAGAACTGGCCGTGAAGGACGTCTGGAGTGCGACCCGGCGACATCGGGATGGCCTGCGGCTTGACCCTGGACGCCGGTGTGACCACGATCTCGATCGGCACGGGCTGCGCGGCCCTGTCCGGTACGGGTCCTTCGGCGAGCTGCGGGTAGGCCGTGCCGTGGAAGCGCACCACCAGGGTCGCTGAGACGGCGTCGTGCCCCTCACGCCAGACCGTGGCCCGCACCGGCACCACCTCGCCGACGACGGCCTTGGCGGGATAGCGTCCTGCAGACACCACAGGTGCGACATCATCGATCCCGATCCGACCGGCCACCTACCCACTCCTTCATGGCGCGGCCCGCGATCGGGCCACTGTCGTCTGGACTTCGTTTACAGCCTCGTCGCGCCCTATACCCACCGTAGTGTCCGGCCCAATCACATGCGGGTGAACGATCACCCCGACAATGCGCTGTCTGCCCAACGTGGCGGCCACTCCTCGCTGCACAGACGCAGATCATCAGTAAGGTTGGGTCGCGTGAAAGCCCTCCGCCGTTTCACGGTCCGCGCGCACCTTCCCGAGCGATTGGTCGCGTTGGAGCGGCTGTCCGTCAACCTCCGCTGGTCATGGGACAAACCCACGCAGGACCTGTTCGCCGCCATCGATCCGGCGTTGTGGAAACAGGTCGGCTGCGATCCGGTGGCACTGCTCGGTCAGGTCAGCCCCAAACGTCTGGACGAACTCGCCGTCGACGAGGCGTTCGCCGACCGGCTGGACCACATCGCCGCACAACTCGACGACTACCTGGCTCGGCCGCTCTGGTATCAGGAACGCGCGGCTGACGGTGTCGAGATGCCGAACGGCATCGCGTATTTCTCGATGGAGTTCGGCGTCGTGGAGGTGCTGCCGAACTACTCAGGGGGCCTGGGAATCCTGGCAGGCGACCATCTGAAGTCAGCATCCGACCTTGGGCTGCCGCTGATCGCGGTGGGTCTGTACTACCGGTCGGGCTACTTCCGCCAGTCGCTGACCGCTGACGGCTGGCAGCGGGAGAACTACCCGTCGCTGGATCCGCAGGGCCTGCCGTTGCGCCTGCTCACCGACCACAGCGGTGACCCGGTGCTGGTGGAACTCGCGATGCCCGACTCCGCCCAGCTACGGGCCCGGGTGTGGGTCGCTCAGGTCGGTCGAATCCCGTTGCTGCTGTTGGACTCCGATATCCCGGAGAACGAGCACGATCTGCGCGGCGTCACCGACCGGCTTTACGGCGGCGACCAGGAGCACCGGATCAAGCAGGAGATCCTGGCCGGCATCGGCGGGGTGCGGGCGATCCGCGCGTTCACCGAGATCGAGGGCCTGCCGACGCCTGAGGTGTTCCACATGAACGAGGGCCACGCCGGTTTCCTCGGCGTCGAGCGGATTCGCGAGCTGATCGGCTCCGGGCTCGATTTCGACACTGCGCTGACCGTGGTGCGATCGTCCACGGTGTTCACGACGCACACCCCGGTCGCCGCGGGCATCGACCGGTTCCCGGTGGAGATGGTGAAGCGCTACTTCGGCAGCGGAGAAGGCAACCCGGCGGGTGCCACGTCGCGGCTGCTGCCCGGTGTATCGCTGGACCGGGTCATCGCATTCGGAGCCGAGGACGACCCGTCGAAGTTCAACATGGCGCATATGGGCCTGCGGCTCGCGCAGCGGGCGAACGGCGTCTCGCTTCTGCACGGTCGGGTCAGCAGGGAGATGTTCAACGAGCTGTGGCCTGGGTTCGATCCGGTGGAAGTGCCGATCGGCTCGATCACCAACGGCGTGCACGCTCCGACCTGGGCGGCGCCGCAATGGCTGGACCTGGGCCGGGAGCTTTCCGGGGGTGACCTGCCGAGTGCGCCCGCCGTCTGGGAGCCCGCGCTCTGGGAACGGCTGCAGCAGGTCGACCCGGGACATCTGTGGTGGATCCGGTCGCAGCTTCGGGAGCAGTTGGTCAACGACGTCCGGGTACGGCTGCGGCGGTCCTGGCTCGAGCGCGGCGCATCCGATGCCGAACTGGGCTGGATCGCAACGGCTTTCGATCCAAATGTGCTGACGATCGGGTTTGCGCGGCGGGTGCCGACGTACAAGCGGTTGACGCTGATGCTCCGCGACCAGGACCGGCTGGAGAAGCTGCTGCTCGACGAGAAGCGGCCCGTGCAACTGATCGTGGCGGGCAAATCACATCCCGCCGATGAGGGTGGCAAGGCGCTGATCCAGCAGGTGGTGAGGTTTGCCGACCGGCCCGAGGTGCGGCACCGCATCGCGTTTCTGCCCGACTACGACATGTCGATGGCCCGCCAGCTCTACTACGGCTGCGACGTCTGGTTGAACAATCCGTTGCGCCCGCTGGAGGCATGCGGCACGTCGGGGATGAAGAGCGCTCTCAACGGGGGGCTGAACCTGTCCATCCGCGACGGCTGGTGGGATGAGTGGTACGACGGCGAGAATGGCTGGGAGATACCGACCGCCGACGGTCTGGCCGATGAAAGTCGGCGCGACGACCTGGAAGCCGCGGCGCTCTACAGCCTGGTCGAGCGGTCGGTAGCGCCCAAGTTCTACGACCGTGACGACCACGGCGTCCCCGTGCGCTGGGTGGAAATGGTCCGCCACACGCTCGAGGTGCTCGGACCCAAGGTGCTGGCATCGCGGATGGTGCGTGACTACACCGAGAAGTACTACGCGCCCGCCGCGCAGTCACTGCGCAGAACCGTCCAGCCCCACGACGACGGCGGTGTACCTTTTGGCGCCGCCCGGGATCTGGCTGCCTACCGGCAGCGCGCACACGATGCGTGGCCGAAGATTCAGATCACCGACGTCGACAGCACCGGGTTGCCGGACACCCCGCTGCTGGGCAGTCAGCTCACGCTTTCGGCGACCGTACAGCTCGCAGGGCTCAGCGCCGATGAGGTCTCCGTCCAGGCGGTTCTCGGTCGGGTCGACACCGCCGACGGGTTGATCGATCCGGTAACCGTGCCGATGCCGCACATCGGGACCGCCGAGGGCGGGAACGATATCTTCTCGACGACGACCCCGCTGCCGGTGGCCGGCCCCGTCGGCTACACGGTGCGAGTCCTTCCGCATCATCCGCTGCTGGCCTCCGACACCGAGCTCGGACTCGTGACACTGGCCTGACGCCGGATCGATTCGGCGGACTTGGGGTCGGCCGGCTAGCTAGTCGATGTAAGTTCCGGTGATGTTTCGTTGCGCCACGCTGGTGGCCGCCGCTGTGATGGTGCCCGCTTTGATCCTGCCGATCGCGTCCGCCGACCCAGCGGCCGAACCCGTCGTCGAGGCGGCGGAAACCGCGCCCGCGCCGCCCGAGGGCGCACCACCCGAGGGCGAGCCGCCACCAGAGCCGCCGCCCGTGGAACTCGTCGAATCGTCGCCGCCAGCCACCACCACGTCACCCGACGGCTGGACGTTGACCGTGTCGGCAAAAGACGAGACGCAACGGGTGATTCAACCGCTGACGACGGCGATCTCGACGCGTGAGTACGAGGTCGGCGGGGTCTTCAGCGCGTCGATGACCGGGCCGGAAGAAGAGGAGGCGCCCGAGGGCACGTTGGAGGTCGGCTATCAGATCGGCTGCGGCATCGACATGAGTACCAGCAACGGTGTGGTGATGAGCGGCAGCCTCGGCCTCACGCCAGGGTTGGGCATCTCCGGCCTGGGTACCGGCGGGGTGACGGGCATTCCGACGTTTCTGACGCCGATCAGCGGGTCGCTGGCGGTCGCGTTGAAGCCTGGCATCATCAACGTCATCCCGGTCACGAAAAAGGAGTTCAAGGGCGCCGAGCCCTGGGTGCAGATCACCGGCTTCCGGGTCAAGATCGACGGCTGCGTCGGCGAGTCCTTCATCCGGTCGTATGCGTTCCTGACCCGGTCCACCGACGTCTCCGACGCGATCCTCGGCTACTACGGGGTGACCAAGAAGGTCTAGCGATTTCGGCGCGCTCACCGACGCTCAGCGCACGCGAGCGCGCCGAAATCGCGATTACGGGAACCGCTTGAAGCAACGGCCGTCGTCGCCGAGCACGCCGGCGCGGAACGCGTCCATCCGGGAGAAGCCGGACGGAACCGACTCGCCGTTGACGTCGCTGGCCGCCAACCCGTTGGTGAGCAGACCGGAGACGGCTTCGTCGAGGTCACCGGCGGTCAGCGCCACGGTGTTGCCGTCCGACGTGGTGACCGCCTCGGTCATCTTCGTCGTCGCGACCCCGGTCAGGCATGCGGTGCGCAGCGCGGCCTCGGCGCTGTCCAGCGCCATGCCACCGCGCTCACGCTGCAGGGCCAGCATGTAGCGGGAGACAAGGACCGAATACGCCGTGTTGTCGCCGGACACCACGCCGCCGTTCCTGTCCTCGCCCGACGGCGTACCTAGCGTCTCGAGTTCGGCCATGTCGACGGCGATCGTGTTGGTCGCCGGACAATACGAAACCGGAGGACTGGGCCTGGCGTCTGGGCAGTCGGCCGCCCCGTCGATGCGCAGTTCCGGTGGGTCGGCCGGTGAGAACAGCGTCTTGAGCGCTTCGACGATGGACGTCACCGACTTCTCACTGACGGGCCATTCGCCAGTCTGATGCCGTTGCAGCGCGACGGGCAGATCGCCGCGGCGCGAAGCGATCTCCTTGGCGTCGATCGCCACACACGACCGGACGCCATCGGTGAAGCCGAACTGGAAGGCGCTGATCCGCTCGAACGCCGAGCCGTGCTCATAGGCGCCGGGGAAGAATTCGTCCTCGCTCATCAGTGGGTCGCTGAACGAAATCACCGCCGCCAGTACGCTGTTGAGTCCATCGCCGGTGCTGAGGGTGAAGCGATCGGAGTTGCCCTCGGCCACCCAGCGCATATATGCGCCTGCAAAACAGTCGGCCTGTTGCTCGGCGACCAGCATCGGCGTGTTCTTCTTCTTGAGCTTGGCCTGATGCTCAATGGCATGGCCGTATTCGTGGGCAAGCACGTTGGTGACGGCGATGTCGCCGAAGTTTTCGCCCAGCATGGGTAGTAGCTCGCCACGGTCCCAACCGATGGTTTCGTCGAGGAAGCAGAAGCCGGCATTCTCCAAGCCGTACGTGTCTTCGCCGCAGAACTCCTGACTTTCGTAGCCGTCGGCATCCCACGAGATCAGCGCGTCGACCGGGGTGAAATCGTCGTCGAACGTCTCCGGGTACACCGCCGCCCAGAAGTCCTCGATGTCACTGATCGAGGCCGCGGCGAGTTCGTCGATCGCACCGCCGTCGCTGTTCTCGACGTCGCGCGAAGGCGTTTTGGCGTCCGAACGCAGCCCCGTCGGCCCGTCGACCGCAGGCATGCCGGCCACCTTGAACGGATCGTCGAAGACCGAGACCGCGCTACCCGTCACCGTCGTCGAGCAGGACGCGATCAGCAACGCGGCGCACACAGCGAGCACCGCGCCTGCGACGGATCGACTGCTCATGGCGTCACGATAGTGCGGCGTTGGCGGCATCGAGGCGTTGCAGCGCCTGCCGGACCCGGACCGGATCCGTGGTCGCCCAGAAGGGTGGCAGCGACGCACGCAGATAGCCGCCGTAGCGCGCGGTGACCATCCGCGAGTCCAGCACCGCGACCACCCCGCGGTCGTCCGTGCGCCGCAACAGTCGGCCTGCACCCTGGGCCAACAGCAACGCGGCGTGGCTGGCCGCCACGGACATGAATCCGTTGCCACCCCGGGCGGCTACCGCCCGCTGGCGGGCCGACAGCAACGGATCGTCGGGGCGCGGGAATGGAATGCGGTCGATCAGCACCAGCGACAACGACGGGCCGGGCACATCGACGCCCTGCCACAGCGACAACGTGCCGAACAGTGATGTCGCAGGGTCGTCGGCGAACTGCTTCACCAGTGCAGACGTGGTGTCATCGCCCTGACACAACACCGGCGTTGACAGCCGCTCGCGCATGACTTCGGCGGCGGCCCGCGCGGCCCGCATCGACGAGAAGAGCCCCAGTGTGCGACCGCCCGCGGCGCCGATCAGTGTCTCGATCTCGGCAAGCTGCTCGGCGGACCCGGTGCCGTCGCGCCCCGGCGGCGGCAGATGTGCTGCGACGTAAAGGATTCCGGATTTGGCATGCTCGAACGGGGAGCCGACGTCGATGCCACGCCACTGCGGCTCGGTCGGCGACGTTGGGCTCTGCGGCTTATCGTCCCCGGCCGACAAGCCCCATGCCGCGGCCATGGCGTCGAAGGAACCGCCGACCGTCAACGTGGCCGACGTCAGCACCGCAGTGGATTGCTCGAACAGCCTGCCGCGCAACAGACCTGCCACCGACAGCGGTGCCACCCGCATGACGGCGCGGATGGATCCGCGGTTGTCCTCGTGGTCGAGCCACACCACGTCGTCGCGATTCGGAATCTCGGGGACGAAGGACGCCACTATGCGCGTCGCGGTGTCGCTGATGTCCGAAAGCGCCGTCACCGCCTCGGCGCGCGCCGACGCCGCCTTGGGATCCGACGGAGACGTGTCGATCGCCGACCGCACCCTGCTCGCGGCGTCGCGCACAGCGCTCAGGTATGTCGTCATGTCGTCGTCGAGGCGGTCGATGCGCCCAGGTGACCCGTCGTGAATCGCAGACGCGAACGTGGCCGAAGCGGCCTCCAGCCGTTGTGCCAGTTCGGGTTCGACGAGCCGCGCGACGCGTCGGGTCGCCGCGCTGAGCACGGCGTTGGACAGTTCGGCGGTGGCGACGCCGGTGACCCGGTCGGCCAATTCGTGGGCCTCGTCGACAACGAGCAGCTCGTGTTCGGGAAGCACCGCGGCATCGGAGATGGCGTCGATGGCCAACAGCGCGTGGTTGGTGACGACGATATCTGCGTGCCCCGCCTTATCGCGTGCCTTCTCCGCGAAGCAGTCGGTGCCGAACGGGCAACGCGTCGCGCCGATGCACTCCCTGGCCGAGACGCTGACCTGGCTCCACGACCGGTCCGGCACGCCGGGGGTGAGCTCGTCGCGGTCACCTGTGTCGGTGCTCGACGACCAGGTGGTCAGGCGTTGGACGTCTCGCCCCAGCGCGGTCGATGCTGCCGCGTCGAACAACTCCTCCTGTGGGCGATCGTCGGGTTCCGCGGCGGGGCCATTCTGACTACCGTTGTGAATCTTGTTCAGGCACAGATAGTTTCCCCGACCCTTCAGCAGAGCGAACGTCGGCCGCCGCGGCAGGACGCCGGCCAGGCTGTCGGCGAGCGCGGGCAGATCGCGGTCGACGAGCTGACGCTGCAGCGCGATCGTGGCCGTCGACACCACCACGGGTTCGTCGGTGGCCAGCGCCCGCGCGATCGCGGGCACCAGATAGGCGAGCGATTTTCCGGTGCCGGTGCCTGCCTGCACGGCCAGGTGCTCGCCTGAGTCGAACGCGTGTGCAACGGCCTCGGCCATCTCGACCTGACCGGTGCGCTCGCTGCCGCCAAGCGCGGCGACCGCGGTGGCGAGCAATTCTGTGACCGGCGCTGCGTCGGGCGTGGCTCCTCCTACGCGCCTCGGCCGGCGGCTGAAAGCATCCGGGTCGGAATCGCGGGTTCGCCGCGGGACAGCTTCAGGCCGTCCCACGGCAGGCTCTCCAGCCCTGCCACCACACGGTCGCGGGCGGCGGCCAGGCTGAGATCCGCGACGGGTTCACCCTTCTCGACGAGCGGAACCGTCAGATCCCGTGCGACCAGGTCGGACTGCGGTGCGGGTTCGCCTGCCGGGTAGACGATCTCCTCGACGACGGTTCCCGACGGCTTGGCCAGCCGCATCGCGCTCTTGCGGCCGCCGTGCGATTCCTTGTGCAGGCTGCGCTTCTCCACCGGGATGCCGTCTACCTCGACGAGCTTGTAGACCATGCTCGCCGTGGGCGCACCCGAGCCGGTGACGACCGAGGTACCGACCCCGTAGATGTCAACCGGTTCGGAGCGCAGTCCGGCGATCGCGAACTCGTCGAGGTCGCCAGACACCACGATCCGAGTCTTCGTCGCGCCGAGCCCGTCGAGTTGAGCGCGGACCTGGCGGGCCAGCACCCCGAGGTCACCGGAGTCGATGCGGACCGCGCCGAGGTCGGGCCCCGCCACCTCGACGGCGTTTGCGACGCCCTCGGTGATGTCGTAGGTGTCGACGAGCAGGGTGGTTCCGACGCCTAGCGCGTCGACCTGGGCGCGAAACGCCGCCTTCTCCCACTCTGATGTTCTCGGCCCGAGAAGGTCGCCACCGGGGACCGCGGGCCCTGACGCATGCACCAGGGTGAACGCATGGGCGCTGGTTCCCAGCGCGGGCACGCCGTGGCGGCGCTGGGCCTCGAGGTTGGACGATCCGGCGAACCCAGCCAGGTAGGCGGCCCGCGCGGCGGCCACGGCGGCCTGCTCGTGTGTGCGACGAGAACCCATCTCGATGAGGGTCCGACCGTCGGCCGCGCTGGCCATCCGGGCCGCGGCCGACGCGATGGCCGTGTCGTGGTTGAAGATCGACAGCGCCAGCGTTTCGAGCACGACGCACTCGCCGAACGTGCCGTGCACCGCCAGCACGGGAGAGCCAGGGAAGTACAACTCGCCCTCGGCGTAACCGTCGACGTCTCCTCTGAACCGGTAGTCCGCGAGATACTCCAAGGTGTCGTTGTCGAGGAAGTCCGAAAGCGATTGCAGCGCGGTGTCGTCGAACGTGAAGTCCGCCAACGTTTCCACGAAGCGCGCGGTCCCGGCGACGATGCCGTACCGCCGGCCTTCTGGCAGACGACGGGCGAACACCTCGAACGTGGTGCGCCGATGCGCGGTTCCGTCGCGCAGTGCCGCCGCAAGCATGGTCAGCTCGTACTTGTCGGTCAGCAACGCCACGGTCACCCCGCAACCGTAACCGTTCACGAGCCCTGCGAGGCCCCCGCTATTCTGGGCAGATGGTTACCCCAGCGAAGACTCGCCCGGGAACTCGCGAGGAGAAGCACGTTGACACCGCCGAGGACACCGAGTCCCCGTGGGTGACCCTCGTCTGGGACGACCCCGTCAACCTCATGACCTACGTGACCTACGTCTTCCAGAAGTTGTTCGGCTACAGCGAGCCGCACGCCACCAAGCTCATGCTGCAGGTGCACAACGAAGGTAAGGCGGTGGTGTCGGCGGGCAGCCGCGAGTCGATGGAGGTCGACGTGTCCAAGCTGCATGCCGCCGGCCTGTGGGCGACCATGCAACACGACCGCTGATCACCGGAGGCGGGACGCAATAGTGCGCAAGTGGAAGCGGGTCGACACCGCAAGCGGCACGCGCTTTCGTTCGGCCCTGGCGTCGCACGAGGCGGCGCTTCTCGAGAGCCTGGTGACGTCCATGGTCGCCATGCTCGAGGAACGGGAATCATCCTCGCCCGCAGACGAACTCGAGCAGATAACCGGTCTCAAGACCGGCAATTCACGTCCCCCGGAGGATGAAACCATGAAGCGGCTGCTGCCCGATTTCTTCCGGCCGCAACACGACCACCCCGCCGGGTCGGGTACCGCAGAGAGCCTGAACAGCGCGCTGCGCATACTGCACGAGCCCGAGATCATCGCCGCCAAACGCCATGCCGCGCAACGGGTGCTGGACACCGTGCCGAACGGCGGAGGCCGATTCGAGTTGACCGAGGACGATGCACACGCGTGGGCTGCCGCAGTCAACGACGTCCGGCTTGCTCTGGGCACGATGCTCGACATTGGTCCGCAGGGTCCCGACGGGATGCCTCCCGACCATCCGATGGCAGGCCATTTCGACGTGTACCAGTGGCTGACGGTGCTGCAGGAGTATCTGGTCCTCGGCCTGATGGACAAGAAATGAGCGCGATCACCGACGTCGGGGGGATCCGAGTAGGCCAACACCATCGAATCGATGCCGATGTGACGCTCGGTTCAGGTTGGGCGAGCGGTACGACCGTCGTCCTGACTCCGCCGGGCACCGTCGGTGCTGTCGATGGCCGCGGCGGCGCGCCGGGCACGCGTGAAACCGACCTGCTCGACCCGAGCAACTCGGTGCGCCACGTCGACGCCGTCGTGCTGTGCGGTGGCAGCGCGTACGGCCTCGCGGCCGCCGACGGGGTGATGGGTTGGCTCGAGGAGCACGGCCGCGGGGTGGCGATGGAAGGCGGCGTGGTGCCGATCGTTCCCGCCGCGGTGATATACGACCTGCCCGTCGGTGGCTGGAAATGCCGACCGACCGCCGAGTTCGGCTACTCCGCCGCCGAGGCGGCCGGAACGGAGGTGGCTGTCGGAAGTGTCGGCGCCGGGGCAGGCGCCCGTGTCGGAGTGCTCAAGGGCGGGGTCGGAACCGCGTCGGTGACGCTCGAATCGGGTGTTACCGTCGGCGCGATCGTCGTCGTCAACGCCGCAGGCGAAGTCCTCGACACGGCCACCGGGTTGCCGTGGCAGGCCGACCAGATCGAGGAGTTCGGCCTCACCCGTCCGCCCGCCGACCAGATCGCCGCCTTCGCCGCCAGGTACATCGAGTTCAGCCCGCTGAACACCACGATCGCCGTCGTCGCCACCGACGCGGCGCTCAGCCCGGCCGGGTGTCGCCGGGTCGCGATCGCCGCCCACGACGGCCTGGCCAGGACGATCCGGCCGTGCCACACCCCGGTGGACGGCGATACGGTTTTTGCGCTGGCCACAGGTGCTGTCGAGGTGCCGCCGGACCCCGCGATACCCGCGTCGATGTCGCCCGAAGTGCCGCTGATCACCGCCGTCGGAGCGGCCGCGGCGGACGTGCTGGCTCGGGCAGTGCTCGTCGGCGTGCTTGCGGCAGAGTCGGTCGCCGGAATACCGACCTACCGGGACATGTTGCCCGGAGCGTTCGCAGGACCGGCTTGAGTGAGGAAGGGGACACGGTCGTGCTGGTGATTCGCGCCGATCTCGTCGACGCCATGGTCGCGCACGCCCGCGCCGACCATCCCGACGAAGCGTGCGGTGTGCTCGCCGGCCCCGAGGGCTCCGACCGCCCCGAACGGCACGTCGCGATGGTCAACGCGGAACGATCGCCGACGTTCTACCGGTTCGACTCGATGGAACAGCTGAAGGTCTGGCGGGCGATGGAACAGGCCGACGAAGTGCCTGTCGTCATCTACCACTCGCACACCGCGACCGAGGCCTATCCCAGCCGCACCGACATCTCGTACGCATCCGAACCCGACTCGCACTACGTGCTGGTGTCCACCCGCGACCCCGACGAGCACGAGCTGCGCAGCTACCGCATCGTCGACGGGGTCGTCACCGAGGAACCCGTCAAGATCGTCGAGATGTACTAGACGTCAAAGAGAGGCCCACCCATGACCGTTACCGTTTCCGTGCCCACGATTCTGCGCAGCCACACCGGCGGCGAGAAGCGCGTCAGCGCCACGGGCACCACACTGCAGGCCGTCATCAGCGATCTGGAGGCCAACTACTCCGGGATTTCGGAACGACTCGTCGACTCGGCTAATCCCGGCAAGCTACACCGCTTCGTCAACATCTATGTTAACGACGAGGACGTGCGCTTCTCCGGCGGGCTCGATACCGAGATCGCCGACGGCGACTCGGTCACCATCCTGCCCGCAGTGGCAGGCGGCTGACTTTGACGCGGTACGACTCGCTGTTGGAGGCGTTGGGAAACACGCCGCTTGTGGGCCTGCGCCGATTGTCGCCGCGATGGGACGACGCCGACGGGGAGCCGCACGTGCGGCTGTGGGCCAAGCTCGAGGACCGCAACCCGACGGGCTCGATCAAGGACCGCCCCGCGCTGCGGATGATCGAGGACGCCGAAAAGCGCGGACTGCTTGAGCCCGGTGCCACCATCCTGGAGCCGACCAGTGGCAACACCGGCATCTCGCTGGCGATGGCGGCCCTGCTCAAGGGTTACAAGATGATCTGCGTGATGCCGGAGAACACGTCGATCGAGCGCAGGCAGCTGCTCGAGCTGTACGGCGCGCGGATCATCTTCTCGCCCGCCGAGGGCGGGTCCAACACGGCGGTGGCGCACGCCAAGGAGCTGGCCGCCCAACACCCCGACTGGGTGATGCTCTACCAGTACGGGAATCCCGCCAACGCCGACGCGCACTACCTCGGCACCGGGCCGGAGCTGCTGGCCGACCTGCCCGAGATCACCCACTTCGTCGCGGGCCTCGGCACCACCGGCACGCTGATGGGCACCGGGCGGTATCTGCGGGAGCAGGTGCCAGATGTCGCGATCGTGGCGGCCGAGCCACGCTACGGCGAGGGTGTCTACGCGCTGCGCAACATCGACGAGGGCTTCATCCCCGAGCTGTACGACCCGGATGTGCTCACCACGCGGTTCTCGGTCGGGTCGTTCGAGGCGATCAAGCGCACCAGGGAACTGGTGCAGGTCGAGGGCATCTTCGCGGGCATCTCGACCGGCGCGATACTGCATGCGGCCCTAGGCATGGCGACCAAGGCGGTCAAGGCGTCCGAGCGCGCCGACATTGCGTTCGTCGTGTGTGATGCCGGGTGGAAGTATCTGTCGACCGGCGCATACGCCGGTAGCCTTGATGAAGCGGAAGACGCTTTGGAAGGGCAACTGTGGGCATGAGCGGACCGGGGTATGCGACGCCGACAGCGCCGAAAAAGCGGCCTGCGTGGGTTGTTGGCGGCGTCACCATCCTGAGCTTCATCGTGCTCCTGTACGTCATCGAGCTGATCGATTCGCTGTCGGATCACCGGCTGGACCAAAACGGCATCCGGCCGCTGGAGACCGACGGCCTGTTGGGCATCGTCTTCGCGCCGCTGCTGCATTCGAACTGGGACCATCTGATCGCCAACACGATCCCCGCGTTGATCCTCGGCTTCCTGATGACGCTCGCCGGTATGTCGCGGTTCATCTTCGCCACCGCGATCATCTGGATTCTCGGCGGCTTCGGCACCTGGCTGGTCGGCAACATCGGCACGCATTGCCCCTACGTCGGCGTGACCTGCGAGACCAACCACATCGGTGCGTCGGGGCTGATCTTCGGCTGGCTGGCGTTCCTGATCGTGTTCGGCTTCTTCACCCGCACGGTGTGGGAGATCGTGGTCGGCGTGGTCGTGCTGTTCGTCTACGGCGGTGTCCTTCTCGGGGTGCTGCCCGGCACCCCCGGGGTTTCGTGGCAGGGCCACCTGTGCGGGGCGATCGCGGGTGTGATCGCGGCGTATCTGCTGTCCGGCCCGGAGCGGAAGGCGCGCGAGGCCAAGAAGCGCGGCGCGTCGCTGCCGCAGACCTTCGGGACGTGACCTCCCCGTTGGCGCCGGTCGGGATCTTCGATTCCGGTGTCGGCGGGCTCACCGTCGCGCGCGCCATCATCGACCAACTGCCCGACGAGGACATCGTCTACGTCGGGGATACCGGCAACGGCCCGTACGGTCCGCTGACCATCCCCGAGATCCGCGCACATGCGTTGGCCATCGGCGACGACTTGGTGGAGCGCGGCGTCAAGGCGTTGGTCATCGCATGCAACACCGCGTCATCGGCCTGCCTGCGCGACGCCCGCGAGCGGTATGCACCGGTGCCCGTCGTCGAGGTGATCCTGCCCGCGGTGCGCCGCGCGGTGGCGACGACGCGAAGCGGCCGCATCGGTGTCATCGGCACCGAGGCGACGATCGCATCGGGGGCCTACCAAGACGCATTCGCCGCAGCGCGCGACGTCGAAATCACCGGGGTGGCATGCCCGCGGTTCGTCGACTTCGTCGAGCGCGGCGTCACCAGCGGCAGACAGGTACTCGGCCTGGCCGAGGGCTACCTGGAACCGCTGCAGCGCGCCGATGTCGACACGTTGGTGCTGGGCTGCACCCACTACCCGATGCTGTCCGGTCTCATCCAGCTGGCGATGGGCGATCAGGTCACTTTGGTGTCGAGCGCCGAGGAGACGGCCAAGGACTTGCTGCGCGTGCTCAGCGAGCTCGACTTGCTTCGCCCGCATGACGCACCGCGGGCAAAAAGACAGTTCGAGGCGACCGGAGATCCTGAGGCGTTCACCACACTCGCCGCCCGATTCCTCGGTCCGACTCTCGACGGTGTTCGACCTGTTCAGCGTCACATCGGCAGCCAATGATGACGTTCGTCTATCAATGCGGTGATGTTTTCGTCATCGGGATAGCGGGCATGGCAAGCTAGTGGGCGTGCGAATCACCGTACTCGGTTGCTCCGGCAGTGTCGTCGGGCCCGATTCGCCAGCCTCCGGGTATCTGTTGACCGCCCCCGACACCCCGCCCTTGGTCATCGATTTCGGCGGTGGAGTGCTCGGCGCGTTGCAGCGCCACGCCGATCCCAATGCGGTTCATGTCTTGCTGTCGCATCTACATGCCGACCATTGCCTCGACCTACCGGGATTGTTCGTGTGGCGCCGCTACCACCCGTCGCCCGCTCCGGTGCGCGGCCTGATGTACGGCCCGCAGAAAACTTGGGCGCGTCTCGGCGCGGCGTCGTCGCCGGAGGGCGCCGAGATCGACGACTTCAGCGACATCTTTGACATCCGCCACTGGGTCGACAGGGAATCCGTTCAGATCGGTTCCCTGGCCGTCGAGCCGCGGCTGGTGTGCCACCCGACCGAGTCCTACGGGCTGCGAATCACCGATCCGTCCGGCGCGACCTTTGTCTACAGCGGTGACACCGGAGCGTGCGATTCGCTTGTCGATTTGGCCCGGGGTGCCGACGTGTTCCTCTGCGAGGCGTCATGGACACACGATCCTTCGCGTCCGCCGAACCTGCATCTGTCGGGCACCGAGGCGGGTCAGGCCGCCGCCCGCGCGGGTGTCGCCGAGCTGTTGCTGACGCACATTCCGCCGTGGACGTCGCGCGAGGACGTGATCAGCGAGGCGAAGGCGGAATTCGACGGACCCGTGCACGCGGTGGTGTGCGGAGAGTCCTTCCCCGTCGCCCGGCATTGATGACGGGGGCACCCGCTAGGGTTGGCGGGTGTCCAGACGAGAAGACGGAAGGCTCGACGACGAGCTGCGTCCGGTGGTCATCACCCGCGGTTTCACCTCTCACCCGGCCGGATCGGTACTCGTGGAGTTCGGCGAGACCCGGGTCATGTGCACGGCAAGCGTCACCGAGGGAGTGCCGCGCTGGCGCAAGGGTTCGGGCCTTGGCTGGCTGACCGCGGAGTACGCGATGTTGCCTGCGGCCACCCATGAGCGATCCGACCGGGAGTCGGTCCGCGGCAAGATCGGCGGACGCACCCAGGAGATCAGCCGGCTGATCGGGCGGTCGCTGCGGGCGTGCATCGACCTTGCGGCGTTGGGGGAGAACACCATTGCCCTCGACTGCGATGTGCTGCAGGCCGACGGTGGAACCCGCACGGCGGCGATCACGGGTGCCTATGTGGCGCTGGCCGACGCGGTGACGTGGTTGGCGGCGGGCGGGAAGCTCGCGGACCCGCGTCCGCTGTCGTGTGCCATCGCTGCGGTGAGCGTCGGCGTGGTGGACGGACGAATACGCACCGACCTGCCGTACACGGAGGACTCGCGGGCCGAGGTCGACATGAACGTGGTCGCCACCGACACGGGCACGCTGGTGGAAATCCAGGGCACGGGCGAGGGGGCGACGTTCCCGCGCTCGACGCTGGACAAGCTTCTCGACGCCGCGCTGGCGGCATGCGAGCAGTTGTTCGTCATTCAGCGGGAGGCGCTGGAACAGCCGTATCCGGGGCAACTTCCCGAGTCCGATGGCCCTGCCAAGAAGGCGTTCGGAAGCTGACCCGGCCGTTTGTGGTCAGCGGCTCTCTTCGAGTGCACAATTGCGGGTAGGCCACCGGGTCCGACGACAGACTCCGATTCGGTAGCCGGATATTCGGGCGCGACTACTGGGCGAGGCGTCTACCCCCGACGGCTCGCAACGAACAACTGTGACATCTGACTGGACTTCGCAGAACGAGGCCGACGCTATCACTGCGTTTGTCGCCGACATGGCAGAACACCGTGCCGTCGTCGAGCAGGCCAAGGGCGTCTTGATGGTTGTCTACGATATCGACGCAGATGCCGCGTTGGATCTGCTCAAGTGGCGCTCGCAAGCAACAGACACCGAGCTGCAAGCGCTGGCAGGACGATTGATGAAGGACTTCCGGTTGCTGCATTGGAGCGACAAACGCTCGTCGCGTCTCATGTTCGACCGGATGCTTCTCACTGCTCACGAGCGTCTCAGCGAACCGTAGGAGTCCGTCTTTGCTCCGATAGCCTGGCCGAATGACCGAGCTGCTGGTAGCCAGCCGCAACCTCAAGAAACTGGCCGAGCTGCGGCGGGTGCTCGATGCCGCGGGGATCTCAGGTCTTGAGTTGCTGTCGTTGGACGATGTAGCGGCGTTCGATGAGGCGCCCGAGACAGGGGCGACGTTCGAGGAGAACGCGCTCGCCAAGGCCCGGGATGCGTTCATGGCGACCGGCCTGGCGAGCGTGGCCGACGACTCCGGCCTCGAGGTCGACGCGCTCAATCGCATGCCGGGTGTGTTGTCGGCGCGTTGGGCGGGAGTGCACGGGGAGGATGCGGCCAACACCGCGCTACTGCTGGCGCAGCTCCGTGATGTGCCCGACGGGCGGCGCGGAGGTGCGTTCGTTTCGTCGTGCGCGCTCGTGTACGGCGATGGGGACGTCCAAAAGGATGTTGTGGTGCGTGGCTTATGGCGGGGCGTCATCGCGCGAGAACCGCGGGGCGACGGCGGCTTTGGCTACGACCCGGTGTTCATTCCGGAGGGGTCGTCGCGCACGGCGGCCGAACTGACGCCGGAGGAAAAGGACGCGGCATCGCATCGGGGGCGGGCGTTGGCGTTGCTGGTGCCCGCGTTACGCGAGCTGCTTTGACGTTCTTGTCTGCCGTGGCCCGGTCACGCGATGCAGGGCCCACGCGAACGGGATGGTCACAGCGAGCGTCGTCATGTACAGCCCCAACAGCGAGCCGGTGAACAGCGGCCAGCGCAACACCAGATTCATTGTCACCGCCATCACGACGACGTGCAGCAGAAAGATCTCGTAGGAGATCGCGCCGAGCCACACCATCGGGCTGCTGCTCAATATCCGCGCGTACCGGTCCGACGCGCCGAGGACGAGGGCTCCCACAGTCAGCGTCGCGATGGCGGCATACAGCACGGCCTTGGTTGCCGGCGCCCAGAAGGGGGCGGGTCCGACGATCGGCCCGCCGAGAGGTGTCGCGACGATCAGAAACAGGGCGCCCGCCAGTGGCAGCGCCACATACGCGCGCCATTGCGCGCCGACGGCGCCAAGCACCGCCAGCGCCATTCCGCCTGCGAAACATGCAAGGTGTGCGGGCAGCCACATACCCGCCGCATTCGGGAGAGCGTCGGTGACGGCGGCGATCACGAGCCACGCAGGGGTGAGGACGCCGAGAACCGCCAACGCCGTAAGCACGCGGGCGGGCCGCCACCGCCCGCGTCGTCGCTGAAGCACGACATAGGCGATCGCGGGTAATGCGGCGTAGAACGACACCTCGACGGCGAGGCTCCACATCTGGGACAGCCCCGGATGCAGGTATGTCGTCAGATAGTCGTCTGTGTAGATCTGCGTCAGCGTGAGGTAGCGAAGTAGCCCGTGCCACGTCTGCGCTGGGTTCGGGCCTGGGGTGAACACCACGTACAGCTCGAAGGTTGCCATTGCGACCATCAGGTAGCCGGGCGCGATCCTGCGTAGCCGGTGTCTGGCGTAGCGGACCAGCCCTGGCGTCGAGCCATCGGTGGCCGCGGCCACCACCCACGGGCGGAACAAGAGGAAGCCGGATAGCACGAAGAACAGCGCGACACCGATTTCGAGGCGCGCGTAGACCGCGCCGACATAGCCGTGGGTGAGCGTGCCGGTGGCGAACGCCGCGTGGGTTCCGACGACGAGCAGGGCGGCGACAGCCCGCATGCCGGTCAGGGCGGGGCTGCGAGGGATGTCTGCGACGACGCGCTGGGGCGGCGTCGCGCCGTCGGGGCTACGTGGGAGCGCCGTCCCGAAGCGCACGTCAGGGCCGGCCAACACCGCGTCGAGTGTAGCGGCGATGTCGATAGCCCAGCTGAAGAAGAGGCTGTGGTCAGGCGGCCGGGTCGTCGACGAGGTATCCGTCGATGAAGTCGTGCAATGCAGGCGCCAGGCCGCCGACGCCTGAAACGTTGAGCTTGGCGAGCAGGATGATGCCCTGATACTGCGCGAGAAGTGCGTGAGCGAGCCGGTCCGGATCGGTGCCTTTGCGCAGGATGCCTGCGTCGGCCGCTTCCCGGCACGTCGCCGCCAGGTGATGTTCCATGGTGCCCAGCTTTGTGGCGATATGAGTGCGAAGGTCGTCGTCGGTGGTCGACAGCTCGGCGGCGAAGTTGCCGAACGGGCAGCCGACCGCGCGCCCGAACTGCGCCTCGAGCGTCGACTGTATGGCGCCGATGGCGTCGGGGATCGCATGCAATTTCTGTGCGGGCGTCATCGCGGGCGAGCCCGCCAGACGGGTTGCGAACACCTCGGCATGCAGATCGATCACGGCCTTACCGAGCTCGGATTTCGAGGCGAAGTAGTGGTAGAAGCTGCCCTTACGGACGTCGGCGGCCTGGCAGAGTTCGTCCACGCCGACCGCCTGATAGCTGCGTTCGAGGAACAGCCTGGCGCCCGTCGTGACAATCCGCTTGCGGGCGTCAGACGTGCGCGGCATGGGTCGATCCTAGGAGATAGTTGACCGGTCGGTCAACGGCCGCTACTTTGCCGGTATGACTGCTGAGGTTTTCCGCACGCCCGACGAGCGCTTCGAGGATCTGCCGGGCTACGAGTTCGCCCCGAATTACGTCGCGGTAGACGGCCTGCGACTGCATTACCTCGATGAAGGGCCGAAGACCGGTCGGCCGATCGTGTGTTTCCACGGGGAACCGAGCTGGTCATACCTCTACCGCAAGATGATCGGGCCGTTCGTCGACGCCGGGCACCGGGTGATCGTTCCCGACTACGCGGGCTTCGGGCGGTCCGACAAACCCACCGACGGCGGTTGGTACACGTTCGATCGGCACAGCGAGTTGATGACGCGCGTCCTCGGCGGCCTTGACCTGCGCGAAGCGATCGTGGTCGTTCAAGACTGGGGCGGCGCGATTGGTCTGCGATGGGCGACGGAGAATGCCGATCGTGTTGCGGCGCTGTCCATTTCGAATACAGGACTGTTCACGGGGCGCGTCTCGAAGGGGTTCATGGCATGGCGAGACTTCGCCGAGCGCAATCCCGATCTTCCAGTCGGCTTCGTGATCCAGAGCGCCACCGCGACAGACCTTCCGGAGGACATCATCGCCGCCTACGACGCGCCGTTTCCGAATGTCGAATCGAAGGCCGGCGCCGCACAGTTCCCCTTGCTCGTCCCGACGTCGGAGGACGCTCCGGGTGCAGACGTGATGCGTGGGATCGCCGACGAACTATCGCGGTGGCAGAAGCCGGCTCTGGTCGCGTTCTCTGATCAGGACCAGATCTTTCCGTACCCGAAAGCGGGTCAGGTGTTCTGCGATTTGGTCCCGACCGCGGGAGAGCAGGTCCGGATCGAAGGCGCGTCGCACTTCCTGCAGGAAGACCGCGGCGAACAGTTGGCCGCGGAAGTCCTCAAGCATCTGGGCTAGATGTCGAACTTCGCCTTGATGTCCTTGGTTTGGAAGTGCTCGACGATGATGCCGACGAGCGGGATCGTGCCTGCCAGCAGCACGCCGATGGTCTTGGCGATCGGCCAGCGCACCTTTACCGCGAGGTTGGCGGTGAACAGCAGGTAGACGAAGTAGACCCAGCCGTGTACGACCGCGATCCAGTTCAGCCCCTCAACGTTGTAGACGTATTTGGCGACCATCTCGTAGCA
Source organism: Mycolicibacterium stellerae (assembly GCF_003719305.1). GTDB lineage: Bacteria > Actinomycetota > Actinomycetes > Mycobacteriales > Mycobacteriaceae > Mycobacterium > Mycobacterium stellerae. Next base: position 35,622 of record NZ_RARC01000033.1, read on the forward strand.
CAGCAGGATCAGCCACAGGCCCGTTGTCCATGCCATCACGCGATAGCCGACCAGCGCCTTGCGGATGGACTCGACGGGGATAGTGGGTGCGGGGGTATCGGTCACGGTTCTTTGTCTTTCTCGGCCAGGTCGGCAAGGTAGGCGTTGTACTCCCGGATTGCGGGATCGTCGTCGGATTGTGTTGCGGGCTTCGGTCGTTCGGGTAGCAGGCCGGCCGGGATCTCGGTGACGGCGTCGTGACTCCTCGGTTCTGGCGGTGCGTCCTCGTAGCGGACGAACTTGTAGTAACCGTAGACGCAGAACCCGGCGAACAGCGGCCATTGCAGGGCGTAGCCGAGGTTCTGGAAGCTGCCCGACGCCGATTCGAAGCGGGTCCACTGCCACCAGGCCAGGGCCAGGCAGCCTGCCGCGGCGACGGCAACCAGCGCGATGAGCGCCGGTCTCCTACGCCGTGTAGTGGACACCGTTCAACGGTACCGCGCGGGTCTTCGGCCCGATGAATATGTCGAGGCGGGCGGTCGCGGCTTTGCGGTAGATGGAGACGATCTTCTTACTCGACCGCGTCCATGGGATGTCGAGAGCGTCGAGGGCGGCGGTGAACAGGCCGATGATGTCCTCGGACATGTTCGAGAAGTGATAACGAACGCTCATCACACCGCGATCGTTGGCTATCACCCGGCACCCGTCGCTGTGAATCAGGCCCATGACGAACTCTTCGGTTTCTTTGTCGACGAGCGCCTGCTGCCATGGTTCGAGGGCGATACGCCTGTGGTGCTTCTTACCGGGGCCATGCTGAGGAAAGAGGCATGGCCAGTGCTTGGAAAGGAGATATACGTCGACGCACCCCACTCTGTTAACGACCCCGGCGCGTTGAGTGGGCATCAACATGTCGATTGCCTGTCGGCAACGGTGGATGATTGCCGGGTACTTCTTATCGAGCGTGATTCGCAAGTGCCATACTCGGCCAGCGCGTGAGATGCATCCGTCGCCGAGGTATAGCCCAAGCAAGTAGCAGTAGGGCTTTGGCGAAATCTCAGCGAATCTGTGCTCGATTCCGCACGCTGATGTACCCGCGACATGTCGTCGTGCGACGGCCGGCTTTGCCCGCATGTCTCTCACAGTTCGGCGCGGAATGCCGGTGCGTCGCGCTATTGCGCAGTCGTTGAGCCCCGCTGCAACGAGCCGTTGCACCCGTTCGAACTCCTCGGCCGACCGCATGACTTCCAAGCTAGGTATCGCGGCCGACAAGTCCTTGGCTTGTCGAGCGGTACCATCATTGCGCTCAAGCGCGAGTGTCGGAACTGGCAGACGAGATGGATTTAGGTTCCATTGCCCTAGGGCGTGGGGGTTCGAGTCCCCCCTCGCGCACCTGTTGTTTACGGCGTCATCAATCGATGACGCGTTTGAAAAGTGAGCCGTTCGGCAAGATCCATTACATGAAAAAGATCGTTCGACGCATCGCGTCCGTCGCCGCGGCCGGAGTCGCTCCGCTGGCGTTCGTAACCGTGATCTCTCCCGCCGTCAGCCACGCGGACTGTAGCTTCGGCACCGAGTACTGGGATCCGGTCGCCAACGAGTGCCGCCCTACCGGTCTGGTCATGCCGATGAATTGCTCACCCGACGGCTGGTGGGATCCGGCGATCAACGACTGCCGCCCGCTGGCGCCACCGCCTCCGCAGTGACCCGCGTCTAGTCGACCTTTATCTCGCCCATCTCGCCCCACCCGGTCGCGTGGATCTCGTGACTGATGATCTGCGGCGTCGACGCGAGCAGTGCGGGCGCGCCCGCGACGAACTTCTTGAAGTGCTCGCTGGTGACGTGCTCCTTGCCCGCGTCGCCATCGCGGAACCCCTCCACCAGAACGTATTCCGACGGGTCGTCCAGGCTGCGTGACCACTCGAAGAACAAGTTTCCCGGCTCGTTGCGGGTGGCCGTGGTGAACTCGGAAACCTCGTCGGTGAAGCTCTCGGCATACTCTGGCTTCGGCTTCCACTTGACGACGATGAAGATCATCTGAGTACTCCTTAAGGCGTGAGAATCGCTCGACCCCGGACATTACCGTTGTCGAGATCGTCTATGGCGGACTGGAAGTCGTCCAGTGCGTACTTCTGGGTGTGCAGGTTCACCGCACCCCGCGCGGCAAGCGCCATCAGATCGCACAGGTCGTTGTAGGACCCGACCAGGTTGCCGATGAAGTTGATCTCGGTGGAGATGATGTCGATCGTCGGCACGTTGATGTTCTCCCCGTAGCCGACGACGTGGTAGTCACCGGCCCGTCGCAGCATCGCCACGCCCTCGGCCGTCGCGCCGCCTTCGCCGACGAAGTCGACGACGACCTCGGCGCCGTTCCCGCCTGTCAGCGACAGCACCTGGTCCACCTGCGTGCCGTCGGCCACCACGCCCTGGTCGGCGCCGATCGCCTCGGCGAGCTTGAGTGCGTCCGGATTTCGGTCGACGACGATCAACTCGGCGGGGGAGAGCGCCTTGAGCACCTGGATTCCGATATGGCCGAGGCCGCCCGCGCCGATGATCACGCACTTGTCGCGCGGGGTCAGCCGTCGGGCCGCCTTGGCCGCGGCGTGATACGCCGTCAGCCCCGCATCCGCCAGGGCGGCGACGTCGGAGGGCTCCAGTGCATCGTCGATCTTCACCACGCTGCGCGCAGAGGTCTTCAGGTAGTCCGCGTAGCCGCCGTTGGTGTCGATGCCCGGGAACGCGTTGGCCTCGCAGTGCACGTCGTCGCCCGAGCGGCACGCGCGGCACAGCCCGCAGGTGATCAGCGGGTGCACGATGACCTTGTCGCCCTCTGAGACGTTGGTGACCGCCGATCCGATCGCCTCGACCCAGCCGGCGTTCTCGTGGCCGATCGTGTAGGGCAGCTGGACCTGTGACTTCTCGGCCCATTGGCCTTCGAGGATGTGCAGGTCGGTGCGGCACACCCCGGCGCCGCCGATCTTGACGACCACGTCGAAGGGCCCGGTCGGAGTCGGCTTGTCGACCTCGGTCATCTCAAGATTCCGGTGGTAACCGACCACCTGGACGGCTCGCATGGTGCTCATTGCCGTGCTCCTACTCTCGTCATCAGCGTGGTCAGCGGAATGAAGGTCTCCTCGTCGCGGTCCCCGTAGCGCGTCCGCAACAGACCGCGGCAGAAGTGTGCGTTGCCGTCGATGGAGATCCGGGTCGAACGGGCCCGTCGCAGCGCCAGCGGCACATCGTCCGGTGCGTAGCCGCTACCCAGGTGATCCACCATCACCAAAGCGTCTGGCTCCGTGGACAGTCCGAGTGCACGCCTGCGCCGAAGCAGCGCATCTGTCGTTGCGTCGTCGGGAAGCTGGCCCAGCCGGACGTCGCCCAGCGACGATTCCTGGCGCTGCGGGTCTGCGCGAAGCAGCCCGGTCAGGCAGCGCTCCACCGCCGCCGTGTGGGCCTTGCGCCGAAAAGTCTCGCGTAGCTCGTTGAGGCTCTCCTCCGCCTCATGCCCGAATGTTCCGCGATACCCGGCGTCCGCGGCCAGGCCTGCGTTGATGATCTCCGAGTCGTGGTGGTCGTCCAGTACGACGACGACCCGTCGGGTCCAATCGAGCGCGCCCAGGACATCTTTCGCGTCCGAGGCCATCAAGTAGGCGAAGTTCGGCGAGCAGAACGACGTCGGCAGCCGCAGGTGCACCTTGACGTTTCCGCTCGGCGACACCATCAGCGAGCGGACGAACCCGAGCGCGGTTATCGGCTCGTCCAACTCGGGATCGACCACCGCGCCCAGTGCGGTGTAAGCCATTTCGTCGCGATCCACGTCATGCCCCCACGAGGTTGTCGGCGCCGCGCGGACCGACGGCCGGCTCCCCGGCCGAGGGCAACTGCAGCTCGGCGGGCACCGGGATGTCGTACATCTTGGCGGCGTTGAGCCCGAGGATCTTCTTCTTCTGCTCGGTGGTGATCGGCGCGTACTCGCCGAGGTCCTCGGGAATCTGGAAGTCGACGAATGCCTCCACGAGCCAACGCGGTGTCCAGATCGCGTAGTCCGATGCGAACTGGATGCGGTCCTCGCCGATCCAGTACAGCAACTCGCCGACGATCTGCGCGAAATACTTGGGCCGCGTGTGAATGAACGGCATCGCCACCGCCAGACCGGCGTGCACATTCGGCTCCTGCGTGGCGATCCAGCAGAAATCCTCCAGCCGGGGCAGTCCGCAGTGCTCGACGATGAAGTTCAGGTCGGTGAAGTCGGAGGCGACGTGGTCCACGTCGGCGACGTCGAATGCGTCGCGGTCCAGCGGCCGGATTGTCGGGCCCTTGTGCACGTGGATGTTGCGGATACCGAGTTCCCGGCACAGCTCGAAATAGCGGTAGGCCCATGGGTCGTCGAGCCGCCAACCCCGCGAATCACCGTGCCACTCCGCGGTATAGAGCTTGACGCCCTTCAGGCCGAACCGTTCCGCGTCGACCCGCAGCTGGTCCATGCCCGCTTCGCCGTTGCGTGGATCCCAGTTGTGGTTGTAGGTCAGCTTGTCCCGGTGCTTGGCGGCGAGGTCGGACGCTTCGTCGGTCTGGCCGAATCCTTTGTAGTAGAACTCGTTGAGCGCAGCGGGCTGAAAGATCGCGTGGTCCACATAGCCGTCGGTGAACAGGTCTTTCATCAAGCGGTCACCGCCCTGATAGAGATATTCGTCGTAGCCCCACACCTCGGACTCCGGCGACAGGTTGCGGTGATAGTCGTAGAAGCAGTCGATGAACTGCTTGCCGTGAATGTTGCGTTGATTGTCCGGCCGGGCATCCCACAGGGCTACGTGGGCGTCGACGATGAAGTAGCTGGTGTCGTCCTTGCGGTACATGAGCGGCGTTCTCCTTCGGGCTGGGCTGGCAGTGCGCAGCGTGTGATCGCTGTCACAACCTGCGGGCGACTCTAGAAGTGTTTTCGCACTCTGCCGATGGCCCGGCTGTCTCAATCTGAGACGTCGTGGCGCTGCTACGGCACGCGACGGGTGCCATCCTGCTTGTAACGTGGATCACAGTGAGGTGCCGGTGCCCGACGACTTCGTAGACCGAGTGCGGATGCACGACCTGGCCCACCGCGAAGATGGCGGCGTGCCCCGTCGGCTGCTGGCGTCGTGGCAGCGCAGCGAGGGCTACGGCGTCCCACTCGAAGAGGTCGAACCCGTATTCACCGGCACCGACGACCTCGGCTCGCTTTTCTTCCAATGCGGTAACGAGGTGCTCGCCGACCTGCACAGCACGCTGGTCGGGGAGCCGGTCAGCCTGATGCTCACCGACGCCGAGGGTGTCGTGTTGTCACGGCTGTCGGGTGATCGCGGCCTGCTCCAAGCCCTCGATGACGTCCACCTCGCGCCGGGTTTCGCCTACGCCGAGCGTGACGTCGGCACCAACGGCCTCGGCCTGGCGCTGGCCGACCGGGTGCCGACGCTGGTGCGCGCCGACCAGCACTACGCGCTGAGCCTGTGCACGTTCACCTGCGCCGCGGTGCCGGTGTTCGATCCGGCATCGGGCCGGCTGGAGGGCAGCGTCAACCTCACCACCTGGTCGCGGTCGTCCAGCGATCTGCTTCTCGCGCTGGCGCGGTCCGCAGCAAGCAACACCACCGCGCTGATGGTCGCCCGCTCGTCTGGACGAAGCCCGCGCCCGGCGACGCGTGGTCAGGTATTCCGGGTGGAGGTGCCGCGGCTCGAACCGGGATCGGGAACCATGCACGATCTTTCGGAAGCCTGGAACGCCGCGGTCGCTCGCGCCGAGCGGGCGATGGCGGCCGGCTCCATCGTCGCCGCCGTCGGTGAAGCGGGCTCGGGTCGAGCCACCCTGCTGGCGCAGGCCGCGCGCCACACCTATCCGCGGGACCGCATCCTGTCGGCCAGTGCGCCCGCGCCGACCGATGTGCAGACGTGGCTGGGACTGTGGGGACCCGAGCTCGGCAAGGACCATACCGCGGTCATCGTCCGCGAGGTCGACATGTTGCCGGGCTGGGTGGCCGAACGGCTGCGTGATCTGATCCGGCTCGGCACCGCTTCGGGTTCGGTTCCGTTCGCGGTGACGGCCGAGCGGTTCGAAGACATTCCGGCCGCGCTGGCCGGCCTGGTCGATGCGGTCGTGCCGGTGCCGTCGCTTCGGGACCGGCCCGACGACGTGCTACCGCTGGCGAATCACATCGCTACTCGCGCCCGCGGGCGCGAGATCGGCTTCAGCAGCACCGCGGCGCGAGCGCTGAGGTGCTACGACTGGCCGGGAAACGTCGACGAGCTGTCGCGGGTGGTGGCGGCGGCGGCCGGTCGGGCAGACGTGATCGACATCGGCCTGCTGCCGCCGGAAGTGTTGGCGGGCAACACCCGTCACCTGTCCCGCATCGAGGCGTTCGAAAGGGGCGAGATTGTTCGGGTCCTCAACGCGGACGGGTTGACGATGGCCGAGGTCGCCCGTGAGCTGGGGATGAGCCGCGCGACGTTGTACCGCAAGATCGCTGCGTACAACGTTCGAATTCCGCGCGAACGCCGCTGACGATCGGCTGTCAAGCGACCTGCTGGGCCTCGCGGTCCTCTGCCTGCTTGCCGAAGCAGACCAAGCTGCCGACGAACGCGAGCACTGCGGTCACCCCTGCAACCGCGGCGATGACGGCATCGGATGCGCCCCAGCTGGCAACGCTCACCGCGACGGCGATCACCGACGCGATGTTCAAGAAGAGCCCTGTCGTCGCGATGGCCTCGGACGCGGGTCTGTCAGAAGCGAGTCGCTCATCCACGAAGGTCCCCCCTAGTGACTGGCCGAGCATGACGATCAGGTGTTGCCCCGTTTCGGCGGAAACGAAACTAACAGCCCACCTGTCGGCATGCGATCAGTTCACGTGGTTTGGACCGGAAATCCGTTCTGTTCTGCGAGTTCACGCAGCTGCTTGAGCGCGTGTCGGCGGCCGCGGCCCGCCTCGGGTATCAGGATGCCTGCCCACACGCCCTCCGCTCCCGGCGTCATGCAGGCCTCTTGCGCGCATCGCCAGCGCGCTGGGCACTCGCGGCATAACGCCTTGGCGCCGTCATCGGCCCTGGTCGTCCACCGATCGGGATCGCGTGTGCACGCGAAGGTCGACGGTTCGTCTATCAGACTGAGATACACGGACTTGAACCTCCCCACATCCTGCGCACCGACCAATACGTTTGTATCGTAGACACGATACAAACGTATTGTCTACTCTAACGGTGTGACCACCGATTCCGACCAACGATGACCCTGCTGCCGGAAGCCGACCGCGTCGGCGCAGACGAGCTCACGACCGTCGAGCGAATCCGCAATGCGGCATTGCAAATGGTTGCCACCCAAGGCATCTCGGGTACTTCGCTACGCGCGGTCGCCGCGGCCGCAGGGGTGTCCCTTGGTCTGGTGCAGCACCATTTCGCCACGAAGGCCGGCCTGATCAAGGCTGTGGACGACTACGCTCTCGCGGTTGTGATCAGCCAGATCACGCAGCCGGTTCCGGAAACCACATCGGATTCGGTCGCCGCGATCGGTGACCGGGTGACCCGGATGATCTCCGAGATTCCCGACGTCACGGACTATGTCGGCCGGGCATTGATCGACGGCCGGCCTGTCGGATACATGATCTTCGACGCCCTGCTGGATTCCGGCACGGCCCGGTGGAATCAACGAGGTGACCGCGGCGAGACCCGCCCGGATATTGATCTGACGTGGGCCGCCATCAACTCGCTTGTGCTGGCTCTCGGCACCTTCATTCTGCGCGGCCACATCGAGCGCAACCTACCCGAGCCGTTGACCAGCCCCGCGCAGCTTCAACGATGGCAGGCCTCGGTCACGATGCTGCTGCGTGAAGGGCTGTTCCGCCGCCTCGATTAGTTTCAAACCCTTTCCGCGGCGACTCTTTTGCGGTAGGTGCTCGGTGTCTCGCCGCAGAACTCGGTGAAGGCGCGGGAGAACGAGCTGAGGTTCTCGAACCCCACTGCCGTAGACGTTTCCTGCACCGTCTGGCCGGGCGAGGCGAGCAGCGCCATCGCCCGCAGCATGCGGGCGTGCAGAAGGTAGGTCCGCCACGAGAGGCCGAGCTCGTCGTGGAAGAGTCGGCGCAGAGTGCGCTCCGAGACCGCGACCGCGCGGCTCACCCGGTCGGCGCTCACCGATTGCAGGTGCTCCTTCGTGAAGGCCATCGCCGCGTCGACGATCGGATGCTCGGAGGTCGGAAGGCTCAGCGGCGCCTCATGATCGAGGGCCTCGACGACCAAGTCGGCAAGGGTGCGGAAGAACGCGTCGGAGACCCTCTCGTCGTGGGCGGAGCCCACGCCTCGGTCGATCGGCCACCGCAGCGCATAGATCATCATCTCCCGGATCAGCGGTGACACCGCCAGGATTCGCGTCCGGTCGCCGCCGGTGGGAATCATCTTCGCATCGAACATCACCGCGACCGTCCGCACGCCCGGCGCCATCGTCGCCTGGTGATCGAGCCCGGCCGGAATCCACGCCGCCTGCTGAGGCGGCAGCAGATAGTGTGCGGCGGCGGTCTCGACTTCGACGACTCCGCCGATCGCGTACTCGATCTGGTGTACCTCGTGGCTGTGCCAGCCGGTGATCAAACCCTCGCCCTCGTAGAGGTAGCTCCCGCCCAGTGCCCGGCCTCCGCGGCGAAGTTCGATGACCCGCCGGGTGGGGTGGCGGGAAACGCCGCGTCGATCCTTGGCCGGTTCGGTTAAACCTCTGTCCGATAGCGCAGAGACGGTCACACCCGTAGACGGTACTACTTGGGTATGCAGACCGACGACCTGATCCTGGTGAGCATCGACGACCATGTGGTAGAGCCGCCGGACATGTTCCTCAACCATGTGCCCGCCAAGTACAAGGCCGAGGCGCCGATCGTCGTGACCGACGACAACGGCGTCGACCAGTGGATGTATCAGGGCAGACCGCAGGGCGTCAGCGGGCTGAACGCCGTGGTGTCGTGGCCGGCGGAGGAGTGGGGCCGCGACCCGGCGGGCTTCGCCGAGATGCGCCCCGGCGTGTACGACGTGCACGAGCGCGTCAGGGACATGAACCGCAACGGGATCCTCGCCTCGATGTGCTTCCCGACGTTCACCGGCTTCTCCGCCAGGCACCTCAACATGCACCGCGAGGAGGTGACGCTGGTGATGGTGTCGGCCTACAACGACTGGCACATCGACGAGTGGGCGGGCAGTTACCCGGATCGTTTCATCCCGATCGCTGTGTTGCCGACGTGGAACCCGGAGGCGATGTGCGCCGAGATCCGCCGCGTCGCCGCCAAGGGTTGCCGTGCCGTCACCATGCCGGAACTACCTCACCTGGAAGGGCTTCCGAGTTACCACGACGACGAGTACTGGGGTCGGGTGTTCCGGACACTCTCCGAGGAGAACGTGGTGATGTGCCTGCACATCGGCACGGGATTCGGGGCGATCAGCATGGCACCGAACGCCCCGATCGACAACCTGATCATCCTGGCGACGCAGGTGTCGGCGATGTGCGCGCAGGATCTGTTGTGGGGGCCGGCGATGCGCAGCTATCCGGACTTGAAGTTCGCGTTCTCCGAGGGCGGCATCGGCTGGATCCCGTTCTACCTCGACCGCAGCGATCGGCACTACACGAACCAAAAGTGGTTACGCCGCGACTTCGGCGACAAGCTGCCAAGCGACGTGTTCCGCGAGCACTCGCTGGCGTGTTATGTCACCGACAAGACATCGCTGAAGCTGCGCCACGAGATCGGCATCGACATCATCGCCTGGGAGTGCGACTACCCGCACTCCGACTGCTTCTGGCCAGACGCGCCCGAGCAGGTGCTTGCCGAGCTCAACGCCGCGGGCGCTGACGATTCCGACATCAACAAGATCACCTGGCAGAACTCGTGCCGGTTCTTCGGCTGGGATCCGTTCGCGCGTACGCCCCGCGAGCAGGCGAACGTCGCGGCATTGCGCGCCAAGGCCACCGATGTCGATGTGTCGATAAGGCCGCGCAAGGAGTGGGCGCGGCTGTACGAGCAGAAGCAGCTCGCCAAGGCGTGAAATCGCTAGGCCAGCTCGATCGAATCACCCTGCACCACGATGTCTTTGGCGTCCAACGGGCGGTTGGCAGGCCCGTTGGCGACGGAGCCGTCCAGGTTGAAGCTGCTGCCGTGGCAGGGGCAATTGATGGATGCGCCCACCACCTCCGCGACCGTGCATCCGGCATGTGTGCAGATGGCCGAGAAGCCGTTGAATCTGCCCTTTGTCGGTTGCGTGATGACCAGGTCGTCGACGATCACACCTGAGCCGACGGGAATGTCGGCCGTGCTGGCGATCGCCTTTACCGTCACCGCCGCATCGTTGGGCGTCGCAGCGGTGCCCGGGGTTGCCGCGGGTGCCGCCGGTGGCTTTCCGTAGGTGGCACAACCCGCGATCGTGGTGGCGGCCAACGAGATCCCCGTGTTGACCAGGGCCTGGCGGCGGGAGATGAACATATCGAGTACCTGCTTTCTACAATGTGACGCCGGTGGTTTCGAAGAACCACAGGGCCGAGGTCAGCCAGACATACACGAGCACGAAGAACAGCAGGCCACCGACGATCGGAATAACCCATGGCCGAAGGCCTTTCCGGGTGAGCAGCATCATCTTGGTGACGAACACGCCATAGAAGAAGCACCCGAACAGGGAGTGGAAGAACACCCTGGAATCACCCGATTGGAAGCCGAGCGCGTAAAGGCAGTGCACGGCGACGGGCACACTGGCCAGCACGGCCAGCCGTCCGGACCACACGTGCGCGGTGGTGATCCAGGACGGCGCCCGACCGCCGGGGATCAACCGGTACATCGCGAACGCGGACACCAACTGGAACACCGCAAGGGACACGGCCAATGTCGCTAGCCACGTTTTCACCGCGGTTCCGCTGGAGAACCCGGCAACGCTGACCGAAAAGAACTGTGGCTCATGGATTTTGCCGAACGCGCCGAGCCCGACGGCGACGGCGGCGCCGATCAGAACGGCCACCAGGGTCGCGACGGCACCTGCGGGAGTAGTGGCGGGCGCTGGCCGGGTCCGTGCACCGTAGACGTCGGTGTCGGCCGGCTGATCAGAACGCACTGGTCTCACCCGGCACAGCGGTGAAGTCCCAGCTCTTTTCACCGATCCGCAGGTTGCCCACGACGGTGTTGCCCTGGTGGCGGCCGTCGAGGTGGCTGAGCTTGTCGGCGCTGTCGAGCTTGAGCAGTCCGTTGGCGGCACTGCCCGAGAACCATGTCTCGATGCCCGCGTTATCGCAGGCGTACGCCCTCGCCTCGTCCCCGGTCACCCTGATCTCCAGAGCGAGGTTGCCGCTCTTGGTCGGGATGTCGGCGACGAAGTCCTCCCGGCCGCCGAAGGGCACGGCCGCGGGTGTACTCGGCGCAGGGGCTGGGGTGGGTGCCGGCTCGGCCGCTGGCACCGCTGCAGGCACGGACGTGACGGTCGCTGCTGCGGGCTGCGGCGCAGGCTCGGACTGCTTGCTGACGTTCACCAGCCATAGTCCGGTGCCGAGGACGGCGACCGCGCCGAGGGTTGCAATGGGGCCTTTGATCTTCACGGTGATTCTCCTGGCTGTTAACACGGGCCGTTGTGGCTCGGGTGTCAGGAGCATGCGTCGGCGCAAGGCGGCGGTGCATGAAGAAAGTGTGGAGATCGCGTGGAGATTGCGGCGACCTGCGATTTCGGCGTGGTTGGTTGCGTTGACGAGCGCAACTGAACACGTCGAATCGCTCAGGCGTCGACGACGACGGTGAGTTCGTTGCCGTCCCGCTCGACCCGCATACCCGCCCGCCTCGCGATAGCGGCCACCTTGCCCGCGTCGTCGGGTTCGGCCCTGCTGCTGACCAGCGCCCGCGCGAGCCTGCCCTTGTGCGCCTTGTTGAAGTGAGTGACCACGGTGCGGCGGCCGTCGGCGTGCTCGGAGACCACATCGGCGCGAACCGCGGCCGGTGACCGGCCGAGCCCCGCGTAGGAGCCCGACCGCAGGTCGACGACCAGTTCCTCGGCCGCGATCTCGGCGAGGACCGGTTCAAGGGCGGGCCGCCAGCGCGATGCCAGCGTCGGCTGCCCGGGGAGTTTCGACGACGCGGACAGCCGGTAGGCGGGTATCGGATCGTCTGCGCGCAGGAGCCCGAACAACGCCGAGCCGACCGCGAGGCGGGCGCGCGCCCGGGAAAGCGCTGTGCCACTGAGCGACTGGATATCGAGGGCGTCGTACAGAACGCCGGTGTACCGGTTGATCGCGGGCAGGGTAGCCGCGGAGGACAGCGCGCGGTTGCGATCGATCTCGTGGTCCTGGGATGCGGAGATGCCGAGCGCACGCCTGCACGCCGGGGGATCGGCCGCCAGCGTCATCAGCTCGTCCACGAGCGCGGCGCGCACCGGCCGAAGTGCAGGGAAGCTCAACGAGTCCAGCCGCAGCGGTGGACCGTCACCTCCGGCCCGTTTGGTCTCCGACGGCGGCAGCAGCACGATCACGAGCGAAAAGGTTATCGCTAACTGCCCGGGTCGTATCTTTACAAAGATGCGGATCATCGACGTGCTGGGCGACGACTTGATCATGTTTGCCGGCGACTACCCGCATTGGGACGGCGAATGGCCGGAGAGCACAACGCATTTGCGGACCCGGCTCGACATCAGCGAGGAGACCCGCGCGAAGATCGGCGGGCTGAACGCCCGGCGCTTCTACGCACCGACCTGACGCCCGCAGCCCGGTGCGGGAGGTGCCAGACACCGACGAAATGGTGGACATGGACCGGCTGATCAGGGGCGACTAGCGCCGCTCTTCGCCAGTCTTGCTATTTTTGCTATTTTAGAAGCCGGGCCGCCGATGAGGGGTGAGCAAGTTGGTGAAATTGGACTGGGCACCGCTACCGGTGCCATGGGCGGTTCAGTCCGTGGACAGGATCCCCAAGCAGCGGTACTACGACCCGGAGTTCTACGCGCTGGAGGCCGAGCTCTTCTGGCCCCGCGTCTGGCAGATGGCGTGCCGGCTCGAGGAGATCCCCAAACCCGGCGACTTCGTCGAGTACGAGATTCTCGACCAGTCGATCATCGTGGTACGCGTCGACGCGTCGACCGTACGCGCCTACTACAACTCCTGTCGCCACCGCGGCATGAAGCTGGTCGAGGGCAGGGGGTCTCGTCGCAGCTTCGTCTGTCCGTTTCACGGATGGTGCTGGGGTCTCGACGGCAAGAACACCTTCGTCCTGCGGGCCGACGAATTCGATGAAGGCAATCTGGGCGCCGACGATCTCGCGCTCGCGCCGGTGCGGTGTGAGCTCTGGGGCGGCTGCGCGTGGATCAACCTCGACGACGACGCCCCGCCGTTACGCGACTGCATCGAGCCGTTCGCCTCCAGACACGACGAGTTCAAGGTGTCGGCGTTGCGCACCGAATGGTGGAAATCGTGCCTGCTGCCGGTGAATTGGAAGTTGGCGACCGCGGCGTTCATGGAGGGATATCACGTACCGCAGACGCATCCGCAGTTGCTGCCCGCATCGTTTCACCCGGACTCCTCGACGGTAAACCCGCTCATCCAGGCCAGCCTGTACTTCATGAGGACGCTCGGCTCCGGCATGGGCGGGATGACACACGAGAACGACATCCGGATCGCCGAGGGGCTGCAGCACATGTCGCTGCCGGACGATCCTGCTCAGGCGATGACAGCCTGGCGTGCCGCCGTCAATGACGCCGTGACGAAGTGGCACAGGGCCCGCGACTGCGACTTCCCCGACCTGAACGACCTGGAGCGCCGCCGCGTGATCGACCCGATCGGATTCGCGTTCCCGCACTATTTCCTTTTGCCGCAGTACAGCAGCGCTTCGTCGTACCGGATCCGCCCGCTCGGGCCGGAGCAGACACTGTTCGAGGTGTGGTCGCTGACCCGCTACCCGAACGACCGCTCGCAGGGTAGGCCGACCGCACCCGAACCGCTGGCACCGGACGACCCGAGCTGGCCGATGATCCCGGCCCAGGACTTCTCCAACCTGCCGAAGCAACAGAAAGGCCTGCATGCCAAGGGATTCGAGTACATGCGGCTGTCGGACAAGATCGAGGGGCTGATCTCGAACTTCGAGCGGGTGATCGACGGCTTCCTCGCCGGCGTGCCCTACGAGCGGCTGGTGCCGGCGATTCAGGCCACCAACACCACCATCGACGTACCCGTGGCCGACCTCGAGTTGACCGAAACAGTCCCCGCGTCATGACGTGGGACAAGTCTGTCGACCTGTTGATCGCGGGCAGCGGCGGTGGGGGAATGGTGGCCGCGCTGGCCGCCGTCGATGCGGGGATCGAGCCGCTGGTCGTCGAAAAGCAGGACCTCATCGGCGGTTCCACCGGAATGTCGGGTGGCATGGTCTGGCTGCCGAACAACCCGCTGATGCGCGCCGAGGGCATATCCGATTCGCTCGAGGACGGGCTGGCCTACTTCGACGACGTCGTCGGTGATATCGGCGCGGCGTCCTCGCCTGCCCGCCGCGAGGCCTTCCTGACCGCGGGCTACCAGATGATCGACTTCCTTTTGCGCAAGGGAGTTCGGCTGGTTCGATGCCCCGGTTGGAGCGACTACTACCCGAACCACAAGGGCGGCAACACGGCGGGCCGCTCCGTTGAGGGGATACCGTACGACTCCGCTGTGCTCGGCGACTGGAGGGACAAGGTCCAGCCGTCGATGGCCAAGAACTACGGTTTCGTCGTCAAGACCAACGAGCTGCGCGCGGTGCAGTACTTCAACCGGTCGCCGCGCGCGTTCGCCGTCGCGATGCGGGTGTTCCTGCGCACCAACCTCGCCAAGGTCCGGCGACGCGACCTGATGACCAACGGCGCGTCGTTCATCGGTCAGATCCTGAAGGTTCTCATCGATGTCAAGGGTGAGCCGCCGGTGTGGACGAACGCCGCGATGGAGGATCTCATCGTCGAGGACGGCCGCGTAGTCGGCGCGCGAGTCAACCACAACGGCTCATCGATGAACATCGAGGCGCGCAGGGGCATTCTGCTCGCGGCGGGCGGCTTTAGCCGCAACGCAGACATGCGCCGCCGCTACAGCGGCGACCAGCCCAACGACGGATCGTGGTCGATCGCCAACGCAGGCGACACCGGGGAAGTCCTGCAGACGGCGATGGACCTCGGCGCAAAGACCGATCTACTCGACGAAGCCTGGTGGCTTCCAATGGTTTTCATCCAGGACCCGGGCGCAGCATCGCTGGGGTCCGGGCGGCAGCGCCCAGGCGCCATTTACGTCGACGGGGCGGGCAAGCGGTTCTGCAACGAGTCGAACTCCTACGTCGAGGTGGGCAAGGCGATGTACGCGGCCAAGGCCGTACCATGCTGGCAGGTCTTCGACGAGGGATACGTCGGCCGGTATGTGTCGGGCGCCAACCCGTTGAAGAAGCGCACGCTGTCGGCGGGACTGATCGAACAGGGTGTGGTCAAACGCGCCGATACCATCGCCGACCTCGCACGCCAGATCGACGTCCCCCCCGCCGCGCTCGAGGAAACAGTCAAGCGATTCAACGAGTTCGCGGCCAAGGGCCTCGACCCCGACTTCGGCCGGGGCCAGTCGGCGTACAACGCCTGTCTCGGCGATCCCGGATACAAGCCCAACGCCGCGCTCGGCCCGCTGGATCGCGCGCCGTTCTACGCCACCAGGGTGTTCCCCGCCGACGTCGGCACGTGCGGGGGTCTGATCACCAATGAGCACGCCCAGGTGCTCAACGAACGCGACGAGGTGATCGACGGTCTGTATGCGACCGGAAACATCACTGCGACGGTAATGGGGCGCAACTATCTGGGTGCAGGCGGCAGTATCGCCAACACGATGATCTTCGGATACGTCGCGGCGCTACACGCCGCCGGCCGCTAACTTTCCCCTCGCGAGCAGTCGCAAAAGTACCCTTGTGACGGGCTCTACGGGTACCTTTACGTCTGCTCGCCGGGGGGAGTCTCCCCGTCGGCGACGAAATCCCTTGGCTTCAAGCCTGACTGGATGAGCTCGGCCCGTCGCGCCTGCACGTCGGACGCCGCGCCGACCATGTTCGTCATGACGTGGCTCATCTGTAGATGAACCCGCATGCCCATCAGTTCCCACGCCCGTTTCACATTGCTTTTCACCGCCATCAACGTGGTCAGCGGGATCTGGGCGATCTTGCGGGCCATCTCCTCGACGGTGTCCTCCAGCGCGTCCCGCTGCACGACCTTGTTCAGCAGACCCCACTCGAGCGCCTCCTGCGCGGAAAGCGTCGGCGCCAGAAGAAGCCAGTCCATCGTGCGATGCCAGTTCATCATCAGCCACGGCTCGATCATGGTGTGGCCACCGGGCTCGCCCAGGCTTTGCGCGAGCGGCATCTGGAAATACGCATCCTCGGACGCGACGGAAAAATCCGTCAGCAGCCCCAGGTAGATTCCGCCGCCCATGCAGTAGCCGTGAATCTGGGAGATCGTCGGCTTCGGGAACTCCCACAGGTACAGCGTCGGCCAAAGGAACAGATCGGCGGTGCCCTTGTACAGGTCCTCGAACGTGTCCCCGAAATCCGGGTAGGGGTTCTCGTCGGGTCCCCACCTCGCCACGTGGCCGCCGCAGAAGCCCTTGCCGTTCGCCTTCAGGATTACGACCTTGATCTCTTTGTCGCGGTCGGCCTCATGCAGGCAGGCGTCGACCTCCTGCACCAGGCTGGCGTCCTTGGTGTTGGCCTTGTCGGGCCGGTTCAGGATGATCCGGGCGATCGGTGGTTCACGCTCGTAGATCACCGATTCGAGTTCGCGCCGCTCCCGTGTCATGTGGCCACTCCTCTACAGAATCGCGCCGTTGTCCTTGGCCGCCGAAATGTCGTCCCAGTCGAGTTCGAGCTCCAGAAGAACCTCCTCGGTGTGCTGACCATGTTCGGGAGCTCGCGCGGCCTTCGGGGGCGTCTCGTCGAATTGCACTGGTGCGGCGACGATCTGATATTCCACGCCTTGGTCGTCGACATTGGGGATGACGTAGCCGTTCGGTCTCACCTGCGGATCGTTGAGCGTCTCCTTCGGCGTCGCCAGCGCCGCCCATACGCCCGGCTCGTCGGCCAGCGCTTCGCGCCAGTACTCGAGATCCTCGCTGGCGAGCCTCTCGCCGACGAGCTTGCACGCTTCCTCCGCGTTGGCGATCAGGTTGCTCGACGGCACGAAACGTTCGTCGCTGGCGAGCTCGGGCAGGCCGATCCGCTCGCAGAAGCCCGCCCAGAACCGGTCGGGCTGCAGGAAGACCATCTGCAGCCATCTGCCGTCGCGCGTCTTGTAGCGGTTCACCAATGGGTTGATCGCCAATCCCGGCGGCGCGCCGGGGATCCCGTCGATGCCGAAGAGGTCAGCGACCGAGATCGAGGGAGCGATGGTCCACATCGCCTGCGCCAGAAGGGATGAGTCGACGACGGACGGCTCGCCGGTGCGCTCCCGATGAAACAGCGCGGCACATACACCGCCCGCGAGCGTGATTCCGCCCTGCAGGTCGCCGAAGCCCGGGCCCTGCACCGCGGGGGTTTCGGTGCCGAACGGCGTCATGGTGTAGGACACCCCGCCGCGCGAAAGGTAGGTCGCCGCGTCGAACCCGCCCTTCTCCCGGTCCGGGCCGCGGACGCCCGCGCCGGTGCCGCGAGCGATGATGATGTTCGGGTTGAACGAGCGGATGTCCTCGACGGTCAGCCGCGCCCGTTCCAGCGCGCCGGGACGCCAGTTGGTGAGCAAGACGTCGGCGGTGGCAAGCAGGCGGCCGAAATACTCGCGGCCGGTGTCGGTCTTGATGTCGATCGCAACGCTGCGCTTGCCGCGGTTGCCGATCTCGAGGATGAAGTCGACGTCGGCTCTGGCGTTCTGCCGGGTGAAGCCGCCGATGACCAGCGCCCGCCCCGGATCACCCGCCTTGACGTCCTCCACCTTGATGACGTCGGCGCCCCAGTCCGCCAGCGCCGCGCCCGCGGACGGCACATATGTCCAGGAGGCAAGCTCGATGACCCGCACGCCGCTCAGGACTTGGCTCATTGCAGCCTCCTTAGACTGGAAACCCGGGACTTCAGTCCGGGCAAGTAATCCGATCGCCGATGTAGCGCTGGCGTGCTAGGGCGGGGGATGTCGGTGCCGTTGACTACGGTGCGCGTATGTCGCGGTTTCGGCTGTTGCCAACTCCTGAGGAGGAGCAGGGGCTGTTGGCGCATTGCCGGGACGCGCGGTATGTGTGGAATCTGGCGGTGGAGCAGCAACTGCACTGGCAACGTGGTCGAAGTGCTCCAAATTATGGAGAGCAGTGCGCACAACTCACTGAGGCGCGGGCCGAATATGCGTGGCTTCGCGCTGGGAGTCAGACGGTACAACAGCAAGCGCTGCGGGATTTCGCACAGTCCATGCAGAATTTCTTCAACCGTACGCACCGCCGACCGACATGGCGCAAAGCCGGAGTGCACGAAGGGTTTCGACAGGTCGCTGTGAAGCCCCGTCACGTCGAGCGGCTGAATCGCCACTTCGGTCGAGTCTGGGTGCCCAAGGTCGGGTGGGTACGATTTCGCCTGTCGCGCCTGGTACCGGACGGCGTGAAGTCCTACCGGATCACTCGGGATCGGGCTCGCCGCTGGCATATCGCCTTCGCCCATATCCCCGACCCGATCACCGGTCCGAGCGACCGCAGTGTGGTCGGCATCGACCGCGGTGTAGCCGTGTCTGCCGCGCTCTCCACCGGCGAGCTTCTGCACGTACCAAGTCTGACAACGGGTGAGCGCAAGCGATTGAGGATATTGCAGCGGCGACTCGCCCGAGCCAAGCGGGGTTCCCGTCGCCGCGAAAAGACGAAACGTGCGATCGCGAAGCTGAGGGCCCGCGAGCGGGATCGGCGGAGGGACTGGGTGGAGAAGACCACCACCGACGTCGCGCGGAGATTCGACCTGATCAGGGTCGAGGACCTTGACATTCGTGCGATGACCCGCACTGCTCGCGGCACCGCCGATCAATCGGGCGTGGGAGTCGCTCAGAAACGTGGGCTGAACCGCGCAATCAGCCGTAGTGGTTGGGGGATGCTGGTCAGACGTTTGCAGCACAAGGCTTGCGGCCGGGTCGAGCTGATCCCAGCCCCGTATACGTCGCAACGTTGTTCCGCGTGCGGGCACATCGCACCCGGGAACCGCAAGAGCCAAG
The DNA here is from genome assembly GCF_003719305.1 of Mycolicibacterium stellerae. Lineage (GTDB taxonomy): Bacteria > Actinomycetota > Actinomycetes > Mycobacteriales > Mycobacteriaceae > Mycobacterium > Mycobacterium stellerae. Next base: position 54,761 of record NZ_RARC01000033.1, read on the forward strand.
CGGTTTTCGAGTGCATTGCCTGCACTGCCGGCCGGTGCAACGCCGACGTGAACGCTGCACGCAACATCGCCGCCGGACGGGTGGTGACTGCACGGGGAGACCTCGCCGCTGGGCGGTCTGCGAACCGTGAACCTCAACTCTCTACTCCTGCCGCATAGTCGATGGGATTGGGGTTGGAATCTCCGGAGTTCAGTCCGGGGAGGACGTCAATGCAAGACCTTTCGATTCAGTTCGCTGACGAGTTGCGCGCCGACCTCCTCGAGGTGACGGCCGGGCGCGCCGAGGTATGCACTCCAGCCAAGCAGGCGCTTGAGGTAGAGGTGCGCGTCGTGCTCCCAGGTGAAGCCGATGCCGCCGAACACCTGGATCGCGGTGTCGCCGACGGCGGTGAGCCTGCCCGCGAATGCCTTGGCGCGCGACGCGGCACGGTGCCGCTCGGCGGGATCAGCCGCATCGGCTGCCCACAACGCGTGGATGACGCCGCTGCGGGCGAGTTCGACCGACTCGTACATGTCGACGCACATGTGCTGGACGGCCTGGAAGCTGCCGATCGGCTGGTCGAACTGCCTGCGCACCTTCGCATACTCGACGGCCATGTTCATCACCGCGGCGGCGGCGCCGAGGGCATCGGCGGCGCGTGCGATCGTCACGTCGTCGACGAGTCCTGCAACTGCATCCGGGTGCGCATCGGCCAACCGCCTCCCGGTCGCGCCGTCGAGTTCGACGTCGAACAGCTTCCGTGTCGGGTCGACGTGGGGCCGTGCCGTCACCGCGACGCCCTCGGATGCGGGGTCGACGGCATAGAGCCCGGCACCCGGCGATTCATCGGCCAGCACCAACAACACGGTCGCCGCCGCGGCATCGGACACGGCGGTCAGCCCACCGCGCAGCGTCGCGCCATCGGCGCCAGGCCGCACACCGGTCAACGGCGCGACCGTGGCTATTGCTGTCCCGCGGGCGATTTCAGCCAGCAGCCCGTCGCTCGAACCGGTTCGGGTCAGCGCTCTCGTCGCTGCGACCGCGCTCGACAGCCACGGCCCGGGATCGAGCGCGGCGCCCAGTTCCTCGGCGACGACGCCTGCCTCCACCATCGACATGCCCGCGCCGTCGTGATCCGGCGGGACGAGTACCCCCGTAGCGCCGAGGCCCGCGAGGCCGCGCCACACCGCGTCTGTGGTGCCCATTGGATCATCCAGCATGGGCCGCACATATGCTGCCACGCTTGCCTTTTCGGCGAGAAATCGCCTGACGGTGTCGCGAAGAGCGATCTGCTCGTCTGTGAGCTCCAGGTTCATCAGCGCGGCAGCCCAAGAACACGAGTGGCCGTGATGCTCTTGTTGATCTGTGTCGTCCCGCCCGCGATGGTCAGCGAGCGCGACGACAGGCGACGGTCCACCCACCGCTGACCACAGGAATCCGAGCCGAGCACGTCGAATGCCAACTCGGCGAGATCTTGGCCCAACTCCGCCCACACACTCTTGGCCAGGCTGGCCGACCCGAGCGCGTCACCGCCGTGCAAGGTCGCCGATATCGATCGCTTGCACAACAACTCGAGGTATTTGATCCGCACCGCGAGGTCACCGAGCCTGCGCAGCGTCGCACCGTCCTCGAGCACCGGCTTGCCGCCGACGGTGTGTCCGGCCAGGTCCGCAACCAGGTCGGCCAACAGGACTTCCACCTGTGCATACAGCCGTGCCGCACCTGCGCGCTCGTGGCTCAGCGTCGTCGTGGCCACCCGCCATCCCGCGTCCAGTGGGCCAAGCAGCGCGTCGGCGGGCACCCGAACGTCGTTGAAGAACACCTCCGCGAAATCGGCCGCGCCGTTGAGCGTGACCAGCGGGCGGGCTTCGATGCCGGGCAGCCGCATGTCGACGATGAGGCAAGAGATGCCCTTGTGCTTGGGCGCCTCGGGGTCGGTGCGCACATACAGCTGACACCAGTCGGCCCGGTGACCAAGCGACGTCCAGATCTTCTGGCCGTTGACCACGAAGTCAGCCCCATCTCCGGAGCCGTCGCGGACGGCGCGGGTGCGCAGCGACGCCAGATCCGAGCCCGCTTCCGGCTCCGACATGCCCTGACACCAGATGTCGTCGGCGCGCACCATCCGGGGAAGCAGCGTTGTCTTCTGTGTATCGGTTCCGTACTGCATGATCGCCGGGGCGATGTTGTTCATCCCGATCACGTTGAGCGGCACCGGAGCTCGCGCTCGCGTCGTCTCCTCGGCGTAGACCAGCTGTTCGAGCACCGTAGCGCCGCGGCCACCGTATTCCTGCGGCCAGGACACCGCACCCCAGCCCGCGTCGGCCACCGCCGCGTCCCATGCCGCAAGCGTGTCGAAGGCATCGGCGTCGCGCCCGCGGACCCGGTCGGCGTCCTTGACCTCCTCGGTCAGATTCGCCGTGAGCCAGGTCCGCAGCTCCTTGCGGAACTGCTCCGCCTCCGCCGGATATGAGAAGTCCACGGTGTCCTGTTCGAGATCGGGCCGATTGGCATCTTTATAATTTTAGGTAGTATAGCGATCTCTGCGAGGTGACTCGAAGGTTCCCAATCCGGCTCGGGTGGACAGTCAAGGAGGGCGACGATGGGCAGGGTCGAGGGCAAGGTTGCGCTGATCAGTGGCGCGGCGCGAGGGCAGGGCCGATCTCACGCGCAACTGCTCGCCGCAGAGGGTGCCGACATCATCGCCGTCGACATCTGCGCGGACATCGAGACCAACGAGTACCCGCTGGCCCGGCCCGAGGAGCTCGACGAGACCGCCCGGCTGGTCGAGAAGGAAGGCAGGCGCGCGCACGCCGAGATCGCCGACGTCCGCGACCGCGCCGCCCTTTCTGCAGCGATCGACCGTGGTGTCGCCGAGTTCGGGAAGCTCGACATCGTCGTCGCCAACGCGGGCATCTGCCCGCTGACCGCGGGCCTTCCGCCGCAGGCCTTCGTGGACGCCGTCGACGTGGACCTGATCGGCGTGATGAACCTGGTGCACGCGAGCATGAAGCATCTGACGGCGGGCGCGTCGATCATCGCGACGGGTTCGGTGGCCGCCTTCATGGCGACGGCGGTGAACACCGCCGGCATGGACGGAGGGCCGGGCGGCGCGGGCTACGCCTTTGCCAAACAGGTTGTCGCACACTATGTCAACGACCTCGCGAACGCGCTCGGCCCCGAGCAGATCCGGGTCAACGCGATCCATCCGACCAATGTGAACACCGACATGTTGCACAGCCCGCCGATGTACCGGGCGTTTCGGCCCGATCTGCAGAACCCGACCCGCGAGGACGCCGAGGTCGTATTTCCGGTGATCCAGGGCTTCCCGATTCCCTATGTCGAGCCGGAGGACATCAGCGAGGCGGTGCTGTTCCTCGCCAGCGACGCGGCGCGCTATGTCACCGGTCAGCAGCTGCGCGTCGACGCGGGCGGCTTCCTCAAGATCAAGCCGTGGGCGGGCGTGTAAAGGGAGGACGAAAATGGCCAGAGGGATCATCTACCTGGAGACGAGGCCGGTATCACCGGACCGCGAAGAGGAGTACCACAAGTGGTACAACGACACTCACCTCGCTGAGATCTGCTCTGTCGACGGGATCGTTTCCGCGCGCCGCTTTGCCCCGACCGACGGCGAGGGGCCCTTCATCGCCATCTACGAGCTCGAGTGCGACGACCTCGACGCGGTTGTCGACCGGCTGGGGGAGCTCGGCAGGAGCGGCAAGATGTCCTCGCTGGAACTGCTCAACATGGAGACACCACCGATCCCGAAGGTCTACCGAGAGATCGGTTCGTATCAGAAATGACTCCCTCACCCGAGGTGCAGCGGCGCATCTACGCGCTGATGGTGTTGATGAAGGCCGCCGACGACCGGCTGTCCAAGGGCATCGGCACCGGCGAGTTCATGTGTGTGTACTGGCCGTCGCGCGGGCAGGAGGCCATCGCTGCGGCAATGGGTGTCACGCTGCGCGACGACGACCAGCTGGTGACCACCTACCGCGGGCTGCACGACCTCATCGGCAAAGGCGTTCCGCTGGAAGAGATCTACGGCGAGATGATGGGGCGCACCGTCGGCGCAAGCCGCGGTAAGGGCGGCACCATGCACATCGCCAAACCCGATAGGGGTGTGATGCTGTCGACGGGCATCGTCGGTGCGGGGCCGCCGGTCGCTGTCGGGCTGGCGATGGCCGCCAAACGCAAGGGGCTCGACCGGGTGACGGTCGTCAGCTTCGGCGACGGCGCGACGAACACCGGATCGTTTCACGAGGCGGCGAACATGGCCGCGCTGTGGGATCTGCCGGTGGTGTTCGTCTGCCAGAACAACATGTACGCCGAGATGACCCCGACCACTGACACGATGAAGATCAAACACGTCGCCGACCGTGCGGCCGGCTACGGCATGCCTGGCGTACGGGTGGACGGCAACGACCCGTTGGCGGTCGCGGACGCACTCGCCGAGACGATCGGCAAGGCCCGCGACGGCCAGGGCCCCACCTTCATCGAATGCGAGACGTTCCGGTTCCGCGGGCACTATTTCGGCGACCGGATGCCCTACATCCCCTCCGATCAGCTGGAGGCGGCGATCGCCGCCGACCCGGTGCCCGCGTTCCGCCGTCGCCTGATCGACGGCGGCATCTGCGGCGACGACGAGCTCAGCGGGATCGACGAGGGCGCGCTGACAAGGGTCGAGGAAGCGTTGAAGACGGTGCTGGCCGCGGGGCCGCCGTCAGCCGACGAGCTCGACCGCGACGTGTACGCCACCCCGATCAAATATCCCGTCTGAGGAAGGCCATGGACGAAACAACGCAGTCGGCTCTTCGCGCAAGCGGCTCATCGCTGATGTCGATGCGCGAGGCGCTGAACCTCGCGCTCGATCAGGCGATGGCCGCCGACGACCGGGTCTTCCTGCTCGGCGAGGACATCGCCGACCCTGGTGCATCCGGCCCGACGGCGGGGTTGTCGACCAAGTACGGCCATGACCGTGTGCTGGATACGCCGATCTCGGAGGCTGCGATTGTCGGTGCGGCCATCGGTGCCGCGATCGACGGGCTGCTGCCGGTCGCGGAGATAATGATCATGGACTTCATCGGCATCGCGGCGGATCAGCTGATCAACAACGCCGCCAAGCTGCGGTTCATGACCGCGGGCCGGACGACCGCGCCGATCACCGTGCGCACTCAGGTGTACGGCGGTCTCGCCACTGGGGCGACGCACTCGCAGACGCTGGAAGCCTGGTTCATGCACATCCCGGGGATGAAGGTCATCGTCCCGTCCACCCCACGCGACGGCAAGGGCTTGCTGGCGTCGGCGATCTTTGACGAGGATCCGTGCCTGTTCGTCGAGACGATCCGGCTGCAAGCCCAGAAGGGTTTGGTGCCAATCGATCCCGGATTTCGAATTCCACTCGGTCAGGCCGACATCAAGCGGCCGGGTTCCGACGTCACGCTGATCAGCTACGGCCGTAGTGTGCTCGAATCGCTGGCAGCCGCAAAGGCATTGGATGAGCAAGGGGTCAGCGCCGAGGTGATCGACCTGCGCACTCTTGTGCCTCTCGACGTCGACACCATGGTCGAGTCGGTGCGACGCACGGGGCGTGCGGTGGTCGTACACGATGCCGTTCAGTTCGCCGGCCCGGGGGCGGAGGTCGTCGCTGTCCTGCAGGCGGAATGCTTCGGTGCCCTGACCGCGCCCATCGAACGGGTGGCCGCGAGGTTCGTCCCGACACCCGCCGCGCCTGCGCTCGAAGCGCAGATCTATCCGTCGGCGGGGCGCGTCGTCGAGGCCGTGCAACGGACCCTCGCGAAGGCGGATGCGGGTGGCTGACTTCGTCATTCGAATCCCGCGCGTTTCGGTGGCCGTTTCGGAAGCCGAGCTCACCGAGCTTCTCGTCGCCGCAGGCGAGCACGTGGAGGAGGGGACGCCCATCTACGTCATCGCCACCGAGAAGGTGGAACAGGAAATCGAGGCGGGCGCGTCGGGCACTGTGCAGTGGACGGGCACGGTCGGAACCACCTACGACATCGGCGCCGAAATCGGCGTCATCACGTCATAACAAACAGGAGGACGCATGGATTGCAACGAGACCCGCGAAAGAACCATCTACCAGAAAGAAGGGGCGATCGCGAAGGTCATCCTGAACTGGCCCGAAAAGGCCAACGCGCAGGACCAGAAGCTGGCCGAGGAGGTTGACGCCGCGCTGTTGGACGCCGACCGCGACTACGACATCAAGGTGCTGGTGCTCAAGGCCAACGGCAAGGGCTTCTGCTCGGGACACGCGATCGGCAACAACGCCGTCGACTACCCGGCGTTCGTCGAGGGCGCCATGCGGATGGGTCACCCGTGGAAGCCGCAGTCGGACCTGTTCGTGAAGCCGACCCTCAACCTGTGGGAGTTCTCCAAGCCGACCATCGCGCAGGTGCACGGCTACTGCGTCGGCGGCGGCACCCACATGGGTCTGACCACCGACATCGTGATCGCCTCCGAGGACGCCTACTTTTCCTACCCGCCGCTGCAGGGGTTCGGGATGCCGTCCGGCGAATGCTCCATCGAACCATGGGTTTTCATGAACTGGCGCCGCGCGTCCTACTACCTGTACACCGCCGAGACCGTCGATGCGAAGAAGGCACTCGAGTACGGCCTGATCAACGAGGTGGTCAAGCGCGAGGACCTCGATGCGCGGGTCGACGCGATCGCGCGCCAAATCGCGCAGGCTCCGATGACCACGCTGCTGGCCACTAAGGCCAACATCAAGCGTGCGTGGGAGATGATGGGCATGCGGGTGCACTGGCAGAGCTCCAACGACCTCGTGGCACTCGCGTCGATCAGCAAGGATGTCCAGGAACTGATCCAGCAGGTGTTCAAGGACAAGATCCTGCCGTCCGAAATGGCCAAGCGGCAGGCGGCGGCATCCGACAACGGCGCGGCGACCACGTAGGACCCGACCAGTGGCGAACATCGCCGACCACGCGGACGGTGATCCCGACTCAACTGCTCTGATCGTCGCGGACGGCCGCACGATCTCATACGGCGAGTTGTTCGGGAGAAGCCGGCGCGTCGCGGCCCTGCTTCACAGGGCAGGCCTGCGACGCGGCGACGGGGTGGCCCTTGTGTTGCCGAACCGTCCGGAGTTCTTCGAAATCACTTGGGGCTGCCAGCTTTCCGGGCTGTATTACAGCGCGGTGAACACCCACTTCACACCCGACGACGTGGCTTACGTCATCGGCGACTCCGATGCCAAGGCCGTGTTCATCGACGCGTCGATGGCCGAGTTGGGAAGCCACATTCTGGCCACCAGCGACGGCGTCGACGTGCATATCAGCGTGGGCGGTGTGCTGCCCGGTTGGCGACTGTACGACGACACCCTGACTGAAAGCGATGCGGCGCCGCCGATTTCGGACGGATCCGAGATGCTCTACTCGTCGGGGACGACTGGGCGACCAAAAGCCGTCCGGCGGCCGCTACCCGAGGACGGCCAAGGGTCGTGGGCGCAGAAGGTGCTGGAGTACTCGCTTGCGAAACGATACGACATGACCCCGTCGAGCGTGTATCTGTCGCCCGCACCGCTGTATCACGCCGCCGGGATCAACTACACGATGGCGGTGCATCGGGTGGGTGCCTCCTCGATCCTGATGCCCAAGTTCGACGCCGAAACCGTGCTGCGCCTGATCGAGGAGCACCGCGTTACTCACGCCCAGTTCGTGCCGACCATGTTCGTGCGGATGCTCAAGTTGCCCGAGGACGTCCGGGACAAGTACGACGTATCCAGCCTGCAGTGCGTCATCCACGCCGCCGCGCCGTGTCCGATCGACGTTAAACAGCGGATGATGGAGTGGTTCGGGCCGATCATCCACGAGTACTACGGGGGCACAGAGGGATTCGCGGGCACGATCATCGGCCCGCAGGAGTGGCTGGCCCACCCCGGCTCCGTGGGCAAGCCGTTCAGCCCGGTGCACGTCATGGGGGAGGACGGCGCAGAGCTGCCCGCAGGCGAGCCGGGGGAGCTGTTCTTCGAGGGCGGCCCTGCGTTCGAGTACTTCAAGGACGCCGCGAAGACGGCGTCGGTGTCCAACGACCGCGGGTGGCGCTCGCTGGGGGACATGGGCTACGTCGACGAGGACGGCTACATGTATCTCACCGACCGCTCGACGTTCATGATCGTGTCGGGCGGGGTGAACATCTACCCGCAGGAGGCCGAGAACGTTCTGGTCATGCACCCGAAGCTGGTGGACGCGGCGGTGTTCGGCGTGCCGAATGACGAATACGGCGAGGAGGTCAAGGCCGTCGTCCAGCCGGTCGATGGTGTGGAGACCGGCCCCGCGCTCGAGGTCGAGCTCATCGACTACTGCCGGGCGAACCTTGCCACCTACAAGTGCCCGCGCACCATCGAATTCGACGCCGAGCTGCCACGCGATCCGAACGGCAAGCTGTACAAGAGGCGGATCCGCGAGCGCTACTGGCAGGGCCGCCCGTCGCGCATCGTGTGATCAGTCGAGCGAGAAATCGATGATGCCGCGCACGATCTCGCCATTGAGCTGATCGCGGTAGCCCTCGTTGATGTCGTCGAGCCGGTATCGCCGGGTGATCATCTCATCGAGCTGCAACAGCCCCGCCTCATAGAGCTTGGTGAATCGGGCGACGTCCACCCGCGGATTGCACGATCCGAGAACCGTGCCAACCAGGCTCTTGTTCCACAGGATGAACTCTTGCAAGTTGATGGCGATGGAGTTCGTCGTGGTGGCGGTCATGCCGGTCAGCACACAGGTTCCGCCCTTGCGGGTCAGGCTCAGGGCCGCCTGCACGTCGTCGCCGGAGATCAACGAAGGCGACACCACGACGCTGTCCGCCATCACGCCGCGCGTCAGATCGCGGAGCAGGTCGGCGGCTTCCTCGGTGCTCGAGACGCTGTGGGTGGCACCGAAGCCAAGAGCCGACTTCTGCTTGAACTCCACCGGGTCGACCGCGATGATCTGCGCGGCCCCGTTGATGCGTGCGCCCTGCACGGCTCCGGTACCGATTCCGCCCACTCCGATGACGACGACGGTGTCGCCGGTCTTCACCTTCGCGCGGTTCTCCGCGGAGCCGTAGCCGGTCGGAATCCCGCACGACAACAGCGCCATCGGCAGCAACGGGAGGTGGGGCTCGATCTTCACGATCGAATCCGTGGAAACCACAGTGTGTTTCGAGAATGCGCCGACCTTGGACAGGTGGCCGAGATTGCGGCCGTCCGCGGTGTGGTGGCGGAAGGTGCCGTCCGTCGGCATGCCGGGAATCATCACCTGCGCGCCCATATCACAGATGTATTCCATGCCCGAGCTGCACCACCGGCATGTGCCGCAGACCGCGACGAACGACGTCACCACGTGGTCGCCGGCAGCGAACTCCGTGACGCCCTCGCCGGCCTCGACCACCACTGCCGACCCTTCGTGTCCGCCGATCATCGGGAACATGCCGGGGAGGCCGAACTGCTCCATCACTTCGTTGGGTACCGACATGTCGCCGTTGCGGATGTGCTCATCGGAGTGGCACAGGCCGGCGGCGGCCATCTCGATCAGCACCTCGCCTGCCTTGGGCGGGTCGAGTTCGAATTCCTCCACCGACCATTGCTGACCCATGTCATGCAGGATTGCCGCGCGGGTCTTCATGCGAGCGGCCGGAACGTGACGGGCAGGTGCTTGGGCGAGCGGAACGGCATGCCCTCGATCTTGGTGTCGTCGTCGTCGAGCAACTGCAAATCCGTCACCCGATCGAAGAGGCTGTTGAGCATGGCTTTGGTCTCCACCCGGGCCAGGTGCATGCCGAGGCAGCTGTGGATCCCGCCTGCGAACGAGATGTGCGCGCGCCGCGGTCGGTGGATGTCGAACACGTTCGGATTCTCCCACCGCTTGTCGTCTCGGTTGGCCGAACCCATGCACAGGTTGACCTGTGCCCCTTCCGGGATCGTCATACCGTGCATCTCGACATCGCGGGTGGTGTTGCGCGCCACCAGAACCAGTGGCGTCTCGTACCGGATCCCTTCTTCGATCGCGGCCGGAATGAGGCTGCGGTCGGCCTGCAGCTCCTGGAGTTGATCGGTGTGGGTGAGCAGCAGCGCCAACAGGTTGCCAGACGATCGGTAGGTGGTCTCAAGGCCGGCGGGCAGCAGCAGGCGCAGGAAGGAGATGATCGCCTCGTCGGTGAGTTTCTCGCCGTCGATCTCGGCGGCGACCAGGTCCCCGATCACGTCGTCGGTCATCGTGCTTCGGCGCTGGTCCACCTGCCCCTGGAAGTAGGTGCCAAGTTCGACCGACGCGTTCAGACCCGCCTCGATGTTCTCGGTGATCGAGATCAGGTCCAGCGACAACCGCCGGAACATCTCCAGATCCTCCTGCGGGAGGCCGAGCAGGGCAGCGGTCACTCGGGTCGGGAACTCGAACGTGAGCGCCTTGACCAGATCGGCCTGGCCGTCGTCTTTGAACTCGTCGACCAGCTGGTCGCAGATCGGGTCGATCACCTCGGGTTCCCACTGGTTGAGCGCGCTCTGCTTGAACGCCTTGCTCACCAGGCTGCGATGGTCGTGATGCTGCTTGCCGTGCATTCCGAGGATCGTCGGCCCGAAGACGAGACCGATCGTGTTGTTGTACATCTCGGAGGCGAAGACCGTGTCTTCGCGGAACGCGGTGAAGACGCTTTCGAAGTCGAACAGCGTCCAATTCTCAGCGACTTTGAGCTCTGGGGGCATCAGATCGCTCTCCATGAGCGTGCCGCGCCACACCGGCGCCGCCCTCCGCATGTGTTCGAAGAAGCCGTAGGGGTCGGTCTCTATGTCCGGAACGGTCGGCTTGTCGTGTGATTCCGTGCTGAGCGTCACAGTGCCTCCCGGACAGCAGCGTCTAGCGAGTCGGTCGCTCTATCTTTACTATTTTAGTATTCTAGGTCAAGGAAACTGAAGGGACGTTGATGCAGCGCCGTCCGGTTTGTGCGATCGATGACCTGCCCCCGGGGAGCATGAAGCTGGTCGAGGCGGGCAAGTTCGGCGTGGGGGTCTACAACATCGACGGCTCTGTTTATGCAATCGCGAACTACTGCTCGCACGAGGGCGCGCCGCTGTGCGCGGGATATGTCGTCGGCACCACCGAGTTCGCCCCCGATGCTCCCGGGCAGGTGCGCTACGTGCGGGAGGGACAGATCGCGCGGTGCCCGTGGCATAACTGGGAGTTCGACATCACCACCGGGGTGAACCTCGCCGACCCGCAGAAGCGGGTCCGGACGTACGAGGTCGACGTCACCGACGGGCAGGTCTACCTCACCGCATGATCATCGACGCCAATGTGCAGCCGCATTTCCGGTACAACTCGGAGATCCGACGCTATCTGTCGCCCGCGCACAAGCTGCGCGCGATCCCCGACGTCGAGCAGCAGTGGTATCAGGCACCTGGCGGCGACTACCGCCAGGATCTCTACAGCGACGGCTATCCCGCCTCCGACCCCGAGACCGTGGCCAGGCACCTTTTCGGCGAGAGCGGGGTCGACTACGCGATCCTCAATCCGCTGACCCGCGGCAACATCGCCGACTATCTGCTCAACAGCCGGATCTGTGCGGCGGTCAACGACTGGCTGATCGACCGTTGGCTCGAGCCCGACGCCACAGGGCGCTTTATGGGAACGATCCGTGTCAACCCCGAAGACGTCAGGGGCGCGGTCGCCGAGATCGAACGGCTGGCCGACCACCCGAAGATGGTGCAGGTGGGTGTCCCGCTGCAATCGCGGGAGCCCTACGGCAAGCCGGCGTTCGAGCCGATCTGGGAGGCGGCGGCCGCGCGCGGGCTGCCCGTCGCCGTGCACATCAACGGCGGCAACGGCGTCGACTACGCGCCGACATTCGCGGGCCACGCCTCGACGTATCCCGGCTATGCCGCCTTCATGCCGCTGAACTCGTTCGTCCACCTCGCGACGCTGATCATCGAGGGCGTGTTCGGCAGGCATCCGGATCTGCGGTTCGTCTTCGCCGACGGCGGCTACGACCTGCTGACGCCGCTGATGTGGCGGCTCGACACGTTCTGGATGTCGATGCGCGACCAAACCCCTTGGGTGGACCGGTATCCGAGCGAATACCTGCATGACCACGTGCGCTACTGCACGTCGGCTTTGGACGGGCCGACCGACGCGAACCAGGCCGAGCGCTGGATGGATTTCACCGATAAGGCGGATCTGCTGATGTACGGATCCGCCTACCCGCACTGGTCGACGACGGCACCCGGCGCCGCCGTGGCCGGGCTGTCCGACGACAAGCGGGAAAAGGTGTTGTGGCGCAACGCAAGCGATATATACGGCATCTCGGCCAATCTCGAAGGGACCAGGGCATGACGATCGTTGAACGCGCGGAAGGGGCCGTCGCGCAGGACATCGCGGTGACGATCGTCGACACCGATGTGCATCCGCTGCCGGTGTCGGGTGCAGTGCTCAAGTCCTACGCGCCGCCGGAGTGGAAGGACAAGCTCTGGCCGACGGGAAACGCCGTTTCGCCGATGTCGTACTTCTATGACACCCCCGATGCCTACAAGACGAGTTCACTGCGCGTCGACGCGTCACCGCCGCGCGGGGGAGCCGCGGGCAGTGATCCGGAGTTCGCCGCCAAGCAACTGTTGGTAGACGCCGGTGTGAGCATCGCGGTGCTGGAGCCGATGTGCGACGCGCAGCTACCGCAGGCCGAACACGTCCTCAAGGCCACGTACAACGACTGGCTGGCCGACGTATGGCTCGGCGACAACAACTGGCACGGTCGGTGGCGCGGCGCGATCAGCATCACCGCGCAGGATCCCGGCCAGGCCGCGCGGGAGATCGAGCGGTGGGCAGGGCACCCGTACATGGCCGAAGTGCTCATGACGCCGCAGACTCGCGGAATATCTTTCGGCAGTCCGCATTTCGACCCGATATACGAGGCCGCGACCCGCAACGGCCTTCCGGTCGCGACCCATCTGATGGGGCAGACACCCTACGAGCTGATCCCGATCTACCCCGTCGGTAACCCGTCGCACTGGCACGACTTCTTCGCATCGTGGCCGCTGCTCTACGTGTCGCACCTGATGAGCCTGGTGTTCGACGGCGCATTCGACCGCCATCCCGACCTGAAGGTGGTGTTCGTCGAGGGTGGCTTCACCTGGGCGATGCCGGTGATGTCGCGGATGGACCGGATCTGGGAACACCGCAAGGCCGATCTGCCGCACGTCCGGCGCAAGCCGAGCGACTATGTCCGCGAGCATGTTCGGTTCACCACGCAGCCGCTCGAGGAGGTCGACGTCGTCACGTACCGCGAGTACATCGAGATGATGGACCTCGGTGACTGCATCATGTTCTCCACGGATTACCCGCACTGGAGCTACGACGCGCCCGATTGGGCGATCAGGCGCTTCCCCGCCGACCAGCGCGAGCGGATCATGCGCGGCAACGCGACCGCGCTCTACGGGCTGCCGTCGACGGTGAAAGCACTCCCCGGCGAGTAGCGAAATCACTTGGTACGGGTCGTCCGGCGCTCGACTTCGAGAGGCACGATGGGAGCCCGTGCCGACGGCCCGCGGGTGATGGCGTGCAGCCTGATCTCCGGCAGGTCGACCGACGGGTCAAGGGTATCCAGCCAGGCGACGGCGTCGGCGACGTCGGACGCCCGGATCGCCCACATCTCGAACGGGACGTCCTGCAACATCTCGGTCTCGACCGGTCCCGGCGTGACGATGTGGACGTTGATGCCGTCGCGGTCGACCTCTTGTGCGAGCGCGCCTGCGAATGCGTTCATGCCCGCCTTCGATGCCGAGTACGCCGTCCTCGCCATCATCGGTTCGTGCGCCGCGGACGACGAGATGAACACGAACCGCGAACCCGGTTTCATCCGTGGCAAAGCCGCGGATGTGACGACGAAGCACGAGTCGAGGTTGGCCGAGATCGTTGCCCGCCACTGGTCGAAAGTCTGCTTGCGGGCGTAGGTTCCGCCGAGAACGCCGGACGCATGGACAACCAGATCGATGTCTCCCGCCGCCTCCACCGCAGGGGCGAACTTCGCCGGGTCGCTGGCGTCGGCGACGACATAGCGCGCACCGATCTCCTCGGCTGCTGCGCGAAGCGGGTCCTCCCTTCGCGCGGTGAGCACGACGTCGTAGCCGAGCTCAGTGAGCTTGCGGCCGCACTCCTTGCCGATGCCGCCGCTGCCACCGGTAATCAATGCCGTACGCACACAGCACCTTTCAGCGGTGGCGACGGGCCAGCGCTTGCGGCGAGAGGGCCACGATGCGCTGTTCGGGATCGCCCGCGCTGAAGTATGTCTGGGTGTCGGCGATGTGTCGGGCAGCGAGCTTGCGGGCGCGGTCAGCGTCACCGGCATCGATCGCATCGGTCAACTTGGTGTGCACGGTCAAGGCGATCCGTCGCTTGCTCATCGACGGGTACTCGCCCCGTGCCGCCGTCTCCCTGGCCCACATGTTCAGGTGGCCGGTCCACAGCGTCTCCAGGCTGCCGACAACCGCGATCATCGTGTGATTGCCGCAGCCGCGCACGATCTCGTCGTGGAACTGGCCGCCGATCTCGGTGAACTTGGCGCCGTCCTCGATGTGCTCGGCCATCGCGTCGTTGATCTCTTTGAGCTTGGGGATGAGGGTCTGTCCGCGGTCGGGCCTGCGGGCCGCGAGGACCGCGCACATCGGCTCGAGTTCCTGCAGCGCGGCGCCGAGATCCGCCAGCGGCACCGTGTCGCTCTGCAACAACAGGCCGATCATGTAGGCCGCACTCGCCTTGGCTGGTGCGTGCACCACCGCCCCGCCGCGGTTGCCGCGGCGGACCGAGACAAGCCCCTCGGTTTCCAGGATCCGCAAGGCTTCGCGCAGCGACACCAGGCTGACGTTGAACTGCTCGACCAGAATCTCCTGGCGCGGCAACAGGTCGCCGTCGGACAACTCACCGTCGATGATCTGCCTGCGGAGCTCATCGGCGACGATCTCGGCCGTCCTGCGGGCCCCAAGCCTGCGACGAGCCTCGGGGCCGATTCCCAAAGTTGTCATTGCCTGGCAATGTTAACAGCGATAGCCGTGCTACCAGGGGTCTACCGGGTCGCTATCCGACAAAAGTTACTAAGATGACAAAGAAACGGCCTCGGGAGGTTGTGCGCTTGAAGGACGGAGCATCCACTCCGCTCTGCGATCTGCGCGTCGTGGAGGTCAGCGACCGGATCGCGGGCAGCTACTGCGGCAAGCTGCTGGTCGACGCGGGTGCCGACGTGGTCAAGGTCGAACCCGCCGGAGGCGATCCACTTCGCCGCTTCACCGCGACCGGCGGCAAACTCGCTCCCGGCGCCGACGGCCCGCTGTTCAGCTATCTGTCCGCCGGAAAGCGCAGCGTGACAAAGGTTTCCGACGAGCTGTTGGCCTGGGCCGACGTCCTGATCGTGACGGCGAGCCGGTCGGCAGCAGCTGAGCAAGGCGTCGATCCGGCACGGCTGCTCGAGGCAAGGCCGGACTGCGTTGTCGTCACCATCTCCGACTTCGGCTGGACCGGGCCATGGTCGGAGCGGCCGGCAACCGAGTTCACCCTGCAGGCCGACTCAGGGCTCACCGGCTTCCGCGGCGATCCGGAAGGCCCGCCCATCTCGGTCGGGGGTGACCTGGGCGAGTTCATGGGCGCGGCTTGGGCGGCATACGGCGCGATGGCGCTGCGCCGTCGCGTCGCCCGCGGCGGGCCGGGTGGCCACCTCGACTTGTCCATGCTCGAGGCGATCACGTTGATGCAGAGCAGCGAATGGCTGCACTCGCAGCTGTTGGCTCGGCCACCCGTCAGGCGCTCGGTCGAGGTGCCGTCGATCGAGCCCGCCAAGGACGGCTACGTCGGCATCAGCATGGTCACCGGTCAGCAGTGGCTGGACTTCGCCGCGATGGTCGACTGTCCCGAGTTCGCCGAGGTTGCCCAGTTGCGCTTCCAGATCGGCCGATGGGATTACCGCGACTGGATTCGCGAACGGATCGATCCCTGGATGCGCGAGCGTACTGTCGCCGAGATCGTCGAGCTCGGAGCGCTGTTCCGGTTGCCGCTGGCGCCACTCGGAAACGGCTCGACCATTCCTGACATGGATCACCTGCAAACCCGTGGCGTGTACATCGACAACCCCGCGGGGTTCCGGCAGCCGCGCGCGCCGTGGCTGATGTCGGCCGCCAAGCAGGCGCCGGTGCGCGACGCTCCCGCCGTCGGGGAGGCCGATGGCCTCTCGCTTTGGGAGCCAAGGGAATCGGCGCCGCGCACACAGCCAGCGGGTCCGCCGCTCGAAGGCGTGCGGATCGTCGATTTCACAGCGTTCTGGGCCGGCCCCGCCGCCGCTCATTCGTTGGCGGCGTTCGGGGCCGACGTCATCAAGATCGAGTCGATCCAGCGACCCGACGGCATCCGGTATTCCGGCGGAATGCGCACCGACGTCGACGACTGGTGGGAGTACGGCTGGGTCTTCCATGCGATGAACACCAACAAGCGGTCGGTCACGCTCGACCTGCAGTCCGCCGACGGTCTCCGGCTCGTCAAGGAACTTGTCCGCCAGGCCGATGTGGTGATCGAGAACTTCTCCCCGCGGGTGATGGATCAATTCGGCCTCGATGCCGACACCCTGCTCGAACTCAATCCTCGCGTCGTGGTCGTACGCATGCCCGCGTTCGGATTGACCGGTCCGTGGCGCGACCGGGTCGGCTTTGCGCCGACGATGGAGCAGATTGCAGGCCTTGCCTGGGTGACCGGCCTGCCCGACGGTCTGCCCGTTGCTCCGCGCGGTGCGTGCGATCCACTCGCGGGAGCCCATGCGGCGTTCGTAACGCTTGCGGCTCTGGAGTTCGCCGATCGCACTGGCCGAGGCCAGCTCGTCGAGGTGCCGATGATCGAGACCGTGCTCAACGTGACCGCCGTGCAGACAATGGAATTCGAGGTTTTCGGGAAGGTCATGAAGCGTCGGGGCAACCGTGGGCACAGTGCGACGCTGCAGGATGTCTTCCGGTGCGCGGGTGACGACAATTGGATCGCGGTGAGCGTACGCACCGACGATGAGCTCTCCGCCTTGGCCGAACTCATCGGCGGTCAGGGCGTCGACATCGAGGAGTGGCTCGTCACGCAGGACGTCGAAGACGTCGTTGAAAGGCTTGCGGCAGCCGGGATTCCGGCGGCCGCGGTGATCTCACCGTCATTGGTGACGGAGAACCCGCAGCTGGCGCACCGCGGCTTCTTCGAGCGGCTCGAGCATCCGAGGACCGGCAGCGGCCTGTATCCGTGTCCTCCGTTCGCCCGTCTCGACGATGGCAGGCGGTGGCTGCTTCGCACACCGCCGACGTTGGGTCAGCACAACGAAGAGGTGCTGACGAAGTTGTGTGGTCTTACCGAGGCGGATCTGCAACGGCTAGCGGCCGACGGTGTCATCGGTACCAGACCCAAGGGCGTATGAAAAGCCGGCGTCAGCGGCGCGTCAATGAGATGGGCATTCCGTCGAAGATCGTCATGTTGTTGGTCAGGTTGGGATAGGCCACCTTCGGCGAACCGAGCCTGATTTCGTCGGCATGGCACAGCAATTCGTCGAGCACGGCCCGGATTTCGGCGCGGGCCAGCATCGCGCCAAGGCAATGATGTGGTCCGCCGCCACCGAACGTCACGTGTGGGTTGTCGGTGCGGCCGATATCGAATGCGAACGGATTGTCGAAGACCTCTTCATCGCGATTCGCGGAGCGCAGCATCGCCACCACCCGCTCACCCCTCGGGATCGTTATCCCGTCCATCTCGATGTCGACCTTCGTGCTGCGCGTCCAGAACGTCACCGGCGAAGCCCACCGCAGCACCTCCTCGACGGCGCTCGACCGAACCGCCTCGTCCTCGCGATATCGCTCGATCTGCTCGGGGTTGGCGACGAAGGCCGCAAGCCCGGATGCCAGCGCGTTCTTGGTGGTGTCGCTGCCCGCGAAGGCGATGACGAAGAAGAAGATCTCCAGTTCGTTGGCCGGGATGGACAGCTTCTCGCCGTTGTCGTCGGTGACGACCGCCGACGTCAGGGTGCTCCAGATGTCGTCGGTAGGGTTGCGCCGCTTCTCGGCGGTGAGCTCAAACGCATAGGTGAAGATCTTCCCGAACAGTTCCATCGCGTCCTGCTGGGCAACGGCGTCCTCTGACGAGGCGACTTTGAGAATGCGATCGAGCGTGTCGAAGATCTCGGGCCGGTCCGCCTCGGGAATGCCGATGATGTCGCCGATGACCGACATCGGCAGCACGTCGGCGACGTCTTCTATCCAGTCACCTCCGCCAGCCTTGAGCAGTCGGTCGACCATTCCCGCCGCACGCCTGCGGATGCCCTCCTCGAGCTTGCCGATCGCCTTCGGCGTAAAGGCGTGTGACATCACCCGTCTGCGCTTGAGGAGGTCGGGAGGGTCCATGTTGATGATGGTCGGCGCCGAGCCGATGACACCCACGCCCTGTATCAGCGGGCCGTCGGTTGCGGTGAAGGAGTCGGTGTCGCGGTGGATGCGCTGGGCATGCCGGTGCTTGGTGGCCATCCAGAAGTCCCGCTTGACGGTCTTGGCGACGCCGTCGGTCAGCCCGTGGCGGAACAGCGGCCGGTCGCGGCGCAGCTCGGCGAACAGCTCGTCGGGAAAACCGTTCCGCCACAAGGCGGAATCCGAAAGATCGACTGGTGTGGTCGTCGGCATGCATGCTCCTGGTTCGGCTGTCCTTGACCTAGAATGCTTAAAATAGTAACAATAGACGACGGACAGGGTCTGACCTGCCGAAATATTGCGCGGACGGAGACGGCATTGACGGACACGATCGACGATCCCACCATCGATCCGTCGGAGCGGGAATTCGGCCCCAGCGGTATCAGCCTCTCGAAGTATCGCTTTCCGACCGGCTGGTTCATCGTCGGTTTCGCCTCGGAGTTGGCCAACGGGGCGGTCAAGCGGGCGCACTACTTCGGCGAAGAATTGGTCATCTTCCGCACCGCGTCGGGCACGGTCAACGTGCTCGACGCGTACTGCCTGCACCTTGGCGCGAACATGGCCGTGGGCGGCACCGTCGAGGGTGAGCACATCGTCTGCCCGTGGCACGGTTGGCAGTGGCGGGGAGACGGCACCAACGCGCTGATCCCGTACAGCAAGATCGGCTGCAAGCAGAACGTGAAGATCAAGAGTTACCCCGCACAGGAGTGGTACGGGTTCATCGTGGTGTGGCACGAGCGCCACGGCCGCGCTCCCTATTGGCTGCCGCCTGTCCTTCCCGAGTTGGAAACCGACGAGTACTACCCGTTGCACCCGCACTCCCGGATGCTCAACCGGGTCAAGGTGCATGCGCAGATGATCATCGAGAACGCAGCCGATCCGTATCACGTGCAGTTCGTCCACAAGGCCGACAGCGCCGCCAACACGACGTCGTTCGACGCCAACGGCTACCACCTGCACGCGACGGTGACCGCGAATTTCGGAGGCGGACGGCCGTCGACATGGCTCACACCCGACGGACCCGTAGACGCGAACATCATCTACGACAACTATTCGTTGGGGCTCGGCATCGTGCGGTTCCCCAAGGAACTCGTCGCGACCATCGAGGTGACGGGTCAGACGCCCGTCGACGAGGACTACACCGACTACTTCTACACCCAGGCGTCGGTTCGCGAACCCGGTGACACCGGCGACAAACCGGCGGGCCGCGCCGCGAAGTTCCTTCAGTTGCAGCAGGAAGTCATCAAGCAGGACTTCTTCACCTGGGAGAACATGAAGTACCTGGAGAAGCCGAATCTGGCGCCCGAGGAAGCCCGCGACTATGCCGCACTGCGGCGATGGGCGCATCGGTTCTACCCCGGTGAAGAGCCGTCGCCGATCGACTTCGGGTACACCGCCACCGGCGAACCGGACCCGGCGGCGGCGGGTGCCTGAAGGCAGAAGGCGCGACGGGCCGATCGGTCCGCCGCAGTTCGGCGTCGAGCGCTTCACGATCCCCGACGTGCTGGACAAGCGCGCCGAGCAGTTCGGCGACGCCACGATGATGAGCATCGCAGGCACGACGGTGACGTTCGCACAGATGCGAGACCGCACATGTGCGGCCGCGAACGTGTTGGTCGATCGCGGTGTCGCGCGGGGTGACACCGTTGCGTTGTTCACCGCGACGTGCCCAGAGTGGGTGTACTTCTGGCTCGGCGCAGCACGGATCGGGGCGGTGAGCGCCGCGGTGAACGTCGCCAACAAGGACGAGTTTCTGGTGCACGCGCTGCGCTTGTCGCGGGCCAAAGTCGTCATCACCGACGCCGAACGACTCGGCCACCTTAACGAGATCGTCGACCGCGTGGAGACGGCGAGAACCACACTGGTCGTTGGCGATTCGCTGACCGAAGAGTTGTCCCGCGCCTCGGCGACCCCGCCCGACGCCGATCCCGCAGGTCCGGACGAGTTGGCCGCGCTGTTCTTCACCTCGGGCACCACCGGACCGTCGAAGGCCGTCGCAACGACGTGGCACTATCTGTTCTCGGCGGCGGCCGGTGTGGCGACAGCCTGGGAGCTGGCCGCCGATGACGTGGTGTGGAGCGCGATGCCGTTGTTCCACCTGAGCGCCGCACCCTCGGTGCTGGCGCCGATGCTTCTCGGCTCGACGATGGTGTTGTCCGGGGCGTTCCGGCCGAGTGAAGTTTGGGACGAGATACGCGCATGCGGCGCAGCGGGTTTTGCCGGCGCGGGAGCCATGGTCTCGATGCTGTGGAATCAGTCGCCGAACGCTGGGGACTCGCAGCTGCCGCTGAGGTTCATCTCGGCGGCACCCATCGCAGCCGACATGTACCGCAGCATCGAGCAGCGCTACGGCGTGAGGGTCGTGACGATGTACGGAATGACGGAGGCCTTCCCGATCGCGTTCAAGCGCGTCTCAGAGGATGGTGTCCCCGGGACATCGGGACGGGTGAACCCCGCATTCGACGTCCGCATCGTCGACACCGACGGGCATCCCATGCCCGCAGGCGCCGTCGGCGAGATCACCTGCAGGCCGAAGTCGGCGAATGCGATGAGCCTGGGCTATGTCGATGGCGAAGCGGTCGACTCACAGCTGGCTGTGGTCGCACACGAGGAGTGGTTCCGCACAGGCGATCTCGGTTCTTTCGATGACGACGGCAACCTGACCTACATCGACCGGGTGAAGGACTCGCTGCGGCGGCGCGGCGAGAACGTCTCCTCGGTGGAGGTCGAGACGACGGTGATGCGCCATCCCGCCGTGCTCGAGGCCGCTGCCGTTGCCGTACCAAGCGATCTGGGCGAGGACGACATCCTGGTTGTCGTCACGGTCGCTTCGCGGGCAGA
This sequence comes from Mycolicibacterium stellerae, assembly GCF_003719305.1. GTDB lineage: Bacteria > Actinomycetota > Actinomycetes > Mycobacteriales > Mycobacteriaceae > Mycobacterium > Mycobacterium stellerae. The sequence goes on from NZ_RARC01000033.1 coordinate 76,044, forward strand.
CTTCGACCACGCCGAGCTGTTGGACTTCTGCTCGGCACGGATGCCGTATTTCTGCGTTCCGCGGTATCTGGAAGTCGTCGACGAGATACCGAAAAACGTCATCGGTCGAGTCCGCAAGGATCTGCTGCGCACGAGGGGACTCGGCGACGACGCATGGGACCGCGAGGATCACGGCTACATACTCAGTCGCTAAGACGGGAGAAGACACATGACGATGAGCTATCAGCAGGAGTTCGTGCTCGCCGGGGTGGCCGGACGCGCGGCCATCCTGAACCTGAACGCCCGCCATAATCGGTTGTTCTCCGCGGGCGACTTCGGCGGCTGGATAGCGACATTCCGCCACGCGGGCGCGACGTTCGTCCGCGACGGGCAGACGTTCACCAACTTGCGGGATGCCTTCGACGGCGGCAACGACCAGCGCCTCGTCACCGTCGACCACGAGATTGCGGTCGACGGCGTCGATGCCACCCAGCACTGCGTCGCGCTTCTGTTCGTCGGTGCCGAGCTCCGCGCCACCGGTACCTTCGGCGACCGGCTCATCTACGAGCGGGGCGGGTGGTACTTCACTTCGCGTGCGCTCGAATGGGACGTTGTGCCAAGCAAAGACGCGCTACCGGTATGAGCCGGTGACTGCGGGTATCCGCTACGAATTTGCGTTCGGCACCTATGAGGATGCCCTGCGCATGGTCGGCACGCACAGTGAGCCGCGGTTCGCCGGAACTGCGGTGAGTGCGGCCCGCATCCAGCATTTCGCGTCGATGGTGCAGGACGGCAACCCGGCATACTGGGACAACGATTTCGCCACGCAGGTGTGGGGTGGGCTTGTCGCACCACCCGCGATGTTGATGAGCTGGTTGATCCCACCACCGTGGCTGCCCAACGGCCAGCGACCCGTTCCGTCGATCGCAATCCGTGTGCCGCTTCCCGGTACCACATTCATCAACGCGTCCAACGACGTCGAAATCGTGACCCCGATCATCGAGGGCGACCGCCTCAAGGTTGTCGAAGAGGTGGTGTCGGTGTCGCCGGAGAAGCGCACGAAGGTCGGAGTCGGGCACTTCGTCGAGACCTGCGACAGCTACTACCGTGAAGACGGCTCGCTGGTCGCGACGAACCGGAACACGTTGTTCCGCTTCACCCCTACGGAGTTGCCATGAGCAGCTACCGCAGATTGGCGTGGAACGATGTCACGGTGCCGACCGAGCTCGCGGAGGTCGTCGACGAGATCAGCTACCAACGGGTGGTGATGAACCCGGGTGCGACATGGGATTACTTTCCCGGCCACTATGACCCCGCCTACGCCGAAAGCCACGGGCATCCAACGATCTTCGTCAACACCATGCACCTGGCAGGCTTCATCGACCGGATCGCCACCGACTGGGCGGGGCCGTACAGCCGGGTGGTGCGGCGCAAGCTGTCGATGATCGGCTCTATCTACGCGGGCGACTCGATGGTCGGTCGTGGCCGCGTCGTCGACAAGCGAGATGAGAAGACCGGTGACACCATGCGATACCTGGTGGACCTCGAGATCGCGATCTTCAACCAGCGCGACGAACTGTGCTGCCCTGCCGAAGTGACCCTCGAGCTGGCCGGCTAACCAGTACACCACTTAGTAGGGCGGGGTGTCGCGTTGGTTGAGTCTGCGTTCGGCTTGGATGCGCGCGGCGATATCGGCTGCGCGGGTGCGTTGTCGGCGGGGCATCATCAGGCCGCGATGTTCGGCGTTGGGTGGTGGTTTTGTGGCGGGTGGGAGTTCGGTGGTGGTGACGTTCCAGGTGGGGAAGAACAGCCGGCTGCCGGGCTGGGTGGTGAAAGTCTTACCACTCGGGGCTGTCCAGATCACTGTGCCGTCGGGCAGTTGTTGATCGGCCCAGCCACCAATGCCGGTCCAGAACGTTTTCATCAGGTGGTGTCGTCGGCATTTGCAATTCAGGTTCGACGCGTGGGTGGGGCCTAAAGGCCAGGGGATGACGTGGTCGAGGTCGCAGCGGTCGGCGGGCACGTCGCAGCCGGGGAAGCGGCAGAACAGATCGCGCATCCGCACGAACTCGGCCAACTCGGCGCTGGGCCGATACCGCGGCTCGGGTCCAGCAGTCGGTGTGCGGATCGGCGTGATCGTCGCCCCGCTGCGGATCGCTTCGGCCAGCAGCGCATTGGGTAACACCCCATGGCCCACCAGCAGGCCCGGCGACCGCGGCCGCCGCCCCGACGCGGCAGTGGCGGATTGGGCGGTAGCCTCCGCGGCGGCAGAGGCGGCCGCAGGGGCGGTGGTCTGGGTGTGGGTGGCGGCGTCGGCGATGGCGGCTGGGTCGGCGATCACCCGGATCACCACATTGGACTTGGGGGTCACACCCGTGGTGGGGCAGGCCGGGGAGCCACACCGACACGCCAGGGTGTCGTTACCGTTGGCGATCGCGCCGATCGCATCAGAGCGGCGTTCACCGGCGCTGCGCGGATCACCATCACAGACCCCGTTGACCATGGCGGTGACCCGCTGCCGCAGAACAGCACCGTCGGGGGCCAGCAGCCGCCCCCACACCGCGGTGGTTTCGGCGTCGTCGTCACAGGCGCCGATGGTGAAATCACGGCCCCGCACCGCGGTGTGGGTGCGGCGTTGGGCGTCGGGGTCGTAGCGGGCGACCTG
>NZ_RARC01000034.1 GCF_003719305.1 Mycolicibacterium stellerae
CCGTCGGATGCACCCCCAGCACCGCCACCGGGCCGGCCCCCACCCACACCCATCGTGTGGGAAACCGAGCTGAGCACCCGCAGCGAAGACCCTGCATCGCTGAGGACGGCCGCACTCGACGTCGTGCGAACCGTCGTCCACGGCGACCGTAGTGACTGACCCCCAGCCGCCTTCAGCGGATGATCCGACCGACCCCGACCAGGGTCGCGAATGGGTCGAATTCATCGGCAAAGAACTCGACCGCGAATACACCCGCCGTGACACCATCAACGCCCGCTCCGCGGCGTCCATCACCAGCGCCACAGCCCTGGTCACCATCTCCCTGGCCGTCATCGCGGTGATCAGAGGTGATCACTACACCGTCGGCCTCGCAGCCTGGAAGGTGTGGCTCCTGGGCGGCGCTCTAATGTGTCTGCTCGCCGCAGTCATCTTCGGCATCCTCGCCGGCGCCACCGCAAGCAAATTCCGGATCGCCAGCACCACCGACATGACCCGCATGCTCAGTGCCGAACTATGGGGCTACCACCTCATCGACGCCCGGAACGAAACAGCCAAGCTCAACATCAACGCCGTTCGCACCCTCCGAGCCGGCAACACCGCCAAATTCCGATTCCTGGTCCTCGCACTCCTCACCCAAGCCCTCGGAGTACTACTGCTCGGCACTTTCGCCATCACCGTCATCGCCGACAACTCACTCACACCGCCCGCTACCACCACCGTCCTGCCCGCCCCCGGCGAGGCGTCGCCGCGGTAGCCCATGATCTACCGACCTCGGTCAGCTTGGTGGTGCCGCTGCGCAGCTGATGTCCCGGACCCGCAGAGATGAGCTGCGGCAGTGCCTACGCCGTACCCAGGTCCACTCCGCGCTGCGAAGCGTCATCTCGAGTTCGCCGGCGAACCCCCGACTCGGCTGTCAGTTGAACGCAGCGTGCCACTGTGTGTTGATGGCGAAGTCAGGCACTGGCTGTCTCGACGAAGGTGACGTCGAATCCGTGTGGCCAGAAGATGCTGAGGATGCAGTCGTCGTCGCCTACGCAGGCGTCACCGTGGACGGCGTTGCCTTTTTGGAACCAGGTGCTTCCGGGTGTGAGCACTTCGTATTCGTTCTGGTCGTGGAGGAAGTGTTGAAATCGTCCGGACACGACGACGGCGTAGTAGTCGTGTGTGTGGATGTGTGGTGGGGCGGTGACGCCGGCGGAGTATTTCATGAGAAACGTAGTGGGCCCGGTGGTTTCGAGGTCGCCGTACATCCGTGACACGAAGATTCCCTTGCCGCTTTCGTCGAGCGGGCCGACGGGTTGCCAGTGCAGGTCTTTGGCGTAGGTGACGATGGTGTCGGAGGTTTCAGACATTGATTGCCTTTCAGTATGTCGTTGCCGAAAATTGGGTTTGGCAGGTGTGCTTGGCGGCGTTCAGTCGAGGTAGTACGCGACCTAGGGTGCGGTCTTCGCTACGTATCCGAGGTGACTTTGAACGAAGCGTGCCCTTGTGCGAGGGCTGTCAGGATGGCGTCGGCGTCGAACACTTCCGCCGGTGCGTGTGCCCCGGGCTGGGTGAAGTCTCCGTCGAGCAGGCGTTGGGCGGCTTCGCCCAACAGTGGGGCGGAGATGGCGTAGATGTCGTGGCCGCGCATCACGGCGCGGCGTTCGTTGTCGTCGCGTCGGACGATCACCTCGATCGTGAAGTGTTGCGGCGATGGGCCATTCGGCGCGTCGGAGTTCGGGGGTGGTGTCGTGGGGTCGAGCACTTCGCGGACGGCGATGGCGCTGACGTAGTTGTGTAGTTCTTGGGTGGTGACGTGTCGCGCGATGAGCACGGTTTCGGTGAAGGGCAATTCGACGACGTCGTGGGTGTGAAGCGGGCTGCCGAAATCCCATGTTCGTCGCGCCGGGGGCGATGCCACGGGTTGTTGTTGACCGTCGGTGATGGCCAAGTTTCCTAGCGCTTTGCGGTCGATGGTGGTTCGCGTTCCGCGGGTGGGGTGCCAGCTGTCCAGACCGATCATGATGTCGATGGATTCGGCGGTGTCGTGTCCGGCCATGGCGGCGGTGGCCATCAGGTCGGCCAGACCGCCGTAGAACGCCATGGACGGTACGACGGCGACTCCGGCCAGGCGAGCTGCCTTGTGGAAGGTGTTCAGAGTCCTGGTGGTCGTGGCCTGTTCGGCGCAGACGTCGAGATAGTGGCAGGTGGCGCGCAGTGCCGCCGACACCACGGGGTGAGCGGTGTCGACGAATGGGCCGGCGCAGTTGATGACCACTCCGGCCCCGGTGAGCGCTTTGTCCAGGGATGCGGGGTCGTCGACCGTGGCATGGCGTCGGATCACCTCGGCGCCGCCGAAGTCAGCGTCCTGCAGGGCGACCGGGTCCCGCGCGATGGCGATGGGTGTGATTCCGCGGTTCAGCAACTCGGTGACGACGAACCGGCCCGTGTAGCCGGTGGCGCCGAAGACTGCGACCGTGGTCGTCTTTGGGTTCACGTTGCGCTCCTTGGTGTGATGTGGTGGGGTTCGGCTCTGATCCAGTCGGGGGATTCAGCGGCGCCTGGGCTGCTCACGGCCGGGACTCTCGGGGCGCCCGTGGGGTCGCGGGGTCTGCCAGGGTGGCGGCGAGGAGGGCTGCGGCGCACGCGATTGTCGCGGCGGCGGTGAAGGCCGCGGGATATCCGAGGTGGGTGAGTGCACCCCCGAGCGGTCCGGCGATCATGATGCCGACGTCCCAGAGGGAGCTGGCCGCGCCGACGGCGGCTCCGGCTCGCTCGCCCTTGACCCGGTTCAAGGTCAGCGCCACGATCGCCGGGAACATCAGTCCCACGCCGGCGCCGGTGAGTGCCGTGCCGATCAGCGCTGCGGTGAGCGTGTGGGCGGTGGCCACGACGAGCAGTCCGCTGGCCTCGACGATGAGGTTGACGATGGCCAGTATCTTGCGGCGCAGCCGGTCGGCCACGGGGCTGCCTGCCAGTCTCACGAACAGGAACGCTGCGGCGAAGACGGTGAGTCCGATCGACGAACCCGCAGACATCGAGTGGTTGAGGTAGAGCACCAGCAGCGCCGAGATGGTGCCGTAGCCGTAGGCGGCCGCCCCGAAGATCAGTCCGGGTAGCCCCGATCCACGCGGTAGGACGTCGCGCCACGAGGTGATACGGGGAGCAGGCGCGACGTGATCGAGGTTCTGACGGCTGGTAGTTGACGCGACCAGCGCTGAGAGGATCCCGAGGGCGGCGACGGCCACCCACGACGCCGCTAGTCCGGCGAGCTGTGTGGTCACGACGGTCACCAAGGGGCCCAAGGCAAGCCCCGACCACATCGACAATCCGAACCAGCCGGCGACCCGACCGCGACGCTCGGCGGGGACCTCGGCCAGGACCCAGGGCAGTGCGCCGTTGAAGAGGGCGGCTTCGCCAATCCCCATGAGCAGGCGCGCCACCATGACGATGCCGAGTGCGGGGGCGAGCCATTGCCCGAGCGCTCCGACGGTGATGAGGATTCCTGCCCCCGCCACGGTGGTGCGGGCGTGGCCGGCGTCGCCGGCGCGTCCGGCCAGTGGGCGGCAGACCGCGGCGGCGCCGAAGGCAATGCCGACGGCGACTCCGACGGCCAGCGGGCCGCCGTGGAAGCGTTGTGCGATCCACGGCGGGAGGAGCTGCAGCGTTGCGCCGAATGCCAGATATCCTGCGAACACCGAGACGGCCAGTCGAGTGGTAGGGCTGGGCGCATCGGCCGGATGTGCAGCGTGAGAACGGGGTTGGTCGGCGCGGGTGGCGTCGTCGTCCAGTTCGCTCACGTCATCTCCGCGCCCCGACAGCCGCTGCGGGTGAGCGCTGACGCTGGTGAGCGTTCGAGGCCGTTGTGAGACAACCGGTTTGAGTGTTTCACGCCACCTCGTATGCCGTCGTGTCGCGCTGTCATGGGTGTGCGGTTCGGATCTCCACGTGGCCTGCGCCTGATGGTGGCGTTGGTCGGCGTTGCGGCCGGATCGCGACGGCCGACCCCCCCGTCGAGTCGGGACGTTACGGCAGTAGTGGGCGACGGTGCTGTCGAAATCTTTAGCGCAGATGGATGAAGGGGTGCGGTGTCGAGAATGGCGAAATGGGTTGCCCGCCAAATCATCCTCATCGTGGCGACGACGGGGGTGAACATCGACGGGGTTCCTAAGATTTCGATAGTGCGTGAGCTGGTGGTCTCCGTAGCGTCGTCGGGGATCACGGGTCCGTGGGGGCGGACCGGATGATTCGACATAGCTCGACACATCGGCTGTAAGCCCCGACATGGTGAGGATTCTTCGCAGTGGTGACGTCAGATTCCCCTTCGACACTGTTCACTCCAATGCAATTGGGACCGTTGACTCTCGGCCATCGCGTGGTGATGGCCCCGATGACACGGCAGCGCGCCGAGCAGCCCAGCGCGGTGCCCGGCGACTTGCCGCTCGAGTACTACGGTCAACGGGCCTCGGATGGGGGTCTGATCATCAGTGAGGCCATCGCGGTGTCGCGGCTCGGCCACGGCGGCTATGGATCACCGGGGCTGTGGAACGACGACCAAGTGGCGGGATGGAAACGGATCACCGATGCCGTGCACGCCAAGGGCGGGGTGATCTACGCGCAGCTCTGGCACACCGGCCGGCGCTCCCATGTGACGACGAGTTTTCAGACCCCGGTGGGTCCGTCGTTGGATCCCTCCTTTTGGGCCAACCCGGCCAACACCGTGTCCACCGAGCAGGGCTACGCGCCGGTGTCGCCGCACCGCGCACTGGAGTTGGACGAAATACCAGCTGTGGTCGAGGAGTTCGGTCTGGCGGCGCGTAACGCCGCCGCGGCCGGATTCGACGGCGTGGAGCTGCACGCGGCCTACGGCTTCCTGCTCGACCAGTTCCTTCAGGACGGCAGCAACCGGCGCACCGACCGCTACGGGGGTTCGCTCGACAATCGGATCCGGCTGTTGATGGAGGTCGTCGACGCCGTGTCGGCGGTGCGGGGAGCTGATCGAGTCGCCGTGCGCATCTCCCCCAGCAGCACCTTCAACGACATTCACGACAGCGACCCGCATGCCTTGTTCGCACATGTGGTGGCCGCACTCGACGGTGTCGGGCTTGCCTACCTGCATGTCATCGAACCCCGGGTTAGTGGCTTCACGCTGGTCGACGCGGACGCCGGTGCGGTGGCCTCGCAGGAATTGCGAAAGTCGTTCACCGGGACGATGATCGCCGCCGGTGGATTCGAGCCCGACACCGCAGCGGCGGCGATCTCGGCCGGCAACGGCGCCGATCTGATCGCGTTCGCCCGGCACTTCGTGTCCAACCCCGACTTGCCCGACCGCATCGCGAGGGGTCTGCCACTGAGCCCCTATGACCGCGACACGTTCTACACGCCGCTGCAGGCCCACGGCTACGTCGACTACCTGCCGTTCGACGCCGCGGATGCCGCCGTCACCGCCTGAGCGCACGGTGTGTGTTCATCCCGCAGCCCGCGCCCCGCGGGCTGCGGGATGGTCTTTAGCCCGACGACGGTGCGGCGGCGGGGTATTTGTCCAGCATCGCCGCGGGCCGGGTGGGGCGTAACACCAAGTCGCCAGCGCAATTTGGGCACACGCCGTTGAGGTCGCCGTCAGTGCAGTCGGCGCAAAACGTGCATTCGAAGGTGCAGATCCGGGCGTCGGGTGACCCGTTGGGCAACGGCTGTCTGCAGCGTTCGCATTCTGCACGCAATTCCATGACCGCCATGGGCGTCGTCCTTTCCTCCGATGTTTCTCGGTCGATCAGTCAGCCGGGCGGGGCGGGGCTGACTCGGTGGTGGTCAGTTGTCGCTGTGGTGGGCCATCAGCAGCGCCGGGCATGCCACCAGGGTGCGGGTGAGGCGGTCCTCGCGTGACTCGGCTGGCGGGTGTGCGGTGATCAGACGCAGAGGGGAATCTTCGATGTCGGCGACGCCCAGGATGGCTGCCACGGCCACGTCGGTGTTGGTCAGCGCCGAGACCGACCATTGCCGCGACGCGTCGGGAGCGTCCCGCAGCGTTGGGTCGTAGTCGGCGATGTGTCGGCGTATCGGGCGGGACGTGGCCCGTGCAGCCGTGGGTGGGGTGTCGATCAGGGTGACTTGGATGCCCAGTGGCCGTAGTTCCTGTGCCAGTGAGTCGGTGAGGCCGTCGACGGCGAACACGCTGGCGCTGAGCAATCCCGCGCCGGGCCCGCCGATCTCGTCGTAGGACGGGGAGGTCTGAAGGACGTGTCCTGATCGTTGGGCCCGCAGCACCGGGAGGACGGCGCGCAGCACGTTGAGCACTCCCAGGACGTTCAGGTCGATCACCGTCTTGGCGTCGGCGGGGTCGACTTCCTCCACGGCGCCCACGGTATCGTGGAAGGTGGTGTTGGCCACGATGTCGATGCGCCCGAACGCGGTGATCGTCTCGGTGACGGCGCCGTCCAGCTGGGCTTGATCACGAACGTCGGCGACGATGACTCGAACCCGCGACCCGTGAGCGTCGACCAGGTGCTGCAAGGGTGTGGTGTCAAGTGCCAGCGCGGCGACGTTGTCACCGCGGTTCAGGGCGGTGGCGCTCAACGCCAGCGCGATGCCGCTGTCGGCTTCGGGGATGAACCACGTGCGGGGCTGGCGCGGATCCTGTGCGGGACGCTCGCTCACGGGGTCACCGGGTGTGTCGAGATGGCCTCGCCGGCGTCGCGTTGCAGTGCTGCCATGGTGTTGAGGTAGGACTGGGGTCCCCAGCTGATCCGTGCGACGCCGAGCTCGGCCAGTCGGCTGGGGGTGGGCGTGGTGTCCATGACCATGACGTTGACGGGCAGGCTCTGTTCGCGGCAGATCCGGCCGATCAGGTCCTCCTCCTGCAGGCCGGGGATGAAGAACCCGGAGGCGCCGGCTGCGGCGTAGGCCTTGGCGCGTTCGACGGCTTCGTCCACGGTCTGCTCTGGATCGCGGCCCTGCCCGAGAAACAGGTCGGTGCGGGCGTTGATGAACACCTCGAGGTTGGCCTGTCCGGCGGCCCTGCGGATGGCGGCGATCCGGTCGGCTTGCCGGTCGAGGTCGTAGAGTCCGGCTCCCTTGACCACCCGGTCTTCGAAGTTGATGCCGATCACGCCTTGGTTGAACAGGTGGGCGGCGTTGTCGGCGAGTTGGCTGTCGTCGTCGCTGTAGCCGCCCTCGAAGTCCGCGGTGACCGGCACGTCGACTGCGGCGGCGATGCGACTGATGATCTGTTCGGCGACGTCGAGCGGAAGCTCTTCGCCGTCGTGGAAGCCTTGGGCTTCGGCCACCGACCAGCTGCTCGTCGCGATCGCCGCCGCGCCGGCGGCGACGATCGCCTTTGCGCTGCCGGCGTCCCACGCGTTGTACAGCAGTACCGGGTTCCCGGCGATGTGCAGTTCGGCGAAGCGTGCGGCCTTGTCGGCGAATGAGGGCATTGGTGTTCTCCTTGTCGTGGGTGGCGTTGCGCGACTGCAGGCCGTCGTGCGGGCCCTGGACGCGTTCGTGCAGCGAATTATGGTGTCGGCGTGGATGGTTCGTCGTTGGCGAGCAGGTGTGCGCGTAGGGGTTCGTTGAGCGCCTGGGGAAGTTCTTCGGGGAAGAACAGTCGCCCGCCGGGGACTTCCACGGGTGCTGCGGCGCCGGGGATGGTGGTGGCCAGCCAGTGCGCCCAGCGGATGGGGAAGTAGACGTCGTCGGTGCCCCACACGATCAGCGTGGGTGCATCCAGTGCGCGCAGCTCAGTCTCGATGGCCAGCGTGTGGTGGTTGTCGAAGGCGGCCAGGAAGCGTTGCAGATCGCGGGTCCGCTGCTCGGACCGCAGGAAGGGTGCTAGATAGGTGTCGATGTCGGCGTCGGTCACGCTGGTCGGGTCTTGGTACGCCGGTCCCAGCGCATCCGGGGAGCGGTAGACCGACGTGTCGGCGAGCATGGCGCTCAGGGTGTCGGTCAACCCTCCGGCGAGGGCCATGTCGACGAACGGCTGGAATGCCGCCGGTGGCCAGTTGTCGCTGGTGTCGCAGTCGGTCAGGGTGAGCGTGCGGATGCGGTGCGGGTTGAGTGCGGCGAAGATCTGGCAGATGCCTCCGCCGCTGTCGTTGCCGACGATGTCGACCCGGTCGACGCCGAGGGCGTCGAGGACTTCGGTGATCATTGCCGCGTTCGCGGTGACCGAGACGTCCTGGTGGGCGTCGATCTCGGTGTCCCCGTGGGCCAGAAGGTCGATGGCGATGCACCTGCGGATGTCGGAGAAGTGCTCCAGTTGGTGGCGCCACAGGTGTTTGTTGACCACCACTCCGTGGATGAACAGCAGCACCGGCCCGAACCCTGACTCGGTGTAGCTGATGCGACCCGACGGTGTGTCGACGCTGCCGTTGCGGACCGTTCCCGTGCTGCTCGCCGTGTGCGTGCTCATCGACTGTCTCCCTTGCGTGTCGACCAGGACGCTACGGCACGCTCCATCGCTGCACTGTCAGAATCTTTAGCTCCCGACAGGTAGTGATCGCCTCGAAATGTGAACGGCCGCAGCACCACCCGTGCGCCTGCGCCCGGAGGTGACGGCGCCCGGCGCCACGGCTGTGGGTCCCGGTTCACGGTTGCGCCGACGCCGTGGTGGCGTCGGCGAGTTGAGAGGCCGCCCGCCGGGCCGCATGCAGGATCTGCTCCGAGAGGTCGTCGTCGCCCACTGCGCGGGAGAGCGCCAGACCGCCAACGCAGATCGCCATGAGTGCCAGCGCGTCGCTGCGGTGGCTCGGGTCGTCGGCGTCCTCGCCGCAGATGACGTCCACCGAGCGGCGCAACTCGTCGGCGAAGGCGCCGCGGAACGCCGGGGTGGCGTGGGTGGCTTCTGACACCAGGGCGGGGAATCCGCAGCCGTTGGCGACGTCGTCGCGGTGATCGCCGGTGAGATACCGCTTGGCGATGGAGGTCAGCCTGCGGTCCCAGCGGCCCTTGCGTCGCAGGGGGACGAACTCGTCACGCCATGCCTCCACGGCGTGGCCGAACGCGGCGACGTCGAGGTCGTCCTTGGAATCGAAGTGCGCGTAGAACGCGCCGTGGGTGAGGCCGGCATCGGCCATGACCGAGGAGATTGCGGTGCCGTTGAGCCCGCCCTGACGGATACGGCGGGCGGCTGCATCCAAGACCCGGTCACGGGACTGTTCCTTGAGCGTAGCGCGCTTCTGTGAAACATTTCGCATGATGAGTAACCTATCAGTCGCATGATGTCTGTCATACGAAATGTCAGAATGGCGGCATAAATTCCTCGCCTCGGAGGTTCGACATGGGCATGGTGGACTTCAAGTCGAACGCCCTGCTGGTCTCCGACATGGTGGCCGTCTGGGACGTGTTGTGCCCCGGATTGCACACCAAGAGCGCCGAGGAGACCACCGACAAGACGCACATCGTGTTTCCCTACGACGGGCTCTACGTCCATCACCTGGGCCACGACGAGGCGGTCGCCGACTCCAGTCGGGTGCTCTTCCTCAACCAAGACCAGGTATGGCGCATGAGCCACCCGGTGGCTGGTGGTGACTCGTCACTGTCGATCGGGCTGAGTCCGGAGGTGCTGGTCGAGCTGGTTCCCGGCGAGCTGCTCGCGCCCGGTGACGTTGCCGCCCTGAATCGTTCGGATCTGCGCGTCGACACCCGCACTCAGGCCATGGCCGCCAACGTCCGGCACCGACTCGACCGCGGAGCGATCAGCGGTGTCCTGGAAGCCGAGACCGTCACCATGGCGCTCGTCCGTGCTGCCGTGCGCGGGCACGCACTCGATGATCGCCGCATCACCGCACGAAGCCGCAAGATCGTCGACGCAGCCAAGGTCGTCGTCGGTGGAGACCTCGGGCGGCGGTGGACGTTGTCCGACGTCGCCACAGAAGTCGGCGTCTCACCGGTGTACCTCACCCAAGTCTTTCAGCGCGTCGAAGGAATCCCGATGTACCGCTATCAGCTGCAACTGCGCTTGGCCCAGGCGCTGCAGCGACTGGGCGAGTACGACGACGTCACCGACCTTGCCATCGACCTAGGATTCTCCAGCCACAGCCACTTCAGCGCCGCCTTCAAACAGACCTACGGACAGACACCGTCGCAGTTCCGTCGCTCCTCGGGGGTGCACCGCCGATGAGGACCCGTGGCGTCGCGGCGCCTGCACGCACCTCATCTGGAGCGGCCGGGCGGACCGTCGTCTTCCCTGCACCACACCCACGGCCGCCGTAACGACCGACATCCAGGGACACCCACCAGCAGCACACGACACAGAGATGAAATCAGGTGCAGAACACGATGATCCACATGACGCGCCAACAGACACATGCCAATCGCCGCTCGGCGGGACCCTTTTCACGAAAGAGACGACAGATGAACACGACCACCAAGACAGTCAGCTACGACACGTTCGCCAGTGACGTTCTGGAAGCCAACGGACCAGTGCTGGTCGACTTTTGGGCTGAATGGTGCGCCCCGTGCCGGATGGTGTCACCGGTCCTGGACGAGATCGGCCGCGAGAACGCCGGTAAGCTCACCGTGACCAAGCTCAACGTGGACGACTATCCCGACATCGCCGCCGACTACCACGTGACGTCGATTCCCACGATGGCCGTCTTCTCCGGCGGCGAACTGGTGAAGACGATCGTCGGCGCCCGACCCAAAGCCGCTCTGCTGCGCGACCTTGCAGGCTTCCTCGACTGAGGAACCACCCCTGCATCGGGCGACGTTGCGTCGACCACGACGACTGCCCGAGGACCACGACAGCCGACTGTTCGACGCCCGTGGCAGCCGCCCGGCCCCACTGATTGGATTTCTGTAGGAGACACCATGTTTGCCCCAGCCACCAGCTCCACTCGCCACGCGTTCGTCGACACCGACGTCGGCACGCTCACCGTCGTCCGAGACGACGACGGACTGGCGGGGGTGTACTTTCCAGGACATTGGACGAAGCCGAAGCCGGCGGTGTTCGGCGAGCGCAGCACGACACGCGATTTCGCAGAAGTCGTCGAGCAGCTGCACGAGTACCTCTCAGGGCAGCGGCACACTTTTGAGCTGCCGTTGGCGCCCGCGCCGTCGCAGCGAGCCGAACGCATGCGGGCCGCTCTGTGCGCACTGCCGTACGGCACCACCGCCAGCTACGGCGAATTGGCGCGCTCGATGGGTATCACCGCTCGAGAAGTGGGTGCCCTCAACGCCCACAATCCGGTGTCGATCGTGGTGCCGTGTCACCGGGTGATCGGCGCTGACGGGAAGTTGGTCGGGTACGCCGGCGGCCTCGAACGCAAACAGCACCTCTTGGTTCTGGAGGGAGCGCTGCCCGCTACGCCCACGTTGTGGTAATCGCGCAGCACGGGCCCACCGACGACCGATGGGGAGGTGGCAGTGCGTGACTCACGCCAACGAGTGTCGTGGGGCTTAGTCGACGACCGGGGGTATCTGGGCGTCGAAGCCTTCGCCCTGGATGAGGAAGATCAGACCTTCGGTCTCGGAGACGCACGCTGTGGTGTGGGCTTGCTTGCCCTTTTGGTACCAGAAGCCACCCGGCCCCAGTGGAATCGGCGTCTCGCCTGGCTTGTAGTTGGCCATCTGTCCCTTGATGACCACGGCAGCGTAGTCGGCGCTGTGGCTGTGGAGGGGGCTGACGAACCCGGGAGTGAACTTCAGAAAGGTGCCGTGTCTTCCGTAGGTCATCTCGCCGTAGGCGTCGGCAGCTTCGATCTTAGTGACCCCGTCCACGCCGCGCTGACCGAAGTCGTAGAAGGTCATGGCTTCTGCGGGATAGGACGACGATTCGACGCCGGGTGGGAACACTGCCGAACCTTCGGCGCGGGAGGAGCTTTGGTCATGTTCAGGGGCCACGTTCGGTGTCCTTTCAGAAGTGTTCTCGCCGCGCGGATCGCGGTCGAGCAGCGATGATCGTTCGACACGTGCGCACCGCACGACGAGCCGGTGTGCAGGCGGCTCCCCGACGATAGAAACGCCGCCCGGCGCGGCGCTGTCGAAATTTTTAGGGCGCCAGCCAGCCGGTCACGTGCGACAGGTGAGCTGACTCCCGTGTGGTGGTCTCTACCTCAGAACATCGTGTTGCCGTTCTTCGACTCGGCGGGGATTGGGGCGGCGACATCCCAATGCTCGACGAGCTTGCCGTCGTGGACTCGGAAGATGTCGACGGTGACGTCGCCGTGCGGTCCGCTTAGCCCGGTCCAGTGGGCGTGGACGGCCACGATGTCGCCGTCGGCGATGACGCGGCGAATCTCACCCTTGGCGTGGGGAAAGCTTGCCAGAAACCCGTTGATGTAGGCCCGCAGGCCCTCGACGCCGTCTTCGGCAGCAGGGGTGTGCTGGGTGTAGGTGGCGCCGACATGGCGCGCGATCGCGCCGTCCACGTCGCCGTCGAAATGCGCCTGCACGTAGAAGGCGGTGACGACCTTCTTGTTGGCGTCGTCTTGGGTGCGGTCGACGTCGGTCATGGGGTCAGGCCGACTTGTCCAGCGCTGCGAGAAAGGTGCGGGCGAGTTCGTGGTCGGACATCGGGTTTTGGGCGGTGATCAGTTCGCGGTCGGTCACCACGTACGGAGTGAAGTTCTCATCGGTCGTGACGACGGTGCCGCCGGCAGCTTCCAGTGCATCGGGCATGTTGAAGTAGAGCTTGGCCTTGAAGACGTTGTCTTCGGCGAACTCCTCCTCGCTGCGTGAGAACACGGTCATGCGGTATCCCGCGTATTGCCAGCCCTTGGCCAGTTCGCGGGCCTTGGCGGGGTCGCCGGCGATCAGGGCGGCGCGGAAGTCGCGGGCATTGTCCATCTCGGCGAGGATGCCCATCGGCCCGTGGCAGATCGCCGCGGTCGGCTTGTCGTGGGTGTGGAAGTGGCGGAGGACCTCCCGGGTGTCGGGGTCTTGCATGACGTCCACGACCGGGGCGTGACCGCCGGGGAAGAACAGGCCGACGAAGCGATCCAATCCGGTGTCGATCACCGAGCGGATCGTCCGGATGTCGTTCATCGCCGGGTTGTCGTTGAAGAAGTCCCGGGCACTGGTGCGCGCGGCATTGTCGTTGGCGAAGTACAGCAGCGCGTCGGAATCCTTGTCCACGTGCGGCTTTTCACCGGTGGGGGTGGCGAGTACGAAGTCGTACCCGGCTGCCACCAGGGCCATCAGGGGCACTGCGGTTTCATTGAGGAATTGGCCGATCGTGATCGTGCCGCCGGTCTTGGCCTCGAGTTGAGTGGCATTGGAGCCGACGACGAGGATGGTGCCTTTGCTCATGAGAACTCCAAGTGAGATTGGGGAAGCTGCGTGAGCTTCCGTGGGGTGGTGAAAGCCAGGACGTCGAACGTCGTCTGAGGAACCCGGTCACCCGTGGGAGGGCGCGGGCCGGGGTCGTCGTGGTGACACACGTCGCGCACTGGTGCGGGTCTTAGGTTGCGGCTGCGGCTTTGGCGCGGCGCACCACTTCGTCGGTGGTCCATACGGCGTTGGCCATGAACCGCCAGTTGATCATCGCGGCGTCGTAGCCGGCTCCCTCTTCGTTGACTGCGGCGGCGACGGCGTCGCGCACCATGACGACTTCGAACCCATTCTGGATGAGGTTGCGCATGTGATCTTCCAGGCACAGATTTGCCACGGGCCCGGCCATGATGACCTTCTCGATGCCACGCCGGCGCAGCAACAACACCAGATCGTTGGTGGGGGCGTAGCTGACGTGGCGCGAGGTGATGGTGGTGGCGCTGTCCTCCATGTACTTGCGGAAGCGGTCGGGCACGTCGGCACCCGAGCCTTGAACGCCTTCGAAGTTGAGCGCACTTTGCCGTGCGACGATTCCCCCGTTGAGCGCCAGATCTTCCATGGGACCGAGACTGGTGTAGCCGTGGTGATCGTGCGGGAAGAAGTAGTGCGGGGACATGAAGACCGGAAAGTTGTTGTCCTTGGCGGTTTGCAACAGCGTCTCCAGATTCGCGCTGACGTTGTTGCGTTTCAGGAGATCCTCGATGAGGACGTAGTACTTGCCACCTTCGGTGAGGAAGTCGTTCTGGATGTCGGCCAGGACCAGTGCGGTGCGCTCGCCGTCGATCTCCATGTCGACTGTGTGCTCGAACAGCATGGTGGGTGTTCCCTTCGGGTGGGTGGTGGACGTCAGACGGGTCGTGCGCAGGGGCCGACGGGTGGCGTCATCGGTGTCGACGGTCGCCGTGCCATGGGGACCGTCGCTCGTACCGAACCGGTGGCACCAACGGCTTCGTCGCCGCGAATACCGACGCATTCGGGTGTATTCGACATGTCGACGTTGTGATGACCGCAGTCAGGCGTGCCGTGAGTTACGTCGATTGCCTCTGCTGTCGTCAAGTTAATGCAAGTCCAGACCGGGCACTATCGAAATCTTTAGCGACCCACGGCCCCGACGTGTCACCGCCCGCCAGATCGCTCGCACGGTCTCCGAAAGGTCTGTGGTTGAGCGCAATTCACATCAGTGAGGACGGGCGCGGGACCACGCGCATCCGATTCCGCGGCCTGGGAGTGAACGTCTAAAGATCTTGACAGCGCTGCGGCGTGGGTAGCTCATAACGTCACCGATGCTCTTGTCGCGCCCATCACGGGTTTCCGCCACACGCTCAGATCGGATGCTCTCTTGCGGGAAATCAACGCCACCCGTTTCGCCGCCGCCCCGGCCTCCACGATCGGCCGCCACCGATGACCACCCATCCCGTCGTCGACATGACGACGGATACGCTGTTGACCACCACTCGGTCGGTGCGCAAACGGCTCGACCTGTCCAGAGACGTTCCCCTGGAGCTGGTGCGGGAATGCCTGACCATCGCCTTGCAGGCCCCGACGTCGGCGAATCGTCAACACTGGAGCTTCATCGTGATCGCCGACCCCGGGCAGAAACGCAGAATCGCCGAAATCTACAAACGCCAATGGGATTGGCTTGCCTCCACTCCGTATGCGGTGGGGGTGCGTTTCGCCGACGATCCCACCCGGGCTCCCCAACAGAGCCGGGCCGCCGACAGCGGCGCCTATCTGGCCGAGCACCTCGCCGAGGTGCCCGTCCTGGTGCTGCCCTGCATCGAGGTCGAAGGCGACGGCCAGATCACGCCGTCCAACCAAGCCGACACCTGGGGATCGATCATGCCGGCAGCGTGGAGTTTCATGCTGGCTGCCCGCACCCGCGGGCTCGGCACGGCCTGGACCTCTCTGTCGACCTCCGTCGAGCCCGAGATCCGTTCTGTCATCGGCTATCCCGACAACGTGTACCACGCGTCGTTGATACCCACGGCCTACTACACCGGTGAGACCTTCAAACCCGGCACACGCCAACCCCTCGACGACGTACTGCATCTCGACACCTGGTGACCCTCCGGGGGCATGCCGCCCCCGACATCCACACTCCGAACCGCTCACAGCGCTTCCAGCATCTAGCGAAAGGCTCCCATGTCCCACGACAACCAGTCGGGCAATGAACTGTTCCTCGTCACCGGGGCGACCGGACAATCCGGTAGTCAGGCCGTCGCGCTGCTGCGCGAACGAGGCAAGCGGGTTCGCGCCCTGGCCCGCGGCCAAGACGAGCGTGCGCAACGGCTACGCGACCTGGGTGCCGAGGTGGTCGAAGTGGACATGTTCAACTACACACAGATCCGCGAGGCCACCGAGGGTGTCTACGCCGCCTACTTCAACTTTCCCCCAGCACCGGGGTACGTCGAAGCCGCCGCCAAGTTCGCCGACGCAGCGGCCAGCAGCGGCGTGCACGCCGTGGTGGAGATGTCGCAGCGCGGCATCAGATCAGAAATGACCGGTGTCGGGTTGCAGCACTGGCTCGTCGAGCGGTTGTTCGACCGCACGCCGATGGTCACCACTCACCTTCGCGCCACCATCTTCATGCACTGGCTGGAGAACTTCTGGATCCGCGCCGCGGCCGACGAGGGTCTGCTCCGTCTGCCCGTTGGCGATGCCAGTTTCGCCCCCATCAACACTCTCGATGCCGCGCGCGTCGCCGTCGCGGTCCTGCAGGATCCCGACGCGCACGACCGCCAACGTTATGACCTGTTCGGCGCCGAAGAACTCGACTGGCATCAGATCGCGTCGAAAGCCCAAGACACTCTGGGCTTTCCCGTGCGCTACGAATCCGTCGAGATCGCCGAGATGGTCGCCGCACTGACGACCGCGGGGATTCCCGACTGGCTGGTCCAGCATCACGCCAACGTGGCCCGCGACATTCGAGATGGGGTCTTCTCGGGGTTCAACGATCTCGTCGAGACGATCGGCGGGTCGGCGCCGGCGACGATCGAGCAGTCCATCGACGCGAACCGAGCCTTCTACGACACCGACGGCCCCCTGGCGCTCACCGATGCCCGGCTGGAGCGCGCGTGAGGTGATGCGCACGGACGCGCAACTGGTGAGGTGGACGTGAGCACCCTTGACGATGTCCACTCCGACCTGGCCAGCCATACGCCGCTCACACACGAGCAGATGACCCAGATCGTCGACCTGCTCGATCGGTTGGGGGTCGACAAGCATCAGATCGCCGTCACCATCACCCTACGATCGATGCTCCCATGTGCTGGTCAGCGGCTGACGGACGCGTCGGCCGCGCAGGCCGCGGACTATCTGCGTGTGTTCAAGGCCGTCATGATCGAGACGATGACGACGAATCATCTCTCCTCTGACGGTGGTCGATGACCGCGACCAACGCCGAATCCATGGGGGGATATTCACCGGACATACTGACCACCGGCCTGAATGTGGTGTTCTGCGGAATCAACCCGGCAGCCACCGCCGCCAGGGACGGCCACAATTTTTCCCATCCCAGTAATCGCTTCTGGTCGGTGCTGCACTTGGCGGGATTCACCGATGTTCGACTGCAGCCCGATCAAGAACGTCGACTGCTGACCTATGGGTACGGCATCACTGCCGTCGTCACTCGGCCGACCTCACGAGCCGTCGCCATCACAGACGCCGAGATTCTCTCTGCTGCGCCGGATTTCGAAGCCACGGTTCGGCGCTTCGCCCCCAAGGCGATAGCCTTTCTCGGAAAGCGAGCCGTGCGAGTGATGTCAGCGCGCGATGACCTCACCTGGGGGCGACAGTCGTTCGGCATCGCAGACGCCGCGGTGTGGGTGTTGCCCAATCCCAGTGGTCTCAACCGAGGTTTCACCCTCGGCGCACTGGTCACCGCCTACGCCGAATTGCGGCACTGCGACGAGTTAGAGCCGACCGTGGACCTGGGCTAACTCGACGGCCTTCTTGACGGCTTCGTCGAGGCTCTGAGCGGGGTCGGGGGTCAGCAACGACGGCTGAAACCTCAGTTCGTCGATGTCGGTCACTCCGGCCTGATTGAGCCACACACGTAGGTACGTCGACTGATGGTCGACGCCGAACTCGGGCGTCTTCACTCCCGGGAAATACACCCCAGCCGTCAGAGCCAACGTCGCGTGCTTGTTCTCCAACAGTCCGTGATAGCCGGTCTCGGGATCCAGCGACCACAGCAGACCTGGTTGATGAATCAGGTCGATGTACTGCTTGAGCCGGTAGGGGATGCCCGCATTCCACATGGGTGAGGCAATGAGATAGCGGTCAGCGGCAATGAAACGGCTTGCGATCTCGGTGATTTCGTCCCAAGCGCTGCGCTGAACTCCAGCAAGGCCCTCGCCGGCGATGACGTTCATCTTCGCGGCAGCCTTGTCACCGTCGAATGCCGGCAGATCAGCGTCCCACAACTCGAGGACGTCGACCTCAAGGTCCGGATTCATTGCCGTCAGGGCATCCAGATAGGTCTGGGCGACGTGAATCGATCCCGAGTCGGTTTTGCGTGGTGACCCTTGGACAAACAGTAACTTGGTAATGCTGCACCCACCTGACATCCCAAAGACCAACCCCGAACAGCGTTGGTCGAAAATCCTGAACAACGCAAAGCTACAACGACCCCCGCGGCCCGCACTATCAAAATCTTTCGCACACCACGCACTGACTCCCGGGATGGCTCAAAGCGATTCCACCGGAGGCGGATTCGTTCTAGTGGCGAATCTTGGGGGACTGCTCGTAGGGTTGATCTGCTGATGGTCAACGTAAGCTGCCGCGACTGATGAAGGATGCATCCATGGAAGACCCGCGTAATCGAGTCGTATCGCCGTGAGCGACGCACTAGACGCACTGACTCGCAAGAAAGATCGCGCCGCTGATCGAAAAGTCCTCGACGAGGTTTTCGACCAGAGCCTCGTGGCGACGCTGTCGACGGTCATCGAAGGACTCCCCTGGGCTGTACCGACCTTCGTGGTCCGCGTGGGTGACGAACTGTTGCTTCACGGATCGACGGGTGCGGGAGCATTGCGTCACGTGGCCGACGGTGCGCCGGTCGTCCTCAGCGCGTTCATACTCGACGGGCTGGTGGTCGCCGAGCGGGCATTCGACCACTCCGCAAACTACCGGTCCGCTGTCGTTCGCGGCACCTGTGCAATGGCCGACGCTACACACGCCGCGGCGCTACTCGACACCTTCACCGACCAGATGCTGCCCGGACGATCAGCTGAATGCCCACCCCACTCCGATCGGGAGATCGCGGCCACCCTCACGCTCAGACTGGCTATCGAACAGGACAACTGGATTGCCAAACGACGCACTGGACCACCGTCGTCGCCGAGTACCACCCACTGGACAGGCGTCATCCCGACAACGACGACATTCCTGCCGCCGATATCCGAATCTCCGCATCCGATACCGGCCTCAGTGAGGCGATTGGCACGCTAAGCGCGCTAGCGTTGCCCGTCGAACGGGCCCGGCCGCGCTGCCTGATAGCCGGGGGCTTGGAGTTGCGGTCCACCCCAACCAATCCCCCGCCGTGATGAGACATCACGCGATGGCGATCGCCGCAGTGTTGACGCAAGGGAGACAATTATGCAGCTACCCCAAGTCGTGTATCACCTCGCTGAGGCGGCGAACTGGCCATCGATTCAGCGGGACGGGTTGCTACCCGCCACCCTTCTCCTACAGCGCTTCGTTCGCGACGACGCCAAGCGCGCTGCACTGCAGCAGCGACAACGTCCACGACACGTCGCCCTGGCCGACGGGGTCGAGATCCGCGACCAACGTCCCCTGCCCGAGGCGGCCCTCAGCGGCTGCCTTGTCGACCTCACCGCAGCCCAGTGGTACGCCATGCTCAACGAACGGGTCTTCTTTTGGATCGACCCCGCCCGGGTGAACCGACAGCACCGTGCCTGCGGCACCCGCCCGCAGATCGTGCTCACCATAGACACCGCACGACTAATCGCGACGTACCAGGCGCAGGTCTCGGTGAGCCCGATCAACACCGGAAACGCACGCCGGCGCCCCGCACGACGCGGAGCGGCGACCTTCGTCCCATACACGCAATGGGTCGACACCGGGTGGGCCAGCGAAGCGGCCGCACTTGGCACCTCACCGCGCCGACGATCGCACGCCCCCGTCGAACTGACCGTCACCGGCGCCATCCCCCACGCTGACCAGTACATCGTCGATATGTCGCCCCTGCATACAGGTGGCCACTTCAGCCCTACCTGAGGCACGGTCGAACGACGAATCCTGCCGTGGCGTCCCTACAGGCGCACCTACACGCTGACCAGATGGCCGCATCATCGTCCGGTTGGCTGGTACGGCACACCTCACACGGCGAATCGTCACCCTAACTTTTCGACAGTGCCGCTCCTCATCGATCACATAGCGTGATCACGTAAGCGACCCTCGCCAGACGCTGTAGATATTCGTCAACACCGGTGCATGCCGCGCCGCGGCGCTGACCGACGGTCAGTCGTCGTGAGGACATCCACCCTCGATGCTGCCAGGCCGAGACTTCCTGAAACATACTGGGACACAGATTGTTTTGACACACAGATGAGTGAGAAATTCCGCGCCGACGAGCCAGGGCTACTGTTCGATCGACACCGCGATCTACGCGCCCCCGCCATCGACACAACGGCCTTCGACTCCGCCGATGTAATCACCCTTGACGAAGGCTCGTCGATCCTGCACGTCCGC
This sequence comes from Mycolicibacterium stellerae, assembly GCF_003719305.1. GTDB lineage: Bacteria > Actinomycetota > Actinomycetes > Mycobacteriales > Mycobacteriaceae > Mycobacterium > Mycobacterium stellerae. The sequence continues at coordinate 19,963 of NZ_RARC01000034.1, forward strand.
GGGTTGGTAATCGGGCACGACGAGGTGCTACACCAACTCACGACGTTGAACTGGGAGCAGCGGCGACGCTGGATGTACAACCGCGAAGTCGACGAACCTCGACTAACCCACGAATACCGCGACCTTACTGTCGCGCCGGCCTTCCTGGTCGAGCTGTCCGGCACGCTGTCTGAGGCGCTCGGTGTGCCCTACGACGGGATCTGGATGAACTGGTACCGCGATCACCGCGACGGCACCAGCTGGCATGCCGACCGTCCCGCCAACACACCGCAGACTGCGATCGTGCCGGTGGTCAGCTTGGGCGCGACGCGTCGATTCCTGATTCGACCGGTGGATGGGGGCCGCAGCACGTCGCTGACCCCAGCCGGCGGTGACGCCATCGTCATGCGCGGTCGGTGCCAACGCGACTGGCGGCACAGCGTTCCCAAGCAGCGCACACCAGCGGCTGCACGGATGAGCTTGAACTTCAGCAGCACGGCCCAGGTGTTGGCCGGCTCCGACGAACCTGCCCCCAGCCTCCCAAATAACACGCGCTAACCTTCCGACACTAATACCTGAGACGCTTGAGCCGCGAGCTACGCCGTCCCGAGCCGCCGCCAACATGGACCCCTGTCACACGTCTACAGGACAATCCCCTCATGACTGACCCCGCCGACCCTCACTACTTGGCGCGCAAAGCTACTGAGTCAGAAGCCAAGCGCCGAAAAATCTCCGCCGAGGTGGCCCGCACCGCCGGCCCAAACGACGACATCGACTACCTAACCAAGCGCGAGCTGTATAGCGCCGGCCTCATCAGCGCGTCCGAGCTGCACGCCACAGGCTCGCCTCAGCTCCTGCCTCGCGGCTGGTACCAGTACTACGTCGAAGCGATAGACGAGTACTGCCCCACCCGCGTCTTCTCACTAGCTGAGGCCGGCCCCGACGCCGCCGACCTGTACGACCGCGGCTATCGGTGGATAGCCGTGTTCAGCGAACGAACCGGGCCAAGCGGCGACCGCACATTCATCGATGTCCGCAGCTTCGCCGCCGCCGCAATGACCGAGCAGCACTCACTGACAGAGCAGGACGCACTCTCAGAAATCCTCCACATGGGCTACCAAATCGCCGACCTACCCAAAGATATTTTCGTGACCTCACCTACGGCCAGCCCGCAGCAGCCCACCCCACTACCCGGGCCAGGCTGGCACCCCGATCCCACCTCCCGCTTCCACCACCGGTGGTGGGACGGGCAACGCTGGACCCACACCGTCGCCCTCCACGGACAAACCCACACTGACCCGATCTAAACTCGGCCAAGGGCAAAACTGGCGGGCAATCGCTGTCGAGTCCGTCGAAATCGTCCAGCTCGCCGAGGTCCTCGACGTCGACGCCCACTGGCTCATCACCGGCCGCCCCGACCCGTACCACCTCACCATCACCGCCCGCCATGACTTGGCCCCCGAGCGGACCCACGGTCGAGTCTCACGTCCCGTACGCCCGGCCACGTCCCTGCCGCACGTTGCTTGGAAAAACGCCACCTCACCGACCTATACCGCACTTTATGTGCCTAAAGTGCGGCATGGATCGGGTCGGCGCGCCGGGACAGTCGACGGTCAGTCGTGGATTCGGATGTCCTCAATGATCTTGGCTGTCATGGCGCGCCCGGATCGGCCGCCTCAGTCCGGGAGCACCTGCACGGTGATGTGCTCGCCGAGCAGATCACGTTGGGTCTCGATGCCCTCGGTCGCGGAGGCGGTCACGAATACCGCCGCGGCCTCACCGTCGAGCTGCACCTATCCGCTAACGGCGGTTGACATGTGTGGTCTCGGGACATGATTGACGCTTTGTTACCGGGACATGGTTACCGTTGTTGGTGGCGGGTGGCATTGAAGTTGCGGATGGGTTTGGTCGATGTTCGGCCGTGCAGTGAAAGCTCGGCGATGCCATCGAGCACTCGGAAGTGGTGATCTTCGACCACGACGGTGACGATGGTCCCGGCATGGGTCCGTCCGACTCGCAGTCGCTGCCCGGCGACCATCACGACACCGTCTTTGGGGACTCGACGTTGCACACTTTGCGGCCCAGCTGGCGGTGGTGCGGGAAGTGCCGACGTCGCGGGACGGGCTCCCCGTATCAGTCGAATCTCGTCCCAGGAGAACGGATTTGACAGTGTCTTGAGTAGCATGTTGCCGGCGGTGGCGTGAATGAGGCCTGCGTCGAATCGCAGCGTGACTCTGGTCCCGGCGGTGGCAGTGCCCAGCGCCAGTTCTTGGCCGCGGACGACGACGATGCCGTCGCGGTTGGCGGTGCGCTCTAGCTCGATTGGTGTCGGGCGTCTGCTCGCGCCGACGACGATGGGCGCGGTGCCCGCAGGGTCGGATCGTCCGATTCGGACTCCTCGCAGGGACAGGCGTTGAAGGTCGGCGGTTGTCACCCGGGACGGGACAGTCTTGATGACATCCTCGGCGAGCAGGATGTGGATGCAGGTCAGGTGAATCCACAATGTCACCGTCAGCCCCGCATAGTTCTTGCCGACCCAGATCTGCTGCAGGCCTGCGATGACGACCACACCCGACGGTGGCACGCGCGCGTCCATTTCAATCGGCAGGGGGGCTGTGTTGACGGCCGGTGGCGCCGTCAGCGGTGGGGAGCTGAAGTCCTCGTCGGGGCCGGCGGAGGCAGCAGCCGAGGGCGGGTCGGGTTGGGTGGCTTGGCTGCGGAACAGGCTTGCTGGGGTGGCCATGTCCAGCGATTGGTGGGGTCGCACCGTGTTGTAGGCGTGTACCCATTCGTCGATCGCTGCTTGGGCGGCCTTAATCGATTCGAATGCTCCTGTCTCATCGAGCAATTCACGTCGCAACGTGCGATGGAACCGCTCGATCTTGCCGGTGGTCGTTGGTGAGCGGCGCTTGGTCAACCGGGCTGTGATGCCGTGTTCGCGGCAGATCCGCTCGAAGAGGGCCTCGACCGGTAGCGGCCTGGTGAACTTGCCGGTGAACTGTTTTCCGTTATCGGTGAGCACCTCAAACGGTGCACCCCATCGGGCGATCGCGGCGAGGAACGCGTCGCACACCGCTGGACCTGACGGCAGCAACAGCACGGTGGCCGCCACGACGAACCGCGAGTGGTCGTCGATGGCCGTGAGTACCTTGTGTTCGCGCCCACTGACTAGGAACACGCCGCCGACGATGTCGAGCTGCCACAAGTGCATCGGCGTTTCCCGTGCCCACCGCTTGTACACTCGTTTGTGCTGCTGCTCTTGGCTATTCACCAATCCGTTGCGCACCAGAACGCGGTGGGTCGTGGATCGTGACGGAGCCTGGTTGCCAATTTCACGCGTCATTTCGTAGGCGATTCGTCTGGCACCCCACCGTCGGTGGTGTCGGCGCACTTCGCAGATCAACGCTTCGGCATCAGGAGCGATCCGGCCGGGGCTGGAATGCGGGCGACGGGACTGATCAACTAGCGCGTCCAGGCCGCCAGCCTCGTAGCGTTTGCGCCACGCCGTGATCGTCTGCCGCGAGACGCCGAAGCGTTCGGCGACCTCACCGACGGGTGCGCCGTCGTTGACTTCGGTGACTGCACGCAGTCGGGTCTCAACAGTGACGCGCGTTGCGAAATCGGAATCTGACTCAGGGAGCTCTTGTTTCGGCACCGCGAAACCGTCACAGCCACAGATTGCCGGTCAACTATGTCCTGATGACGAACGGTCAAAGATGTCCTGAACCCATACACGTCACGGTCGTAGTCAGGGGTTAACTGGCCCCCGGTTGCCGGCGTGGAAGATGTTGTCGACCGCGGTGAACTCGACGACGATCACCGACACCCCGCCGGGTGGGGTCAGGGTGCCGCCGTTGTCGCGCCCTTGGCCCTGCCCGCGTGCTGATCGCCGACCCACAGGGGCTGGGAAGAAGCGCACGGGCATCCGGGTTGCCGCGGACCCGGTTTCCGGCCACGGCATGTCACGTGCGGCAGCGTCGCCGCCTTGAGCTTGGAATCCGACATTTGCTATGTCGGGGCGGAAGAACCGGGCGTAGGCGACTCGGCCTCTTCCGCGGGCTCAAGATTCAGGGCCGTGTTGAGGACCACAGATAGTTCACGAGACCGGACTCGCCGCGATCCGAGGTCGGACGAATTTCTTATTCCGGAGTTGTACGCGCTAACAATCGAATGAGTCTGCGATTTTTCCAGCTTAAGTAAGTCGGCAAGTGATTTCGTTAGTTCCTCGGTTTGACCGGAACCTTCGTCCCTCTTGAATGACGAAACGGCCCGTTGGAACAAATCAAGGGCCGAGCGACAGACAAGAAGCTTCTCGACCGAGGCTCCGAAAAGGGGCTCGCGCAAGCTCCAAGAGACGTGTAACAGCGTGAAGAGGTCCACGATATTGGACCACCGCGTCTGGCCCTGCCATTTAACAGTACGTTCCAGGATAGTGAGAAGGGCTAGGAACTCTAGGGAGCGAGGGTGGTAGTCGTCAAAGCTGCGGGAAATTTTGTCGTAACGTTCATCGAGTTCTGACTTCTTGTTTGATACTCCGAATAAGCAGGTTCCGAATATTTCGGCGTAGAACTCGAGATCTCCACCTCTCTTACGGCGTTCGCCGCTAAATACCCCCGACGAGGTATTCAGATCGTGCGTTGCGCAATCTCGCAGGAAGTCGTTGAACGGTCCTGGTAAGAGCGCGTTCCGCAACTCTTGCGCAGTGAGCACCATATTGACGCGGTTTACACGCGCAAAAACAGCCCGCACGAACTCGTCGTCTAGGTTGGACAGCCGCCGTATCGGAAATCTGTACTGGAAAAATTCTTTGCGAACATCGTCTGGTAGCTCGCGAAATAGCGCGCCCTCAAAGTTCTCGCGTAGATCTTTATCCTCCAGCTCGTCAAGTGCATATTTGTTGTCGAGGAAGTCTAGTAATGCGGTCAAGCGTTGTTGCCCGTCAACGACCGAAACTGTTTGCTCCCCCTCGGCCGTGGTTTCGTACGAAAGATAGATTTCCGGAATCGGGAAGCCCAGCAAAATAGTCTCCATTAGGGAGACTTTCGCGCGTTCTGGCCACACAACCTGTCGTTGATATTCCGGGCGGAGAATGAGCTCTCCGGATGCATTCATGGCACGGAACTCAGCAACGGTCTTGGACTCGATTTCAAACTTCAGAGTATTACCCGACATGTTGGAGACCCTCTTCGATTGCTCGATCACGCGCGGTTGATACGCCTTTGAGCTGATACTCCCGAAGCGCGCGATGACTACGGTAGAGCCGATATTTAATCTCGCGATCTATCAATTCGCCGCCCAATAATGACACTATCTCGTCGCGGTGGTATGACCATTGTTCACCATAAGTGAGGTGAGGTAATACGATATCTAGGGCAATACACTCTTCGAATACCAGCTTTCGAAGATACGTCTTCTTTCCATGCAAATCCCGGCGTGACCCTATGAAGCTTCGAATTTCAACCCATGTCAATTCGAATATTTCGGGCGAGATAATCGCAATATCGAGGTCAGACTCGGCGTCGAAAGTCTTGAAGTTCTTGTCTGGGTTCAGGGAATATCCCAACCTGGCACTACCAACAAGCTGCACCGCGGCAGGGTCGACACCTAGGCGCTTGGCGACCTCATGCCGCCACCTCAAATAATCGACAGCGTTTGGCCAGATGGCAGGCGTGCCGTCGAAGAGCCGCGCTGTGACGAAGTACTCGGTGTCGCCATCTAGGTCGTTGAACTCCTGCCAGAAGCGGTGCAACCCGGACTTCGCCGACATATCCTCTTCTCTCGGTTGTTATCCTCCGTTGCGTCGGGGAGGACCTGTCGTGCTGGGTTGAATCCTAGGCGTCAACACCTGGCGCGGGCTGGTGTTCGGCTGCAACGCCGATCATCGATGGCGATCATGCGCCTCAGCGCGGCAAATCCCGGCCCACAGCTGTCACTTAAACCGAGGCGCTTCGAAACCCCAGTTGAACATGACGCAGTCGATCGCCGGCGTGTTGAACTTCGAGAGATCGAACAGTGCGTCGGTGGACAGCTTGCCGCTGAACATGGGGACCGAAATATTGTAAGGCTCAGGCGGTTTACCTCCGGTTTCGCCCAGCTGGATGCGGCCGCGTTTGCGGTTGGGTATGGGGTCGGTCACTTCGATCAGTCCGCAGAATTCGGCCAGTTCGTGGATAGAGACGTAGGCCTCATCGGTGAGTCCGAGCAAGCTGTAGCGGAACTGTTCGGCCAGAAACATGATGGTGCTGCCGTCGTGCCGGAGCCGCAGATCGGCCACGTGGGACAGCGCCAGAAACGTCACCAGCTCGTTGGGGGTAAGCACCAGATGCCATCCAGCGGTGAACAATTCGGTGGGGATGCAAAAGTGCTTGGGTGCGATGGGGGTCCCCTGCGGGATCGTGTAGTCGCGACCGGATCCGTCCTCGCGGCGGATCGTGCCAGCGGCATCGTGCGCGCGGCAGCGGCCGTTGCCACCGGAACCGGCTACGGCTACATCACCCGCGACATCGGCCAGGGCCTCACCGCAACCGCCCTGGCGCTGAGCCTGCTGCGCGAGGCCCTCACCCGCCCGTCGCAGTGACCGCACTCTCCTACCCGGTGCCAACGGATCCATCGCCGACCGTCACCTCGGCGCGTGGGTGCGCCAGCGCAGAAATCTTTCGTCGCGAAGGGATCACCAACTAGCCTTTGGCCGGTATGGTGCTGTACACAGCCGTGAAGTGTCCAAAGAACACCACGAGCTCGCGAAGCGCCCAGTTCGTCCGTCGCTCGGGCACCGCGATCACCGCCCCGTCGTCGTCACGTTCGTAGTGCGCAGCGGTGAGCCCGCGGCGCGGCCGCACAGTCAGCGGGGCTGCGCCGGGCCACCGCTCGCGGACGGACTGCAGCGCGAGCACGTCGTCAACGTAGCGCTGCACGGTATCCACCGACGCGAACCGCGCTTCCGGTGGCAGCGTGAGGTTGGTGCCGAAGAACGCGACGGTGCGGTTGCCGTGCTCGCCGGCGCGGTCGAACAACGTCCGGACGAACTCTTCGGCGGCGTAGACCTTGGCGCGCTGGGTGTCGCGTGCGGTCACCGGTTCAGCGCGGAGCGTGCGCCGCTGATCTTCTGGCCGCTGCCGAGCCGCGCACGCCGACCCGCGCGGTCACCGGCCCGCCGCGCCGACGACGAGTAGCCCGCCGTTGCGCTTGTGGCCCGCCAGCTGCCACGCGCCTGGGATGTCTCGCGGTAGAAGTCCTTCAGCTCGAGGTCCTTGTCCCGCAACGCGATTGCGGTGCCAGGGCGGCGCTTTCTATCCCTGGTCGCTTCCCGTAGCGCCTGTTCGCGCGCCTCGGCCAACCGCTTCCCGATGCGGGCGCCGAACGCCAGCTGGAAGTTGATACGCGCCGTGATGGTCGGGGTCGGTTTGTGCTTGCCCGAGCCGATGTAGGCCTCCGACGCCCGCACCATCTGCATCACCAGGCTGGCGTAGAGCGCGTGGCTGGAGTCGATGTCCTCGGCGAACCCGTAGGCGTAGACGAACGTCGAGTTCGATGCGATGTCGCACTTGACGTCGTTGGCGTTGGCGATCAGCACGAACAGCTGCACATAGGTGCGCAGCCCGCGCGCGCCCGCATTGCCGATGGTGATCGTGCGCTGCACGGGCGTCTGAGCCTTGGTGCGTTGGTCGGCATGCGACCGCGCGACCGCGAGATCGATCGACGTCGCGGTGGCCAACCGCTGCGCGGCGGCCATGAACGCCTCCGCCTCGTGCTCGTTGTCGGTGCCCTCGGCCTGGCGCAGCAGCGCGGCGATGCGGGCCAGCATCCTGTCGTCAGTCATCGCTCAACAGACTAAAACTACTTCCCGACAAACCCGTCGAGCGCGGTCACCAGCTGTGGAGAAATCGGGGCGTCCTTTGCGAGGTTGGCGATGCTGTCGGTCGGGTCGTCGCGCAGCACGTGGTTGACGCCCTTGAGTTCGACGACCGTCAACGCGGTGTGCGCCAACGCGTCGATGAGCGGCTTCATGGTGTTGCACAGCGCCTGCCGGTCGGTGTCCGAGCACGTCAACAGCACGGGTGTACCCGCGGGGACCTTGGCCGCCAGCGCCACCGGGTCGATCTTGTCGGCCTCCTCGATGGCCTTCGCATTGCCGGGGTTGAGGATGGCGCCGAGCCCCTCGGGGAGGTTGGCGGGCACGGTGCCCTTGGTGCGGACCTCGTCGACGGCGGCCAGCCAGGTGTTCAGCGTCTCGGGGCTGGCGTCGGAGCGCACCCGGTTGGTGATGATGTCGAGGTACCGACCCGACAGCGGCTGCAGCAGACCCAACGAGTGGATTTTCGGCGCGTCCGGCGAGGTGTCCGACGCCAGCGCCATCGCATGCACGGTGCCCTCCCCCAGCGCGTACACCGAGACGCGGTCCTTGTCGGTGCCCGGCTGCTCGGCAAGGAACCGGGCCGCGGCCTTCGCGCCGCTGGTGTAGACGGCGCTGCCGACATCGGTGGGCCGCTGCGCATACGGCCCGAGGCCGGTCTTGCCGGTGCCGACCTTGTCGTATCGCAGGCTCGCTTCGCCGCGGTCGGACAGCAGCTCGGCGAGCTGGCGCATATTGCCGATCTTCCCGACGACGATGTTGTCGCCGTTGCGATCGGTGTTGCCGCTCTCGGAGATCAACAGCGCCGCGGGACCAGGCGCCGCGTCCTTCTGATGGCGGTAGGTGCCGTAGATGGTGAGACCGTCGGCGGTGAAGCTGACCTCGTCCTCGACCCACTGCTGCTTCTTCTCACCCGACGAGCAACCGGCCGACAGCAGCAGCATCAGGGAAAGAGTCAGGGCGACAAGCGCTTTCAAACTCTCGCCTCGATCCACGATGCGACGTCGTCGAGCACCTCGGCGCGTTCTGGTTCGTTGAACACCTCGTGGTAGAGCTCGGGGTAGACCTTGAGGGTCGCGTCCTGCGAACCGACGCACTCCATCAGGTGCCTGCTGCCTTGCACGGGGATCAGCTTGTCCTGCCCGCCGTGCACGACCAGAAGCGGCGCCGTCAGCGCGGGTGCGCGCTGCGGCATGGTTTCGCCGACGCCGATGAGCGCCCGCGCGATGCCCGCAGGCAGCTTGCCGTGGTGCACCATCGGGTCGGCGTTGTAGGCGGCGACCACGTCGGGGTCGCGGGATACCGCGTCGGTGGGCAGCTGCTCGACGGGCAGGCCGGGCAGCAGCTTTCCCAGCGCCTTCGCGACGAACACCATCACCGGTGACACCCCGTCCTGGGCGTCGACCGCGGGACCCGACAGCACCATCGCGGCGTAGTCGTCGGGGTGCTCGACGCCGTAGGTGAACACGACGCCGCCGCCCATGCTGTGGCCAAGCACTACGAGTTTGAGCTCCGGATACTCGGCCGCCGCGATGCCGACCAGAGTGTGGAAGTCGTCGGTGTACTCGGAGATGTCGCGCAGGAAGACCCGCTTGCCGCCGGAGCGGCCGTGCCCGCGCTGATCAAGGGCGTAGACGGCGAAGCCGGACTCGCCGAAGCGCTTGGCGACGTGGTCGTAACGACGGGCATGCTCGGCGTAGCCGTGGCAAAGCACGACCACACCGCGAGGGTCCTCGTCGTCGGGCTCCCACACGTCGTAGACGATGCGGACCCCGCCGACGCCATCGAAGGACCGTTCGGATCGGCTACTGGCCATCAGCGCAGACTAACCAACGCGGCTGAAATCGGTCGGTGGCAGTTGTCGGTGCCCTGCGTAAGCTCGACGACGTGAGCGTGCTCGCCGAAAGCCTGGACCCTGCTGACGAAACAGCCGCCGCAGATGCGTTTCTTGCCGATGCCCAGCGGTATCGGCGGGAGCTTCTCGCGCACTGCTACCGGATGACCGGCTCCGTCCACGACGCCGAGGACCTGGTCCAGGACACCTACCTGCGCGCCTGGAAGTCCTACAAGGGGTTCGAGGGCAAGTCGTCGGTGCGGACCTGGCTGTACCGCATCGCGACGAATACCAGCCTCACCGCGCTGGAGGGTAGGCAGCGTCGGCCGTTGCCATCCGGTCTCGGCCAGCCCGCGTCGGACCCGACCGGCGACATCGCCGAGCACCGCGAGATCACCTGGCTGGAGCCGCTGCCAGATTCGCCGAAAGAGGACCCGGCCGACCCGTCGGTGATCGTCGAGTCCCGCGAATCGGTGCGGCTGGCGTTCGTGGCGGCCATCCAGCACCTGTCGGCCCGACAGCGAGCGGTGCTCATCCTCCGCGAGGTGTTGCAGTGGAAGGCCGCCGAGGTCGGTGAAGCCATCGGCGCATCGACGGCCGCGGTGAACAGCCTGCTGCAGCGCGCGCGGGCACAGCTCGACGCCGCCCAACCCGCACAGGACGGCGAGGTCGCCGTTCCGGAATCGCCCGAGGCCAAGGACAAGCTCGCGCGCTACATCGCGGCGTTCGAGGACTACGACATGGACAAGCTGGTCGCGCTGTTCACCGAGGACGCAATCTTCGAGATGCCGCCGTTCGACGGCTGGTATCAGGGTCCGGCGAACATCGTCGCGCTGTCGAAGGCGCACTGCCCTGCCGAGGGGCCCGGCGACATGCGTTTCATCCCGATCACCGCGAACGACCAACCCGCCGCGGCGCTCTACATGCTCAACCGCGACACGGGTCTGCACGAGGAGTTCCAGCTGCACGTCCTTCAGGTGCGCAAGGGCGGCATCTCGCACGTGGTGGCTTTCCACGCGGGCGACGGACTGTTCGCGAGCTTCGGCCTGCCCACCTCTCTCTAGCTGCGCGAGTGGCCACTTATGCCGCGCTTTCGCCCAATATCCGCGCGATAACTGGCCATTCGGCACCGGCTGCCAGCAGTGCTGCGCAGGTTCGCTCGACGATGACGTGCCGACGGAACCGCAGCATGTCTGCGCTGACCCTGATGATGATCCAGCCTCGCGCCGCGAGGTCGACGTGGCGGTCGATGTCGTGATTGCGACGACGCGGGTCCGTCCAGTGCTGCTCGCCGTCGTACTCGACGCCGACTTTGAATTCTCGATAGCCCATATCGATGCGCCACCTGCCGACCCGGATCTGAGTCTCCGGCTTCGGCAGGCAGGCATCGATGAGAACCAACCGTGTCCTCGTTTCTTGCGGTGACTCGGCACCGCCATCCATCAACTCGAGAACGTTGCGAAGCTGCCGCAGCCCGCGGACGCCCGGATGCCTGCCGAGGAGCGGATGAACAGCGGCGGGCATCAACCCGGTGGCGTTCGCGAGCGCGTCGGAGTACACGACGGCCATCGTTCGCCCGCGCCGACGTCCGAGGTCGAAGGCGGTGCGAGGCGGCGTTGTCACTGCGATACCGCTGATCACCTGGTGTTCGTCGTCGAACAATTCGTCTCGATGGATGAGGATGCCCGCGACCGGCTTGCCGTTCTTGCGGTACACCTCTGCCGGCCTCTTCGCGTCGATCCATTGCGTACCGTGCAACGCTGCCGCTGAGAGGCCCGCCACCGTGGCCTGCCGCCCCGACCACATCCATGCCGCGACGGCTTTGTCGGCCGGCGTGAGCAGATGACCTTTCGGCGCGTACACGTTGCGGTAAACACGCTCGTAGCCGCTCTTCAACGTGCGTGGGCTGACAGCGCCGCTGGCTATTGCTTCCGTCCCGACGAACGGACATGTCCTCATGGCGACATCGTCGTGCGCGTGAAGGACAGATTCGGCCGGCCCGGGGGCGATTGTCCACAGGCCCCGGCTCACCGAGTGCCACTCGAAAGCGGCTCGCTACCCTGGGGTGGGTGACGTCTGTCGACATTCGCCGCGCCTCCGACCGCGGCACGAGCACGACGGAATGGCTCGACTCCAAGCATTCGTTCTCCTTCGCCGGCTATTACGACCCGGCGAACACCCACCACGGACTCCTGCTCGTCAACAACGACGACGTCGTCGCGCCGGGTGCCGGGTTCGACACCCATCCGCACCGCGACATGGAGATCGTCACCTGGGTGCTGCAGGGCGCGTTGGAGCACCGCGATTCGATGGGAAACACCGGCGTCATCTACCCCGGCCTTGCGCAGCGGATGTCGGCGGGGACGGGAATTCGGCACTCGGAGAAGAACGGATCTGTCAGCGAGCGTGTGCATTTCGTGCAGATGTGGGTGGTTCCCGACGAAGCGGGCGGGCAGCCCGGATACCAGCAGGCCGAGATCGACGACGGAGCACTCGCCGGCGGGCTGGTGACTATTGCGTCGGGCTTACACGACGATGCGGCCATCAGCATTCACAACAAGAATGCGGCGCTGCACGGTGCGCGCCTGCAGCCAGGAGACACCGTCGCCTTGCCGGACGCGCCGTTCCTGCACCTGTTCGTGCCCCGCGGCGACGTGACGCTCGAGGGCGCCGGAACGCTGCGTGAGGGCGACGCTGCCCGGTTCGCAGACGCGGGTGGTCAGCGGGTGACCGCGAGTGCGCCGAGCGAGATCCTCGTCTGGGAGATGCATGCGGATCTGGCCGCCTCGTAACGCGCTCCTCGTCGGGGCCGTCGTCGGCGTTTCCGTGCTGACTGGGTGTTCGTCGGAGTCACCTTCCCAGCAGTCATCCGCACCCGCGTCACCGACATCGCCCGCGGCGCCAGGGTCGGCGAATCTGGTGTCCGCGTCGGTCGACGTTCCCGGCGACCTCACCCAGTCGCCGTTCGACGAGCCGCGGCAGGCGCTGATTCCCGACGGCTGGACGATCTCGGTGTGGGCCAGGATCCCGAAGGCGCGCCTTGAGACGTGGACACCGGACGGCGCGCTGCTGGTCTCGGCGCCCGCCAGCGGACAGATCCTGAAGCTGACGCCGAAAGCCGGTGCGGCGCCGGAACAGTCGACGTTGTTGGACGGTCTCGACCAGCCGCACGGGATGGCGTTCGCGGGTTCGGTGTTGTACATCGCCGAGAGCGACCAGATCGATGCGTACGACTACGTCAACGGCGCGGCGACCAACCCGCGGACCGTCGCCGCCGATCTTCCCGACGCGCGCAGCCCGGAACTGAACGGCGCCTACGCTCATGCGCTCAAGAGCGTCGCCGTTGGGCCTGACGGCGCGGTGTACTTCTCGATCGGTTCGACCGGCAACATCTCGGCCGAGGACCGCGACGCCGATCCCCCGCGAGCGACGGTCATGCGGATACCGCCTGGCGGTGGTCCAGCCGAACCGTTCGCGACGGGAGTCCGCAACGGAACCGGCCTCGCCGTCGCACCCGACGGTTCGCTGTGGACGGCGGTGAACAACCGCGACAACGCGCCCGATCCGGACGGCAACGTCGACACCCAGTACGTCAACGAACATCCGCCGGAGGCGTTGGCGCGACTGACCCCGAACCGCGAATTGGGTTGGCCCTACTGCAATCCCGACGGCGGCCCGGCCGACTTGCCGTTCATCCGCGATATGTCGACGAACGAAGACGGGTCCCGCATGGACTGCGCTGCGCTGCCGCCCGTCGAGCAGAGTTTCGGCGCGCATTCGGCGCCGCTCGGGCTCGCGTTCACCACGGGCGTGCTGCCGCAGCCCTATGCGGCCGGCGCGCTGGTCGGCGTGCACGGCTCGTGGAACAGGCAACCTCCGCGCGCACCCGAGGTGTCCTTCTTCCCTTGGCGCGACGGCACTCTCGGTGATCAGCAGACTCTCGTCGGCGGTTTCCAGGCCGACGACGGATCGCGATGGGGCCGACCGGTCGCGGCGGTGGTCGGACCGGACGGGGCGGTCTACATCAGTGACGACTACGCAGACGCCATCTATCGACTCGCCCCGCCGGGTCGTTAACGGACCGTCGGTGTCTTGGTGCCGCGGCGCCCGGTGATGCCGATGTAGATCGCGATCAGCACGATCGCCACGATGATCCCGACGAGAAACGGGATGATCTGCCATCCGCCGTTGGCGTTGTTGTAGCCGAGCTGGTAGGTCAGCCAGGCCCCGATGAACGAGCCGAGTGCGCCGAGTGCCACGGTCATGATCACGCCGATGTTCTGCTTGCCCGGCATGATGAGGCGCGCGAGCGCGCCGACGATCAAGCCCACCACCAATGCGCTGAGAATCGTTCCGATCATGTCTGCTCCTTAGATTGAGTCCCGCCCCCGTCGGGGTTACCCACTCCGCGGTGGAATCCACCCCGCGTCAGGCCGATACGCAATCGTGACGGCGCTGTTACTGAAGTTGACTGTGAGGTTGGTGTGATTAGAGTTGTCTCGTTACCTGGACTTTTGCTAGAGAGGCAACCGTGCCGACACCAGCCGACATCTGCCGGCGCTTCGCGGCGTACGCCGCTGCGTTGGTGCTGTGCGCTGCGCTGGCGGCGACGGCTGCGCCGGTTGCCAGGGCTGACGGGCGTACGTTGCTCGCGGGCGCGATCGCCAACACCAGGGGCTCCTATCTCGTCTACAACTTCGGCGACGGCCACCCGGCACCCCTGCTGAACGCAGGCGGCGGCTGGTACGAGATGAACAACGGCGGACACTTGATGACGATCAAGAACGCCGCAGGCAGAATTCAGCCACGGCTGTTGGTCGACAGCCACCAGGGCTCCCAGGCTCGGTGCGAACGCGATGGCGGGGCGCGCACCGGTGAGGGGCTGTGGCAGGCGTCCGAAATCTATGCGCCGCTTCAGGCGTGGCAGGCGCTCGGCCAGCCGACGATCGCGATCAACGCCAACTTCTTCGACGTGCGCGGCCAGAAGGGCGGGTCGTGGCGCGACACCAAATGCAGTTCGCCCCTCGGCGCCTACGTCGACAACACCCGCGGGCAGGGCCGGGCCAACGCGGCCGTCACGGGCACTGTCGCCTACGCGGGCAAGCAGGGATTGTCGGGCGGCAATGAACATTGGTCGTCGCTTGCCACCATGATCCTGCCGGTCGGCGGACAGCCCTACGTCGTTATGCCCAACGGCCCCAACGACTATGACTCCGCGTCACCGGTGATCCAGAAGCTGCTCGACCAGAACGCGCGCTTCGTAGCGGTCGCGGGTATCGGCCTGCTCGCGCCGGGCGACACCGGCCAACTCAACGACGGCGGACCGAGCGCAGCACGAACGGCGATCGCCTACAACCGCACAAGCGATCAGCTGTACGTCTTCCAGGGCGGAAGCTATACACCGGATCAGATTCAGGACCTGTTCCGCGGGCTCGGCTCCGACACCGCTGTGCTGCTCGACGGCGGTGGCTCGTCGGCCATCGTGCTGCGCCGTGACACCGGAGGCATGTGGAGCGGCGCCGGTGTTCCCAAGGGCAGCTGCGATACCCAGCAGGTCCTCTGCGATTCGCGTGAGCGCGCGCTGCCGAGCTGGCTCGCCTTCGCCTGACGACAATGCACGGGTTGACGCGCCGCACGGTCTTGCGGCTGGGCGCGGGACTCGCCGGTGCGTGCGCATTGGACCCCTTGTGGCAGTTGGGCATCGCGACGGCGTCGGGCGCGCCGGGAGACAAACCGTCGCCGTCGTCGGCCAAGACGTTGCCGACGTATTCAACCGGCTCGTTCGTGTCAAGAGCACGCGGCGGCGTCGAGACGAATTGGGCGATCGCCCGACCACCCGGTCAGTACGGGCGGTTACGCCCGGTGATCGCGCTGCACGGTCGCGACATGACCGCGGACGGCGTGATGGGCATGGGCGTCGAAGCGGGGCTCGCGCAGCTGGCCAGGGCGGGTTATCCGCCGTTCGCGGTTGTCGCCGTCGACGGCGGAAACGGTTGGTGGCACAGGCGGATCACCGGTGAGGACTCCGGGGCGATGGTGCTCAACGAACTGCTTCCGATGCTGCCTTCGCAGGGGCTTGACATATCCCGGGTGAGCTTCATCGGATGGTCGATGGGCGGCTACGGCTCGTTACTGCTCGGAGGTGCCCTCGGGCCCAGGCGGACGGCCGCGATCTGCGCGGTCGCGCCCGCGCTGTTCACCGACTACAGCTTGGCGCTACAAGAGGGCGCGTTCGACGGTCCGGCGGATTGGTTCGCGTATTCGATATACGGCACCCCGGCGCTCTCCGAGATTCCGTTGCGCATCGACTGCGGAGCCGAGGACCGGTTCTACGACGCCACCAAACAGTTCGTCGCGTCGCTGCGCAGGCCCCCGTCCGGGGTGTCGTTCATCGGCGGGCACGACGTCGACGCGTGGCGTGCGAAGTTGCCCCGAGAATTGGCCTGGTTGGCGACCTAGCGCGTTGATCCCCGGATACGCCTGGGTCCCGTGAGACGATCGTTGCTCGAGTGAACAGAGTTGCGACTGCGCCCCGCCCTGCCTCCCGACGCGGTTCTCCTGCGGGCGGGCGGACCGCTCTGCCGCAGGAGCAGTTCCGGTCGGACATCGAGGGCCTGCGGGCGGTCGCCGTCATCGCCGTCGTGGCCTTCCATGCCGGTGTTCCAGGAGTCGGGGGCGGATTCATCGGGGTCGACGTGTTCTTCGTCGTCTCCGGATTCCTGATCACGGGCCTGCTGTGGCGCGAAGCGTCGACCACCGGAACTGTCGGGCTGGCCAAGTTCTACGGGGCGCGGGCACGGCGGCTGCTGCCTGCGGCGGTCACGGTTCTCATTGCGACGTGTGCCGCGGCGGCCGTTTTGTTGCCGCCGCTGCAGGCGCGCAGCGTCATCGGTGACGGCATCGCGAGCGCGCTGTATGCCGGCAACTACCGGTTCGCGATCCAGGGCACCGACTATCTGGCATCGGATGTGCCGCCGTCGCCGCTGCAGCATTACTGGTCGCTGGGCGTCGAGGAGCAGTTCTATCTGCTGTGGCCCGCGTTGATCATCGGCACCGGTTGGCTTCTGGCGCGGGCGGCCCGTCGTCGCACCAGCGGCGGCACGTCGCGTTCAGCGGCGCCGTACGTCGTGGTGCTCGCGGTACTGGCCGCGGCGTCGTTCATGATCTCGTTGGCGTGGACCGAAGACTGGCCGTCGTGGGCGTTCTTCTCGCTGCCGACACGTGCGTGGGAGTTGGCGGTCGGCGGATTGGTGGCGCTGACGGCTGGGGCTTGGCGGCACCTGCCGGGCCCGTCGGCCGCGGTGGTCGGTTGGGGCGGGTTGGCGCTCATCGTCGTCACGTGCACGCAGATCGCTGAAGGGTCTCCATACCCGGGCACGACGGCGCTGCTGCCGGTGCTGGGGACGGCGCTGATCATCGGCGCCGGCTGTGCGACACCGGATCTGGGTGTCGGTCGGTTCCTGTCGAAGCCGACGATGCGATCGATCGGTCGGCTGTCGTACTCGTGGTACCTATGGCACTGGCCGGTATTGCTGCTCGGGCCTGCACTACTCGGTCGGCCGTTGGGCCTCGCGGGCGATTTGGCGATGGTGGTGGTGTCGTTCGGCCTTGCGGTCGCGACGTTGCACCTGATCGAGAACCGCGTGAGGTTCGCGCCGTCACTGAAAGACTCGCCGCATCGGAGCCTCGCGGCGGGCGGGGCGCTGACGGCCCTCGCGGTTGCGGCGTGCTTGGTGCTGCTGATGCTGCGGCCCGTTCCTGTCGGCCAGGGCATGGCGGGGGCGCCTGTCGCAGTCGGTCCGGCCGCGCCATCGGCTGCGGCTCCCCCGCCGGTGTCGGTGCGCGATCAGGTGTTGGCAGCGGTCGCGAAGTCGTCAGAGCCTGGTCCGGTGCCGGCGAATCTGACGCCGGCACTGAACGCGATCGCGAAACCCGAGGTGTTCGTCAACGGATGTGTGCTGTCGTGGCGCGACGTCGCGCAGCCGGACTGCGTCTCAGGTGATGCAGGGGCGCCGACGACGGTTGCGCTGGTCGGCGATTCGCACGCGGCGATGTGGCAGCCAGCCTTGGACCCGGTTGCACGGGAACGGCATTGGCGTCTAGAGACGATGAGCAAGGTGCTATGTCCATTTCTGGATCTGCCGATAAACAGCCCGTACCTCGGCCGCAAGTTCACGGAGTGTGAGCAGTGGCGCGGTTCGGTGATGGCACGGCTGTTCAAGGAGAAGCCGCAAGTCGTCGTGCTCGACATGTCACGCCGGTACGGCGCGGACTTCGGGTTCACCAGCTACGACCAGGCGTGGCAGGACAGGTTGACGCTTGTAGTGCAGACGCTCCGCCGAACGGGGGCAAAGGTTTTGGTGGTGAGCCAGGTGCCCGATCCGCACGAGACGGTGCCGACATGCGTGTCGGCGCACATGGACAACGGGTCCGCGTGTGCGCCCTCGCGGGCGGACGGGCTCAACGACGGCGGCATTGCAGCGGAGGCGGCGGCGACGGCGGCGGGCGGCGGTCAGTACGTGGAGCTGTCCGAGCTGTTCTGCACGGCCGAGGTCTGCCCGGTCATCGTCGGCAACACGTTGGTGTTCCGCGACGACAACCACATCACGACCGACTACGCCCAGGTGCTCGCGCCTCTGCTCACGGAGAGCGTCGAACGGGCCCTGGTGCGAAACTAGGGCCCGGCCGTTAGCTTCCGGTGCTGCTCGTCGCCTTCTTGGCGGCGTCGGTCACCTTGTTCGCGGTGTCGCTGACCGCATTCTTCACGCTGCTTACCGTGTCGTTGATCGCCTTCTGACCGCTGGATGCGATCGAGTTCAGCTGTGACTGTGCGGATTTGACCGCCGCCTCGGTCTTTGCCTTCGCATTGTTGGCGGTCGACTGGATCTGCGAGGTGGCGTTGGTCAGCGTGTCGCTGAGCTGAGCGCTCACATTCGTGAGGTCGGTGGCCTTCGTCGTAATCGCGGGTTCGGTTTCGGCTTCGGTGGCGTCGACCTTGGCAGTGGATGCAGTCGATGACATGGTGGTTGCGGATTGATCGCCTCCCGTTGCATCCGCGACCGAACCGGTGAGCTGCTCGAACCCACTTGCCAGGCCATTCGCCCACGAGCCGACGTTGTCGTCGAGTACGGACTGGAACTGCTGGCCGACCGGCTTGGCCGTCGCGTTCCACACGGAAGTCCCTGCCGCTTCGCCCGTGGAGAACACACCGCCCAATCCGATGAGGGATGCGACGTCGGTGGTCTGCGTGGGGGTGTTCAAAACGGCGTTCAAGACGTCCGCGCCAATGAGACCGTCCGAGGATTCCTGGCCCACCGGTTCGCCGATCTGGATAGACGGCACCAGGCCGACACCGAACAGGGACGGCAGGGTGACGCCGACTCCGGTTGTCCCAAAGTTGAACGAGCCCATCGAGTACTCGATCGGAATGACAGTGCCGCCGACGTTCAATAGCAGGACCGATTGCCCGCTGTTGTAGTTGACGCCGTTGGTGCCGACGTACCACGCCTGCAACGTGTTTGTGTTCGTCACGGTGGTCGACAGCAAGGGAATGTCGAGGGTCTGCACGGTCGTGCCGGCAAGAGACGTCACCCCTGTCGCGGTCGGGAAGAGCACACTCGCGCCGACGACTCCGTAGGAAGCCAGGTCCAGCGGCAGCTCCACTCCCGCGGCATAGATCGGGATGGCGATGACGGTGTCGGAGTTTAGGTCGACGAGGCTGTCGTCGATGCCGAGCTCCGTGAGCAGATTGGAGAGGTCATCGCCCGTGAGGCTGCTGAGCGGACCGATGGCGATGGTCGGCATCGCGGCCAGGAAACCGACCGATCCGTCCAGCGGGAGGTCGTAGCTGCCGGACGCCGCGGGGATCCACACGGTGACATCGGGTGTGGAGACGACGTCGAGTGCGCCCAGAATGTCATCCAGGCTTCCCAGGCCGGAGCCTAGCCCCAGCTCGCCAAGCAG
Organism: Mycolicibacterium stellerae; assembly: GCF_003719305.1. Lineage (GTDB taxonomy): Bacteria > Actinomycetota > Actinomycetes > Mycobacteriales > Mycobacteriaceae > Mycobacterium > Mycobacterium stellerae. The sequence goes on from NZ_RARC01000034.1 coordinate 39,591, forward strand.
GCCGCCCAGATCGGTGTCAGCGCCGAGCAGGGCAGTGAGACTGCCGACCAACTCCGACACGCTCAGCTCGTCCAAGTTGACATAGGTGTTGCCGATGGACGTCGTTTCGTCGAGGCCGAGCCAGCTCCATGTCGTGGTGAGCGAGCTCGTATTGGCCGTGAGGCCCAGCAGCTCGGAGAGGTCGATGTCGTCGGTGAGGCCGAGGCTGTTCAGGGCGTCGACCAGCTCGCTGAGGCCGCCCAGGGTGCCGTCGAGCGCGCCGAGGTACTCGAGCACCGTCGCCAGTGAGTCCGCTGCCCCGGTATCGACGCCAAGCCCGGCGAGGATCCCCGCCAGGACTGTCGCGGCCGCCTCGTCAGAAATTCCGGGCACCGCTTCTACGTTCGTCCCGTCCGCCAATGCCTCGGACAACGCGTCGAGAATGCCGGAGAGGGTGGTGAGGTCGTCGTAGTCGTACTCCGAGTCGAAGCTGGGGAGCAGCCCGCCAGATGCTGACGAGATCGGGTCCCAGAATGATTCGAACCCTTCACCGATATTGCCCTGGGCGATGATGATGTTGTCCAGGCTCTTGGACATGTCCTCGATCAGCTGGATGTAATCGATGTCCGCGGCGAGCATGACGTCGCGCCAAGTCAAGGCCTTGTCGGGCGAGGGTGGTGCCATACCGACCGTCAGTGCGGCGGTGGTAGCGGTAACGGCGGTCACTGCGGCGAACTTCTTGGTCCTCTTCTTCATCTTCCGATGCTTGGACATCCTGATCAGTCCTTCCCTCAGCGATCTCAGGTTCTTCTCAGGCACAGTAGCACTCCTGTGATGGCTGTCACTAAATTGCTGGAGAGTTTCTTGTCGGGCCGCCGAACGCATCAACCGAGCCACTTAATAACAGCGGAGTCAATATAAATCCGCAGGTAGTCGCTTGATCAACCGAGAATCATCTTTTCGTCAGCAACTACCGCTTCTTCGGCGAAGTAAGTTGCTAGATCCGCACGTCCTCGACATGGTTGCCAGGATCGTCAACATGGGCGTCGGCTTCGAATTTCGTATGCGCCTATCCACCGCGACGCAAGTGTCCCATCTGCGGGACACCGTCCTAATCGGCTTTGCCAGCTACTTAGCCGCCGTTCAGCAAACACATCCCCGTTGTTAGCCAGCAACCGTTGATGGCCGCCCCTGCGCCGACCTCAGCAAGCTGCCTGTGAGCGCCTATTCCTTCGGCTTCGCGGCGTCACTGACCTTCTTGGTGGTGTCGTTGACAGCCTTCTGCACGTCGCTGACGGCGTTCTTCAATCCGTCGTTCACCGAGTCGACGGTCTTCTTCACGCCGTCGCTCGCCTGTTTGACGGCATCCTTGAGGGCTGTCGGCCGGGCGGTGCTCGTTCCGGCCGTCGCGGTCGTCCTCGGTGTCGACACCGAATTGCCGAGGCGCTCGATGATCTCGGCCACCGTGCGCTTTCTCGGCGCGGTCGAGTCGTCGACGTCGTTCGCCGCGGCCGGCTGCGTTTGGCTGCCTTGGCTGCTCTGCGTCAGCGGCACCGTCGGCCCGGTTCCGGTCTGCGCGGAGCCGGCGGCAGGCGGCGCGAAGCCGGCGGTCTGCACTGTCTCGGTCTGCAGAGCAGAACCAAGCGCATTGCCGACGAGGCCGTCGCTGAGATCGCTGGTGCTCGACAGACCGAGGCCAGAGCCGCCGGAGGTCGACGAGCTGTCAAGGCCAAGCAGTTTGAGCAGCTCTGCGAGAGCGTTCGGTCCCGGCTCGCCCGCGATCCCATCGTCGATCGCCTGCTCAATGCCGACCCGCAACGAGTTGGCCAGGTCGCCCGGCACCTTCGACCAGTCGAGATCCGGGAATGAGAAGAAGGCGGTCGGCACTCCGGTGTCGTCGAACGTCCTGACGTATTCGCCGTCGTCGTTGCGCACGGTATCGGTGTAGCCAAGGTTCCCCGCGCTTGTCAGGAACGGATTCAGTGCTGTCCCGATCGGGTTGTTGAAACTGCCACCGGTGACGAGATTGACCGCATCGAAGACGAGGTAGGTCGGTTCGAGCACCGGTGCGCCGTTGATCGGAACCGTGAGATAGAAGTTGAAGGACAGATTCTTGTCGTCGGTGGGGGCGACGCCGGGCAACTGGGCCTCGAGTTGGTCCTCCAAAGACTGCTCGACGGCGGCTTCGTCGAACCCGCGGATGATGTAAGTCGGAAACAACAGCGCTGCACCATTATTCGCCAGCGTCACCGGATTGGGCCATGCCGCGAAGTCTGATGCCGGGAAGTTCTGGATGCCCACATCGAGCTTGATTGGAATCAGGTTTGCGCCGCCAATGGCGAGGCCGGTGTCTTTGCCGTCGATGATGATCGGTGTTCCACCACTGGACTGCACCTCCGTTTCGGGGGTGACTGTGTCGATGCCGAACAGGCGGAACAACGGGTATGCGCGCGCCAGCGGACCGCCGTTGGCGCGGCCAGGGTTGAGCAGCAGCACCATCGGGAGAACGGTGAAGCTGCCAAGTCCCGGCGCCGTCACGTCGGAGTCTGCGCCGCCAGGTTGATTCGGGAGATCATCGACAACCTGCTGATAGGCGGCGCCGGTGGCGAAAGCGCCCAAGCCGACACCGATAACGGGGATGACTCGAACATCGCCGATGTCAGATACGGGACCGAGGATTTTGTTGATCGTGCTCTCAACGTCAAGAGGCTTCACCCCCGCCGCGATGAGAATCGGTGTCAGAGCAAGCTTCAACGCATCGACCTCGGCCGGTTTGAGGTAGCTTGCGATTCCGGGAAAGCTCGGATCGAGATAGGGGGTTTCGTTGATCTCGTCGGCTATCGAATTCGGAAGCGCCGGAACCCGTCCGTAGTCCACTCCGAACAAACTCAGCAGAGCAAACAATGGCCCGGTCGTGATGATGTTGATGCCGGGCGTGGTGTCCGCGGCTGCGTCGTCGCCGGTCAGGCTGAGCAGATCGGCCGCGCCGTCCAGCGAAAAGTCATAAACCGTCGTACCGAGGCCGCCCGTGAGGTCCGGGATGGCTTGCGGATCTGTGCCAAACGGCCGAATGTCTGCCAGCAACCGGAGTAGTTCATCGCGCGAGTTGTCGGCGTCCGAGTCAGGGACCACCGCTACCGTCAACGCCGTGGTCGAAACGGCGGCGGCGCCAAGGGCGGCGAACTTCTTGGACATGCTGCCTACCCTGCGATGCCTGCCCATTTGACCGGTCCTTTCAGTGGCCGCCTCAGTTGCTCTCAGGGACACTAGCACCGTTGTGATATGGCTCACCACGTAGCTGTGGAATCGTGGCAGCTGGCGTATTCGGTGCTTAGGCAAATGCGATTCTTGCGGCGGCGTCAATATAAAGTCCCGGTGGTGTGTACCAATTAGGATCGACTTGCTAAGACGTAGCAACGGGCCGTATCCGGCCGTCCGCACATTGCTGCGCGCCCAACCCGTTGACAGATCTCACTTAGCCAGCGAGGGCGCTCGCAGCCGCGGCTTCAGCCTGGCGCCCGTAGCCGCTGCCGAACAACACCACGTGTGCGAGCAGCGGGTACAGCTGATGCAATCCGATCCTGTCCCGCCACCCACGGCGCAGTGGTCGCACCGACTCATATCCCGTCAGCACCTCGCTCAGATACGGACACCCGAACAACGCCAGCATCGCCAGGTCCGTCTCCCGATGCCCGCCGTGGGCCGCAGGGTCGATCAGCACCACGCCCTCCGATGTCCACATCACGTTGCCGCTCCACAGGTCCCCGTGGATCCGCGCAGGCCCGTCATCGTCGTCGAACGCGCCCGCGAGGCACCGGTCGATCACCGCATCGACCAACCGCCTCGCCTCCGCACTCAACCGCCCTTCTGCGAGGGCGGCCATCGGTCGTAGCCGCTCCTCGGCGTAGAACTCTGCCCACATCGCGTGGCCCCGCAACGACATCGGCAACGGCTCCGATAGTGGGCCGAAGTAGCCGCTGCCATCCCGGCCGTCAGGACCCGACCCGAACATCGGCGCCCCGGCGTTGTGCGTCACCGCCAGCCGTGCCCCGAAATCGGCTGCCGCACCATGAGTTGGCGCCACAGACTGCAGCCGCTCCAGCGTCAATGACCGCTCGTCATGTGCAAGCACACGTGCACATCGCACACCGCCGTCCACCGTCAGCCAGCGCAACCCCGCCGCCTCCAGCGCGAAGAAGCCCAGTGGCGCTCTGCTATTGGTCTTGACGAAGTCAGCCACGGGGACGGCGCGGAAGCCCGACCAACATCGTCATGACCCGATCACGCAGTGCCGTCGGCAGATTCGGCACCACAGCCGCCTGCACCTTCGGCAGAAGCCCAACCACATAGCGAGCCTTGGGTCGACGAGCCGTCAGCGCCTCCTCAACGACCGCAACCACCTTCGTCGTCGGCGACGCCATCTTGCGGGCCGTCGGCATGAACTTCTTCATCCCGGCGATGTGGCCGGCATACAGTTCGCGGTGCTCCGCCGACATACCCGCCTCGACCTGCAACACCATGTCGTCTGCCTTGCGCCACATGTCGGTGTCGGTCTGCGCCGGTTCGATCAGCACGACGGGGATTCCCCACGTCTTCAACTCCGCCCGCAGCGCGTCACACCCCGCCTCGAGCGCGAACTTCGACGCCGAGTACGGGCCGAGCATCGGCGTCGCGATCCTGCCGTTCACACTCGAAATGAACAGAACGCGCCCACCTGAATCCCGCAGGCTCGGCAGCACAGCCCGGGTGACCGCGAACTGCCCGATGACATTGACTTCCAGGACATTTCGCCAGTCGTCTACGCTGACCGTCTCCACCGGCCCGCCGATGGCGACTCCCGCATTGTTGACCAGCGCGTCCAGCCGCTTTGGCAGCGCATCCGCCAGCTTGGCGATGTGCTCGGCGTTGGTGATGTCGAGGATGACGGCAGACACCCGCTGCGGGTCGACCTTCGTGATCGCCGTGGCGTCCTCTTGGCTGCGGACGCCCGCGATCACATCCCACCCGGCGGACGCCAGATGCTCGACGATCGCCTTACCGATGCCCCGGGCCGCGCCGGTGACCAGAACTGTTGGCATAGCCGTGAACCTTAGTCGCAGGCCGGGGCCGGCGGCCCAAACCAGAAGAGAACGGCCGTGACCGCCACCAGGGCCGCCACCAGGGCGATCACCGGTGCGACGGTGAAACGCGACAGCGTCGCACCGACCACCGCGCCCGCGCACATCGTCAACACGACCGAGAAGCGCAGCTTCTCGCGCTGTCCCGTTCCGCCCGCCAGCCTGCTGTCCACACCGATGCTCACGATCGTCGACGTCAGCACCGTGGTGCTGAGCTCCTGGATGCCGAACTGACGAGCGGTGGCGTTCTGGCTTCCGAAGGCCACGGCCAGCCCGGCGATCAGGATCAGCTTCGTGCTGTCGTGGTAATCGAGCACGTCCGTACCGGCCAGAATCGACAATGTCAGCAGGACAACGCTTTCCAGCCCGAGCGCGAACGTCACCCAACGACGGGTGTCATGCTCGAGGTGGCGCGCGAAGCGGCCGCCGATCACCGCTCCGGCGAGAAAGCTGACGAACGCCACCACGGCGGCCGTCATGTCGACGACGGTATGCGGTGCGAACCAGAACCCGAGAAAGATCACGTTTCCGGTCATGTTTGCGACGAACACATGGCCGAGGACGAGCACGCTGATCGCGTCGATCATGCCGGTCCCGAATGTCAGCAACAACAGGCCGGTGACGGTCAGCCGATGGGAGACCGGAGAGGTGACGGCCATCACGCCCGGCCTACACCTGAGGGGTGAGGTCCAGCGTGGTGATCGTCGTCATCCGGGTGATGCGCCATTCGGTGCGGTCGCGCTTCATCTCCAGTCGATACGACAGATACCGCAGCGACGGAATGTTCTTCGACACCGGGCTGGTGGCAACCGAATTGGTGTACACCACGGCCGACGCCTCCGTCGGACTTACCGATTCGACCGCCGAGCCGAGCACCGAGGTGGTGTTCGTGACCTGCGCCTGCTTGTTGGTGGCCACGATCGAGTCGATGAACTTGCGATACTGGAACGCGAAGTCGCCGGTGAGATACTTGGCCGACCGGTCGCCGAGCGAGTCCATGTTCTCGGGGGTGTACGACCACAGCGTGGTGATAGCATTCGCGGCCGTGCGGGCGATGTTCAGCTTCGTCTCGACGAGTGCGCGGTTGGCGATCACCGGTTGCGCCGTCGCACCCAGGAACGCCGCGCCCGCGACAAACAGCGCGGCCGCCGCGGCCGCGGCGAGCTTCAGCCGCTTGCCGGCCGGGCGGTGCGGGACGAGGACGGGCTCCTCTTCCGCTTCTGCCTCCGCGGGCTCTGCGGCCTCTTCGACGGATTCGGTTGTGTCGCCACCGGATTCCACTGCGACGGCTTCGGGTGCTGACGGCTCCGAAGCGGCCGGGGCCTGCTCCTCCGTCGTCGTCGCCTCCTCGGGCTCCCCGGGTCGCGCTGGCTCGACCTCGGCCGCTGGCTTTTCCGGCTCTGGTCTAGGGGTGCGCGACTTCTTGCCGCTCGGCATGCGATGCCGACCATGGGGCGTCGACGTCGAAGGTGGCTGCGCCGCATCCGTGGTCAGATCACCTGTATCAGTTGGCTGATCTTCCACAGCTGCCCTTCCTTCTTTGCCGTTACGACCCAACGGTTTCCGCTCTCGATTGTGTTGCCGTCGGGACCCTTGCTCGAGATCTTGGTCGCGACGAGCACATCGGCGCTGCCGTCGTCGTTCCAGCGCTGGACGCCGGCCTCCACCACGGTGCCCTCGGTTGGCTCGACACGGGCCACCTGCACGAGGATCTCGTTGATCTTCTCCTTGAACATCTTCGCGAAGTCGCCGGTTGCCTGCGACTGGATGCGGTCGCCGTAGTAGTTGGCCTGGAACGGATCCAGCGTCGTGTAGGTGGTCATGAAGGACCGCACATAGCCGAGCACATCGGCGTCCTGTACCGCTACCTTGCGGTCGGACTCATGCGATACCAGCATCAGAGAGCTGGCCGTGATCGCGGCCGCGATGAGCACGCCGGCGATACTTGCGACGAGCGGAAGTCCCCACCGCCGTGGGGGTTTCGGAGCCGGTGCCGTGTAGAGCTCGGGCTCCTCGGCGTCGATCTTGCGCCGTGGGCTCATTGCGACGCCTGCCCCATCAGCGGCTTCTTCAGCACGCTCAGGTTCGCCACTTTCCACTTGCCGTCGCTCGCCCTGTCGAAGTCCACCCGCACCGTCGCGGTGATGAAGCGCAGGTTTTGCGGGTCGGTGCCGCGCTGACCCTGCATGGCCAGCAGCATCGCCGCCTTGTCCGGCGCCGCCGAGAGCACAGCGCTGCTCACCGCCCAGTACTCGTTCGAGGTGGCGCCCGCCTTCTGTACCGCCTCCTGCTGGGTGATCAATTGCTGGCGGTAGCTGTCGGTGGCAAGCGACTGCGCGCGGTTGAAGTCGTCCTTCAACGTGTCGACGTTGTATGTCAACAACTGCTCGACGATCCGCGGTCCCTGCTCTGCGATCTCCGCACGCGCCTGGTCGACGGCCCGCTCATGGCGATAGACCACCAGATAGTTCAACGCCACAAGAGCTGCACACACCACCACGGCAAGAACGAGTATCTTCGCCGCGAACCGGCGCATGTCCCGAGCGGGTGGGTCCACCCGGCGAACCTCGGTGCGCACCAACAGATCGGCGAATGTGCGGTTGCGTGAATCCCACAGCGGCCACAGCCACCCGACTAAGAGAGCGCAAGTGTCAAGCAGGTGGGCGAGGTCGCGCAGCAGCAGCCGCGTGAAGCCGACCTCTGCACCATCGCCTCGCAGCACGACCCTGATGCCGAGCAGCGCCCGACCCAGGCTCCACCCTGTGACGGCAGGCAGCAGCCACCGATTGGCCAGCATCAGCAGGACGGTGACGGCGGCCACCGCCATGTAAACCCACCAGAGCCAGCCGCGCTCCGGCGCCGTCAGCACCAGGGGCACCAGCACGGCGAGCACGCCGATCCCGAGGAACACGTCCAGACCAAGGGCGCCTGCACGGGCCTGCCACGACGCCAGCCGCTGCGTCGCCGACGTGCCGTCGGCCGTCGCGTTCGCGGTTGCGTCGAGAACAGCAGTCACGACGTGACCTGTTCCATCTTGTCGATCCGATAGCGGCCCTGGTCGGGTGTCATCGTCACCCGAAGCCGGTAGCCCGACTCCTGATCCTTGACGTCGGAGTTGGTCACCTTGATCCGCACCGCCACCAACACGTCCACCGACCCGTTGGGGTCGTGCCGCTCCACGGCCGCGCGCATGTCGGACACCTGAACCTGGACATTGGCCGCCTTGTAGGCCTCGACCAGGATTCCGCCGTATGAGGACGCCTGCACCCCGAACGCGCCGGTGGAGCATTCCATGATCTTCATCTGCGCCGCCGACATCGCCGCGGTGTCCGGTGCCTGCAGCGCCGTCACGCAGTCCTTGGCGGCCGCCAGGGCGGCCGCGTCGTTGCGGTTGACCTCTTCGATACCGCGGTTGTCGCGGATCAACAGGACACCCCCGACCACGGCGGCAGCGGTCAGCGCCACCAATGCCGCGCAGATTCCGGCCAGCCAGCCCCGGCCCAGCCGAGGCGAACGGCGGTCGTCGCCCGTTTCCTCGGCTACCTCGGTGCCGGTCTGCTCCTCGCGCGAGCGCTCGTCAGTGGCTTGGCTTGTCTGCTCTGGTTCGGTTACCGCAACCGAATCGTCTGGCGCGTCCTCAGCATCGGTGGGGTTCAGCTGGCTGGTGCCAGCATCTCCTTCCATCCGTCGTCTCCTGGGTTATTCGAATTGCTGACGGAGTACTTCACGCCGTCGGGCCCAACGACCTCCCCGCTTGACGGGCTGTAGACCGCACTCCCTGGTGCCGGAGTGTACGTGCACGGGTTGGGCTGTTGTCCACTGCACTGGACGCTGCCCGCATTCGGCGGGGTCAGCGGGTCGCTGACCGGTTGGGGTGACCCGCCGGGGGGTAGCTGATCGGCGGGCAACGGGTTCATTCCGTTGTTCACCGACGGCGCGGGTATCACGAAGCCGGGTTTGACCGGCTGGTCGCAGCGCGCCGCGGGCGCCGGGCAGTTCACGATCTGGTTCGGATCGCCGTACCACGGGTTGGTGCCGAGCGGAATGTAGGGCTCGTTGCCACGGCATTCCTTCGGGGTCGCCGCGCGCTTGCCCGGCACGTCGGCACACGGATAGTTCCTGGCACCGCGGACCACGTTGTTGGCCTCTTTTGGGATCTTGCAGTAGGTCCCCGACGGCAGCGGCGCCATGCTGGTGTCCGCCGGTGACCGCCACTCCGACGCGGGCAGAAAGCCGGTCAGACACGGTGGCGGCTGGTTGATGGACAGCCCGAAGTGCAGCAGGCCCTCGTTCTCGAAGATCGTTCCCGCCTGCGCCACCGAGGCGCCCTGAGGCAGGATCACAAGCGCCTGCTCGAGACCCTTGTTATAGCGCTTCAGCATGTCGATGACGACTTCCAGATTCGCCAACGTCTGCGGCAGAGATTCGCGGACGTCGCTGAACGTGGCCGCCACCTGATCCAGCGTCGGAGCCGCCTGCTGCAAACCACTGCGCAGCGCCTGATCCTCCGAAGCTGACTGCGCGGCAAGGATATTCAGGTTGCGTGACCACTGCTGGATGGCATCGCCGGACTGCACCTGGCTGTCCAGGATCGGCGCCGAGTTGTCGATGATGTCGTTGATCTGCGGCAGGTTCTCCTGGAAGCCCTGGGCGAGGTTGGTCGTCCCGTCGACCAGGCGTTGCAACCCGGGGCCCAATCCGCCCACCGCCTTCGACGTCTCGGTGAGCAGCCCGTCGATCTTCTCTTTCGGCAGCACCGCAAGGCCGCGGTTGGCAGCGTCCAACGCAGGGCCGACCTCGCTGGGCACCGTCCCGGCGGTGATCGTCTGCCCGTTGCTGAAGTACTGACCGGGGTTGCCGGTCGACACCAGGTCGAGGTACTGCTCACCGATCGCCGACACCGAATGGACGTTGGCGGTTGCGTCTTTGGGGATCTTGAACTTGTTGTCGATGCTCATCGTCGCCAGGACGCCGTTCTCAGTCGGCTCGACGGCGGTGACCTTGCCGATCTGAGTGCCCCGGTAGGTGACGTTGGCCGTCGAGTACAGCCCGCCGGAACGCGGCAGGTCGGCGTAGAGCTTGTACTGCCCGACGCCTGCCAGGCTGGGCACCCGCAGGTAATACCAGCCCAGCACGACCAAGGCGATGATGGTGAGGATCGTGAACAGCACCAACTGAATCTTGATGAACCGTGTCAGCACTGGTCATTCACCCCTTTCCACAAGTGGTCCGCCCGGCGCGTCGTGCGGGTTCGGCGTGAAGCGCACATCGGGGATCATCGTTTCCGGGTCGCGGCCCCACGATTGCTCGAGTGCGCGCAGCATGCCCGAGACACCGGTTCCGGTCAGGATGCCGTTGTCGAGGGCGCTCAGCGTCAGGTCGACGTTGAGCGACACGTTGATGTAGTCGCCGCGCACCACCTTCGGCACGTTCTCGATGCTGAACGGTGCGGTGAGGAGCAGCTTGAGCGCCCCGAGGAGATACGGCGACGCCTTGCCGAGTTGCTTGAGCGGACGCTGCAGATTCTGCAGGTTGGTGTGCAGGTTGGCGCTCGTCGGTGCGAGCGCCGCGTCGGCAGCCTTGCTGATCCGGCCCAGCGACACGACGGCGTCGGCGAACAGATCCCTTGTGTCGGCGAAATGCTTGATCAGCGGCGGGAATTCGGTCAACACCCGGTCCAGGGTGTTGTTCCGGTCGGCCACGATCGTCAGCAACCTGTTGGTCGAATCGATCGCCCGGGTGATGTCGTTGCGCTGCTGATTCAAGTTGTCGGTGAACGTGTCCAGCCGGCCGAGGAATTCACGGATCTGATCGGCGCGCCCGGTGAGCAGGTTGTTGACCTCGGTCTGGATGACCTCCAGGTTCGGAATGCCGCCGCCGCTCAGAATCGTGGCGATACTGGCCAGCACCCGCTCCGTAGTCGGGAACGCCGAGGCGTTCTTCAGCGGAATGGTGTCGCCGTTCTTCAACTCGCCCGTTGGATCCGGCGGCGGGTCGAGCTGTACGTGCTGCGAGCCGAGGAGGCTGGTCTGCCCGATCTTGGCCAACGTGTTCGCGGGCAGCTTCACGTCGGGCTGCAGGTCAAGCGTCAGGGTCGCGACCCAGTTCTTCAACTCGATCGAGCGCACCCGGCCGACATACACATCGGCCACGCGGACGCGGCTGTTGACGTTGAGCGCCAACGTGTCCGGCATCTGCACGTAGATCGTCGTCTTCTTCGATCCGGTGCCAGGACCGCCCGGCAACGGCACGTTCGCGATGCCGCGCCAACCGCCGCAGGAGGTCAGCACCACCGCGATCCCCAACAGCGCCACGGCGCGGATCGCGATCCGGCTCCATTTACGCGCGGTCATTAGCCCCCTCCAGCTTCAGCGGGCAGCGGCGGGCCAGCCGGCGCCGGTGCGGCTGCCGGAGCGGCCGCGGGTGCGGGCGCGATGGCGCCGAGCGGATCGCCAGGGATGACACCCGGCGACGGACCCGGCACGGGTCCCGGCTGCGGATACCACGGCGGTGGCAGCGGCTGGTTCTCGTTGTAGGCGTTCGGCGGCCCGGGCAGCCTGCCGTCGTTGACGCCGAATGCCGGTGGCGCGCCTGGGATCACGCAGTCGGGGCCGCCCAGCAGCTCGGCGAGGCACTCCGGCGTGAGATTTCGTTCGGTGTGCGGCTGCACCTCGATACCCTGCATGCCCGGCGCGGCGACCCAGCCCGGCTCGTGGTTGCCGTGCGAGAACAAGGTGTCTCGCGACCAGATCCCCGGCACGGTGGTGTCCTTGTAACCCGGCTGTGGTTGCAGCCGCGGCTCGGAGTAGGAGATCTGCTTGGGAAGCGTCATGGCGCCGACGAACTGGTTGATCCCGATCGGCGGGAAGTTGAATTTGATCGCATCCAGGATCGGCGCCAGGTATTGCGCGCACAGTTCGGCGGACTCCTGATAGCCCATCCGGCTGCCTGCCTGGATCGAGCTGCAGATGAACTGCATCGGGTTGGCGAAGCTGGCGACCGCCGGCAGACCAACGATGCCGCCGGAGTTCGGCGAGGTGATGTTCATCAGGTTCGCGCCGAGGTTCGGGAACACGTGCAGACCGGTTTCCAGACCGTCCAGCGGCTCAGGCTGCAGGATCGCGTTGGTCACCTCGGCGAGGTTGTCGACGTCGTGGGCGAGCACCTGGCCGTTCTCACCGATGAACTTGCGGGTCGTCGTCAGCAGATTGTTCAGATCGTGCAGCGCCGTCGCGAGTTCGTTGTCGGTGTTGGTGAACGAATTCGTGAACTGGGCGAGGTCGTTGTTCAACGCCACGAACTGCTGGTCGCTCTTGTGCAGTGCGTTGACGAACAGCGCCAAACTCTTGATCACCGCGAAGAAGTCGCCGCGGCCCTCGTTGAGCGTGGTGACCGCCTCGGACAGGCCGGTGAGCGTCTTGTTGATCTCCTCGCCCTTGCCTGCCAGCCCGTCGGAGAAGGACTCGATGACGTCACCGAACGGGCCCTTCGGTTGCTCCTTCGTCGGGCCCAGATCGGTGAGGATCCGGTTGATCGAGTCACGCAACTCGTCGTACTCGACGGGCACTTGCGTGCGGTCCAGCGGGATGGTGGCGTTGTTCTCCAACTCGGGCCCGCCGGTGTAGGGCGGCGAAAGCTGGATGGTGCGCGACGCGACCAGGCTCGGGTTCAGGATCGACGCCGTCGCGTTGGCAGGCACCTTGTACTTGTTCTCGTAATGGAAGGTGACCTTCATCTTGTCGCCGGCCGGTTCGATGGAGTCGATCGAGCCGACCTTGACGCCCATGATCTGGATCTTGTCACCGGGGTACAGCGCCAGCGTGTCCGAGAAGTAGGCGACGACGGTGTTGGTGGTGAGCTTCTTGTAGAGCTGCCACCCGACGATGCCCGCGACGAGCGCGAGCACAGCGACAACCGCGCCGATGATCACAGCTGTCCGAGATACGTTCGGCAGCTTCATGTTTCGCACGTTGAAAATAGTCGACATCGCTTCGCCCCTACCCGTTCTGCGAACCCGGTGGAAGGAACGGCGGATTGCCAGGCAGCAGAGGCACATCGGCAGGCCCTGGCGCTGGCCCCGGTCCCGGCGGCGGCGGAGGCCCGTCGAGCGCTGGCGGCAGTGGAGCGATACCCGGCGTGAAATCAGGTCCTTCGGGTGGCAGCGGCCCGACCGGCACGGTGCGCGCGCCCGGCGGGGCCGGCGGCAGCGCCGCGGGCACCCCTGGCATATCCGGCGGCAACTGACCGGGAACGGCTGCGGCGGGAACACCGGGGGTGAAGCCGGGGCCGTTGGGGTTCGGCGGTGAGGTCAACACGTCGGGCAAGGTGTAGTCGGTGCCGGGCGGGTTCGAGTACGGGTTCGGCCCGAACGGGCCGGTGGACAGGTGCGAGCACGGCAGCGGATCGTTGGGGCGCGGCAGGTTCTCCGGCGTCGGGGTGTACGAGCACGGGTGACCGGCGACCACGGCGGGGCCAGGATTCGCCGGGGTGCCTTCCAGAACTTCGGGACCCGGCGCAGGAGCACCGTTGGGGAAGCGGGCGCCGTTCGGATCTGGGAACCGCCATGACGGCAGGCCCGCGTCACCCCAGAACTTCTCCGGGTCGATGCCGCGCTTCTTGAACGCTGCGTCGATGAACGGCTGCAGCAGCCACGGCGGCAGCAGGTTGACAAGCAGCACCTTGAAGAAGGGTCCGGACGCGATCGCCTCGGCCAGGGACGCGGTGAACTTGCTCAACGTGGACAGCACGTCGACGAGGTCGAACTTGCGGTCCTTGAGGATGTCGCTGATCGTTCTCAGCTGTTCCAGCACGTGGTTGAGATTCGGGTTGTCGTTGACGAATCCGGCCACCTGCGCCGAGAACTGACCGACCCGCTCCAGCAGCATGCTCACCGCGTAGCTGCGCTCGTTGACGGCGGCCAGCAGGGTCTGCGCGTTCGTCAGCAGCGCATTGACCTGCTCGCTGCGGTTACCGAGTACGCCCGCGATCTTGTTGGCGTTGGCCAGTAGCTTGCGGACGTCCTCATCACGCTTGCCGATGGTGTCGGAGAACCGGGCGACACCGTCGAGGGCGGCACTCAGGTGGGGGTAGGTCTGGTCGATCGTCTCCGAGAGCACGTTCAGCGAACGCTTCACCGTCTCGGTGTCCCACCCGGAGGCGGCCTTCGTCACGTCGAAGAACGCGTCGTAGATCTGGTAGGGCGTCGTGGTTTGACCAAGCGGCAGAACACCATTGGCGCCCAATGCCTCGGTCCCGCGCGGCTCGATCTCCAGGTTCTTGCGGCCAAGGATCGTGTCGGTGCGGATGGCCGCCCGGCTTTCGGTGCCGATCTGCGTCCCGTCGAGGGTGTAGCCGATCTTGACCTTGTCGCCCTCGATCGCGAACGAGCGCACCTGGCCGACGTCGACGCCCGCGATGCGCACCTTGTCGCCGCCGCTCAACCCGCCGGTATCGGTGAACTGCGCGTAGTACATCGGCTGGGCGAACAGCACCGGGACGCTGGCGAAGCTCTGCCCCACCCCGATCACGAGGACCAGGATGAGGATGCCAATCAACCCGTTGCGGACGCGGTTCGAACCCTCTAAGACTCTCATTGCGGCGTGCACCGACCCGTCGGCTGCGACCAGACCTTGACCGATCGCACCGGTCCGCCCGGCTGCAAGCCGGGAAGCTTGAGCGTGACGTCGCAGGCGTAGAAGTTGAAGAAGTCACCGTAGACGCCGCCTGCCCGGCCGATGATCTTCAGTGCCGTCGGAAGCCTGGTCAGGGTGTCGTTCAACTCGTCCTTCTGGTCGACGAGCGGCTGCTGGATGACCTCCAGATTGCCGATGGTGTCCTTCAGCAGCGGACGGTTGTCGGCGAGTAGATCGCCGACGGTGCCCGCGGCGTCGCTGATGTCGGCGACCGAACTGGCGATCGGGTCGGCGCGGTTCTTCAAGCCGGTGATCAGTTTCTCGAAGTCGACGACCGTTTCGTCGAACTGCTTCTGGTGTTTGACGGTGGTGTCCAGCACCGTGTTCAGGTTGCGGATCACCTCTCCGATGGCCTGATCCCGGTCGGCCAGCGCCGACGTGAGCTGACCCGTCTGGTCCAGGATGTCGTTGATGGTGCCGCCCTGGCCCTGGAAGATCGTGATGATCGACTGCGCGATGTTGTTGATCTTGTCGGGGTCCAGCGCACGGAACAACGGACGGAAGCCGCCGACCAACGCATCGAGGTCGAGCGCGGGCTCGGTGCGCTCCATCGGGATGGTCGAACCTGCGGGCAGCCGCTGGTCGCTGTCGCCGCGCTTGAGCTCCATGTAGCGATCGCCGATCAGGTTCAGGTAACGAATCGACGCAGTCGTGCCCTGGAACAGCTGGAGGTCCCGCTCGACATCGAAGTGGACCTCTGCCACCCGCCCGCCGTCCTGCAGCTCGACCTTGGAAACCTTGCCCACCTCAACGCCCGACGCGCGGACGAACTGACCGGCGCGCAGACCACTGGCATTGCTGAAAAGAGCCGTATAGCCCGTCGTGCGGTCGAACCGCATCTGACCGAACACCACGATGATGATCGCGGTGAACAGCAGCAGCACCAGTGCAAAGGCGCCGAGCTTGATGGCTGTCCCGGTGATTTTCATGGGTTGATCGTGAACTCCCCGAGCTGACGGCCCCAGATGTACTCGCTTCCGGGGAAGATGAGCGGCACCGGGGCGAGGATTGGCGCTGGGCCGGGAATGACGAGGGGAAGCAGGCAGGGCGGCAGGCCTGCGCAACCGAACGGCGAGGCGAGCTCGATGTGGTTGTACGGCGCAATCGATGCGCCGGTGTCCATCACCAGGTACGGGTTGGGCCACAGATCACGGGTGATGGGCTGCCAGCAGCCCGGCCTGCCCTCGGGTCCGCCGTGCGCGTTCACCCGGGGCAGGTTGTCGGGATAGACGTAGGCGTTGCCGGGGAACAGGATCTCCGAATGCGTGTTCAGCGAGTAGCCGTTGCCGCCGAGGACCGCGGCGAACTTCGGTTGGACGTCGTGATAGTTGCGAATCGTGCAGAACAACGCGGGGCTGTACTCATCGAGCAGCGCTGACGTGGGGATCAGGTCCTCGGCGCCGCGGATCAGGTACGGGCCGCCCTTCTCGAAGATCTCGGCCCCGGTGTTGCCGAATCCGATCGAGGCCATCAACGCCTGGTCGATGTTGCCCTGCTGTTCGTTGAGCGTGCGCGCCGTGGTGGCCGCATTCTCCAGACCGTCGAACAGATCGGGGGCGGCGTTGGCATACACGTCACCGAGGTCGGCAAGAAGCTGGTTGGTCCGCCGCAGCTGCGGCATCTTCGGGTTCAGGTCGGCGAGGATCTCGTTGCCGTTGATGACCGACTGGCCGAACCGGTCGCCGAGCCCCTGCAGCGCCTGAGCGGTCGCGGTGAGGGTCTGGTTCAGCTTGATCGGGTCGACCTTCTCCGACACCGACGTGATCGTCTCGAACAGCGTGTTGAACTCGGTGGTCACGTTGGTCGCATCGATGACGTCGGCGCTCGTGATGCGTTGTGAAGACGGATCTTTCGGCGATGTGAAGGAGATGTACTTGTTGCCGAACACCGTGGTGGCGTTGATCTTGGCGTCCACGTTCGCCGGGATCAGGTGCATGTACTTCGGGTTCACGTCCATCGTGATCTTGGCGCGCGGCTGGTCGCCGACGGTGACCTCGTCGACACTGGCCACCCGGCCGATCTCGACACCGTTGTAGGTGACCTTCGCGCCGGGGTCCATCGAAAGACCCGCCCGTTGCGACATCATCGTCAGCTGCTCGCGCGGCAGGAAGTCGCCGCGGAACTGGAAGTACACCAGCGCGGTCACGGCGATCATCAACACGGACAGCACAACGCCTGCGAGCTTGTACGGCGGTGTGCGGGATGCGTTGACCGGGGCTGTCATGCCGCTACACCGTGAGGTTGAAGTTCGGGTCGGTGCCGTAAAGCGCCAACGATGCGAACAGGACAACGATCACGATGGCGGTCAGCGAGGTACGCATCGACCGGCCGACGGCCTCGCCGACGCCGACCGGTCCGCCGCTGGCGTAGTAGCCGTAGTAGCAGTGGTTGAGCATGACGATCACCGAGATGATGATCGCCTGCACGAAGGACCAGAACACGTCATCGGGGCGCAGGAAGGTCCGGAAGTAGTGCTCGTAGGTGCCGATCGACTGGCCGTAGAAGAACGTCGTGGTCACCTGCGCGGACAGGAACGACATGATGATCGCCATCGCGTACAGCGGGATGATCACCACGAAGCCGGCCATGATGCGGGTGGACACCAGGTAGGAAATCGACTTGATGCCCATCACCTCGAGGGCGTCGATCTCCTCGCTGATCCGCATGGCGCCGAGCTCGGCGGTGGCGCCAGCGCCGACGGTGGCCGCCAGCGCCTGACCCGCCACCACCGGGGCGGCGATGCGGACGTTGATCAGCGCGGCGAAGAAGCCGGTGAATGCCTCGACACCGATGTTGCCAAGCGACGCGAAGCCCTGGATCGCGACCAGCGACGAACCGGACAGAGTGACGAAGCCGACGATGGCGACGGTGCCACCGATGACGGCCATCGCGCCTGTGCCCATTCCGATCTCGGCGATAAGCCGCAGCGTCTCCCTGCGGTAGTACCGGAGTGCGTGTCCGATCGAGCCGACGGCCGTCACGACGAACCACGCGACGTGCCCGACGCTGTCGAGGAATCGGCCAGGCGCGGCAACTACATGTTCGGTGCGTGCGTATCCCCGCGGGAACCGCGAGCGCAGCACGTTGGAGGTCGCCATGTCAGCTTCCCGTCCCGAAGCGCACGCCGATGGTCGTCAGCACCACGTTGACAGCGAACAGGGCGATGACACAGAGCACAAGCGTTTCGTTGACCGCGGTACCGACGCCCTTCGCGCCACCGGAAACGGTCAGGCCGCGGTAGCAGCCCACCAGGCCGGCGATCAGGCCGAACGTGGTGGCCTTGACGACCGATATCAGCACCTCGGGCAAGCCTGTCACGAGCGTCAGCGTCGTCACGTACGCACCCGCCGAGACGTTCTGCAGGTAGACGCCGAATATGAAGCCACCGACAAGTCCGATGGTGATCACGGCGCCGTTGAGTAGAAGTGCGACGAAAGTCGAGGCGACCACGCGGGGAACCACCAACCGATGGATCGGATCGATGCCGAGCACCTCGAGTGCGTCGATCTCCTCGCGGATGGTGCGGGCGCCCAGGTCGGCGCAGATGGCCGTGGATCCGGCGCCCGCGACGACGAGCACGGTCACCAACGGGCCCAGCTGAGTGACGGCGGCCAGGGCCGCGCCCGCGCCGGAAATGTCGGCGGCGCCGAACTCCGTCAGAAGGATGTTGAGGGTGAAGATGAGCAACACGGTCAAAGGTATGGAGACCGCGAGCGTCGGCAGGAACGAGACCTTGAACAGGAACCAGCTCTGCAGGATGAACTCCCGCCACTGGAATGGCCGGCGGAACAGTGCCTTGAAGGTGAGCACGCACATCCGCACGAAGCCGCCGACAGCTTCCATCGCCGGCCGGGCCTGGTTGGCGATGTAGTCGCCTATCCCCGGTTGCGTCGCCGTCACCAGCGCGTTCCCACGCCAAGGCTGATATGGCGGTACGGCAGCCCCTGTCGCACGCCCCCTCCTTGCACTGGACCCCTTTGTGTGACCACCGTCTCCCTACTGACTGGTAGTAAGGCGGACCACAGGAATGTACACGATGCTGCCATGGGCCTGCACCGCATCCGGCGGATTGATCCTATAACCGTTAGCAAACCTATCTCCCCAGCTAACTTTCCGCAGGCCCGACAGAAACCGTTGCAGCAGAAGAACTTTCGTCTGCGTCAACTAATTTCTGTGCGCCGAATCGGTTTCTCAGCTCCGTTTTGAGGACTTTGCCAGCGGGGTTTCGCGGTAACGCGTCGACCACCTCCAAATGCTTCGGATGCTTGTACCGCGCAAGCCGTTCAGTGAGGAATTCGTCCAGATCGCCGAGCTCGAGGGTTGAATCGGACACCGCGCTCACCGCCACTACGGCCACCGGAACTTCGCCCCACTTCTGGTGGCTTCGCCCGATCACCGCGACTTCGACGATCGCCGGATGGGCGGCGAGGACGTTCTCGACCTCCGCGCAGTAGATGTTCTCTCCGCCGGAGATGATCATGTCCTTCTTGCGGTCGACGACCCAGACGTAACCCTCGTCGTCCTGGCGCACCAGATCGCCCGAGTGGAACCAGCCACCGGTGAACGCCTCGGCGGTGGCCTGCGGGTTGTTCCAATAGCCTGCCATCAGAGTCGGCGCGCGATAGACGATCTCACCGACCTGCCCGATGGGTACGTCGTTCATATCGTCGTCGACCACCCTGGCGCTGACGGTCGGAATGACCTTCCCGACCGACCCGAGCTTGCGAATTGCGTCGTCACCCAACAACATGCACGTCACCGGCGACATCTCGGTCTGGCCGAAGGCCGCAAGGATCTGGGTTCCGGGGAAGGTTTCGGACATGCTGCGCAACAGCGTGTCCGACGCCGGCGCTGCGCCCCACGACAGCACGCGCAGTTTCAGGTTGCGTGGATTGGCCTTCTGTTCGGCGCAAACCGCCTGCCACTGCGCGGGAACCAGGAAAATACCGGTGACTTTCTCGGCCTCGAGCACGTCGAGCAGCGCGCCGGGATCGAAATCGCCGAGCGGGTAGATGACCGTCGGCAGGCCGAGAAGCAGCCCGATGATCATGTTGCCGATGCCCGCGATGTGGAAAAGCGGGACACCGACGAACCCGACATCGTTGTTGATGTCGGCACCGTTGGTGAACAGGAAGGTCATCGCCTGGCCTGCGAGGTTGGCGTGGGTCAGCACCGCGCCCTTTGGGCGCCCTGTGGTGCCGGAGGTGTACATGATCAGCGCAGGGGAATCGTCGGGGATATCGGCAGGCGCCGCGGGCTCGCCATCCTCTGCAAGCACGTCTTCGTAGCCGAGGACTCCCTCGTCGGTGGCCGCGCCCGCGACGATCACCGTTGCCAGCCTTGGTTCGGAATCCCTGACGGCCGTCGCCACCTTGGCCAGCACCGGTTCCGCGATCATCACCTTGGCATCGCAGTCTTCGACCAGGAACGCGATCTCCGTCGGCGTCATCCGGAAGTTCACCGGAACCGCGATGGCGCCGAGCTTGTTGGCCGCCAGGAACGACTCGATGAACTCGGTCCGGTTGAGCATCAGGATCAGCACCCGATCGCCGAAGCGGACACCGCGACGGTGCAGCGCTGCTGCGAGTGCTGCCACCCGGCTGTCGAGTTCAGCCCATGTGGTTGTCCGGCCCAGGTGTCGAAGCGCCGTCGCGTCGGGCTGCATCAGCGCGTGGCGGGCGAGCTGGTTGGTCCAGTTCTGCCTTCTCGCCAGATGGGGCTGATCGGTCGGCGACGGCGAATCGGGCGAAGCGGTCAACGGCAGGAACTCCCGGTTGCACGAAGTTGATATTTGATCAAACATTGGGATGCTGCGGTCACACTATGGCCTCGGCGGGCATGGGACAACCCCTGGAGGGGAGACCGAGTGAACGCACCGGCGACGCCCGTTCACCGGCGTCGACGTGCCATCCGCCGCGAGCAGTTATCCGATGAAGTCGCCGGTCATCTGCGCGCCGCGATCATGTCCGGGACGTTGTTGCCGGGCACATTCATTCGGCTCGACGAGACTGCCGCCGCGCTCAGTGTCAGCATCACCCCGGTGCGCGAGGCGCTGCGCACGCTGCGCGGCGAGGGCATGGTGCTGCTGGAGCCCCACCGCGGCCATGTCGTGGCACCGCTGAGCCGACGCGACATCGAGGACATCTTCTGGCTGCAGGCCACGATCGCCAAGGAACTCGCCGCCGCCGCCGCCGATCGGATCACCGAGGACGACATCGCCGAGCTGGAGCGGCTCAACCACGAACTCGCCGCGACCGTCGACGCAGGCGAGGCCGAAGCCATTGCCGCGGCAGAGTTCCAGTTCCACCGCTCGCTCAATCACACGACGGGCCGGATCAAGCTGGCCTGGTTTCTACTGCACGTAGCCCGTTATATGCCGCCGTTGATCTATGCGGCCGACCCGCAGTGGGGCGCCGAAGCCGTCGACAACCATCGGCAGTTGATCGCCGCACTGCGTCGTCGCGATGTCGGCGAGGTGGTCCGGCTGACTGAAAGGCAGTTCAGCGACGGTGCACGGCGGTTGACCGAGCGGCTCGAGGAAACCGGCATCTGGAGTTGAGCCACCAGGTGTGCCGGCGTGCGCGATGCGCGGGCGAAGTGAGGGTGTGCGATGCACAGGCATGTGTATCCGTCCGGTCTTGTGCTGCTCTCGTGTCGGTCCGCGGTGGCACTGTCCGGCTATGACCGGCACACCGACCGACAGGTACGCGCTGCGCGGGACGGAACTTCGCTATGCGCTCACCCTCTATCTGTTTCAGCACGGACCACGCCGCGTTGCCGACCTCATCGACGCGCTCGACTTTCAAGGATTTGATATCCCTGGCGGCGCGAAAGCTGTCTCGGACGCGCTTCGATGGGAGATCGGACACCAAAGAGTGCGACGGCTGGAGCGTGGCAAGTACGCACCAGGCTCGATGCCGCGCGCCACGGAGCACCGCATCTACACCCGGGTGATGGTGCTGCGCGACGAGGCCGCAGCGCGCACTGCCGAATCGGACAAGGCCTTCTGGGATGCGCTGTTCGGCCCGTGACGTTACGTGGCGGCGAGCTGCTCGGCGCGGGTCTTGAGGTTGGCCGCGAGGTAGTCGAGTGTGTCCCCGATCGCCTTCTTCACCATCGGCTTGGGGAACGGCAGCTTCGTCTCCACGTCGAGGTCGACGGTGAGTAGCGACGTCGGCCCGATCGGCACCACCGAGAACTTCTGCTCCTGCTTCTCGAAATGGTCGCCCTGCTGCAGCACCGTGTAGATCTCGGTGGCGGTCGGGTAGTAGACCGCCGTGATGAAGGTGCCCGACTGCCCCTGGACGAGCACATCGAGCCGGAGCTGGCTGGGGCGCCCGTCGTCGTAGCGGGCCAGCACCCAGCAGCCCTTTATCTCTGCGTTCCACTCCGGGTACGCCTCGAAGTCCGCAACGATCGACATGATCGACTCGGCGGACGCGTCAACCTCCACTGTCTTGCTCACCAACGGCATCGGCCCAGCCTATCGGCCCTTGTACACCGACCGAAACCACTTGTATGATAAGTCTGCAACTCGTCATACTAGTGGTCAATGGAGTCTCATGCCTGACAAGATCCGCCACCTCAACCTGTCCCACGTCGTGCTGCCGCTCGACAACCCCGTCAGCGACGCCAAGGTGCTCACCGGCCGCCAGAAGCCGCTCACCGAGACCGTCCTGCTCTTCGTCGAGGTAACCACCGAAGACGGGTTCGAGGGCATGGGGTTCAGCTACTCCAAACGCGCGGGCGGACGAGCGCAATACGCCCATCTCCAGGAGATCGCCGACGTCGCGCTCGGCCAGGACCCATCCGACATCGACCGGATCTACCAATCGCTGCTGTGGGCAGGCGCGTCGGTCGGGCGATCAGGCGTCGCCACCCAGGCCATCGCGGCGCTGGACGTCGCGCTGTGGGATCTCAAAGCCCGTCGCGCGAACCTGCCGCTCGCCAAGCTGATCGGTGCCCACCGCGATTCATGCCAGGTTTACAACACCTCGGGTGGCTTCCTGCAGGCGTCCGTCGAGGAGATAAAGGAGAAGGCCACCGCATCCATCGAGGCCGGCATCGGCGGTATCAAAATCAAAGTCGGCCAACCGAATTGGCAGACCGATCTGGACCGGGTCGGCGAAATCCGCGAGCACCTCGGCGACACCCCGTTCATGGTCGACGCCAACCAGCAGTGGGACCGGGCACGCGCGAAGCGGATGTGCCGGGAGCTCGAGGCATTCGATCTGGTCTGGATCGAGGAGCCGCTCGACGCATGGGATGCCGTCGGGCACGCCGACCTCAGCCACACCTTCGACACCCCGATCGCGACCGGCGAGATGCTGACGTCGGTGCCCGAGCACATGGCGCTTCTCGACGCCGGCTATCGCGGCTTCGTGCAACCCGACGCCCCCCGGATCGGCGGCATCACGCCGTTCCTGCGCTTTTCGACCCTGGCCTCACAAGCGGGGCTGGCGCTTGCGCCGCACTATGCGATGGAGATCCATTTGCATCTGGCCGCAACGTATCCCACCGAGCCGTGGGTGGAGCACTTCGAATGGCTCAATCCACTCTTCAACGAGCGCATCGACATTCGCGACGGGCGGATGTGGCTGCCCGATCGGCCCGGCCTCGGCTTCACCCTCAGCGACACGATGCGGGCCCTCACCAAGGAGAGCGCCGAGATCGGCGTGCGATGACTACCACGCTGGCGCAGCGGGTGGTCGCCGGCCTGAAGGACAAGATCCTCGCAGGCGATCTCCGGCCGGGCCAGAAGCTGCCGTCGGAGGCCGAACTCATCGACTCCTACCGGGTCTCCCGAACGGTGGTCCGCGAGGCGGTCACTCGCCTACGCGCCGAGGGACTCGTCGAAACCTTTCAGGGCCGTGGCTCTTACGTGCTCACGGTGCCAGAGCCGACATCGTTCACGGTTGAGTCGGCGGCCATCCGCACGCATCGTGACGTGCTCGACATGATCGACTTCAGGGTCGGCGTCGAATGTGAGGCCGCAGCATTGGCGGCCGCGCGCATCGATCCTGCCGGTCGCGAATCGGTCCGTGCGGCAATGGAGGAATTCGTCGCCGCCGCGCCGCAGGACGCGGTGGAGGCGGACTTCAACTTCCACCGGGCGGTCGCGGCTGCCAGCGGCAACCGCTTCTACCTTGGCCTGCTCGACTCACTCGGGCCGATGATGATCATGCTTCCCCGTACCCGTCTCGGGAACGCGTACTCGCTCACCGACACCGGGCACGTCGACCGGGTCCGGCGGGAGCACGACGCGATCGCCGCCGCGGTCATCGCCGGTGACGCCGACCTCGCCCGCGCCGCGATGCGGCTCCATCTCGGCAACACTCGGCTTCGGCTCGCCGCCGGCCCCGCCTGACCGGCGGCGCTTGACCAGCGACCGCACCAGCGGCAGCAGCGCCAGGGCGACGAATATCGCCAGGATCGAGCCGGATATCGGCCGGGTGATGAAGCCCGATGTATCCCCACCGAACATCAGCAGTGACCGGCGCGTGCTCGACTCGATGATCGTGCCGAGGACGAAGGCCAGCACCATCGGGCCGGGGTCGAACCCCGCCTTCTTCATCAGGTACCCGATGACACCGAAGGCGACCATCAGGAAGATGTCGAACGTCGAGTTGTTGATGGTGTACACGCCCAGGATCGTGATCAGCGCCGTGATCGGCGCCAGAATCGCCGGCCGGATCCGCAGTATGCGAACGAACAGCCCCACCAAGGGAATCGACAGGATCAGCAACAGCAGGTTGCCGATGTACATCGAGTTGATGACACCCCAGAAGACGTCGGGGTGTTCGTCAACCAGCTGCGGGCCCGGTGAGACGCCGAGGATCAACAGCGCGCCGAACAGCATCGCCATCGTCGCGTTCGCAGGCAGACCGATCGTCAGCAGCGGGATGAACGACGACGTCGCCGCCGCGTTGTTGGCGGTCTCCGGCGCCGCGACGCCCTCCACCGCTCCGCGGCCGAACCGCTCCGGCGTCTTGGACCAACGTTTCTCGGTGGCGTAGGCGACGATCGAGGAGAGCACCGCGCCGCCGCCGGGCAGCACGCCCAGGACGAAGCCGATGATCGAGCCGCGCCCGATCGCCCCCGACGACTGCTTGAGGTCCTTGCGCGACGGCCAGACGTTGCCCACCTTGGCGGGCTCGAATGTCTTGCCGTGCCGCTGCTCGAGGTTGTAGAGGATCTCGCCCACACCGAACAGGCCCATCGCCACGACGACGAAGTCGATGCCGTCGGCGAGCTGGAGGCTGTCGAACGTGAAGCGGGACGCGCCGGTGAAACTGTCCCGGCCGACCGTCGCCAACAGCAGACCGACGGCGCCCGCGATCAGCGCCTTGAGCTTGTTGCCGCTGCCGATGGTGGCCACCAGCAACACGCCCAACAACGCAAGCGCGGCGTATTCTGGCGGCCCGAAGTCCAACGCGATGCTCGCCACCACCGGAGCGAGCAGCGTGAGTCCGATGATCGAAATCGTCGCTCCGACAAAGGAACCGATGGCGGCGATGCCAAGCGCCGTGCCGGCCTTGCCCTGTTTGGCCAGCGCGAAGCCGTCGAACACAGTCACCACCGACGACGCTTCACCGGGTAGTCGTAGCAGTACCGAGGTGATGGTGCCGCCGTACTGGGCGCCGTAATAGATGCCTGCCAGCATGATGATCGCCGACACCGGATCGATGGTGTAGGTGATCGGCAGCAGGATCGCAATCGTGGCCGCCGGACCGAGCCCGGGCAGCACGCCGATGATCATGCCGATGAGCACACCGACCAGGCAGTAGAGCAGGTTCTTCGGCTCGACGACGAGTGCGAACCCGTCCAGGAAGGCAGTGAAATCCATTGTCTTAGAACGCAATCAGGTGGGGCAGCGGAATCCGCAGGCCATAGAGAAACAGGAAGTAGAAGACGGCGACGGTGACCACGCTGATCACCGCGGTGTTGCGCCAACTCTCGCCGCCGAGGAACCGCAGCCAGATCACGCAGAGAACGAGGCCAGGGATCTCGAAGCCGGTCACCGGCAGCAGAAGACCGAAGGCGATGAACGTGACGGCGCCGACGAGTGCCAGCACGCTGCTGCGGGTGAACGCCTCACTGTCGGTCAGCTTGCGTCCCGTCACGAGCAGCACCGCCGACAGCGCGGCGATCACCACGCTGACGACGAACGGCCACATGCCGCCCCCGGGCTTTTCCACCGACCCGAGGCCGTAGCCATAGGACAACACCGCGCCCGCGACACCGATCACGATGCCGACCAGTGCGCCCACCGTCTGATAGATGGGCCCACCCTCTGGCGGGCGGTCCTCCTCGAGCTCGTGGGCGACCTCGGCCTCGATCTCGGCGAGGATGTCGCGGGTGTGCGGATGTATGCCCTGGCTGTCGTTGGGGGACATGGGGTCAGCCCTCGTCGCGCAGATTGATGCCGTACTGCTTGACCAGGTCGGCGTAGCGCTTCTGGTCGGCCTGCAGCTGTGTGAGCACCTCGTCACCCGACTGCTCCATCGGGGTCAGGCTGTTCTGCTTGTTGAACGACTTGTACTCCTCGGTCGCGAAAGCCGCCTTCATACCCTCGACGAGCTTGTCCTTGACGTCCTGCGGGGTGCCCTTCGGCGTCGTCATGAACCGGTACTGGGCGACCTCCACGTCGAGGCCCTGCTCCTTGGCGGTCGGCACCTCGGGCAGGTATTCGATGCGCTCGGGTCCGAACACCGACAGCGGGGTCAGCTTGCCCGCTTGGATGTTCTCGATCGCCTCGCCGACCTGAAGCGAGGCCACGTCGATCTGGTTACCCAGCAGGGCCGCCAGCGCCGGGGCGCCACCGTCGAACGGGACCGGCTGAGATTCCACAGAGGTCTTCTTGAACAGCAGCGCGGCGGCCAACTGCGCGCCGGTGCCAACGCCGGTGGTGCCGTAGCGGACCACGCGGTTGGCGTTCTCGAGATCCTTGAGGGACTTGAAACCGCTTGCCGGGTTGGTGACCAATACGTAGTCGTCACGGGAGACTCCGTAGACGAGATCGAAGTCATCGATCTTGGTGACCTCGTCCGGCGCGACCGCGAGCGGGGTGATCGCGAACAGCGAGGCGTTCTGGATGGAGATCACCGAACCGTCCGGTTTGGCCTTCGCCACCTCCGCCGCGGCCAGCGCGCCGTTGGCACCCTCGCGGTTGATGACCGGAAAGGATGCGCCCAGGTCGTCGGACAGTCCTTTGGAGACCGCGCGGCTGATCAGATCACTGGAGCCACCCGCCGATGCACCGACATACATCTCGACGGTGCCCGACGGCCAGCCTTCTCCGCTGCCGTTGCTGGTGCTGGTTTGGACGCCGCTGCAGGCGGTCATGACGGCTGCGGCCACAGCGGTCGCCGCCGCCAGGCCGGCGCGGGTGCGGGTTCGGCGAAGGGCGGTAAGCATGCTCATTCACTCCTGTGTCGTGGAACAAGTCGAACAGCCGATGTGGCCGTCGTCACTGCCTACGGTAGGAAGAGAGAGCGATACCTGTCCAAGCCCAATCTGGCATTGGTTGATGCAGCTAGCGCATTAATAGCGCCGGCGAACGCGAGCTAGGCGTGTTCACCGACGTCGAAGCCAAGTGGGGAGTCCACCCGCACAGCCTCATCGCGGATCAAGCCCCGCAACAGTGCCATGCTGAACTCCGCGGCGATCTCCTGCGCGGTGCGGCGGCCCTGCGGGCGCAGCCAGCGGTAAGAGCCGAGCGTCATGCCGATGTAGCCGAGCGCCAGCACATGGGAGTCGCAGTCGTAGAACTCTCCGCTGGCGATGCCACGGTCGATGACATCGCGCACGTGCTCGTAGACCTGGGCTTCCTTCTCCCGAATGTAGGCGACCTGCTCGTCGGTGAACCACTCGGTGATGTAAGGCCCCTCTTGGAAGTACACCGCCGCCCGTTCGAGGTCGTGGGCTATGCCGACAAGGAGTCGTCGGGTGAAGTGGTAGATGGTCTCGCGAGCCGACGCGGACGGATCGTCGTGCAACGCGCCAACGGTGAAGTCGGCGGCACCCTTGTAGATGTCGTAGAGAATCAGCGACTTGCTGGCGTAGTAGTGATACACCGTCGCCTTGTTCAATCCGACGGCGTCGGCGACGTCGTCCATCCGGGTGCCGTGGTAACCGCGGGCCGCGAAGAGGTTGGTGGCGACGGCCAACAACTCCTCGCGGCGGCTCATCCCGTTGGTCGTGTCGGACATGGCGGCTCTCTGTCGGCAGGCAGGCCCCGATCACTTCCGGGGCACTCAATCAACTGGTTGGCCGTCAGTCTAGGTGCACAGGGTGTCGCCACCGTCGCGGCGGGTCTAGACTCCAGCCCAGGGACTGCACGGCGAGAGGGTGAGCACATGGATCCGAACCCGGATTATGACGCCAGCGACGAGGTCGAGTACGGCGTCGACTGGTTCGCCTGGATCCTGCGCGGCGTGTATCCACCGCCTGCCTATCCCCCGGTTTAACCGACTGTTCTAAACACCCGCCGGTCTACCACGTAGGGCGGTCTACCACGTAGGGCCGGTGAAGAAGCCGTCAAAACGGATGCGCTGCTTGCGCAACATCTCGATTGATCCGTCCTTGGGCAGCGCCTTGACCGTCGACTCGGTCAGCTTCGGTGGCTGATTCTGCAGCACCTCATCCGGTGTCGTTTGCATGGACCGATCATTTCCGGCCAGCCCCGCCTTGGCGCGAGTAGTCGACTACTGCACTTGCGGCCGGCTGCGCACATGGCAGTGCCGCGCTCTAGGAATACGCCGACCCGGAACGCGACACTGTGCTCGGTTACCTGCGCTGACTGTGCTCGGTTACCTGCGCTGAGTTTCCTGCCTCGCGGCCTCTTGCTGTGCGGTCGCCTGCTCGACGCGGTCCCGCTCGGCGCGGTCCTGCCCGACCGCGTTGCGATCCACGGCTTTGTGGTCCACGGCTTCGTCATCGACGCGGGTCTTCGGATCGAGCATGTCGGCGTCCCTGCGGCGCTCTTCGATGTCTTCACGCGACGCGGCGACGGCTTCCTGGTGGCCGGCTGCCTGCTGCGCGAGCCGGGCCGCTTCTGCGGCCTTCGCCTCGGCTTCGGCCTCTGCGGCGCGGGCCTTCGCAGCGGTTTCCTCGGCAAGCGCCTGACGCTTGTCAACCTTCTGGACGTGGGTGGTGAGCTCCTCGCGCATCTGCTCGGCCTCGACGTGCCTGTGCTGATTGCGCTTGTTTCGCGCGGCGAAGACGAGCCCGGCGAGCACGATCACCGCCACAACTGCGACGACGATCCAAACGACGGTGCTGTTCATGAGAATGCCTTTCGTGGAAAATCCCCGGGAACGTCGCTGACGCACCCGCAAATTCGGGATTCCCTGCGGGGCGGCCGTTGAAACCCCGCACCGAGGCGTCGGGTGGATACCGCCGTTGTCGCACTGGGCGTGATGTTGATTTGGGGCGACTTTTACACTGACGTATTCCACTCGTCCCACGACGAGCTGTGTCGGGGCACCGCGTCGTGCTCCGGCCGGACCGTGACAGAAACCTAGATCGGATCGAAATCGATGATCATCGGGATCCCGAGAGAGTCGCTGCCTGGGGAAACGCGCGTTGCCGCGACGCCGCAAACGGTCGGCCAACTCATCAAGCTGGGCTATGAGGTAGTTGTCGAGACCGGCGCAGGCGCCGCATCGAGCTTCTCCGATGCGGCGTTCACGGAGGCCGGCGCCGACGTCGGGTCCGCCGAGCAGGTCTGGGCGGCCGACGTGGTGCTCAAGGTGAACGCGCCGGACGACGCGGAGATCGCCGCCATGCGCGACGGCGCCACGCTGATCAGCCTTATCTCTCCCGCCCTCAAGCCGGAGCTCGTCGAGCAGTTGGCCAGCCGGCCGATCACCGCGCTGGCCATGGACGCTGTTCCGCGTATCTCCCGCGCCCAGTCACTGGACGTGCTGTCGTCGATGGCGAACATCGCTGGCTACCGCGCCGTCATCGAGTCGGCCAACAAGTTCGGCCGGTTCTTCACCGGGCAGGTGACCGCAGCGGGCAAGGTGCCGCCCGCCAAGGTGCTCGTCGTCGGTGCGGGCGTTGCCGGACTGGCGGCTATCGGTGCGGCGGGCAGCCTTGGCGCCATCGTGCGCGCCACCGATCCCCGCCCCGAGGTGGCAGATCAGGTCAAATCTCTTGGTGGGGAATATCTTTCGATCGAGTCGCCGGAGGCGCAAGTGTCGGCCACCGGCTACGCCAAGGAGATGGGCGACGACTACAAAGCCCGCGAGGCTGCGCTGTACGCCGACCAGGCCGGCGACGTCGACATCATCATCACGACCGCGCTGATTCCCGGTAAGCCTGCGCCGCGCATCATCACCGCCGACATGGTGGCCTCGATGAAGCCCGGCAGCGTCATCGTCGACATGGCCGCGGCCAACGGCGGCAACGTCGAAGGCACCGTCAAAGACCAGGCGATCCTCACCGACAACGGCGTGACCATCATCGGCTACACCGATCTGGCGGGCCGACTGCCCGCCACGGCATCGCAGCTGTACGGCACCAACCTGGTCAACCTGCTCAAGCTGCTGACCCCGGAGAAAGACGGGCAGCTCACCCTCGACTGGGACGACGTGGTGCAACGCTCGGTGACAGTGGTCCGCGACGGCGAGGTCACCTGGCCGCCGCCGCCCGTCCAGGTCTCGGCGGCGCCGGTCGCCGCAGCGGCTCCTGCCGAGGCCAAGCCGGCCAAGCAACCCATGACGACGGCGCGCCGGCTTGGGTTGACCTTCACGGCCGCGGCGGTGCTCTTCGCGCTGATCGCCCTCTCGCCGGCCGCGCTGCAAGTGCACCTGACGGTGTTCGCACTGGCCATCGTGATCGGCTACTACGTGATCGGCAATGTGCACCATGCGCTGCACACCCCGCTGATGTCGGTGACCAACGCGATCTCCGGGATCATCGTCGTCGGTGCGCTACTGCAGATCGGACACGGCATCCAGTCCGGGGGGGCCGTCATCACCGCGGTGGCAACGCTGGCGATCCTGCTCGCCAGCATCAACGTCTTCGGCGGCTTCGCGGTGACCCGCCGAATGCTGGCCATGTTCTCGAGGAGCTGAGAAGTGTTCACACTGGAAACCGCCGCAACCGCGGCGTACGTCGTCGCGGCCCTGCTGTTCATCCTGGCGCTGGCCGGCCTGTCTAAGCACGAAACATCAAGGGCCGGTAACACTTTCGGCATCGCGGGGATGGCCGTCGCGCTGATCGCAACCATCGCACTTGCACTGGCCCGCCATATCGAACCCCTGGGCCTGGCGCTGCTGGCCGCCGCCATGGCCATCGGTGCGGCCATCGGGCTTTGGCGCGCCAAGGTCGTGGAGATGACCGGCATGCCTGAGCTGATCGCACTGCTGCACTCGTTCGTCGGGCTGGCCGCCGTGCTGGTCGGCTGGAACGGCTACCTGCACGTCGAAGGTGACGCCGCCGGCGCCGAGGCCGCCCTTCTGAATAGCGAGGGCATGCTCGGCATCCACTCGGCCGAGGTCGTCATCGGCGTCTTCATCGGCGCCGTCACGTTCACCGGTTCGATCGTTGCCAACCTCAAGCTCTCGGCCCGCATCAAGTCCGCGCCGATGATGCTGCCCGGCAAGAACCTCCTCAACGTCGGCGCGCTCGTCGTCTTCGCCGCGCTCACCGTCTGGTTCGTGATCGACCCGCAGCTGTGGCTGCTGGCGGTGGTCACCGTGCTGGCGCTGCTGCTCGGCTGGCACCTGGTCGCGTCGATCGGCGGCGGCGACATGCCCGTGGTGGTGTCGATGCTCAACAGCTACTCCGGCTGGGCTGCGGCGGCGTCGGGCTTCCTGCTGGGCAACGACCTACTGATCATCACCGGCGCGCTGGTCGGCTCATCCGGTGCCTACCTGTCCTACATCATGTGCAAGGCGATGAACCGGTCGTTCATCTCGGTGATCGCAGGCGGCTTCGGGATCGAGGCCGGGCCCGCTGACGACAAGGATTACGGCGAGCACCGCGAGATCAACGCCGAGGGCGCCGCCGAACTGCTCTCGTCGGCCAGTTCGGTGATCATCACCCCGGGCTACGGCATGGCCGTCGCCCAGGCCCAGTACGGCGTCGCCGACCTGACCCGCAAGCTGCGCGCCCGCGGCGTCAACGTCCGGTTCGGCATCCACCCCGTCGCGGGACGACTGCCCGGCCACATGAACGTGCTGCTGGCCGAGGCCAAGGTGCCCTACGACATCGTGCTGGAGATGGACGAGATCAACGACGACTTCGCCGACACCGACGTCGTCCTCGTCATCGGCGCCAACGACACCGTGAACCCGGCGGCGTCGGAGGACCCGGGCAGCCCCATTGC
The DNA here is from genome assembly GCF_003719305.1 of Mycolicibacterium stellerae. Lineage (GTDB taxonomy): Bacteria > Actinomycetota > Actinomycetes > Mycobacteriales > Mycobacteriaceae > Mycobacterium > Mycobacterium stellerae. Next base: position 71,717 of record NZ_RARC01000034.1, read on the forward strand.
AGGCATGCCGGTGCTCACGGTGTGGAACGCCAACAATGTCATCGTGTTCAAGCGGTCCATGGCCTCTGGCTACGCCGGCGTGCAGAACCCGCTGTTCTTCAGGGAGAACACCCAGATGCTGTTCGGTGACGCCAAAGACCGGGTCGACGCGATCAACGCGGAGCTCTCGGTCACCGAAAGGGTTTAGGTCCTCGATGCCCGTCGACCGGTTGCTGCCGTCGCAGGAAGCCGACGACCTCATCGCGCTCACCCGCGACATCGCCGACAAGGTGCTCGACCCGATCGTCGACGCGCACGAGAAGGCCGAGACCTACCCCGAAGGGGTGTTCGCCCAGCTGGGCGCCGCCGGGCTGCTCAGCCTGCCGCAACCCGAGGAGTGGGGCGGCGGCGGCCAACCGTACGAGGTGTACCTGCAGGTGCTCGAGGAGATCGCGGCGCGCTGGGCGGCCGTGGCGGTCGCCGTCAGCGTGCACAGCCTGTCGTCGCACCCACTGCTCGCGTTCGGCACCGACGAACAGAAGCGGCGCTGGCTGCCGGGGATGCTGTCCGGTGATCAGATCGGCGCATACAGCCTGTCCGAGCCGCAGGCCGGGTCCGACGCGGCGGCGCTGCGCTGCGCGGCGAAGGCCGACGGCAATGGTGGCTACGTCATCAGCGGGTCGAAGTCGTGGATCACCCACGGCGGACGGGCGGACTTCTACACGTTGTTCGCGCGGACAGGTGAAGGCAGCCGTGGGATCTCCTGCTTCCTGATCCCCGGCGACCTCACGGGCCTGAGCTTCGGCAAGCCCGAGGAGAAGATGGGCCTGCATGCGATACCGACGACCTCGGCGTTTTACGACAACGCCCATGTGGACGCCGACCGACTGATCGGCGCGCAGGGGCAGGGTCTGCAGATCGCCTTCAGCGCACTGGATTCCGGCCGCCTCGGCATCGCCGCCGTCGCGGTCGGGCTGGCGCAGGCGGCGCTGGACGCGGCCACCGCCTACGCCAACGAGCGAACGACGTTCGGGCGCAAGATCATCGACCATCAAGGCCTGGGGTTCGTGCTTGCCGACATGGCCGCGGCGGTGGCCAGCGCACGGGCGACCTATCTCGACGCGGCGCGTAGACGAGACCTCGGCAGGCCGTACTCGACCCAGGCCAGCGTCGCCAAGCTGATCGCAACCGACGCCGCGATGAAGGTCACCACCGACGCGGTCCAGGTGTTCGGCGGCGCCGGCTATACGCGCGACTACCGCGTGGAGCGATACATGCGCGAGGCCAAGATCACCCAGATCTTCGAGGGCACCAACCAGATCCAGCGGCTCGTCATCGCACGAGGTCTCACGAGCTGATCTGCGCGCGGGCCCCTGCGCGAGCAGACGCAAAAGTACCCAAAAGGGCAAGAATTGGGGGACTTTTACGTCTGCTCGGCGGGGGAGGGGACCGGCTCGGGCGGCGAGGTGACGGTGACCCTGGTGCCGCCGCCGGTCTGCGAGTCGATGTGCATCGCGCCGCCCATCGCTTCGAACCGCGCCAACAACGAGCCCAGCCCGATGTGCCCGTCGGCGACCGACTGACCGATCACCTCCGGATCGAAACCGCGGCCGTCGTCGGCGATCGTCAGCTCGAACCTGTCGCCTTTGCGCTCGAGCCCGACGTGCACTGTGTTGGCGCCTGCATGCTTGCCGACGTTGGTGAGCAGCTCGCGCGCGGCCCGGTGCAGCAGCTGCTGAGACTGCGGCTTGCCCACCTCATCCAGGTCGGCATCGACGGCGACGTGGGTGCGAGCCTCGAACTGCTTCAACAACTCTCGCAGCGCGGGTGTGAGGCCGAGCTGCGCGAGCACCTGCGGGTGCAGCTCGGTGACGGTGGAGCGCAGGCCGGTCGCGGTTTCCTGCAGCGCGGCATAGACCATGTCGAGTGCGGGATCGGGATTCCGCTCACGGGCCTCGTCGAGCTCAAGGCGCGCGGCGAGCAGCGTCTGCAACGGGCCGTCGTGCAGATGCTCGGCCACCTCACGGTTGCGTCGCTCGTCGGCCTGCATCGCCTCGGAGACCAACTGGCGGCGCACTTCCTGTAATGCCCTGACACGCAACGCCCTTCGGGCGAGCACAAAGCACAGCGCCGTCGTCGCGACGGCCAGCCACAGCAGGAAGCCGAAATGGGTGTACACGATATTCGGCAGGCCGATTCTGTCGTCGCGCTTGGAATAGAAAATCCAGACGGCGAGATAGCCCACCGCCGTGACGATGCCGAAAATCGCCGTCAGCGCGGGCCGGTCGCCGAACGCCACCGAGATCGGCAGCAGGAAGAACACCGGAAGGAGCGCCGACGTCGCACCCCCCGACACCAGGCACAGCGCGACGATCACCAGCAGGTCGACGATCGTCGACGCCCAGTCCGCCCACCGGGGAACGGGCCCGCGGAACACGGCGATCAGCCACAGCACCGCGGCCGCTGCGTATGCACCGAGAATCACCGCGTACAGCTGGGGCAGCCAGTGGTCGACCTCCCATATCCACACCAGCACGGCGATCAGGCCGATCAGCGGCAGACGCAGAAGCGCCGAGACGCGCACGGGTTCCGTCGCGAGATGGTCGATGAACGAGTCGGACCGGCTGTGCACGCTAATCCAGCAGTTTGCGGCGCATGGCCTCTGCCACCGCGGCGGCGCGGTCGCTGACGCCGAGCTTCTCGTAGAGCCTCTGCACATGGGTCTTGACCGTCGACGGCGCCAGGTACAACTCCTTGGCCATGGCGGGAATGCTGCTGCCGCCTGCGATCAGCTTCAGCACCTCGCGCTCGCGGGGGCTCAGCGCGGGCACGTCGGGTTCATTGCGGCGCCGGATCTCCGACGCCAGCCCCGCCGCGAGTTCCGGTGCCAGAACGTCCTTGCCCTTCGCGCACCTCAAGACGGCTGCGACCAGCTCGCTTCGGGTGGACTCCTTCGGCAGGAAGCCCGCCGCACCCTCCTGCAGCGCCTTGTAGACGATGGCCGACTCGTCGTGAGCCGACACCAGTAGCACCCGCGTCGGCAGCTCGTCGCGGGTGACCGCGGCGGCCACCTCCGCGCCGTCCATGCCGGGCATCCGGTAGTCGAGCAGCGCCACCTGCGGCTGGTGGGTCCGGATCAGCTCGAGTGACTCGAGCCCGTCCTCCGCCTCGGCCACCACCTCGATCTCACCGCTGGACACCAGCGCCCGCACCACACCCTCGCGGAACATCGGATGGTCGTCGCCGACCACCACCCGAACCTTTTCGCTGGTCACAGCTTCAGCTTGGCACAGCAGCAGGCCCGGTTCCCCCGATTGGGGGACAACGAGTTCCACCGTGTCTCCGGCCGGTCGGCGGACAGACCCCGCCGTCGCGCTCCGGCACTCTTAAGTCATCGCCGGAACACACCGGCGGAGAACACCAAAAGTCAACGGACACAAAGGAACTGAAAATGAACAGCATTATCGCCCGCATCGCCCTCCCGATCGTCTCGGCCGGCATCCTCTCCGGTGCCGCCCTCGGCCTTGCGGGGATGGCAAGCGCCACAGTCACCACCACCCAGACCGGCTCGCACACCGCGATCGTGGCCACCCCGGACACGTACGCGAAGCCGGCGCCCAACGCGATGTCGGGCTGGCGCTACCACCACGGCCACGGCCACGCCTACCTCGGCCAGTAGACCCACAACTGAATAACAACACGAATAACAACTGAATAGATCTTCCTCCACAGAGGCCCTCCCCGGCGGCGTACCGGGGAGGGCCTCACCCGTGGATCACCACAGCGGAAAGTCGTGGCCGTACTCGGATTCGGGTCGCGGGCCGAAGTAGCGGCGCTCCGACTCGTCGATCTTGACGTCGTTGATACTGGCCTCCCGCCGCGCCATCAGGCCCTCCTGGGTGAACTCCCACAGTTCGTTGCCGTAGCTACGGAACCAATGCCCGTCGGCGTCATGACATTCGTACTGAAAGCGCACCGCTATCCGGTTGTTCCGGAATCCCCACAGGCCTTTGCGGAGTACGTAGTCGAGTTCCCGCTCCCACTTCTGGGTCAGAAACGCGACGATCTGCTCGCGTCCGACGATGTGCTGATCGCGATTGCGCCACTGCGAATCGGGGGTGTAGGCGAGGCTGACACGCTCGGGGTCGCGGGTGTTCCAGGCGTCCTCGGCGGCCTGGACCTTCTGCTGCGCGGTCTCGAGTGTGAACGGCGGAAACGGAGGACGGCTCTCGGTCATCAGTACATTTTGCGCACCCTTTAGTGTGGCTACATGGACTTCGCGATGTCTGCCAAGGCACAGGATCACCACAAGCGGCTGACGGCTTTCATGACCGAATTCGTGTTCCCCGCCGAGGCCTCATACGAGGAGTACCGGCGTGCGGCAGGGCCCGACGACCACACCGTCCCGCCGGTCATCGAGGAGCTCAAGATACTGGCCAAGGAGCGCGGCCTGTGGAACCTGTTCCTGCCGTCGGTCTCGGGCCTGACGAACCTGGAATATGCGCCGCTGGCCGAGCTGACCGGCTGGAGCATGGAGATCGCCCCAGAGGTGACCAACTGCGCCGCCCCCGACACCGGGAACATGGAGACGCTGCACCTGTTCGCCACCGAGGAGCAGAGCAAGCAGTGGCTCGAACCGCTGCTTGACGGTCAGATCCGCAGTGCGTTCGCCATGACCGAGCCCGCCGTGGCATCAAGCGACGCCCGCAACATCCAGACCACCATGCTGCGCGACGGAGACGACTACGTCATCAACGGCCGCAAGTGGTGGATCTCCGGCGCTGCCGACCCGCGCTGCAAAATCCTCATCGTGATGGGCCGGACGAACCCCGACGCCGCCAGCCATCAGCAGCAGTCGATGATCCTGGTGCCCGTCGACACACCCGGTGTGTCGATCGAGCGTTCGCTGCCGGTGTTCGGCTGGCAGGACCAGCACGGGCACTGCGAGATCTCCTTCGACAACGTCCGGGTGCCCGCGTCGAATCTGCTCGACGAGGAGGGCAGCGGGTTCGCGATCGCACAGGCGCGTCTTGGCCCGGGCCGCATCCACCACTGCATGCGGGCCATCGGCGTGGCCGAGCGGGCGATGGCGCTGATGATCGACCGGGTGACCAAGCGCATCGCGTTCGGCAAGCCACTGGCCGAACAAGGTGTGGTGCAGCAGCAGATCGCCCAGTCCCGCAACGAGATAGACCAGAGCCGGCTGCTGTGCCACAAAGCGGCGTGGACCATCGACCAGCACGGTAACCAGAGCAGGGAAGCCCGCCAATTGGTTTCGATGATCAAGGCTGTCGCCCCGCAGATGGCCTGCAACGTCATCGACCGGGCGATCCAGGTACACGGCGCGGCCGGGGTCAGCGATGACACCGTTCTGGCCCGGCTGTACGGCTGGCATCGGGCCATGCGGCTGTTCGACGGCCCCGACGAGGTGCACATGCGCACCATCGCGCGCGGGGAACTCGGCAAGGAGAAGTCCGCCTTCGCCGCGGCGGTGACGGGCTAGTGCCGCCGCTTTCGGGAGCATGGAACTTTCGCGACGTCGCCGAGAAGGCAGGGATCCAGCCGGGCAGGCTGTTCCGGTCCGGCGAGCTGAGCAACCTCGACGATGCGGGCCGCGAAACGCTGCTCCGGTTCGGCATCACCGCTGTCGCCGACCTCCGGTCGGCGCCGGAGCTGGAGCGTCACGGCAAGGGTCTGGTCCCCGACAGCGTGACGATCCACCACCTGCCCTTCGTGGAAACCCTTGCCTCCGATGCCGATGCACCACACGAGCACGCATTTCAGAAGATACTCACCGAGAAGCCCGACGACGAGTCGGTCAGCCACGCCGCGGCCCGCTACATGACCGAGGAGTACGGCCGGATCGCCCGGTCGCCGCTCGCGCAGCGCGCCGTGCACAAGGTGGTCACCATGCTCGGCGACGACGATCGTGTGCTCGCACACTGCTTCGCCGGTAAGGACAGGACGGGGTTCACCGTAGCGGTGGTGCTCGAGGCGGCGGGCGTCGACCGCGACGCCGTGATGGCCGACTACCTGGCCAGTAACGCCGCCGTGCCGGAGTTGCGAACCCACATCGTCAAGACGATCAGGGCCAGGATGTCCGAGACGCCCGAAGTCGCTGAGGTGGCCGAAGCGCGACTGACGGAGTCGGTGCTCGGCGTGCAGGAGGCCTACCTCGACGCTGCGCGGAGCGCGATCGTGGAGGACTTCGGCTCGCTGGAGCGATACCTCGATGCGTCCGGTGTGACGACCGACGACCTCGCAAAGCTGCGCGCCGCGCTACAGGGTTAGCTGCCGGGGTTAGCTGTACTGACCACGGACGTTAGGTACGGCGTGGCGTGGTGACATGACGAAGACCTCCGAGTGAAGTGCGAGCTGTCTAGGAACGCACCAACTCACCCCGGAGGTCTTCGTGGTCCACCGTAATGCCCC
>NZ_RARC01000035.1 GCF_003719305.1 Mycolicibacterium stellerae
GGGCCGGCCCGGTGGCGGTGCTGGGGGTGGAGCCTCGGGGGGCGCCTGCTGGTCATCAGCCATCCCGGAGCCTCGCTTTCATGACGAGTTCGTCTTGCACTGGTCGGTGCCGATTGCGCCACCTGCTGCTTTCGAGGGTACGACGAACCGGACGTCCGGAATGCTGGACACACCCGTTTGACTGGGCGTGTCCGGCGGAAACATCAAGGTTGGCCATGCCACGCGGGTGATCTCGGTTCTGCGGCAGCGAACCGCCTGGCATCAGCCGCCCGAACGTAAGACGGGCTGCAGGCACCCCGGTGCACCCAACTCGATCAGGACTCCGACTGCTCGATCTGCTCCACCGATATGAACGCGGCTAGATCAGTCACGTCCCGACGTTGATCGAACGCGCGTAGCAGCGGGATGTAATACGGCTTGTCCAGATCCCAGTCGTATTGCTGCTCGGCGTTCCTGGGCGGCGGCCGACACAATGTCGGCGAGAAGCCTTGTAGTGCGCCCGTTTCCGTCCACAAATGGATGGATGCGGACTGTCTCGGCATGGACGACAATTCCCAGCTGCCGCGCCGTCCAGTCGCTGGTGTGCTCCCATCGCAAGGCGATCGTCCTGAGCGAGTTGTGTAGCTCCACCGCAATCTGCTCGGGTGCTACGCCGATGTTGCCTTCAAGCTGCCGTGGCTGGCCGGCCCACTCCCGAATCGGCCTGAACAGCCGCGTGCGCAAGTCGCGCACGAAGTGATCTTTCAGAAGATCGTCGAGCGGCAACGACCCGTCGAGCGCCACCGGCTCAACTTCCTCGACCACCTGATCCTGCATGCCTTGTTCGAGGTCGTAAACATCCGCGCGCGTGATCGGCTTGTCCAGGATCTCGACGATCTCAGGTAGCGGAGCGTTAATTTCGTCGTGCGGTGTAGGGGTTTTCCGTATCCGAGCGTCAGCGGCGTCAGCGCTTCGGCGGCTGCTGCTTCGCAAGGTAGGCCTTCACAGCGGCCGATCGACGATGGCCGGCGGGCACGACACGGCCCGCCAGCTTGGCCGATGCCTTCGTAGCCCGCATACCGGCCTTCTTGACCGCAGCCGTCGACACCACAACCTTCTTTGGTGTGTTGCGCTCCATCACGGCACCTCCCTCAGGGCCCGACCTGAAGGGCCGATCGTACCGGCCCGGCACCTGCGATGACCACGGCATTTAGTCGAGCCAGGAGTCGTCGCCGGTCGATAAGCGCAAATCAGTCCTAGCCCGGCGGGAGCGTACTAGACGAGAGCTGGGGTGACCGTGTCCGTCCAGGACCAGGCAAGAAAGGGGAAAACGGCAACAGAGCATCTAGCTCAAGGGGCGGAGTCTAAGCCTCCGCCTACCGGTTCGCCGCGTCGCGGCGCCTGAGAATGCGAACCTTGAGGCGGCGGCGAAAGCGAAGTCGAATGTCGGACTACCGCGCGAGACTGAACGCGTGAAGAAGATCGCCCGCTTAGCCGCGCAGCGGTACCGTCTGGCTCGCCGGACGCAACGAATGAATGTGACAGATGACTGTTAGTCGATCCAACAGAGATCGCGTCAGGAAAGACCCTCGCGCTGAAGTTGCGCGGGCGGCGCGCGCAGCTTCGCCGAATGCGCGCAGACGCGGGGGTGGCCGAGGTTCGGGTCCGGGTAAACCGCTGAGCGAGCAACCCGGTAACTCGTTTCGGTATCTCTATCAGCGCCTGAGCGAGAAGGAGTTTCAGCAGCTTTGTAGCGCACTGATTCGCATCGCTTACCCCGATGCTCGGTGTTTTCCCGTCGGTATGAGCGACGGAGGCCGTGACATCAGCGGCTCTGACGGAGAACTTGCGGTCATCTTTCAGGTCAAATGGACCAGCAAGGCGCTGCAGAATCCGGTGACCTGGCTCAAGAGCGCCGTCGAGGCCGAGCGGGCGAACATCGAGCGTCTCATTCGCGAAGAGGGTGCGACCGAGTACCGGCTTATGACCTGTGTGGCAGGTACCAGCACTCCCAGGACGGGCACCATTGATCGCCTCGACGAGGAACTGGATAAGCTCTCCGAGCAGTACGGCATCCGGATGCGTTGCTTGTGGCAGTCCGACTTGGATTCGATGGTCGACAGTGCGCCCGACGCAACCAAGTGGTCTTACGCCCCAATGCTCGTCGGCCAAGATCTCATTCGCTACCTGATCGACGGGTCTCAAGCCGAAGGGCGCGCCGCCGAGATGCGCCGAACGCTGCTAGCTGTGATGTCCGCTCAGTGGGGCGAGGACGCGAAAGTCAAGTTCAGCCAGGTGGATATGGACCACCTCAACATCGTGGACCTGTTCGTAGACGTCGAGGAAACGCTGGAGGAGCCGGCCGGTAACGCGCTGGACGCCTTCGTAGGTCGTCAGCAGGCTCGCGGCGAAGGCGCTGTGCAGTACCTGCTGCGCACGACGATGCCGTTGACGCTCATTCGTGGCGAGCCCGGCCAGGGTAAGTCAACACTCGGCCAGTACCTCTGCCAGGTTCACCGAGCTGCTCTCCTGCCAGCCAGCGAGATCACGATGGGTAAGGCGCCCGATCACCGGCCTGCGGATGCGAAGCTGGCGCTTCGCGCTGACTTGAAAGAGTATGCGACCTGGCTGCTCGGGCAGGACCCCTGGGGCCACGATGAACAGAAGGTTAAGAGGCCGAGGGCCGCCGAACGAAGCGTTGAGCATTTCCTCGCGTCGCTTTGCGCTTATCACAGCGGCGGACGGTCCGTAAGTGTCGAACAGATCTACGACCTTACCCAACGCTATCCACTGCTGGTCGTCCTGGACGGCCTCGACGAGGTTGCAGACTCCGCGTTGAGATCTGAAGTCGTACAACAGATTGACGCATTCGCGCGCAGGCTGGGCGGCACCTCGCAACGCCGTTTTCAGGTCGTCGTGACGACTCGACCGAATAACGGCGGGTTGAAAGAGCCGTCTGCAGAAATGTTCGAGACGGTCAGGCTGGTACGCCTGTCACCGACACTCCAGCATGAGTACATGCGCAAATGGACCTCTGTTCACCGCATCCGGGGCCGTAAACAGCGACAGTTGATGAAGGTCTTCCGGGACCGTAGTGCTCAGGATCACGTGGCCGAACTCGCCAAGAACCCAATGCAATTGACGATTTTGCTCTTTCTCGTGAATCGTCGTGGCGAGGGAGTCCCGGACGCGCGTACCGCGATGTACAGGCAGTTCATGGAAACCTTGCTGGATAGGGAAGTCGAGAAGGACCAACTGGTCAAGGACAACGTCCCACTGGTCTATGAATTGACCGCGTATCTCGGCTGGCTCATGCAGTCCGGAGTCGAGGCGCGCACTGTGCCGGATCGCCTGGAAACCAAACGTATCAAACGCCATCTGCGCAACTACCTCGATGAAGTAGAAGGCCCGATGGACCTGGTGGACCAATTGTTCAGCGCCATCTCGGACCGCTTCTGGGCGCTGTCCAGCAAGGTGGACGGCACGTTCGAGTTCTCTGTCCATTCGGTCCGTGAGTACTTCGCGGCGCTGTTCCTGTCGGATTACGTCGGTCTCTTCGGAGAGGCCGTAGTGCTGCGAAGTGATGTGCTCCACGCGTTGGTAGATCGCTCATACTGGTCCAACACCGCAAGGTTTTACGCGGGCTTTGCCAACCCGAACGAGCTCATGACGCTAGTCGCCGGGTTGGATGAAGCGATCGAGTCGGGTCGGCATCCGCTACAAGCCCGCGCAGCCGTCCTCACACTCTTGGCCGACGGTGTGTTCGCGCCCGTGGCTAGATCGCAGCGCGCAACTGCAAACCTACTGTCGGATCCATTGTCGATACGGCTCCTAACCGCGACAGGACTGCAATCCCCGCTGACCGATCTTCCTGCCGAACGTGGCGGCAGCGACCTCGCCGCAGCATTGATGGGGGCTAGCGCTGCGGCACCCCACGAGATGCTCTCGCGGGACAGAGTGCGAGTCCTTCCTCGATTGGGAGTCGATCGTGCCGCATTCGAGTCTTGGTGGATCCCGCGATTGATTGCGGCCGTTGGTTCTCCGCATGAGGTGAGCTGGGTTCAACTCGGTGTCAGTTTTGCGGGCGCGACGCTGGACGATGCGACCGCTGCGGCCATCGTGCTCGATGGTGCCGCCAGTCGTCGCGCGGCCATCGCTCTCAAGGCTCGACCGCCGGCCGATTCCACAGCGCATGAAACTCTGATTCGAAGTGTTCTCGACAATGAGGCGAGCGACATCGCAGTAACCGGTACGAGCGTGGCTGGCGACCTGCTCAAAGTGCTACGGCCACAACACTATTTGCGACTAGCGACTCCAGCTGCCGACCCGATCTACCTCGTCGCTGTCGGGCACCTGGTCGATAACGAGGCCGAAAGAAAGGCACGCTCCAGCATATATAAACGCCTGACGACGGTTGATAGACGTTACGAGCGGATCATGCGGGCAAGCGCCGTCCGACGCGGCGAGGCCAAGTCGACCGCTCCTTGGCAACACACCGCACGTGAACTCGCCGCAATACATGGCCAATGCCTGATTGGCGCCGAGATCGCGCTCATTGGCGCCATTCAGCTAGACATCGTGACCGGCGGATCAGTCACCCCTGGTGCTACGGCGTTTGGCAGCTCATCTGATTACGGCATGCTCGTTCAAGAGACTCGCGCTAACAAGTCGTCGGGGCCATGGTGGAGGGGCCAGATCGACTTATGTGATGACGACTTATCCCGCACGACATGGGCGTTGGCTTTCGTTGCGATAGCGGACGCGGAAGTGGTAGCGGAGCACATCGCCGCGTTCGATGAGGTAGTTGAGCAGATCGAGGAGGATACGTTCTTCAGTGCTGCGCAGACCTCCAGCCGCTTGGCGGCCAGTGCCATGGGCCGACGCCTCCGTTCAGAGGTTTGGGAGGCGGCGCAATCTGCGACCGATAGAGCTCGACTACTGATTGCGCACCACACTGCCAGGTTCGATGCCTTCGATCCGCTCGTGGGCTTGAGTGCTAGCCAGTTGAGTCATATGGCACGCTACGAACACGCGTCGTGGCCGGCGGTCCGGGCAATCAGCGTCCGTTTACTCACTGGCGAGCCAATGACTCCTCTCCTCGAGGCGCTGGAGGCATGCGGACCTGATGCGCACATCGTCATACCTGAGGGAACAGCTGAAAGTTCGTCATTGCTAACCGATTCCCTTCTCGAACAACCTCAGAAGTTCCCGCTCGGTTGGGTCGTCGCTGCCGAGCGGTGGAGATCCTCACGGTACGTCGAGCCGCCGCTGTCCAAGCTTGCAATCGCGAACGGGTGGGTTCCTGACCTCTAACGACCGTCAGAAAGAAGCGCGCGTGCACGACTGGATCCCGAGGAGTTCGAGCGTTCGCCGATGAATGCGATGCCAAGGCCGCGTCCACTAGCGGCGCGACACGGATGCGTTAACGGGTTCCGGACGCCATTGATATACCCCGGGTTGGGAACGACCACCAGCAAGTGGGCGCGTACTTCAACTGCGTACCACTAGTAGTACATTTTCAGAATGGCCTCGACGATCAGCGTGAGCGATGCGCGGAAGCGGCTGTCTGCTCTGTTAGAGCAGGTCAACGCCGATCATGAGCCAGTCCATATCACTTCGAAGGTCGGCGATGCGGTGCTCATGTCTGCACAGGACTACGACTCATGGCAGGAAACGGTGTACCTGCTGCGGTCCGCGGAGAATGCGAGTCTTCTCATGCAGTCCGTAGGCCGAGACAAGGTACTTCGCGTCGCACCCGGCGAGCCTCGTTCAGGCGATCAACGAGCCTGAGAAGCGGCCGGGGGGCAACGACTCGCTGGGTCGGCGTCCATAGCTTGCCGGTGAGCGCCGCTATCATGAGCTTCTGGTGCCGCCGATAGGGCTGGCGATTGATGAGCAACATAACAACACAACAAGTCCACATCGACGTCTTCTACGGTGATCGACCCGCGCACGAATCCGAGCGGCGGGCGATCAGCGCGATCCGCACCGAACTGCAGCGGCGCGGCGTATCCGCGGTGCTGCTGGTCAATTTCTTCGTGCTGCGCGGCGCCCGCCAACTCGACTTGGTGATCATCACCGCCACGCGCTGCGTCGTCGTGGAACTAAAAGCACTCGACCCCACCCTGCCGCTGATTGCAACGGCGAATGGGCCGTGGCAACAGGGCCTGCCCAACGGGACGCGCCGTGCCATCGGGCACCGCAATTTCTACCATCAGGCGAAGGAACAGACCCTGGCTCTGTCCGATGAGATGGCAAAGCTCGCCAAAGCCCGCCGCGTGCCTACCCCGCTGAAGAAGGACTTCTACCGCCAGATCGACACCGTGGTCGCGATCGCTCCCCGTGTGCCGGCGGGCTCGCAGTTGCAGGATTTCGACTATGTCGTAGCGCTCGGCCTGGATGGCTTGGTGGACTACCTCACCGCGCCAGGGCGCGGTCTCACCCAGTGGGCGCCCGCCGACTGGGATGAACTTATCCGGGAGTTGGGGCTGTACCCAGAGGCTGACGACGAAGATGAGGTACGGCGCCTCCGCGCCGACCGGGCCGCCATTGAGGACTACCAGCGGCGGTTTCGTGACCGGTGGTCGGGGCGACTTCATCCGCTCATACCCGCCGCTGGTCTGCTCGACGAGCAGGCAATCACCGTCGATGCGGACAGGCTGGCGTCGGCGCTCACCGAGCCTGTCAGCCGGGTGCTGCTCGTGGGGGCGTCAGGCGACGGCAAGACCCACGCCGCCCAGCACGCCGCGCTACGGCTCACCCAGCAAGGTCGCCTCGTAGTGTGGGCTTCGGCCGACGACTACGCGAAGAACGACTTCGGCGTGCTGATCAAACGCGCCGTGAGCCCCTACAGCACCGAACCTGCCTGGGCGTTGCTGCGCAAGGCTGCTGACTCCGGGGCCGGCGTCACCGTCGTCATCGACGCGCTACAGGCCAGCGCGCACCGGCACGATCTGCTCACCCAGCTCAACGCCCTGCTCCTACAAATCCCGGCGTCGGTGTTGGTGACGACATCGTCCGATCACGACATCGTTGAGCTGTTCTCGCCGACCGCGCGCATCCAGCTCGCCTCGCCGCAGGGCGAAGAACGGACCCAGCTTGCCGACACCTACGGGACTGCCGCGGGAGTCGCGGAATTCGCCGAGTACCGCACCCGGTACGACATCAGTGTGGCCGCCCAGGTCATTGGCGAATTGCCCGCCGGGGCGTCGCGCGCCGACGTCCTCGACGCTTACATCAGCCGCCTGACACGCAGCGAGGCGGTGCGCGCCGGCCTTCGCTGCGTTGCCATCGCGATGGACGCCAAGGTGAGCACCGTTATGCCGCTCAACGAAGTGATGGCGATGCTGCGGCGCTGCCCACCTTTGATGAACACCCCCACCGCATTGGATGAGGTGCTGGGCTGCCGCCTGGTTGCGATACACCAAGGGCGGCTGCGCTTTAGCCACGAACGGCAGGGGCGATTCCTGGCCGCCGAACAACTCGTCGTGTCATCGCAGGACGGAGCAGCCCTGGGGCAGGTACTGGCGCAGCCGGCACACGAAGATCTCCGCCAATACGCGCTGCGGGTGGAGCGCGACCCCGCGCGCCGCTATGACGCCATCCGCGAGCTTGCCGATGACCAGTTGTTCGCGGCCGCCGCGCGCGGCGTGTTCGGCGCGGAAACCGCGGCTGCGGCGCTTGCGGAGATGACTGAACTGCTCGTCACGGCGCGGATGAGGACACCGCATGCGGTGTTCGAGGGCCCCACCGACGGCGGCTTCTGGGCTGGAGGCTGGCACGGTCCGTTCCCTTGGTCACCCATCGAGCTGGCACTGTTGCGGGCGATCGGACTAGGGGTGTTGGACGGGCTGCTCCTTGATGACGTAGGCGAGCTGCTCGATGTGACCGACAAAGTGCTGCGCCCGGCGATGATTGCCCTGCGAGAGCAGGGTCACCGCACGAGCATCAGCACCGTGTTCGCCTCGGTCTACGCGGTGCAGTACCCAAGCGAAAGCGACGCCCTGGCCGCCGCCTACGTCTGCGGCGCAATCGACACCGGCCGTCATTGGGGTGATCGCCCCGACTCCGAATCAGGGTTGGCGACGCGGATGTGGCGGGCGAACCCGTCCTGGGGGCGACTGCACGTGGCCGCACTGCTGAGCCGGCCGCTGCGCCACGGCGAGGACGCCGCCAACGTCATCGACATCATCAGCAGCGGTTGGCACGCTGGCGGCTACCACTTGCGCCTAGAGGTGTTGGAGGCCGCACGCTTCGCTCACCATGTTCTGACGCCCGACGAGCGCGAAGCGATCGCAGACGTCCTGGACACCTTCGACGCCAACTACAACATCTTCTTGTCCAGCTTGCTGCTGGAGGTGTTGGGGCGATACGGGCGCATCGAACCGGTCGCCACCACCGACGACATCGAAGCGGAAATCAGCGAGATCATCGCTGACCCCGACGACCCGGATCGACAGCGAATGGCGGTGTCGATCATCTCACGACAGTATGAGGACGAATTGGTCTTCGGACCGTACGGCGAGGTGGTCTGCGGGCTCCCACTCGTTCAGAAGCTGACCCTTTACGCCATGGCCGTGCTCGCACCTGGAGACTTCGATGGCTTCGGCTATCCGGAAGCGGTCCAGGGGCTGGCCGAGGGCATCGCCCGTGCCGACGACCTGATCGGCCGCGCGGTTGCTGAGGCGGCCCGGCGGATGCGGTTGGATACCTTCAACCGACAGGACTGCGTCGCCGGGCATCTCCAGGGGTTGCGCGGCTGGGCGAAAATCAGCGACCGACTGCCCGAAGCGCCAGTGGCCGAGGAGGACGAACCCGCTGCCCTGCTCTTCGTCGGTGTTTGGCGGTTGGTCGACGAACTGCTGTTCCCGCTGCTACGCGGGGACCAATTGCCAACGGGGTTAGCGCAATTCATCTGGGATCGCCTGCAGACGACGTGCCCCGGACCCGCCACTGCAGTGCTCAGCGACATGCGCTTCGCACTAATACCTGGCTACAACAATGACACTGAATTTGCCCCCCACGATCTGCTCCTGATCTCCTACCCCGAACAGATCCGCGTTCTCATGCAGTGGGCGTTAACGCACCGCGACGAACTCAGGGAATGGCCCGAGCCCCACATCGAGCGCTATGTCGTGGACACCCTCGGCCGCGTCGGGAATGCGACCACCGCAGACATGCTGCGGCATTACGTCGACCACCCCGACCTCGGGCAATCGGCGATAGCAGCGATCAAGGCGATCGAGAGCCGCTGCGATGTCGACCGGTAGGTGATCGGCTACGTCGATCCAGCAATCCGGTTCTCGCCGCCTACCGATCCACCATCAGGTCACTGGCGGGCACTCCGAGCGCGTCGGCGATATCGAAGAGCCGCTCGTAGAGCAAACCGCGTTGCCCACTCTCCACCGCGCTCAGAATGGGGCGGGTGACGCCGGACTCATGGGCCAGCTGCTCCTGCGTCATGCCTCGCTCGACGCGGAGCTCGCGTATTCGCTTGCCGACGGACTCTCGTCGACGCTCCCATGCAGCCACACGCTCCGGACTGTTCTGGCTCGGTCGGGTGGGCACGCACATACGTAACTGTGAGTGCACCGTAAAGTCTGTACTACTAGTATTACATTGCCATGATGCACGCCGACACGCCACCAGTTCGACGCGAATGGGTGACCAAACGTGGCCTTCAGATGCTCGACGAACTCGTCGGTGCCCTACAAGAGACCCAGCTCGCGCTGCGCTCAATGCGTGTAGACGTCGGCCTCACCCTTAATGATCTAGAGCGAGACCTGCGGGCGGCGCGAGAATCCGCACGCTTGGCGTACGCCGCAGCCAGTCTTGTCTCCCAAGGCGCTGAACTGGCCGCGAGCTGGTCCGACTATCCATCCCGCCCGAAAGCAGTGCTTGCACGGCATCGTGTAGCCGTTGACTACGGCGCCGCAGCGAAGGTCCCCGCAACGCCGGCAGCTGACCGGTACGGGGAAACACTTCGGGAACCATACGAACGCATGGTCCAACAAGCCCGCGAGTCTCAACCGGCACCAGCGCGCTCGGATCGACGGTGTGGGCATCCAAAACTCGACGGGAAGATTTGCCGCCGACGATTAATACGGATTCGTCCGAACGAGTTCGCCAATCACTGCCCGGATCATCTGGAAGACAGCGAACGGGAACTCTATGAGCGCCACAGGCGACAGGCTGGGAGAGCGATTGCTCACGCGCAACGCGAAGAGTCTCGCAGGATCGCCGACGAATGGCTCGCAGAGCGGGAGGGGCATCGCTTGTGGATCGAGCGGGTGGTCCACTCGACCGGGTGGGTCGATTAATCGGGTTTTGTGTAGCCAGGAGCGCGTGCCGCTATCACCTTGGGATGGTGCATACGCGACCGGGCTGGTATGCCGTCAGCCCCAACAGCGATGAACTCGTCGCCTCAGCGACGCAGCTGCGTGCGGTGACCGCCACTGACACCAGGATCAGCGCGGCCCACGTCGGCCCGGTCACCGAAGCAGCTCTGCGCGGAATATGAAGACTGCGGTGTCGAACGCGTCGTCTTCGACCTGGACACACTGAGCGTGCCCGACACTCTCACGCGGCTCGATGAGTATGCCGCCCTTGCCCGTTCCCTCGGCTGGTCGCCAGCCGAACCGGCCCGCACAGACACCCCAGCCGCGGTGGGTCGTCGCGCACGCGGCACCCCTTCAACTGCTGGATCACGTGACGGGAAGCGATGGCAGAGGTCGACGCGAAATGCGCGCGACACGCTGGCTTCTGTCATGCGACGCTCGACACCGTGAACGAAGAACCGGAGATCTACGTGTTTGATTTCTCCGCCTCTCACGGCGCGGCAGAATACCGGGAGCGGTTGGAGCGCACTCGAACGGAGGCGCGCCAGCGATACCGCGTCCACCTAGCGGCGGCGTTCGACCTGTACGGCGCCCCGGATCCCGAGGCCCTCGCAGACACCGCACTCGACGCACTCACGGACTCGAAGTACGTCGACAGCGGCGAACGTTGCCGGTGCTCATGTCACCCGCGGCTCCCCGAGAGCGACCTTCATGACTACGGATTCGGCTGCGTGTGCATGCAGGCACCGGAGGATCGTCGCCGCGCATTTCATGCGTGGCGCAGTCACATTGGTGCGTTCTGGCGGTCACCCGAAGGAAAGCAGATCACGGCCGCGGAGCACGCCGCAGAAGCCGAACTTGAAGCGTGGCTAGCAGAACAGCCCGGTGTAGTCGTGCGCAGCCACGGCGGGCAGGCCCCGGAACAGTGGCGCGGGGCAGTGGATGGTCGAGTGTTCTACTTCCGCGAACGCCACGGCGAATGGCGGATCGAGCTGAATCTGCGGCCCAGTGGTCGCTTCGCGCGCGCCTTGGTCGGTACGGATAGCGAAGGCGAACCTCGCTATGAGGAGCGCGAGTTGGACTCGGGCGACGTGATTGCCGATGGCACCACCGCTATCGACGGTTACGGCAGCACACCGGTCGAGCGGGCGAAGTTCATCGTGGACACGATCCGCGTGCACCTCTCCCGCGAGGCGTGCGCACTACACGTCGACGATCTGTCATCCATCGAAGCGCTGCTCGGGTGCGCGGTCCGCTGGTGCCCATTCTGCGGCACCCGTATGTCCACCGACTGACTAAGCGCGGTGCAGCTATCGGTGCTCCGCGTGTGCTCACGTGCTGTTAGCTGAGACGAGACGTACTCAGGTGCTATTGGCAACGCTCGATGGTGGGGCGGATCCAGAACTCAGTGTCAATGGATTGGTAACGGCTTCACCCGCCACGTATTCCCGACGAGTGGTATCCAGCGCGGAGCAGGAGTGCCGCGGCTTCGCCCAACACGACGCTGACCAAGAAGAGCATCGCGTCTCGGAACTCCGCACCGTGCCAGCGGGTTCCATTCGGCGTAGTAGTAAGCCCCTCGCTCACTGACAGATGGTGAGCCAGTTCATGCAACACAGTGCTCTCGCGACCAAAAGCTCTGTCCTTCAGGGGAAGTGCCACGGTTGCGGTCGACGGCTCGTAGTGCGCCTTGCCTTGCCCGCGGCGCTCTCTGACATGGACAGGGCCGGCCTTCGGGAACGCCTCTCGGATGGGGCCCAGGGCCAGCACCGCGTCAACGTACCTCTGCACCGAAGGTATGTCGGCGAATCGCTTCTGCAAAGGAACGTAAATTTCCGAACCGAAGAAGTTCACCAGTCCGCCCCTGTCGAGCACTGCGGACCACTGATGTTCGGCCCCGTAGACCGCTGATGCACTCACTTCCGACGCTTACTACTGATTGGAGAGACGTTCGCGCCAGTCGTCGGATCTAGGTCGTCAAGGGCTACGTTGGCGATGATGGCGTCCAGTCGTGCACTGGCGGTGGCATAGAGCATCTGTAGAGCGGCAACCGTTCGTGCGAGGTCACGGGCTGCGCCCTCCCAATGAGTGGCTCGCGTCTGTATGTCGCGGTTCTTCTTCTTGAGGTTGTCGACCTGCTCTTCGAGCGCTACCTCGTTGGGGGAACGGAGGTTTCGAGCCGCTTGTTCGCGCTCAGCGGCGCAATCGAGAAACAAGTCCTTGAGATCGATATGCCGATGTGTAAGAGCCGACCGGGTCACGTCGGCTTCTCGGCGGAGCGTGTCAATCACAAGGCGGTCTTCGAGCGGTACGACGCGGGGCTTCGCGGTGATGAGTAGCCGGCGCATAGCGGCGATGATCTTCTTCCGCTCCGCGTCCCTCTCGCTAGCAACCTGTGGGATGGTGTCGCGGTGAAGTGTCATCTTGGGGTGCTCCGTCGCTTCTTCTTGCGCGCTGTCACAGGAAGCCCCGAATCGGCGATCTGTTCTTCGTATGCGTCGATCAGGCGGTCAGCCCGAATGACCTCTTCGGTAGCGGCACCTTGCTTTGACGCTTCTAGTTCCTGCTGACGCTGCTGCAGCCCTTTGACTGAATCCATGGTGAGCGCCTTGTTTGGGCACACGATTTTGCAGCCGGCAACGTCGGGTTCCTCTCCCTCCTTGGTGCAGGCCGACCACGGTAAGTGGAAGATGCAGTAAGCATGTGTGCCGCCGGCCAGCGGAACTTCGTAGACGGCTTGGCCGACCGATTTCGTAATACGCTTCCACTCGTTGCTGAGTACCGGGGTCATTAGGTTAGCGGGATCGACCAACTCCAACTCAGCTGCTGCGAGGTCGGCTACGCCGAGGGCGCGATCTGCGGCGGGTCCACCGATAACTCCTTCGCGCGACTCGACCACCAAGTGCGCAAGTGCCTGTCCGGTGCGATCTGACGTACGGCGTCCGAGCTTTGATTGTGTGGCGAGTCCGCCGTAACCCTCTGTGACCTGGGTGTCGTAAGGGTCGCGAAGTCGGTGTCCTGCCTGATGTGCCCCCGCGAGGACGCCGCCGATCTCTTGCTGGGTGAGGACCTCAGAGGTGCGGCGAAGCACACCCAGCGTCATAAAGTCTTCGGCGTCGTCAGGAAAGAAGTACTCATCGGGAAGGGCCAATTCTGTTGCAAGGCTGCGCATACGC
Source organism: Mycolicibacterium stellerae (assembly GCF_003719305.1). GTDB lineage: Bacteria > Actinomycetota > Actinomycetes > Mycobacteriales > Mycobacteriaceae > Mycobacterium > Mycobacterium stellerae. Next base: position 13,493 of record NZ_RARC01000035.1, read on the forward strand.
TTTACAAACTGCCGCAAGTTGTTGGCTGCCGTTGTCGTTGTAAGTGGCCGAGCCGCAACGTCCTCGATCGTAGACCTGACAGCTGTGAAGAGTCGTCCGTGCGTTCCATTGAGTCGCTCAAGGATTCCGACGGCAGTTGCACCCATCTCTGTAATCGCCCATGTGCGTACCACCCCGTCCGCTCGTTGAATACCGTCTACTCCTTCCTGGCCCTTGAATGTTCTGCCATGCAACAGATGTCGCACCAGACCATCGGGGGCCTCGACACGTTCAGTTACTGGCTTGCGTGTCCCGTCGTCTTGGAGTGTCTCCAAGCGGAGGTTGAGCAGTTCATCCGATCTCATTGATGAGTTGAGGGCAACCAGAAACATGCAGGCGCTTTGCAGATCGATCTGGTGCGCCGTCAGACGGTAGTAGTCCAGGCCATCAGGCTGCCAGCACCGCCCGTGGATCATTCCATCTACCTGAGCGGGAACAGGGCATGAAAATAACTCGCTGACCGGTATCTCCGGGTGACGGGCCAGCAGCACAGGTAGCCCGCTGCGTTGAAAGCGAATGGCCCAATTTAGGATGAAAGTCATATACCCCACAGCGATTCCCCCACTACCGGCGTCGGTGCGAGGGAGATGGTCATGGTCCTTCGTCCACGCAGCTACGAGGTCCTCGGCCTGCTGTCTATTCATAGGGGTGTCCTGCACTGTGGCTGGCACGTAGGCGTTGATCGCATCCCTTGCCGACAGGATGTCTTCTGCGAATTGTTCGACGAACGCCAGACTCCAAAGAAGCATCGGCGTAAGCACGGTGTCGGGCATGGGTGGCGTGGCGTTGTCGGAAGGGCCGCTGCGGCTGACGAATATTTTGTCGTCGGCCCACGACGGTGCCGTAAGTCGCTCGCTTGCTGACAAATTCGATGTGAGGTCGTGGAGGAGTCGAATGCTCCCGTAATGCGCGATTGCGGTTTGGGGGTCTACCTGCCCTGCAACCCTGTCTATATACGCATCCATGGTGACGCTCACGACGCCGCTCAGAGAACGGACCTCGGGTGTCTCTTCTGCCACGAAATTGAGGAAAGCTCGCATTAAGCAAACGTGGCTCATGATGCTGTGCGGGGCGACCCACTTCTTGGCATTCGTGCGGCCTCGTTGAACTGCATGACTTGGCTTTCCTTCATTGATGAGGATCCACACTGCCTTCTTGACGGCAACCCGGAATTGGAGAGGAACGGATGCGAAGTTGCAAGTGAGAGTATTTCGCTTGCGCGGCGGCGCCATCGCGGCCAGATTCCACGCGTCTTCGGAGAAGGCGGGTATTGGTGTGCCTTCGCGAAGGATGCGCTTGGCATTCGCGATAACAGGAGCGTCATCGTTCCAGGATTGGAGCGAGGCGACGCCGAAAGATTGCGTCGTCATGACTCACCCCTGTTCACGATTACCGTAGTCCAGACTTGCGACCGAAGCTCAGGACTGACTTTCGCACGCGCCGCAGAGACCGCCTCCGGATCGACGCTGCTCAGCATCGCCGTGAGTTGGTGCCACGGTGTGAGGTACTCCCTGCGCCAACGCTCTCGATCGTCATCGTCTCGCCGCTTTGCGTCCAGGAGGTCCAGCAGTGCCACCAGTGGGGGAAGGTTGCTCATCACGATGTAGGCGTTTCTGCAGCCCAGGCATGAGAGCCACGATTTCGAGCAGTAGGCGCCTGTTTCAGGGTTGTGAAGGATGTCCTGACATCGTGTGCCCTTGGCGGTGGGTGTGGTGTCGAGACCCTCTGCCGCAGCTTCATCTTCGGTTAGGAGGCGGACCGCGATGCCACGTGCCGTATTAATTGCCTTCTGCTGCGCAGTACGGTGAACATCCTCCAACTCGCGAATTCTATTGGGATCTTTGAGGATATACGCATCAATCCACGTGAGATACCGGTTGTCAACCGGGTTCTGCGCTACACGTGTGAGGTAGGTTCTGTGAAGCCGTCGAAGGTCAAGATGTAGCCCGGCCGGCATCCAGTCAATTGTTTTAGGAACGCAGGCGACGCTGTTGACAAGCGTTCCGCTTCTCCTTACGAATAGGATTAGGCTCTCGCTGGATGACTCTTTGAACGACTGGTGTGCATTCGGGAAGTTGTCCAGCAGCGCTTCCGGATTGATTTGTGCAGAACGCCGCGCGGGGGCGGTGCAGTCCATGACAAGGTGCAGTAGTTTGCCGAGTGGTGAAGTGGCGACGACGTTTTCCGCCATCAATGATCTGCTGCCGCGGCGGCGCTTGTGCCGTTCGGAGGTGAAGATCGTGACGCCCTCTGAGCCGGCTGATGCGGCGGTGCTCGGAATCCTTCGACGTGATGTGGTAGATGAGTTCTCTCCCGTTGCAGCAACGATTGCACCATAAGCCGCCAGCCCTTCGTTCGTAGTGAGGAAGAGTAGGGACCGTGCCGCCTCCATTTGAACGTTGTTGTACTGACCAAGTAGACCGAGTGCGCGACCGTCTTCCCTACTCAAACGCTTATGGGGTGCGCGAAGCAAAGCATGGAGTGCCTCCCAACGGGGATGTTCCTCTGCTGGAACTGCTACCTTGTTCCGTTGTGCCAGTGTCCAATTAGGCTCGATTCGGCGCCACGCAGCGCGTAGTGCCCTGGTTGCGTTGGATCGAACCTGCTGTAGCTCGGCGGCGGTGTAGTGATCGGGGAGGGTGGCCTCTACGGTCTCCATGCACCGTTTCGAGAGCGCCTGCGCGGCTTCGTAGGACAGCCCGTCATGCCGCAAGAGTAAGGCGCGCACCGCGAGCAGTCGAGAGTTGCGGGTCGTCGGGGTCTTGTCCGGGTAGGTGTAGCGAATCCACGAGATGAAGTCGGTCCAGTTGTCGGCGGTCAGGCAGTCGAGGTTGTCAATTCCTTGTTTGCACGCCCACCTAAGGAACACCCGACTGCGCGACGAGTTGCCGCGCGCACTTACAATCGAACGCCAAGAGCCGGCGGGTCCGCTGGCGCTCGCAATGCAGGCAACCCATTGTTTGCGCAGCTTTTCGGAGCCGGCCTCGGCTGCGAATTCCAGCGTCATGTGTTTAGTGCCGCCCTCGTCCCAGATCGTGACACTCAAGCCATCTGCGCTCACTCGGTTCTTGCGTTGTCCGTCAGGCAACGATGCGAAGCGTCCCTTAGTCATGAATGCTTGCCTGATAGCCCAAGCCTGGTAGGACGCTCTCATGGCGGGAGTGAAGCGCCTCGTAGACCGATTTGAACGTTGCTTCGCGAAAGATGTTGATGCCACGCAGATCCTTCACTGCGAGCAAGTACGCGTCCATGGTCGTCTGTAGGTCACGATGGCCGAGTTGCCACTGGACAGCCGTGTACGCGTCCTCGTACCGACTCGGGCTGTAAGCGGGAGGCGGCGATCCAATCTCCTCATCAATGACTTTGTGCCAAGCGATGAGCCAGTTCAATGCGAACGAGTAACGCAATGTATTCGCCGTTGGGTACGGGACACTGCCGACGAAACCTGCTGTCTTGCAAGCACTATCCCATCTTCGAGTCGCGCGCTGAACCACCTTTGTCATGTTGCGCTGATTGGCGGGCAGCCCGCTCTCGGTGAGCCAAAGCATGGCTGGTTCCCAGCCGTCCTCGGTCTCCGCCAGCAGCCATCGTCGATCGGGACCCAACAGTTGGTCGTGGTTCACCCAGGATCTGCGCCCGTCGATCTGGATCTCGAGTTTTCCTCGTTTGACTCGATGGTCTGTAATCCTGTGCCACCTGACGTCGCTGTAGCTGTCGTGGCGTCTCCCCAAGGCTACGGCTCTCCGTCGGTCCTGCTGGACGTATCGTCGTAATAGCCCGTCGATCAGCCAAGGCATGACAATTGTGCGTGAGCGCCCTGGCTTTGTAATGGAGCTAGGTAAGCGCATTTCAGCGAATGCACTGGCGGTCTTCTGGGGTAACTCCAAGGTCAGCAGGAGGCTCGTTTCGCCTTCTCGTGTGCCGCAGAAGTAAAGCGTCTCAACGAATGTTGCGTTGCGTTGCGTGTTGCGGCCTCGAAAAGATGGATCTTCACCCGCTCCGACGAGCTTGTTGTTCCCGCTGGTTGTTACCGCGTATCCCCTGAACGCCACATTGGACCAGAGGCGAAAGGTTTCGGGCTCGATCCAATCGACGCGGCGGATGCGAGCGTTCTTACTCCTCCATCCGCCAACCTTAGCTCGGGTCGTGTTTGAATCCCTGAATTTGAGACTCGGTCCGAACTCTTCAATTGGGTTCTCGACCGTGTATTGCTTCCTTAACGCCCACTGGAAGAATAGGGAGAGCGCCGCAACTTCCTTGTTCCATGTCGCCCCGCTGATGGACCTCTCATTACGGACGGGATCGGTGCGCCGTTCCTTCCACTCGCCGAGGTCGTTTGCGTCCATCTCGTGTAGCGCCTTTGGGAGGGAACGGCTTGCGAGCCATCGGATGATGGGGGGGTACACGGTCGCGTAAGTGGTGCGTGTGCCTTGCTTTAGGCGAGACCAACGGGAGGTCCGTAGGAACTCGGTGAAGACGCGTTCTGTCCGGTATCCCTCGGGGTCGGCGCGCAATCGCGCTAGGTCGATGATGACTGGGGTGCCTGGCCTTATGCCCGCCGTTGCTTCCAAGTCTTCGAGCGAGTCGAACCACGCCAACTCGGGGAGGAAGTGCGGTGGAGCAGACGATCCACCACCAGAAAGCACAGTCAGCCAACTGTCGCCCACAACACCCCGTTCATCGGAGATAAACTGCTCGAACATAACATCCCGTATGTCCACAGAAGTGGCGCTGCACGAGGTCGCCCATCACCTGTGTGACGCGGACCCGCCGCACGGACGCGAGTTCGTCGCGACGTTCTGCGAACTCGCCGAGGCGGTGATGGGTGCGGAGGTCGGCCACGTGCTGCGGGTCGTGTACGCCAAGGAGGGGGTGCGGTAGTCGGATGACGATCAAGCGGCGAGGTACGAGCCGCGTTGAGGAGTCCGGCAATCCCACCTAGCGGTAACGTCGAACGGGTGACCAAGCCGGACCCCAAATCCCTTGACGAGGTGTTCAACCGGGTGTTGCACACGGAGGACGACGCACTGCGCGCAGCGCGGGAATCCGCTGCGGCCGCGGATATGCCGGCCATCGAGGTGTCGGCGCAACACGGGAGGCTGCTGTCGCTGCTGGCGCGGATGTCCAATGCAAAGCGGGTGCTGGAGATCGGCACGCTGGCCGGCTACAGCACGATCAACCTGGCGCGCGGTGTCGGGCCCGACGGGCGCGTCGTCACGCTGGAATTCGAGCCGCGGCATGCGGAGGTGGCGCGGAAGAACTTCGAGCGCGCCGGGGTCGCCGACCGTGTCGAGGTCATCGTCGGTGCCGCGCTGGACTCGTTGCCGCGATTGGCGGAACGCGGTGAGGTCTTCGACATGTTCTTCATCGACGCCGACAAGGAGAACAACGTCGGGTATGTCGAGTGGGCGGTCAAGCTGGGCAGGTCGGGGTCAGTCATCGTGGTGGACAACATCTCTCGGATGGGCCGGGTGCTGAACCCCGCCGACGATGATCGCCAGGCCAAGGCCATCCGCGACATGCTCGACATGATGGGCGAAAGCCCGCACCTCGACGCCGCGGCGATCCAAACGGTCGGCACGAAGGACTGGGACGGCTTCGCGGTGGCGCTGGTCAAGTAGCCCGGACTCTCGAATTAGGGACCGACCTCGGCCCGCGTGCATGCGTGACGTGCCTTGAGTGTTGACCCGAAAGGATTAGAGGAGCACGTGATGAGTGTCGATGTCGATGGCAGTGCCATAGGGTCGCGACAGGTCGGCGAGGCCCGCCAGGATGCGCTGCGCGTCCTGGGGTTCTGCCAGTTGCGGTGTCCCGCGGCGACTGCGGGATTGATCTCGGCCCAGCGTCAACGGGTGCAGGACGGCGTCGGTGAGTACGCCGTTGGTGAAGGTGAACTCTGGCAAGGCTGATTCCCAAAATCGCGGCTCCGCGGCGTAGCCGGTCACCACGTCGTAGAGGTCGGCTGCGGTGGAGTTCAGCGGCAGGCCCTGCTGCTCATACACCTCGACTGGGAAGGCGGAGATGGTTTCGAGGTTGAACACGAAGTTGCCCAGCGAGTAGCAGATTGGCCGGCCGTGGTAGATCTCGATGCCGCGCAGCATGTGTGGGCCGTGCCCGATGATGGCGTGGGCGCCGGCGTCGATGAGTGTGTGCGCCAGTGGCTGCAAGAACTCTGCGGGCACATCGTTGTTCCAGCGGCCTTGGATGCCTTCGTGACAGTGCAGTCCGACGAGGACGATATCGGCCTGCCGGGCGGCTTCTCGCACAACGGCTTTCAACGCGTCGACGTCGCGGGTCAACGCGTCGGTCTGAATGCGGGGTGTGTCGTCGGGTACGAAGTGCACGCCGTCCACGGCGATGCCGCCTGGCGGTGGTGGGTCGTAGACGTTGCGGTCGGGGTAGGGGAAGTGGATGCCAGGGGCGGTGGTGTGGCCGGCCGTGACGTTGACCCCGGTCTCGGCCAAAGTCTCCCGCAAGACCTCGAAGCGGTCGGTGCGGACGTAATGGGTCTTCTGGACGCGTACGGGGGCGATACCCGGTCGACCGGCGTCCTCGATGCCGGGGTCGGCGGCCAGCGCAAGGCGGGCATTGCTCGAACCTGCGGCGATGAACGCGACGCGCCCACCAGCGGTGTCGAGGTAGCGGGGTTTGCGCGCCTCTCGCAAGGTGCGGCCGGCGCCGGCGTAGGGCAATTTACGGTGGTCGAATTCGTCGAGTGTGGCGGCCAGGCCGTCGGTGCCGTAGTCGGTGGCGTGGTTGTTGGCCAGACCGAAGAGGTTGATGCCGAGCCACTCGAATTCGTCGAGCAAGGCGGGGTCGACGCCGAGTGGCGTGCCATGCATCGTGGTGGCCGGGTGCCGTGGTGGTGGTGGCAGCACCATCTCGACGTTGGTGACGGTGACGTCGGCGTCGCGGAGTAGCCCGACGAGGTCGAGGAAAGAGGGCGAGGTATCGGCGGAGATGGGGTGGGTGAGGATGGCGTCGCCGGTGGCGGCCACCCGGATCGTCGTATTCACTGATACCTCCGTGGTCATGGACGCTCTTCGGCTCGCGGTTGCGGGATGTGGGGGCCGGTTCATTTTGGTGGCATCCGGATGGCGCCGTCGAGGCGGATCGTTTCGCCGTTGAGCATCGGGTTGGCGATGAGGTGCGAGACCAGCTGGGCGTACTCGTTGGGTTTGCCGAGCCGGCTGGGGTGGGGGACAGCGGCGCCAAGGGTCTTCTGTGCGGGTTCGGGAAGGCCGAGCAGCATCGGTGTTTCGAAGATGCCGGGGGCCACCGTCATCACCCGGATCTGGTGTTCGGCGAGGTCGCGGGCGGCCGTCAAGGTGAGTCCATGCACGCCGGCCTTGGATGCGCTGTAGGCGGCCTGGCCGATCTGTCCGTCGAACGCTGCGACGGAGGCGGTCATGACGATGACACCGCGGTCACCGTCGTCGGGCTCATTGCGCTGCATGCGCTCGGCCACCAACCGCAGCACGTTGAACGTGCCGACCAGGTTGATATTGATTACTTTCTGGAAGTGGTCGAGGTCGTGGGGCCCGCGCTTGCCCAGGATTCGTGCTGGTGGGGCGATTCCGGCGCAGTTGACGGCGACGCGCAGCGGGGCGTCGCCGAAGGCGTCCAGCGCCTCTTCGACGTCGCCGGGGGCGGTGACGTCGGCTCGGACGAAGTGGCAACGGGGGCCGACCTGTTGTGCAGCGTCGGTGCCCGCCTCCGCCGACAGATCGACGATCACTACGTGTGCGCCCTGGTCGTGCAGCTGTCTGGCGGTGGCCAGGCCCAGTCCCGAGGCTCCGCCAGTGATCAGTGCGCCTTGTCCATCGATGTTCATCAGAGAGTCCCGTCGGTGAGTCGTGAAAGTTCGTGCTGGTCGGATGATTGGGCGGTCAGGGCCTGCCAGATGTCGCCGTTGTAGTGGGAGCGCACCAGGTCGGAGATGTGGTTGGACCAGCTAAATTCGGTGCCGTACTCGTCGCGCCAAGCCCACAGCCGAGAGGTGTAGTGCTGCAGGGGATATTCGGTCGTCAGACCCATAGCGCCGTGGAGTTGATGCGCCGATTGCGCGACCTTGGTGGCGACGATGGAGGTCTGCACCTTGGCTGCGGCGATCGCCAGTGAAGCTTCGGCGTCCAGGGCGGCACCGGCATGGGCGGTGTGATCGACGGCGGACTGCACCGCGGTTTCGGCGGCTGCGACCTCGGTAGCCATCGCAGCCAAGCCGTGTTGGACCACCTGGTGGCTGGACAGAGGGCGGCCGAACTGGGTGCGTGCGGCGGTGTAGCTGATCGACAATTGCAGGCAGGCACGCAACGCCCCCAAGATCTGGGCGCTGCGTCCGAGCGCACCGAGCAATTCAGTCTCGACGACCACCGACGGGTCGCAGTGCAGGACAGAACCGCGCAGGAGGGCTCGGCCCGCGTGGTCAGGCTGGGTGCGCAGCAGCGCCGTCCCGCCCCCGGCTGTGCGTCCAACCACCCAGAGGTGTTCGCAGCCCGTCGTGTCACCGGCGGTGGTCGAGGCGATGTCGAGATGGTCACCAGGCAGGGAGCCAAGCCAAGAGACGCGGGCGATCCCCACCGACAATGTGCCCTCGGGCAACGCGGTGCCCGAGGAGGCCGCCAGATGCCCGGCCATCAGGAGAGGTTCGGTGAGCGGGCCGTCGAGCCCGGCTTGAGCTGCCCGCGCAATGACGCTGACGGCATCGGACAGCTCACCGCCCACACCACCAAGTTCTTCGACCAGCCCGACGCGGGTCAGGCCGCTGCCGGCCAACGCGTTCCAGGTCGCAGAGCCGACCGAACAGCCCACGCTGCCTGCCCCGGTACCGAGGATCTGGGTGAGGAGATCTTCCACTTCAGTCATGACACTCCCAAGGCACCGGCGATGATGCCGCGCATGATCTCGTTGGTGCCGCCGCGCAGCGTGAATCCCGGTGCGTGGGTTTGGGCGTGATGGAGATGCTCGCTGAGCTGTACGCGCCGCGCGGCGTCCGTCAACGTGGGAAGCCAGCGGCGGGCGATCTGAATGCTGTCGTTCTCCAGCGTGGTGCCGAGGTCTTTGACCACCGCTGCGGCCACACCGGGTGCGACAGGGCCATCGAGGTGATGGCTGATCCGCGCGGACATCGCGCGCAACACGCTGAGTCGGGCGACCAGGGAACCCACGTCGGCGTCGCGGGCGGGATTGGCGCCGATGCCGGTCAATCCGTCGACCATGGGGAAGGTTGACAAGAACCGTTCCGGCCCGCTGCGTTCGAAGCCGAGTTCGCCGAGCACCTGACGCCAGCCGTTCCCCACGGCACCGAGGACCATCACGTCCTCGACGTGTACGTCATCGAAGGTGACCTCGCAGAAATGGGTTCTGCCGCCCAGCATTTCGATGGGACGCACGGTGATGCCGGGGGCGCTCATGTCGATGATGACCTGGGTCAAGGCGTCGGTGGTCTTCTGGCCGGGGACGCCGGTGCGCACCAGCGCCAGCATGAACTGCGACTTGTCGGCGTGGCTGGTCCATATCTTGGCTCCGGTGATCGACCAGCCGGTGTCGGTGCGGGTGGCGCGGGTGCGGATCGACCCCAGATCAGACCCGGACTCCGGCTCGCTCATGCCGATGCAGAAGAAGACGTCCCCGCGGGCCAGGGCGGGCAGAAAGAACTGGCGCTGGGCTTCTGTTCCGTGGCGCAGCAGGCCGGGCCCGATCTGGCGATCGGAGAACCAGTGCGCGGCGACCGGCGCGCCGGCGGCCAGAAGTTCCTCCATGACCGCGAAGCGGGTCATCGTCGAGGCGTCGCGGCCTCCGTAGCAGGCGGGCCAGGTCATGCCGATCCAGCCGTGGCGGCCGAGTTCACGGGAGAACGCCGGCGAATGTCCGGACAGCCAGCTGTCACACGCGGGTGTCATCAACCCTTGCTCGAGGGCGTCTGCAAGGAAGTCGCGCACGCGCGCACGCTCAGCGACGGTCTCCGGCGTTTCGGCGGTGATCGACTCCCGGAAGATGTTCAGGTCAGCGGTGGCGGGTGTCGTCATCGCAACCCCGCAAACGCGTCCCGGAACGCGGCGGTGTCCATGCTGGAAAGCTGCTCGCGCAGTTCGTATTCCAGCGCCTCGTCGTGACTGCGCCAGGATTCCCCGGCGGTCAGAGTCGCCTTGATCTGCGCCACCAGCTCACGGGGTGCGCGGGCGGCCACAGCGCACATCTGCAGCGCGGTGCCCAACAACTGATCATCGGGTACGCAGTCCCAGGCCAGCCCCATCCGGGCGGCCTGCGCGCCGTCGACTTTGGCCCCGAACACAGTCAGAGCCGCGGCGGTCTGCGGGCCGGCGAGTTCGCGCAGCATCCAGGTGCAGCCCCCACCGGGATGGATGGGGATCCGCACGAAGCGGGCATCGAACACCGCCGAGACCGCGGCGACCCGCAGATCGCAGGCCAATGCAAGGTTGAGTCCTGCACCCACGGCGGGACCGTTGACCGCGGCGACCGTAGGCAGTGAACACCGGCGCACGTGCAGGAACGCCGCATAAATGGCGGTGAGTTCGCTCGCCTCGGCAGCGGCCAGCAGGCGGCGGTCCGCGCCGGCGCAGAACGTGCTGCCTGCGCCGGTCAAAACCACCGCATGCACGGCGGGGTTGGCCTGCAACTCGTCGACCGCGGCGATCAGTTCATCGGCCAGCGCCAGCGTTATGGCGTTGCGCTGCACCGGATCATCGAGGGTGATCACCCCGACCCCATCCACTTCGCGAACCTTCACTACTGCCATGTGCCACTCCTTTTCGCAAGTTACTTGCGCATTGGGCGAATCTGTCGCAAGATTAACCTAATGGCGGCGAGAACGAAACCAGCTCGCCACATCTGAGGCCAGCGCCGACCGGGATCTGCCGGTCGCACCTCGATCGAAAGGGCGGGAATGACCAGCAGGGTTGTCGTAGTGACGGGAGCCGGGCGAGGAATCGGAAGAGCGATCGCCGGATCACTGGCCAAATCAGGCTGGGCTGTCATCGTCAACGACCTGGGTGCCGGTCCGCGGGGCGCTGGGGCAGATGCCGGACCGGCCGAAACCGCCGCCCAGGAGATTCGCGATGCCGGCGGTACCGCGATCGCCAGCGGCGCCGACATCAGCGACTGGGACGCCACCCGCGCCATGGTGCACTCCGCCGTGGAGGAATTCGGCCGCCTCGACGCCGTGGTGAACTGCGCAGGCATCCTGCGCGACAGCATCTTTCACAAGATGCCCGAAGCCGATTGGGACGCAGTGCTCAAGGTTCACCTCAAGGGATGCTTCGCGGTCAGCCGCGCCGCCGCCGAAGTGTTCCGGGCGCAATCGGGTGGCGCGTATGTGCACATGACCTCCACCGCTGGCCTGATCGGCAACCTGGCTCAGGCCAACTACTCGGCCGCCAAACTCGGCATCGTCGGCTTGTCGCGGTCCATCGCTTTGGACATGGCGCGCTACAACGTGCGCTCGAATGCGATCGCGCCGTTCGCGTGGAGCCGGTTGATCGGCACGCTGCCCGAGGACACTCCCGAAGAGAAGGCAAGGGTGGCGCGGATGAAAGCCATGACGCCCGATCAGATCGCCCCGCTGGTCGGGTTCCTGCTCAGCGCCGCCGCCGTCGACATCACCGGTCAGGTGTTCGTGGTGCGCGGCAACGAGGTCATGTTGATGAGCCAGCCCCGTCCGATCAAGACGATGGCACGTCCCGACGGCTGGACCGAGGAGACACTCGCCGGCCAGTTCGCCCCCGCGATCCGCAGCAGCCTGGTCCCGCTGGAGACCTCGCCGCAGTTGTTCTCCTACGACCCGGTGTAGCCGGAAAGGCCTGGGCTGCAATGACGATCGATACCGACCGGCTTCTTGACTGGGAGTTTCCTGTCACCGAGCACACCTGCTCGGCGCGCGACGCGATGCTCTATGCCCTAGGAGTGGGGCTGGGAACCGACCCCAGCGACGGTACCGAACTCACCTACCTTTACGAGTGTGACCTGGCGGTGTTACCCACCATGGCGGCGGTCATCGGCCATCCAGGCCCGTGGTACGCCGACCCCGGCACCGGTATCGACTGGGTGCATGTCGTGCACGGCGAGCAGTCCCTGCAGATCCACCGGCCGCTGGTCGCCGACAGCACGATGCGCTGCTACACCAGGGTGGTCGACGTCGAAGATAAAGGCGAGGGCCGCGGAGCGCTGGTGCGCTGGCAACGACGCCTCGTCGGCGCCGAGACGGGCGAGCCGGTGGCCACTGCGGACAGCACTCTGTTCTGCCGCAAGGACGGCGGTTTCGGTGGTCCTTCCCGGCCCAAGAGGGCGCTGGCGGCCTGGCCGCAGGGTGAACCCACCGGCTCGGTGCGGCAACGCATCTCGCCGCGGGCGGGGCTGATCTACCGGCTCAGTGGCGACTACAACCCCGTACACGTCGACCCCAAGGTTGCGGTCGACGCCGGCTTCGATCGGCCCATCCTGCACGGACTGTGTACCTTCGCCCACGCCACGTGGGCGGTCCTGCGCGAAGTCGCCGACGGCGACGCCTCAGCCTTGGTGTCGGTTGCTGCCCGCTTCAAAGCCCCTGTGTACCCCGGTCAGGATCTGCGCACCGATATCTGGCGAGACGGCACCACGATTCGGTTCCGCAGCTTTGTCGGCGCCGACACACTGGTCCTCGACAGCGGCCGCATCGAGCTGCGGGAAGTGGAGGCACACCAGTGAACGCCACAGAGGACGACTCGCCAGACATCCGCTACAGCGTCGCCGACAACGGTGTCGCCACCATCACGTTCAATCGCCCCCAACAACTCAATGCGCTGACCACGGCCATGCTGACCGAGACCTTGCCGCAGATGTGTGCCGCCGCAGGCTCCGACCCTGCAGTCAAGGTCGTCGTGATCACCGGCACGGGACGCGGATTCTGCACCGGCGCTGATGTCAGCAACCACATTCCGTCGCTCCTGTCTGCACCGGACTCCACCACCCTGCAGCGCCCCCTTGGCTCGCTGGTGCTGCCGGTATGGCAGATCCCCAAACCGGTCATCGCCGCCCTCAACGGCGTCGCCGCCGGCGGCGGCATGTCGCTGGCATGTGCCGCCGACTTCCGCATCATGGCGCAGTCGGCGTCCTTCGTTGCCGCCTTCGTACGACGGGGACTGATGCCCGACAGCGGGCTGACCTACCTTCTGCCCAAGCTCATTCCGCGGTCGCGGGCACTGCGGATCATGATGACCGGCGCGAAGGTGAGCGCCGCCGAGGCGCTCGAGCTGGGCCTGGCCGACGAGGTGGTGCCCGACGACGAATTGGCCGCGGCCGCCCACGCCTTCGCCGCACAGCTCGCTGCCGGGCCGGCGATCGCCCTGTCGTTCACCAAACGCGCCGTGCAACGCGCCGACGAACACACCCTGGCCGCGCAACTCGAATTCGAAAGCTGGGGCCAGACCACGTGTTTCAAGACCGACGACTTCCACGAAGGGCTGGCCGCATTCGCGCAGAAACGCCCGCCCGTCTTCAGGGGACGCTGAGATGACCTTCACCGACATCCTCTACGACGCGACCGACGGTGTTGCGACGATCACCATCAACCGGCCCGAGGCGCTCAACGCCCTGCGCACGGTCACCGTCACCGAACTCATCGAAGCCTTCCGACGCGCCGACGATGACCCCACCATCGGCGTGGCCATCCTCACTGGCGCCGGTGATCGCGCCTTCTGCGTCGGCGCCGACCAAAAAGAACTGGTCGCCAAGCTCGACGCTGCAGGCTGGCGCGCCATCGCCCGCGACCTACGCGATCTGTTCGCCACCATGCGCGGGGCCGGCATCCCCATCATCGCTGCCGTCAAAGGCTGGTGCATCGGAGGCGGCCACGAGCTGCACTGCTTTGCTGACATCACCGTCGCCGACGCGAACGCCCGCTTCGGGCAGGTCGGGGCGAAAGTCGGGGGAGCGCCGATCTACATGACACGGCTGCTGCCGAAGATCGTCGGGGAGAAGAAGGCCCGCGAAATCCTGTTCCTGTGCGAGAAATACACCGCCACCGACGCATTGAACATGGGGCTGATCAATCGGGTCGCCCCGGCCGGCACCGTCGATGAGGTTGCCGCGCAGATCGCCGCCGACCTGCTCGCGAAAAGCCCCACCGTGCTGCGCATCCTCAAAGCGGCGATCGCCGGGGAGGACGTGTTGGGCGACGACGTGATCCCGATGATCGTCGAAAGTCTCGCCTCGTTCTTCGGCTCCGCCGAGCAGCGCGAAGCCACCACCGCCTTCGCCGAGAAGCGCGAACCCGACTACCAGCAATTCCGGAGGTAAACCGTGACCATCCCCCAGGCCGGTCCGGCCGTAACCGGACCTCTCAACGGCGTCAAAATCGTTGCCTTCGAACATGCTTGGGCCGCACCGTACGGCACCATGATGCTCGCCGACATGGGCGCCGACGTCGTCAAGATCGAACCGCCCGGTGTCGGAGACCACGTGCGCAATTGGACACGCAACGACCTCGACGGGCTCAGTCCGCACTTCCTGGCAGTCAACCGCAACAAGCGCTCCCTGGTGCTCGACCTGAAGAACCCCGACGGTCTGCGCACCGCGAAAGACTTGATCGCCCAAGCCGATGCCGTCGTGGAGAACTTTGCCCCCGGGGTGATGGCACGGCTGGGCCTGGACTACGAGACGGTGTCCGCCGACCATCCCGACCTTGTGTACTGCTCCATCAGCGGCTTCGGAGAAACCGGGCCCTACCGCGACCGCCGCGCCTACGACCTGCTCATCCAGGCTGAAGGCGGGCTGCTGTCGGTGACCGGCACCGACAGCGACTCACTGGCCAAGGTCGGCACCGCCGTCGTCGACGTGCTGGCCGCCATGGTCGCCGCGTTCTCCGTCGCCAGCGCGTTGCGCGGCAAGGAGGCGCTCGGGCAGGGCCGCTACATCGACGTCTCCATGCTCGACGTTGCCGCCTCGTCGATGGCGTTCAACCTGTTCAGCTACGGCCTGTCCGGGGTGATTCCCGGCCCTATCGGCACCGCGCACCCGCTGCTAGCTCCCTACGAGGTGTACAACACGGCGACCTCCCCCATCGCCATCGCCATCCTCACTGAGGCGCACTGGGGGACGTTCTGCCGCCTCATCGACCGCGATGACTTGCGCGACCGCTCCGACTTCGCGACCGCACCCATGCGGGTGCACAATCGCGAACTGCTCAACGCCGAACTGCAACCGGCATTCGACAAATGGGAAGGTGCGGACCTGGTGGCCGTCCTCAGCGAGGCCGGCCTGGCGTGCGCGAACGTCAACAATGTCGAGGCGCTACTGGACCATCCCCAGCTGCACGACCGCGACTTCTACAGCCGGTGGAACGTGCGCGGCCACCAGGTCACCGCACCCGGGGCGCCGTGGCGGATGACCGATTCCCCGCAACCGGTCGACCAGCTGCCGGCCGACCAGCCCGGCGAACACGCCGCCTCGGTGCTCGCAGACTGGCTCGGCATCGACAGCTCGGAAATCGAGGTGCTGACGCAGAAGGGAGCGCTGGGATGACCGGCATCACCGCGGCAGCCAGTTACGTTCCGCGCTACCGGCTTTCGGGTGCCGAGATCGCCCGCAGCTTCCGCCGCGACGGCAGCAACGGGCTGCGTAGTCTCGCCGGACCGGACGAAGATGCGCTAACCCTTGCGGTCGAGGCCGCGCGACGCCTCCCCGCGGGCATGCTCGACCGGGCGACCTCGGTGGTCTTTTGCTCGACGACCGCGCCATACCTGGTGAAGAACAACGCCAGTGCGGCACACGCGGCGCTGGGTCTGGATCCCACGGTCCCTGCCTATGACGCCGGAGGCGCATTGCGCTCGGCGGTCGGAGCACTGATGTCCGGGGCGCCTGGCACGCTGATCCTTGCTGCCGACGTGACTACCGCGCGGCCGGGGGCTCCAAACGAACTGACCCACGGCGACGCAGGCGTAGCTGTGCTTCTCGGAGATCGGGATTCATCGGCGATTATCGAGTACACGGCCAGCCACACCGAGGAAATTCTCGATCACTGGCGACATCCGGACAGTCATTGGATCAGCCAGTCCGAGGATAGATTTCCGGTGAGTATTTATCTGGCCCTGCTGCAGAACACGTTGACTCGCGCCGACTTCGGCGGAAGTGACTACGTGGTGCTCAGCGCGGCATCCTCGCGGCTGTCGAAGGCCGCCGAGAAGCAGCTCGCCGCGGTCGGCAAGGTCAGCCGCGTCGATGGAGTGGGGTATGGCGGCGTCGCCGATCTGCTGATGAATCTGGTGGAAGTGCTCGGCGGCGCGAGCACCGGCCAATCGATTACGGCGGTGAGTTTGGCCGACGGCTGCGACATCCTGCGGATCCGCGTGGCCGACGGTGACGGAAGTCTGCGCTTCCGGCCGGCTCTTGTCGAAGAGGGCGTCACCCCCGCCTACCTGGATGCGCTCACCTGGCGCGGGCTGTTGGACCGCGAACCCCCACGCAGGCCCGAGCCGCGCGTCGTGAGCGCGCCTGCCGCGCTTCGGGGGGCGTCGTGGAAGTTCACCCTCAAGGCCTCGGTCTGTGGCGCGTGCGGGAATGTGTCGACGCCTCCGCAGCAGGTCTGTCTGCGCTGCGGGTCGGCCGAGCAGGGTGAGCCCATCGCGATGTCGGATAGGGCCGCGGTGATCCGCACCTTCAGCATCGACCGGCTGGCCTACACCCTCAACCCGCCCATGGTGGCCGCGGTGGTGGGTTTCGAAGGTGGCGGCCGGTTGGAGGTCGAGCTCACCGACACCGACCCCGACGCCGTGGCGGTGGGTGCACCCGTTCGGATGACGTTCCGCCGCCGGCATTCCTCCGGCGGCGTGCACAACTACGTCTGGAAAGCCACGACGGACGGTATCGCATGAGCAGCAACGGGATTCGCGACAAGGTGGCTATCGTCGGCATGGGCTGCACTCGGTTCGGTGAGCTGTGGGATCGCAGCACGTCCGACCTGTTGGTAGAAGCAGTCACCGACTGCCTCAAGGACGCCGACACCGACATCGGTGTCGTCGACGCGTTCTGGCTTGGCACGATGGACTCTGGCTACAGCGGGCTTACCTTGTCCACGGCGCTGAAGGTCACCGGAAAACCGGTCACCCGGGTAGAGAACATGTGCGCCTCGGGTTCGGAGTCGCTGCGCGGGGCGGTGTACGCGGTGGCCTCGGGTGCATACGACGTGGCGATGGCAACCGGCGTGGAGAAGCTTAAGGACTCCGGTTACTCGGGCCTGGTCCGTCAGGATCCACCCGATGACGGATCGTCGGTGGAAACCACGGCACCAGCGGCCTTTTCATATCTCGCGCCGGCCTATCAGCAGGCCTACGGTCTGGACGACACCGTCATGCGCGAGGTGCTCAGCCACATCGCGGTGAAGAATCATGCTAACGGCGCCAAGAACCCGCGAGCCCAGTTCCGCACTCCGGTCAGTGCCGACACGGTGTCCTGCTCGCCGCTGGTCGCCGGCTCGCTAGGGGTGTTCGACTGCTCCGGTGTCGCTGACGGTGCCGCCGCTGCGCTGGTGGTCCGCGCCGAAGACGCCTACAGGTACACCGACACACCGATGTTCATCAAGGCGCTGTCAGTGACCGCCGGCGACGGGTACTCGATCCTCGACGACGAAGCCTCCTTCGCCTCGATCCCCGAGGTCGCCGCTTGCGCCGCTGACGCCTACCGTCAAGCCGGCATCAAGAACCCGCGTCGGGAGGTGTCGCTGGCCGAGGTGCACGACTGCTTCACCCCCACCGAACTGGTCCTGATGGAGGAGCTGGGCTTCTCCGAACGAGGCCACGGATGGAGCGATGTCCTTGATGGGGTCTTCGATGCCGACGGAGCGTTGCCGGTGAACATCGACGGCGGCCTCAAGTCGTTCGGCCACCCGATCGGTGCGACCGGTTTGCGCATGATGTTCGAATGCTGGCTGCAGTTCCGCGGCCAGGCCGGTCCACGCCAATTGTTGGACCCCACCATTGGTCTCACGCACAATCTCGGCGGCCGTCCAGGGCGTTGTGTGTCGTTCGTGGGCATTGTCGGCAAGGAACCGTCCGACGGATAACCCGCACGCTTGCGTGCAACCACCACCGAAATCCTCGAAAGGAACCTCATGGCCATCTTGGAAGCCGCCGATCTGAGCAAGGATCTGGAGGGCACCTACTACAGCCCCAAAATGCAATGGTGGTGTGCGCACGCCGATTTGGTAGATGACGCCGGCAACGAAACAGGCCTGTACTTTTGGCCGGCGCTCGGCTCGCTCGACGAGGCGTGGATCTGCTCGCTGCACACCATAGACGAGATGCTCGACCTCACCCAGCTCTACCAGCCGCTGGGAACGTTCAAGACCTCGCGCTCCGGTGTCGACGTCCAGTTCGGCAACCAGTACATCCGCGGGACCTTCCCGAACTACGAGATTTATGTCGAGGGCGAACCCAACGGTGAGCAGGTCTCGCTGCAGGTTGAGATGACCGCGGAAACACCGGCATTCGAGGCCGTTCCCAATCTGCGCGGCATCACCTGGCACTACGTTCCGCGGTTCTCGGTGCGGGGGACGCTGACCCGTGGCGGCAAGGCCACCTCGGTATCCGGGGTCGGGTACCTGGAGCGGCGACGCGGCCGATTCTGGACCCCCGGCATCAATCGCGGTCTATGGGAGAGCATCCCCGGCGCCGGGCCCGCACCCTTTGCAATCCCGCTGTTCTACAAGGTGTGGAAGAACGACGGCACCATTCAGCTGCAGACGTTGACATTCACCGTCGACGGCAGGCAGATGGTGGACTTCGAAAACGTCGAGGTCGACATTCAGGAGACCGCAAACCTGCCCGGATTCGAAGAGATCGACCACCCGATGCGCTACCGGCTCACCGCCGATGGTGACGGTGGCACCGCCACCATCGACGTCGTGCGTAATCCGCACCGGCTCGGCCTGCGTAACTATTTCGACGACCCGGATCCGCGCGCCAAGTGGACCGGTCTTTACGGCGCCGGCCACGCCACCGGCGTGGTCACCTACCGCGGCGAAGAGCACCGCGTTGATGCACCGAGCTATGGCAGCGCTCTGTTCTTCTACGAAAACAGCTGAGCCAGCATTGACGTAGACCTGCCCAACCAGCTTGCGTGCGCAACGACGCCGTCGGCTGGCGGGGCAGTTCACGCCGGTATCGCCGGGTCATTACTGCTACCATTAGTCGAATAATGCACCTAACGGGGCGATCGCTCGCCTGACGATACGGCGGCAGGCGTGAAGAGAGGTCTGGGGTTGGCCGACATCGGTGGCGGCAGTGGGCAACGCGCCGCGAAGTCCGGTTCTTCAACGCTCGCAGTTCGCAGCAGCCGTCCATTGCCCAAACTGGCCGCCATGCTCGCGCAGGAACTTCGCTCGAAGATCCTCGGTCTCGGCCTAGAGCCGGGCGCACCGTTGCCCAGCGAACCGGAGTTGATCGAACAAAGCGGGCTCGGACGGGCCTCGGTGCGCGAAGCCATCCGACTGCTTGAGGCCGAGGGCCTGGTGGTCATCCGCCGTGGCTCGCACGGCGGGATCTTCGTGGCCCAGCCCAACCTGTCCAACCTCAGTGCGAACATCGCGCCGGTGTTGACCTTGTCCAAGGCGCCGCTTCGGGATCTGACCACCTACCGCAAGATGGTCGAACCCCCGGCCGCCGGTATGGCGGCGCGCCTGGCGACTGAGGCCGAGAAGGCCGATCTGCTGGACCTCGCCAGCCACAACCCCGGAGCCGGGTACGTCAACGAAGTCGCGTTCCACGAGCGGGTCGCCGAACTCACCGACAATTTGCTGCTGCGCGTGCTGGTGCGGGTGCCCCACGATTTGTTGCGCGAACACCTCAAAGGCGAAGCCCTCGATGACGCCGTCGTCGCCGAGGCCAACAACGCCCACCGCGCGATCGCCAAGGCCATTCTGGCCGGCGACGCCGAACGTGCGGAGCGCGCCATGATGAAACACCTGGAAGCCTTCGAGGAGCGATTCGATGGGGCAGGCCGGCTCGACCGCCCCATCGTCGCGCAGGACCAGTGGCTACGGAACGCGCCCGAGGGTATCGGCGAAGTCATGAGCGGCTGGAGCTGACCTTCTCAGCGGTCCTGCCGCTGGAGAGATTCTGTCCGTCAGTTGGCCGGTTGCGCGGCGGTCCAGATATCGGCGAACTGGGTGGCGACGACCTCGTCGTAGGGAACGTCCTCCTTGATCAGGCCAGTCTGGTGATAGATCTTCATCGCCGCGTCATAGGTGGATGCGGGGATATCGGAGGAGAAATGCGACCGCGATGCGCTGTAGATCTCGGAGACCAATTGCGGATCGAGATCCCTAAACAGCTCCTGCAGAGCCGGCAGCGCCGTGTCGGGATCCTCGCGAAGGGTGTTGTTGGCCCGAGTTACCGCACGGACCAGCTTCTCGGCCACCTCCGGGTTGGCGTCAATCCACTCTTTGGTCGCCTGCAGCGTGGAAGTCGGCAGCTTGGAATAGGTGCTCTCCTTGGTGGTGTTGCGCAGATCGAACACGACGCGTCCCACCCCGGCTTCGGTCATCTGAGTCAGGTCAGGCTCGTAGCTGACCAGCGCATCAACGGCACCGGTGCGCAGAGCAGCGCTGGCTTCCGCGCCTGTGCCAACCGCGATGATCGTAACGTCGGTGTCTGGGTTCAAACCGTACTCGCGCAACACGCCGCGGACGATGGTGTCACCGGTGGATCCTGATGCCGCGACTCCAAATCGCTTGCCGCGCATCGCATTCACGAACGCCTGCGGATCGTCGGCGGGAATGTCAGGGAACGAGTTGCCCCCGACGAACGCGTAAATCGTGGCCATCTCCAACCCTGCCAGGCTTTGGATGGCCTGCCCCTTGGTGGACAGTTCGATGGGCGTGTCGAATCCGGTGGTGACGGCAACGACACTGCCGCCGAGCAGAGCCGAAACGGATGCGTCGCCGCTGTCGGTCGACACGATGCTGACGTCAAGCCCTTCGTCCTCGTAGTAGCCGAGACTCTTGGCCAGGAACGCAGGGCTGAAGGTCATGAGATTGACCCCCGCGATCTTGATGGAGGTGGAACCCGCCTCACTGGAGCCGGGCTTGCCTGCGCATGCGTTGAGCAGCAGCAGCAGTGGCACCACGACCGCGAGCAGCGCGGTGATGCGACGATGCATGAGGGTGTGTCCTTTCGTGGAGCGTTACACCGCTGTGGTGATTCCCCAGCCGGCGAGGGATTTCTCGAGAACTCGGAGCAGTTGATCGATGACCATGCCGAGGACGGCGACGACCACCAGGTAGGCGAAAACGGTTGTGGTATCGAACAATCCGGAGGCGCGCGACAGCCGCAGCCCGAGCCCGTGCTCGGAGATGATGAGTTCGCCGACGACCGCGCCCATCAGTGCGAATCCCATGCCGACGCGGGTGCCGGCGAGAACCCACGGGACCGAGGCGGGCAGGCTGACCTTGCGGAAGACGAACCAATCGCCGCCGCCCATCATCTTGACCTGGTTGATGAGGCGTTTGTCTACGTTCATCAGTCCGGAGTAGGTGTTGAGCAGCATCACGAAGTAGCACAGTGAGACCACCAACGCGATCTTGGAGGCTGGGCCGATGCCGAACCAGATGATGAACAGCGGCGCCAAGGCCAGCCGAGGGGTGCTGTAGAGCGCGAGGATGTAGGGATCGACGATCTTCTGCAGGAGCGGAACCTTGTAGAACAGACAGGCCGTGCCTACGCCGGCGACGGCGCTGATCGCGAAGCCGACCAGAGTGTTCTGCAGCGTAAAGGCAATGTCGCTGTAGAGCTGCTGGGTGAAGACGAGCTCCGATAGGCGACTCAGCACGGCGGTTGGCTCGCTGACGTAGAACGGGTCGATGATGCCCAGTTCGACGCCACCCTGCCAGAGCGCCAGTGCCGCCAGCAGGAAGAGGAGCCGCAGACCCAAGAGGCGAAGGGCGGGTAGCACGGCGCGGCGACGTTTGCGCTGCACCGGTGGCGCGGTGTCCGTTGCAGGATCCTGCGGACGATCCGCGGTGACTGTGTTAGGCATGGGCGTCTTCTCCGGCCATCAGCTTGTGCAGGATCTCGTCGTAGAGTTCGCGGTACTCCCTGCGTTTCATCACCTGAGCCAGGTCGCCCCGCGGACGCTCGATGTCGACCTTGTAGTCCTCCACGATGCGGCCGGGTCGAGCGCTGAACATCAGGATCCGGTCGGAGAGCAGCACCGCTTCACCGGGATCATGGGTGACGAACAGCACTGTCTTGGGGTCCATCTCCCAGACCCGCATCAATTCCTGCTGCATCACGATCTTGGTCAGCGCATCCAACGCACCGAAAGGCTCGTCCATCAAGATGATCTCCGGCGTTTGTGCCAGCAGCCGCGCGAACTGGACCCGCTTGCGCATCCCCCCGGATAGCTCACTGGGACGTCGATCCTCGAAACCCTTTAGCCCGACCAACTCCAGTAGTCGCCGCGCCTCCGATTTGTCGACCTTGCGCCTGACCTGCATTGGCAACGACACGTTGTTCATCGCCGTGGCCCACGGCAGCAGAGTGTCCTCTTGAAACATGTATCCGGCACGGCCGTTGATGGAGGTCAGTTCTTGTCCGCCGATGCGGATTGACCCCGAATCGATGGACACCAAGCCGGCGACGGCGTTGAGGAAGGTCGACTTGCCGCAGCCACTGGGACCCAACAACGAGACGAACTGGCCTGGCTCGATAGTCACCGACACGTCGGCGAGCACCCTCAAGTCGTGGTCGCCCTTCGTGGGAAACGCGACGTTGACGTCATGGGCGTCAACGCCCACGGTGCCGGTCGGAACGGGCCCCCCGACTGCCGTCGGCCGCGACGCCGCCGAGCGGGATTCCCGAGCCGCCGGCTCCAGGGTGGATGTACTGGAACGGATCACCGGTCTCCTCGCTTCTGATCCATCAGGTGAATTGTGCGCATGATTCCCCTAATCGAAGCACGTGGCGTACGTCACGTCAACCGTCGGACGTGAGCTACTCCCAACGGCGCACGGCGAGCCCCTCCGTCGGACACCGTCGACGAGGCGGCGCCGGGAAGTGGTGCGCCTAGGGTGGTCATCGCGTGCGTCATCTTCGAGGCGGCGTAGGGATGGAGAAGAACGGTGACCGATCGGCCACAAGAGCGAAATGCACTGCTGCTGATGGACTTTCAGACATCGGTGATACCAGCGTTCGGCGGTGATAACCGTTTGCTGCGCCGGATCGCCGAGTTGAGCGAGGCCACCCGCCACCGCGACGTGGACGTCGTGCACGTGCGCATCAGTCTCCCGCGCGGGCTAGCGGAGGTCGGACCGGCCAACCGAGTATTCACCGAAGTCGCCACATCCCTCGCCAGTGAGGCCGATACGGGCGTGCATCCGGCGATCGCACCCGCGGCCGACGACTTCGTGGTGACCAAGAAGCGTGTCAGCGCCTTCTCCGGCAGTGATCTGGACCTACTGCTGCGCGCCCGGCGCATCGGCACCGTCGTGCTCGCGGGTGTGTCCACCTCTGGAGTCGTCTTGTCGACGGTTCGGCAGGCCGCCGACCTCGACTATCGAATCGTGGTGCTCGCCGACGGATGCGCCGACAGCGACGACGATGTCCACTCGGTCCTGCTGCGCAAGGTGTTTCCTCCCCAAGCGGACGTCATGTCCATCGGCGACTGGTCGACTAGTCTCTAAACCCCCACGGACCAGCGGGCGCGTCACCCGGCGATCGCCGCGAGCGCGAACTGGCGCAACGGTTTCCAGGGCACCGCACGTCCGCCGCGCAGCAGCTGACCGTAGTGCTCGGGGACGACCGGATTGATGATCAAATCCAACACGGCGACAGCGGCGCTGGCCCCTGTGGTGCGTCACCGATGTCCCACCAGACCGACGACCGCCCACGACCATGGTGTCGAAGGCGGTGCGAGACGCTCGAATCGACGATAATGTCGAATACCCAACGCATTATGGCGGCAGGCTTGGCGAGAGCGCTGGCCGGGCTGGCCGCAGTGCACCGCGCGGATGCGCGGCCCGGCGAGCGACGTCTATTCGCCAACGCCGGCGTGGACTGAACAGGGTGCCGGGGGCGGGACCACATCCGTCCGCGGCCCCTCAAGATGGTGCGTCACCCCACCATTCATCGGGTTCGCCGTGACGACCGCGCGGTGTCGACCGATATCGATCGTAGGTCAGTCTGATTTGGCCACTAGATCTTTCGGTGCGCCTCCGGGCCTCATGGCTGGCGCGGTACCCGGACATCGACTCCGCCGATGCGCCCAAGTGAGGTACGAATCTCGAAGGATCACATCGTCGGCCCGCCGTCCGGTCGCCATCCCTCTTTGGCCCATCGCCCGTCGATGATCGAGCCGAGCCGCGGGGAACCACCGAGGGCGGGATCCCGGCAAGTCACGTGACTCCAACCACACCAGTACTTGACAGTGATGCCACCCACACCAAATACTCAACGCGCATGTCGGATATACGTCACTTGCGTCGACAATCTGAAAGGGAGTGTCCATGGCGGTGTGTACGCAGTCCCGGCCAGGTCACCCGCGGACGTGACCAGCCGGCCCCGTCTCCGGGCAGTCGTCGAGACCGCTGCGCGGTCGCGGCGGTCGGTTCACAGCGGAGCGCGTTATCGGGCGCCATCCCCGCGTCACCACCCATCAGCGCACCCACCAAGAAACGGAGAACATCGTGAGGCACCTGTCATTTGGGACCCGCACCTTACAGCGGCTTCCCGTCGAGCCGGCGGCCGTCGTGCGTCGACGCCCCGTCTGGGTGATCGCCCTCCGGATGGTTCTCGCCGTCGTTCTCGGGGTCGCGTCGGCGGTCGTCAACGCGCCTGGCGCGCAGGCGGATGAGAGTCAATATCTGGAGTTCTACACTCCGCCCGACCCGCTGCCGGTGGGTCAGCCCGGTGACCTCATACGAAGCGAACCTTCACGTTTGGTGCTGGAGCCCTCGGGCCAACTGGGCGCCTTCGTCGGGACCGGAACCCGGATCATGTACCGCAGCACCGATGCACAGGGCAAGCCGGTAGCGGTCACCGGCACCTACATCGAGCCCGACGTACCGTGGCCCGGCAACGGGCCGCGACCGCTGCTGGCCTATGCGACAGCCCCCTACGGGATGGGGGAGCAGTGCGCCCCGTCGCGTCTGTTCAACCAGGGCATCCACGCGTCCCTGCAAACCGGATTCGACCTGATGTTCAACGTCGAGGAAGGCTTCATCGCGACCCTGCTGGCCCGCGGGTTCGCCATCGTGGTCACCGACGGCGTCGGCTCAGGCGTGCACGGACCCCAATCGCCGCAGTTCCTGAACCGGATGGCAGGCGGGCACGCCCTCATCGACGCAGCCCGCGCGGCGATGAAGCTACCCGCCACGTCACTAGACCCGCACGGCCCGGTCGCGTTCTGGGGTTGGCTCGCCGGTGGACACGCTGCGCTGTCGGCAGCCGAACTGACCAGCAGCTACGGACCCGAACTCCAGGTCGTCGGAACCTACGCCGCGGCCACGCCGACCAATCTCGCCGACATGCTGCCCGGAATCGACGGCAACTTCCTGGCCGGGGCGACCGGGTTTGTGCTGCGCGGGATCATGGCGTCTTACCCTGGAACCGAACAACCCATCCGTGACGTGCTCACGCCACGCGGGTTGGAGATGCTCGACAACACCGGTCGCCAATGCCTGATGCAGACCGGAATCGACTACATGTTCCGGCATCTGCAATTCTGGTTCAACGGCGACGTCTTCGAGATGGCGAAGAACGATCCGTTCAAGACCATCCTGGGCGCCCAGCGGCTCGGCAACGAAAGACCCACCGGGCCGGTCTACTTCACACACAACAGGTGGGACCCGTTCGGTCCCTACCAATCAGCGCTGGACACGGCCCGCGACTACTGCGCGATGGGTGCCGACGTCACGTTCTGGACGAACGAGCAACCGCCGCTGTTCAACAAGCTGGACGTCAACGCGATGCTGCCGGTGTTCGTCGACGGCGAGCGAAGCATGGCGTGGGTGACCGACCGGTTCAACGGCGTGCCCACCGCCTCCAACTGCGGCGAACTGTGACGGCAGTGGGTCGACCTGGATTCGTGGGGCGTCGGCGTGGGGGCACCAGCATGACCTTCGACCAGGCCTGTCGCGGCTATTCTGCGGGTATGCCCTCTGCGCGCAGCTCCCGACAGGCCGACGGCCGGGCACGGAGCCAACCCCGCAAGCAACGCGACGCGGCGCCCGAAGCGGAACGGGCCCCGCATGCGGCAACGGCCAAACCCAGCACCACTCGGCGTGAACTGGTCGAGCAGCGGATCATGGAAGAGGCAACCGAATTGTTCGCCGAGCGCGGGTTCGCCGCGACCAGTCTCGGAGACATCGCCGAGGCCGCCGGATTGACCCGCCCCGCGATCTACCACTATGTCGCCAACAAGGACGAACTCCTGGCGCGACTGGTTCACGAGAAGACCGAGGAACCCGCGATCTTGCTGCGCCTCATCAACGAGCGCACCGACCTGGGTCCCACCGAGAAGTTGAGGACCATGGCCACCGAGATCGCGCGTGGCCAAGTGCATTCCCCGGCGCGCTTCCGATTACTGGTGCGCTCCGAAGCCGAGCTGCCCGAACAGCTTTCCGAGGTCTACCAACAGAGCAGGCGCAACGTCCTGCAGGAATTCGTTCGTGTCATCGACGGCGGCATTGCCTCCGGTGTGTTTCGACCGGTGGACCCTCGCATCGCAGCCCTCGGCGTGATCGGGATGCTGAACTGGATCGCGTGGTGGCACCACCCGAGTGCGCCCGACGGAGACCGGGTGATCGAGCAACTCGCCGACATGGCGGTCCAAAGTGTCCTGCACGAGAAGGACGGTACGCACTACGACAGCGGTCCCTCGCGGGCCATCGCCGCCTTGCGGCACAACCTCGACTATCTCGAACGCCAATTTGGCGGAGGATCGAAGGGGTAGGTCTTTCGGCCCATGTGTGCTGAGGTGGTCGGTAGGGGCCTAGCGTCAGTACCTCTTGGCGAGCCAGTCGCCGATGTCGACTGCGGCGAGTGACGCACCGGTGGGTTCGCCTGGTTTGAGTGACCCGCCGAAGTGGGTGCCGGCCACCTGGGTGTGCGTTACGTCGGTGGCGCCGAGTGCGCCGACCATCGCGCGGGCGTCGTGCGGGAAGCAGGCCTGGTCGCCGGTGAGTTCGACGAACAGCGTCGGGGCACGCACGCCAGGCGCGCATCGCAGGAAGTCGGCGTTGGCGGTGTTGGCCGACCACGTGGACAGCCACGCGTCCGGGGTGGCGAACCGACCGAAGCCGACGAGGCCGTAGTTCGTCAGATCTGGGCGTCGCCCGAACAGCGACCCGTAGGGCCGGTCGTTGGGGTCGAGCGACAGGTCGGTGAATCGGAGGTCCGCGTCGGTGCGGTAGACGGTCAGCACGCGCGGCGCCAGGGCGGCACGGCGGTCGGCGGGGTCGGCCGAGGACTTGAACCGCCGACGCGCCGCAGCGGCGTCTGCGGCCCGGGTGCGCGCCTCGGCGTCAATGCGGGCGATGCGGGCCCGCTGCGCCGCCCGGTAGCGGTCCACGAACTCAGCCGGGTACGTCGAGGGAGCTGGGGCCG
The DNA here is from genome assembly GCF_003719305.1 of Mycolicibacterium stellerae. GTDB lineage: Bacteria > Actinomycetota > Actinomycetes > Mycobacteriales > Mycobacteriaceae > Mycobacterium > Mycobacterium stellerae. The sequence goes on from NZ_RARC01000035.1 coordinate 41,122, forward strand.
GGTGGTAACCGTTGGCCTCAGAGAAGGGGTCCAGCGTCGGATCGACGCTGAGTGGGTCAGTTTCGTCGCTGACCGACGGGTCGATGAGGCGCTGCAGGAGCTGTCCCTGCCCGGGGTGTGGCGCCATAAAAACGGCACCATCTGGTGCGGGCATGTCGGCGGCCGTCAGGTCGACGGGGCGTCCCGACGGCGACGCGGTCAGCCGTTGCTCTGGTGACAGGCCCGCCTGCTGGTGGTAGAACGCGAACAGCGTGCCGCCACCTGAGTGGCCCAGTGTGATGCGGTGGCCAAACCCCTTGTCGCGCAGGAATACCTGGCCCACGGCGACGTCGAGCAATGCCTGCTCATGAATGAGGTTGAGGTCGTTGTTGGTCGACCGGGTGCCTTGCGTCCACACGGCGTAGCCGCGGGCCACCAATTCGGGGACGAGCACGTGGTGGGTGAGGTCTTGACGTGGATGCATCAGAGTCACGACGGTGTCGCAGCCCGGCAGCATCCGCAGCACCCCGGTCACCGTGGCTCCGTCGGAGGTCGTCAGTTCGTGGGCTGAGGTGATGGTGTCGGTCGGCAACTCGGCGGCGGTCAGGTAGCGGCCCGCGCCGAGCCGTGTGGTGGGGCTGGGCGAGTTCACCGTGCCTCCAACCTCATCGCGTCCTTGTCCCACTGCGTGATCACCGCATCGATCAACCCGGCGACGCTGCTGTACCAGACGGCATGTCGGCATCCGGTGGCGCGGCGGTCGATGACGATCGGCCCAGGTGCGCTGATCCTGAAGTAGGGTCCGACGCGATCGATGGTGACGGTGGGACTTTGTCCTGCCTGCACCACGACCGGACGGTTCTCCGGGACGTCGAGCACGAACAGCGCGGTCACGAGACGGGCACCCCCGTGGCGGGGGCGCCGTGCAGGCGTTGCCATTGGTCGGCGCGTTCGACGATGAGTTCGGCCTTGCGGACCAGCAGCGCGTCCATCGAGGGTGCCGGACCGGACACCACGTCGATCAGGGCGTCGATGGTGAGGTTGGCGTCGAGGTCCTCCTGCGGGGTCACCGGTCGCATCGCGCGCGTGATCTCGATCATGTAGCCGTTGGGGTCGTGGGTGTAGATCGATTCGATGGTCTCGTGCTGGATCTGCATCTCCACGGGCCACTCGCTGGCGTCGAGACGGCGCCGGTAATCGAGCAGGTGGTCTTCGCTGTCGACGTGAATGGCGAGGTGGCGTGAGCGGATGAACCAGACCGGCACGGTTTCGTCGAACCGGGAGTAGGAGTCGCCCTGTGGGCCACCGGCGAACGGTTCGAGCCCGAAGTAGTAGAAGAACGCGAGCCGGTCGTCATTGCCGATGTCGAAGAAGAAGTGGATGAAGTCGGGGTGTTTGTCCGGGCCCCAGCCGGCGGCGCAGATCGAGTGCACCACCGGGAACCCCAGTGTGTCGCGGTAGAACCGGACGGTCGCCGCGGGATCGAAGGTGGGGTACGCGACGTGATCGACGCCGCGGACGAAGTGGTGTGAATCAGACATGCGGTCCTCCTTGGGGTGGGGTGGCTCGACGGGATGGCCGTCAGGCAGGGATGGAGGCGAGATCGGCTCGCAGCAGGCTGCCGGCGCCCTCGATGGTGACCGGCAGGTCCAGGCTGCGCAGCAGGCTGTAGGCGCCTGCGGTGGCGGCCGAGAGCACGGGCAGGCCGAATTCCCGTTCGGCGGGTTCGATCAGGCCAAGGGATGGCATTTGGACACAGCAGCTCAGCACCAGCGCGTCGACTCCGGTCAGCTCCATCGACCGGGCCGCCGCCATCACCTGCTCGCCGGGGATGCAGCCGACGTCGGCGTTATCAGCGACTTCCAGGGCGCGCCAGTCAACGACGTCGAAGCCTTCGGCGATCAGGTAGTCCACGACCTGCTGCGCCAGGGGCTTCATATACGGGGTGACCAGCGCGATCCGCTTCGCGGCGAGCACGCCGAGCGCCTCGACAAGGGCTCCAGCGCTGGATCTGACCCGGGTGTCCGAGCCGCCGGTCGCGAGCTGTTCGGCCACCGCAGCTTCGACGCGCCGGTGCTCACCCGGGCCGCCCACCATCACCGCCACCAGGCAGGCGTAAAGCAGCACGGCTGGGTCGGCATCGGCGATCTCCATGATGCAGCGCTCTCGCTGGGCATTCATCGACACCAGCTGCTCGGGGGAGACCGTGTGCATCCGCATACGCGTGGAATGAAACGAAAAGCGCGACAGCGGGTGCCGCGCCAGCAGGGCAGGCATCTCGGTTTCGACAGTGACGTTGGAACTCGGTACTACCAGTCCGATTCGATGCGGCGTGGTCATGTCGGTATGGGTCCTTCCAGCAACTGCTTGACGTTAATGATGATTATTCGACACTCGTGAGTGTGCGAGTTCTGCGCCGTTTCGTCAACCACGATCAAACGAGCGTCCGAGAACCGAATAATGGTTGGCGGTGTGACTGTTGACACAAGCACCATGCGCGTCCAATACTCGACACTGGCGTTGGCTCCGTTGGGGCAGTCGGGCCGCTCAAGTGGAGGGACATCGACAGATGGCATACGTGATCGGCGTGGACGTCGGCGGAACGTTCACCGACGCCGTACTCGACGACGGCTGTGGCATGGTGATCGCGGGCAAGGCACCGTCCACGCCACCGGACTACTCGGCCGGCGTCATCGACGTCCTCGGCGTGTTGGCCCAACAGCTGGGCCAGTCCGTCGAAGACATGCTGTCCGACGCCCATCACATTGCGCACGGGACGACGTCCTCGCTCAACGCGCTGGTGATGAACCGGGTTCCCGACATCGGGTTCATCACCACCAAGGGGCACCGCGACTCGATCTTCATCATGAACGTCGAGGGTCGCTACCTCGGCCGCTCCACCGAGGAACTACAGAACCCGCTCTGGCAGAGCAAGTCTCACGGCCTGGTGCGCCAGCGCCACGCACTGGAGGTCACCGAGCGGCTGGACCGCGACGGCCGGGTGGTGGTGGCACTCAACGAGGACGAGGTCCGCAACGCCGTCGTCACCCTGGTCGCCGACGGCATCTCCGCGATCGCGGTGTCGCTGCTGTGGTCATTCCGCAACCCGGCCCATGAGCGCCGGATCCGTGAGATCGCCCACGAGATCGACCCCGACCTGTTCGTGGCCATCTCCAGCGAAGTGTCACCCCGCATCAGGGAATTCGCCCGCAACGCCACCACGATCATGAGCACGCAGATCGGACCCGGTCTGCGCGATTACCTCGGCGAGCTGGAAAGCAGATTGCGGGAGCTGGGCATGACCGGGCCCCTGCTGGTGATGCAGAGCAACGGCGGCGCCGTCGCGGCAGCGGAGGCTCCGGGAAATGCCATCTCGACGGTCGGATCGGTACTCACCGGCGGGGTGGTCGGCGCGGTGTCGCTGGGCCGACAACTCGGACACCGCAACATCATCGCCACCGACGCCGGTGGCACCACCTTCCTGGCCGGCCTCATCGTCGACGGCGAACCGGTCCGCTCCTCGACCACCGTGATCAACCATCACCCGATCAACGTCCCCACCCTTCAGGTGCACGCCATCGGATCCGGCGGCGGGGCGATCGCCTGGCTCGACGCCGGCGGCAATCTGCAGATCGGCCCGCACAGCGCCCAGGCCGTCCCCGGGCCTGCGTGCTACGGCAACGGCGGCACCGAACCCACCAACACCGACGCCAACCTGGTCTTGGGCATCATCGGAGAACGTGGCCTGCTCGGCGGACGACGGACGCTCGACATCGGCCTGGCCCGTGAGGCGATCCGCACCCGCATCGCCGAACCCTTGGGGTTGACCGTCGAAGAGGCCGCGGCCGCGATCTTCGAAGTCCAAAACGCCCAAACCGGTGACCTGCTGCGCAAGACCGTCGTGGAGGCCGGCCACGACCCGCGCGAGTTCATTGTCTACGCGTTCGGCGGTTCGGGCCCCGCCCACTGCGGGTTCTACGCCCAGGAGATCGGGGCCACCGACGTCGTGGTGCCGCTCGGACAGGTGGCCTCGGCGTTCTCCGCCTACGGCCTGGCGTCCTCGGACATCGTGTTAGCCAAGGAGCTGTCGGATCCGGCTGCGATGCCGTTGGATCCCGCACGCGTGCAACGCAACTTCGAGGGCCTGGAGGCCCAGGTCCGGGAGATGCTGGCCCGGCAGGGCTTGACCTTCTCATCGGTCGAGATCGAGCGGGAGATCGATATGCGCTACTCGATGCAGCTCGCCGAAGTGGCCACCCCCGTCCCCAACGACAGCCTGACCGCCGCCGACGTCGCCGCCAGCGTCGAGGTGTTCGAGCAGCGCTACGCCGACCTCTACGGCAAGGACAGCGGATTCCGCGAGGCCGGCATCCAGGCCATCACCTACCGGGTGCGCGGCACCGGCGTGCTGCCGTTCTCACCCACCCTGCCCGAGGTCAAGCAGGCCGACTCCAGTGATGCCTCCGCGGCCCTGACCGGCACCCGCAAGGTGTGCCTGGGTGGGCGCGGTGGCTACGTCGACACCGACATTTACGAGTACACCAAGCTGCGCGCCGGGCACGTCCTTGCAGGGCCCGCGGTGATCGAGGTGCCCACCACAACCGTCGTGGTGCCCGCAGGCACCACCGGCACCGTCGACCGGCTCGGCAACCTGCACATCGCCGTCGACCACGCCTGAATAAGAGGAGAAGCCACCATGACCGCCCCCATCCCCGGCTCCGAGATCTTCTCCAGCCGACCCATCGACCCCGACACCCTCTCCCGCATGATCGGTGCGACGGTGCCCACCCACACCGTCACCCAGGAGCAGATCGACGCCGTCGACCCGCTCACCTACGAGGTGATCCGGCACCGCCTCTGGTCGGTGACCGACGAGATGGGGGAAGCGCTCAAGCGCATGTCCGGTTCACCCATCGTCACCGACGCCAACGACTTCGACTTCGCCATCAGCGACGAACTCGGCCAAGAGGTGCAGGTCGGCCTGTACAACACCATGCTCGTGGGCGCCGTGGACCTCGCGATCTACTGGACCCTGCGCCACCGCGCGCAGAACCCCGGAATAGCCGAGGGCGACATGTTCCTGTGCAACGACCCATGGGTCGGCGGCGGGCTGCACCAAAGCGACGTCATCGTCTACCAACCGGTCTTCCACGACGGCAAGTTGTTCGCCTGGACCAGCGCCATCTGCCACGAGCCCGACCTCGGTGGGTCGGGACTGGGGTCCTTCGACCCCTCGGCCAAGGACGTCTTCTCCGAATCCCTGCCCACCCCGCCCATCAAAGTGATGCGCAACCACGAGATCCAACGCGACGTCGCCGACGCCTGGATCCGGCGCTCCCGGGTACCGATGCTCGTCGGCCTCGACCTGCGGGCCAAGATCGGCGCCAACACCGTGGGACGCACCCGGTTGACGTCGGTCATCGAGCAGTACGGTGCCGACACCGTCAAGGCGGTGATGAAGCGGATGATGAACGACGCCGAGACCCGCCTGCGCCACAAGCTCACCGCCCTGCCCGACGGCACCTGGCGCGCCACCGGCTATCAGGATCAAAGCTCCGTCGGGGACCGCGCCGTGCACAAGATCACCGTCGCCATGACCAAGAACGGCGACCACCTCACGTTCGACTTCACCGGCACCGACCCCCAGACCGGCGTGATCAACTGCACCTACGCCGGCATGCGCGGCGGCGTGATGCTGGCGGTGCTGCCGATATTGGCAGGAGACATCCCCTGGTCGGCCGGCGGACTGATGCGATGCTTCGACCTTGTCTCAGAGGAAGGCACCATCAACAACGCCACCTTCCCGGCCGCGGTCAGCCGCGGCCCAATCGGCCCGGCCTGGCTGACTGGCAACCTCATCGCCGAGTGCCTGGCCCAGATGCTGGACCAACGCATCGAACTCGGCAAGAGCGTTCAGGCGTCCTGCTGCGGCACCTGGGACACCGCGGTCATTGCCGGCCTTGACGAACGCAACGACCAGAGCGTCCCGTTCCTCAACATCATGATGGAACCCATGGCCGGCGGTTACGGTGCTCGCCCCGTCGCCGACGGCATGGACACCGGCGGCCTGTTCTGCATCCCGATGGGACGCATCCCCGACACCGAGATGACCGAGTTCCTCTATCCACTGCTCACACTGTGGCGCCGCGAGGAGCCCGACTCCGGTGGCGCCGGCCGCATGCGCGGCGGGGTCAGCGCGTCGGTGGCTGTCACCCCATACGGCAGCAGCCTGCCCATGGGCCTGGTCTTCGCCTCCGCAGGCAAGGCCATCGCCCAGAACAACGGCCTGGCCGGCGGCCAGCCCGGCAACACCGGATTGGAGATCCTCGCGCGCGACGCCGGTATCGCCGAGATGCTCGCCCAAGGCCGGCTGCCTGGCGACCTCGCCGATTTGGGGGGCACCCGCGAGATCGGCGCCTGCTACGCCGAAAGTTACCTTGCCCCAGGCGAAGTGCTCTACATGCACTGGCAAGGAGGCGGCGGTTACGGCGACCCGTTGCGCCGCGAACCCGCTGCCGTCGCCCGCGACGTCGTCAACGGCAAGGTCAGCGCCGAAGGTGCCCGCATCAATTACGGCGTCGTCGTCGCCGATGGTGACTTCGACACCGCAGCCACCGCGGCGCTGCGCGACGACATCCGTGCCGAGCGACGCAGCCGCTCCGACATCCCCCAAACCCAGCAGGCGAACGTTCACCCCGAAACCGGCCGGCGCATCGACGACAACCTCGCCGAGATCACCATCGGAGACGCCCGCGTGATCGCCTGCGCGCATTGCGGCCGACTGCTCGGAGACAGCAAGACCGGCCGACTCGATCTGGCCCGCTACGAGGGCCCCTCCACCGACGCCGGACCCCAAGTCACCTCCGACCCGACCGAATACATCGACACTCCAGTGGTTTTCAGGCAACTGTGCTGCCCGGGCTGCTGGACTGCCGTTTATTCCGGCATCGTCCCCGCCGATCACCCCGACCACGTCTCCGACCTGGCCCGACTGCTCCCGGCGGTCGCCGAGTGAACGCAGTGATGCCAGCGCACAGACCCACGACGCCCTACGGCTGGAACGGCCGACTCGTGCCGTATCCCGCCGATCGTGCCCGCCACTACCGCCAGACCGGCCAATGGAGCGACGCCCCGACCAGTGCTCGCCTCCATGAGACCGCGGTGCGCCACGGCGACCGCGTCGCGCTCATCACCGCCGACGCCACCTTCACCTACCGCCAACTCGACGAGCGCACAGACCAGGTCGCCGCCGCGCTCACCGCGCTCGGTCTGCGCCGCCTGGACCCCGTCCTGTTCCAAGTCACCAACAAAGCCCACGCCGTGATCGCCTGGTACGGATGCCTCAAGGCGGGCCTCATCCCGGTGGCTACCCTCGCCGCGCACCGGGCACACGAAATCGGGCACATCAGCGCCAAGGTCGGCGCGGTGGCCCACATCGTCGAGGCCGGATTGAAGTTCGATCTGGTCGCTTTTGCCCACGACGTCGCCCGTGAGCATCCAACTCTTCGCCACGTCCTGACCATCGAGGCACCCTTTACCGCCGACGGCACCACCCGCATCGAGGACCTGGGATCCGAGGTCGACCCGGCCACCGCCCGCGCCTTGGTCGAATCGGTCGAAGTCCAGACCGATCCCGGCGACGTCGCGGTCTTCCAACTCTCCGGCGGGACCACCGGGGTGCCGAAGGTCATCCCACGCATCCACGCCGAGTACTGGAACAACGCATTGTTCTACGCGCAGGCCCTGGGCTGGACTCCCGAAACCAAAGTGGCGCACCTGATTCCACTCATCCACAACGCCGGCATATCCTGCGCACTGCACGCGACCCACGCCGTCGGCGCCGCCCTGGTCGTGGCGACACCGGACGCATCCTCGGCATTCGAGTTGATGGCCCGCCACGAGGTGACCGACGCGCTGTTCGGCCACGGCCACTACCAAGCGGTGCAGTGGCCCGAGTTCGACAAGGCCCGCCGCACTCTGCGTCGGGCGATACTGTCCGGCGCCAAGGTCAGCCACGACCTATTCCGTCGCGTCGACGATGGCGAGCACCGTTGGGCGGGACAGCTCTTCGGGATGTCCGAGGGCCTGTTCACGGTCACCCCGCTCGATGCCCCCGAGGTCGCCCGCAGGGAAACCGTCGGGGTGCCCATCGCCCCGTCGGATGAGGTGAGGATCCTCGACCCGTCCAGTGAGCAGGAGGTCCCCGCCGGCGCGGTCGGCGAATTGTGTTGCCGCGGGCCGTACACGATCCCGGGCTACTTCGATGCGGCCGACCACAACGCGACCGCCTTTACCTCCGACGGGTTCTACCGCACGGGCGATCTGGCCTCGATCCGCGAAATCGACGGACGCGGTTACGTGTGTATCGAAGGGCGCATCAAGGACCTGATCAACCGCGGCGGGGAGAAGATCAACGCCGAGGAGATCGAGGTGCTGCTGCTTCGGGATCCCCGCATCGCGGCCGCCGCCGTGGTCGCCATGCCTGATCTGCGGCTCGGCGAGCGCGCCTGCGCCTACCTGGTCTCGAACGACGGCGCCGAGCTGACCATGCCGCAGGTGCAGTCGCACCTCGACGGCCTCGGGGTCGCCAAGTACAAGTGGCCCGAACGGCTGCAGTGGACGGAAGCCCTGCCGCTGACCAACGTCGGAAAGATCGACAAGAAACGGCTCCGCGCAGACATCGCGGCACTCCTGGAGGCCGAGGCGGCGACATCGGTTGCGCGAGTTGTTGATTCGTTCGGCAACCGCGCGTCGGTACGCGAAAGGCGTGACGCATGAAGTTGAAGACGATCGCGGTCCTGGGAGGTGGCCCGGGCGGTCTGTACGTGGCGCGGTTGCTCAAACTGAGCCACCCCGACGCCCAGGTGACCTTGTACGACCAGGGAGTGCCGGAGAAGACCTTCGGGTTTGGTGTCGGATTGGCCTCGCGCACCCAACGCAACCTGCGTTTGGCCGACACCGCGTCGCTCGACGCGATCGTCGCCGCGTCGCACCCGCACGACATGTCCATGCGCGTCGGCGACCAGCACGCACGGCTGGCTCACGGCGAGTTGCTGGCCATCGGGAGGGCTACCCTCCTGGGCGTGCTGCAGCGATTCGCGCAGGATGCCGGGGTGCAACTGCGGTTCGACGAGCGACGATCGGTGGCCGATCTCGACGCCGATCTGATCGTCGCCGCCGACGGGATCAACAGCACCACCCGCAGCGAATTGGCAGACGACTTCAAGCCCGACATTGCCGAGGGGCAGGGACTGTACCTGTGGTGTGGCACCGAATTCGCGCTGCCGAGTGCGGTATTCACCCCGGTCACCACCGAGCACGGGTCCTTCGTCGCCCACGCCTACCCGTACGCCGCCGACCGCAGCACGTTCTTGATCGAAACCGACGAATCGACTTGGCGGCGAGCGGGATTCGAGGAAACAACCCGTGACACGCCGGCGACTCGGACCGACCAGGCCTCGCTCGACTACCTCCAGGAGGCCTTCTCCGACGCGCTGCACGGGCATCGGCTGATCGGCAACCGCACGCGCTGGATGCGGTTTCGCACCGTGCGCTGCGACACGTGGCACACAGGCAACGTGGTACTGCTCGGAGACGCCGCGCACACCGCCCACTATTCGATCGGGTCGGGCACCAAGCTGGCAATGGAGGACGCCATCGCGCTCGACCGCGCGATCGTCGCCGCCGACACCCTCGACGAGGCGTTCGACGCCTATGAACAGGATCGCCGTCCGGCTGTCGACCACCTGCAGTCGATCGCCCTGCGCTCGATGCTGTGGTGGGATTCGTTTCCCGACCGCATGACCACGATGCCGGTCGAGCAGTTGATGCTCGCTTACATGACACGCGCAGGCAAGGTCACGGTGGAACGCTTCGCCGAATCGGCTCCGCACGTCGCGCGCAGGGGAGTGGCCGCCTATGCCGCCGTCAGCGAGGACGACGTTCCCCCCTCGGGCGACCTGGTCGACTGGATCCTCGGTCGGCCCTTGATCCGTGGCTCACGCCGATTCGACGGCCGAGTAGTGCCCCGAACGATCGGTGCCGAGCCCACCACGCATCGCGTCGACGTCGGCACGGCACCGGCATGGGGGGACGACGCCGACCGACTGCTCACTGGGTTACCGCCTGCCGAGATCTACCAGCTTGCCGGGCCTGCGGACCGCGAATCTTTGCTCAACCGCTTCGATTTCGCCGAACGGCTGCGCCGTGCCACGGGGGCGCTGGTGGCGGTCGACGTGCCGGAGGATCTGCGCGCAGACGCAGCGGCCGCGTTGGTCAGCGGACGCGCCGACCTCGTCAGTCTCACCGGCTGACCGCGTTCGCGGCGTGCGCTGGTTCTCCGTCCCCGCGGAGGCCGGGCTCACCACTGTCCACCGTGACTTCGTCGACGAGGGTCGGGCCGCGGCCCAGATGCTGATCGACGTCGGTGCCGACGCGCCGCGCACACTCATCTTTCCCACGTCCCTCGTCGTACGTACGACGTTCGTCTATGCCTACGGGTTCGCCGAGGACATCGACTCCAGCCACGCGCTCTATGCCAGCCTGGTGATGCAGATGGTGCGGGCGTCGGAGGCCTACATCGGCTCGATAACCCTCAATCGATTTGAAGCTCCTGCGTAGACGCAGCGATCGACCGGAACCAACCGTCCGGGGCGTCGGAGGCTGGAGCAGCAGAGCTCGTGTCGCAAACGCCCTCGGGGTTGCCCGATCAGAGGAGCAGGCGCGTCACACGGGTAGACGAAGACTCAGCCCCCTGCCGAACCTTCGTCGATTGCGAGGTGCCGCTTGCCAGCCTCACACAACAACTCGAACGCGCCGTTGCCGACCATGCGCACCGTGCGAGCTACCACGCGCCAGCCAACGTCGGCGCGTTGCAGCGACCACACATTGACCCCGACCCGATGTACGCGGTAGCCCTGCGAGTCGCCATGGTTGGCGAGGTGCTGGATTTCGCCGTGTGAATCGGGAGTCATCAGAGCGATGTACGAGACGGCGGTAGCTTTGTCACCGTCCAAGTCGACTAGCGGCAGATTACCGAAGTGCGCCAAACCAACGTCGATGGCCTTCCGGTGCTCGGCACGCCCTAGCACCTCTGCCATGGCGTTTCGGTCGTGTGCCTCGCCACCGTTGCCGCGATCGACGACGACGTCTTCGGCGTAGAACACGTCGACCAGGGCACGATCACCGGTGTCCCCCGTCAGGGGATGGGTGGCTATTAGGTTGTAGATCTCCAGACGGTCTTCGATCAAGCGAATCCGCTCTTCGATGGATGAGGACAAAGCGTGACTCCTTCACCTAGACGAATCACCGACTGACAGTCTTCTTACGGCTTTTCAGCTTCACCACGCACCTCGATCAGCAACGCAGGATGGGGTGGCAGTTCCTCCACGACCGCAACGTTCGAGGGTTCCGCTGCTATTCCCGCAGCCCGACGCCTGAGACCTTCGCGTCATGCGTTTGCTCTGCGGTGCGGGCACCAGATGGTCGAGCATAGGGGCGCCAAGAGATGGCTGGCACGCCGACCTCGCGTCGCACAAGAGATGCTCACAGCTCGCTGAACACGACCGAGTCAAGTGGGGCGTGATCGCCGAAGTCGCGGGGCTCGTGCGGTGAATATCGGCAGTCCCGGCGAGCGCCGAAGTTTTGGCAAAGTAGTTCGGCGATTCCTGTCAATCTCCACAGATTATTTCGGGAAAGCGCTTGCGCAAGCGCTTGCGTAGTTCATAGGCTCCTGACGAACGCACTGAGTGATCGGCGTCACACCGAGGACAAGGGAGTCCACATGTTCGCAAAGCGCAGCAGAAGCACGGTCGCATTCAGCACGGTTCTCATGACAGGCTCGCTGGTTCTTGGCCTGACCGCCTGCAGCGGATCGGGTTCCGACAGCGTCAAGGTCGGGCTGATCACCAAGACCGATTCGAACCCGTACTTCGTGAAGTTGCGTGAGGCCGCCCAGGCGCAGGCCGATAAGGATGGCGCCGAGTTGGTCGCGCTGGCGGGTGCCTTCGACGGTGACAACGAGGGTCAGGTCGCGGCCATCGAGAACATGGTCGGTCAGGGCGTCAAAGGCATCCTGATCACCCCGAACTCCTCCACCGGGGTGCTCGACTCGATCAAGAAGGCGCGCGACGCAGGCGTCGTCGTCATCGCTCTCGACACCGCGACCGACCCCGAAGACGCCGTCGACGCCACGTTCGCCACCGACAACAAGGCCGCAGGTGTCAGCCAGGGCAAATGGGTGAAAGGCGCACTCGGCAACGCAGCGCCCCAGGTCGTGATGCTGGACGGGACCCCGGGTGGAACCGTCGACACGTTCCGTCATGACGGATTCCTCGAGGGCTTCGGCATCACGAACGACTCGCCGGAGATCGTCGGCCGGGAGAACACCAACGGCGACCAGACCAAGGCGCAGACCGCCATGGAGAACATTCTGCAGCGCGCTCCGGGAATCAACGCGCTCTACACCATCAACGAACCGGCAGCCGCCGGCGCGTACCAGGCGATCCAGTCCGCCAACCGCGCAGGCCAGATCACCATCGGGTCGATCGACGGAAGCTGCACGGGCATCGCGGACGTGAAGTCGGGCAAGATCGGCGCAACGGTGCTGCAGTTCCCGGCGAAGATGGCCGAGCTGGGCGTGCAGGCCGTGGTCAAGTTCGCCAAGGACGGCACCAAGCCAAGCGGATTCAACGACACCGGCTCGCAGCTCGTCACGGACAAGCCTGTTGCCGGACTCGAGTCGAAGGACACCGCCTGGGGCGAAAAGAACTGCTGGGGTTGAGCTAATAGATGACCACCAGCGCTCCTACGGCAGCGACGCCATCGGTATCGAGCCGCTTCAGCGTGGGGAACCTCCTGCGTGAACCGCTGTTCGGTCCGCTGGTGGCGCTCGTCATCGCAATCGTCATCTTCAGCGCGGTCTCGGATTCGTTCCTCAATCCGCAGAACGTCTCGCTGATCCTTCAACAGTCGGTGGTTGTCGGCATCCTCGCCGTTGGCCAGACGCTGATCATTCTCACCTCCGGGATCGATCTGTCGATCGGCGCGGTAGCGGTCTTCGGAACCATCGTGATGGCGCAGAGTGCGGGCGCAGGAGGGCCGGTCGTGGCGCTCGGGTCGACGCTGCTGGTGTGCGTGGTGTTCGGTGCGATCAACGGCGGGCTCGTCACGACCCTGCGATTGCCACCGTTCATCGTCACGCTGGGAACGTTCACCGCGATACAGGCGGCCACCCGCCTGCTCGCGGGCTCCGAGACCTACCGCGTGGAGCAAGGGCCGCTCACCTTCCTTGGCACGTCCTTTCGCATCGGGGCGTTCTCGACCACATACGGTGTGGTCACGATGCTCCTGGTGTACCTCGTGATGGGATACTCACTGTCCCAAACATCTTGGGGTAAGCACATTTACGCCGTCGGCGGTAACCCGCAGGCGTCGAATCTGTCGGGCATCAAGTCTGGGCGGGTGCTGTTCTCCGTCTACCTCGCGACGGGTGTGATCGCAGCCATCGCTGCGTGGGCTGCCCTCGGTCGAATCCCGAATGCCGACCCGAACGCCTACCAGAACGCCAATCTCGAGACGATCACCGCGGTGGTCATCGGAGGGACCAGTTTGTTCGGTGGGCGCGGAGGCGTCGGCGGAACACTGGTGGGCACGCTGATAGTCGGCGTTCTCCGTAACGGTCTCACCCAGGCCGGCGTCGACAGCCTCTACCAGAACATCGCGACCGGAATTTTGGTGATCGTCGCGGTGGCAGTGGATCAGTTCGCACGCAGGAGATCACAATGAGCGCACCCGTTCTCGAAGCGCGCGGACTCGTCAAGAAGTACGGTCACGTGACCGCGATCAACGGCGCCGACTTCGAGCTCCGCGAGGGCGAGGTCCTTGCCGTCATCGGTGACAACGGTGCCGGAAAGTCCAGTCTGATCAAGGCTTTGGCGGGAGCGGTGATTCCAGACTCAGGCGAGATACTGATGAACGGAACCCCTGTGTCGTTCAAGAACACCCGAGACGCCAGAGCAGCCGGAATTGAAACGGTGTACCAGGATCTCGCGGTGGTCCCGGCGCTCGACATCGCGTCGAACCTGTACCTGGGGCGCGAGGTGCGACGAAAAGGCATCGTGGGCAGCCTGTTCCGCCGATTGGACATGCCGAGAATGCGCGAGGGGGCGTCGCAGCACCTCGCGGATCTGAAGATCGGCATCAAGTCGGTGAACCAGGCGGTGGAGACACTGTCGGGCGGGCAGCGTCAGGGTGTCGCAGTGGCGCGGGCTGCCGCGTTCGGCCGCGGCGTGATCATCATGGACGAGCCGACTGCTGCTCTCGGCGTTCGGGAATCGGGACAGGTCATCGACTTGATCCGGTCGATCCGCGACCGCGGCATTCCCGTGGTGCTCATCAGCCACGACATGCCGCACGTGTTCGAGGTGGCCGACCGGATACACATCCACCGGCTCGGGCAACGTGCCGGCGTCGTCGATCCGAAGAAGCGCTCGATGTCTGAGGTGGTCGCGCTCATGACCGGTGCAGAGGAGCCGAGCGATGAGGAACGCGCCGGTCTCTGAGAGACCCCCGGTCGGGGTTTTCGTCGGGTTGGCGACTCTCGACGTGATTCACCGCATCGCGAAAGCGCCTGCGGTGAACCAGAAGATCACTTCGACCGCCCAGTTCGTCGCTGCGGGAGGACCAGCCGCGAATGCGGCCGTCACCTTCGCGGGGCTGGGCGGCGACGCGATCCTCGTGACCGCCCTCGGCGACGATCCGGTCGCCGAATTGATTCGCGCCGACCTCGCTGCGTACGGCGTCAGCGTCGTCGACGCGGCGGCAGGCACCACCCGAGCGGTGCCCGTGTCCGCTGTATCGGTCGTCGAATCGACGGGCGACCGATCGGTCGTCTCGCTCGACGCCGTGAACTCCGACGCGTCGCCACCGGCAGACCTCGGTGACCTCGTGGCGGACGCCGACGTGGTGCTCGTCGACGGGCACCACCCCCTGATCGCCCGTGCTGCCGTCCGACATGCGGCAGCACGGCCCGTCTCACTCGTGGTCGACGCAGGCCGATGGAAACCGGTGATCAGCGACATCGTGGCGCACGCGACGGACATGGTGTGCTCCAGCGACTTTCGAATGCCTGGCTCCGAAACCCCGGAGTCCACGGCCGAAGCCCTGGTCAGCAGCGGCGTCCCCACTGTCGTCACCACGCACGGCGGCGACCCCGTCGAGTGGTGGTCGGAGGGTGACTCCGGGTCAGTGCCGGTGGACCCGGTGGTGGTGGTCGACACGCTGGGCGCCGGTGATGCCTTCCACGGCGCGTATGCGTACTTCTCGACCCAGATCGAGAGCGGTGTCGCCGAGCGCATCGACCGCTCGGCTCGCGTTGCGGCGCTGCGGTGTTCGGTGGTCGGGCCGCGGGCATGGCTGAGCGAACTCCCCGTTGAACGGACTCGAAAGCGAGAGCGGTGACCATCGAGCAGGACGTGCAGGACGTGACACTGGACCAGTTGGTCGAGTGGGCCAACGCGCTCGTTGTCCCCGGAGAACGCCGTATTCTCGGCCTCACCGGCGCACCGGGAGCCGGAAAGTCCACCGTCGCGGAGCAACTCGTCACCGCTCTGGGGCCTGATGCCGCCGTGCTGGTTCCCATGGATGGCTTTCATCTGGCCAACGAGGTCTTGATCGAGATGGGGATCCGGGACCGCAAGGGTGCCTACGACACGTTCGACGACGGCGGGTATGCCCGGCTGATCGCCACCCTTCGGGCACAGCGCGTGGACGATCCCGTCGTGTACGCGCCCCGGTTCCGGCGCGAGATCGAAGAGTCGATCGGGTCGTCCATTCCCGTCCCGCCCACGGTGCCGTTGGTCGTGACCGAGGGAAACTACCTTCTGCTGGAATGCGATGCGTGGCCTGCGGCACGCTCCCGCATCGACGAGGTCTGGTTCCTGGCCCCCGACACCGACGTTCGCCATGCCCGCTTGCTGCGCCGACACGAGGCGCACGGAAAGTCCCCGCAGGACGCGGCGTTCTGGGCCTACGGGTCCGACGAGCGCAATGCCCAACTCATCGAGTCGACCGCAGGTCGAGCGGACCGCATCGTATGTCTGCGGTGACCACGATGGGCGATGTCGCGCGCATCGCCGGAGTCTCCGCGTCCACCGTCTCGCACGTGCTCAACGGCACACGCAAGGTTGACACCGCCACCCGTTTACGCGTTGAAGCGGCCATCGAGAAGACCGGGTACCGGCGCAACGTCGTCGCACGCTCCCTCGCGGCCGGACGCACACACACGGTCGGACTCTCGATCTCCGCGTTGACGAACCCGTACTTCGGGAGCCTGGTTCACGCCGTGGAACGTGCCCTGTCGGACGCCGGCTACGTGCTGATCGTCGGCGACTCCCATGACAACGTGGACTCGGAGAAACGCGTCACCGACTCGCTTCTGGACCGGCAGGTCGACGGGATGATCGTGGCACCCGCGGCAGGGTCGGAGCGGGTCAGCCTCCCCGAAATCGCCCGTACCGGGACTCCTCTGGTTCTGATCGACCGCGGTGTCGACCTCGGGAGCGACCAGGTCGGCCCCGAGAACTTCTCGGCGGCCCGGTCGTTGACCGAGCACCTGCTCGATCTCGGGCATCGTCGGATCGCCGTCGTCCGCGGCCTTGCCGGGATCTCGTCCACCACCGAGCGGTTCGACGGATACTCCGCGGCGCTTGTTGACCGCGACATCGCCGTCGACACGGCCCTGGTCATCGACGGCGACTCCAGCACGGATGTGGCGGAACGCGAAGTGCACTCGCTGATGTCGCGTGAGAACCGGCCCACCGCGCTGGTGTCGTTGAACAACTCCATGACCATTGGGACACTCAAGGCCCTTCGCGGTCTCGGTTTGTCGATTCCGGCCGACGTGGCATTCGTGTGTTACGACGACTTCGAATGGTCGGACCTCTTCGAACCGGGGCTCACGGCGGCGGCGCAGGACGTCGACACGATCGGCGCCACGGCGGTCGAATTGCTTCTGCGCAGAATCCGGGGACACGATGATGCGCCGCAACAGATTCGCGTGCCGACGACGTTCCACCATCGCAATTCGTGCGGATGCACTTAGCGCTCACCGAGTGGAAACTTCGGTAATGCCGATAGCAACCCCCATCACTACGTCGAGATGCTCGATCGCACCAAGAAGGGCGGGTTCGGCCTATCCGGCCATCAGCGTGACCAGTTCCCAAACGCTCAACGCTGCCCGGCAAGGGTTCGCCGAGGTGGAGAGTGACGGCATCACCCAGGTGTCGCTGGGAACGGCACTCTATCTGTCCAGCAACATGGTTCAGAACCGCTTCGCCGGTTCGAAGGCGCTGGCACTCTATGGTGCTCCTATGCAGCGTCGTGCACGATCGAGGCAATGCCGATCGCCGCGATGACGCCCAAATAGCCGATGACCAACCGGGTATCGCGCAGTACGCACTGGGAGCGCAGCAAGCCGGCGCGACGGGCACGCACGTAACCGACGACACCAAGGACCGCGAATGCGACAACGGCCCATGCGCCGAACAGCCAGGCCAGTAGCGCAACGCTCGCGTAGATGCACAGGCGCAGCGGGTCGTAGGGGACGTTGGGCTGTGTCGGGTAGATGGGCGAGGTGTCCTGGCTCATCGGACTTCCACGAGAGGTAGCGCCTGGCCCGCGGCGATCGACAGGCGCTGACGGGACAGCGCCGGCCAGGCCTGCACTGCGCAGAACGGCGCACACTGGTTCTGATCGGATTTGGTCCCGACGTGCACGCAGCACTGGATCAAACGTTCCTCGATCATCGTCGACATGTCCATGAAGGGTTTGACGGTGATGCGGACGACGCGTTCGCCGAGAAGCCGCCGAATCTTGCGTCGTCGCCCCGGCAGGGCCGACGCCGCCAGTGTCAGCAGCGTGGACATGCCGAGATCGCAGTTCTCGCAGATGTTGCGCCACACCTCGCCCATCTGGGGATGCGACAGCGACGACTGCTCCGACAGTAGGCCCAGCAGTGCCTCCTGGACCGCGAGCCGCAGTTGCGCGGGTAGCTCCGCATCGGCAATCCGATTGGCCACCAGGCCAAGCTTGGTCTTGAGGTTGTCGTGGCCGATCAGCGACACCAGGGAGCGCCATTGGTCGCCGTCGTCGCGAATCAGGTAGCCCACCGAGCAGCAGTGCGGATGCGAGCACGGCAATGCCGTCAGGTCCCGCCACGTGACGAGGCCCTCGGTCTGGGGACCGAGTCGTGCGAGCACCCCGGTGTGCGTGAGCCGGTCGAGTGGATCGATGAGACCCGAACGGCCCGAGCCGAACACCGGTTGGATGGTGAGCCCGCCGACGTAGAGGGTGTCCAGCGCCAACCGGACCATCTGCCCGAGCTCGGTGTCGTTGACGCCCGATGCCACCGCCATGACCAGCGTCGTGAAGATCTCCCGCTCGGACAACCGTTGCAGCGCTTGTGCTTTCATTCGTCGGAGATCACCGCCCCGGTGGAAGCGGTGGGCCGCCTCCGACTGACCGTCGAACTGCAGATACACCTCGACCCGCTCGCGATACTGGGTGAGCAAGTCCAGCAGAATGTCATCGGAGGCGATTCGTAAACCGTTGCTGTTGACCAGGATCCGAGTGATCGGACGTTCGGTGAGCTCGGCGAGCAGCGTGTCGAGTTCGGGATGAAGCGTCGGTTCGCCCCCGCTGAGCATCAGCACGTCGATTCGGCCGTTCTCCCGAGCCAGCCGCTGATCGACGTTGGCCAGCACGTCCGCGACGGGCACGACGTTGCGCAGCTCGGGGGAGGAATCGGTGAAGCAGGTGGGGCAGCGCAGGTTGCAGGTCTCGGCGATGTCCTCGAGCAGGATGCAGGTGTGCTGGGTCTGCATTTCCGGTAGACCACGCAGGTAGGCAGCCGGGATGGGATCGTAATTACCGACCTCGTCGGGCGTGTGGGCCTTGGTTGGCGCCGTCCATTCTTCGAGGTAGGACAATATCTCGGGGTCTTCGTCGTACAGCGTGCGGACCAAGCCATGGGTTTGGCAACCGCGCTCGAGCCAGATGCGACCTTCGCGTTCGACCAGGGTGCCACTGAGCCGGGCGACTTCGGTCAAGGGCCGCTCGGGCGCGTCGTGGTGGCACAACGGGCAGAACGCGGTGACGTAGCGGTGAATTCGATCGCCGCGCAATCCCATGCCGGTGGCAGTCACATCGAGTACACCTCCGGATTCAGGCCGGTGCAGATTCCGACCGTGAACAGCGACGTCAGCGCCCAACCGATCATCAGACCCAAACCGAAACCCCGTGCGTTGGAGTTGTATGACGCCAGCATGGCCCCGCCCCCGCCGAAGGCGACGAGAACCAGCACGATCGCGGTGCCGATGATCCCGACGTTGAGGCTGCCGGCGGAGCGCGAACCGCCGGCGAGGAGCCCCACGAAGCCCGCGACGAAGTTGAAGATGAAGTAGACGAAGACACCGAGCACGGCCATGCCTGCGGAGCTGGCAGGCCGCGCGCGCTTCGGAGGCGGTCCCGGGGGTGGGAAGGTCATACGCGTACTTCCTCAGCTCGCGGTTCGGGACGATAGTAGCCACGGCGATAGCCGAACCACAGTCGAACGGCCAGCAGCGGCAGCGTGAACAGTAGAAACCATTGCGGCCGAGTGAGATTCAGCCAAACTAATTCGTTGGCCCGGAAGAACTCCACGACGAACCGGAATGCCGCATACGCCGCGAGGTAGATCACGAACAGCTCACCCGGCCGCGTGACCCTGCTTCTCAGCCACAGCAGTACCACGAATGCCGTGAGTTGGAAGGCGATCTCGTAGAGGAAGGACGGATGCATGGCCTGTCCGGTCAGACATCCCGGACATTCTGGTGTCGAGACCGGGGCGTGCACTCCCCACGGCAATGTGGTGGGACGACCGGGTGCTTCGGCGAGGTAGCACCCGATCCTGCCAATCGCCATCCCAAGTGCCACCGCGGGAGCGAACAGGTCTCCGGTCTTGCCGCGGTAACCGCCGAGTCTCTTGGCGATCAGCACCCCGACGTACGCCCCGGCCAATCCGCCCAGAATGCTCTTCGCTCCGAACTGCCAGGCCTGCGCCAGGTTGGGGTTGGATGCGAAGTCGAGGTGTTCGGCCCAGCCCGACAGTCGCATGCCGACAGCCCCACCGACCAGGGCACCAGCGACTGCCACCAGCGACTGCTCGTTGACCGCACCGCGGCGCCGTGCCTCGTAGAAGAACACGACCGTTGCCGCGAGGACGCCGAGTGCGATGAACAGTCCGTGCACCGGCACGGTGAGAAAGCCACAGTGCCAGTACGGATACATCCCGCGGAATGTAGTTGCTGGGCGATGCCCGCCGCAATAGGGCGTTCGCTCCTTTGCGTGATTGGCACGCTCGCCCACCCGGTCACCCGGCTGCGGCCCGCTCGCGGAGCTCCACCGCGGTCTCGAGCATCTGCGGCGTGCTGGTGAACCAGTCCTGCAGATTGAGATCCACGATGAGCTCGTCTGCGCCGGCCGCTGCGGCCGTTTGGACGTCATCCATGACCTGGTCGAGTGTGCCGACGAACGCCGATCGGTCGGGTCCGGCCGGACGGTCGGTGAAGGTGACGTTTCCCACCACGACAAGCTCCATCCTGCTCGGGTCTCGGCCATACTCAGAAGCCATGTCCCGGATACGGTCCCAGCTCGCGCGCAGTTCGGCGGCCCCGACTAGCCCGGGCGTGGTGAGCAGCGGCAGCCAACCGTCGGCGCGCTTGGCAATGCGCTGCACCGCCCTTGGACTGGTGCTGCGTCCCAGATTGCTGCCACCGCCGCCCAGCATGACGGGGATTCTCGACGCCGGCTTGGGCAGCACCGAGGCGTTGTCGATGACTACGCGAGGACTGCAAAAGGTCACCGGGTCCGGTCCCCACACGGCATCGAAGACGTCCAGCGTCTCGTCGAGGAAGCGGCCGCGATCCGCCCGGGTGGCGCCAGCGCCCGGAGGTCGTCGGAGGACCAGCCGGCGCTCATACCTGCGATCACGCGGCCGCCGCTGAGCTGATCGATCGTAGCCAGCGCCTTGGCCAGCTGGACGGGGGTGTGCTGGGCGGCGATCAAGACGGCAGTACCGAGGCGCAGCGCTTCGGTCGCCACCGCCGCTGCCGTGAGGACTGCCAGGGAGTCGGCGACCTGCCGTGAGGACTCCGGCCACGGCACGCTCGGCGGGGCATAGGGTTCCAGCGGCGACTCCGGGAAGATCAACCGTTCGTAGGTCACAAACTCGCGTATCCGGCCGCTTCGGCCGTTCTCGCTGCTTCGACCACGTCGTGTCGTAGGTCCACGCCCAACCTCTGGGGCAGCCGAAGTCCGAGTTTCTGCCAGCAGAGCCTGCGCTACAGCCGTTCCACGCTCCCGTGGCAGGTCAAGTCGCCCGGCAACGCCGAAACGTTCTCGTGATCGCGCTGGAGGCCTCTTCGTATCTGAACGGCACTGTCGACTACAGTCGAGCGTCGCCAACGACGTTCATGAATCATGTTGCGTCGCAGCGCGTCACCGGCAAGGCCAATTCGGTAACCGTGCCCAATGCGAAACTCTAATAGTCACTTCCCGCTCGGGTAGAGAAGGACGTACTCGATGCCGCCGCCCTTGGTGATCGGCGCCCCGAGTAGCACGTTCGAGGTGTTAGTCACGGGATCGTAGGTCACCAGCGATGTTGCGCCGTTGCAGCCGACCCCTCCGAGGATCACCAGCTTGTCACCGCTCACCCCTCGGAGTTCGGCGCTGTCAGAGACACCGGGGATGTCGACCCGTTGTGTGCCCCCGTCCGGCGTCAGTCGGGACACGAACGCGGTGCCGCACCCTCCCGCGGTCGGCAGGAACGTGCCACTGGGCAGTTCGTATGCGTCCCAGTTGCCCAGGTTGTCCTCGAAGTGAGGATCGTTCCCCTCGCGCGTGTTGACCCCTGTCAACGCTGACGGCTTGCCGCCGTCGAGCGGGACCTTCCATAGCTGCTCCCCCGCGCCGCCGCAGTGCGTGAGGATCACCCCGGGGGTCCACCACCTCACCGGGGTGCACTTCGCCTCGGGCATCGGCGTCGGCAGTGTGCGGGCAATTGACCCGTCGTTGCTTATCACCACCAGGCTGTTGTCGGTCCTCGGCGCGATGTCGTTGCCGAGGTTCTCGGTGGCCAATACGAGCTGAGTTCCGTCGGGCGTCTGCAGATAGTCGCCACCGAACCGTCCCGCACCACCCAGATCCTTCGTCGGGTAGACCAATTGCTCGTTGCCCGCCATGTCGATCCGCTTGAGCGTGGCGGACTCGTCCCCACCGAAATCGGTCACCAGCAGTGCCTTGCCGTCCGGACTGGCGTAGGCCGCGTTCTCGTCGACCGGAACGGAGCTCCGCGCGCCGGTGTGCAGATCTATGGAGATTGCCGTGAAATCGAACCCGTGCACCGACCTGAAAAGGGCATGGCTGCCGTCGGCTGACCAGTCGACCAGGCCGGGCATGCCATCGGCCGGTGGGAATTCGGTGATGGAATACCGGTCACCGGCCGGGCTGACGAGATACAACACATTGGTCGCGGTCTCGGGCGTCGGTTCGCCAGGCACGGGTTGGTCGTCGGGCTTGTGTGGCGTGACGGGGGTCCAGACGGCAAGCATCCAGCCGGGACCGACCTGTGGCCAAGGCACGTCTGCGATACCGCGCTCGGCGCGCTGATCGACCGCGGGCGTCGCGGCGGGCGTGACCGATGCCGACGGAGTGGGGCTGCCCGGACTGGACTGGCTCGCAGTAGAACTCGATGACGACGAGCAGCCGGCCACGAGCAGCACCACCGAGGCGGCGATACTCACACTGGCACGCCACACGACGAGAGTTGAGACATGCTTCACGACGATCCCTTTCGTAAATGTTCGGATGTAGCGGTCAGGTCGGGACGTGGTTCATCGCTGTTCCGCGGCTACGGCATCAAAGCATCGCGGGTCGTTGAAGCCCACCAGGTTGTCGCTCGGCGCGGTAAAACCCCGTATGCGCCTCCGTCACCTCCCCCTCCTTGAATGCTGCAGCGGGCGTCTTGTCGAATTCTTGGAAGCGTCAGCCGACCCAAGGGAAAACCAGATTGGCGCGCCGGCCTCGACATCGATCGGAGCGCGGCGGACCCGCACGTAGTCCCACACCCTCGAATACGACAACTCGGCCAGCGCCCGGATCGACAGTCCATCGACACGGGCATCTCGACGAACCTCGGCGAACAACTCCACACGCAGTCCCATCGGACCTCCACCCAACTCGTTCCAACCATGGAACTGACGTTGAAGTGGTCCTGAATCAAACCCGTCACGTCCGCCCCGAATCAAACTGCCACAGCCAGGAAAAGTCCCTTCAGAACGTTGTAGTGATCACCAGCGACGATTCATCAGGAGGACACCATGTCACCACGACGGGTATTGATCACCGGCGCCTCGAAGGGGATCGGGCGCGCCGTCGCCGACCGGGTGGCCGGCGCCGGCAACATCCCGGTCGGCCTTGCGCGCAGCGGACCCGCAGACTTTCCGGGCGAGTTCTATGAGGTCGACCTTGCCGACCGCGCCGCCACCGCGGACGTGCTGGATGCGGTCCTCGCGGCCGGGCCGATCGATGCCGTGGTCAACAACGTGGGGTTCGTCCGGTTCGGTCGCATCGGGTCGATCGATCTGGATCACCTGTTCGACACCTATGACGTGAACGTGCGCGTCGCCGTTCAGGTCGTGCAGGCGACGTTGCCGGGGATGCTCGCCGCGGGATGGGGTCGCATCGTCAACGTCACCAGTCTGACCACCCTCGGTACACCCGAACGCACGCCCTACGCGGCGGCGAAGGCGGCGCTGGAGGCGTGCACCCGGATCTGGGCAAAGGAGCTGGCCGCGACGGGCGTGACGGCCAACGCGGTCGCGCCGGGGCCCACCGAAACCGAGCTGTACCGCGAGCGCAGCCCGATCGGTTCCGAGCGAGAAGCCCGCCTGCTGGAGAGCGTTCCGATGCGGCGCGTCGGTTCACCGCGGGAGGTCGCCCACGCCATCCACGCCCTGCTCGACGAGGACGCCGGCTACATCACCGGCCAGGTCCTGCGGGCCGACGGCGGCGGGAGCATCGCAGGATGAACCCGACGGCAGCGATCGGCCAACCGGGCGATCCGGCGGCGGTGCGGTCGGTGACGTTCGACGACGTGGCCGCCATCTACGTGGTGGACGGGGTGTTGACCATGCGGCCGGAGACCTTCTTTCCCGAAACACCGCGCCAGGCATGGGATCACCTTTGCACCACGGCCGGCGAACTGGTGATGAGCGCGGGCGGTCTGCTGGTTCGGATAGCGGGAACGACGGTGCTCATCGACGCCGGCGTCGGGACGGCGACCAAGTCGTTCGCCTTCGGCGGCGTCGACTGCGGGTCGATGCTGGAGGTTCTCGACTCGCTCGAGGTTCGCCCCGAAGACATCGACGTGTTGGCCGTCACGCACCTGCACTTCGACCACGCTGGCTGGGCTTTCGCGGATGGCGCCAGGACGTTTCCCAACGCCCGGTATGCGTTCTCCGCACAGGAATGGGCACCGCATGCGGCAGGCCACCTCGGTGAGGGGGAGGTGGCGCCACGGCATGTCATTTCCCAGTTGGCTTCCGGTAGTGCCGATTTCGAGCTGTTCGACGACGGCGATGAGATCGTGCCTGGCGTACGGGCACTCGTTACACCGGGCCACACACCCGGACACACGTCATACGTGATCACCTCGCACACCGGCCGTCGACTCGTCGCATTCGGGGACGCCTTCCACAGCAGCACGCAAGTGACGCACCCCGACTGGATGTCGATCGCCGATACGGATGCAACCGCTGTCATAGCGACGCGCCATCGCCTGCTGGATCGACTGTCCGAACCCGACACCTTCGGATTCGGATGCCACTTCGGCGATCAGCCCTTTGGCCGGGTTGTGGCGGATGCCTCCGGGCAGGTGACGTGGGAACCGATTCCGTCAGCAGTATTGGCGCCGCCTCCGCGGTAGCCGAGCAATGATCAGAACCTGCGAGCGGTCAACCCGACCAGTTCGGGGTTGAGCGCGGCGACGTGATCGCGGTTCTCTTCGGCCCAGGTGCGGATCAGGCCGAGTGGAACCGCGGCGCCGGCACCGAGTTCGGTCAGGCCCGAGCTCTTGGCGCCGACCCGCCGAGGTCCCGAGTTGAACGCGCCGTCGCCGACGCGCCGCAAGCTTATTAGGAGGAGCCGCCGAGGTGTTGGTTGGTCCAAGCGCCAGAGTGGCAGTGCCAACGGAACTCGGGCGCGGTACTTCTCAGGAACCGGCCAGCGGTTTGGTCAGGTCGTAGAGCGTGACACCGTCGACTTCGAGCGGTGTGAATTCCTGCTTGACCCAGTCCTTGATGCGGTCTGCCTCCGTGGACTCGCCGACTCCTTGTGGCGCGGCAGGCGCGCTGGAAACGTCTATACCCTTGGGCAGGCCGAGGTTTGTCGACTCGATGTAATAGTGCACGCGGCCATCGGCGACGTAGTCCTGGAATTGTTCCAGTGTCGGAGCGGGATCAGACGATGCGAAGCCGCCGAGCGCTATCACCGGCTGGCTGGTGGCCAGCTGGTAGTAGCCGGCTTCAGTGGAACCGGGTGCAGCGGCTACCCAGGTGTAGCTGTCGCTGTTGGCAGACAGCGTTGTGACCATCTCTGCCGAGACCTCTTTGTCGGTTTGCTCCGGCGGCCCGGCGGTCGGTCCGGAATCGGAGCTGCCAACCGAAGCCATCCCGGGGATGCCCTTACCAGGAATCTGTGGGCCTGCGGTGATGACGCCGCCGGTGTGGGCGACTGTGAGGGTCTGGATCGAGTAGGACAGCGGGCCGGCGAGCGCCATCACGAGAGCGGCCGCCGCGGCCACCGATTGAATTCGAGGGCGTCGCAGGGTCGGCAGTGCGGTGATCGCCAGCGCCGCCGCGGCGAGGATCGCCGCCGCGAGGACGACCCAGCGCAGCCAGCCGACGAAATCTGGGGTGCGACCGAGCAACACCCAAGCCCATCCACCAGTCACCGCAATTGTTGTAGCGAGAATGGTGATGGCCCAGGTCTTTTCGCGGCGGTGCCACAGGTCGGCCGCACCGACTCCGGCAAGCGCGGCGATCGCGGGTGTCAGTGCGACGGTGTAGTAGTCGTGGTAAAGGCCCGACATGAAGCTGAACACACCCGCGGTACCGATCAGCCAGCCACCCCACACCAGATACTGCGCGCGGTTCGGGTCGGTGCGCGGGCGGCGCGAGGATGCGATCAAACCGACGACGAGAAGGATCACGGCGGCGGGCAACAGCCAGGAGATCTGGCCGCCCGACTCACCGCTGAACAACCGTGCGAAGCCCGGCTCGCCGAACGGGCTGGCACCCCCACCGGGCATTTCAGGCCTTGATCCGACGCCGGGCGTGTTGCTCTCTCCACCCAAGAGCCGGCCGAAGCCGTTGTAGCCGAAGGTCAAATCGAGGAAGCTGTTGTTCTCCGATCCACCGATATAAGGACGACTGTCCGCGGGCCAAAGTTCAACCAGCAGCACCCACCAACCCGCTGCGACGATCACTGCGCCGAGGCCGGCCAGCAGTTGCGCAAGCCGGACACGCAGCCGGGTCGGACCGACAATCAGATAGGTCAATGCCAGCCCCGGCATGACGAGCAGAACCTGCAGCTGTTTGGTCAAGAAGCCCAATCCGAGCAGGGCGCCGCACAGCAAAAGCCAGCGGGTACGACCGTCGGAGACGGCGCGCAACAAGGCCCACACCGAGGCGACCATCAGAAAGGTCAGCAGCGCATCGGGATTGTTATAGCGGAACATCAACGTGGCCACCGGTGTCAGCGCCAGGACTGTGCCGGCGATCAATCCCGCCACGGGCCCGAACTGCTTCTTGACGATCACGTAGAGCAGTGCAACGGAAGCCACACCGAGGAGGACCTGCGGCAGCTGGATCGACCACGTATTGACCCCGAAGATCCGGGCGGAGATCTCCATCGGCCACAGTGAGGCGGGAGGTTTGTCCACTGTGATGACGTTGGCGGCGTCGGAGGAGCCGAACAGGAACGCCTTCCAGCTCTTGGTACCTGCCTGCACGGCGGCGGAGTAAAACGCGTTCGCCCATCCGTTCCGGCTCAGGCCGATGCACCAGAACGCCGCAGTGGCGACCAGCAGGGCCGCTAGCGCGGGCCGCGCCCACCGCGGATCTGGCTGTGGTTCATCGATATCGGTGGCTAAGGGTCGCTGCGTGGTGTCCGCGAGTGCGGGCATCGTCATCCTCTCGCTCAGCGTGTTCGCTGGTGTACGGGTGTTCTTGGGTGGGCGTGGGGTGTTCAGCCGCGGTTGGGGTGAAATACCCAGCCGCGCAGCAGCGTGAAGCGCAGTGCGGTTGCGGTGAGGTTGGCGCCGATCAGCGCCGAGAGTTCCAGCCAGTGCGGGGTCGGGGATGCCAAGCTGTGCACGGCGAGTAGCGAGCCACTGGTGAGTGCCAGCGCGAGCGTGAAGACGGCGAATCCTTCGGCATGGTGGCGCACCAAGCTGTCTCGGCCCCGCGCGCCGAAGGTGAAGCGGCGATTGGCTGCGGTGTTGCCGATCGCGGTGATCAGAAGCGCGATCAGGTTCGCGGCCTGGGCGCCGGTGGCGGCATGCAGCAGGGAGAAGATCACTAGGTACGCTAGCGTCGAGGCCACCCCGACGGCCGCGAAGCGGACAGCCTGGCGCATCAGGTTGCGCGGGGCGGCGGCCCGGCCCGAACCGAGCTGGGCAGCGATCTCCCGAACCGGGATCGCCCCGCTGGCAAAGCCTTTGAGCATGCGCGCGATGCCTTTGAGGTCCGCGGTGGCGGTGGCGACGATGTCGACCCGGCTGTCGGGGTCGTCGACCCAGTCGACCGGCACCTCGTGGATACGCAGGCCGGAGCGCTCGGCCAGTACCAGTAACTCGGTGTCGAAGAACCAGCCGGTGTCCTCGACGTGGGGTAACAACCGGGCGGCCACGTCGGCGCGGATTGCCTTGAATCCGCATTGCGCATCAGAGAATTTCGCGGCCAGCGTCGAGCGCAGGATCAGGTTGTAGCACCGCGAGATGACTTCGCGCTTGGCGCCGCGAACCACGCGCGAGCTGCGGGCCAGTCGGGTGCCGATTGCCAGATCGGAATGACCCGAGATCAGCGGAGCCAGCAGTGGCTGCAGCGCGGCCAGGTCGGTGGACAGGTCGACGTCCATGTAGGCCAGTACTGGCGCGTCCGACGAGGACCACACTGTGTGCAGCGCCCGGCCCCGGCCCTTCTGCTCCAGCCGAACGACTCGTACACCGTCGAGTTCGTCGGCGAGTTCAGCGGCGATGCGAGGTGTTTCGTCGATACTGGCGTTGTCGGCGATCGTGATTCGCGCGGTGAACGGCATTGTCTCGGCAAGATAGCGGTGCAGGCGACGGACAGATGCGGCAAGGGCGGCCTGTTCGTTGTACACCGGAACCACCACGTCGACGACCGGCACCCTGCGGTCCCGGGCCCCGGCAATGACATTCGGCCGTGCTGCCACCGCTGTCGAAACGGCCAAACTGTCAACCACGCTCTGAGTCATGACTACATCGTGGGGGGTTGCCATGGGCGGACTCTGGGTTGAACCTGGGTGGCTGCTATGAAGATCAGCCAATCTGGCCGATGCCCGCCTACCGGCGATTCCGCAGCGGCGGTCTGGTCGGTCGGACGGGCATGGGCGGGCTCACATGCGATTCCTAAAGTGCGGCTACGTGGGGCACACGTCTGCGCCGTAGCGTCGAAATCGTCACTGTCAGTGACACATACAGAAGGAGGCGATTCGTGGTAAACCGAAGAACTCACGTCCGCATGGCTGCCGGTTCTGTCGCTGTTTGTGGCGGTATGGCGTTGGCCGCTGTCGGGTTCGGAGCCGGGACGGCAAACGCCTTCCCCTTACCACCACCGCCGCCCGGGCCGGGTCTGTGCCTGCCGTTTCTGCCGTGTGGGGGCCCACCCCCGCCGCCGGCACCGATGATGGGCCCCGGTCCCGGGTTCGGTCCAGGCGTTCCATTCCTGCCTGGCCGCGGTTTCTAACCGGATCGGAGCAGCATGTTGCGGCGCGTGGACCACGGTCTGCGCGCCGCACTTCGCGTGCAGTGGCACCGCGAGTTGGTTCGAAGCGGTGATGAGCAACTATCCGACCGGATACCGATATGCCACCGACAACATGTGGACGTCGGCGCCTGCGGTTGACCTGCTGCCTGGCGTCCGCCGCATCATCGCGAAACCATGCCGCCGCACCCGTCGCACTTCCTGTGGCTGAACTGGGGACCGTCGCATGCCCGTGAAGACATGGCCTACAGCCTCGAGGACGACATCTATCTCGCGCTCTAAACCGCCTGGCAGGACCCCGCGGACGACTACGACACCCCGTTCGCCGAGTTCTTCCAACCGGAGATGGCGGCGCTGCCACCCCATGTCGTCGAGGCGCTCGAACACGCCCCGCAGGCCGCTCGGCATGCACATCGCGCGGTTGGGGTCGAGCGATCCCGTGCTGTACGACCGGTTCGGCCAGACCTAGGGTCCACTTTACGATCGGCAAGTGATCTCCTGTACGGTCGTAAAGTATGGCGACCGTCGCGGTACAGACAGCGAGTGCTGCCGACACCCGGCAGCGCCTCATCGACGTCGCCGTCGACCTGTTCACGCGGCACAGCTTCGCGGGCACCTCGCTGCAGATGATCGCCGACGAGATGGGCTTCACGAAGGCAGCTATCTACTACCACTTCCGCACCCGCGAGGAGCTGCTCGCCGCCGTCGTCGAACCGATCTTCGAGCAGCTGAGCCGCATCATCACCGCCGCCGAGTCGCACCGCAGCGCCGGCGCCCGCGCCGACCACATGCTGCGCGGATACGCCGAACTGGCGGTGGCCAACCGTGCCCTCGTCTCGGTGCTCGCCTGCGATCCGAGCGTGACGACCCTGCTGCGCGACCAGCCCCATTGGGCGGAGCTGATCAATCGGCAGCTGGCTCTGCTCGCCGGAGATGCGCAGGACGCCTGCGGCCTGATCAAGGCCACCGTCGTGCTCGCGGGAATCTCGAGTGCCGTCGGACCGGCGTGGATCGCCGTCGGCGACGACGACCTGCTGCGGCATCTGGTGAACACAGGACGGCGCACGCTGGGGCTGCGCAGGAAAGGAAACCCCTCATGAAGACAGCTGTCGTCACCGGTGGAGCATCGGGCATCGGCCGCGCCATCGCACAGCGACTCGAAGCCGACGGCCATCACGTCGCCACGATCGACCTGCAGCGCTGCGACGCCGACTTCGCCTATACCGCCGACGTCACCGACCGCGAACAGGTCGACGCCGCGCTCGGCAAGATACGCGCACGGCTCGGGCCGGTGTCGATTTTGGTGAATGCCGCTGGGCTGGAAGGGTTCTCACGTTTCGCCGACCTCTCCTTCGCGGACTGGCAGCGGGTGATCAACGTCAACCTCAACGGTGTCTTCCACTGCTGCCAGGCCGTGCTGCCCGACATGGTCGAGGCGGGCTGGGGACGGATCGTGAACATCAGCTCGTCGAGCACGCACTCGGGGGTGGCGGGCATGGCGCACTACGTCGCGGCCAAGTCCGCCGTGAACGGCCTGACCAAGTCGCTGGCGCTGGAGTATGGCCCGAAAGGCATCACCGTGAACGCGGTGCCGCCCGGGTTCATCGACACGCCAATGCTGCGCAGCGCTGAGGAGCGCGGATATACCGATGTGGAGAAGGCGATCGCGATGACTCCGGTCCGCCGGATGGGCAGGCCCGAGGACATCGCCGCGGCGTGCGCATTCCTGGTCTCCGAGGAGGCCGGCTACATCACCGGCCAGATCCTCGGAGTGAATGGCGGACGGAATACATAGCGGGGCGACGCCGGTATTGGTAATCGCGCTTCAGCGAATCGAGAAGATGGTCCGCTAGCCGCCTCGATGTGCTACCCAGGCGCAATGAGGAAAGTAACCCTGTTCGGCGCCCTAGCTGCAGGCGCCCTTTCGATCGTGTCGCCCGTCGCCCATGCGGATCGCGCTGAACCGCCGCCGATCTACGGGTACTACAACGTGTTCGTCGACTTCGCGAAGCAGACGTTCAACGGTACGCCGACACCGATGGAGTCGAAAACCTTTCCCGTCCTGTTCACCACCACCTGTGATGTGAACGGTTGTGTCGTGCGCATGGACAACATGGATGACCAAAAGCGCAACCCCGGAGCCCCTTTGGAATTCGAATACCGATGGAACAACGGCCGGTGGGAGACGAGCGGGGAGCAACCCTACCTCTGTCAGCGCACCGACCCCGACAGCGGAGTGCCGTCCCGGCGCTCGGACTACTGGATCCCGAATCCCGACGGCAGCTTCTTCGGAGAGCGGACCTTAGTCGTTGACGGCGCCGGCTGCCCCGGTGAGGGACCCGGCACCCATTGGGTGCCGATCTCGCTGACACCTATCGACCCGCCTCCCGGCTAGCCGCAGACCGCTCCGTTGGCCGCCGAGCCGACGAGCTTGGTGTACTTCGCCAGCACGCCGGTGGTGTAGACGGGGGGCAGCGGCTCGAATCCTGCTTTGCGCGAATCGAACTCGTCCTTATCGACCAGCACGTCCAGCGTGCCCTTGGCGACGTCGAGCCGGATCTTGTCGCCGTCGCGAAGAAACGCGATCGGCCCGCCGTCGACCGCCTCTGGTGCGATGTGCCCGACGCACAGTCCGGTGGTCCCGCCGGAGAACCGCCCGTCGGTCATCAGCAGAACGTCCTTGCCGAGCCCCGCGCCCTTGATCGCGCCGGTGATGGCGAGCATCTCGCGCATGCCAGGACCGCCCTTGGGTCCCTCATAGCGGATGACGACGACGTCGCCATTGGTGATCGTGCCGTCCTCGAGCGCATCCAGCGCGGCCCGCTCGCGCTCGAAAACCCTTGCGGTGCCTTCGAACACATCGGAGTCGAAGCCCGCCGACTTGACCACCGCGCCGTCCGGAGCCAACGACCCGTGCAGGATCGTGATGCCACCGGTCGGGTGGATGGGATTGTCCAGCGCGCGCAGCACCTTGCCGTCGGGGTCGGGCGGCGCGATGTGGGCGAGGTTCTCCGCCATGGTCTTTCCCGTCACGGTGAGGCAATCGCCGTGCATCAGGCCGGCGTCCAGCAGTGCCTTCATCACCACGGGCACACCGCCGATGTGGTCGACGTCGAACATCACGTGCTTGCCGAACGGCTTCACGTTCGCCAGGTGGGGCACCTTCTCGCCGATGCGGGTGAAGTCTTCGAGCGTCAGCTTGACGTTGGCCTCATGCGCGATGGCCAGCAGATGCAGCACCGCGTTCGTGGACCCGCCGAACGCCATCACCACTGCGATCGCGTTGTCGAACGCCTCCTTGGTGAGGATGTCGCGGGCGGTGATGCCGCGGCGCAGCAGCTCGACGACGGCCTGTCCGCTGCGCCTGGCGAACCCGTCGCGCCGCCGGTCGGTGGCGGGCGGGGCCGCGCTGCCAGGCAGCGACATGCCGAGCGCCTCGGCGGCCGACGCCATGGTGTTGGCGGTGTACATGCCGCCGCACGCGCCTTCGCCGGGGCAGATGGCCCGCTCGATGGCGTCGACGTCCGCGCGCGACATCAGCCCGCGTGCACACGCGCCGACCGCCTCGAACGCGTCGATGATCGTCACATCCATTTCGGTGCCATCGGACAGCGTGGCCTTGCCGGGCAGGATCGAGCCCGCGTAAAGAAAGACGCTTGCGAGGTCGAGTCGGGCGGCGGCCATCAGCATGCCGGGCAGCGACTTGTCGCAGCCGGCCAACAGCACCGAGCCGTCGAGACGCTCTGCCTGCATGACGACCTCGACGCTGTCGGCGATCACCTCGCGGGACACCAGCGAGAAATGCATGCCTTCGTGGCCCATCGAAATACCGTCGGACACCGAGATGGTGCCGAACTCCATCGGGTAGCCGCCCGCGGCGAACACGCCGTCCTTGACGGCCTTGGCCAGCCGGTCCAGCGACAGGTTGCACGGGGTGATCTCGTTCCACGACGACCCGACGCCGATCTGCGGTTTGGCGAAGTCGTCGTCCTCCATGCCGATAGCCCGGAGCATCCCGCGGGCGGCGGTCTTCTCGAGGCCGTCGGTGACGTCGCGGCTGCGGGGCTTGATGTCGGGAGTCTCTGAGGGCATGACTAGCAGTATGCCCGCGGCGTTTCACCCGGCCAAACAGATATGCATACCCCGGAGGGGTACCGGTACTCTGGAGCTATGACCGCCCCGCACGGCTACACGTCCAACAAGGACAACTACGCCAAAAGGATGCGCCGCATTGAAGGCCAAGTCCGCGGCATCGCGAAGATGATCGACGAGGACAAGTACTGCATCGATGTCCTCACTCAGATCAGCGCCGTGAACAGCGCCCTACAGTCGGTCGCGCTCAGCCTGCTCGACGAGCACCTCGGCCACTGCGTCAGCCAAGCCGTCTCCGAAGGCGGCGACGAGGCCGAGGCGAAACTGGCCGAGGCGTCGGCTGCGATCGCCCGCCTCGTGCGGTCCTGACCTACCTGCGCGGTCCGCGTACTTCCGTGCGGCCCGGGAGCGCGTGGCGTACTGCCCGCCTCACAGCGACTAATTCGCTTATACGGAAAGCCTTTCGGTGTTAGCGAAACTGTCGCTCGAAGGCGGGCACCTAGAGAGTGGTCGCCGCTCGAAGGTGGGCACCGCTCGGAGGTGGGCACCGCTCGGAGGTGGGCACCTAGAGGGCGGGCGCCGCTCGAGTGCTGACACAGGAACGCGGCTACGTGCCGAGTTCGCGCTCGATCCGCTCAACCTTGGCCGTCAGTTGACCGGTATGTCCTGGACGGATGTCGGCCTTGAGCACCAGGCTCACCCGGGGCGCCGCAACCGCAACCACATCGACCGCGCGCTTCACCACCGCCATCACCTCATCCCACTCGCCCTCGATGTTGGTGAACATCGCGTTGGTTTCGTTGGGCAGCCCGGATTCCCGAACGACCCGCACCGCCTCGGCCACGGCCGCACCCACACCACCGCTGTCGTCCCCGCCCGACGGGCTGACGCTGAACGCGACAAGCATGACTACTGCTTCGTGAAACCGGTCGGGCGCACCACCACGATCACCCGGTCCGCCTTATCGGGCGGCGGCTCGGTCAGCGGGCCGCTGTAGCGGTCGTTGAGCTCCAGATAGAACGCGCCGGTCGGATCGGGGATGATCTCCTCGACGATGCCGCGGACCTCGAGATACCGATACGGCGTGTCCGGGTCGATGATCGACATCGCCACATTCGGATTCGCCGCGAAATTGCGGTACTTCTGCCGTTTGGTGGTGTGGGTGAACCGCAGCAGCTCGCCATCCCAGGCGAACCACATCGGGTTGACCTGCGGATTGCCGTCCGGCCT
Source organism: Mycolicibacterium stellerae (assembly GCF_003719305.1). Classification (GTDB taxonomy): domain Bacteria; phylum Actinomycetota; class Actinomycetes; order Mycobacteriales; family Mycobacteriaceae; genus Mycobacterium; species Mycobacterium stellerae. The sequence goes on from NZ_RARC01000035.1 coordinate 75,525, forward strand.
CACCGTGGCCAGATGCCCGTAGTTGGGGCCCTCGAGCAGCGACTCGTAACCCTCTGGAATGGCGACCATCGCGATCCTCTCTCGTTGGCTGATGTTTCAACTCCCCGGGACAACCTGGTTGCCCGGCATCTGCATTCCTAGCCGATGCGGTGATTACCCGGCCTGTCCGCACATCGTTGCGGTAACCAGCAGGAAGTAACGTCGAACACCCGACGACGATGAACACAGCAGCTCAGCGTCATTCTCTGGACAGTTGTCCGGGTTGCGGAAGGCCTCAACGGTGTTAGCCGGTCGTCACGCTGTGCGAGACTGGTCGAAGCTTTGACTGGAGGTGTTCGCATGCCGCAGCGCACGATGCGCAAGCTTGTGACCGCGACGATCGCGGTTGGTCTGATCGGTGGACTGGGGTTCGGCAGCCCCCTGGCATTCGCCGATCCCGAACCGACCCCGGAGCCATTCGGTCCCCTGCCCGGCCCGGTCCCGGCCGCCGAGGCGCCCGCCGCTGAGGCACCGATCGACCCGGCCGCCGCGATCGCACCGCCGGCACCCGGGCCGCAAGTCGCGCCGCCCGTCGACCCGCTGGCCGCGCCCCCCGCTCCCGCACCCGTGGACCCGCTCGCCCCGCCTGCCGACCCGCTCGCCCCGGCTGCCGACCCGTCCGCACCGCCCGCCGATCCGTTCGCCGCGCGACCTGTCTCTTATCCCCATCCAGCGCCGCCCGCCACGGCTCACGGTGGGTCCTCCGGCGTCGACGGTGCACTCACCCATAGAGAGCACA
>NZ_RARC01000036.1 GCF_003719305.1 Mycolicibacterium stellerae
CAACCAGTCAAAACTGGCACAAAAACAAACCACACCCCCTAAACGGGAAAAAGAGAGCATGGCAAAAACAAAAACAACAAACAAAAACCACCAAACACACTATTGAGTTCTCAAACAACACACCCGTAAAACAGGCAACCCTGCCACTGTACTCCACGCGGTCAGAGACGTCAAACCCCGTCCGCCGATTGAAAACCGGGGCCGGTGGGCTTCTTACGTAAGACTACGCCTTCTCGGACGGGAGTCCCAAACCGGGTTCGACAAACTGACCCGACCTACACGACGCGTTCGATCTCGGCACCCAGGCTGACCAGGTTCTCCACGAAAAGCGGGTAACCCCGGTCGATGTGGAAGACGTCGTGCACCTCCGTGTCGCCGTCGGCGACCAGGCCGGCCAGCACCAGGCCCGCCCCCGCCCGGATGTCTGAGGACCACACCGGGGCGCTGGACAACTGCGGAAGGCCCCTGACCACCGCGTGATGGCCATCGGTCCTGGCGTCGGCCCCCAACCGGATCATCTCCTCGACGAACCGGAACCGCGCCTCGAAGACGTTCTCGGTGATCATCGAGGTGCCGTCGGCGATCGAGGCCAAGGCGATGGCCATCGGCTGCAAGTCGGTCGGGAACCCGGGAAACGGCAGGGTGGCGACGTTGATCGCCTTCGGCCGTTCGTACTGCACGACACGGAAGCCGTCGTCGGTCTGCGTGACGGTGGCCCCTGCGTCGTGCAGCTTGTGCAGCACCAACTGGAGGTGCTGCGGGTCGACACCGGTGACCGAGATGTCGCCTCGGGTCATCGCCGCGGCAATGCCCCACGTGGACGCAACGATCCGGTCGCCGATCACCCGGTGCTCCGTGGGATGAAGCCGATCGACACCGGTAATCGTCATCGTCGACGAGCCCGCGCCCTCGATCTGAGCTCCCATCTGGTTCAGCATCGTGCACAGGTCCACGACGTCCGGTTCGCGTGCGGCGTTGTGGATCGTGGTGACACCCTCGGCGACCACCGCCGCCATCAAGATGTTCTCGGTCGCACCCACCGACGGAAACTCGAGCTGAATCTCGGCGCCGCGCAGGTGATCTGCTTCGGCGACCACGCAGCCGTGCTCGATGTTGCAGCGGGCACCGAGCTGTCGCAGACCCGCCTGGTGCATGTCCAGTGGCCGCGACCCGATCGCGTCGCCACCGGGCAGCGCGACCTTCGCCCGCTTGCAGCGCCCGACCAACGGGCCCAGCACGCACACAGAGGCCCGGAACTGCCTGACCGCGGCGAAATCGGCGTCGTATTTGGGTTCGTCGGGCGATGTGATGCGAACCGTGCCGCCATCCAGTTCGACGTTGGCGCCCAGCCCGCGAAGCACCTCCGCCATCAGCGGAACGTCCAGAATGTCGGGGCAATTGGTGATCGTGCTGGTGCCCTCGGCCAACAGCGTCGCCGCCATCAGCTTCAGCACACTGTTCTTGGCTCCCCCGACGGCAACTTCGCCCGACAACCGGTTTCCACCGGTCACCACGAATCGCTCGCTCACGCCGGTTAGTTTAGTCAGCGGCGGGGGCAGTGTCCGAATCCTCGGCCAGGCTGCCCGGTACCGTTTGACCATGGCTGTACACCTGACTCGGATATATACCCGGACCGGTGACGACGGGACCACGGGGTTGAGCGATTTCAGCCGGGTTTCGAAGAACGATGCGCGGCTCGCGGCGTACGCCGACTGTGACGAAACCAACGCTGCCATCGGAGTTGCCGTCTCATTGGGTCACCCCGACGAGCACATGCTCAAGGTGCTGCGGCAGATTCAGAACGACCTGTTCGATGCCGGCGCCGACCTGTCTACCCCGGTCGTCGAGAAGCCCGAGCATCCGCCACTGCGAATCAGTCAGAGCTACATCGACAGGCTGGAGGCGTGGTGCGACGAGTTCAACGAGCCGCTTCCGGCACTGAATTCTTTTGTGCTGCCCGGCGGTACACCGCTGTCGGCCTTGCTGCATGTCGCCAGGACTGTCGCGCGGCGAGCCGAGCGGTCGGCTTGGCTGGCGATCGAGGCTCATCCCGACAGCGTCAGCGTATTGCCCGCGAAGTACCTCAATCGGCTCTCCGATCTGCTGTTCATTCTCGGCAGAGTCGCCAATCCCGGCGGCGACGTTTTGTGGCAACCGGGCGGATGAGCGCTTGCGCGAAGACCAATGGCGCGATGAGCGCTTGCGCGAAGACCAATGGCGCGATGAGCGCTTGCGCGAAGACCGTTTATTCAGTCCCGCTTCGCCTCATGCGGACCTGCGCCGTGCTCGCGACGACGGTCGCGACTCCAGCCAGGATTGGAACGCGGTCAGTGCGCCGCGGTCCAGCGCCACCTCGTAGCCGCGCTTGCGCTCTGGGCTGGTGTCACGCAGTTCGAGGATGACGATCTGGTCGGTCATGATGTCGAATTCGTCGCCACGAGGCGACCTCCGCGACACGATCTCGAGGCCTCGACGACTCAACCTGCGATCGGGCCACCACCGAAGGCTGGACAGTCGGTAGAAGCCGGCTTCGCCACCGCGGTAACGCATTACGCCGTGTCGCCACCCCTGGCCGCCGACGGCCGGGAAGTCGCGCAGGATAGCTGCGGTACCCCCGACCTGCCGCAGTTTCCAGAGTCGGTAAGTCAGGGCGATGACGACGAGCAGCAGCACGCCCACCAGCGCGACCATGATCAGCATGGACGCGCTCATCAGTCGCCCTAGTCGATCTGGCCCAGGGCGCGCAGCCTCGCACGGCCTCTGGCGGCGGTCGCTTCGTCCTCGGACTCGGAGTCGCGCTTGGCAGCGTCCGCGTCGATTTCCGACTCCAGTTCGGCGGACTCGGCGAGCACGATGACGCCTCCCTCGGTCACCGACATGAAACCGCCGTCGACGGCGATGCGCAGATCGTCCTCGCCCTCGCGCTCGACCCGCACCATGGCGTCATCGACGAGCTGCGCCACCAACGGAATGTGGTGGGGCAGGATGCCGATCTCTCCCGACGTGGTACGCGTGAACAGAAACGTGGCCTTCCCAGACCAGATTTCGCGTTCGACCGCGACAATGTCGACGTCCAGTTCAGCCATTTCTATTCGCTCTTGTCTTCGCCATCGTCCTTGGCGTCGTCATCCTTCTTGTCGCCTTCGGACTCATCCGACTGAGCCGGGGCGCCGTCGCTAGCGCTGTCGTCCATCTTGGCGCCCAGACTTTCCGCTTTCTTCTGCAGATCTTCCAGGCCACCGATCAGGAAGAAGGCCTGCTCCGGGAGATGGTCGAAATCGCCCTTCGCGAGCTTGTCGAACGCCTCGATGGTCTCCTTGAGCGGCACCGTCGAGCCGGGCTGGCCGGTGAACTGCTCGGCGGCCATCATGTTCTGGGACAGGAAGCGCTCGATGCGACGGGCGCGTTGCACCAGCTGCTTGTCCTCCTCGGCCAATTCGTCGATACCCAGAATCGCGATGATGTCCTGAAGGTCCTTGTAGCGCTGCAGGATTCGGATGACTTCCTGCGCGACCCGGTAGTGCTCGTCGCCGACAACGCTGGGGTCCAGAATCGTCGAGGACGACGCCAGCGGGTCCACCGCGGGGAAGATGCCCTTGGAGAACACGGCGCGGCTGAGCTCGGTGGTGGCGTCCAGGTGAGCGAAGGTCGTCGCCGGCGCCGGGTCGGTGTAGTCGTCGGCGGGCACGTACACGGCCTGCATCGAGGTGATGGAGTGGCCGCGGGTCGACGTGATGCGCTCCTGCAGCTCGCCCATCTCGTCGGCCAGCGTGGGCTGGTAACCCACCGCCGACGGCATGCGGCCCAGCAGCGTGGAAACCTCGGAGCCAGCCTGGGTGAACCGGAAGATGTTGTCGATGAACAGAAGCACGTCCTGCTCCTGCTCGTCGCGGAAGTACTCCGCCATCGTCAACGCCGAAAGCGCCACCCGCATACGGGTGCCGGGCGGCTCGTCCATCTGGCCGAACACCAGCGCGGTGTCCTTGAGCACGTCGGCGTCGGCAAGCTCGACCCAGAGGTCGTTGCCCTCACGGGTGCGCTCCCCCACACCGGCGAACACCGACGTACCGCCGAAGTTGCGCGCGATGCGGTTGATCATCTCCTGGATCAACACGGTCTTGCCGACGCCGGCGCCGCCGAACAGGGCGATCTTGCCGCCGCGGACATAAGGCGTGAGCAGGTCGACGACCTTCAGCCCGGTCTCCAACATCTCCGTGCGGGGTTCCAGCTGATCGAAAGGCGGCGGCTTGCGGTGGATCGACCACTTGTCGAAGTCCTTGCCGTAACCGGGCTCGTCGAGGCAGTCACCGAGCGCGTTGAACACGTGACCCTTGACGCCGTCGCCGACGGGTACCGAAATGGAGGCACCGGTGTCGATAACTTCCTCGCCGCGCACCAGGCCGTCGGTTGGCTGCAGGGAGATGCAGCGCACGAGGTTGTCCCCGAGGTGCTGGGCGACCTCCAGCGTCAGGGTCTTCGCGAGGTCCTTGTAGTCGATCTGTGCGTGCAGCGCGTTGAACAACTCGGGCACAGAACCGCGCGGGAACTCGACGTCGACGACGGGGCCGGTGACGCGCACGACGCGGCCCGCGGCATCGGTGCCGGTCTTCTTTTCTTTTTTCTCAACAGCAGCAGTCATTCGTCTCTTCGCTTCCTACGGGCTACTTCTTGGCGGCGTCCGCGAGCGCGTTCGCGCCACCGACGATTTCGCTGATTTCCTGAGTGATCTGGGACTGCCGTTCGCGGTTGGCCATCAAGGTCAGGTCCTTGATGAGATCGTCGGCATTGTCTGTCGCCGACTTCATCGCCCGGCGTCGGGATGCCGACTCGGATGCCGCCGCCTCGAGTAGGGAGGCGAAGATCCGGGTGGCGACATACCGCGGCAGTAGGTTGCCGAACAGGGTTTCCGCGTCCGGTTCGAAGGAGAACAGAGTGTGCGGACCGGTGTCCTCGTCGCTGTACTCGACCACCATCGGCGCGATCCGGCGGGCGATCGCCGACTGCGACAACATGGACTTGAACTCGGTGAACACGATGTGCAGTTCGTCGACGCCGAGGATGTTGTCAGCGCCGGGATCGTCACCCTCGTCGTCGATGCCTGCCGTGAAGGCGTCGACCAATGTCGAGGCGATCTCCTGCGCGTTCTCGTATGTGGGCCGCTCGGAGAAGCCGGTCCACGAATCTGTCACAGTCCAGTTGCGGAAGCTGTAGTAACCGAGGGCTTTTCGCCCCACGACGTATAGGACGGGTTCCTTGCCCTCCTCACGCAGCAGAGAGAACAGTTCCTCCGACCGCCGGAATATGTTGGCGTTGTACGCGCCGCACAACCCACGGTCCGACGTCACCACCAGCACGGCTGCCCGCCGGGGATTCTCTCGTGCGACCAGCAACGGGTGATCCAGTGCGCTGGCGCTCGCGAGTTCGGTGAGCATGTTGGTGATCTCACGGTCGTATGGCCGAGCCGCTTGGACTCGGGCCTGTGCCTTGGCGATACGCGAGGTCGCGATCAGCTCCTGAGCCTTGGTGATCTTCTTGATCGACCCGGCGGAGCGGATGCGGCCGCGTAGTTCGCGCAGTGTGGCTGCCACGGTTCGTCCAGCCCTACTTCTTCTTTGGCTTCGGCTTTTTGACCTTCACCGATTCTTTTTCGACGTCTGCTTCGTCCATTGCTTCGGCATGCTCGTCGGGAACGACCGAGCTGCCGTCGGTGGTGTCGAATCCCTTCTTGAAATCGTTCACCACTTTCTCGAGCTTCTCTTCGAGCTCCTCGGAGAGCTTCTTGCTCTCCCGAATCTCTTTGAGGATGTCTTCGTGCGAGCCCTTCACGTGCTCGAGGAACTCCCGCTCGAACTTCTGAACATCCTCAACCGGCACCGTATCGAGGTGGCCCCTGGTACCAAGGAAGATCGCGACGACCTGTTCCTCGACGGGCATCGGGCTGTTCTGCGGCTGCTTGAGCAACTCGACCAGCCGGGCGCCGCGATCGAGCTGTTTCTTCGATGTTTCGTCGAGGTCAGATGCGAACGCCGCGAACGACTCGAGCTCGCGGTACTGCGAGAGATCCAGTCGCAGTGAGCCGGCAACCTCTTTCATGGCCTTGATCTGAGCGGCACCGCCGACACGCGACACCGAAACGCCGACGTTGATCGCAGGCCGCACACCCTGGTTGAACAGGTCGGTCTCCAGGAAGCACTGGCCGTCGGTGATCGAGATGACGTTGGTCGGGATGTAGGCCGAGATGTCGTTGGCCTTGGTCTCGATGATCGGCAGACCGGTCAGCGAGCCGCCGCCGAGCTCGTCGGACAGCTTGGCGCAGCGTTCCAGCAGCCGGGAGTGCAGATAGAAGACGTCACCCGGGTACGCCTCGCGGCCCGGCGGGCGGCGCAGCAGCAGCGAGATGGCGCGATAAGCCTCCGCCTGCTTGGTCAGGTCGTCGAACACGATCAGCACGTGCTTGCCGTCGTACATCCAGTGCTGCGCAATGGACGAACCCGTGTACGGCGCAAGCCATTTGAAGCCGGCGGAGTCGGACGCCGGTGAAGCGACGATGGTGGTGTATTCCATCGCGCCACCCTCTTCGAGGGTCTGCCGCACGCTCGCGATCGTGGTGCCCTTCTGGCCGATCGCCACGTACACGCAGCGGACCTGCTGATCGGGATCGCCAGTCTCCCAGTTCTGGCGCTGATTGAGGATCGTGTCCACGCACACCGCGGTCTTGCCGGTCTTGCGGTCGCCGATGATTAGCTGGCGCTGGCCGCGACCGATGGGGGTCTGCGAGTCGATCGCCTTGATGCCTGTCTGCAACGGCTCACTGACGCCTTGGCGCTGCACCACCGACGGCGCCTGCAGTTCCAGGGCGCGTCGCTCGGTGTTTTCCACGTCACCGCGGCCGTCGATCGGCTGACCCAGCGGGTTGACCACGCGTCCGAGGAAGGCGTCGCCGACGGGTACCGACAGCACCTCGCCGGTGCGCTTGACCTGCTGGCCCTGCTCGATCTTCTCGAAGTCGCCGAGAATCACCGCGCCGATGTCGTGCTCGTCGAGGTTGAGCGCGACACCGAGCACACCGCCAGGGAACTCCAGCAGTTCCTGCGTCATCACCGACGGGAGGCCTTCGACGTGCGCGATGCCGTCGCCGGCGTCGATGACAGTGCCGATTTCCTCACGCTCGGTTTCGGCTTCGAAACCGGCGACGTACTCCTCGACGGCGCTCTGGATCTCGTCCGCTGAGATCGTCAACTCTGCCATGGCTTTTCGTCTTCCTACTTCGTGTGTGGGTCTGGTGTTTTCGGGGTCATTCGGGCAAGTGGGTTTCGGCGGACGCCAGCTTTGACGCCAGCGTTCCGTCGATCACCTCGTCGCCCACGGCGATCTTGAGGCCGCCGAGCAGCGCCGGGTCGATGTCCAGCTGAAGCGATACCGGATGACCGTAGATGCGGGTGAGCAACTCGATCAGTCGGTTACTTTGAGCGTCGCTGAGCTCGGTTGCGGCACTCACGTGTGCGACGACCTCGCCACGTCGGGACACCGCCAGATTCGCCAATTCGCGGACGGCGTCATCAGCGCGCTCGCCGTGCAGCAGTTCGATCGTCTGGCGGAGCAGATCTGCGGTGTTCTTGCTTGCCCTGCGCGCAAGCACGTTGTTCAACAGGCTGATTCGGCCGTCCAGCGGGGAGGTGTACTCGCTGAGCAGCGTGATCAGCCTTGGCTCGGAGTCGAGGATGCGACTGAACCTGAACAGCTGGTCCTCCACGTCCTCGATCTGGCCGTCGCTTTCGGCGCGCACCACTAAGGCAAGCCTGGCGATGTGTTGGACTCCGCGCGTCAAGTCCGAGGAGGACGACCAGCGCTGCGACACAGCGGTCTTGAGTATGTCGAGCGCGGAATCGGAGACCTTGCCTGACAGCAGTCGCTCAACCAGGTGGACTCTGGCGACGGAATCCGCGGAGGGGTCCGCGAGATGCCTGCCCAGAACCGGCTCGCGGCGCAGCAGTTTCACCGTCGAGGCCAGATCGTCGGACAACTTGGTCAGGCCGTCGGCGTCGAGGTCGGCGGCGACTCCGTCGAACTGTTCGACGACTGTCGCCACTGATGCGCGACTTGCGGCGCGCAGCTTCGCTGTGGCGGCGTCCTGGAAGACCGTGCTCGACGGCGCCATTTCATCCAACTCGTCGAGGAAGCGGCCAACCGTCCCGGCTTGCTCCCCCGGATCGGAAACGAAGTCGCGCACCATATCGCCTGCGCGATGCACGGACTCGGCGCCGAGACTCTGCCGAAGCTCACGGATGAGCTGCTGGCGCAACAGCTGAACCTGTTGCCCACCTTGGGTTTTGATGCGTTCGAGCTCAGAATCGGCGTGGGCGCGCAACTGCTCTGCGATCTTCTCGGCGTCGTGGCGGGCCTCCTCGATCACCTTCGCCGCCTCGGCCTTGGCCTCTTCCAGCGCCTTGGCATGCTCCTTGTCGGCGTCGGCGACCTTCTTCTCCGCGTCGGCGTGGTCGGCGAGCTGCGTGCGTACGGTCTCCTGTTGGTTCTTCATCATGGTGCGGACCGGCGGCACCACGTATTTCCAGAGTAGGAACACGATGACCGCGAATCCGATGAGCTGTCCGATGAAGGTCGACATTGACCGCTACCGCCCCTGTCCTGTTGCCGCCGGCACCGTGCGGCTCGTTACTTCGACACCGAGAACGCGGCTCGCGAGCTGCGACGCCAGCGCCTCGACCGAGGTCTGGAGATCTGCCGTCACCGCACGCGATTGCTCCGTCAGCTCCTCGGTCGCCTGCTGGAGCACAGACGAAACTTCGGCGTTGGCGCGGGCCTTCGCCTCGTCGACGATCTTGCGGCCGTCAGCGCGGGCTTGCTCGCGGACATTGGTCGCCTCACGGCGTGCCGTACCCATCACCTTCAGGTAGTCGGCGTCTGCGGCTGCCCGAAGCTGCGCGGCGTGCCGGTTGTCCTCGTTTGTCTTCTGCACCATCGCTTCGCGTTCGCGCAGCACCTTCGAGATGGGCGGCACGACCCACTTGGCGATCACGCCGAGCACGATCAAGAAGATCAGCAACACGAAGAAGAACGTGCCGTTCGGGATCAGGAAGTTACTCTGCCCGCCTTCTTCGGCCGCGAGGATCCTTACGTTGACGTCACCCATGACGCGAATTAGGCAACCGGGGTGGCGAACACGAACAGCGCCATGAACGCCAGGTTGATGAAGTACGCCGCCTCAACCAGACCGACCGTGATGAAGAACGGAGTGAACAGTCGGCCCTGGGCTTCTGGCTGGCGTGCGATGCCGGCGATCAACGCGTTACCCGCGATGCCGTCACCGATACCGGCGCCGATTGCACCACCGGCCATGATCAGTCCACCGCCAATGAGCGCGCCAGCAGCGATAGTGGGATCCATTCTTATCCTCCTTGATAACTGGTAGGTGTCCTACCAGGACGTGGGTCGAGCATGGTGTCGGTACTAGTCATGGTGTTCTTCATCGTGGAGTTCCATTGACTGGCTGAAGTACAGGATCGTCAACAGCGCGAAGATGAACGCTTGGATGGCACCGACGAACAAGTCGAAGCTCTTCCAGATCGCGTTGGGGGCCCACATGATCCACGGCGGGAACAGTGCGATCAGTGCGACCAGGATGCCGCCTGCGAAGATGTTGCCGAAAAGTCGGAGCGACAACGAGATCGGCTTTGCGATCTCCTCGACGAGGTTGATCGGCGCCATCAGCGCGACGTGGCCCTTGAGCAGCGCGATCGGATGGCCGAGTGGACCGCGCCGCCAGATGCCTGCCGCGTGGTAGCAGATGAACACGAACAGAGCCAGCGCCAGCACGAAGTTGATGTCGGACGCAGGCGGCTTGAGCAGTTCGTGGATCGCGCCGTCGCTGGTTGTGTACTGCACCGGCAGCACCGAGAGCCAGTTGGCGACGAGGATGAACACGAACAGCGTTACGGCAAGTGGAAGCACGAACGGCGCGATCTTCATGCCGATCGCTGCCTCGATCTGGTTGCGCAGCTGAACCGTGATCGCCTCCCAGAACAGCTGTACACCGTTGGGCACGCCGGTCGAAGTCACCTTGGCGCGCAAGAAGAATGCGAGCCCGAGCACGATCACCGCGGCGATCGCGGTCGCCAGCACCGTGTCGGTGTTCACCGTGAGCCCGAACCAGTTGGCCTCCGTGTGGTGGCCGACCTGAATGCCGGATTCAGCGGCAAGGATCGTCTCGGTCACTGCTCTCCTGCCTCCCCTTCGAGTCCATCACCGGCACCGGCCCGCAGCTTCTTCATGACGGGCAGCGCCGTGGAAATCACAAGCAATACTTGGAAAAGAGCCATGCCGAACACCACGCCGAGGCCCTGCGGGCGGAAGACGAACGCGATCGTCAGCCCGATCACCGTCATCGCCAGCAACCGGGTAGCGGAATTGACCGCCATCTTGCGCTTCAGCGGATGGTCTGCAGCGGTGATCGACTCCACCGAGCGCTGCACCAGAATCGCGTTGAGCAAACCGAGTCCGAGGCCGATGCCGAAGAAAACTCCGACCATGGGATAGCCCAGCAGAGCCGCCGCCAGCGTCACAAGGCCGGCGAATCCGACGCACACGGCGAGCAGCCGTAATGGCCGGAAAGCAACGGACGGAAACACCAACGGCGCGTCTTGCGCTGGCGTCGTCACGGCGTCACCTCAATCCCGCAGTCACGAGGGCTATCCCATTGATTCTGTGCGTGGCGCACCGAGCGTATCGGAGTGCGCGGGACGCGCTGGAATCACCCAAGGGGTAGCTCCCTTTGTCGGTCGTTTTTCCGTGCCGATCGGCGATGAGCCGGGCGGCGCGGGGGCCGGCAACCCGCGAGGTTTTTCGGGTTCTACCAGCACCGTACCACACAGCAAGCAGCCAGAAATCAGCTTCTACTACTTTTCGTCGTACAACCCGCCATAGGTCTCTTCGCGTCGTCTCAGGAGCGGAATCAACGTCACGACGATCGCCACAAGAATCGCCGCCAGCATCACCCCGCCGGTGTAGCGGGGGTCGAAGAAGATCGTGCTCGCCGCGCCCAACGCGACGATGCCCACCCACAGGTAGATCAGCAGCACCACCCTCCGGTGGGAATGGCCGATCTGCAGAAGTCGGTGGTGCAGATGCATCTTGTCTGGGCTGAACGGGCTGCGGCCGGCGCGGGTCCGCCGGACGATGGCCAGCAACATGTCCAGTGCAGGCACGAACATGACCGCTACCACCAACAGGAACGGCGACAGCAGAGCGAACACGTCGCGCGCGCCATACGCGCTCTGCGAAATCGGTCCGGCCGCCGTCGTGGACGCCGCGCCGAGCATCAGCCCGATCAGCATCGAGCCGGAGTCTCCCATGAATATTCGCGCGCGGTGGAAGTTGTGCGGCAGGAAGCCCAGACAGGCGCCCGCCAGCACTACCGAGATCACCGCGGGCGGGTAGAACAACACGTCGCCGCCGTGGTCGCGCAGCAGTCCGATGGAGAACATCGTGATGGCCAGCGCGGTGATCAGACCCAGGCCCGCGGCCAGGCCGTCGAGGCCGTCGACGAAGTTCATCGCGTTGACGATCGCGACCGTCAGCGCCAGCGTCAGCAGGATCGACGACACCTGGTCGAGCACGATGGTGCCGACGCCGCCGAACGGGATGTACAGCACGCTCCAAGCCACGCCCATCGTGACGAGCACACTTGCCGCGGTGATCTGGCCTGCGAACTTCGTCAGCGCATCAAGGCCCCACTTGTCGTCGATCAGGCCGATTGCCATGATCAGCCCGCCTGCAACGACGGTGGCGGGCAGGCCCGAGGAGTAGACGAAGCCGCGGGTCAGTGCGGGCAGCTGCGAGGCGAGCAACACCGCGGCCAGCACGCCGATGTACATCGCAAGGCCGCCCATTCGCGGCGTCGGCTTCAGGTGCACGTCACGTTCTCTGGGATAGGCCACGGCGCCGACCCGAGTGGCCAGCACGCGGACCGCGCCCGTCGCGAAGTAGGTGATGATCGCCGCGGTGAATCCGACAAGCGCCAGCTCGCGCAGCGGGACGCCCGCGCCTCGATCGGAGAGCGCAAGCAGCCCACTGGCCACGACATGCACTTCGCCCACCACTGGATGAACCGTACTTGACGAACTTGAGAGTGCCGGGTTGCGCGTCAGGTCACGGGCGCGAGGCTATCGGCGTCGACACCAAGTACTTCCGCGATCGCGTCGGCAGTCACCGGCCCCGGTCGGAGGACGCGGGGTTGTTCTCCGGTGAGGTCGACGATCGTGGAGGCCGCCTGCTGTTCGGACGGTCCGCCATCGAGGTAGACCGCGACGAGATCGCCGAGTTGGTCGCGGGCATCTTGCGCGCTGATCGCCGCGGGCCGCCCGGAGATGTTCGCGCTCGACACCGCCATCGGACCGACTTCGCGCAGCACTTCGATCGCGACCGGATGCAACGGCATCCGCAGCATCACGGTGCCCGCGGCATCACCGAGATCCCATTGCAGCGACGGTGCCTGCTGGACGACGAGGCTCAACGCGCCGGGCCAGAACGCACGAATGAGCTCGCGCGCGGCATCCGGCACGGCGTACACCAGGCCCTCGATCGTGTGCCAAGACCCGACAAGGACGGGCACGGGCATGTTGCGGCCGCGCCCCTTCGCTGAGAGCAGCGCGGCCACCGCCGTGCTGTCGAAGGCGTCGGCGCCGACCCCGTAGACGGTGTCGGTGGGCAGCACGACCAGCCGCCCGCCCTTGACCGCGCTGACGGCCGAAGCGATTCCGGTCGCGCGCGCATCGGCGTCGGAGCAGTCGAACAGTTCGGCCATGGTTCTACCCTCGTCCAGACCGCGTCGCCGTGACGAAGCGGGGTCGACCCGCCAGGTCCCGGTTCGCCGTCACGTCGATAAAGCGGCCCGCCATCGTGAAAGCTTCGACGGTAAGCGCCGATGTGGTGTCGTCGTGCTCGACAGCACATCGGCCGCCGGGTTTGAGCCAGCGGCCCGCCAACTCGGCGATCGCTTTGATTACTACCATCCCGTCCGGGCCACCGAACAGCGCGTGCGGCGGATCATGTTGCGCGACTTCGGGTTCTAGCATCGCGCCGTCGGGAATGTAGGGCGGGTTGGCGACCAGCAGGTCGACCTGTCCATCGAGTTCCGGTAGCTGGGTGTTGTCGGCGACGTCTGCTCGCACCAATTCGACAGGAGAGCCGGCGACGTTTCGGTACGCGTAATCCAACGCTTCGTCGGAGTCGTCGACGGCGATGACGCGTGCGTCGGGCCAGAACTTCGAAAGGGCGAGCGCCATTGCACCGGTGCCTGTGCACAGATCGACGAGCAGAGGTCGCGGCGGAAGGGGTTGCGCCGACGCCCATTCCAGCAGACCCTCCGTCTCCGGTCGCGGGATGAACACCCCGGGACCAACAGCAACGGTCACCGGACCGAGAGCGGCGGAACCGACAATGTGCTGCAACGGAATTCGTTGCGCTCGCGTGGCGACCAGATCGGCGTAACGGCCGCAGAAGTCGTCGTCGATCTCACCGAGCACCGACAACCGCCCCCAACTCGTGCCTGCGGCGTACGCGGCAAGTTCCTCGGCGTCGGACCGCGGGGATCCGACTCCCGCCTCGGCGAGGGCGGCGGCTGCATGCTCGATCTCGCGTCGCAGCCTCGCGGTCGGGGTCATGCCTGCTGCAGCCGCGACTGCTTGTCGGCGGCTGCAAGCGCGTCGAACAACGCGTCCATGTCACCGTCGAGGACCTGGTCGAGGTTGTGCGCCTTGTAGTTGATCCGGTGGTCGGCGATGCGGTTCTCCGGGTAGTTGTACGTCCGGATCCGTTCGCTGCGGTCGACCGTGCGGATCTGGCTGGCCCGGTCGGCCGACGCGTCGGCCTGCGCCTGTTCTTCGGCGAGTGCCTGCAGCCGGGCGGCCAGCACGTGCATGGCGCGGATCTTGTTCTGCAGCTGGCTGCGTTCGTTCTGGCAGGTGACGACGATTCCGGTGGGTAAGTGGGTGATGCGGACCGCCGAGTCGGTGGTATTGACGCCCTGACCGCCCTTGCCCGACGACCGGTACACGTCGATGCGCAGATCGGACTCGTCGATCTGGACCGCCTCGACCTCTTCGGGCTCCGGATAGACCAGAACACCCGCCGCGGAGGTGTGCACGCGTCCCTGTGACTCAGTGACAGGGACGCGCTGCACCCGGTGCACGCCGCCCTCGAACTTCAGCCGCGACCAGACACCGTCGGCGGAATCGCCCTTGCTTCTGATCGACAGGGTGGCGTCCTTGTAGCCGCCCAGATCAGAGGTCGTCTCACCGAGCATCGTCACCGTCCAGCCGTGCCGCTCGGCATAGCGGATGTACATGCGGGCGAGATCGGCGGCGAACAATGCGGATTCTTCGCCACCCTCGCCAGACTTCACCTCCAGCACGATGTCGTCCGCGTCGTGCGGATCGCGCGGGGCGAGCAGGTCGGTCAGATGGGTGTCGAGCTCGTCGACGGTCGTGGTGAGCTCATCCACTTCGGCCGCGAAGGAGTCATCGTCGGCCGCCAGTTCGCGGGCGGCCTCAAGGTCCCCGCGGGCCGCCTCCAGCTTGCGATGGGTCGACACAATCGGCGCCAACTGGGCGAATCGCCTGCCGACCTTGCGGGCCTTGTTCGCGTCCGAGTGCAGGTCGGGATCGGAGAGCTGACGCTCGAGGTCGGCGTGCTCGGCCAGGATGGCGTCGATGGCCGGCGCTTTGTCCGTCATCGCCCTCCTCGCGTTGTCCTTAGCGCACTCCGGCAGTTTTTTCGCATAACGCGAAGCGACGCCCGGCCTGCGCGTTGTGCGACAGATCGGGCGTCGTTCGGTCAGCTAGCTGTCGGCAGCCTTGTCGGCGCCGCTGGCCTTGCGCTTGCCGTAGCGCTTCTCGAAGCGGGCCACCCGGCCGCCGCTGTCGAGAATCTTCTGCTTGCCCGTGTAGAACGGGTGGCACTGCGAGCAGACCTCGACGTGGATCTGTCCGGTCTTCTTGGTGCTGCGCGTGGTGAACGTGTTACCGCAGCCGCAGTGCACGGTCGTCTCGCTGTAGTCAGGGTGAATGCCCGATTTCATGGTGTCCTCTTCATTCGTTGGCCGCCGGGTCGCCCTTGCCGTACCTGGAGCTTTGAGCGTGAACCGGAACCGAAGGTCAGCGGTCCATTATGCCAGGTCAACCGCCAGTAGCCTAAACGCGCCGACCGGGACGGCTATTCCACGGGCAAACCGGCCCGACGACCGGACAACGTCATGACGATGTCCTGGATGGGCCCGCGCACCACGTCACCGTCGCCGACGCTGAAATCGGCGTCCGTCGCGGCGAACGTGAGGTTCGGGAACCGCCTGCGCGCATTGAACGGAAAGCCCATCGTCCACAGCCGCTCGGCCGCGATCACCGCGGCGGGAACGGGCATCGTCCGCGGAATGCCGAGGGGCACCGCGATGTCCTGCCCGTGCACCAGCACGTCGACAAGGGGATCAGCCACCGCCGTGCCGGGCGGCCTGCGGCGACCGCCGACCATTGCCCGCATCGCCGCGGTGATCTCCTCGGGTCTGCGGTGGTCTTCGCGTGCCATCCGCAGCGTCAACGCGTTGAACCGAAACCCTGACCGCATGAGCTCGAATGTGACCCGCGTCCAGTTGGTCGTCGACTGGGTGACGTGGGCGGCCGCCTGCCGCACCGTCCATCCCTGGCACAACGACGGCGTCTCCCACTGTTCGGGGGTCAGGGTGTCGAGGAGGTCGGCGAGGTCGGCGCGCTGCTCGTCGATGTGGGCCCAGATCTGCGCGTCGTCCATGTCTGTCCGCCCTCCATTTTAGTAAGCCTTCCTGACGAATATAGACAGGGATCCGTACTAATTCAACCTATAATCGATGAATGGGCGACGAACCGACCTCCGCGCTGCTGATGTTCGTCGCGCACCGCGCCGCCGAAGCCCGGGTCTTCGAAGCTGTGCGGGCGGCCGGCTTCGACGACCTGACCCTCGCCCAGAGCCGCATCGGCCAGCGGCTCAACCGCGAGGGCATCCGCGTCACCGACATCGCCGAGCAGGCCGGCGTGACCAAGCAGACCGCCGGCGCGCTCGTCGACGAACTGGAAGCCACCGGCTACGTCACGCGCAGACCCGATCCGGCCGACGCGCGCGCCCGCCTCGTTGTGCTCACCGATCGAGGCGAGAAGCTCTGCGCCGTAGCGGCCGCCGAGATCGCGAAGGTCGAGGCCGAATGGAAAGCCCATCTGGGCACCAAGGCCTACGACGAATTGCGTGCGGCGCTGGTGTCCCTGCGCGAGGTCACCGATCCGTATCGCTGACCGTCACGCTTCCACAGCAGACCACCCGGCGGTGTTGTGCCGTAGGAGACCAACTCCCGCTTCAGGATCTTGTTGGTCGCCGTCGACGGCAGATCCTCGGCGATCCAGACATAGCGCGGCCAGGCCTTCGGCGACAGGTCTGCCTGGGCGGCGAGGAACTCTTCGAGCGCATCGGGGGTCAGCGTCGCGCCCTCGCGCAGCACGATGGCCGCCATCACCTGATCGCCGACGGCCTCATCGGGCACCGGATACACCGCGACGCGGCTGACCTCGGGAAGCCGGATGAGTATGCGCTCGATCGGTGCGGCGGCGAGGTTTTCACCATCGACACGCATCCAGTCGGCCGTGCGGCCTGCGAAGTAGATCCAGCCGTCGGCGTCGCGGTAGGCCAGGTCTCCCGACCAGTACATGCCGTGGCGCAGCCGGTGGTCGGTGGCGCCGTCGTCCTTGTAATAGCCGCGGAAGAGCCCGCCGCCGCTGGTGTTCACCAGCTCCCCCACCGCCGCCTCGCGGTTGATCAGATCGCCGCTGTCGTCGAACCTCGCGATCTCGCACTCCTGCAATGTGTCTGGGTCGTAGATCGCGACTCCTGGAAACCCCTTGCCGAGGGAGCCCTCCGGGCAGCCGTCGTCGCGCGTGATGATGACGGCGTTCTCGGTGGATCCGAAGCCGTCCCAGACCGTGCAGTCGAAGCGACGGGCGAACTCGGCGATGTCCCGATCGCTGGCCTCGTTGCCGAACGCGACGCGCAGCGGGTTGTCGTGGTCGTCGGGCTTTTCGGGGGTGGACAGGACGTAGGCGAGCGGCTTGCCGACGTAGTTCATGAACGTGACGCCATAGCGTCGGACATCGTCGAGGAATCGTGATACCGAGAAGACCGCGGGCACTATGGCCGCGCCGGTGACCATCGCAACACCCCAGCCGGCGTAGATGGAGTTCGAATGGAACAACGGCATCGACACGTAGCAGACGTCAGATGTGCCGACTGAATACCGTTCTGCCAGTGAGCTTCCCGCGAAGATCGGCATCATGTGTTGCACCTGCACGGCCTTCGGGTCGCCGCTGGTTCCCGAGGTGAAGATCATCACGAAGGTGTCGTCTGGGCCGACCTCGCGGTGCGGCGTCAACTCTTTCGGTTCGGTGGTGAGCGAGGCCCACTCCGCACTGGAGGTGTCCAGCAACCGGACACCTGGCAGGTCGAGTCCGTCGAGCAGATGACGATGCGCGGCGTCGGTGATCAGGATTTGACAGTCGACGAGGGCGATGTCGCGGGCCAGGCCTTCGCCCCTTCGGGTGTTGTTGATGCAGCACAGGACATAGCCGCCGAGTGCGGCGGCCGCCATGGCCGTCAACATCTCCGGGCCGTTGGCCAGCAGGACGCCGACGTGCATGGGCCGGTCGGGGTCGGCGATATCGATGAGCGCGGCGGCCTGGGCGCGTGCCTCGGCGACGTGCTCGCGCCACGTCCACGTGCGGTCGCCGTATTTGATCGCGATGGCGTCCTGCTCGGAACGCTCACGAAACAACTGCTGGAGTGTGTCCGCCATGGCTCACCTCGGTCCGTCGCGCTGAGTGAACAGATTTGCGAATCTGTCTACCATCCCCGGTGTGGCCGGATCTGGCCGCGTTCTGGCGGCGTGGCGATACGCGATGCCCGGTCGCAAGACCGACCCGGCACAGACGGTTTCCTAGTCGTTGTCCATCGAGCCCGGCGTGGTCTTGGAGACCTGCACCAGGAACTCGTAGTTGGTCTTCGTCTTGCGCAGCTGGCTCATCAGCAGATCGATGGCCTGGTGGGAATCCAGCCCCGACAGCACCCGGCGCAGCTTGTGCACGACCGCGAATTCGTCCGTCGAGAGCAGCAGCTCGTCCTTGCGTGTACCAGACGGGTTGACGTCGACGGCCGGGAACACGCGGCGCTCGGAGATCTTGCGGTCGAGCTTGAGCTCGGCGTTACCCGTGCCCTTGAACTCCTCGAAGATCACCGTGTCGCCGGTCGACCCGGTCTCGACCATCGCGGTTGCGATGATCGTCAGCGAACCGCCATGTTCGATGTTGCGCGCGGCGCCGAGGAACCGCTTGGGGGGATACAGCGCGGTCGAGTCGACACCACCGGACAGGATGCGACCCGACGCAGGCGACGCGTTGTTGTACGCGCGGCCGAGGCGGGTGATCGAGTCGAGCAGCACGATGACGTCCTTGCCCTGTTCGACAAGGCGCTTGGCCCGTTCAATGGCCAACTCGGCGGCCTGAGTGTGATCCGACGGCGGCCGATCGAACGTGGAGGCGATGACCTCACCCTTCACCGAGCGCTGCATGTCGGTGACCTCCTCGGGCCGCTCGTCGACGAGGACGACCATGAGGTGGCATTCCGGGTTGTTCTGGGTGACCCCGTTGGCGATGTCCTGCAGGATCGTGGTCTTACCCGCCTTGGGCGGCGACACGATCAGCGCACGCTGGCCTTTACCGATCGGCATGATCAGGTCGATCACGCGGGTGGTCAACCGGTCCGGAGTGGTCTCGAGGCGCAGCCGCTGGTTCGGATACAGCGGGGTCAGCTTGGTGAAGTCCGGACGGTTCCTGGCGTCCTCGACGGGGCCGCCGTTGACGGTGTCGAGCCGGACCAGCGGGTTGAACTTCTGCCGTTGGTTGGGCTGTTCTCCGTCCTTGGGAACACGGACCGCGCCGGTGATGGCGTCGCCACGGCGCAGACCGTTCTTGCGCACCATGTTCATCGACACGTAGACGTCGTTCGGTCCCGCGAGGTAACCCGAGGTGCGGACGAACGCATAGTTGTCGAGCACGTCGAGAATGCCTGCGACGGGCTGGACGACATCGTCCTCGCGCAGTTCGGTCTCGCCGCCGCCGCCATCGCCGCCGCCTTGGCGGTCACCGCGGCGCCTGCGGTCGCGGAAGCGCCTGCCGCGACGTCCGCCGCGGTCGTCGTCGTCCTGGTTGTTCTGGTTGTTCTGGTTGTTCTGGTTGTTCTGGTTGCGACCCTGCTGGTTGCCCTGATGGTCACCGCTGTCCTGCTGGTTCCTGTTCCTGCCGGCGCCCTTTTCCGAGTCGGCGCCGTCCTTGGCGTTTTGGTCGGCGTCCTGCTTGTTCTGGCCGGTGTCCTGCTTGTTCTGGTCACCGGCGGTTCCCGCGTCGCGGGAGGCGCCTCGGCGCTCACGACGCTGCCGGGTCGGCTGCTCGCCTCCATCGGCTGGCGCGCCGTTGTCGGTTGCGGTGTCTGCCGCGTTGTCCGCGGGTGCTGAACCGCCGTCGTTGCCGGCGGTATCGGCCTTCGGGGGCGCGGTGGTGTCGTTCACCGACTCCCCGCGGCTTTCCCGGATCGCGGCGATGAGTTCGCTCTTACGCATCCCGGAGGCGCCCTTGACGCCTACCGAATTGGCCAGGGCCCGCAGTTCGGGCAGCACCATGGCCGACAGCGATCTCTTCGAGGCATCCGTCGTGACATCGGCCTTGGGGGCCGGCTCGGCATCCGCCTTGGCGGCTGGAGCCGCATCCGGCGCTGGCTGATGTGTCACGTCAGGCTTCGCAGGAGATGAGAATTCTGTCGTCACGGTGTTGGGCAGGTCAGCCTGTTCGGCGCTGCCGCCAGCCGTGACGAGGTCCGTTTCAGTCACGGATTTCCTTTCTTTCCCTCGGTGATCACGTCACGAGGGTTCGTTGCAGTCAGCCAAGTGGCTGGCTGCGAAGCTGCCACCGTCGCACCTGCAACGGTGATTGCCGGGATTCGCGGCGGTAAGGCGAACCGTCATCCACGAGAAGAATTGGTGTGTGTCCTAGTGTCGGCGCAGGCGAAAACCATGCGATTGCTGGACGAGAGCGAGAATAGCCCGCATCGGTGCAGGAAGCAAGGACGGGCTGATTCGCGTGTGACGGCTGTCAACTCCCGACCTGCACACCTGGGGGTACCTCCCGCTTGTTCGGGAAGGTCCATCGAACGCCGTCGCCGACGGACATCTCGCTGACGGTGAATCCATTCGCGGCGCCGAACTCGAGGGCCTCTGCGGGCAGTTCCCGCTGCGTGCTCAGACCGATAACCGCAGGTCCAGCCCCAGATAGCACCGCTGCAACACCACAACGCCGCAACAGCAGCAGGTATTCCGCCGAGGCCCGCATCGCGATAGCCCGATAGGGCTGATGTAGCAGGTCCTCGGTGGCCTCCATCAGCAGGTCAGGACGCTCGGTGAGGGCCACGACCAGCAATGCGGCGCGGCTCAGGTTGAACCTGGCGTCGCCGTGACTGACGGATCGCGGCAGCAGCACGCGCGTCTCGGCCGTCAACGACCGCTGCTCGGGGATGGCGGGGAAAAGGTGGATATCGGGGTGGATCTGCAGCGGGGCGGCCGCATAGCGCGGCCCGGTCGCACCTGCCGATGTCCACGACACCACGCCGCCGCCGAGAACCGCGGCTGCGGCGTTGTCCGGATGCCCCTCGAACTCCGATGCGCGCTGGATCAACTCCGCTTCGGACATCGGCTTCATACCGGCCTGTGCGACAAGACCATTGACGGCTGCGAGCCCCCCGACCACAGCTGCGGCGGATGAGCCAAGTCCACGCGATTGCGGAATTCTGTTGCGGCAGTAGACATTCAGCCCGGCAACGGTGGACCCGACGGCGCGCATGCCATGCTTGATCGCCCGCACGACGAGATGCGTCGAGTCCAGTGGCACGTGCCCCGCGCCCTCACCCTCAACTTCGACATTGAGGCCGGATTCGGTTGTCTCGACGGCGATTTCGTCGTAAAGGCTGAGCGCAAGGCCGAGGCTGTCGAAACCGGGGCCGAGATTTGCACTGGAGGCCGCGACGACACTGGTCGCCGTCAATCCGGCAGGCAGGGTTTGGCTCACCTGATCGCCGTCAGACCAGTCCGAGCTCTGCGACGACGACGCCGGCGTCGACCGGGACCGGCGTGACCGTCGGCATGTCCCGCAGCGCGGTGTCGGGATCCTTGAGGCCGTTGCCGGTCACTGTGCACACCACTGTGGATCCCTTGGCCACCCAGCCGTCCTCGACGGACTTGAGCAGACCGGCGATGCTCGCCGCCGACGCGGGTTCGACGAACACTCCCTCACTGGCCGCGACCAGGCGATAGGCGGCCAGGATCTCGTCGTCGGTCGCGGCAAGGAAGCGGCCGCCGGACTGCTGCTGGGCCTCGACGGCCGAGGTCCACGAGGCGGGCGCGCCGATCCGGATCGCGGTGGCGATGGTCTCGGGCTCCTTGACCGGCTCACCCAACACCAGCGGCGCCGCACCCGCGGCCTGGGTGCCGAGCATCCGCGGCAAGCGGTCAGTCAGCCCGTCGCGGTGGTATTCGGTGTAGCCCTTCCAGTACGCGGTGATGTTGCCTGCGTTGCCGACCGGCAAGGAATGCACGTCAGGTGCCGTGCCAAGCACGTCGACGATCTCGAAGGCCGCGGTCTTCTGCCCCTCGATGCGGTACGGATTAACGGAATTCACCAGCGCGACCGTCGGGTAGTCGGTGGCCAGCTTGCGCGCGAGTTCGAGGCAGTCGTCGAAATTGCCGTCGATCTGCAGGATCTTGGCGCCGTGCATGACGGCCTGCGCGAGCTTGCCCATCGCGATCTTGCCCTGCGGGATCAGCACCGCGCAGGTGATGCCCGCACGCGCGGCATAGGCCGCAGCCGACGCGGAGGTGTTACCGGTTGACGCGCACAACACCACCTGCTGGCCACGGGCCACTGACTCGGTGACCGCAACCGTCATGCCGCGATCCTTGAACGAACCCGTCGGGTTGAGCCCTTCGACCTTCAAATGCACTGTGCAGCCGGTACGTTCGGAAAGCCGCTTGGCGTAGATCAGCGGCGTAGCACCCTCCAGCAGGGTGATCGGATTCCAGGTGTCCTCAACCGGCAGCCGGTCGCGGTAGGCCGCGATCAGGCCGGGCCACGGCTTGTGCACGGGGTCCGCGCGGGTGGCGCTCATTCGCTTGTCCCCTCAAGTCGCAGGACGCTGGCCACTTCCTGCACGACGTCGAGGTCGGCGAGCGCGGCGACGGTGTCCGAAAGCGCCGCGTCGGTGGCCTCGTGGGTCACCACCACGATCCGCGCACCGCAGCGCTGACCGCCGTCGTCGACGACGCCCTCCTGTCGTACTTCGGCGATGCTGACCTCTCGCTTGCCGAATTCTGCTGCGACAGCGGACAGTACGCCTGGCCGGTCTGCGACGTTCATGCTGACGTAGTAGCGAGTGGGGATGAACCCGATCGGCGAGATGGGGAGTTTGGCGTACTTGGACTCACGGGGTCCACGCCCGCCCTGCACCCGGTTGCGCGCGGCCATCACTAGATCTCCCATCACGGCCGACGCCGTCGGCGCTCCCCCGGCGCCCTGGCCGTAGAACATCAGCCGCCCGGCCGCCTCGGCCTCCACCACGACCGCGTTGAAGGCTCCGTTGACCGAGGCGAGGGGATGCGTCAGTGGCACGAGCGCCGGGTACACGCGTGCCGAAATCCGTTGCTGTCCTTCATCGTTGGTGAGACGTTCACAGATGGACAGCAGCTTGATCGTGCAACCCAGTGCGCGAGCCGTCACGAAGTCGGCCGGCGTCACCTTGGTGATGCCCTCGCGGTAGACGTCGTCGGCGGTCACCCGGGTGTGAAAGGCGATGGACGCCAGGATGGCGGCCTTGGCCGCCGCGTCGTATCCCTCGACATCGGCGGTCGGGTCGGCCTCGGCGTAGCCAAGTGCGCTCGCGTCGGCAAGCGCAGCCGAATACTCGGCACCCGTGCTGTCCATCTCCGAAAGGATGTAGTTGGTGGTGCCGTTGACGATGCCGGCAACCCGCAGAACCGTGTCGCCCGCCAGGGACTGCGTGAGCGGGCGGATGACGGGGATGGCACCGGCGACCGCAGCCTCGAAGTACAGGTCGACGTGGGCATGCTCCGCCGCCTGGGCGAGCTCGCCGGTGGACTGCGCCATCAACGCCTTGTTGGCGGTCACGACGGACTTGCCCTTTTCGAGGGCCGACAGAATCGCCTTGCGGGCGGGTTCAACTGGACCCATCACCTCGACGACGATGTCGACATCGTCGCGGGAGACCAGTGCGTCGATATCGCTGGTGAGCATGTCGACCGGTACTCCACGGTCGTCGGCCACCCGCCGCACGCCGATACCGCGCAACACCAGCGGCGCGCCGATGCGAGCGGTCAGGTCATCGGCGCTCTCCTTGATGATACGGACGACCTGGCTGCCCACGTTCCCAAGACCCAATACGGCCACGCCGACCGGTTTTTCGTTGCTCATGCCTTACCTCACTTCCAAACTCAACAGATCATCGACCGTCTCCCGGCGCAGGATCAGGCGGGCCTGCCCGTTGCGCACGGCCACCACAGCGGGGCGGCCGATCAGGTTGTAACGGCTCGACATGGAATAGCAGTACGCGCCGGTTGCCGCGACACCGAGCAGATCACCGGGCGCGATGTCATCGGAGACCCACGCGTCGCGCACGACGATATCGCCGCTTTCACAATGCTTTCCGACGACACGGCCCAGCGTCGACGCGCCATCACTGGTTCGGGAGATCAGTCGCACGTCGTATTCGGCGCCGTAGAGCGACGTCCGGATGTTGTCGCTCATGCCGCCGTCCACGCTGACGTAGCGGCGGTGCGCGGACGGGCTGACGGCAACATCCTTCACGGTGCCGACCCGGTACAGAGTGATGGTGCCGGGGCCCGCAATGGCCCGCCCCGGCTCGACAACCAGCCGCGGGGTGGGCAGGCCGACCGCCGCCGACTCGTTGTGCACGATCGCGCCGAGCTTGGCCGCGAGATCCTCGACCGGGGGCGGATCGTCCTGCGGCAGATACGAAATACCCAGTCCCCCACCGAGGTCGACGGTCGAGATCTGTGCGGTCTTGTCGACGCCGAATTCAGCGACCACGTCGCGCAGCAGACCGATCACTCGATGAGCGGCGATCTCGAAGCCCGCGACGTCGAAGATCTGCGAGCCGATGTGGCTGTGCAGCCCGACCAGTCGTAGGTGGTCGGTCTCGAACACCCGGCGCACGGCGGTCATCGCGGCGCCGCTGGCCAGCGACAAGCCGAACTTCTGGTCCTCGTGCGCGGTGGAGATGAACTCGTGCGTATGTGCCTCGACGCCGACGGTCACCCGCACCAGTACGTCCTGCACGACACCTGCCGCGGCGGCGATTTCGTCGAGGCGCTCGATCTCGATCATCGAATCCAACACGATGTGGCCAACCCCGGCCTTGACTGCCGCCGACAGCTCGTCCACGGACTTGTTGTTGCCGTGCAGGGCAATTCGGTCCGCAGGAAAGTCTGCATGCAGTGCGACGGCGAGTTCGCCACCACTGGCCACGTCCAGCGAAAGGCCTTCCTCGTTGACCCACCTGGCGATTTCGGTGCACAGAAAAGCCTTGGCCGCGTAGCGGACGTTCTCGCCGCCGCCGAATGCCGCGGAGATCTCGCGGCACCGCGACCGGAAGTCGTCCTCGTCGATGACGAAGACCGGCGTGCCGTACTCGTCGGCGATGTCGGTGACCTTGACTCCGGCGATCGACACAACGCCGTCGTCGCCCCGAACTGTGTTGCGTGGCCAGACATTCGGGGCGAGCATCAGCAGCTGGTCCGACGATTGCGGACGCGGCGGCGTGCCTGCGTGGTGGATCTCCTCGGCGTGCCGAGGGCCCGCGGGATGCGCCATTACATCCGCTCCGGTGCGGTGACGCCGAGGATTCCGAGGCCGTTCTCGATGACCTGGCGGGTGGCCTGGCACAGCGCCAGCCGTGCGGTGTTGAGCTCGTTAGGCTCTTCGTCGCCCTGCGGCAGAATCCGGCAGGAGTCGTAGAACCGGTGGTAGTCGCCGGCTAGGTCTTCCAGGTAGCGCGACACCCGATGCGGCTCGCGCAGCGCGGCGGCGGTTTTCAGCACGCGCGGGAATTCGCCGATGTTTCGGATCAGCGTGCCCTCCTTCTCGTGCGTGAGCAGCTCGAGATGGGAGGTATTAGGAATGAGGCCGAGCTCGGCGGCGTTGCGCGCCAGTGCCGAAAGCCGCGCGTGCGCGTATTGCACGTAGTAGACCGGGTTTTCGCTGGACGCCGACGACCACAGCGCCAGGTCGATGTCGATCGGTGAGTCGACCGACGACCGGATCAGCGAATACCGGGCGGCGTCGACGCCGATCGCCTCGACGAGGTCGTCGAGCGTGATCACCGTGCCTGTCCGCTTGCTCATCCGAACCGGCTGCCCGTCACGCACCAGGTTGACCATCTGCCCAATCAGCACCTCGACGGTGGCGGGGTCCTCGCCGAGAGATGAAGCGATTGCCTTGAGACGGGCGATGTAGCCGTGGTGGTCTGCGCCGAGCATGTAGATACACAGGTCGGCCCCGCGCTCGCGCTTGTCAAGGTAGTAGGCGATGTCGGCGGCGACATACGCCGGTTTGCCGTCGCTCTTGATGACGACGCGGTCTTTGTCGTCGCCGAAGTCGGTGGTGCGCAACCAGGTTGCGCCGTCCTTCTCGTAGATTTTGCCGACGTCGCGGAGCCTGGTGATGGCCTGATCGACGCGGCCGCTGGTGTGCATCGAATCTTCGTGGGTGTACACGTCGAAGTCGGTGCCGAAGTCGTGCAGCGACTGCTTGATATGGGTGAACATGAGGTCGACGCCGATCGAGCGGAACGTCTCGCGCATTTCGTCATCGGGCTGGCTCAGCGCGCCGGGCTCCTTGGCAAGCACCTGGTCGGCGATGTCGCCGATGTAGTCGCCCGCGTACCCGTCGTCCGGAGTCGGTTCGCCCTTCGCCGCCGCGATGAGCGAGTTCGTGAACCGGTCGATCTGGGCGCCGTGGTCGTTGAAGTAGTACTCCCTGACCACCTTGGCGCCTTGCGTTGCCAGCAGCCGCCCGAGCGCATCGCCGACGGCCGCCCAGCGGGTGCCGCCGATGTGGATAGGCCCGGTCGGGTTGGCGGAGACGAACTCGAGGTTGATGCTCTGGCCATCGAGCGCGTCGGAGTGTCCGTATGTCTTGCCCGCGTCGATGACGTTGTTGACGATGGCGCCCTGGGCGCTGGCGTCGATGCGAAGGTTGACGAAGCCGGGCCCGGCCACCTCGGCCGAGGCGATACCGTCGGCGTCGGTCAGCGCCGTCGCGAGCCATCCGGCCAGCTCACGCGGGTTTGCGCCGACCTTCTTGGCGAGCTGCAACGCGAGGTTGGTCGCGTAGTCGCCGTGCTCGGGGTTTCGTGGCCGCTCGACGGTGACCGTCGCGGGCAGCGCCGATGCATCCAGGTCGTGCTCGGCCAGCACCGCGGCGGCGACGGTCTTGAGCAGCTCGGCCAGGTCGGCAGGGGTCACGAGGGTCCATCCTATGGTCTGGGGTGGTCAGGCCCCGAATCGTTAAACCCTGGTTGCCGTCAGTCAGCGGCTCTGCGCTCTGATCCCGGTGATCACCACGAAAATGAGGACGACCGCCAGTGTGACGGCCGTGACCATCGGAGGAAGGCCGCCCGCGAAGCCGATCCCCGCGACGACAGGGATGGCGAGCGTCGGCCACGGCCATGCGGCCGACCACCGACGAGCCGTACCAGCCATGACGAGGGCCACGCCGATCAAGAACACCGCGGTGCCGCCACACAAGATCAGGCGGCCGGCGGCCGACAACCCGTCCCCGGGATGAAGAATGAACTGCTCGACCCCGATACCGACGGCAGTCAAACCCATGACGACCGGCAGGTGGCCGTAGACGAATCGGTCGTGGCTCGAATTGGACTGACTGTCCTCGTCGATCAGTCGCTGGTTGGCTGCGGCAGCTCCAAGTTCGAAGTAGCTCCACCACAAGGCGGCCGTGACGACGAAGACGACGACGGCCATCACGAAGGACATCAGCCGCCAATCGGTGTCATGCAGGCTGACCACCGTCGATGCGATCGATTCGCCGAGCACCAAGATGGCGAACAGGCCGAACCGTTCAGGCAGGTGCTCCTCGTGCAGGGGGATGCTGCCACCGAATCGGGTCGCGAGCAGCGGGGCAAACGCCTCGCACAGCACACCCAAGGCCCACAACACATACATCGGCGGCCCGGAGAACAGAAGCGACATCGACCACAAGCCCGCCCCGGCCACCGCGCCGGCAAGGTAGAACCTCATGGTCGGCCGGGCGTCGGGCACATGGCGATAGGCCCGGGCGTACAACACGAGCAGCACCACACGGGTCGCGACGTAGGCGGCAACGAAATACGCTGCGTCCCCGGCGGTGGCCCGGCTTGCCGCGGCCGCCATCACCACGATCGCGAAGGTCAGGCCGAGCTTGGCCAGTTT
Organism: Mycolicibacterium stellerae; assembly: GCF_003719305.1. GTDB lineage: Bacteria > Actinomycetota > Actinomycetes > Mycobacteriales > Mycobacteriaceae > Mycobacterium > Mycobacterium stellerae. The sequence continues at coordinate 27,644 of NZ_RARC01000036.1, forward strand.
GTAGGGCACGTCGTTGGTGTCGAAGCGGTTGGCGTACAACGTCGTCGTCACCCACGACCACCAGGTGACCGTGAACAGGGCGCTGAACACCAGGAGTCCGTGCCACGTCAGATCTTTTGCGAACGCCGTGCTCAGCTCACCGACGACCAGCACGTAGGCCAGGTCGAAGAACAGCTCCAACCGCGTTGCCGTCCGATCCTCATCGGTACGCAAGCGCGGCGGCTCGATGAGCCGAGGCGGCTCGGGCCGTTCCTCTGTGTCGGTCACATGCTCCACCCCTCGGGCGACCCAGAGGCGTTCTCGCCGGTTCAGCCGCAGTCAGCAGATACCCGGGCGGGGCACGGTTATGCACGTCCCGTTCATTCGAAGCGTCAGCGCGATGGGTTAGGCTGTCGAAGCCCGAACGGCGCAGATTGTCATCAGCGCCCCCGTAGCTCAGGGGATAGAGCGTCTGCCTCCGGAGCAGAAGGCCGCAGGTTCGAATCCTGCCGGGGGCACCAGCATTCCCAGGTACTTGCCGCAATCGCGGCTACGTACCTCATCTACCCGCGCGGCGTGCACGAATTCTGTTCTCCTGGGTTCCGATCGGCGGACTCCAGTCGATTTCGGCCCGCAACTCATCGGCTGCGCCACGGACGACATCAAGAAGGCGCTGCGGTGTTCGCCGACACCCATGCCCGCGTCGGCATCCTGCCCTGGTCGCCGAACAGGGCATCGCAGATGGCAGACACGCGACCCGTCCCCCGATTGTGCGGGGTCATACGGGACGAGCCGGGCGGGTGGATGCATCCGCACAGTGACGCACGGCATTTTTGGGCGAACCAGCGGCCGTCCCACGATCACGAAGCTACGGCCCGTTCGTGAATCTCCTCTGCCGTGTCGAGCATCTGGCGAGTGCTGGTGAACCAGTCCTGCAGATTCAGATCCACGATGAGCTCGTCTGCGCCAGCCTCTGCAACCGTTCGGACGTCGTCCATGATCTGGTCGAGAGTGCCGACGAACGCCGATCGGTCCGGTCCCGCCGGACGGTCAGTGAAGGTGACGTTTCCCACCACAACCATCTCCATCCGGCTCGTGTCCCGGCCATACTCAGCGGCCATCTCTCTGATGCGGTCCCAGTTTGCGCGCAGTTCTGAGGCTCCAGCTTTCCCAGGTTTGCTGAGGACCGGCAGCCAGCCGTCCGCGCGTTTGGCAATGCGCTGCAGGGACTTGGAAGTGGTGCTGCCACCGCCGGCCAGCAACACGGGGATCTTCGAAACGGGCTTCGGCAGGACCGAGGCATTGTCGATGACTACGCGAGGGCTGCGGAAAGTCACCGGGTCCGGGCCCCACACGGCGTCGAAGACGTCCAGCGTCTCGTCGAGGAAGCGACCGCGATCCGCTCGGTTGGCGCCGGCGGCCTGGAATTCATCGGTGGACCAGCCGGTGCCCATACCTGCGATCACGCGGCCGCCGCTGATCTGATCCACCGTGGCCAGCGCCTTCGCCAGCTGGACGGGTGTGTGCAGCGCAGCGACCAGGAGGGCAACACCGAGGCGCACCTCTTCGGTCGCCACCGCCGCTGCGGTGAGGACTGCCAGGGGGTCGGCGGCCTGCCGCGAGTGTTCCGGCCACGGCACGTTGGGCAGTTCGACATATGGTTCGACGGGCATCTCCGGGAAGAGCAGTCGTTCATACGTCCACAAACTGGCGTATCCGGCCGCTTCGGCCGTTCTGGCTGCCTCGACCAAGTCGTGTTGTAGGTCCACTCCCAATCTCTGGGGCAGGCGAAGTCCGAGCTTCATTGGTGTCGGTCCTGTACTCATGCGGCGATGCTCCCGCCGCCGTCGACCCGAATGACCTGGCCGGTGATGTATCCGGCGTCCTCGTCGAGCATTGCGTGGATGGCATGGGCGATCTCGCGCGGTGACCCGACGCGATGCAGTGGGATGCTCTCCAGCAAGCTCGCTTCGCGCTCCGATCCGATCGGGCTGCGCTCGCGGTACAGCTCTGTCTCGGTAGGCCCCGGCGCAACGGCGTTCACCGTGATACCGGTCGCGGCCAACTCCTTGGCCCAGATCCGGGTGCAGGCTTCCAGCGCCGCCTTCGCCGCCGCATACGGCGTGCGTTCGGGCGTCCCAAGCGTGGTCAGACTGGTGACATTGACTATGCGGCCCCATCCCGCGGACAGCATTCCGGGCAGCGCCGCCTGCGTGACCTGAATGGCGACACGCACGTTGAGGTCGTAGGTGTCGAACAGGTGATCCAAGTCAATCGAGCCGATGCGGCCCATCCGCACGAAGCCGACGTTGTTCACCACGGCGTCGATCGACCCTTCCGCAAGGACCGCGTCCAACGCCTTGGCAGTTGCCGCACGATCGGCGAGATCGACCTCGTGAAACTCGCCGGGAAAGGTGGCCGGTCGCGTGCGCGCCAAGCCAACCGGGATGTTGCCCGCTTGTGCCACCCGGTCGCCGACGGCACGGCCGATGCCTTTCGATGCGCCGGTGATCAGCACTCGTCGTGGTGACATGGTGTCCTCCTCGTTAACGTCTTGCTGATCACTTCAACGTTCTGGCGGGACTAAAACGCATACCGACGCCGCTATGCCGGTATGCCGTTCATTGCATGTCAGGAGTGCCGATGCCGACGTTGCTGCAGCTGAAGTCTTTGTTGGCCGTCGTCGACGAGGGTGGTTTCACCGCAGCCAGCCACCGACTCGGGATGTCTCAACCGGCCATCAGCCGCGCCGTGGCGACCCTCGAGAAGGAACTGGGTTCACCGCTGCTGGTACGCGGTAACCGAGGCCTCGCGCTCACCGACGCCGGGTCGTCGGCGCTTCCCCACGCGCGAGAAGTATTGCGCCACTTGACACTGCTGCGCACTGAGGTCGCGACACTCGCCGGCGAGGTCACGGGAACACTCAGCCTGGCCAGCCTGCCGAGTGTCACTGGAACCCTGATCGCCCCGCAGTTGCAAGCCTTTGCCGCCCGCTATCCGGCGGTCACCATCCGGTTGCTCGAGGGCAGCGAGCAGGAGGTGCGGGACTGGCTGGATCAGGGCGCGGCCGAGGCAGGCGTGGTCAGCCTGCCGATCAAAGGCCTGGACTCAGCGGTGATCGGCGACCAGGACATGGTGGCAGTGCTGCCCGCGGACAACCGGCTGGCCGGCTGGGATGAGGTCGACTACGTCGAGTTGGCCAAGGAGCCGTTCATCCGGTCGACCGGCGGTTGCGCCGAAGTGTTCATGCCGATGGCGCGGCGGGTCGGGGTGGACTTCGACGTGGCCTTCGAGGCCCGTGAGATGTCGGCAGTCCTCGAGATTGTTCGGGGCGGCCTCGGCGTCAGCATCCTGCCCAGCGCCGGACTGCCCGCGCTGCCCGACGGGGTGGTGATTCGGCCGCTGGTACCCAGAACCATTCGCCAACTCGGCGTGGCGGTCTCGGCGAGCGCGGCGGCGCCCGCACGGGCGTTCCTGGAACAGATCGCCGCTCTCGCAGTAAAGCCCCAGAGCCCCTGACCGGCCTGTCGCAGGATCGAACCGATGTATTTAATCAACTGTGTGCGGGCGGCTCGGCCCTCTGGCACCGGCGATAGCGGGTAGACGTGTACCGCGCCGGCTTCCTCGTGATAGCGCAGTCGCCGGACCGGCAGTAGGTCGCGAAGCCGACGACAGTCTGCGACCGTGATGTCCCGGTCACCTACGTACAAGTCGATGGTTGGAAAGTTGGAAAGTCGTCGAACGCGGCATGGATCGGACTGACCTGGAAATCCTCGAGTGGCACCGAGCCTGCCCATGACTGCCCGCAGATCCGCATCCCAACTCGGGTCAGCCAAGGGTCGGAAGGTTCTATGACGTCTATTTCGGGGTTACTGAGCGTGACGTCGTGCAGCCTCGTGAACGCAAACATTCACAATCCGGCTGATTGTCTAGCGCCACCATGGATCGTCGCCCAACAAAACCCGTTGCCCCCGCCTTACTGCGGGCAGAAGAGGTCGCCGGGGCGGTTGCGTGGCTCGTGTGCGACACGCAGACGTTCATTACGGGAACCTCGGGGTTGCTCGACGCGGGATTTTGCTGCAGAACTAGCCGCGCCCGCCGAAGAAGACACGGGCGCCGGTGTGGTTGAGCCCCGAGCCTGCAGGTGACATATGTCACCCAGCCCCACACCCGCGCGCGAACTCTGCCCGAATCGCCCGACTTCACCGAAAAGTATTGGACTGCCGCCGATTTGAGAATGCGAACTTCGACTCGGTGAGCAGATTCACACCCCCTCACAGCAACTCTTCAGGAATATATAGGTTCCCTATGGTATTTCTTCTGATAGGGCGATCGCCCTGCTCAGAACGCTTGTTGAAGGAGAAGTTGAGATGTCAACTTCAGCCACTGCCCGCGACCTACGGCGCCAGCGCCGATTCGAGAGATTGACCGCAGGCGACGCGCAATTCGTTGCCGCCCAGCCCAATCCAACTATCAGAGAGACGCTCGAAGGTCCCGACGTCCTCCTTACCGACGCGATCCGCACGGTAATGGAGGGCTACGCCGACCGGCCCGCACTCGGCCAGCGCGCCGTCGAATTCGTCACCGACGCGGCCGGACGCACCGTCGCCGAGTTGCAACCCCATTTCGACACCCTGACTTACCGCGAAACCTGGGCACGCGTCCGGGCTCTCGCTGACGCACTGGCCGACAATCCTGTCCGGCCCGGCGACCGCGTGGCGACGCTCGGCTTCACCAGCGCGGACTACGCGATCGTCGACATGGCGTTGTCGCTGGTCGGTGCCGTCGCCGTTCCGCTGCAGACCAGTGCGCCGGTGCAACAACTGCACCCGATCCTCGTCGAGACCGAACCCGTCGCCGTCCTGTCCAGCGCCGACCACCTCCAAGACGCCGTCGAGCTCGCGCTCACCTCCTACACACCCAAACGTCTCGTGGTCTTCGACTACCACCCGCAGGTCGATTCCGACCGCGAAGCCCTTGAATCCGCCGCGGCTCGCCTCGCCGACCGGGATGTCCAGGTCGAGGCTCTCGACGACGTCATCAACAGCGCCCCTGCGCACTCCGCCGGTCCGGAGATCCACCGCGGCGACGCGCAGACACTGCGGTTACTGATCTATACGTCGGGGTCAACGGGAACCCCGAAGGGCGCGATGTACACCGATCGTCTGATGGCCAATTGCTGGCGGGGATGGCACAGGCCCAGCTTCGACCCCGGCGGCAAGCTACCGGCGATCACGCTGGACTTCATGCCGATCAGCCACATCATGGGTCGGCAGATTCTGTATTCAACACTGGGCGCAGGCGGAACTGCCTACTTCACGGCCCGCAGCGACCTGTCGACTCTGCTCGAGGATCTGGCGCTGGTCCGCCCGACCAAGCTCGATTTCGTCCCACGCCTCTGGGAGATGCTCTTCCAGGAGGTGCAGAGCGAGGTCGACCATCGCTGGACCGACGGGGCCGACCGTGAGGCCGTCGAACTGCAGGTGATGGCCGAGCAACGCGAGAACCTCATTGGCGGGCGGCACTTCTCGGCGCTGACGGGTTCCGCGCCCATTTCATCCGATCTGTTCGCCTGGGTGGAGAGGTTCCTCGACATCCCCCTGACCGAGGTCTACGGCTCTACCGAAGACGGCATCGTCATCGTCAACGGCGAGGTTCAGCGGCCGCCGGTGGTTGAGTACAAGTTGGTCGACGTGCCAAGCCTCGGCTACTTCGGCACCGACCGGCCCCACCCGCGCGGCGAGTTGGCGGTCAAGACACCGAATCTGATCCCCGGCTACTACAAGCGGCCCGAGGTCACCGCCGAACTGTTCGACGCCGACGGCTGGTACTACACCGGTGACGTGATGGCTGAGATCTCGCCCGACCGGTTGGTGTATGTGGACCGCCGCAACAACGTCCTCAAGCTCTCGCAGGGCGAGTTCGTCACCGTCTCCAAGCTGGAGGCGGCCTACGGCGGACACCCGTCAGTGCGTCAGATCTTCGTGTACGGCAACAGTTCCCGCTCTTACCTCCTCGCCGTCGTCGTCCCGACCGACGACGCGCTGACCACCGTCGGCGGCGACCCGAACGCGGTAAAGCCGCTGCTGAGCGAGGCGTTGCAGAGCGTCGCGCGAGAGGCGGGCTTGCAGTCCTACGAGATTCCGCGCGACTTCATCGTCGAGACGACACCGTTCACGCTGGAGAACGGACTCCTGACCGGCATCCGAAAGCTGGCCCGCCCCAAGCTCAAGGAGCACTACGGCCCGGCCCTCGAACAGCTCTACGCCGACCTGGCCGATGGGCAAGCCGACGTGCTGCGTGCCCTGCGCAGAGACGGAGCGAACCGCCCGACGCTCGAGACGGTGAGCCGGGCGGCCGGCGCGCTTCTCGGTGCCGACGCTGCCGACGTCGCGGCCGGTGTGGCGTTCACCGACCTCGGCGGTGATTCGCTGTCCGCGTTGACCTTTGGAAATCTGCTCCACGACATCTTCGACATCGATGTGCCGGTTGGCGTGATCGTCAGCCCGGCCAGCGACCTGGCAGCTATCGCGGCCTACATCGACGCGCAGCGTGCCGGTGGGACCAAGCGGCCGACCTTCGACGCCGTGCACGGTCGCGACGCGACCGAGGCGCACGCCCACGATTTGACGTTGGACAAGTTCCTCGACGACGCGACGCTGACCGCCGCACGGTCTCTGCCCGGCCCGAGCCAGGAGGTCCGTACCGTCCTGCTGACCGGGGCCACCGGGTTCCTGGGGCGCTACCTCGCGCTGCAATGGCTCGAACGCATGGATTTGGTCGACGGCAAGGTGATCCTGCTGGTGCGCGCCAAGGACGACGCCACCGCCCGGCACCGCGTCGACTCCACGTTCGACAGCGGCGATCCCAAACTGCTCGAGCACTACCGATCGCTGGCCGCCGACCATCTCGAGGTCATCGCGGGCGACAAGGGTGAGGCGAACCTCGGCCTCGACGAGGCCACCTGGCAACGATTGGCCGACACCGTCGACCTGATCGTCGACCCCGCAGCGCTGGTCAACCATGTGCTGCCCTACAGCCAGCTGTTCGGACCCAACGTCGTTGGCACCGCGGAGCTGATCCGCATCGCCCTGACCACCCGGATCAAGCCGTACATCTACGTCTCCACCATCGGTGTCGCTGACCAAATTGAGCCGGGAAAGTTCTTCGAGGAGGCCGACATTCGGCAGATGAGCGCGACCCGCCAGATCAACGACGGTTACGCCAACGGCTACGCCAACAGCAAGTGGGGTGGCGAGGTGCTCCTGCGCGAGGCCCACGACCTGTGCGGCCTTCCCGCCGCGGTCTTCCGCTGCGACATGATCCTGGCCGACACCACCTATGGCGGACAGCTCAACGTGCCCGACATGTTCACCCGGATGATGCTGTCCTTGGTGGCCACCGGCATCGCACCGTACTCGTTCTACGAATTGGACGCCGAGGGCAATCGGCAACGGGCGCACTACGACGGGTTGCCGGTGGAGTTCATCGCCGACGCGATGTCGACACTGGGCGCCAACGTGGTCGCGGGCTACGAGACCTACCACGTGATGAACCCGTACGACGACGGCATCAGCATGGACACCTACGTCGACTGGCTTGTCGAGGCGGGCTACCCGCTCACCCGGGTGCCCGAGTACGCAGACTGGCTGGCGCGCTTCGATACCGCGCTGCGCAGCCTGCCCGACAAGCAACGTCAAGCGTCTCTGCTGCCGCTTCTGCACAACTACCAAAGGCCCGAACACCCGATCAACGGATCGCTCGCGCCTGCAGATCACTTCCGCGCGGCTGTGCAGGACAACAAGATCGGCCCCGACAAGGACATCCCGCATGTCTCCGCCGAGGTGATCGTCAAGTACATCAGCGATTTAGAGTTGCTCGGCTTGCTCTGACCGACGGCCAAACTCAACGCGTGCCACATGCGCAGAATCGGCGGGTCAGTCGAGCAGTGCGGGCAGGGGTACGTGCATCAAGGCGCAAGCCGCGCGCAGCATTTCGGCCTCCGCCGCTGTCACGGTGCCGTCGTGAACCACCGACTGCACCATCGCCTCGACGAGCGCCTGTTTGGCCTTCGGCGCCAAGGCGTCCAGCGCAGCCCAGCCGCCGTCGAGCGTCTGCTGCCAGCTGTGCCGACGCGGGCTGTCCGGCGTGGCGGCATCGCCGTACAGGCGGCGCAGCGCACCGTGGAACGCGTGCGCCGAGGTGTCCGGGTCGCCGCCGCTGGCGACGGCGAGCGTGGCGAGCAGGGTTGTCACCACCGGTCGCACGGTCTGCAGCAAGCCATTGCCCACCTTGCTGCGGCGGTACGGGTCGGCGCCGTCCAACAGGTAGCTCCACACCAGGCGGGTCAGGCAGTACTCGAACATCGTCACCGTGCCGTCGGCGACGGCGAGATCGTTCAGCGCTGCGACCAACCGGTCCTGGTCGTCGCGGGGATGGGCCGCCAACTGCGGCAGAGCCAGCGCGACGAACGGCATGCGCAGATCTTGCGGCAGCCTCGCCATCTGCGCTGCAAGCGCCGCCGCGTCTCGCGCCTGCGCCGGCCCCATTCGCGCAACCACCGAGGCAAGCTGGCGGGCTTGCAGCGCCTCGCCGGGTGGCGCGAGGAGCAAGGCGATGACGGCCGCAGGCGCCGTCGTCGGCTGGGTGGCGAGCTGTCGGATGTCGTCGGGCAGTCGCGCGTGCAGGGCGGCACCGTATTTCAGGTCGGCCGGGGTGAAGGTGCCTGCGCGGGCGACGACCTGCTCGGCGGTGATCGCATGTCGACCGGGTGCCGGGATCGGTTCCGGGGTCGGACGGCCCAATGCCGTTCCGGCGGGCGCAAATCCGGCGGCGATGTCCTCGGCCAACCCATCGGGTGCCTGCTGGGCGTAACGCTGTTTCAGTTCGTCGATCTCGCGCGGGTCGAAGCTGGGGTTGAGTGCCCTGATCCGTTCCGTCAGCGGCGGATGCGTCGCCCACAACGAGGAGAACGAACGGCGCACTCCCTCGCCGAACAGCATGTGGCTGACCTCCGCCGCGTTCCTGGAGTCGCGCAGTCGCGAGCCGGTCGGTATGCCACCGATCTTTTTCAGCGCGCCCTCGAGCCCATCGGTCTGCCGGGTGAACTGCACGGCCGACGCGTCGGCCAGCCACTCGCGCTGCCGGGACACCGCGGCCTTGATCAGGTTCGCGAAGAACACGCCGATGAATCCGAGCACCATCATCGCGAACGCGACGGCCACGAGCGGCGCGCCGGACTTACTGTCGCTGCCGCGGCCGCCGCCGAACTGCAGGAAGCGCAGCCCGATCATGCCGATCAGCAGGATTCCGGCGAGAAGCCCGATGAGACGGATGTTGAGCCGCATATCGCCGTTGAGGATGTGACTGAACTCGTGCCCGATCACACCTTGCAACTCGTCGCGGTTCAACTGGGCCAGCGCTCCCCCGGTGACCGCGATGGCCGCGTCGGCCGGAGTGAATCCAGCCGCGAATGCGTTGATGCCCTGCTCGCGGGGCATGACGAACAGTCGCGGCGTCGGGACCCCAGAGGCAATCGACATCTCCTCGACGATATTGACGAACCTGCGCAGCTGCGGATCGGTGGTCGTGGGATCGACAGGCACCGCGCCGACAGACGCGGCGACGGCTGCTCCGCCCTGCCGCAACGAAATCGTCTTGAAGAGCATGCCGCCCGCGATGACCAACAACGTGACCACGCTGACGACGATGACCACGGGGACAATCGTCGAAACGCCGAAGTTCTCGTACGCCAGCGCGAGTGCGGCGGCAGCGTCGACGCCTGCGACGAGCGCGACCACGGCGGCCACGAAGAGGAACACCAGCTTTAGCGTGGAGCCCTTGGCCGCCCGCTGGTGGTCGAAGAAGTTCATCACCGCCGGTCGATCAGAACTGGACCTTTGGGGCGTCACGCATCTCGGGGTGCTCCGGCGGGATCTCCAGCAGCGCCGCAGGGGCGAAGTTGAACATGCCCGCGTACACGCTGCCGGGGAATGTCTCGCGGCGGTTGTTGTAGTTCATCACCGCGTCGTTGTAGGCCTGCCGAGCGAAGGCGACCTTGTTCTCCGTGGAGGTCAGCTCCTCGGACAACTGCATCATGTTCTGGTTCGCCTTCAGGTCGGGGTACTGCTCGACGACCACGTTGAGCCTGCTCAACGCGCCGTCGAGGGCCTGCTGCCCGGCGGCCAGCTGCTGCATCGCCGCCGGGTCACCGGGATTGGCCTGCGCAGCGGCCAGGCCGTTGATAGCGGCACCGCGCGCCGCGACGACGGCCTCCAAGGTCTGGCGCTCGTGCGCCATGTAGGCCTTGGCCGTTTCGATCAGGTTGGGAATCAGATCGAACCGGCGCCGCAACTGGACATCGATCTGCGCGAAGGCGTTCTTGTAGGCGTTGCGCGCACGGACCAGGCCGTTGTAGCCGGCGATGACAAAGACAGCGAGTAACAGGAGAACGACGACGACGATGATGCCGATGACGAGCCCCATGTGGCATACCTCCAAGAGTCGCGGGACTGCCGCTCTATGCGGTTTGCCGAAGCGTAGCCGCTGACCTCGCACGACGCGATGGTTCTCCGGTGATGTCCGCCGTATCAAGGGTGTCGCGGGAACGCGCGACGAGACAGCAGCATCACCGCAAGGCCGCACACCATCAGCAAAGCCCCGGGCCAGGCCAGCGACGACAACCCCGCCGTGTGGAGCAGACCGGCGCCGATGGCGGCCCCGCCCGCGATCCCGATGTTGGCGGTGGAGTTGATCCATGCCCCGGCCAGTTCGGGCGGCATCGCCCGTGCTCGCACTGCGCACGTTTGGTAGATCGACGGCACACCGCCGAATGCCGCACTCCAGATCGCTGTCGCGAGAAGCACTCCTACGAGCGTCGGCCATGTGGCACCGAGGCCGACGACCGCGCAGATGATCAACACAAGCACGACCACCGCGGTCTGTCGCGGATTTCGGTCAAGACCGCGGCCGGCGTACCACAGGCCCAAGAGCCCACAGGCGCCGCACGCGAGCAGAACCGGGCCGACAAGCGCCGGACTGACTCCACTGCCGAGCAGCAACAGGGCGACGAACGTGTAGACCGTGAACTGCCCGAGGAACACCAACGTGTTCGAGGTCGCGACCGCCGCGAGTTGACGCCGGCCGCCCGACCAACGACGGGCCGAAATCGGTTCGTGGTCAACACTCGGCAGCAGCCGTGCCACGAGTAAAAACGTGAGGACGGAAAGCACAGCCAGCGCGGTGAACGACGCCCGCCACCCCGCTGCCGTACCCAGCGACGTCAACAACGGCACTCCGAAGACCAGACCGACCGATGCGCCGCTGCCTGCGAGCGCAAGTGCGCGGCCAACGTGCGCGCCCGACACCAGTCGTGGCGAGTATCCGATCACCAGGGAGAAGAACAGCGCGTGCGTTACGCCACCGAGCGTCCGTCCGACGGCGACGACGGCGAACGACGGCGCTACGGCCACCAACGCATTGCTCAGCGCGTAGCACGTCAAAGTCGCCAACAGCAGCGGCTTGCGTGAAAAGCGCGACGTCGCAACGGTCAGAGGAACCGCGAGCGTGGCGACCATCACCGCGTACAGGCTGACCAAGAGCCCGGTCACCGAATCGGCCACCGCGAACGTCGCACCGATTTCCGGCAGCAGACCCACCGGCAGCATTTCGGTGCTCACCGCGACGCATGACGCAAGGGCCAGCGACAGCAGTCCTGGCAGGCTCTCGCGAAGGCCTGCGGTGGGTGCGCGCTCGGGGGCCAGCGTCATACAAATTGAATATACTCGGCACTCGAGCATATTCAAGTGAGATACTTCCCGGCGATGGCACACGATCAACGGCAAGCCGCCAATATGCGCTGGTTGGGCGCCGCTCAACTTGTCGAGGTCGTGCGATCCGAGCCAGGTATCACCCGCGCCGCCGCGGCACAGCGCCTCGGCATCGGCAGCGGTGGTGCCACCGAGCTGGTTGCGCGGATGCGGCAGGCGCTGCTGCTCGACGAGACCCCGGCGCCCGCGCAGGGACGGGGTAGGCCCACGACGGTGCTGGGACCACACGCAAGGGGGCCGTTGGTGCTCGCGGCCGACCTGCGGGCGACGGACTGGCGCCTTGCGCTGGCAGGAATCGACGGCGTGCCCAAGGTCGTCACCCAGGCGGATTACGCGGCTGAACAGTTGGGGCCCGTGCTCGGCCAGTTGGCGGATGCGATCGGCAGGATCTATCGACGGAATGCCAAGCGACTGAGGGCGATAGCGGTCGCGGTCGCAGGCACCGTCAGCGATGCCAAGCTGGTTCAGTTCACGTCGCGAGGTTGGAATGACGTCGACCTGTCGGTGCTCGCCGCAAAGATTCCCGATCGCGCAGGCATTCCGCTGTTACTTGGCAACGACGCCACGCTGGCCGGACTGGCGGAGGCGCGGTCCGGCGCAGCCCGCTCCGCTGCGACCGCACTTTGTTTGATCGTCGCGCAGGGCATCGGCGGGGCGCTGATCGTCAACGGTGAACCGCTCAACGGTGCACACGGCGCCGCGGGTGAATACGGCCACATCCCCTTCGGCGACCAGGCGCTGGACTGCCCGTGCGGCTCTCGCGGCTGCTGGGACCTCACCGTCGACGGGCGTGCCCTGGCCCGGCACCGAGGCGACGCGCCCCCAGAGGATCCGGTCGCATACGTTCACGACCTGAACGCACACGCCGGGCGGGACGGGGCAACTCGTCGGGCGTTCGAAGCCGTGGCTACCTCGCTGGGCCGCGGCGTCGGCGGGCTGGTGAATCTGCATGACCCAGAGGTCGTGACGCTTGGCGGCGTCGCGTCCCTGCTGAGAGCGAACGCGGCGAAAGCCTTCGATGATGCATACAGGGAAGGCCTGATGGCCTTCCGCAAGGATGCCCCTCCGCCGGTGCGCGACGCGCAGCACGGTGAGGACGGACCGTTACACGGTGCCGTCGCCCGCGCGCTTGACCACATCACCTCAGCTGCAGGGTTGGCGGACTGGGTTGAGCGGCAGCGTGTTTGACAGCGGGTCAGGTGCGCCCTGCAGCGGCGAGCGAAGCACCCCTCTTCACGACGTTGCGCGCTGCCTGCCGGACCGTCGACGCGACGTTACGCAACGGGCGTGAGCCGGGCTCGGCGTCGGTGTGTCGGCCCGCGGTGACCACCTTGCGCGAGGGCTTCACCCCAAGGTTCGCGGATGTTGTTGTGGCAGAAGATTTTTGAGTGACTCGTATCGCGTTTCGGATGTCGTCGGCCGCGGTGACGACCGACCGCGCGACGACGTTCACCGCGGCCGATGCCGACCCGACGGCCGCGTCGGCACCCGCGACAGCGGCCCTGGCCGGGTCGCCGGACACGGCCAGTTCCTGAGCAGCGGCGTCGGGAACTCCAACCGTGGCCTGCAGGGCCTCGTTGAACGCAGGAAAGACGACGGCTTCGCCCACCCTTATCGCGCCCAACGTCGCCACCTGCACCACTCCGTTCGGCGTGACCGTTGGCCCGGTCACCGGGATCGGCAGGTTGAGCGCCTCGAACGTTTCTTCGCGGGCGGCCGCAATGGCATCGCCGATCGCGGGCAGGCCGCCAGCAGCAGCGGGCACGATGTCGAGCAGGCTGATCACGGCGACCTCGAACGCGTTTGACGCCTTGGGGACCGCCACCGTGGTGTCGGCATCTATGGCCTCACCAAGGGCCGCGTTCGTCGGCCCGGTCACCGACGCGGCCGTGATGCCGATCGCCTTCACGATGTCATTCGATTGCACGGCGGCGACGAACGCCAGCGGTGACTGCAGTGTTGTCACCACGGCCGTCACGCCGGTATTGATCAACGGCGGGCAGATGGCCGAGCAGTAGCTGACCTGGTTGCCAAGAAAGCTGGTCAGCAGCCCGCCTGGCGGAACTTCGGTGGCAGCCAACCTGACATCGCGCGCTGCCGAGGTAAGGGGCTCGGCGACTGGAGCCAACGTCGTTGCGGCCACTGCGGCGATACCAGCGATGGCTATCCCCGTGGTTGCCGCGCCCGCGCGCGGACGTGTTCGTACATACATGGCGCCCCCAATGTGTCGACGGTAATACTGATCGCACGGATTGGGAGCGCGTCGGGTTCAATCCCCGCTTGCGGTCGACCTCACCCGACCCATGCCGTCGGACGCCGTTCGGCCCAGGGAACGGCCCCCTCGAGTTGGGCGGCGAGTTGCAGAAGCACCGTCTCGTCCGGCGCCATGAGTTGCACGCCGATCGGCAGGCCGTCGCCGGTGCTGCCGAGCGGAAGCGAAATCGCGGCCCACCCCGTGACATTCGCCAGCGAAGTCCACCCGGTCGTGGCGAATTCCACATCGAAGAACGCTCGGGTGGTGCCTCGGGGCTGGTCAAGCAGCGCGTACGGGGGTGGGGGCGTCAGCAGGGTCGGCACGAGCAGCGCGTCGTAGCCCGCCATCCCGGTCGCGAAGCGGCGTGTTTGGGCGTGCACCGCGTCGATGGCACCGGCGTATGCGGCGCCCGTGGTGGTGAAGCCTTCGCGGATCATCACCCAGGTGCTCGGTTCGAACTCGTCCTCGGTGGGCTCGCGGCCGAGGACGCTCGTCGCCAATGCGTGAAGGGCGGTGTTGCTGACGGTGTGCAGAACCGCGATCGCGTCGGCGACGACGTCTGGATCGATTGTGGGCGAGCCCGACTTCACGGTGTGCCCGAGGTCGCCGAGCAGGCTTCCGATGTCTTCGACCGCGTCAACGACGGCCGAATCGGTCGAGGTACCAGGAAACGGCGAGTCTGTGGCCATCAAAATGCGTTGTGCAGCAGGTCTTTCGGCTATCGCATCCAGGTACTTGCTGGTCGGCGTCGGAGCGGCGTAGGGATCGCCGGGGACGGTGCCCGCTATGACGTCGAGCAGGGCGGCACTATCCCGGACAGTGCGGGTGAGCGCGTGCGCATTCACCAAACCCTCCAGCGAATGGCCAGACCCCGGCGCGAAGGAGCTCCGACCGCGGCGCGGTTTGAGCCCCACCAGCCCGCAGCACGACGCGGGCACGCGGATGGAGCCGGTGCCATCACCACCCGACGCCGCGGGGACAACGCCTGCGGCCACGGCTGACGCCGATCCCCCGCTTGACCCGCCCGGCGTGATCGACGGCGACCAGGGATTGACCGTCGCGCCGAATAGCGACGGCTCGGTGGTGCAGTGGTTGCCCCACTCGGGGGTATTCGTCTTTCCGAACACCACAAGCCCCGCCGCCAGGTACCGGTCCACTATCCACGCTGTCTCCGTCGCCACATGGGTGCGCAGAGCCCGTGAGCCCATCGCCTCCGCGGTGCCCGCGAGCGAGGCACCGAGGTCCTTGAGCAGGAATGGCACCCCGGCCAACGGCCCCGATTCCTGGTCGCGTGCGCGGCCCGAGGCGTCCAGCTCGGCGGCCTGCGCACGGCCGCGGTCGAACAGGTCACAGATCACGGCGTTGAGGTCGCGGGCGGCCTCGAGCCGGATGATCGCGGCGTCGAGCAGCTCGGCAGCCGTTATCTCACCTGCGGAAACGAGGGCGGCCTGCCCGACGGCGTCGATTTCGGCCAGCTCGAAAGCTTGTGCGGAGTCCATAGATCGAAGAATCCTCGCGCCTCACCGCGAGACCGGCAACCGGCGGCGCGATAACAGTCTGTTAAGCGCTGCGCGACGGCCCGCGCTGCCCCACACTGATGGCTGTGTTCTCGCTCGTAGGAAAGTCCGTTGTCGTCACCGGCGGAAGTAAAGGCATCGGTCGCGGGATCGCCTCCGTGTTCGCCGAGGCGGGTGCGAATGTGGCGGTCGCCTCGCGGTCAGCGGCCGACATGGACGCCACCGTCAGCGCCCTCGACGGTGTCGGCGACGGCAAGGTGATCGGAGTGACAACCGACGTCAGCGATCCCGCCTCCTGCACGGCCATGGCTTCCGCGGTCACCGACGCCTTCGGCGGCATCGATGTGCTGTGCGCCAACGCAGGCATCTTTCCCGAGGCGCCGCTGGCCACGATGACCCCGCAGCAGCTGGCCGAGGTGCTCGACGTCAACGTCAAGGGCACCGTCTTCTCGGTGCAGGCATGCTGCCGTCGCTGATCGCCTCCGGCCACGGGCGCGTGATCCTGACGTCGTCGATCACGGGACCGATCACCGGGTTTCCGAACTGGTCGCACTACGGCGCGTCGAAGGCGGCCCAGCTCGGTTTCATGCGTACCGCCGCGATCGAGCTTGCCCCGCACGCCATCACCGTCAACGCCGTCCTGCCGGGCAACATA
Source organism: Mycolicibacterium stellerae (assembly GCF_003719305.1). Lineage (GTDB taxonomy): Bacteria > Actinomycetota > Actinomycetes > Mycobacteriales > Mycobacteriaceae > Mycobacterium > Mycobacterium stellerae. The sequence goes on from NZ_RARC01000036.1 coordinate 43,877, forward strand.
CTGACCGAAGGCCTCGCCGACCTGGGTGAGGACTATCTGGCAGGCATGGCGCGCGCGATTCCGGCGGGCGCATTGGGCAAGCCCGCCGACATCGGTTACCTCGCGGCGTTTCTGGCCAGCGATGAAGCCGGCTACATCACCGGTCAGGCGATCGCGGTCGACGGCGGCCAGGTGCTGCCCGAATCACCGGACGCCGTCACGCCGTAGCTGTTCCCGACCGGTGTCCGCCGAAGGCGTCACCCCGCAAGCGCCAGCACCTCGTTGAACCCCTCAACGAGGCAGTCTCGGAATGCGTCGAAGTCCGCAATGGCCCCGGTGTCGACGTTGATGCCGAAGCTGCAGACGTCGACGTAGCTGAGCAGGGTGATGTTGACGGCCGCGCCGATCGTCGGCCCCCACGCGTACTGAGCCTGTACCCGTGCCCCGCCGAGAAACACCGGTACGGGGATGCCGGGCACGTCGCTGGCGACGAAGTCGACGTGTCGCAGGATCGACCCGATGTACCAGCGCGGCATCATATTCAGTGCCCCGGCTATCAGTTGTGTCAGCGGCAACGAGCGCTCGTGGCGCACTCTGGTTGCCCGGCGGTGTATTTCGGCGATCCGCTCGACGGGGTCGACGACATCTACCGGAATGTCGAACCGCATCAGGGTGATCCGGTTGCCGCCGATCTCGTCTTGGTCGGTACGCAGGCTGATCGGCATCGAGATGTGCAGGTCGTGAAGGGAGACGCCGTGCTTCTCGTGGTAGATGCGTAGGCCACCGGCCACACCCGCGACGAACGCGTCGTTGAGGGCTCCCCCGCCACGGTGTGCGGCTTCGCGCAGCTGCGAGGTCGGAACGTCGTGCACGCCGAGGCGACGGATCAGGCTGCGGCGCGTCATCAGCGATGAGCCGGTGCGGTTGACCGGCCGCACGGTGCGGTATATCGACGCGGCCGTCTCGACGGCCCGTCCGGCGGTGTCCAGAGGGCGCCGAATTCCGTTGTACAGCAGCGCAGGTGCGTTCTTCGCCGCGGCCACGACCGCGTTGCCTGCCACCTCCGCCTCCCAGCGCAAGATGTCGCCATAGCCGCCCAGCCACGAGGTGATCACCGGGGTCGGTTCGTCGGGCAGCGGGTCGAGCGGCCGAAGCTGTTCATTCAGGTCGAACAATGTCATCGCGATCTGGACGCCGCCAACGCCGTCGGTCAGCGAGTGATGGAATGTGCACAGAAGCGCCGCACCGCCGTCGGCCATCCCGTCGACCAAGGTCACCTTCCAGAGCGGCCGGGCCCGATCGAAGTCCTCCATTTGGGCCAACCGGGCCATCTCCAGGATGGTGTCCAGCGTCGCAGGAGGCGGCGCCGACACCCGCCGGATGTGGAAGTCCAGATCGAAATCGTGGCAGTCCTTCCAGCGAGGAGGGGCAGGTGAGAGTGACGGCACGACCCGCTGGCGGAAGATCGGTAGTCGCCGGCTGAGTAGATCGAACCGGCGCCTCAACGCAGTCCAGTCCGGGGCCTTGTCGAGCATTGCCACCGATACCACGGTCGACCGCAGGCGTGGATCGCTTTCCATCGCCCAGGTGAACGCGTCGGTGCTTCGCATGAACTCAGTCATTGTGTGCTCCCGACCACACCGTATGACCGCCCGGCACCCGCCGTCACGACCTATCGCCGCACTAAGGGCTTTGTGCCTTCGAAGTCACGACCGAGGTCACACAGCCACTATCAGTGCACGCCGTCCATCTCACGGCTGATCCGGGCGATGATGCCGAAGTTGGCGGATTGCCTCGGGCGCAAGCTTTGTCGTGTGCGCCCGGCCGGTTTTTCGTCCGCCCGTCCCACGGTTGTCATGTGGGCCAGCTTTACCACGCGCGTGCGCACGGGTTATGCGTTTCGACGGCATCGCAGGTAGGCCGTCCGGGTGCGGGGACGGCGTCATGCAAAACTGGCGACCATGGCGTTCAAGGTGCGGTTCAGCGGGCAGGCCCACCCCCAGGACTACGGCGAGGATGACGGCTTCGAGTTCCTGGACGGCGGGGTGCTTGCCATTCACTTCGGCGACGAGGAGAAGTGGGCCGAGTATTACCCGCCCGCGAAGTGGGACCAGGTGACCGCCGACCCCGACCACTTGGCTGGGTTGAACACCCCGTACGTCGACGAAGACGAAGAGGACGACGACGAGGACTACGAAGACGAGGACTACGAAGACGAAGACTACGAGGACTACGAGGACTACGAGGGTGAGGACGACGAGACCGACGGGGACGACGAGGCGAGCAAGGCCTAGTCGGCCCGCCGCTTCTTCCCCTTGCGGTGCGACGCGACGAACTCGGTGTCATAGAACGGTGACGACGTCGGCGCCTTGGGTCGCTTGCGCTTTTCTGTGCGGCGCTGCAACAGTTCGATCAGCTCTACCGGTTTGACCCAGTCCGCCGGCTCAACAGGGGCGACGGCCTGGTCTTCGTCCGGCGTCGGATCGGGGTCGCGGGCACTAGTCATGGCCCGTGTCGCCGGGGTAGGGAACATCCGCCCAGGCCGCTGATGCGCAAACCAGCGCAGTGCTGCCCGCGATTGCGATTAGTAGCTTGGTCATCGCAAACTTCCTGTTCAGAGCTTCGCTTCTTGAGCTGTGGCAAAGCTGCTAGCTAAGCATAATTGACACCTGCGATGATTTCTATGAATTCCGGCGGGGAGTTGCCGGCTCAGTACGAGTCGTGCAACCGCATCCAGCCGTACGGCGGCTGCTGGGGCCAACCGGCCGGTGAGTCCTCCCAGGTCTCCTGCCGTCCGTACGGCGTGAGGTCGAGGAAGTCGAACACCAACATGAACGGCTCCTCTCCGCGGGCGAACGTCGACCACGTGTGAAAGACACGGTCGCCATCGCGCAGAAATACGCTGATCGCCTGCCGCTCCTCACCATCGACCGTCGCACCGAAGTCCTCATTGAATGTGGTCGCGACCGACGACACCCACGGCAACGTCCATTCCATGCGGTCGCGGAAGGCCAGCAGTTTGGTCAACGGGGCACGCGAAATCAGCACCAGAGAAGTGTCTTTCGCGTGCAGGTGCGAGAGCGGACCGATGTGGTCGGCCATCATCGAGCACCCGTCGCAGCCCTCGTTCCAATCGGGTCCGAACATGAAGTGCTGAACGATGAGCTGCCTGCGGCCGTCGAAGAGATCCCAAAGCGTCCTCGGGCCGTCCTCGGTGTCAAACGTGTACGACTCGGTGATCTCAACCATCGGCAGCCGTCGCCGCTGCGCGCTGACCGAGTCCTTCAACCGGGTCAGCTCCTTTTCGCGTGCCAGCAAATCTGCACGCGCTCTCTGCCATTCCGATCGCGACACGACTGGAGGCATCGCATGTGCGTCAGTCATGACTGCAGCCTGCCACCGCGCGTCCTGTGCACAGAGTCAACGCGGAAGACAGCTACCCGAAATCCTTGACGACTTCGGCGACCCTGCGCACCTGTTCGACGTCCGAACTGGTCGGGATGAGATGAACCTCGTCGGTCCCGATGTCTTCGAATTGTTTCAGCACGTTCAACAATTCGTCCTCATCGCCCGCCCACCCGGTGCCGGCTGCCATGGCATCCACGTACTCGGCCGGTATCCAGTTCATGTAGCGGCGCAGATGCCGGTGCACCTGTGCGCGCGCGTCGTCGCCGTCGCCGAGCGCGAACCAGAACGAGGTGGCCAGAAGCGGTTTGGGCTTGCCGGCCTTGGCCCACGCCGTTCGTGCGACGTCATACAGCTCGTTCTGCTTTGCGATGTCGAGATCAAGCGTGGTGCCCGCCAGGCCGTCGGCCCATGCGGCAGCGGACCGTACCGTCTTGGGGCCCATCGTCCCGACCAGTAGCTGTGGGCCACCCGCCTGCACCGGCGCCGGCCCAACGGGCACGACGGAGTCGGTCACCTTGTCGCCGGCCCATATCCGCTTCATCACCGCGACCAGCTCGGCCATCCCCCGCATGGTCTGCGTCGCGGGGTCGGCGTTGACCGCGTCGTAGTCCTCGCGCCGTCCGCCTACTCCGAGGCCGACGGTGAGCCTGCCGCCGCTGAGCAGGTCTCCGGTCGCGAGCGCCTTGGCGAGCATCACAGGGTCGTGCAGCTGGGGCACCAGCACTGTTGTTATCAGCCGCACGCGATCCGTCCATGCCGCCAGCGCCCCGAGCAGCGTGATCGCCTCGGGGTTGTCGAATGCGATCCGCTCACCCCAGCACAACGATGAGAACGGTCCGTCGTCGATCGTCCTGGCCCAGGCCCGGAGGACCGACGCATCGAGGTCGGGCTCCATCACCGGCATCGTCATCCCTACCTGCACGACGGCGATTGTGGCACGCCGCCGTTGCGAGCCCGGCGCCGGTCAGTCGCCCGGTACCCGCACGGGCCGCCAACCCCCGACCGACCCGATCGCGGGTGCTGGCAGCATCAGGGCATGCCAATCAACACCAGTTCCGTTGCGCATATCCGGTTGACGGTCACCGATATCACGCGTTCGCGCGAGTTCTACGAGAGCGTTTTCGGCTGGCCGATAAACCTCGAGGTACCTGCGGATGCCGACGCCGAGACGCGTGAACGGCTCGCATTCCTGTTCGGCGGCGTCATCTACAACGTCGGTGACTCGCGCGTCGGCCTGCGCCCTGGTGCCGACGACAGGTTCGACGAGGACCGCACCGGCCTCGATCACCTCGCATTGCGGGTCAGCAGCAGGTCCGAACTGGAGGACGCGGCAACCCATCTCGATTCACTCGGCATCACCCACGAGCCGGTCAAGGACATCGGGGTGATGTACATCCTGGAGTTCCGCGATCCCGACAACATCGCGCTGGAGCTCGTCGCCCCCAAGTAGGTGTGGGGGTTTTCCCCCGCCAGGGTCTCGGGAAAACGCCATGTCGCCCGGCCCGCGATCTCCATAGGTTGTAGGCATGGTCGCAGTCACCTCCAACCCCGCTCCACCCGCCGCGGTCGACACGACGCACACCACCGTCGCGGCGCCCACACCGGCCCGCCGCATCGGCCTGGTGCCGACGGCCTCGATGATCACGGGCGCGGCGGTCGCTGTGGTGTGGCTGTGGATTCCGTTGACGATCCTCGTCGTCGGCATTTCATCTATCCCGTCGGTCATCGGCTTCGCGATCTGCGTCGTCGTGTTCGTGTATCTGATGCGCGGCGTGGAATGGCTGGAACGGATCCGCAGCGAGGCGGTGTTCGGCATGGGCATCGGCGTCCCGTGGCGCAACATGTCCCCCCACAGCGGGTTTCAGCGCTGGCTTCATCAGCTCTGGCTCGACATCAGCAGTGCCCGGTTCTGGAAGGGGTCGGCGCATCACCTGCTGCGCGGGATCTACGACGCCGCAGTGACCGCCATCGCCTTCGCCCTCCTGGCTTTCGCATTCATCGGACCCGCCGCCGCGATCGCGATCAGGCAGAGCGACGACGATGCGGGCCTGTCATTCCTGTCGCCACCGGTCGCCTTTGTGCTGGCGTTCATTGCGCTGCTTGCCGCGGTCGCGATTCTCGTTCTCGCGCCTGTCCTCGACGCTGCAATCGATCGGTGGCTGCTGTCGCCGTCTCCGACTGCGGCGCTGAAATACCAGGTCAACGTGTTGTCCGACGCCCGCAAGGGTGCGGTGTCCTCGGCTCAGACCGAACGACACCGCATCGAGCGCGACCTCCACGACAGCGTGCAGCCGCGACTGGTGTCGCTGGCAATGACGATCGGCCTGGCCCAGACCAAACTCGACAACGATCTGCCAGAAGCCAAGATGCTGATCGCCGAGGCGCACGAGGACGCCAAGAGCGCGCTCGTCGAGCTGCGCAATGTGGTGCGGGGCATCGCACCGACCATCCTGGCTGATCGTGGTCTCGACGCCGCGCTGTCGTCGGTCGTCCAGCGCACCGAAAACCTCGGCGTGCCTGCGACTCTCGACATTCATTTGCCACGTCGACTGCCCGAGGAGACGGAGTCGGTTGCCTACTTCGTCGTCGCCGAGGCCCTGACCAACGTCGCCAAGCACGCACAGGCCACGCAGGCCGTCGTCACCGTGCGACTCGACGAGGCGACCAACCAGCTGCACGTCTCGGTGTTTGACAACGGTCGCGGCGGCGCGGCGATCACGAATAGCGACGAGGCCACCGGCCTGCGCGGGCTCGAGGAGCGGGTGCGAGCCGCCCGCGGCGCCTTCACCGTCTCCAGCCCAGCGGCCGGTCCCACCATCATCACGGCGGTCCTGCCATGCGGATTGTGATCGCCGAGGACTCCGCCCTGCTGCGGGCGGGCATCGAGCGCATCCTCACCGATGCGGGCCACGACGTGGTCGCCGGCGTGCCCGATGCGACCAATCTGCTGCGGCTGGTCAACGACACCAGGCCGGACCTGGCGATCGTGGACGTCCGGATGCCGCCCACCTTCACCGATGAAGGCATCCGGGCCGCCGCCCTGCTGCGCAGCCAGAACCCTGAGTCTGCGGTGCTTGTGCTCTCGCACTATGTCGAGGAGCGCTACGCCGCCGACTTGATCGCCTCGGACGCAAAGGGTTTCGGGTACCTGCTCAAGGACCGCGTGGCCGACGTGCCTGCCTTCCTCGACGCCGTCGAGGTGGTCGGCGGGGGCGGTACCGTGCTCGATCCCGAAGTGGTGTCGCAGATTCTGGTGCGCTCGCACCGACGGGCAGTGCTCGAGCAACTCACCCAACGCGAACACGAGGTGCTGCAACTGATGGCAGAGGGCAAGACCAACTCCGCGATCGCCGCCATCCTGCACGTCTCGACGGGATCGGCCGAGAAGCACATCGCCTCGATCTTCACCAAGTTGGACCTGGCTCCCGACGAGAGCGAGAACCGTCGCGTGCTGGCTGTCCTGCGCTACCTCGAGTCCTGATCAACCGAAAGGCTTTTCACCGTGACGACCATCGCCCCTCCCCCGTCCGCGCCGCCTGTCAACCCGTCACCGGCATCGCCGCCGCCGCTTTCGCCAGGCGGACGCACCGCGATCCGGGTGCTGCTCATCGCTGCGGCCGCGGTGCTCGTCATGGGTAGTCTCGGCTCCCTCGGTGTTGCGGCATGGGGGCTGTCCACCTTCCGTGTGGTCACCGACAGCAAGCCCCTTCCGTCGACGATGCGTTCGCTGGTCGTCGACACCGGTCAGTTGCCGGTGGCGGTCCGCATCACCGCAGAACCTGGCGCCACGCAACCACGCGCCGACATGCGCATGGTCAACTCCGCCCGCGCCGGTTCGCATCCGTTGACCGTGACGAACGATTCGACGGGCACCCGGCTGACGATCGGCGGCGAGCCGTCGCCGTTCCTGCAGTGGGGTCGCGCCGGGGAGATCACTGTGGTGCTGCCGCCGGAGGTGGCTCGCCGGCTGACGGTCACCAGCCAGCAGAGGACCGGCGTGTTGATGACGCAGGCCGATCTGGACCAGGTGACGGCGCGGATGACGCACGGGGCGGTGCTGCTCAGCGGCGCCGCCCGGCGCATCGACGTCGACAGCGTGGATGGCGACGTGGTCGCTCGCACCGCCGTCTCGGTGACAGAATCGTTTCGCGCCACCACCGCAAACGGCGACATTGAGGTGGACTTCAAGACCGCGCCGCGCACGGTCGACGCGACCACCGACAACGGCGACATCCGCATCGCGCTGCCGCCCCGCGGACCCTACGTCGTGAACGTCAACACCAGCGACAGCAGCGGTGACACTGTGGTGCGCGTTCCGCAGACCAGCGACCGCAAGGGCGCCACGTCGGTGGTCACCGCGCGCTCGGACACCGGCGACATCGTGATCGACGAGCTGCCTTGACGCTCGCCGTCGGTCTGACCGGCGCATATATGAGCCTCATATGAGACAGATGTGCGGTTGGCGAGGCGCAGGAACAATGTGTGAATGACGACATTGCAGGTTGGTGGAACGCCACGGCGGGAGCCCGTGCTTGGCAAGCTCCCCCGGATGCACCGCGCCGACGGATCACCCATCCGAGTGCTGCTGGTCGACGACGAACGCGCGCTGACCAACCTGATCCGGTTGGCGCTGCACTACGAGGGGTGGGAGATCGACGTCGCCCACGACGCATCGGAGGCGGTGTCGAGGTTTCGGGCCAACCTGCCCGACGTGGTGGTGCTCGACATCATGCTGCCGGACACGGACGGATTCGGGGTGCTCCAGCAGCTTCGCGACAGCGCGAACTACACGCCGGTCCTGTTCCTCACCGCGCGTGATTCGGTGCACGACCGAGTGGTCGGACTGACTGCAGGTGGGGACGACTACATGACCAAACCATTCAGCCTCGAGGAGCTCGTCGCGCGCTTGCGCGGGCTTCTTCGACGATCGGCGTACCTGACGCCCGCAAGCGACGAGACGTTGACCGTCGGCGACCTCGAACTCGTCGGCACGAGTCGCACGGTGAGCCGCACCGGCGAGCCGATCTCGTTGACGTCCACCGAATTCGAGCTGCTGCGCTATTTGATGCGTCATGCCCGTCGCGCCATCGGCAGGCAGGAGATCCTCGAACGCGTCTGGAACTACGATTTCGGTGGCAGGTCGAGCATCGTCGATCTGTATGTGTCGTATCTGCGCAAGAAGATCGACGCCGGACGCGCGCCGATGATTCACACCGTGCGAGGCGTCGGATACCTTCTACGGCCCGCCGGATGAGCGTGCTGTCGGTGCGCAGTTGGCCACTGCGCACGCAGCTCGTCGTCGGCGTGAGCGCGGTGGTGATGGCCGTGCTGGTCGTCGTCGGCACGATATCCGTGCTGACTCTGCGGGCGTCGGTGGCCGGCATCGTAGACACCCAGTTGACTTCTGCCGCTGATGCTTTCAGCCAGTCGATGACGAAATACCGCAGCACGCCGCTGCCCGGCGGCGGCCTTCCGCCGCCGGACGCCATGAAGCCGTTGAGTCAGCTCATCGGTCAGGCGCCTGGGAACATCGTCGTGCTGATTCGCGACGGCCGGGTCGTGGACTCGGCCCTCTTCGGCGATGGCGACGCGACCAGCGTGCCACCCGATACGCTCGCCGGCATCCTCGAGCACGCTGACACGCCGAGTCAGTCGGAGACCGAGTGGCTGGACGGACTGGGTATGTACCGTTTCACCGGCCGTCCCGGCGGGCCGGGCGAAATCCTGGTTACGGGAGCGTCGCTGCGTCAGGCGAGTGCAGCTGCCACCCGCGAAACCATCGTCGTCACGGTGCTGACGGCGTTGGCTCTGATCGTCACGGCATTCGGGACACTGGCCATCGTGCGGATAGCGCTGCGCCCGCTCGCCCGGGTGGCCGCGACTGCAGGCGAGGTGGCGACCCTGCCGTTGAATCGCGACCAGTACGCAATCACGCCGCGGGTACCCGCGGGCGACACCGACATGCGCACGGAAGTAGGGCTGGTGGGCGACGCACTCAACCGCCTGCTCGATCATGTCGAGCGGGCACTTACCGAAGTCGCCGCCTCCGATCGGCGCATGCGCCAATTCATCACCGACGCCAGCCACGAGCTCCGGACTCCGTTGGCGGCGATTCATGGCTACGCGGAACTGACGCGCCAAGACAGCACACTGCTACCGGAAGTCACCGAATATTCGCTGGCGCGCATCGAGGCAGAATCGGCCCGGATGAACTCACTGGTATCCGATTTACTGTTCTTGGCCCGCCTCGACGAACGTCACGATCTCGAGACCGCCGACGTCGACCTCGCGGAGCTTGTGGTCAATGCCGTCAATGACGCTGCGGTGTCAGTGCCTACGCATCAGTGGGTTACCGAAGCCCCCAACCAACCGGTTTGGGTGCGCGGCGATCGGGCCAAACTGCATCAGGCCGTCGCCAACCTGTTGGCCAACGCTGGGGCACATACCCCTGAAGGAACCGTTGTCACCACAGCGGTGTGCGCTGACTCGGCCACGTCATCTGCCGGGCTGACGGTAACCGACAACGGCCCCGGCATCGACGATCGACTACTTCCACACCTCTTCGAACGGTTCGTGCGAGCCGACAAGGCGCGTTCCCGCGAGGCCGGCCACTCGGGCCTCGGCCTGGCGATCGCCGCGTCGATCGTGCAAGCCCACGGCGGGGTCATCGGTGTCGACTCGGAGGCCGGCGCGACGACCTTCGCGATCAGGGTGCCGCTAACTCCGGCCGACAAGGCTGAGTTCGAAGATGAATTGGCATCTGCCAGCAAACAATTATTTTTCGGCTTTCGCTAACGCACAAAACGGGAGCGCAGTGTGGAATTCACCTGCACTCCCGTCTGAGCCAAATTAACTCAGCACGCTAGATCGACATAAACTGTCTCTGCCACGATCGTCTCCGACGGTGTGCTGCTTCCGCGAGAGTCAAACGTCTTGTGGGTCTGGCCGGGCCGGACCTCCTTCACTGTGCAAGACGACAAAGGCGCAGCGCCCGTTCTATTCAGAACGACGTTATAGCCGCTGGCTTCCAGGGTTTTCACTGTCTCTTCCACTTGGGTCGGTCCGGTTGGAGCAGCGGTCGCGGCACCTGCAAGCGCAAGCGTCGCCGCTGTCATCCCGGCGCCGATCAAGCCGGTCATCATATAGTTCTTCATGGTGTCTTCTCCTCAGAAGGTCGAAAGCTGCGTAGCTTTTCGAATCATTCGACACCATCCACGCTAATCGGATTCCGCGCGCATTCCAGATGCTCATAGGAAACGCAAACAATCGTGCACTCGGTGCGACAGCAAAAGGATTTATAAGCGGTTAGAGGGTGAGGCAAAGCGTCAGGCCAAGGTGGCCATGATCTCCGCGACCGACCCCGATCTGATCGACTTGAAACCGGTGCCCGCCCACACATTCGTGCCGTGCGGGTCGCCTGCGCGCACCGCACCCGCCCGCAGCGGCCCGGTCAGATAATGGACCTCGGGGTATCCGAACGGCGCCTGCGCCTCGTGTTCGTCGATGAAGCGGTTATGGAGTCCCCGCGCATATCGACCGGAAAAAGACTTCGTCACAACGGTTTCGGTGAACTTTGGGTCTTGCAGCGCTGCGCGGTGTACCGGACTGCTGCCCGCTTCGTCTGCGAGCAGGAACGCCGTGCCGAGCTGTGCCGCGACCGCCCCTGCCTCGATTACGCGCTCGACGTCGTCGGCGGTGACCAGACCACCGGCGGCGACGACAGGGACACTGACCCGGGCCACCGCGGCGGCGAGCAATTCGGACAGCGGTTGCGAGTTGGGCTCTGCGACGGGGTCGAACGTGCCGCGGTGCCCGCCGGCCGACGGGCCCTGCACTGCGATGGCGTCGACACCGCAGTTCGTCGCGGCCTCCGCCTCGTAAACCGAGGTCACCGTGCCGACCGTGGCGATGCCCGCATCGCGCAGCCGCTTGCACTCCTCGACACTCGGCAGCCCGAAGGTGAACGACGCCACCTCGGGCCGCAGGTCGAGCAGAACCTCGATCTTGGCCTCCCAGGCGTCGTCGTTGTAGACGGGCTTGCCCAGTTCGGCCCCGTATCGCTGCACATCTGGGGCCAGCGCGGCGGCGTACTTGTCGATCGCCTCCCGAGTCGCCGCGCTGGGTTGTGGAGCGAACAGGTTGACACCTAGCGGACCGGACGTCAGCTGTCGGGCGGCGGCGATCCGCTCCGCGAGAGCGTCGGCGCTCAGATAGCCGGCCGCGACGAAACCTAGGCCGCCGGCATCGGTGCCCGCGGCAGCGAGCTCGGGTGTCGACGGACCACCGGCCATCGGCGCGACGATCACCGGAACCGCGAGGCCTCGTAGGTCAAACCCGTTCGGCATCATTGCCTCCCATCGGCTCAATGGCTCATTCGTACCACGCGTAGTCGGACTGCACGACGGCGGCATGTTCTCCGAAAGCGATGGCTGCGAGCGGTTCATGGGACGGTTTCACCAGCACATATGTCGTCAGTCGCTTGTAGTGGTTCACTGGCGCTACATGAGCGTCAAGTTGAATCACACCATCGTCGGCGCGAAGGACAAATTGGAGTCGGCGACCTTTCTGACCGAGCTGTTCGACCTGCCGGATCCGGAACCGTTCGGGCATTTCCTGGTTGTCGCTGTCGCCAACGACGTCAGCCTCGACTACGCGGAGGTGCCCGGCGGGCAGGAGATCCACCCGCAGCACTACGCGTTTCTGGTCTCCGAGGACGAGTTCGACTCGATCTACGGCAAGATCCGCGACCGCGGCATGCAGCACTGGGCGGATCCGCGGGGCAGCCGGCCGGGCGAAATCAACCACAACGACGGTGGCCGCGGGGTCTACTTCCAGGACCCGGCCGGCCACTACCTGGAAATCCTCACCCGCCCGTACGGGTCGGGAGGCTGAGCCGCGCCTCGAGTACGGCGACACCATCTCCGCCCAGACGTGGCAGCACCTTGCGCCGGTTGCCGAGCACCGACACGAGTTCGGCGGCGCGACCGTCGACCACCGGCCCCCGCTCACCATGGCGCCACGCGGTGTCGGTCGCCCGCAGCCGCAACCCCCTGGCGTTGCCGAACGCGGGAACGAACGGATTCGGCACAGCCACTTGAGTGTTCAGCACCGCGACCAGAACCTCCGACGGGATCTGTGGCTCTACGTCAAGGGCGAAAAGCATGTCGAGTTCATGTGTGACGTGATCGCCCAGGAGCAGTCGCGGCGGGAAGTAGCGCCCAATTCCCCGCGGTTCTCGGCTCAACCGCTCGAAATCATCGAGCAGCTCAGCCGGTGGACGCGCCGCGGCCAGCGCCGTCGCCATCTCGGCATTCGCGTCGTCGAACGTCCCGCGGTGGCGAAGCACTGCGCCCCCTACGGAGTGCAGTGGCGCGCTGATCCCGACAACCAGGTGGGCGAGCACCTGATGGTTGGTCCAGCGCTCACACAGGCTCGGACTCGACCAGTCGTCGGCGCTGAAGCCGCATGCGACGCCGCGGAATCTCTCGTCGCTTTCGCGCATAACGTCACGCACCGACATTGAGGTGCTCCCGCAGAAAGGCGGTTTGGTCGGTTAGCGCCTGCTCGACCACTGGCGGATGGTAGATCTCGAAGTGGTCGGAGTCGTAGTGGCGGGCTTCGCCTCTCGGTGCCCGCCGGGCCACCAGCTCAACGTATTTGGGGTCCATGAGGTTCTCGCGGTCGCAGACGCACACCAGCAGAGGCGCGCCGACGTTGTGCGCGCACCGCAGCGCTGAAGTCACCACAAGGCCGACCGCGTCAGCGGCGGCGACGCGGTTGTCGAAGTGCCCTCCCGGTGGAACGGTCGAATTCCATCCTTCCGCGGCCCCCTCCGCCGTGACGACCGCCGTGCTGCCGGGCGGCCCGACGATCGGCACATACCGCCGCCCTCGGCGCACCGACGCACGCAACGCGTCCTCGGCGATGAGCGGTGCGAGCCGAAGCGCCTGCGCTGCGCCAATCGTGCGGACCGCCGCAGGCCCGTGCACCATCGGGCACTGAACGACCGCGACGCTCACGTCGTGCCGGGTAGCGGCTACTCGCAGCACATTCATCCCACCGAGGCTGGTTCCCCACAGCCCGACACGGCCCGCGTCGATATCGGGCCGCGCCTTGAGGAAGTTCAGCGCCGCCTCAACATCGGCACGCTGGCGTCGCAGCGAAATATGTTGCCGCGGTTGGCCGTCGGATTCTCCGGTATTGCGGTAATCGAACGCGAGGGTGGCGATGCCCGCGGCGGCGAAGTGCTGCTCGTACTGCGGCAGCATCATTTCGTGCGTCGCGCCGAAGCCGTGCACCAGCACGATGGCGGGATGGGGCCCCGGCCCCGCAGGCAGCGTGAGCCAACCGGCACATCGGACGCCCCCGGTGTGAAAGTCGACTCGGTGGGTCGGAATGGTCAGCGGCATGTCAATCTCCTCATAGGTACGGTGTACGTATAGCTACACTCGTCCACGTACGCCGTACTTGTCAAGGGAGTGGGATGCGGGCTCGGTTCACCACTGATGAAATCGCTGCCGCTGCACTGCGCATCGTCGACGACTCCGGCGTCAGCGCATTGAGCATGCGATCGCTGGCGGCGTCGCTGGGCACCGGACCGATGACGCTCTACAACTACGTCGCAGGCAAGGAGGGGCTGGAAGAGCTGGTGGTGGCCGCGATCGTCACCGACGTGCGGCTACCCGAGCCGACCGACGACTGGCAGCAGGATGCCTATGCCATCGCCAGCGCGATGTGGCAGGGCATCCGTGCGCACCCCGCGGCCATCCCCCTTGTGCTGACCCGCCGAATGGCCTCGTCGACGGGCTTCGCGGCGGCCGAGGCCCTGATCGGGGCATTGAGCCGCGCCGGCCTGGAGGACCGCGACCGTCTTGCCGCGTTTCACGCGCTGCTCGGCTTGGTGACCGGTGCAGCACAGGCAGACTTGGCAGGCCCGATGGTCGCCGCCCGTATCGGGTCGGTCGCCGGTGCCGACCACCCCCACGTCGAGGCGTTGTCGGCGGTCGCCGTCGAAACGTCGGTGGAAGAGGACTTCGACCGCGGCCTGCGAATGCTGCTGGACGGCGTCGCCGCTCGATGCCCGACCCGCGGGCGCCGCTAGCCGACCGTGCGCGGTCCGATGTCGCCGGCCTTCCGGTGGCCCCGCTCCTGCTCCTGGCCCCTGTAGTCGTCGGCGAATGTGGCGACGTGTGACGGCAGGTCCCCGCTCGACACGTCGGCCAGGCTGGTCTCCTCCAGCACCGAGCGCATGCTGGCCCGCAGCGCACGCCAGACATCAGTCAGCGCAGCCGTCGGTCCCGAATAGGGCAGATCACCAAGGCCGATGTCACGCACGCTGGCCAGCGGGCCGTCGATGCAGCGGAGCACGTCGGCGATGCTGATTTCGGCGGCGGGCCGGGCGAGCTCGTAGCCGCCGTCGCGACCACGGCGGCTGCGGACCAGCCGGTCGGTGCGTAGATCCGAAAGGATGTCGACAAGAAACTGCGGTGGAATGCCCTGCGCCTTGGCCAGATCGTCGGTCTTGACGACCGCGCCTTCGTCGGCTGAGGCCAATTGGACCATCGCCCGCACGGCGTACTCCGCCTTGGCCGACATCCGCATGCGCTGAATTCTGCCATCGTCATGGGTGCAAACCGGACGGGCGTGCATCACCATCGACACATGACCACCCGCGTCGCATGCGCCCAGGTTCCGCTGTCCATCGGCGATACCGCGGGAAACCGCACCACGTGCAGGTCTGCGATCGAGGCGGCGGCGCGCGACGGCGCGCAGATCGTCGTGATGCCCGAGCTGGCGTCGTCGGGTTATGTCTTCGCCGACCGTGCCGAGCTGTCCTCGTTGGCCGAAACCTGCGACGGCCCAGCCATCGCCGAGTGGGCCAACCTCGCCGAGGCGTTCGGGCTCACCATCATCGGCGGTTTCCCCGAGGCGGCGGGTGACGCGGTCTACAACAGCGCGGCCGTCGTCGACCCGACCGGACTGCGCGGCGTTTACCGCAAGGCGCACCTGTGGGACAGCGAGAACGCCGTGTTCGACCGTGGCGATGACCTACCCATGGTTGTGGACACCGACCACGGTCGCATCGGTGTGATGATCTGTTATGACGTCGAGTTCCCGGAATGGGTTCGCGCCGTTGCGCTTTCCGGCGCCGACCTGTTGTGCGCCCCGGTGAACTGGCCGCTGCTGCCCCGGCCGGAAGGAGAACGTCCGACCGAGATGGTGCGCGCGCTGGCGGGTGCCGGGATGAACCGGATGCCCATCGCGGTGTGCGACCGCGTCGGCACCGAACGCGGTCAGGTCTGGATCGGCGGCAGCGTGATCGCCGACGCCGACGGTTATCCGATGGTCGTCGCCGAATTCGGCACGGCGGGCGTGATCACCGCCGATATCGACCTGGCCGAGTCGCGGGTCAAGCGCATCAATTCGTACAACGACGTGCACGGCGACCGCCGCACGGATCTCTACCGTCGCACCGCGTTATTGGACTGACGGCGGCGTATCGGTGATCGAACGCACCGACTCGGGCAACGGGATGCCCGATCTTAGGTCGGGCGCGGGCTGCGGCGGGCCGTAGGCGACCGACATCGGGACGACACCGGCCCACGCGTCGCCCGCGATGTCCTCGTCCGGATCCTCCGGCCAGCCGGCGCTGATCTTCAACGACCAGTTGTCCGCGCCGATGGCCAGGCGCAGCGGCAGTGTCGCCGCGAGTTCCTTGCGGGTGCTGGCGCGCAGTTCGGCCGTCCGGCCAGGGATGAACGCCTCGGTCAGCCGGTCGAGGTAGCGCACCTTGTCGGCTTCGGGCACCCGTTCGAAGACTCCGAAGACGACGGCGCTGCGGTAGCGGAACGAGGACTCGAATCCGCTGCGCGCCACCACGATTCCATCCAGTCCGGTGACCGCGACCGCCGCTGGCGCGCCGTCTGCAAGTGCACGCATCCACGGAGAGCCGGTCGAGCCGTGGATGACGAGTTCGTCGTCGACCCTGGCGAAGCCGGTCGGGAAGATCACCGGATGGCCGTCGCGCACCAGCGCCACCGTTGCCAGCGGTGTGCTGTCGAGCAGTTCGTCGAGTTGGCCGCGCGCTGTGCTCTGCTTTTCGTTGAGCCTGCTGACCCGGGTCGAGGGCGTGGTCATATGGATAGCCGCCCGCTCAGTCCGGGATTTCCGCGGCGTCGGGTACGACGACGGCGAACAGGTCGGCGATGGCAGCCAGGCTCGCGGTGTGCAGCACCGACGCGGCCACGGGCTCGCCATCGACGCCCGGCAATGTCCGGGTGGCGGTCGCCGCGGCCACCACCGTCGGCGCGTATCCGAGATTGAACGCCCCTCGCGCGGTCGAGTTCACGCACATGTGCGTCATGAAACCGGCGAGGACCAGATTCGACGCGCTCGCGGCCTTGAGACGCTCGTCAAGATCCGTCTGCACGAACGAGTTCGGGTAGTTCTTCACCACCACCGGCTCACCTTCGCGCGGGGCGACACGGTCGACGATCGCGCCGCTGTCGCCGTCGATGTCGTAGAGCGAGCCGGGACCATCGGAGTGCTGGATGTGGATGATCGGGATGCCTGCGGACCGGGCCCGGTCCAGCAGCGAAGCGGCCTCGTCGAGCGCGGCCTGCACCCCGTCGAGCTCCATCACCCCTCGGGTGTAGGTGTTCTGGCAGTCGATCATGATGAGCGTCGACTGCGCCAGGCGTGCCGGAACCAAGGGCAGTTCGGCCATCGCTCGCAGGGTCTGGGGTTCTGACATGCCGCCGAGCGTATGCGGTCAGGCCGCCGCCGGGGTGTCGATCCACGCGGGAGGTCACGAGCGCACCGCCCGCAGCGCGCGGCCCAACGACTGAGCGTCGGCATAGCTGCGGGGGGTGGCACCGAAGCGGCCACGGAACTCCTTGATGAAGTGCGACGTGCTGGTGTATCCGACCGCACTTGCCACGTCAGCCACACCGAGTCGCTGTTCGATCAGCAGCTCGCGCGCCCTGTCCAGGCGCAGCTCTTTGACGAACTGATACGGCGAACGGCCGGTCGTGTCCCGGAATGTGCGCGTGAACGCTGAAGTACTGAGGCTGACCTGCGCGGCCAGGTCGGCGACGGTGAGAGGTTCGGCGAGGTGCGCCTTGATGTAGGTCAGCGCCGCCGAAATGAATATGGCCTCCTCGTGGCGGGCGGCGTAACGAAGCATCCGCGCGAACTGCGCGCCCTGCAGCACCCGGTACACCAATTCTCGGAGATATAGCGGCGCGAGCACGCGCCGATCGGCCGTGTCCGACAACGACCGAAGGAATCGCAACACCGCGCTGGTCAACTCGGCGTCGAGCGCCGACACAAAGCAGGCGTCGTCACTGTCCGCTGCGGCCCGGGCCGCAGCGAGCGCCGGGTGCACCTCCCGCATTTCGGTGAAGACCGCCCGCACCGCCGCGGGCTCGATCTGCAACACAAGGCACAGACACGGTTGATGTGGTGATGCTTCCAGCACCTCGCCCTGGATTCGCTGGAGGCTGGACACCACCAGATAGTTGAACTGGTCGTAGACAAAGCGCCTGCCGTTGTCCATCACCGCTTTTCGCCCCTGTGCGACGATTCCGATCGACACGCCTGAGATCCCGTCCCACGCCTGTTCTCGGGGCTCCGTGTATCGGTAGATCGTCAAGCCCGGCCACAGCCCGGTGTTGGCCCCGACATGTGGTGTGCGCATTGCCAACTCGGCAACAAGTTCATCGGCTTCGGTGTAGCGCTCGACGGGTTCCGAGGCCGTCACCGCCATCACCTCCTTTCGGTGTTGCAGGCGGGATTCGATCCGCACCCAACCATTTTGGGGTGCGGATCGATCCGTGCTGCGCAGTTAGCTCATGACCTCGCTTCGCGCCCGCTTGCGCAGGATGTCCAGCGCCTGCAGCAGGTAGCCGCGGAAGACGGCGTGGTTCTCGCTCATCGGGAAGTGCCCGATCTGCTTCATCTCGATTAACCCGGCGTTGCTGATCTTCGCGGCGGTTCTGGCACTGTCCTCGGGGGTGGTGAGGTAGTCATAGTCGCCGGTCAGCATCACCACCGGACACCGCTCGCCGTCGATCTCACCGAGCTTGTCGCGCATGTCGTGGTCGACCGAATAGAAGTGCAGGTCTCCCTTGAACGCTTCGGAGCCCTGGCTGTAGTAGAACCACGTCTTCCAGCGGTCGGCTTCGGGGGACTGCGGCGCCATCAGATCCCACACCCCACTGGCGCATACCTGAGCCGCATTCGCATGCGGGTGCTGCCACCAGTCCAGGTAGAAGCCCGGGGAGTAGTCGGCACCCTCAACCGGGACGACCCCGGCGAATCGGTCCGGGTGCCGCAACGCCAGTTGGAGAGCGACGTTGCCGCCGAACGAGGAGCCCATGAAGATCGGGCTCTCGAGTTCCAGCGCGTCGCACAGCGCAACGATGAAGTGCACGTAGTGGTCGGCCGTCAGCTTGTACTCCTCGGTCCACCACTGCGCGTTCTCAGGTGGATCCGACTTCCCGTGCCGGGGTAGGTCATAGGCGATGACGCGGTAGTCGTTGGTGATCTCGTCATCTTCGAGCAGCCCACGCCACTGGTGGTTGTGACACCCCGCGGTGTGCTGGCAGACGAGTGGCTGGCCGGTGCCGTTCTCGAGATAGAAGACCTTGTAAACGAGTCCGTCGACCTCGACGTCGACATAGTGCCCGGTGACGGGTGAAATCTTGCCCATGAGTTGACCTTTCGAGTATTGGGAAAATCAGACGGGGGCGCCGACGACACGCAGCAGTTCGATTTGACGGGTGACGCAACGCAGGTTCTGCATCAGGACCAGCAGGTCGCCTTCGAGCGTCATGTCACGCTGGAAGCTCGCAGCCCAGATGCCGTGGTACATCGGCGCGGGGGTGGGGACTCCGAAGTTGCGCCACGTCTCGGCGCCCGCTCGGATGGCGAACTGATAGGGCACATCCAGCGGGCCTGGATCGACGGCGACATCGACGACTTTGCCGCCGATCATTTGGACGATGAAGCTGTGGTCGGTCATGTCGAGCAGGTAGGAGCACGTGAAGTACTTGCCGTGGGCCTGGATTTCTGGATCCTGGTTGGTCGCCTCGGCGAATGACTCGGCCCAAGCGACGGGCGTCGGCGTGTTGGTGGTGACTGTCATCTGGCTTCCTTCGAATCGGTGGGGATGGTGTGCGACTTGTGAGCCTCGCCACGGTGTCGATCACACCCGCCGTCGCCGCCCACCGTCCAATACCTGTCAGCCATCGAATCGATAGTTATTGGCTAATAGTCACAAAGACCCTGGTCAACTATTATCGAGCGATGTTGCCCCAGCTCGACCTGCGACTTCTGACGTACTTCGTCGCCGTCGCGGAGGAGTTGCATTTCGGTCGGGCGGCGGCCCGGCTGCACATCGCCCAGCCGTCGCTGTCGGTGCAGATCCGCAAGCTCGAGCACACGCTCGGTGCGGTGCTGTTCCTGCGCGACAGCCGGCATGTCGAGCTGACCCAGGCCGGCGAGGTGCTACTCGAGGAGAGCAGACGACTGCTCAGCGATGCCGAACGGATCGTTGGGCTGACTCGCGCGGCCGCGTACGGATCCGGCAGGCGCAAGCTCGTGGTCGGCTTCCAGGCCAACGCCGCCGCGGAGCTGACGCCGCAGATCCTCAGCGCATTTCAGGCGCAGTTCCCCGGTGTCCAGGTGCACATGCAGGGCTTCGATTTCACCGACCCCTACGTGGGACTGGCTGACGGATCCGCCGACGTCGCGTTCGTGCGGCCGCCTCTGGTCGTCAGGGACTGGTTGGGGCTGGAGACGCTGTTCGTCGAGCCCAGAGTGCTTGTCGTGTCTTCGAGTTCGCCACTGGCGGGGCAGTCGGAAGTCAGCGTCCAACACGTGACGGACGAATTCTTCGTGGCGCGCAAGGCGCCGGAGGAATGGCGCAACTTCTGGCTGGCCACCGACTCCCGTCAGGGCGAGCCGGTTCGGCTCGGCGCCGAAGTGTCCACGGTGGACGAGTGTTTCGAGGCTATCCTGTCTCAACGCGGGGTGGCGTTCTCACAAGCGTCGACGCAAAGGTATTACAGCAGACCGGGACTCGCGTTCGTCCCCGTCACCGACATCCCCCCGACATCGCTTTCGATCGCGTGGCGCAACGATGTCGACTCGCAACTGGTTCGGGATTTCGTCACCACCGCGCGGATCGTTGCCTCGCTTGGCGCAGTGCCAGAGACGCTGTCCCCGCTCGCGTCCACAGTCAGCCTGTAGTCAATCGCCGATCCAGACGGTCTTGGCATTCATGAACTCGCGCATCCCGAGGTCGGAGAGTTCTCGGCCGTAACCGCTGAGCTTCACCCCACCGAAGGGGATCTCGGGGTAGCTCGTCGTGTTTCCGTTGATGAACGCCATACCCGACTGCACGTCGCGGATGAACAGCTCCCGCTCGGCCGAGTCTTCGCTCCACAGGTTCGAACCCAAGCCGTAGGGATGGCCGTTGGCGAGTTCGAGGGCTTCCGCGAGCGACGCGACGGGCCAGACCTGCGCCACCGGACCGAAGACTTCCTCGTGGTACATGTTCATCTCGGGGGTGACGTCGGTCAGCACGGTCGGCGGGTAGAACCAGCCGGGTCCGTCGGGCCGCTTGCCTCCCACATGCGCCGTCGCCCCCTTGCCGAGGGCGTCGTCGACATAGCTTTCGACGTCGGCTCGACCGGATTCGGTGGCCAGGGGGCCGACGTCGGTCTTCTCGTCCATCGGGTCGCCGACGACCAACTCCCCCATCTTCGCGACGAACATCTCGAGGAACGCGTCGTAGATATCGGAGTGGGCGAAGAACCGCTTGCCGTTGATGCACGACTGTCCGTTGTTGAGGGTCCGCGCCCTGACGGCGACGTCCGTGGCCCGCTCCAGGTCGGCCGACGGCATGACGATGAACGGGTCTGAACCGCCGAGTTCGAGGACCACCTTCTTGATTTCTTCACCGGCGATCGCCGCGACGGATCGCCCCGCGGGTTCGCTGCCGGTCAGCGTCGCGGCTTTGACCCGTTCGTCGCGCAGCACTTGCTCGACCCTGCCCGAGGAGATCAGGAGGGTCTGGAAAACGTCGTCAGGGAAGCCCGCGTCCCGGAATAGCTGCTCCATGTAGAGCGCAGTCTGCGGAACGTTGGATGCGTGCTTGAGGATCCCGACGTTCCCGGCGGTCAGCGCGGGGGCGGCGAACCGCATGGCCTGCCAGAGCGGCAGATTCCACGGCATCACCGCGAGCACCACGCCGATGGGCTGGTAGCTCACGAACGTCTGCTTGGCGCCGACGCTTGCACCATCTCCGGGTTCGGTGCGCAGGAATCCTGGCCCTTCGGCGGCGTAGTAGCGAAGCCCGCGAACACACTTGGCCACTTCTTCCTGCGCCGCGCGAAAGGTTTTGCCCATCTCCGTGGTGATCAGCTCGGCGACCGAGTCCGCCGCGCGCTCCAGACGTTCAGCCGCCTTGTCGAGCCACTGCGTGCGCTGCTCGACGGTTGTCAGCCGGTAGGAGTCCGCGGCGGCGGCCGCTCGCGCGAGTCTGTCTTCGAGTTCCTCGGATGTGAGTTCGTCGAACGTCTTGAGGACCTCACCGGTGAGGGGGCTTACGGTAGCGATAGCCATGCGGTGACCGTACGACCGCCTGCCTGCCGGTGCCTGTCACCGCTTGAATTCAGTTGCTTTGCGACGTCGCGGGATTGGATCGCGGCATCGTCGCCGGATCAGAATCGGTATGGGCACAGATGAAGTCGGATTGCGATACCCGAACGGCGGAACGCCTGATGACATAAGGGAAATATGCAACATCACTTAATCCGGGGAGCAACGATGACGGAATCCACAACAGCGGGCGCGGTCGCATCGGGCACGGTCGACATCGGCGATCTCAGCGTGAGACGGCTGGGGTTCGGCACGATGCGGCTGACCGGTAAGGGGATCTGGGGACCGCCCGACGACCACGACGAGTCGATCCGCGTACTGCGCCGCGCAGTCGCGTTGGGTGTCACGTTCATCGACACCGCAGACTCCTACGGCCCGTATGTGGCGGAGGAACTCATCCGCGAGGCGCTCCATCCCTACGCCGAGGACGTGCTGATCGCCACAAAGGCGGGACTGCTGCGGACCGGGCCGGATGTCTGGGTCCCGTTGGGCAATCCCAGTTATCTGCGCCAAGAGGTGGAGATGAGCCTGCGTCGGCTGGGTCTCGAGCGCATCGACCTGTTGCAGCTGCACAGGGTGGACCCGAACTTCCCGCTCGAAGACCAAGTCGGTGAGCTTGTCACGATGAGGGATGAGGGCAAGATCCGACACATCGGCCTTTCGGAAGTGGGGGTCGATGAGCTCAAGGCCGCGCAGCAGATCACGCCCATCGTGTCCGTCCAGAACCTCTACAACCTGGCCGACCGCTCCGCCGAAGACGTCCTCAACGAGGCGCAGGCCCAAGGGATCGCATTCATCCCATGGTTTCCGCTTGCGGCCGGTCCGTTGGCCGCCGCTGACGGCCCGCTGCACCAACTGGCCGTCGACCACGACGCCACGCCGTCTCAACTGGCCCTGGCCTGGCTGCTGAAGCGGTCACCGGTGATGCTGCCGATACCGGGTACGTCTCAGGTCAGCCATTTGGAATCCAACATCGCCGCCGCCGAAATCACGCTCACCGAGGCCGAATTCGCCGCAATCAGCGACGCAGCCGCCTGATACCGCTGCCCGGGAAACTCGCGATGCTCCGCCGGTGAGCGACCTACGGTACGCCGTTGATCCCCGGATGCTGACCCGGCGGCACGTTCGGTGCCGGGCTCGCCGTGTTGCCGGGTGTGAACAGGTTGCCGCCGGTGGGGCTGATGCCCTTCTCCGTCGGCGACGGCGGCGCCGCACTCGATGACGGCGCTGTCGTCGTTGTCGTTGTCGTTGTCGAGGGCGTCTGCCCCCCGTTGTTTCCGCACGCGCTGGCGAAAGCACCGATCGCGATCAGCGCGGAGCCGGTGACGACGACCATCCGAAGACGACTAATTCTGCCGGTAAACACAATTCATGTCCTCTTCGTGTCAATTGTTTCGGTGCACGCCGGGAGGCTCGGTGGGTGCTGGCGGCGCCTTGATTTCAGGTGTGAACAGGTTGCCGCCGGTGGGGTTGATACCCTTCTCGGTCGGCGACGGCGGCGCCGCGCTCGATGACGGCGGCGTCGTGGTGGTTGTCGTGGTAGTGGTTGTCGTGGAAGGCGTCTGCTCGCCGTTATTGCCGCATCCCGCTAGGAATGCGCCCATTGCGATCAGTGCCCCACCGCCTACAACTGCTACCAAGCGACGCCTGAACGGTTTCGAGCTCATGTTCCAGATCCTGTCGTTGTCTGGTAACCGCGGTTGTCATCGGTTCATCTTCTGGGTTACACAACCCACACTAGGGAGCCACTTATGTGACACACAACGTAAGCCAGTGAACTCGTAGGCAATCCGAAGTCCGCCCGCAGGCGTCTCACAGTCTGCCTTCGGCTTCGACTTGGTCCCGGTAGGCCTCAAGCAGGCGCAGCCACACTTCACTGATCGTGGGAAAGCACGGCACAGCATGCCATAGCCGTCGAATGGGCACCTCTGCCGCGACCGCGATTGTCGCCGAGTGCAACAGTTCCGCAACCCCTGGTCCGGCGAACGAGGCGCCCAGTAACACCTCCCTGTCGAGATCCACGACGAGACGAGCCTGCCCGACATAGCCGTCGGCGAACAGGTTTGAACCAGGCACTGATTCACCGATATTGACGTCCACAGCCTTGACGCGATAGCCACGCTGCCCGGCGACCTCCGCGGTCATCCCGACCGAACCCGCTTCGGGATCGCTGAAGAACGCCTGAGGCACGGCGTACGTGTCTGCGGTCGCGACGTGCGTGCCCCACGGCGCGGTGTCGAGGACGGCGCCCGACGCGCGAGCCTCGATCGCGCTTCCGGCAATGCGTGCTTGGTATTTGCCCTGATGTGTGAGCAAAGCGCGGTGGTTGGCGTCGCCGAGTGCGTACAGCCAGGCCCCGTCGACACCCGCAACCAAACAGGTCTCGTCGACATCGAGCCACGATCCCGGCGTCAAACCCACCGTCTCCAAACCGATGTCGGTGGTGTTGGGGATTCGGCCGGTGGCAAAGAGAATCTCGTCGACGCAAAGCTGCTCACCACTATCGAGTGTGATACTCACGGGGCCGCCCCGTTGTTGTCTTTTTAGTTGGGTGACAGCGACATTCGTCCGCACATCGACTCCGGAATCCCGCAGGCCACCGGTGACGAACTCACCGACGAACGGTTCCATTTTGGGCAGTAGGCCGGGGGTGCGCGCCAACAACGTCACCTGCGAACCGAGCCCCTGCCACGCCGTTGCCATCTCGACTCCCACTCCCCCGGCTCCCACAACGGCCAGGCGCGGTGGGAGCAGGCTGGTGTCGGTGGCCCTGCGATTGGTCCACGGCATCGCCTCGTCGATACCGGGAACGTCCGGCAGTGCTGCGGTACTGCCGGTACATACCGCCACCGCCTGGTTGGCACTGATGATTCGGTGTCGGTCGTCGACCGTGGAGATGACAACGCGACGTGGCCCATCCAAGCGGGCGTGGCCGCGGATGAGATCGACGCCGATGTCGGCCATCGTTGCAGCCTGCCCGCCGTCGTTCCAACCCGTCACGTAGCGGTCCCTGCGACCGAACACGGCGGCGACGTTGATCTGCTCGCCGACCGCCTCACGCGCCCCGTCGACACGGCGGGCATCGGCGACGGCCAGCACAGGACGGAGCAGAGCCTTGCTCGGAACGCAACCCCAGTACGAACATTCGCCGCCGACGAGTTCGCGTTCGACCAAGGCCGCTGAAAGGCCTGCCGATCGAGCGCGGGCGGCGACAGTCTGCCCGACGGGGCCGGCACCTAGCACAATGACGTCGTATGCATCTCGGCCAAAGTCGGAATCCTGCGGTACCTGGTCATCGGATGGCGTGGTCATAGTCAGTGAGTCCCTTCCGTAGAGCGGCCTACGGCGACCCATGAATGTGGCAGCACCTACGCCGATGCCGTATTGGCCGCGATCCTGCGCGACCACTCGACGCGTTGTTCGGTTGCGCTATTGGGTGGCCTAACCCAGTATTCTGGGTCCTATGACCCAGACTTGTCCAGGGCTTGCGCTGTAATGCAGCTGTGAATCCGGTGCGAAATCCCTTTACGGTGGCCTACCGTTTGTTCGGCGCCTTGGGCATCGACCGGGAGGCCCGCCCGCTGCGTGCCGGGCGAAACGCGGCGACGTAGTCGACCGCCGCGTTGACCAAGGCGACCAACGGTTCTGCCGTGCCAGTCGCATGAGAGAGCATGGCGCCGCCCTGATGTGCAACCAGCAGCGCGGTGGCGAGGTGCCGCAGGTCGGCATCCTCGACGAGATCGCCGCGACCGCGCATCGCCGCCAGTCCGTCACGGAATAGCTGTAGCCATCGGTCATATCCGGCAGCCAGGTCATCGAGGATGCCTTCGTCGGCTTCGAGAAGCTCGCCGACGAGCGAACCGTAGACGCATCCTCCACGCAGGTACACCGCAGGAGCGTCGGCGATGCAGGCGTCAGCCCATGCCCGTAGTGCCTGCAGGTTGTCGAGGTGACCGAACTGCGGCCTGGTGTGACGGTCCACGACGTCGTTGACACGCAACGCGATGACTTGGCGCGTGAGGTCGCGCTTGTCCACGAAATAGTGCGAAAGCTGTGACCCGCTCACGTTCACAGTGGTGCGCACATCTTCGAGGCTGGTTCCGCCGACCCCGCGCTTGAACATCAGGTCGGCGGCCTTTCGGACGATGCGCGCCCGCGTCGCCAGGCCCTTGCGAGTGAATCGTCGCCCAGATTCTGGGATGGGCGGTCCGGAGTCGCGCGTGCGCCGAGCGCGGGTTCGACGCGGTTTACGCGCTATCCGTTCAGCCGGATCGGCGGCGAAAATCCTCAGGTAGTTGACCACGAATCGGGTCGCGTCAGCGAGTGGCCATTCCTGGCGGTAGGCAAAGGTCAGTGTGCCCGCACCCTGGTGTCCGCCGACGACCACCAGCGCCAAGTGACGTGGATCGGCCGAAGTCAGCAGTACGCCAGTGTCTTTCATCCGCTGCAACGCCTGCTCGAGCAGGTCGACCCAACGCCAGTAACCGTCGGCGAGAGTCTGACGGGTCGCATCGTCGGATTTGACGAGTTGGCCGGCCAGCGTGTGATATGTCGGAGTCTTGGTGTAGCCGATCTTGCGCAGATATCGCATGTTCAGGTCGATCCAACGCTCGAAGTCATCGAACGTGTGCAAGCCGCCAAGCGCCGGCTGGCGATGAAAGTCCATCACCACCTCGATCTGGCGATCAAGAACTGCCCGGATCAACGCCGGCTTATCGGCGAAGTAATGGGTTAGCTGTGACCCGCTGACCGCGGCCTGCGTCCGCACCCTTTCCAGGTTGAATCCGGAGAGCCCCTGTGAGAGTAATACCTGTGCGGCGGAGCGCAGGATGCGCTCGCGGGTGGCACGTCCCTTGGCGGTAAGTCCCTGTACATCAGGAGGTTCTGCAGCGGCTGCCATTTGCCAGAAACGATACGCCGTCCTCCCAGAATATGGGACGAACAACCCAGTGTTGGATCGCGGGGCCTCATTCTCCGGTCGGCCGGTCGACCGGGAGCCTTTCCGGATCGGCCTGTCGAGTACCAGGGATGTCGGGACGCGTATATGCGACTAGGCAAAGACAGATCAAACCGATGGCGGCGACGGGCCACCAGACAGCGACTAACGCCGCGGCAACAAAGACCGCGATCGTGACAAAGGAACGCATCCGAAGCATCCGCCGCATCCGCCGCGACACGCCTTCATGAGAGGGCTGATCGACGGCCTCCCAGCAAAGCGCGAGATAAGTCGCATTGACCAGCACAAAGATTGCGGCGTAGAGAACCACCGGCGCTGAAGCCAGCCGGCTGTCGGCGATCCACTCCGTACTGAAGGGAATCAGCGACACCGAGAACAGATGCACAAAGTTCGCCCACACCAGCCGTGG
The DNA here is from genome assembly GCF_003719305.1 of Mycolicibacterium stellerae. GTDB lineage: Bacteria > Actinomycetota > Actinomycetes > Mycobacteriales > Mycobacteriaceae > Mycobacterium > Mycobacterium stellerae. Next base: position 71,296 of record NZ_RARC01000036.1, read on the forward strand.
GGTGGCCGCCTCGGCGTAGCTGAATAGATGGTGATGGTTGACCCATACGATCGCGATGAACAGATAACTGACCGCATAGCTCAACGCCGTCGGCCACAAAGGCACAAGCGACTCGAAGGTGTCAGCGTGCGGTGGTTTGAGTTCGAGCACCAGAATCGTGATGATCACAGCAAACACACCGTCGGAGAACAGGCTCACCCGTTCCGGACGCGGTCGTTGCACCGCCACGAGTTTCGGCCTTTCAGGTGCCAGGGATCGACCCAGTATTGGGCTACAGAACCCATATTAGTGCGTTGGATCGTCGGCGGCGAGAGCTTCCTTGTGCAGTGGACCCTGGACGCTATCTGCCCGCGGTGACCTTCAGCACCGACTCGGCAAGCTCGGGTCGGCACACGATCAGATCGGGCAGCAACGGGTCGGGCCGGTTGTATTCCAGCGGCGAACCGTCGATCCGCGATGTGTGCAGCCCGGCCGCCCGCGCAACCGCGACCGGTGCCGCGGAATCCCACTCGTACTGGCCACCGGCGTGCACATAGACGTCGGACAGCCCTTGCACGACGGATGCGACTTTCGCTCCAGCCGAGCCCATTTCGACGAGCACACCATCGAGCGCGTCCCGAACCTCCAACGCGACGGCCGGCGGGCGCGTCCTTGACACCACAATCCGTGGCTTGGCAGGCGCAGGCGGAGGGGCTGCGACGTCGGGCGTGGCGAGCGTGATCCCCTGTGCCGGCAGCGCCACCGCACCCGCCACGAGTTCGCCGTTACACCAGAGCGCGACGTGCACTGCCCAGTCGTCACGACCGAGTTCGGAGAACTCGCGCGTGCCGTCGAGCGGATCGACGATCCACACCCGCTCGGTGCGCAACCGGATGGGATTGTCGGCGCCCTCTTCTGACAACACCGCGTCATCGGGCCGCACAGATGTCAGAGCCTCCATCAGGAAGTCGTGGGACCGCTTGTCCCCCGCCGCCTTTCGCTCGGCCGCACTGGCTTCGGCAAGTTCCTCACGGACACCGAGGAGTAGTTCGCCTGCCTCGGTGGCCAGTCGCGCGGCGACCTCGTCGTCGCTGCGATCGGTCACGGGCGGCTTTCCAGTAGCTCGACGACGAGGGCGGCGAGCTCTTCGGGCGAACGCTCCGGGGTGAGTCGCAGATCGGGATTCTTCGGCCGCTGGTATGGGCTGTCGATCCCGGTGAAGTGCGTGATCTCGCCTGCCCGCGCCTTGGCGTACAAACCCTTCGGGTCGCGGCGTTCGCAGTCCTCGAGCGGGGTGTCGCAGAACACCTCGAAGAACTCGAGCCCGCTGTCGTTGGTCACTTTCCGTGCCAGCGCACGGTGCTCTTCGAGAGGGCTGATCGCAGGCACCAGCACCGTCTGCCCGGAGTCGGCGAGGATCGCGGCGATGTGGGCAAGCCTGCGCTGATTCTCTGCGCGATCGGCCATCGAGAAGCCCAGGTCGGCGTTGAGGCCGTGCCGAAGGTTGTCGCCGTCGAGAACGTATGCCGGGGTGCCCTTTTCGAGCAGTTTCTGTTCGACGAGCATCGCCACCGACGACTTGCCTGATCCCGAGAGACCGGTGAACCACACCGTGCGGCCCTTGGTCAGCCGGTCATCGGTGGTGCACAGCGATTCGTGCCGGACAGTGTTCGGGCTGGCCTGACGCGCCGTGACGTACGGCAGGATCATGCCCGCCGCAACGGTGCCGTTGGTGTTCGGATCGATCAGGATGAACGAACCGGTGGCCGCGTTGCGGCTGTACTCGTCGAGCAGCAGCGGCACCTGTGTGCGCAACGAAATGCGACCCAGCTCATTGAGTTTGAGTGCAGTGGCCGTTTTGTCCCGGTGCAGGGTGTTGACGTCGAGCCGGTAGTCGAGCGCGGTCACCCTGGCGCGGGTGGTGCGCGTCGTGTGCTTGATGATGTAGTCGCGGCCCGGCTCCAGCGACGCCTCGTCGGCCATCCAGCACACCGTGGCGTCGAACTCTTGGGTGACGCGAGGCTGGTTGTTGGGCCGCGCGATCAGGTCACCGCGGGAGATGTCGATGTCGTCGGCGAGGCTGACCGAAACTGCCATCGGCGGGAACGCTTCCTGGATGGGTCCGCTCGGCCCCTCGATCGCGGTGATGCGGCTCGTCTTGCCGGTGGGGAGGACAACGATCTCGTCGCCGGGACGCATGACGCCGCTGGCGACGGTGCCCGCATAGCTGCGATGGTCGGCGTGGTCGTGGGTCTGCGGCCGGATCACATACTGGACCGGGAACCGCACGTCGACCAGGTTGCGGTCGCCCGCGATGTAGACCTCTTCGAGGTGCGACAGCAGTGCGGGCCCGTCATACCAGGGGGTCTTGTCGGACTTGGTGACGACGTTGTCGCCCTGCAGGGCCGACAGCGGAATCGTCGTCACATCGTGGACGTCGAGACGCGCCGCGAACTCGTGGAAGTCATCGCGGATCTTCTCGAACTGTTCGCGGTCCCAATCGATGAGGTCCATCTTGTTGACGGCAAGCACGATGTGCCGGATGCCAAGCAACGACGCGAGAAACGCATGCCGTCGCGACTGCTCGAGCAGGCCGTGGCGGGCGTCGACCAGCACGATCGCCAACTGGGCGGTTGAGGTGCCGGTGACCATGTTGCGGGTGTACTGGATGTGGCCGGGCGTATCGGCGATGATGAATTTCCGCTTGGGAGTGGCGAAGTAGCGGTACGCGACATCGATCGTGATGCCCTGCTCCCGTTCGGCGCGCAGGCCGTCGGTGACCAGCGCCAGGTCGGTGTAGTCGTGTCCGCGCTCCTTTGAGGTGCGCTCCACCGAGGCCAGCTGGTCCTCCATGACGGCCTTGGAGTCAAACAGCAGGCGGCCGATGAGCGTGGACTTGCCGTCGTCGACCGATCCGGCGGTGGCCAGACGAAGAAGTGTGGTCATCAGAAATACCCCTCGCGCTTGCGGTCTTCCATGCCTGCCTCAGAGATCCGGTCGTCGGCGCGGGTGGCGCCGCGCTCGGTGAGCCGTGACACCGCCGTCTCGGCGATCACTTCGGACACCGTGCCCGCAAGAGACTCCACGCAGCCGGTGCACGTGACGTCGCCGACGGTGCGGAATCGCACTGTCTTCTCGACGACCTCTTCGTCCTTGCGCGGCTGCAGGTACTTGTGCACGGCCAGCAGCATCCCGTCGCGCTCGAACACCTTGCGGCGGTGGGCGTAATAGATCGACGGCAGTTTGATCTTCTCGGCGCCGATGTAGGACCAGATGTCGAACTCTGTCCAGTTCGACAGCGGGAACACCCGAATGTGCTCGCCTTTGTGGTGGCGGCCGTTGTACAGATTCCACAGCTCGGGCCGTTGTGCCTTGGGGTCCCACTGGCCGAACTCGTCGCGGAAGCTGAACACCCGCTCCTTGGCCCGCGCCTTCTCCTCGTCGCGCCGCGCACCGCCGAAGGCCGCGTCGAACTTGTTCTCGCGGATGGCACGCAACAGCGTGACGGTCTGAAGCGGGTTGCGCGACGGGATCATCTCGACCACGCGGCCCGCGTCGATGTCGTCCTGCACCTTGGCGACGACCAGCCGCACACCGGCCTGCTCGACGAGTTCATCGCGGGTCTCGAGGACCTCGTCGAAGTTGTGCCCGGTGTCGACATGCATGACCGGGAATGGCAGCCGTCCTGGCGCAAACGCCTTGAGCGCCAGATGCAGCATGACGATGGAGTCCTTGCCGCCGGAAAACAGCAGGACGGGCCGCTCGAATTCGGCGGCCACCTCGCGGATGATGTGGATCGCCTCGGCCTCGAGGGCCCGCAGGTGGCTCAGCTCGTAGCGCCCGGCGACCTGTTTCGACTCTTGCGCGGTCGTCATCGATTCCTCATTAAGTTGGTAGAATTGACCAGATTTACACCTATAACCTGTTATAGAACCAGCTCCCGCCTGCGATGTCAAAGCTCGATGCTCCTGAGCGTGCGCAGAATGCCAGAAACCCTCGGCGTGTCGGGTGCAGACACGCACGCTCGCGGTGCGGGTGGGTGGCCCCAGCTTGCGGGAAGGCGGTTACCTCGGAGGTAATTGAAACGAATCGAGCCATCGATGACACTCCATGGGTATGTCCCTTCCAGGTGGTGCGCAGTCCGGCGCCGAAGTCATGGCGCAATTCATCCCCGCCTCCCCGTTCGCGGCGAAACTAGGCATCGTCGCAGAGGTGCTCGACGGTGACGAGGTCCGGCTTCGGATGCCGTTCGATCCGACCAACGTCACGCTCGCCGACATGGTGCACGGCGGTGCGATCGCCTCACTTGCCGATATGACGGTGATGGCCGCCGCCTGGGCGAACGCCGAGGTACCCGATTCGCTTCGCGGTGTCACCACGTCGCTGGCGATGCAGTTCCTCGCGCCTGCACGGTCCACCGACCTCATCGGCGTGGGGCGGGTATTGCGGCGCGGCAAGACATTGGTCAGCTGCGACGTCGACGTCATCACGCCCGACGGCGAAGCGGTCGCAAAGGCGATCGCCACCTACAAAGTGGGATGAGCCAGGCGTTGGCCGCCACGGTCCGGCGGTGCCCGACCTATGCGGGCCGCCGGCAAACAAAAAACGGGAAATTTCGCAATTGTCAATTACGGACAAACCGGTGTCCTGCCGGTCGTATCATCCAGGCTAAGCAGGGTTGGGGAAGAGCCGAGGGGGCGTCCGATGACCGCCTTCATTCATCGTTTCGCAATCACCACTGCCGCCGCGGTGGCGCCGCTTGCATTGGTGACAATCGGCTTCCCCGCGGTCAGTAATGCGGTCGAATGCGGGCAGGGCACCGTGTTCGATCCGCCGTCCAACACCTGCATCGCAGCACCGTTGCCACTGTCTCATATACAC
>NZ_RARC01000037.1 GCF_003719305.1 Mycolicibacterium stellerae
CCAACGACACCCTCTACGGGTTGGGTGCCGGTGTGTGGAGCCGTGACGGCAACGTCGCTTATCGGGCGGGCCGTGACATCAAGGCCGGCCGGGTGTGGACGAATTGCTATCACGCCTATCCCGCGCATGCGGCGTTCGGCGGCTACAAGCAGTCGGGCATCGGCCGGGAGAACCACAAGATGATGCTCGACCACTACCAGCAGACCAAGAACCTGCTGGTGTCCTACAGCAACAAGGCCCAGGGCTTCTTCTGATGACGCCACCTCGGGCGCTTGTCACCCGGGCGGCCGCCGATCTGCTGGAACACCTGCAGGACAAGCACGGCGCGTTGATGTTCCACCAGTCCGGCGGCTGCTGCGACGGGTCGTCGCCGATGTGCTACCCCGACGGGGACTTCATCGTCGGTGACCGCGACATCCTGCTTGCCGTGTTCGACGTCGGGGACGCCGGGGTGCCGGTGTGGATATCCGGGCCGCAGTTCGAGGCGTGGAAACACACGCAACTGGTGATCGACGTCGTGCCGGGGCGCGGCGGCGGGTTCAGCCTCGAGGCGCCGGAGGGGGTGCGGTTCCTGTCGCGGGGTCGGGTGTTCACCGACGACGAGAAGCGGTCGCTGGCCGACAGCCCGCCGGTGACGGGCGCCGGCTACGAGCGGGGGGAGCGGCCACCGCCGTCGGCGACGCACATCGTCGCCGAGGCGGTTGATGCGTGTCCGTTACCTGCCACGCCGAGCGGGTAAAGCCGTACCGGCCTGACGCGGCGTTATCGTCGAACGCATGATCCCGGTACCTCGGGCGTGGATGTTGGCCAGCGCGATGCTGGTCGGAACGGCGGTTGGGCTGCTCGGCGGGATAGCGGCGACAAAGCTGGTCCACGCGACCGTTCGGCCCGACCTCGTCATCGCACTTGTCGTCGGTGTGCCGAGTGTGTCCGGCCTGGTGCTGATCCTGGCATCGCACCGGCGGTGGATGACGGCGCTCGGTGCATTCGTCCTGGCCATCGCCCCCGCGTGGTTCGGGGCGCTGGCCACCGTCCAGGTGGTGCACGGTGCCTGAGCAGCAGACCTATCGCGGGACCCACCGCCACCGCGCACCGCTGGGATGGCATCCCCCGCGCATTGCGCAGGATGCGAACGGGCAAGACTCCGGCCCGCAGGTCGGCGATCCGACGGCGCCGTTCACCCCGACGTTCACCGGCGAGATGCCCGCGGTCGCCGACGAGGCGCGCGACGAGGCGCTGCCCGCTTCTGCCGATCACACCGACACCCGCAGCGATGAGCCGTACCTCAAACGCTGGACGTTCGTGTTCGTCGTCGCGGCGGTCTGGGTCGTGGCCGCGGCCGTCGGGCTTGGCCTTTTCTACTGGTGGTTCCACTCGATAAACAAGACCCCCGCCGTTTTCATCGTGCTGGTCTACCTGGTGATGTGCACCGTCGCGGCCCTGATCGCGGCGATGTTTGGCGGCAAGCCGGCTCTCTCTGCGCTTGGCATCGCGCTTCTGTCGGCGCCGTTCGCGTCGACGGCCGCGGCGGCCGTCCTGTACGGCCTCTACTTCTGCGATCGAGCAAGCCGCTGTCTGGTGGGCGTCATCCCCTATTAGGGTTGGCAGGGTGAGCCACTATGACGTCGTTGTTCTCGGAGCAGGTCCAGGTGGGTACGTCGCAGCGATCCGCGCCGCTCAATTGGGGCTGAAGACCGCAGTCGTCGAACCAAAATACTGGGGCGGGGTGTGCCTCAACGTCGGCTGTATTCCGTCGAAGGCGTTGCTGCGCAACGCCGAACTCGCCCACATCGTCACCAAGGAAGCCAAGCAGTTCGGCATCAGCGGTGAGGCGACCTTCGACTACGGGGTTGCGTTCGACCGCAGCCGCAAGGTCGCAGAGGGCCGCGTCGCAGGCGTGCACTTCCTGATGAAGAAGAACAAGATCACCGAGATCGATGGCTACGGCAAGTTCAAAGACGACCACACGCTGGAGGTCGAACTCAACGAGGGCGGCACCGAGACGGTGACGTTCGACAACATCATCATCGCCACCGGAAGCAGCACCCGGCTGGTGCCGGGCACGTCGCTGTCGGAGAACGTCGTCACCTACGAGAAGCTGATCATGACGCGGGACCTGCCGAAATCCATCGTCATCGCGGGCGCGGGCGCGATCGGCATGGAGTTCGGCTATGTCATGAAGAACTACGGCGTCGACGTCACCATCGTCGAGTTCCTGCCGCGGGCGCTGCCCAACGAGGACGCCGAGGTGTCCAAGGAGATCGAGAAGCAGTTCAAGAAGCTCGGCGTGAAGATCCTGACCGGCACCAAGGTCGAAGCGATCTCCGATAACGGTGGCGACGTCACCGTCACCGTCAGCAAGGACGGCAAGTCCGAGGAGCTCAAGACCGAGAAGGTGTTGCAGGCGATCGGCTTCGCGCCCAACATCGAGGGCTACGGGCTGGACAAGGCGGGCGTGACGGTCACCGAACGCAAGGCCATCGGCATCGACGACTACATGCGCACCAACGTGCCGCACATCTATGCGATCGGCGATGTCACCGGAAAGCTCATGCTCGCCCACGTGGCCGAGGCGATGGGAGTGGTCGCGTCCGAAACCATCGGCGGCGCAGACACATTGCCGCTCGGCGACTACCGGATGCTGCCTCGCGCCACGTTCTGCCAGCCCCAGGTGGCGAGCTTCGGCCTCACCGAGGAGCAGGCGCGCGACGAGGGCTACGACGTCAAGGTCGCCAAGTTCCCGTTCACCGCTAACGCCAAGGCGCACGGCGTTGGTGACCCCAGCGGATTCGTGAAGTTGATCGCCGACGGGCGCTACGGCGAGCTGATCGGCGGTCACCTCATCGGCCATGACGTGTCGGAGCTGCTGCCCGAGCTGACGCTGGCACAGAAGTGGGATCTGACGGCCACCGAGTTGGCCCGCAACGTCCACACCCACCCGACGATGTCCGAAGCGCTGCAGGAGTGCTTCCACGGGCTCGTCGGCCACATGATCAACTTTTGAGAGCGATCTGGGTCGCCGGTATCGGCGGATTGATCGTCGGCCACATGCTGTGGCTGGCCGGTATCTCGGTGGCCATCGCGACGCGCACGGTCAACGACTGGGTGCTGGTGGTGGCCGCGGCGTCGTTCGTCGTCGGCATCGTGGCCGGGCTGCTGGGCTGGCGCGCGTATCGGCGTAAGTCCGACGTATGGGCTGCGTTCCTGTGCACCCTGCCGATATCGCCGGTGCTGCTGTCGCTTGTCGTGCTCGGGGTCACCTACCTCTAGTGCCATTTGGGAATCCGACGCCGCAAATGGACCGAATGCGTCGTCAGATTCCACAAACCAGCCGCTGCCGCTAGCGACCGGGTAGCCGCTCGGTGATGTCCTGCAGCACCCAGCCGTTGCCGTCGGGATCGGTGAACGAGGCGGGGGAACGGTAAAACACTCAGGCGTCAGGCCGCTGGGATATTTCCCAGGAAATTAACAGCATTTATACAGCGATAAGGCAGCATCTTTACAGCCATTGATCGCGGGAGCTGGAATACGCCAGTGTCGATGTAGCAAATTGAATCACTCAGGTATTAACTTTGCCGTCATTAATTTGCGGAAACTGATCCTGGGCCGCGCCGAGTGACCTACATTGCGCTTGTGCGTAGCAACGTCGGACGCACGTCGGGGTCGAAAGGAAGGAACAAAATGGCTAAGCATCGGGCAGCCTCTGAACACTCGGTCAAGGTGCGGACGGCGGTCGCAGGCGCGATCACGTCGGGCGCTCTTCTCATCGGCGCGCCTGCCGGTATGGCCATGGCAAAGCCGTCTGATTCAGTGACCAACCAGGTGGCGGTCAAGAAGACTCCGGAGAAGGAGATCGGAGCGGCCGTCAACAAGTATCTGGCAAAGCACCCGAAGACCGCTGTAAAGGTATTAACGTTCGTCAGCAAACTACCGCCGAAGACCCAGCAGGAGATCGGCAAGATCGCGGCCGACTTCGGTATCGGGCTGGGTGGCGCTCCAACATAGTGACACTTGGCTGACCTGAGGAAATCAACTGCGCTGGTCGCGCCCCCTCAGGTCGGCGGGGCCAGCCTCGCTGCATGGTAGGCGGGGCTGGTCTGACTCCATCGCCCCGACGGAACACTAGCCGGCTGCAAAGCCTCGGCGACGTGCGGCGGGGGTCTGCCAGCGGTCGGCGTGAAGATTGCTGGCATTCGTCGATTGTCTCAACAGAACACCAATGATTCTTGCCGCCGCAAATTGATTTATTGACTCCGCAAGTTCGTTGTTTGCATAGTGCAGAAGGTGACAGCGCTTCTTTGGCATCCATACACCCCCTGGTCCGATCGTGGACGTTGTCAGGAGGTCGGCGTTGGGTCTAGTCCGGGAAGTCCAGAGGCACATTCAACGTCGTGATGGTGGCCGCCAGCCCGTCGTATTGCGCTGCCAGCAGGCAAAATTCGATCAGCTGCGCCTTGTTCAGGTGACTTGCCAACGCCGCCCACGTCTCCGCTGAAACGCCACGGGTGACGACGAACTCGTCGGTGGCGGTGATCAACGCCCGCTGCCGGTCGGTCAGCCCGTCTGCGTCGGGCCCCTCGAAGATCTTGGCCTGCTCTTCCGGTCCGATGCCACGCGACCTGGCCAGTCTGCGGTGCTGCTGCAGTTCGTACTCGCAGTCGCGCAGATGGCCAACGCGCAAGATGACTACCTCAGCGTCGCGCACCGGCAGCTTGCTCAGCAGGCCGAGCAGCATTCCGCTGTAGGGCAGCCAGGCCAGGAACAGCAGCTTGTGCTGGCCAAGCACGTTCATCAAGCTGAACCGTGGCGCCCGGATGGTTCGCGCGCCCAGCTTGGCGATCGCCCAGTTGATCGGGCCGAGCTCGCGGAAGCCCCCCGGCTCTATGCGGGCAGGCGCGCTCATGACTGCTTCACCAGGTAGGGAGACACCGTGCTGCGGTGCTCGTCGAGGTCGAGCGCGCGGCCAAGCGCGGGGAAGGCCCGCTGCGGGCAGTTGTCCCGCTCGCACACCCGACAGCCCGCCCCGATGGGTGTGGCGATGTCACCGGACAAGTCCAACCCCTCCGAGTACACGAGTCGGTGTGCGTGTCGCAGCTCGCAGCCCAACCCGATTGCGAATGTCTTGCCCGGCTGACCATAGCGTGATGCGCGCCGCTCGACGGTGCGCGCCACCCACATGTAACTGCGGCCGTCCGGCATCTGGGCGATCTGGACCAGAATCTTGCCCGGGTTGGCGAACGTCTCGTAGACATTCCACAGCGGGCAGGTGCCGCCGCTTGAGGAGAAGTGGAAACCTGTGGCGGACTGTCGCTTTGACATGTTGCCGGCCTTGTCGACGCGGACGAAGGAGAACGGCACGCCGCGCATCGACGGCCGCTGCAGCGTCGAAAGGCGGTGTGCGACCGTCTCGTAGCTGACCGAGTAGAACGCCGACAGCCGCTCGACGTCGTAGCGGAACTTCTCGGCGACCTCGTGGAACTGCCCGTACGGCAGCACCGTCGCCGCGGCGAAATAGTTGGCAAGACCGAGCCGGGCCAGCGTGGTCGACTCCTCGCTGGTGAACTTGCCCTCCTCGACGAGCCTGTCGATGAGGTTGCCGAACTCGAGGTAGGCCAGCTCGGCGGCCATCTTGAACACCTGCTGGCCCGACGACAGGTGGCTGCCGATCTCCAGCCTGCGCGTCGCGGGGTCGTAGCGGTGCAGCACGGTGTCGCCGAGGTCGGTGCGGCTGACGATGTGCACCCCGTGCACGGCCTTGAGCCGGTCGGACAGGTCGCGGGCGAGGTCGCCGCGGTGCATGCGCAGGTTGATGGTGAGGTCCTCGGCGGCGGTGTCGAGCTCGTGCAGGTAATTCTGCCGTTGGTAGAAGTAGTCGCGGACTTCCTCGTGCGGCATCGTGATGGAACCGCTGCCGCTGCCGTCGGAGAACCGGTCCTCGGTGGCGGCGGCCAGCTGCGTCGTGGTGATCTGGTAGCGCCGATGCAGGTTGACCATCGCCCGCGCCAGCGTGGGATGGGCGTTGACGATGTCGGCGATCTCCGCCGGGTCGACGTCGATGTCCAGGTCGCGGTCCATCGTCACCTCGCGCAGCTCGGCGACCAACCGGGTGTCGTCCTGCGACGCGAAGAACGTCGCGTCGACTCCGAACACCTCGGTGATCCGCAACAGCACCGCAACGGTCAACGGGCGGACGTCGTGCTCGATCTGGTTCAGATAACTCGGTGAAATCTCCAGCATCTGCGCGAGCGCGGCCTGGCTGAATCCGCGCTCGCTGCGCAGCTGCCGGACCCGGGAGCCGACGAAGGTTTTTGCCACGTCAGAAAGCATAACGAGAATGTGAAGGGCGCCTTCGCAGACTTGGCAGCCGGATCGCCTGTGGCAGTATCGGCACCAATGAGTACCAAGGATGGCCCGGCCACCGGCCTGGCAAAGGCGCTGATGCCGGTGCCCGATCCGCACCCGGACGTATTCGACCGGCAGTGGCCGCTGCGCGTCGCCGACATCGACCGGTTGGGTCGGCTGCGATTCGACTCGGCCTGCAGGCACATCCAGGACATCGGTCAGGATCATCTGCGCGAGCTCGGCTACGAGGAGACCCATCCGCTGTGGATCGTGCGCCGCACCATGATCGACCTGATTCGGCCCGTCGAGTTCGGGGAGATGCTGCGGCTGCGCCGGTGGTGTTCTGGCACCTCGAACCGTTGGTGTGAGATGCGGGTGCGTATCGACGGGCACAAGGGCGGGCTGATGGAGTCCGAGGCGTTCTGGATCAACATCAACCGCGAGACCCAGGGGCCCGCCCGTATCTCCGACGACTTCATCGCGGGGCTGCAGCGCACCACCAGCGTCGATCGGTTGCGGTGGAAGGCGTACTTGAAGGGCGGCAGCCGTGAGGACGCCACCCAGATCCGCGAGTACCCGGTGCGGGTGACCGACATCGACCTCTTCGACCACATGAACAACTCCGTGTACTGGACGGTGGTCGAGGACTACCTGTTGTCGAGGCCGGAGATGTTCGAGGCACCGCTTCGGGTCACCATCGAGCACGATGCCCCGGTGGCACTCGGCGACAAGCTGGAGATCATCGCGCACGTCCACGCGGCCGGCTCGACCGACCGGTTCGGCGCCGAGCTGGCCGATCGCACTGTTACAACGCTCACATATGCCGTCGGCGACGAGACCAAAGCCGTCGCAGCCATCTTCGCGCTCTGACTCCGGTCGTTTAACAGTACGGGCGTACTGACCAGCGAAAATTGGCTACTGGCCAGTAGAAGCTGAACCGTTTCAGCTGATTGCTCACTTCGCAAACTTCGCAACTTGGCGAGGGCTGTTAGCGAAAGTTGGCAACTGAAACGGGTGGACCAGCGCATATGCCGAGGTGCATTATCGGATTAGCACAACAGCGAACTTGTAAGGGCGTTAACAGCCGGGAAAACCCAGCCGCCGCCCTCGCGATAGCCGATAACACGAAAAGGAGCCGCCCAATGTCCACCGTTGGCACGCCGAAATCGCCAGAGCAGATCCAGCACGACTGGGACACCAACCCGCGGTGGAAGGGCATCGAACGCACCTACACCCCCGCAGACGTCGTCGCGCTGCAGGGCTCGGTGGTCGAGGAGGCCACGCTTGCCCGCCGCGGCGCAGAGGTGCTGTGGAGCCAGCTGCACGACATGGAATTCGTCAACTCGCTCGGCGCGCTGACCGGCAACATGGCCGTGCAGCAGGTGCGTGCCGGCCTCAAGGCCATCTACCTGTCCGGTTGGCAGGTCGCGGGCGACGCGAACCTGTCCGGGCACACCTACCCCGATCAGAGCCTGTACCCGGCCAACTCGGTGCCGCAGGTGATCCGCCGCATCAACAACGCGCTGCTGCGCGCCGACGAGATCGCCAAGGTCGAGGGCGACACGTCCGTCGAGAACTGGCTGGCGCCGATCGTTGCCGACGGCGAGGCAGGCTTCGGCGGCGCGCTCAACGTCTACGAGCTGCAGAAGGCGATGATCGCCGCAGGCGTCGCGGGGTCGCACTGGGAGGATCAGCTCGCGTCGGAGAAGAAGTGCGGCCACCTCGGTGGCAAGGTGCTCATCCCGACCCAGCAGCACATCCGCACGCTGACCTCGGCCCGGCTGGCCGCCGACGTCGCCGACGTGCCGACCGTCGTCATCGCACGTACCGATGCCGAGGCCGCCACGCTGATCACCTCCGATGTCGACGAGCGCGACCAGCCGTTCATCACCGGCGAGCGGACCAAGGAAGGCTTCTACCGGGTGCGTAACGGCCTCGAGCCGTGCATCGCCCGCGCCAAGGCCTACGCGCCGTACTCCGACCTGATCTGGATGGAGACCGGTACTCCCGACCTCGAGCTGGCGGCAAAGTTCGCCGAGGGCGTCAAGAGCGAGTTCCCCGACCAGATGCTGGCCTACAACTGCTCGCCGTCGTTCAACTGGCGCAAGCACCTCGACGACGCGACCATCGCCAAGTTCCAGAAGGAGCTCGGCGCGATGGGCTTCAAGTTCCAGTTCATCACGCTGGCCGGCTTCCACGCCCTGAACTACTCGATGTTCGATCTGGCTTACGGCTACGCCCGCAACCAGATGACCGCCTACGTCGAGCTGCAGGAACGCGAGTTCGACGCCGAGGAGCGGGGCTACACCGCGACCAAGCACCAGCGCGAGGTCGGCGCGGGCTACTTCGACCGGATCGCCACCACGGTGGACCCGACCAGCTCGACGACCGCGCTGACGGGCTCGACCGAAGAGGGGCAGTTCCACTGACAAGGCGCCCATAGCCGCGAGCAGACGCAAAGTCGCACAAATTCTGTTCGAAACACGCGATTTTGTGTCTGCTCGCGGTGGGGAAATAGTGTTGAGCACGTGAGCATTGAACGGGTAGGCGTCGTCGGCGCAGGGCAGATGGGCTCCGGCATCGCGGAGGTGTCGGCCAAGGCGGGCGCGAACGTGGCGGTTTTCGAGCCGACACAGGAGCTGGCCGACGCGGGCCGCGATCGCCTCACCAAGTCTCTTGAGCGCGCGACGAGCAAGGGCAAGCTGTCTGAAAGCGACCGCGACGCCGCACTGGCGAGACTGACGTTCACCACCGACCTCGCCGACCTCGCCGACCGCCAGCTCGTCATCGAGGCGGTCGTGGAGGACGAGACAGTCAAAGGCAAGATCTTCGCCCGGCTCGACGAGCTCATCACCGATCCCGACGCCGTGCTCGCGTCGAACACCTCCAGCATTCCCATCATGAAAATCGCTGCGGCAACAAAGAATCCAAGCCGTGTGCTGGGCCTGCATTTCTTCAATCCGGTGCCGGTGCTGCCGCTGGTCGAACTGATCAGCACGCTGGTCACCTCCCACAGCGCCTTGGCGCGTACCGAGGAGTTCGCGAGCGGCGTGCTTGGCAAGAAGGTGGTGCGCTGCGGTGACCGATCCGGTTTCATCGTCAACGCGCTGCTGGTGCCCTACCTGCTGTCCGCCATCCGGATGGCGCAAGCGGGTGTCGCCACCGTCGAGGACATCGACACGGCCGTGGTGGCCGGGCTGTCGCACCCGATGGGTCCGCTGCGGCTGTCGGATCTCATCGGCCTCGACACGATGAAACTCATCGCGGACTCGATGTATGACGAATACAAGGACCCGAACTTCGCGCCGCCGCCGTTACTGCTGCGGATGGTCGAGGCCGGGCAGCTCGGCAAGAAGTCCGGAAAAGGTTTCTACGCATACTGAGCGGCGGAGTTGGGTTTCGTGCCCGCCGTTGTATAGATTTGTGACGCAGTTATGACGTGTCGGTTCAGTCGGGAGCCGTCTGCGCGCATGTGGCCTGACATCTGCTCGCACTGCTTTCCGGCTTGCCGGTCGGAAAACGGACGGGGTAGTTGATGTCGGACGCTGTAGTCGATTTGGACCCTTACTACGAGGAATCCCAGTCCATTTACGACGTGTCTGATGAATTCTTCCAGACGTTCCTTGACCCGACGATGGGGTACACCTGCGCGTACTTCGAGCGCGCCGACCTGACGCTCGAGCAGGCCCAGCTCGCGAAGTTCGACCTGGCGCTCGGCAAGCTGAATCTCAAGCCAGGGATGACGCTGCTCGACGTCGGCTGTGGCTGGGGTGGCGCGCTGCGGCGCGCCGTGGAGGTCTACGACGTCAACGTCATCGGTATCACGCTGAGTCGCAACCAGTACAAGTACAGCAAGGCGCTGATGGCGTCGATCCCGACGCAGCGCACCGCCGAAGTGAGGCTGCAGGGCTGGGAGGAGTTCGACGAGCCTGTCGACCGGATCGTCTCGATCGGCGCCTTCGAGGCGTTCAAGGCGGATCGGTACCCGCTGTTCTTCGAGCGGGCGTATGCCATCCTGCCCGCTGACGGCAGGATGCTGCTGCACACCATCCTGGCGCACACGCAGAAGTTCTTCCGCGACAACGGCATCAAGCTCACCATTTCCGACTTGAAGTTCATGCGTTTCATCGGCACCGAGATTTTCCCCGGCGGACAACTGCCCGCGGTCGAAGACATCGAGGGACTCGCCGCCGGGTCAGGGTTCACCCTCGAGCGGACGCACCTGTTGCAGCCGCACTATGCCAAGACGCTCGACATCTGGGCAGCCAACCTCACCGCCAACAAGGAACAGGCGATCGCGCTGACATCAGAAGAGGTGTACGACCGCTATATGCGATACCTGACCGGGTGTGCGGACTTCTTCCGCCGCGGTATCACCAACGTCGGTCAGTTCACACTCGTCAAGTAGCGCAGGCGCGAGCGCGCAGGGCGCCCACCGGTCGGTAGTGCGGTCCCTAGAGTTCTTGGATCAAGCCAAGACCCCTATAGAAGCGATCGTCGGGGTCGAGGCGATTGGCGCGCGACCGGTATCGCGCGCCAATCCCCTCGATTTAGATACTGGATCCACGCTATCCAGGCGGTGGGCACGGGTGGGCCGGCGCACCGCACGGAGGCGGCGGAGGCGGCGGCGGCGGATCGGCACTGGCCACACCGGCCCCGATACCCGCCAAACTCAGGCCTAGACCGGTGGCCACGGTCACCGTCCCAATCAGCTTGCGCTGTCGACTTGTCTTATCAAACAATTCGAAATCTCCTTCCGGGGTTCATAAATACGGTGCGACAACGAATTTAGTTGTGCTGTGTTGGAACGGCGTAGCAAGAGCCTTGGCTGTAGTTATGAACGTAGTCCGGTGGTCGCCATGTAACAGCAAGTGCGCAATGGTCTCACGCGCAACCGGGTCCGCTCAAAGTGCAAGGCGCCCCGGCTATTTGGCGAGCCGCCCAGCGGTCCTCGTATAGCGTTTGGACGCGCGCTAGGCGTCGGCGAGCCGCTTCTTCTCGGTCGCGACGTCGAAATCGGGTGGCGGCCAGTTCATGTTGAGGCTCTTGAGGGTGTCGATGAGCAGCTCGGTGACGGCGAGTCGGCTGTACCACTTCTTGTCGCAAGGGATGACGTACCACGGCGCGTAGTCCGTCGACGTCTTGTCGAGCACGGCCTGGTACGCCTGCTGGTACTTGGGCCACAGCTTGCGCTCGTCGATGTCGGCGGGGTTGTACTTCCAGTACTTGTCGGGTCGCTCCAACCGCTGGGCCAGTCGCTTCTTCTGTTCGTTCAGCGAGACGAACAGGGCCACTTTGACGATCGCGGTGCCGCCGTCGACGAGCTCGCGTTCGAACGCGTTGATCTCGTCATAGCGGGCACCCCAAACGTCGGGTGGCACGAGGTCGTGCACGCGAACGATCAGTACGTCCTCGTAATGCGAGCGGTCGAACACGCCGATGTGGCCCGCCTTTGGCAGCGCATTGCGAATGCGCCACAGGTAGTGGTGGGCCAGCTCTTCCTCGGTTGGCTTACCAAAGCTCGTGTAGCTGATCCCCTGTGGATTCGCGCTTCCGACAACGTGTTTGACGATTCCGCCTTTGCCCGCGGTATCCATCCCCTGTAGCACCAGCAGGACTGAACGGTTATCTCCTGCCCTGCTGTTGGCATACAGCATCTCCTGCAGCTCCGAGTACCGGATGCTGCGCTCCTCATGCAGCGCTGGGGCGTCGGCCTTGGTGCCGGTGAAACCGGGCGTGGCGTTGGTTTTGATGTCGCCGATCTGGTCGCCGGTTTGGAAGCGCAGATGGATATGCGGCTCGTGCGACCACAACGCGGGCAGATCGGAGTCGGTGCTCATCGTTTGAGCAATTGTGGCGGCAGGATCGGCGACGGGTGGGCCATTTCCCTGAACTTCTCCAGTGAGCCGCCCACCTCGACGATGCCGCACAGCGCATTCCAGGACAGCATCGTCAGGTAGTCGATCAGCTCGTCGCTAGTCATCCGCGGATGCGACATCCACGAGTGCGTAGCCAGCTGCACCCCGCCGACCGTGTGGTACGCCCACGGCTCGACGCCCCCGGTGTCCATGCCCACATCCACCATCTGCCTGCGCAGCATGACCGCCAGCATGCGGGCGATGATCTCCTCGCTGTTGGCGATCACCTTGTTCTTGCTCGCCGAGTTGTTCGCCATTACGAACCGGTAGGGCTCGGGTTCGGCGGCCACCGTCTCGACGTAGACCTTGATGACCTCTCGGGTGAGTTCATAGCCGTGCAGGTTCGATGACAGTGCGGCGGCCATGTTGGGGATCAGGGTGGTCTGAGCAAACCGCATCATCACCGCGGTCGTCAGGTCGTTCTTGTCGACGAAGTAGCGGTAGAGAACGGTCTTCGAGACCCCGATCTCGGCGGCGATCTCGTCCATACTGACGTTGCTGCCGCGTTGTCGGATGGCCACCAGGGTGCCGTCTACCAGCTCGTTTCGCCGCTCCACCTTGTGTTGGTGCCAACGGCGCTTCCGACCGTCCGTCTTGACCGCCCCCGGCGGAGTCTGCTGAGCCACTATCGCGCTAGTCCGTTCCCTAGATCTACTCGATACTACGGCGGACAACTGCCACCAGCCTGGTTGGCACGGGCGAACAACCGAAGTCGTAGCGGATGATGGAGGGGTGGCACACAGACCAGACCCCGCAAACAGCGGGTTGCAGGCACTGCCCGCGCCAGTGAGTTTCGCCGAGTCGTTGGCGGGCGCCGACAGCGCGGCCGATGCCGAACGGCGCCGTGGCCTGCGCCGGATGAAGGTCGTCGCGCTGGGTTTCCTGGTCGGGGCCACCGTCTTGTTTCTGTTCTGCCGGTGGGCCGAGGCCAACGGCGCCGGTGTGTGGGCCGGTTATGTTGCTGCCGCGTCGGAAGCCGGCATGGTCGGCGCGCTGGCCGACTGGTTCGCGGTGACCGCGCTCTTCAAGCACCCGTTGGGGATACCCATTCCGCACACCGCGATCATCAAGCGCAAGAAGGACCAGTTGGGCGAGGGCCTCGGGGCGTTCGTCCGGGAGAACTTCATGTCGCCGGAGGTGGTCGAGACCAAGCTGCGCGACGCCGAAGTCGCCGGGCGACTCGGGAAGTGGCTGTCGGAGCCCGCGCACGCCGAGCGGGTGGCCGCCGAGGCCTCCACGGTGCTGCGGGTGCTGGTGGAGATGTTGCGTGACGAGGACGTCCAGGCCGTCTTGGACCGGATGATCGTCAAGAGGATCGCCGAGCCGCAGTGGGGGCCGCCGATCGGTCGGGTGCTGGCCACGCTTCTGCAGGAGGGCCGTCAGGAGGCCCTGCTGCAACTGCTTGCCGACCGGGCGTTCCAATGGTCGTTGAACGCAGGTGAGGTCATCGAGCGGGTCATCGAGCGCGATTCGCCGACCTGGTCGCCGCGCTGGGTGGACCATCTCGTCGGCGATCGCATCCACCGGGAGTTGATGGACTTCACCGACAAGGTTCGGCGCAATCCCGACCACGAGTTGCGCCGATCGGCCACCCGGTTCCTGTTCGAGTTCGCCGACGACCTGCAGCACGACGAGACGACGATCGGCAAGGCCGAGAACGTCAAGAACCAGATCATGGCCCGCGAAGAAGTCGCCCGCGCCGCGGAAACGGCATGGAACACCGCCAAGCGGATCTTCTTCGAGTCTGTCGACGACCCGTCGTCGGCGCTGCGCACCCGCATCGCGGACTCCGCGGTGAACATCGGCGAGTCGCTCCGTGACGACGCCGATCTGCGCGACAAGGTGGACAACTGGATCATCAGGGCGGCTCAACACCTGGTCACCCAATATGGGGCGGAAATCACAACGATCATCACCGACACGATCGAACGATGGGACGCCGACGAGGCGAGCAGACGCATCGAACTTCACGTCGGTCGTGACCTGCAGTTCATCCGGATCAACGGCACTGTGGTGGGCGCTCTGGCCGGCCTGGTCATCTATTCGATAGCCCAACTACTCTTCTGACCTGCGCTAACTAGTGCTTGCAAAAGTTAGCACCCCGTCGTACCGTTGGGTCGTCACACCGAATACCCGACGCACTGAGGGGGTAACCCATGTCGCAGGACGACAAGCTCGTCGATGTGGTCTCCAGCGCTGCACAGGACATCGGGAGTTTTATCCGGTCGCAGCGCGAGGCGGCTCAGGTATCGGTGCGGCAGTTGGCCGAGAAGGCCGGCGTCAGTAATCCCTACCTGAGTCAGATCGAGCGGGGATTGCGGAAACCCTCAGCCGACGTGCTGAGCCAGATCGCCAAGGCACTGCGGGTATCTGCGGAAGTGCTCTACATAAGGGCCGGAATCCTGGAACCCAGTGAGACCAATGAGGTTCGTGACGTAATCATCACCGATACGGCGATCACCGAGCGGCAGAAGCAGGTGCTGCTCGACATCTACACATCGTTCTGCGAACAGAACGAAGCAGCCCTTGCCCTGGAAGCCAGGCAGACGGACGAGGAGCCGACTACTGACTGAACCCAGACGAATCGCTGTTTTGAGACGACCGAATGAAACCCGAGAAAGGAAATATTGACATGGCGAAGAAGACCGCCAAGACGAACACCCAGCCGACCGTTGACGACCTCAAGGCCCCGCTGCTTGCCGCGGTGGGCGCCGCCGACCTGGCCCTCGAGCGGGTCAACGAGATCGTCGCCACCCTGCGTGAGCGTGCAGGCGAGGCCCGCACCGACGCCGAGACGCGCGTCGAGGAGAGCCGCGCGCGGCTGACCAAGCTGCAGGAGGACCTGCCGACGCAGTTCGGTGACCTCCGCGACCGGCTGAGCTCCGATGAGCTCCGTAAGTTCGCCGAGAGCTACGCCGAGACCGCGCAGACCACTTACAACAAGCTCGTCGAGCGTGGCGAGGTCGCCATCGAGAAGCTTCGCAGCCAGCCTGCCCTCGAAGAGGCCGCAGGCCGGGTGGAGACCTATACCGACCAGGCCGTCGAGCTGACCCAGGAGGCGCTGGGCAACGTCGCTTCGCAGACCCGCGCGGTCGGCGAGCGCGCCGCCAAGCTGGTTGGCGTCGAGCTGCCGAAGAAGGCACAGAAGGCTGCCGCCCCGGTCAAGAAGGCCGCCAAGAAGGCCCCGGCCAAGAAGGCCCCCGCCAAGAAGGCCCCGGCCAAGAAGGTCACCCAGAAGTAAATTCGACGCCGACGGTGGCGCCCGCTTAGGCTGGTGAGGTGATCCTTGCCGACCTAGCGGGCGTCATTGTTTTGGTGCTCGTCGTCCTCGCATTCGGCGTGGCCGTCTATGCCTTCGTGCACGCCGCCATGCAACGCCCCGACGCGTACACCGCCGCAGGCAAGCTCACCAAGCCGGTGTGGCTGCTCATCATCGGCGGTAGTGTCCTGCTGCTGCTGGTGTTCAGGGATCCCTTCGGCGCGGCCATCGCGGCCGTCGCATCGGGCATCTATCTGGTCGACGTCCGGCCCAAAATCCTCGACATTCAGGGAAAGTCGCGGTAGCAGTGCGCCGCCGCGTCCTTGCCGCAACGGCGGCGGCCATGGCTGCTGCCTTCGCTCTGGCGGGTACCGCGTCGGCCGATGTGCCCGGCCCGCCGTACGTCGTCTCTGCCGTGTGGGCCAAGTGGGGCGACCTGTCCAGCCTGCGCGTCTACCCGACCGAATCCGCGCGCGTCGCGTCGGCTCAGATCGGCACCACCGCGCAGGCCGACGAGGCATGGACCGAAGTGCTGACGCTGTCCCCGGACGCCGACATTCCAGGGATGCGTGAACAATTCATGTGCCACTGGCAGTATGCGGAACTCGCCGATCCCAGCAAGACAAGCTGGAACCTCGAGCCGTGGCGGCCGGAGGTCTCCGGCGACGAGATGGTGGCGGCGCGCTGCAATCCCGGCGGCACAGAAGAACCGTTCTAGTGGCCGCTCGGAGGGCAGGAACGCAGAGACCCGGGAATGTTCTCAGCCGCGTCGAAGTGGCCGCGCTCGTCGACCACACCTTGCTCAAGCCTGAAGCGACACAACGCGATGTGGCGGCGTTGGTGGCCGAGGCCGTCGAGCTCGGGGTGTATGCGGTGTGCGTATCACCATCGATGGTGGCGGTCGCCAAGTCGTCGACACCCGAGGGTCTACACGTTGCCTCAGTCGTGGGATTCCCGTCAGGCAAACACCTTTCGGCGATCAAGGCCGCCGAGGCGGTGCAGGCGGTCGGCGCGGGCGCCGACGAGATCGACATGGTCATCGACGTCGGAGCCGCCGTGTCCGGTGAATTCCATTCTGTGCGAGCCGATATCGCCGCGGTCCGGAGCGCTGTTCCCGGCGCCGTCCTCAAGGTGATCGTCGAGTCGGCGGCGATGCTGGGGCTGGCCGGCGAGGACGCGCTGAGGTCGGCGTGCCGGGCCGCCGCCGACGCGGGTGCGGATTTCGTCAAGACCTCCACCGGGTTTCACCCCAGCGGCGGCGCATCGCTGCGCGCGGTCGAGTTAATGGCGGCGACGGTCGGCCCGCGCCTCGGCGTCAAGGCCAGCGGCGGCATCCGCACCGCCGACGACGCCGTCGCGATGCTGGACGCGGGCGCCACCCGGCTCGGGCTTTCGGGCACCCGCGCCGTGCTCGACGGGTTGGATTAGCGGCAATTAGAGGCCCGCGAAGCAGGGATCGTCGTTGCCCGCAGGGATCTGCGCGTTCTCGGTCGAAAAGCGTGCTGTCACACCGGTATCGGTGACCGTGACGTCGTCGGCGTGTATGCCGAGCGGATAGTTCTTCGTCAGCTGGGCGGAGAACGCGTCCAGCGCGGGCTGCACCGTCTCGCGCGGCAGCGTGAAGCCGAGCCCGCTGAGGTTGACCACCTGCAGTGCCAGGCCACCGTCGGCCACCGTCGGCTTGGTGGTGATGCTGCTGCCCAACGCGGCCTCGAGTTCGATGGTGCCGTCGGACGGGTTGGTCTTGACACCGGTGACGAATCCGCCGACCACCGGGATGGAATCCTGCACCGTCTGCTTGATGCCGTCGGCCGTCCAGGTGATCGTCGCGTTCAGCGCGCCGATCGTGCCCTTCGAACTACCGGAGTCGTGCAGTCGCACATCGTCGATGTTCACCTGGGCCTTCATGCCCTTGGCGTCGCGGATCTGGTTACCCGCCGTCTCGATCGAGATGTTGCCGTAGTGCCCGGTCATGTGCTGGATCAGAAACGGCGACGCCCCGAACGAGACGGTGACGTCGTCCTGCACCACGCACTCGGTGGCCGCGGCCACCACGTCGTCGGCCCGGCTGCGCGCGTACAGTTCCGCGGCCAGTACGCCCGCGGCGATCAGCGCGACCACGATGACGACCACCAGCACGATGGTCAGCGGGTCGCGGAAGAGCTTCGCGAGCTTGCCGGCGGGCCTGCCCGGTGGCGGGGGAGTTGGCGGCGGGCCAGCCGGCGGTGCGCTCGGCGGGCCAGCCGGCGGTGCGCTCGGCGGGAACTGCGGAGGAGGCCCCTGCGGAGCCTGACCCGGCGGGGTTTGGTCGGCCGGGCGAGCCCAGGGTTCAGTCACCCCCGCGATTCTGCCTTATGAAGGTGGGCGGGGTCTGTGCGGTTGTGCAGCACCGCGATCGTGTCCCGCACCGAGTGCACGGCATCAGGGTCGATATCGGTGACGAGCAGCGACGGGTCAGCGCCCGCCGCGTCGATCTCGTCACCCGCGGCGATGACGCGGCACGCCGAATCGGCACATCGTCGCCTCGGGAAACAGCACAAGGCCCGCGCCCGCGTCGGCTGCCCGCGGGTGTAGTCCTCGACGCCGCTGTCACGGCCCCCAGGCGACTCGGTCCTGCGCGGCGGCCTTCTTACCCAGTTTTCCGGAGCGCACCTGCGCCGCAAGGCTGTCCAGGATCACCCGCGAGCTCAGCAGCGCGGTCTGCTCGGCCCAGTCGTAAGGCGGCGAGCATTCGACGACCTCGATGCCTGCCAGGCCGGGCTCGGACACCATCTTGATGAGGTTGAGTGCCTCCCGCGGCAGCAGCCCGCCCGGCTCGGGCCATCCGGTGCCGGGGACGAACCCGGCATCGATGACATCGATGTCGAAGGACAGGTACACCGCCTTGGCGTCCTTCCATGCGATCTCGAGTGCCATCTCGGCGATCTTTTCGACGCCGACCCTTTCGACGTCGCCGACGGTGATGACCGTCGACTGGCGCTCGCGACCGACCTTTACGCCCGCACGGGGCGCCTGCCAGCCGCCGATGCCGATCTGAACCAGGTTGGTGGCGGGCGCATTCTTGATGTTGGTGGCGTGAAACCACGGTGTGGTGTGCATCCGCTCGTCGAGGTCGGATTCCTGGGTGTCCACGTGGCGGTCGAAGTGGATGATGCCCACGTTGCCGTCCAGATAAGGGGTCAGCCCGCGGATGGTGGGGAAGCCGATCGAGTGATCGCCGCCGAGCACGACGGGCATCACGCCCTTGGACACCACATGCGCCATGGCCTGGCTGATCTGGTCGAAGGATTTCTCCAGATTGCCCGGGATGGTGAACACGTCGCCGATGTCGACCATGTTGAGCTGCTCGCGCAGATCGACGCCCGACTCGTAGTTGTAAGTGCCAAACAGGTTGGTGGACCGCCGAATTCCCTGTGGACCGAACCGAGTGCCGGGCCGGTAGGTGGCGCCTGCGTCCAGCGGCACACCAAAGATCGCCACCTCGGCGTCGTCGACCTTGTTGACGTCCTCGACGAACGGGCATTTGAGGAACGTGCCTCGCTCGCCCGCGAAGTGCGGCAGCTCGCCGCGGACGAATGTGGAGATCCGGCGGTCGTTGATCGTCGGTGCGGCCTCGAGCCCGTAGCTGAGGCCTCGTTCGATCTCCTCACGCTCGCGGCGATCCGGAAGGCGCGCCTCGGCCTGTTGAGCCCAGGCACCTTCGGCGTTGAGGGGTTGGTCGTCGTCGGACACGGGGACTCCTTAGCGCCGTCTTGTCGCTTGCCGGGTACGACGCACCTCGTCCGGGGAGCCGATGCGCGGCTCCTGCTTCCATATCTTGGCAGCGATCGGTGAACCCGCCACTTGAAATGCAACGAGTCGTTAACACGGCCCGCAACCGGCCGTAACGGTTCGGGGTTTTGCTGGCGGGCGACCCGCATTCACCTGTGGGGCGCGTCTAGGGTTCCGCCGGTTTCGGCCGGGTCTGGTCCGAGAGATGCAGGCGGTCAGGCGACGAGGCCTGCCGCCCCACGGCGGGACAAAAACCCGGGAGACTCCGCAGCTCGCAAGGAGGCTCCCCATCATTCTTCTCGGCGTAGGGATCAGCATCGCCGTCGTCGTTCTCGTCGGCTTCCTGGTTTCGAAACGAATAGCGGGCGACAGCGCCAATTTCCTTGTCGGCGGCCGCTCGCTACCCCTGATACTGGTCGGCGGCGCCCTGATGGGCTCTGCCGTCGACACCAACGCCACGCTCGGCAATACCGACCTGGCGGCCGAGTTCGGCTTCTGGGCGGGCGCGTGCCTGCCGCTCGGACTTGCGCTGTGCCTGGTCCTGACGGGCCTGTTCTTCGCCAAGCCGATGAACCGGATGGGGCTGACGTCGTTCCCGGACTACTACCGGCTTCGGTTCGGCCGCGCCGTCGAGGCCGTGGCATCCCTGTTGCTCATCATCGGCTTCTGCCTTCTGGTGGCGGGCAACCTGGTGGCGGGCGGCTTCCTGTTCAACTACTTCGTCGGTATTCCGTATTGGCTCGGCGCCGTCATCATCGCGATCCTCGCCGTGGCCTACACGGGAACGGGCGGTCTGATCGCCGATGCCTACACCGCAATCATCCAGATGACCCTGGTGCTGGTCGGCGCCGTCGGCCTGCTGATCTGGATGGCCGCCACGCACGGTATCGCGATCGCCGACGGCATGGGTCCGCTCGACCTCGGCCAGATGACCGATCCCGCCCAGGGCGCGACCATCAACTGGGCGACGCTGATCGCGCTCGGCATCGGTGACATCGTCGCGATCGACTTCATGCAACGGGTGTTCGCCGCGAAATCCCCCGAGACGGCCCGACGGGCGTGCTTTGGTGCTGCGACAGGCGTCGTCGCGATCTGTGTCCCGTTCGGGTTGGTCGTGCTCTCGGCGAAGGCGTTCCTGCCCGAGGAGCTCGACGGGCCGATCCTGTTCGTGCTGCTGGACAACTACGCCCCGGTGTTCCTGACGGTCATCGTGTTGTGCGGCCTGGTCGGCGCGTCGATGAGCACCGCAAACGGTGCGATCCTCGCCATCTCCAACGTGTCGGTGCGCAACCTCGGCGGCGTTCGGCGTGTGCACGTGCCCGGACAGCGCGATCCGCTGCTGTGGTCGACGCGCATCGCCATGGTCCCGGTGACCGTGCTGGCGATCCTCATCGCGATCTATGTGAAGCAGACGGGGATCCTGCTCACGCTGGCCTTCGATCTCCTGCTGGCGTGCCTTGTGGTGCCGTTCATCCTCGGGCTGGTGTGGCGCAGGGGTACCGCGGTGGCGGCACTCGTGTCGATCGCCGTCGGCCTGACCGTGCGCCTCGTGCTGTTCGCGATGACGCCGACGATGTACGGCCTCGACAACACGATCCTCTACATCCCCAACGGGGTCATCGACGCATCGTTCGACGGCTGGCCGACGTTCATCGCCTTCGCCGCTTCGTTGATCACTTACGTGGCAATAGCTCTCGTCACGCCGCAGGCGCCGATCCGTGGACTCGACATCCAGGTCGCCCAGGATGTCGACGACGCACTCGACGGGGTCGATGAGTCCGAGCTGGAGTCCGAACTGGTCAAGGCCGAGGCGGGGCAACAGTAGCCCAGGGCACCGTGAGCACACCGTCGCGCATGCGGCGGCGGGGCGGTTCGAGCGGCCAGCCGTTGTCGCGCAACATGTTCAGCATGGCGCGCCATCGTTCGCGCGGTCCGAAGACGCCGTGGCCGACGACGCTGGCCCACGCATGATCGGCGGCGGCCAGCAGCGCGTTGATCGGCTGACCCGAGACGTTGTGGTGGATAAGGATTTTCGGTAGCCGCTCGGCGAGGTCTGACGGGCGTTCGATGGCGAACGGGTCGCAGGCCAGTGTCAGGCTGACCGGTCCGTTGCCGTCGAGCAGCACCCAGCCGCACCGCCTGCCGATCTCGTCGCAGGTGCCGTCGACGATCAGGCCGCCGGGCGCCAGCCGCGCCGTCATCGTCGACCAGGCCGCGGCCACCGCGTCCTCCGGGTACTGCCTCAGCACGTTGAACGCCCGCACCAGTACCGGGTGGTGGCCGGCCAACTCGAAGCCGCCGAGACCGAAGTCGACGGAGTCGTTTTGGGCGGCGGCCCGCGCCGCACTGACCCGCTGGGGATCGATCTCCAGCCCGATCACCCTGACATCGGTGCGCACTGTCCGTATCCGGCTCGCGAGTTCCAGGGTGGTCACCGGCAGCGCGCCGTAGCCGAGGTCGACGACCAGCGGGTCGGCCGCCGACTGCAGTGCGGTGCGGACCCGCGGCGAGTGCACGAGCCAGCGGTCGCAGCGGCGCAGCCGGTTGTGGCCCGTCGTGCCCCGCGTCAGCTGTCCGACCGGGGCGACCATGCCCCGATTTTAGGGCGTCGAGTGCCGTTTACCCTGATCCGCGCGGCGCGGCGGGCCATTCCTTCCCGTACCCGAGACGGCGCCGCTCGGCCCCTGCAACGTTCAGTGGTGCTTGGCGATCCAGTCGGCGGTGAACGCCTCTTCGGCATCGAAGAGCGCCTTGATGTGGTGAAGGATCAGATCCTCGAGGGCCCCGCCGATGAGTGGGATATACACCTTGCAGACGCTGACGAGCCGCAGCTCGCAGCCCGATTCGGTCTCGGTGAGCAGGTATTTGCCGTCGAAGTGTCCCGGCCCGTGCGGGATGCTCGCGCGGTATGTGCCGTTGCCCTGTTTGGAGGCGTGGTCGTACGGGTCGAAATGCTGCTCGCGGGTGATGATCATGTCGACGGGCACCACGCTGCGCGCGATCGGCGGCAGGTACGTGCGCGGCAGATTCTGCTTGAAGACGACATCGGTGCCCGACCCGTCCGACGTGAACGTCGTGATCTCGGACTGCGGGGTCAAAAACCGGTATGCGTCCATCAGGGTTTCCCAGTAGGCGCGGCTGGTGAAGTCGGAGTAGATCTTCTCGGCAGGCGCGCCGAAGTCGATCGTGTAATCCATCCGGCGCGCCATCACCCCACGTTACCGGCGGGTTAAGGGTTGTCTTTGATCCACGCCGTGGTGAATCGCTGCTCCGCAATGAACAAGCCGACGAGTTGGCTGCCGATGAAGTTCTCCATCTTGCCGCCGACGAGCGGGATCCGTACCTCGACGGAGGCGGTGAACTGCATCCGTGAACCCCCATTGTCGGTGGGCCCCAGCACGGCCGTGCCCGTCAGCGACACGGGTGCGCCCGGGATGGTGCCGGTCACCGCTGCCGTCGCGCTGCCGTCTCTGATCGGGCTCCACGCCTCTTTGCGCACGATGGCCAGATCACCGGAATGGAACTGCGTCGCCACGCCGGGCAGCCGGTCGCGACGAAGCACCTGTGTGGTGACGACGTCGATGCCGCCCCTGCCGTCGACCTCCATCGATTCCAGCGTCACCGTGTCGGCGCCGGAATCGGCCAGCCGCGCCAGCCAATAGGATTGATCACGCAATGCCCGGTGGACCTGTTCGACGCTGCCCTCGTACTCGGCGGCCATGTCGAATGAACGCGGCATAGCTGGCCAGGCTACCGTTACGGCCCGTGGTCACATCGCGCCTACGTGGTGTACCTGTCGTCGAGCAGGTGCCGCTCGCCCCGCTGACCACCCTGCGCATCGGCCCGATAGCGCGCCGCCTGATCACCTGCGAGACCACCGAGGCGGTCATCGCCGTCATTCGCGCCCTTGACGCGGACTGCGACGAACGGGCGCTGGTGCTGGCTGGCGGCTCCAATGTGGTGCTGCCCGACGAGATGCCCGACCTGACCGTCGTGCGGCTGGCCAATGCCGGCATCCACGTCGAAGGCGACATCCTGCGGGCGGAGGCCGGTGCGGTGTGGGACGACGTCGTCGTCACCGCACTCGAACACGGCCTCGGCGGTCTCGAGTGCCTTTCTGGCATTCCCGGCTCGGCTGGCGCGACCCCCGTGCAGAACGTCGGTGCATACGGGGCGGAGGTCTCCGAAACGATCCGACGGGTCCGGCTGCTGGACCGGGCCACCGGAGAGGACCGCTGGGTCGGCGGCGAAGAGCTCGGATTCGGTTATCGGACAAGCATTCTCAAACACTCCGATGCCGCGATCGCCCTTGAGGTCGAGTTCGCCCTGCACTCCGACGGCCGCAGTGCGCCGCTGCGCTACGGCGAGCTGACGACGGCTCTCGGCGCCGCGCCCGGCGCCCGCACCGATCCGGCCGCGGTGCGCGACGCCGTGCTGGCCTTGCGCAAACGCAAGGGCATGGTGCTCGACGAGGCCGACCATGACACCTGGAGCGTCGGCTCGTTCTTCACCAACCCGGTCGTCACGCCCGCGGTCTTCGACCGGATCCAGGGCCGCTCGGAGGCGCCCGTGCCGAACTACCCGGCCCCGAACGGGATCAAGCTGGCTGCGGGCTGGCTGGTCGAGCAGGCCGGCTTCCACAAGGGTTATCCGGCCAAAGACGCGCCGGCCCGGCTGTCCACCAAGCACGCGCTGGCCATCACAAACCGCGGAAAAGCGACCGCGGCAGACGTGATTGCCCTGGCCAGACTGGTCCGCGACGGTGTCGAGGCCGAATTCGGGATCGAACTCACACCCGAGCCGATTCTGGTTGGAGCCGCTCTCTAGGTATCTTTGGAACACGTGACCCCAGCCAATCCGTTGCCGCCGATTTCTCGGCGCAGGGCCTTGACCGCACTTGCGGTCGGGGTGGTTGCTCCGGGCGTGCTCGCCGCGTGCGCGGGGAAGTCGAAAGCGCCGTCCGAGGCCGCCGAGGCTCCGTCCGCGCCGTCGCTGACCTACAGTCCGGCGAACGCCGCCTCCGACGTGGTGCCGACGTCGTCGGTGCGCGTCGATGTTCGCGACGGCTGGTTCCAGCGGATCGCGCTGACCAATGCCGAAGGCAAGGCCGTTGCGGGCGCGATCAATCGCGAGCGCACCGCCTTCACCGTCACCGAACCGCTCGGCTACGGCGTCGACTACACGTGGGCGGGCTCGGTGGTGGGCCGCGACGGGAAAGCTGTCCCGGTGGAGGGCAGCTTCACCACCGTCAACCCGACGACGAAGGTCAACGGCCAGTTCCAGCTCGCCGACGGCCAGGTCGTCGGCGTCGCGGTGCCGGTGATCCTGCAGTTCGACGCCTCGATCGCCGACGAGGACAAGGTCACCGTCGAGAAGGCGCTCAAGGTGACCACCGAGCCGCCGGTGGAGGGCAGCTGGGCGTGGCTGCCCGACGAGGTCGGCGGATCGCGGGTGCACTACCGGACCAAGGACTACTACCCGGCGGGCGCCACGGTGAACGTCGAGGCCAAGCTCTACGGCGTGAAGTTCGGTGACGACGCGTTCGGCGGCCAGGACATCTCGCTGAACTTCGCGATCGGACGCCGCCAGGTCGTCAAGGCCGAAGCCAGCTCGCACCGCATCCAGGTGATCACCGACGAGGGCGTCATCATGGACTTCCCGTGCAGCTACGGCGAAGGTGACCTGCCTCGCAACATCACTCGCAGCGGGGTGCACGTGGTGAGCGAGAAGTACGAAGACTTCTACATGACCAACCCGGCGGCCGGCTACAGCAACGTGCACGAGCGCTTCGCCGTGCGCATCTCCAACAACGGCGAGTTCATCCACTGCAATCCCAATAGCATTGGGGCCCAAGGCAATACCAACGTCACAAACGGCTGCATCAACCTCAACCTGGAGAACGCCCAGCAGTACTTCAACAGTGCCATCTACGGCGACCCGGTCGAGGTGACGGGAACCTCGATCGAGCTGTCCTACGCCGACGGCGACATCTGGGACTGGGCGGTGCCGTGGGACGAGTGGGTGACGATGTCGGCGTTGTCGTCGCAGGCTCCGCCGACCGGCATTCCGAGCACCGCACCCGCCACCCCGACGGATGCGCCGCAGCCGGTCAACGGTCGCCCCGGCGGCTAGATCGCTACTGCTGGTCGGCCCGGTTGGCCTGGGTGGCCTTTGGCCTCAACTTGTCGGTGATCTTCTTGATCGTGGCACTGACCTTCTTGACAGCATCGCGCACCGGCCTGTTCGGTTTCTCGGCCACCGACCCGGTTGGGCTGGGGTCGGCGACCGGGTTGCCTTCGTCGTCCTGGTAGTGGATGGTCGTCGTGCCCACGTGGCGGGTACCGCCGGGCTCACCGCCGTCGTAGCCGGCGTCCACGATCGGTCGCAACGCGTTGTCGAGTTGATCGACGAGCTTGTTGACGGCCACGTCGCCCTGATCGTCGGCGAGCGATGTGCCGAAGTCTCGAATCGGGCGGGTGATCGGCAGGTTCGTCTGCTTGATCAAGTTGTGCTGGTAATAGGCCTCCGCCTGGTCGGCTACCTGTCCGTCATCGGAGACTTGGTACCACTCGTCGGTGTTGCTCACGACGCGGCCCTCCGCGTAGGCATCGTCAAGGAGATCCTTGCGATAGCTGGGATGGTCGTAGATCGCGCCCATCGCCGCGTTGGCCCACGACACCGGGTTCAGGTTGTCGGGCGAATCGGCGATCAGGTCGTACTCGATGACGACCGTCACATATCCGCCCTGGCCGGGAGTGTGTGTCACCGGCGTGTATCCCGGGATGTTGATGTTCCACCGATCCAGCTTGGACAGGAAGCCGCCGTCGGGGTTGGTGGGGTCGCCGAAGGTGAGAACGGTGATCTTCGTGGGGTCGAGGCCGCCGTCGATAAGCGCCTGCTTGGTCTCGGCCATCACCACCGCACCCTGGCTGACGCCGACGAGGTAGACGCGATCGCCGTCCTGGTAGTCGCTCTGGATCCGCTCGACGGCTGACTGCACCCCTTCGGCCACCGAGTCGTCGAGGGGCTTCTCGCCGATCATGGGCGCGAGGTCGCGAGGGTACTGAATCGTGAACGCAGGGGGGAGGTGGCCCTGGCCCAGAAAGTCCTCCCACTCGGTTTCGGAGGTGTGCGACGGCTGCCCGGACGCCCGAGTTCCTGCGGCGTAGTAGTAGCGGTCTGCCGCGTCAGCCGGGATCGCGAACGCCACAGCCGTGGTTGCGGTCGCGGCTATCGCGGTGGCAAGAGTTCGTTTCACACGATGATTCTGGCTCGAACGTCGCCGCGGTGCGCGCGTAACGAGCTACTCCACCCAAATTTGCTACCGGCGGTTGAACCGGGATGCGCTTGCCTGGTCGCGCGGCCGGATCACGATGGTGTCGAGATTGACGTGCGACGGCCGCGACGCGACGAAGCCGATCACCTCGGCGACATCCTCGGCCACCAGCGGCGTCACCCCCCTGTAGACGGCGTCGGCCCGTTCCTCGTCGCCTTCGAAACGGCGCAGCGAGAAGTCTGTCTGGACCATGCCCGGCGCAATCTCGGTGAGCCGCACAGGTTTTCCCAATAGCTCGCCGCGCAATGTGCGATGAAGCGCGCCCTGGGCATGTTTGGCAGACGTGTAGCCGGAGCCGTTGTCGTAGGTCTCGATCGCCGCGATCGACGTCACGGTGACGATCAGGCCGTCACCGGAGTCGATGAGCTTGGGCAGCAGCGCGCGGGTCATTCGCAGCGTGCCGAGCACGTTGGCTTCCCACATCCACCGCCAGTGGTCGATGTCGGCCTCGAGCACGGGCTCGAGACCGCGGGCGCCGCCCGCGTTGTTGACCAGCACGTCGACCCTGTCCAGGCTGTCGGTCAGCGCCTCGACGGCATCCCCGTCGGTGACGTCCGCGACGACGGCGGTGCCACCGATCTCCGCGGCCAGCTTCTCGATGGGCTCCTTGCGGCGCGCCACGCACACGACGTGGAAGCCCTGGGCGGCAAGCGTTCTGGCGGTCGCTTCACCAATGCCCGCGCTGGCGCCGGTGACCACCGCGACCCGGCGGTCGGAATCGGGTGTTGTCATGCGACCAACTCTACGAAATCGGGTCGTCGCCTTCTCGTGTGCGGTCGCACCCGACGGCACCTCCCTGGATAGTGGCCGACGTCACTGGGCGGACGGCTAGTTGGCTGTGCTAAGTTCACGGCGTGACCCGCAGTAGTCAGGCAATCGGCGCACGCCGCGCGCGTTGTTGTTGTCGCCGCGCAAACCGCCGCGCCTGACCCGAGTCCGGACATCTCGCTTGTCCTTTTGAGTCGCCAGGTGTGGCACAGCCCCACCAGCCGACTACTTCCGAGGACATCCCGTGCGCACCACCACCGTTCTTCGCCAAGCTCCCACCGCCCACACCAAGCGCGCCCTCTCCACCGCAAGCGGGAGGTACCCGCAGTCGCGGCGAGTGATTGCACCCTCACTGAAGCTGGCCGACGCCGCGGCCGCCTCGGTGTTCAACGCCGCCAGGTCGCGTGGCCCAATTGCCCGTGACGTCATCGCAAAGGTCACCCAGCTGTCGATCGCCACGGTGAACCGTCAGGTCACCGCGCTGCTCGATGCGGGTGTGCTGAGGGAACGCGCCGACCTCGCGGTTTCCGGCGCGATCGGCAGGCCTCGGGTACCGGTCGAGGTCAACCACGAACCGTTCCTGACGCTGGGCATCCACATTGGCGCGCGGACCACGATCATCGTGGCCACCGACCTGTTCGGCCGCACGCTCGACGTCGTTGAGACGCCGACGCCGCGCGGCGCGCAGGCCGCCGCTCTCACCTCGCTGGCGGGTAGCGCGCGTCGCTACCTGAGTCGCTGGCACCGGCGCCGCGCGCTGTGGGTCGGCGTCACCTCCGGTGGCGTCATCGACAGCTCGACCGGCTATCTCGACCACCCACGGCTTGGCTGGGTCGACGCGCCCGTCGGGCCTGTCGTCGCCGAAACCATCGGCCTGCCGGTGTCGGTCGCGTCGCACGTCGACGCCATGGCGGGTGCCGAGCTGCTGCTGGGTACGCGCCGGGTGTCGCATCCCGCCACGAGCCTGTACGTGTATGCCCGCGAAACCGTCGGCTTTGCGCTGTCGATCGGCGGCAAGGTCCATTCGCCTGCCAGCGGCCCAGGAACCATCGCGGGCCTACCCGCCCAATCGGATCTGCTCGGCGGGACCGGCCAGCTGGAGTCGACGGTCAGCGACGAGGCGGTGCTCATCGCCGCGCGCAAGCAGCGGGTGATCCCTGCAGAGGGTCCGTCGTCGACGATGACGGCCGTGCTGCGGGCGGCCAGGCAGGGCAACGAGCAGGCGCGTGCACTGCTGACCGAGCGGGCGCGGGTGCTGGGGGAGGCCGTTGCGCTGTTGCGCGACATGCTCAACCCGGACGACCTGGTCGTCGGCGGTCAGGCGTTCACCGAGTATCCGGAGGGCATGAGCGTGGTCGAGGATGCGTATCGGCAGCGCTCTGTGCTGCCCGCGCGCGATATTCGGGTGACCTCGTTCGGCAACCGGGTGCAGGAGGCGGGTGCGGGAGTGGTGTCGCTTGGCGGCATCTACGCCGATCCGATCGGCGCGATGCGGCGCGCGCTGGCCCGCAGGCCGGAAGCGACCGCCTGACGCCGCGTCTCCGGACCGCGTGACGCCCGGTCTCCGATCGCCTAACGGCCGGTCTCCGATCGCCGGACGGCCGGGACACACGCCGCGGTGCCCGCGTCTGGGCGACAATGTCGTTCGAACTAAGACCTGCTAACCGCTGGCGACACTGTCGCCCAAAGGTGGGCAGCTCGAGACCATCCACAGCCAGCCGTTTGATGTGGGCTGAACCGACATTTGTTGTCGGTGTGAGCTGACACGGTCCGATCATGTCCACGAGACGGCGGCTGCGCGGCTACGAACTGCGTTGCGTGCTCACCCTGCACCTGTTTCAACACGGCAAAGCCACTGTCGCTGACCTGGTCGACATGCTCGACCACCACAGGTTCGAAGTCGCCGGGCGAGCGTCGAAGGCGGTGTCCGACGCGCTGCGATGCGAGATCGCCCACGGCAGAGTCCGGCGGTTGAGACGCGGCCGGTATGGGCCCGCGTCGATGCCGCGGGCGACTGAATATCGGATTCATCAGCGGGCACTGGCCCTGCGGGAGGAGGCGGCCGCGCTGCATGCTCAGTCCGACGAAGCGTTCTGGGATGCGCTGTTCGGACTCGATCTCGGCGACGACCCGTCTCTGAGCACGGTGTAGACATGTGTGTGTGCGTCTAGCGACGGATCAGCCCCGGTCGAATGTCGCCGCCATCGCGGCTCCGAGGCGAGTCGCCGTCCTTTCGGTGCACACCTCCCCGCTTGCGCAGCCCGGCACCGGCGATGCCGGCGGCATGAACGTCTACGTCCTGCAGAGCGCGCTGCAGATGGCCCGCCGGGGCGTCGAGGTGGAGATATTCACCAGGGCCACCTCGTCGGCCGATCAGCCGACGGTGCGGGTGGCGCCCGGGGTGCTGGTGCGCAACGTCGTCGCCGGTCCGTTCGAGGGCTTGGACAAATACGATCTGCCGACACAGCTGTGCGCGTTCACCGCGGGTGTGCTTCGAGCCGAAGCCACCCACGAGCCGGGCTACTACGACGTCGTGCACTCGCACTACTGGCTGTCGGGACAGGTCGGCTGGCTGGCGCGCGATCGGTGGGCGGTGCCGCTGGTGCACACCGCGCACACCCTCGCCGCGGTCAAGAACGCATCGCTGGCCAACGGCGACGCGCCGGAACCGCCGCTGCG
Organism: Mycolicibacterium stellerae; assembly: GCF_003719305.1. Classification (GTDB taxonomy): domain Bacteria; phylum Actinomycetota; class Actinomycetes; order Mycobacteriales; family Mycobacteriaceae; genus Mycobacterium; species Mycobacterium stellerae. The sequence continues at coordinate 30,074 of NZ_RARC01000037.1, forward strand.
CGCGATCGGTGAACAGCAGGTCGTCGACGAAGCGGACCGGCTGATCGTCAACACCGAACACGAAGCGCAGCAACTGGTTTCGCTTCACCATGCTGACCCGGACCGCATCGACGTCGTCCATCCAGGGGTGGATCTGGACACCTTCACGCCTGGCGACAAGCACGCGGCGCGGGAGGTTCTCGGGCTGGCGCGCGACGAGCTCATCCTGGCCTTTGTCGGACGCATCCAGCCGCTCAAGGCGCCCGACGTGCTGCTGCGCGCGGCCGCCCGGCTCACCGAAAAGTTTCCCCAGCTGCGGGTGCTGGTGGCAGGCGGACCGTCCGGAACGGGCCTGGCGGCGCCCGACACACTGGTTCGGCTGGCCGGGGAACTGGGTATCGCCGACCGGGTGACGTTCCTGCCTCCGCAGTCGCGAGAACAACTCGTCAACGTGTACCGCGCCGCCGACCTGGTCGCGGTGCCGAGCTACTCCGAATCGTTCGGCCTCGTCGCCGTCGAAGCGCAGGCGTGTGGCACGCCGGTGGTGGCCGCGGCCGTAGGCGGCCTGCCGGTCGCGGTGCGCGACGGAGTCACCGGCACACTGGTCGCAAGCCACGAGGTCGACGACTGGGTGCACGCGATCGCCGATCTGGTGCAGCGCGGACCCGACACGATGCGCACCGCCGCCGTCGAGCACGCCGCGACGTTCTCCTGGGCGCACACCGTCGACGGGCTGCTGGCCAGCTACGGGCGGGCGATCAGCGACTACCGCGCACGCCATCAACCCCGAGAGTTGAGCACGCGCCGGGTGGGACGCCGGTTCTCGATGCGACGAGGTGTGCGGGCGTGACACCGGCCCAGCAGGTCATCGAGGACGCCTGCAAGGAGAACGGCCTGGTCTTCACCCGCCACGAAGGCGCGCACGGCGGGCTGCCGGGCATCATCGTCGAACTGCCCGGTGAGCGGCGGCTGAAGACCAACACGATCCTGTCCATCGGCGAGCATTCGGTGCGCGTCGAGGCGTTCGTCTGCAGAAAACCCGACGAGAACCACGAGGGCGTGTACCGCTTCCTGCTCAAGCGCAACCGCAGGCTCTACGGGGTCGCCTACACCCTCGACAACGTCGGCGACATCTATCTGGTCGGTCGGATGGCGTTGCACTCGGTGACGCCCGACGAGATCGACCGCGTGCTGGGTCAGGTGCTCGAGGCCGTCGACAGTGACTTCAACACGTTGCTGGAGTTGGGCTTTCGCACCTCGATCCAGAAAGAGTGGGAGTGGCGGGTTTCGCGTGGTGAATCCCTGCAGAATCTGCAGGCGTTCCAGCATCTGATCGACGACGGCGACGGCTGACGCGCGCCGGGATAGGCTGCCCATCATGGGAGATTCCACGCTGATCCTTCTGCGCCACGGCGAAAGTGAATGGAACGCGCTGAACCTGTTCACCGGTTGGGTGGACGTCGACCTCACCGAAAAGGGCAGAGGAGAAGCCGTCCGTGCAGGCGAACTGATCAAGGAGCTGGAAACCCAGCCCGACGTTCTGTACACGTCCCTGCTGCGGCGGGCGATCACCACCGCGAATCTGGCGCTGGACAAGGCGGACAGGCATTGGATACCCGTGCACCGCGACTGGCGGCTCAACGAACGTCACTACGGGGCACTGCAGGGCCTGAACAAGGCCGAGACCAAGGAGCGCTACGGCGAAGAGCAGTTCATGGCCTGGCGGCGCAGCTATGACACCCCGCCGCCGCCGATCGAGTCGGGCAGCGAATTCAGCCAGGACGACGATCCGCGCTACGCCGACATCGCGGGCGGCCCGCCGAAGACCGAGTGCCTCAAGGACGTCGTCACGCGGTTCGTGCCGTATTTCACCGAAACGATCGTGCCCGACCTGCAGGCGGGCAAGACCGTGCTGATCGCCGCGCACGGAAATTCGCTCCGTGCGCTGGTCAAGTACCTCGACAAGATGTCCGACGATGACGTGGTCGGGCTGAACATCCCGACCGGCATCCCGCTGCGCTACGACCTCGACGGCGATCTGCGCCCGAAGGTCGCCGGTGGCACCTACCTGGACCCCGAGGCCGCCGCCGCGGGAGCGGCCGCAGTGGCGAGCCAGGGAGCGAAGTAGCCCACCGGGCGGCTGCTTTGGGCAAACACTGGATGAACGCCAACCGAACACATGCGCTTGGTGATGTGACATGTCCCGTTTTAGCCGCACGCTGCTGGGATGACGTTCACCAGTTACGTACCATTTGCTCGTGAGTGTGGTATCCGCACTGCTGCTGGCGGCAGTCGTGGCCCTGCTCGCTCTGGTGATCGGGGTGGCGGTCGGAGCGGGCATGGCCCCCAGGATCGTCGAGCGCAGGCAGCGGCGGGCGACCGAGGAGTCGGGAATCACCGTCTCGGAGATGCTTGCCCACATCGTGTCGCTGTCACCGGTGGGCATCGTCGTGGTCGACACCTACCGTGACGTCGTCTACACCAACGACCGGGCCAGGGAACTGGGCCTGGTGCGCGACCGTCTGCTCGACGACCGCGCCTGGCTGGCGGCGCAGCGGACCCTGACCACCGGCGACGACGTCGAGGTCGATCTCTCCCCGCGCAGGCGGGCCCAGCCCGGCAGGTCGGGGCTTTCCGTGCGGGGCCACGTCCGGCTGCTGACCGAGGACGACCGCCGGTTCGCCGTCATGTACGTCGACGACCAGTCCGAGCATGCGCGGATGGAGGCCACCAGACGCGACTTCGTCGCCAACGTCAGCCACGAACTCAAGACGCCGGTCGGGGCGATGGGCGTGCTCGCGGAGGCGCTGCTGGCCTCCGCCGACGACCCGCAGAACGTGCGCAGATTCGCCGAGAAGATGGTCATGGAATCGCAGCGGCTGGCCAACATGGTCGGTGAGCTCATCGAACTGTCAAGGCTGCAAGGGGCCGAGCCGCTGCCCGACCTCGAGGCCGTAGACGTCGATACTGTTGTCGCAGAAGCGCTTTCGAGGTACAAGGTGGTCGCCGACAACGCCGACATCGCCATCACCACCGATGCGCCGACGGGTTACAAAGTGCTCGGCGACCAACCCCTTCTGGTGACCGCGATAGCCAACCTGGTGTCCAACGCGATCGCCTACTCATCCAATGGATCCCCGGTGTCGATCAGCCGCAGGCGCAGGGGCGACAACATCGAGATCGCCGTCACCGATCGGGGAATCGGCATCGCTGCCGCCGATCAGGAGCGGGTTTTCGAGCGGTTCTTCCGCGTCGACAAGGCCAGATCACGGGCAACCGGAGGTACCGGCCTCGGTCTGGCGATCGTCAAACATGTTGCGGCCAATCACAACGGAACCATCCGGCTGTGGAGTCAGCCGGGCACCGGATCGACATTCACTCTGTCGATTCCGGCCTATCCGGATCGCGCGGGCGAGTCGGACGAACGATCTGACCAATGAGAGGAACTGCAACGTCCATGACCAACGTGCTGATCGTCGAGGACGAGGAGTCCCTGGCCGATCCCCTGGCGTTCCTACTGCGCAAGGAGGGTTTCGAGGCCACCGTGGTGACCGATGGGCCTTCGGCCCTCGCCGAATTCGAGCGAGCAGGCGCAGACATCGTGCTGCTCGACCTGATGCTGCCCGGGATGAGCGGGACCGACGTATGCAAACAACTGCGGTCGCGTTCCAGCGTGCCGGTCATCATGGTGACTGCGCGCGACAGCGAGATCGACAAGGTGGTCGGACTGGAACTCGGCGCCGACGACTACGTCACCAAGCCCTACTCGGCGCGTGAGCTGATCGCGCGGATCAGGGCGGTGCTGCGCCGCGGCGCCGACGCCGACGACCCCGCCATCGGCGACGGCGTGCTGGAGGCGGGACCGGTGCGGATGGACGTCGAACGACATGTCGTTTCGGTCAACGGAGAGTCGATTACCCTGCCGCTCAAGGAATTCGACTTGCTCGAGTATCTGATGCGCAACAGCGGACGTGTGCTCACCCGTGGTCAGCTCATCGACCGGGTGTGGGGCGCCGACTACGTCGGCGACACCAAGACGCTCGATGTCCACGTCAAGCGGCTGCGCAGCAAGATCGAGGCCGACCCGGCCAACCCGGTGCACCTGGTGACGGTGCGCGGTCTCGGCTACAAACTGGAGGGCTAGTCGGGAGGCGCAGGCCGCTAGTCGGCGGCCCGGGTGGCGGGATGCACGGCGATCAGCCCTAAGCTGCTGCGCCGCTTGCACATTGCCGCCAGCTCGGCGTACGCCTTCTCGCCGAGAAGTTCGGTCAGCTCGGGGGCATAGGTCTGCCAAACCTGCTTGGCGCCGACATGTGCGTTCGGGTCGCCGGTGCAGTACCAGTGCAAATCGGCACCACCCTCGCCCCAGCCGCGCCGGTCGTACTCGGTGATCCACGTCTTGAGGATCTCTGTATCGTCGGGCAGCTTCACCCACTCCTGGGTACGCCGGATCGGCAGCTGCCAGCACACGTCGGGCTTCATCGTCAGCGGCTCGACACCCAGCTTCAACGCCTTGCTGTGCAGCGCGCATCCGATGCCGCCACCGAAGCCGGGCCGGTTGAGGAAGATGCAGGCACCCTTGTACTTGCGGGTGCGCAGGTTGGGCTTGTCGTCGTAGGAGTCCATCTCGAGATAACCCTTGCGGCCCAAGCCTTTTTCCCGAAACTGCCAATCGTCGTCGGTCAGGGTCTTCACCGCGGCGTCGAGGCGCTTGCGGTCGTCCTTGTCGGACAGGAAGGCGCCGTGCGAGCAGCAGCCGTCATCGGGACGACCTTCCACTGTGCCCTTACACGCCGGCGTGCCGAACACACATGTCCACCGCGACAGCAGCCAAGTCATATCGGCGGCGATCAGATGTTCGGGATTGTCCGGGTCATAGAACTCCACCCATTCGCGCGCGAAATCCAGCTCGACCTCGCCGGGATGTTCTGACGTCACAAGGAACAACGCTACCCCGAACCGCCGGTGATCGCCGTCAAGGCCGGCGCGTGCCCGCCTCGTCGACCAGGTCCTCCTCGGGCACGGTCGCATGCACCTCGCTGTCGGCGCGACGACGTAGCAGGTACCCGCCGACCAGTGCCGCAACCAACGTCAAATAGACGACGATGGTGAACGGTGTGCTGACGAGTGTTGACACGTCTCCGCCTGCGATGTCCAGGGCGCGCCGCAGCTGGACTTCGGCGAGTGGACCGAGAATGGCGCCGACGATCATCGGCGTGATCGGGAAGCCGAACCGGCGCATCAGATAACCGACCATGCCGAGCACGAGCAGCACGACGACGTCGAACGTGGACCCGTTGACCGCGTATGTGCCCAGCAGGGCGAAGGTCATGATCCCTGCGAACAGATACGGCTTCGGAATCTCGAGAATCTTCACCCAGATACCGACGAGTGGCAGATTCAGAAGCAGCAGGATGACGTTGGCGATGATCAGGCTTGCGATTAGCCCCCAGACAAGGGCCGCTTGGCTCTCCAACAGTTGCGGGCCCGGTTGAATCCCGTACTGCTGGAACGCGACCAGGATGACGGCCGCGGTGGCCGACGTCGGTATGCCAAGCGCCAGCAGCGGCACCAGGGTGCCCGCGGCATTGGCGTTGTTGGCGGCCTCGGGTCCGGCCACGCCTTCGATGGCCCCTTCGCCGAACTCCTCCTTGTGCGCCGACAGGCGTCGTTCCATGGCATACGAGAGGAACGTCGGAATCTCCGACCCACCCGCGGGGATGACGCCGAGTGGGAAGCCCACCGCGGTACCGCGCAGCCAGGGGCGCCACGACCGGGACCAGTCCTGTCGGGACATCCACTTGGCCCCCTTTCCCAACGCAAGGAGGTCGAAATGGCTGGAGACCTGATGCGCGGCAACGTAGAGCACTTCGCCCATCGCGAACAGCGCAACGATGAGCACGACGGTGTCGATGCCGTCGAGCAGCGCGACCTGTCCGAAGGCCAGCCGCTGCTGCCCGCTCTGGAAGTCGATGCCGACGAGGCCGATGGCCAGACCGAGGCCCATCGAGATCATGCCGCGCAACGGCGAAGATCCCACGAGTGCGCTCACCGACAGAAAAGCGACCACCATCAGTGCGAAATAGTCAGGTGCCCCGAGCTTTACGGCCACGCTGACCATCCAGGGGGCGAAGAACGCCAGCAATACGGTCGCAATGGTTCCCGCGACGAACGATCCGATGGCGGCCGTCGCCAGCGCGGCCGCGCCGCGCCCCTTCCTGGCCATCTTGTTGCCGTCGATCGCGGTGATCACCGACCCGGATTCGCCGGGGGTCTTCAGCAGGATCGACGTCGTGGAACCGCCGTACATGGCGCCGTAGTAGATGCCCGCGAACATGATGAAGGCCAACTCCGGCTCCATGCCGTACGTCATCGGCAACAGCAGCGCGATGGTCAATGCGGGCCCGATGCCGGGCAGCACGCCGATGAGGGTGCCGACCACTGTGCCAATGAGCGCGAACAACAGCGCCTGCGGTGTGATCGCAACGGAAAGCCCGTGCAGCAGCCCCTCGATACCCGACATCAGAATCCTAAAATTCCCGCAGGCAGCGGGATGTCGAGCAGTCGTGTGAAGGACAGGTAGACGACGAGCGAGAGCGCGACGGCGATGATGGCGGTGCGGATGATGTGTCTGGCGCCGACGGCCCATGCGGTGAGCCAGAAGACGATCGAGCTGACGATGAGGTAGCCGAGTGGCTCAACGGCTGCGATGAAGACTCCTACCGCGGCCACGCAAATGGCAAGCGGCACCCATCGCGTGTTGCGCACATCGACATCGCCTTCGGACTCGTCGGGCTCGCCGAGCCTGCCGCGCGCCACTTGCACAACGAGTGCGAGCGAAAGGGCGATGAGCAGGACGCCGACCACCTTCGGCATGAATCCCGCGCCAACCCCGGAAGCCGACGTCGACGCCGCCTGGTTGAGTCCGTCGAGCAGGACCACGACGCCGATTCCGAGCAGCGCCAGCGACACCACCCAGTCGCCCCACGGAATCGGCCTGTGCGTCGACGCGACGTCGGCCGACTCTGCGGTCATTAACCCGCCTTCTTGGCCAGTCCGAGTTCGTCGAGAACCGTTTGTACGCGCGTGTTTTCCTCTTTCAACCAAGTGCCGAACTCGTCACCGGCGAGGAAGTTGTCGTTCCAGCCGTTCTTCTTGACCGCATCCGTCCACGCCGACGAATCGTGCATGCGCTTCATCGCCTCGACGTACTGCGTGGTCAGGTCATCGCTGATACCGGTCGGCGCCATGATCGACCGCCAGTTCTGGAACTCGAGCGTCGGATCGATCTGGGTCGCCGTCTGCGCGAAGCTCGTCCCTTCGACCTGTTGCGCCGACGAGATCAACAGACCCTTGAGGTTGCCGTTCTTGATCTGCTCGGCGAATTCGTTGAGCCCGGCCACGCCCGCTTTCACCTTGCCGCCGAGCAGCGCCGTCGTCGCCTCGCCGCCGCCGCTGTAGGGGACGTAGTTCACATCAGCCGGCTTGACCCCGTAGTGCTGAGCCAGCAAGCCGATGAAGATCTGGTCGGCGCTGCCTGCCGAACCGCCGGCAATCGGAACGGATTTGGGGTCGGCCTTGATGGCGGCGAAAAGTTCGTCGGCGTTGTTGAACGGCACATCCTTCGGGACGACGATCACCTCGTATTCGCCGACGACACGAGCGATCGGGGTTAGGTCGTCGAGCGTCACGTCGGTGCCGTTGGTGATGATTCCACTCATCATCGCCAGCCCAGAGGCGATCAGCAGGTCGGCCTTGCCCGTCTGCGGTGCGACCTGTGCCAGCGCGACCGTCCCCGAGGCGCCCGGCACGTTCTTGACGTCCGCGCTGCGGGCCAGGTTGTCCGACGTCAGGGCTTCCTGCACGGCGCGTGCCGTTTGGTCCCATCCACTGCCTGGGGCGGCGGGCGCGATGATCTCGACGCGCGACAGCGGCTTGAAGTCACCTCCGCCATCACCTCCGGAACCGCCGCCACTGGTGCCACTGTTGCCGCTGCACGCGGCCAGAGCGAGTCCGGCGGCGACGATGGCCGCAACAAGACGTGGGGTTCGCATCGGGGGCCTCCCGGGGGCTGACGACGGTGTCGAATAGATCGAACGTATACACAATGGACACTTCGACGCAATGGCTTCGACAAACACCGCAGTCACTGAAGTTTGCTATCGGCGTATGTATACACTGGCTCGGTGCCATCGAAGCCTTTGAGCGCGGCGGCCCGTGCCTATGAACAACTGCGGTCGGAGATCCTCGACGGCGTACTCGGTCCGGGGAGCACGCTGTTCGAGGTCGAACAGTCTGAGCGTCTCGGGGTGTCGCGCACTCCAGTTCGCGAGGCGTTCGGGCGACTCGTCGCCGAAGGTCTGCTCGACGACAGGCGCGGCCGCGGCCTGGTCGTCACCGACGTCTCCGACGACGACGTCGACGCGCTGTACGAGATGCGAACCTGCTTGGAGGCGCAAGCGGCCCGACTGGCCGCCCGGGCCGCCGACGGCGACGTCTTTGCCCGCTACGCGAGCGACTTCCGCGCATGGAATGCCACGTTGCTCGACCCCGACGTATCCGATGAACAGGTCGGCGAGTACTACGCGCTGATCCGCCGCTTCGATCAGGCGGTCGATGCCGCCGCGGGCAATCCGTATCTCCTCGATGCACTCGAGACGTTGCGCGCACACATCGCCCGAGTCCGGCGCAAGGCGGGGGCGTCACCGGTGAGGCTGGCTGCGTCGGCCCTCGAGCACGCGCTCATCGCGTCGGCGATCGCCGACCAAGATGCCGCGCTGGCCGTGCACGCAACCCACGTCCATCTACACAACAGCCTCGAGCACTTCCGCCACGACTACACCGGACTCGGCTCCACCTGACAGAAAGGCATCGCCGTCATGCAGAACCATCGTGTCCGGGTCCACCGCAGCGAGGAGGGCCTCCCGAGGGAAGGGCAGCTCGCCTGGGCGATAGCGCAGGTGGCGACCGATCCCGTGGACGTGAGCGACGAGGTCGCGGACATGATCGTCAACCGGATGATCGACAATGCGGGCGTCGCGGCCGCCGCGGTGGGGCGCAGCGCGCCATCCGCGGCCAGGGAACAGGCCCTCGCGCACCCACCAAGCTCGGGGGGCGTCGGCGCCACCGTCTTCGGTCTCGACGCCGACCGCAGGACGAGTCCCGAGTGGGCGGCATTCGCAAACGGAGTTGCCGTGCGCGAGTTAGACTTTCACGACACTTTCCTGGCGGCCGACTATTCACACCCGGGCGACAACATCCCGCCGATCGCGGCTGTCGCCCAACATGTGGGCGCCGACGGGCACTCGCTGGTGCGCGGTATCGCAACGGGCTATGAGATACAGATCGATCTGGTTCGATCGATCAGCCTGCACAAGCACAAGATCGACCACGTCGCGCACCTCGGCCCGTCGGCGGTGGCAGGCATCGGAACGCTGCTGGGTCTGCCGCCGGAGGTCATCTTCCAGGCGATCGGTCAGGCGCTTCACACCACCACGTCCACCCGACAGTCACGCAAGGGCGAGATCTCGTCGTGGAAGGCCTATGCACCCGCATTCGCGGGCAAGGTCGCCGTCGAGGCGGTCGACAGGGCGATGCGGGGGCAGACCAGCCCGTCGCCGATCTACGAAGGCGAAGACGGCGTGATCGCCTGGCTACTCGACGGGCCTGGGGCCCATTACGACGTACCGCTGCCCGAGCCCGGCGAGCAGAAGACGGCGATACTGAGCAGCTATACGAAGCAACACTCGGCAGAGTACCAGGCACAGGCGTGGATTGACCTGGCCAGCAAGCTGTTTCGCGAACATCCGGCGGTCGCCGATCCAGAGCAGGTGCGTAGCGTCGTCATCCATACGTCACACCACACCCACAATGTGATCGGGTCGGGTGCGGCTGATCCGCAGAAGTACGATCCAGCGGCGTCCAGGGAGACCCTCGACCATTCGCTCCCGTACATCTTCGCGGTGGCCTTGCAGGACGGAGCCTGGCACCACGAAGCGTCGTATACGCGCGAGCGCGCAACACGCGGGGACACCGTCGCGCTCTGGCGCAAGGTGTCCACCGTCGAAGACGACGGATGGACGCAGCGCTACCACGCGGCCGGGGCCGATCAGTCATATGGCGGCCGCGTGGTGATCACCATGGAGGACGGCAGTGAGATCGTCGACGAGATCGGTGTCGCCGACGCACATCCCGGCGGTGCCCGACCGTTTGCCAGGGACGCGTATGTGGAGAAGTTCCTCAGCCTTGCAGTGCCCGTGCTTGGCGAAGAAGAATCCGACCGCTTTCTGGCGCTCGCGATGCGGCTGCCGGAACTCAAGCCAAAAGAGGTGCAGGAGTTGACGTTCAATGTACTGCCAGGTGTCCTGCCGCCGACTGGACCACACGGGATCTTCTGACGGAGGCCGAGATGCTCTACGCGACGAAAACACCTGCGGCGAAGCGGGTTGCGCTCCGTGAACGTCTCGCCGCGGGTGGCCTGCTGCAATTTCCCGGGGCGTTCAATCCGTTGTCCGCCAAATTGATTGCGCGAAGCGGTTTCGACGGTGTCTACGTCTCTGGCGCCGTGCTGAGCGCCGATCTGGGATTGCCGGACATCGGGCTGACCACCCTGACCGAGGTCGCCACCCGCAACCGCCAGATCGCGCGGGTGACAGAACTACCGGTGCTTGCCGATGCGGACACCGGTTTCGGTGAGCCGATGAACGTCGCGCGTACCGTGCAGGATCTCGAGGACTCCGGGTTGGCGGCACTGCACATCGAGGACCAGGTCAACCCCAAACGCTGCGGCCACCTCGACGGGAAGCAGGTCGTCGACGAAGCCACTGCCGCACAACGCATCCGTGCGGCGGTCGACGCCAGGCGCGACCCGAACATGGTGATCATCGCGCGCACCGACATCCGGGCCGTCGACGGGCTGGGCGCGACGATCGAGCGCGCCAAGTGCCTCGTCGACGCCGGTGCGGACGCCATCTTCCCCGAGGCGCTCGAGTCATTGTCGGAGTTCGCGGCGGTCCGATCGGCAGTCAGCGTCCCGCTGATGGCCAACATGACCGAGTTCGGCAAGGGTGAGCTGTTCACCGCGGCCCAGCTGGGCGACGTGGGCGTGAACGTGGTGATCTGGCCGGTCTCGTTGCTGCGGATGGCGATGGGTGCCGCTCAACGAGCTCTCGACACACTGGCGAAGGAGGGGTCGTTGATCTCCCAGCTGGATCAGATGCAGCATCGGCGTGACCTGTATGAGCTCGTCGAATACGAGAGCTACAACAGATTCGACGAGTCCGTGTTCAACTTCCGGGTTGCCGATTGAAACGGTGTGCTACGCCACACCGCGGTGCGGTCGCGAAGATCGCTGTCAGACCCGTTAGGTTGAGTGCGTGCGACTGGGTGTGCTTGACGTGGGCAGCAACACCGTCCATCTGTTGGTGGTGGACGCTCGCCGCGGCGGCCATCCGACACCGATGAGCTCCACCAAGGCGTCGCTGCGGCTGGCCGAGGCCATCGATTCGTCGGGCAAGTTGACCCGCAAGGGCGCCGACAAGCTGATCGACACCATCGACGAGTTCGCCAAGATCGCCGCGAGTTCGGGCTGTGTGGAGTTGATGGCGTTCGCCACCTCGGCCGTGCGCGACGCCAAGAACTCAGAGGACGTGTTGGCCCGCGTGCTTGCCGAGACCGGCGTTGTGTTGCAGGTGCTCAGCGGGGTCGACGAATCGCGTCTCACCTTCCTCGCGGTGCGCCGTTGGTATGGCTGGAGCGCGGGCCGCATCATCAACATCGACATCGGCGGCGGCTCGCTCGAGCTGTCCAACGGGGTCGACGAGGAGCCGGAGGTGGCGTTGTCGCTGCCCTTCGGGGCGGGCCGGCTGACCAGGGAGTGGCTGCCCGACGATCCGCCGGGCCGCAGGCGGGTGGGGATGCTGCGCGACTGGCTGGCCACCGAGCTGGCCGACGCGGGAGCCGAGATGCTCAAGGCGGGCGCCCCCGACCTTGCGGTCGCCACTTCGAAGACCTTCCGATCGCTTGCGCGACTCACCGGGGCGGCGCCTTCCGGGGAGGGACCGCGCGTCAAGAGGACACTGACAGCTACCGGCCTTAGGCAGCTCATAGCTTTCATCTCTAGGATGACCGCTGCTGACCGAGCAGAGTTGGAAGGGGTGAGTGCCGAACGGGCGCCACAGATCGTGGCCGGCGCGTTGGTTGCGGAGGCGAGCATGCAAGCGTTGGCGATCGATACCGTGGACATCTGCCCGTGGGCGTTGCGAGAAGGCCTTATTCTGCGGAAACTCGACAGCGAAGCCGACGGAACCGCACTGGTCGAGACATCCGTGCGCGACGCGGACCGAGCCGCCGCCAAGCCCAAAGGCAACACACGATGACAGGACCAGAAGACAGCCACAGCAGCACAAGGCCGATATCGGTCGCGGAGTTGCTGGCAAAGAACGGAACGATCGGAGCACCGCCGGTCGGCGGTCGGCGCCGCCGTCGGCGCGGCAACTCGGACTCCGTCTCGGTGGCCGAGCTGACCGGCGAGATCCCGATCATCGCCGGGGACACGCACACAGAAATCCGGCACACCTCCGCCGATCCGGCCACCGACGAGCTCGAAGAGGTCCGTGACGACTTCACCGGGCCGCTGCCGAGCAATGGCGTCGCCGAGCACGTCGAGGACAGCCAAGAGGCCTCCGAGGTCCCCGAAGTCTTCGACGAGTCTCCTCTGACCCACGAAGAGGCTCCTCTGACCCACGAGGAAGCCGACTACGAAGCGCACATCGAGGAACGCGAAGCCGAGCCGATGTACTTCGAGCCGCCGCCACGTCGGCCGCTGTGGGGCCAGACGGCGCGGCGGTATCCCGGCGGATCCGGCGTCGGCGCAGAGGAGATGAGCCCCGATCCGGTCGATATCGACGACGCCGACGCGGTCGATGCCGTCGCCTCCGATCTGACCAGGCCCGCGATGGCCGCCGCGACCGCGCCCGACACCGAGGACGACGCCGATGCGCTGCCGTCGTATCTGCGCTCGTCGGCGGGGCCGCTGTTCGGCGGCGACACGGTCGCTGACGATATCGCTCGTCGCGGAGGAGGCGGCCGGCTCGGTGACTTCGAGTTCGGCGACGTCGAAGTCGACCACGACGAGGACGAAGAGGATCTCGAGTTCGACGACGAGACGACGACGTCGTCGTTCGCGCGCGGCGCGCTGGTCGTCGGCCAGTGCATCCTGGCGGTGCTGTTCGGCGCGGGCCTGTTCATCGCGTTCGACCAGCTGTGGAAGTGGAACAACATCGTCGCGCTGGTGCTGTCCGTGCTGGTCATTCTCGGTCTGGTGGTCGGCGTTCGGGTGGTTCGCAAGACCGAGGACATCGGCAGCACACTGATCGCGGTTGCGGTCGGGGCGTTGGTCACGCTGGGGCCGCTGGCGCTCCTGCAATCGGGATAGCCGCCTAAGCAGCACCGTGCGCCCCGCCATCAAGGTCGGTCTTTCGACGGCCTCGGTCTATCCGTTGAGGACCGAGGCAGCGTTCGAGTATGCGGCCAAGCTGGGCTACGACGGTGTGGAGCTGATGGTCTGGGCCGAAACGGTCAGCCAGGACATCGAAGCCGTCGAGCAACTCTCGAAGCGCTACTCGATGCCGGTGCTGTCGGTGCACGCGCCGTGCCTGCTGATCTCGCAGCGGGTGTGGGGCGCCAACCCGATTCCGAAGCTGGAACGCAGTGTGCGGGCCGCCGAAGAGCTGGGCGCCCAAACGGTTGTGGTGCATCCGCCGTTTCGTTGGCAGCGCCGCTACGCCGAGGGCTTCTCCGACCAGGTCGCCGAGCTCGAGGCGGGCAGCGACGTGATGGTCGCGGTGGAGAACATGTTCCCGTTCCGCGCCGACCGATTCTTCGGCGCGGGGCAGACGTCGATCGACCGGATGCGCAAGCGGGGCGGCAGGCCGGGCCCCGGCATCTCGGCCTTCGCACCGTCCTACGATCCGCTCGACGGCGGCCACGCGCACTACACGCTCGATCTGTCGCATACCGCGACGGCAGGCACCGATGCGGTCGACATGGCGCAGCGGATGGGCATCGGCGGTCCGGATGGGCTTGTGCATCTGCATTTGTGCGACGGCAGCGGAGCCTCGACCGATGAGCACCTGGTGCCGGGCCAGGGCACCCAGCCGACCGTCGAGGTCTGCGAAATGCTGGCGGGCAGCGACTTCGCGGGCCACGTAATCCTGGAAGTCACCACATCCGGTGCCAGGACGGCCGCCGAGCGCGAAGCCCTTCTCAACGAATCGCTGCAGTTTGCCCGCAAGCATCTGCTGCGTTGACCACGCGGCCGACGTGCGGGGCACCTGAATCTGTGAAAGGACACCCGTGTCTGGATCCACTTTGTTCACCGACGCGATGGCGCTCACGCCTGCGGGCGACGGCGTTTACGACGGTGAGCTGAACGAGCACTGGACGATCGGCCCGAGGGGTTCGGGCCCGAAGGTGCACGGCGGCGCGATGCTGGCGCTGTGTGCGCACGCGGCGCGGCTCGAACATGGCGACGAGAGCGTGTGGCCCGTTGCGATCGCCGGGAACTATCTGTGGGCGCCGGATCCCGGCCCGATGCGGGTCTCGACGACCGTGCGCAAACGCGGCAGGCGGGTCAGCCTGATCGATGTCGAGCTGAGTCAAGCAGTCCAGACCACCGACGGGCGCTCGCGCGAAGAACAGAGGGTGGCGGTACGCGCCTCGGTGACGATGGGCGAGCCGGAACATCATGTCCCGCCGCTGCTTTCGGTTAACCCGGTGGTGCCGCTGATGCCGCCGGAGCCGCCGCCCGGACTGGAGTCGATCGGCCCGGGGCACCCGATGGCCGCTGTCGTGAACCTGGCCCACGGCTGCGACATCCGGCCATCGCTCACCACGTTGGAGCCCCGAACCGACGGCGGGCCGCCCGTGATCGAGTACTGGGTTCGGCCGAAGGGCGTGGCGCCCGACCCCCTGTTCGCGCTGCTGTGCGGCGACGTGTCGGCTCCGGTCACGTTCGGCGTCAACCGATTCGGCTGGGCGCCCACAGTGCAGCTGACGGCCTATCTGCGCACGCTGCCCGCCGACGGCTGGCTGCGCATCATGTGCACGACGGTGCAGATCGGCCAGGATTGGTTCGACGAGGATCACATCGTCGTCGACTGCGAGGGCCACATCGTCGTACAGAGCCGACAGCTCGCCATGGTGCCGCCCCCGCAGTAATCGCTGGCGGCGTCTGCAATGCTTTGACCGTGGCAAGAATCGCGATTATCGGCGGCGGAAGTATCGGCGAAGCGCTGCTGGCCGGGCTCATCCGGGCGGGCAGGCAGCGTAAGGACCTGGTGGTCGCCGAGAAGAGCGCAGAGCGCGCGAAGTACTTATCGGAGACGTACTCGGTGTTGGTCACCTCGGTGGCCGATGCGGCGGAGAACGCCTCGTTCGTCATCGTCGCCGTCAAGCCCAGCGATGTGACGTTGGTCATCGACGAGATCGCCGACGCCGCCGCGCACGCCGAGAGCGACAGCGCCGAGCAGGTTTTCGTCACGGTGGCGGCCGGTGTCACCACCGAGTTCTACGAGTCGAAGCTGCCTGCCGGGGCGCCCGTGATCAGGGTGATGCCCAACGCGCCGGTCGTCGTTGGCGGCGGTGTGAGCGCCCTGGCCCCGGGCCGGTTCGCGACTGCCGAACAACTCAAGGAGGCGTCGGGGATTTTCGACGCGGTCGGCGGCGTGCTGACCGTAGCCGAATCACAGATGGACGCCGTGACGGCGCTGTCGGGATCGGGCCCGGCGTACTTCTTCCTCGTCGTCGAGGCGTTGGTGGACGCGGGCGTCGCGGCGGGCCTGACGCGGCCGGTGGCCACCGATCTGGTCGCCCAAACCATGGCGGGATCGGCCGCGATGTTGCTCGAACGTCTCGATACCGCACAATCGGCCAGTGACTCGGCGACGGGCACCGGAATGGATACCACGGCGGCTGCGCTGCGCGCCACGGTCACGTCTCCGGGCGGCACAACCGCCGCTGGTCTGCGAGAACTCGAAAGGGGCGGCGTCCGGGCGGCCATGGCCGACGCCGTTGAGGCCGCAAAAGCCCGATCTTCCCAGCTCGGAATCACATCCAGGTAATTCAACGAATTTCAATCGATTAGCCCACACCCGTCGCAATAACCCCAATAACCCCGCTATTCTCCTCGTGTAAGCGCGGGGTCGTACCCAGCGGTGGGGAAGCCGCTGGAACAGCCCGTGCCTGAAGGATTGGGTTGCGATGACGTCTATGAACGGGCCATCGGGGCGGGATTCGGCGAGCGGGAAGCATGCACGAAATGACGCGGTTCCCGACCAGCCGCCGCGTGCTCAATTTCTCACGGTGGCGGAAGTGGCGAGCCTCATGCGGGTCAGCAAGATGACCGTCTACCGCCTGGTGCACAACGGTGAGCTGCCCGCGGTGCGGGTCGGCCGCTCGTTTCGTGTGCACGCCAAGGCGGTCCACGACCTGCTGGAGACGTCGTATTTCGACGCCGGGTGACGATCAAGCGGGGCGAGCCGCATCCGCGCTTCACCGCGAGCGCTCACCGTTGTACGGTCTCGGACCGCAAAACCGTACGAGGATGAGCGCTCGGCGCCCGCCAGCCGTCTGCGGTTTTCGCTCCGCAACACCTGCCCGGTAAAGTGTGCGGGTCGAGCCAAGTGGCGCGTAAGCACGTCTAAAACATCTAGGTAGCGGAGTTCATGGGTTCAGTCATCAAGAAGCGGCGTAAGCGCATGTCGAAGAAGAAGCATCGCAAGCTGCTTCGTCGCACCCGGGTGCAGCGCAGAAAACTCGGCAAGTAGTTTCGGCGCTGCGTCGATAGGCTGACCTGGATGGATCCTCAAGACCGCTCCGGGGGCCGTAACCCGGGGCAGAACGATGAGACCCCGCACCACCCCAAGGTCGTGCTGGTCACTGGTGCCTGTCGTTTTCTGGGTGGATACCTGACGGCTCGGCTCGCGCAGAACCAGTCGATCGACCACGTCATCGCCGTCGACGCGATCGCGCCGAGCAAGGATCTGCTGCGCCGGATGGGCCGCGCGGAGTTCGTCCGCGCCGACATCCGCAACCCGTTCATCGCGAAGGTCATCCGCAACGGCGACGTCGATACCGTGGTGCACGCCGCGGCGGCGTCCTACGCGCCACGCTCCGGCGGCAAGGCGGCGTTGAAGGAACTCAACGTGATGGGCGCCATCCAGCTCTTCGCGGCATGCCAGAAGGCGCCGTCGGTGCGCAGGGTCGTCCTCAAGTCGACGTCCGAGGTGTACGGGTCGAGCGCACACGATCCCGTGCTCTTCACCGAGGACTCCAGCAGCAGGCGACCCCCCGGCGAGGGCTTCGCCCGCGACAGCAGCGACATCGAGGGCTATGCCCGCGGCCTTGCGCGACGCAGACCCGACATCACGCTGACGATACTGCGGCTGGCCAACATGATCGGCCCTGCGATGGACACGGCGCTGTCGCGGTATCTGGCGGGTCCTGTGGTGCCGACCATCGCCGGCCGCGACGCCCGGCTGCAGCTGCTGCACGAGCAGGACGCACTCGGCGCGTTGGAGCGCGCGACCATGGCAGGCAAAGCGGGCACGTTCAACGTGGGTGCCTCGGGAATCATCATGATGTCTCAGGCGATTCGGCGCGCGGGCCGCGTCCCCATGCCGCTGCCGCGGTTTGCGCTGGCCGCGGTGGATTCGCTGGTGCGCGCAACTCGCTACACTGAGTTGGATCGCGAGCAGTTGGACTACATGAGCTACGGCCGAGTCATGGACACCACGCGCATGCGCAATGAATTAGGCTATAGCCCGAGGTGGTCCACGGCGGAAGCTTTTGACGATTACGTACGTGGTCGTGGAATGACTCCGATCATTGATCCGCGATGGGTACGCTCAATGGAGAGTCGCGCCGTATCGGCGGCGCAACGTTGGGGACGTTGAACACAGGCTCGAAATCGGGTGGGGAGAAGGTAACGACGTGGCGGGCGAATCAAAAGCGAAAGTGATTCCGCTGCATTCGAATACGGGTAGGCAGGCCGCGCAGCGGCGGGCCGCCGCTCGTGGCGAAGCGGCGCGCCGACATCCCTCCCTGTTGAGCGATCCGGTCGGCCGCGCGTCGGCCGAACAGATTGCCGCCGTCGTTCGCGAGATCGACGACCGCCGTTCGGCTGCGGCGGGGGTACCGCAGGCCGACGAGTCGCCAAACGAACTTGCAAGGCGGATCGCCGGGGTTGCTGAATTCGTTCGCAAACGAATGATGGGCGATTACGTCGTCGACGAATTCGGGTTCGATCAGCACCTCAATGATTCGGTGTTCTTGCCTTTGCTGCGAGTCTTTTTCAACTCGTGGTTCCGCGTTGAAGTCAGCGGTATCGAGAACCTGCCGCAGACGGGCGCCGCGTTGATCGTCGCCAACCACGCGGGCGTATTGCCGTTCGACGGGCTGATGGCGTCGGTCGCCGTACACGACAAGCACCCCGCACACCGGGACCTGCGCCTGCTCGCCGCCGACATGGTGTTCAACATGCCGGTGATGGGGCAGGCGGCGCGCAAGGCGGGCCACACCATGGCCTGCACCTCCGATGCGCACCGGTTGCTCGCCGCAGGCGAGCTGACCGCGGTGTTCCCGGAGGGCTACAAGGGTCTGGGCAAGCACTTTAAGGACCGGTACAAGCTGCAGCGATTCGGTCGCGGCGGCTTCGTGTCGGCGGCGCTGCGCGCCAAGGCGCCGATCGTGCCCTGCTCGATCGTCGGGTCCGAGGAGATCTACCCGATGATCGCCGACGTGAAGCTGCTGGCCCGGCTGTTCGGGCTGCCCTACTTCCCGATCACGCCGCTGTTCCCGCTCGCCGGACCCGCGGGGCTGATGCCATTGCCGTCGAAGTGGCATATCCAGTTCGGCGACGCGATCGACACGTCTGACTACGACGACTCGGCAGCCGACGATCCGATGGTCACCTTCGAATTGACCGACCAGGTCCGCGAAACCATCCAGCAGACGCTTTATCAATTGCTGGCCAACCGTAGGAATATGTTCCTCGGCTAGCGATAAGAGAGCTTACGGGCAAGGCCCGCGGTCAGCTCTTCGAGCTTTGCCCGGCAATCATTTTCGCGATCGCGGCGTCCCGCCGCTCCTTGATCGCCGCGCTCACCTCGTCGGCCTCGTCGTCATGGGCGGCCTCTCCGATGACGGTGACGATGCTTGTGATCACCGGCTCGCCGTTGGCGTCGCTGGCCTCGCCGCGGATCTCGGTGACCACCGTGCCGTGCGCCTCGATGACGTTGTCGAGATAGGAATCGAAGAACAGCTTGTCGCCTGCGACGATCGGCCGGTGGAAGGTGATCTTCTGGTCGCGGTGCAAAACCCGCTCCATATTGATCGGGATGGCGAACTTGTCGAAGATCTCCAGCTGCACCTTGCGGCCGGCCACGGCCAGGAAGGTCAGTGACGCCACCACGCTGTCGTAGCCGACTTCCTTGGCGGCCTCCTCGCTGTAGTGCGCGGGATGGTCGTCCTTGACCGCGGCCGCGAACTCGCGGATTTTCTCCCGGTCGACCTGGAAGTAGTCGGGATAGCGGTAGTGGGTTCCGATGATGTCTTCAGCGATGGCCATGGCGGGCGCGAGCCTATCAGCGCGCAGCCGAAATTATTTGTCGCCGCGTCGCGACGCGATGGCGGCCAGCGCGCCGCCCGCCGCTCCGAGCGCCAGCGCCGAGGGCACCCCGATCCTGGCGGCCTTGCGCGCGGTCCGGAAGTCGCGGATCTCCCAGCCGCGCTCGCGGGCAAGGTCACGCAGGTCGGCGTCCGGGTTGATGGCCACCGCCGTCCCGACCAGCGAGAGCATCGGAACGTCGTTGAAGCTGTCGGAATACGCCGTGCATCGGCGCAGGTTCAGTCCCTCGCGGATGGCCAGCGACCGCACCGCATGGGCCTTGCCGCTGCCGTGCAGGATGTCGCCGACCAGGCGGCCGGTGAATACCCCGTCGATCGACTCGGCGACGGTGCCGAGCGCGCCGGTCAGCCCGAGCCGGTTGGCGATTGTTGCCGCCAGTTCGTACGGCGTCGCGGTGACCAGCCACACTTGCTGGCCGGCATCCAGATGCATCTGCGCCAGCGCACGGGTGCCTGGCCAGATCTTGTCCGCGATGATCTCGTCGAAGATCTCTTCGCCGACGGCACCCAGCTCCGCGGTGGACCTTCCCTCGATGAACGCCAGCGCCTTGCGCCTGCCCTCCGCCACGTCGTCGCTGTTCTCCCGGCCGGTGAGCTGAAACTTGGCCTGCGCATAGCCGAATCGCAGCAGATCGCCGTAGGTGAAGTACTTGCGCGCGGCCAGGCCGCGGGCGAAATGCACCAGCGACGACCCCTGCACGAGGGTGTTGTCGACGTCGAAGAAGGCGGCCGCGGTCAGATCCGGTGGCGGCGCCGCCAGGCCTTCCTCCTCGTCTTCTGCGAGGTGTGCGACGGCGGTCTCCGCGCTGGCATCACCTGCCAACGCCTGCACGGCGGCTTCGTCACCATCGAAAATCGGCACCCATCAACCCTAGGTCACCCCGCGGTGCAGATACTGGTGGACGTGAGCCGTGCGCAGGTGGTGTTGCTGACCAGGCAGGGGTGCTCGCTGTGCGAGCGGACCGCGGCACGGCTCGTCGAGCTGGCGGCCGAGCTGGAGTTCGATTTCACCAGCACAGACGTCGATGCAGCCGCCGCTGCGGGCGACTCCGGGATGCGTGTCGAGTACGGCGACCGGCTGCCTGTGGTGCTGCTCGACGGCCGCGAGCACAGCTACTGGGAGCTCGACGAGCCCAGGTTGCGGGCCGATCTCGCGACGGCGTGAGCAAATTTGGTAGCCCAGCTGATGTACGACTAACCTGGTCAACGTGGTGATGAGGCCATGAGCGTATTGCTTTTCGGCGTTTCGCACCGCAGCGCGCCGGTGTCCGTGCTTGAGCAGTTGAGCACCGACGAGTCCGATCAGGCCAAGATCGTCGACCAGGTGCTGCAGTCCTCACTCGTCACCGAGGCCATGGTGCTGTCCACCTGCAACCGCGTCGAGGTCTATGCCGTGGTCGACGCGTTCCACGGAGGCCTCTCGGTAATCGGCCAGGTGCTGGCCGAACATTCCGGCATGGGCCTTGGGGATCTCACCAAGTACGCCTACGTCCGCTACGCAGAGGCGGCCGTCGAGCATCTGTTCGCCGTTGCCAGCGGCCTGGATTCGGCGGTGATCGGCGAACAGCAGGTGCTTGGGCAGGTGCGCCGCGCCTATGCCGCCGCCGAAGCCAACCACACCGTCGGCCGCACCCTGCACGAGCTGGCCCAGCGGGCGCTGTCGGTGGGCAAGCGGGTGCACAACGAGACCGGCATCGACGCTGCGGGCGCATCGGTGGTGTCCGTCGCGCTCGGCATGGCCGACAGCAAGCTGAACGGGCTGGCCGGACGCAGCGCGGTCGTCATCGGTGCAGGCGCGATGGGCGCCCTTTCGGCCAAGCATCTTGTGCGGGCCGGTGTCGAGCGGGTCCACATCGTGAACAGGTCGCTGCCCCGCGCCAAGAAGCTCGCCGAGAAGGTTCGCGAGATGGGCGTGTCCGCCGACGCGTTCCCGTTCGACCATCTGACGCCGGTGCTGACCGACGCCGAAGTCGTGGTGAGCTGCACCGGCGCCGTGCGGCCCGTCGTCTCGCTCGCCGACGTGCACCGCGGTCTCGCGCACGGGCTGGAGCCCAAGCAATTGGTGATCTGCGACCTCGGGATGCCGCGCAACGTCGACCCCGCGGTCTCGGGCCTTCCCGGTGTCTACGTCGTGGATATGGACCGGATTCAGCGCGAGCCGTCGGCCCGCGCCGCCTCAGCGGACACCGAAGCGGCCCGCACGATCGTCGCCGCAGAAGTGGCCAATTACCTGGCCGGACAACGGATGGCCGAGGTCACTCCGACGGTTACCGCGCTGCGTCAGCGCGCCGCCGACGTGGTCGAAGCGGAGCTGCTGCGGCTGGACAACCGGTTGCCCAGCCTCGATGCGGCGCATCGCGACGAGGTCGCACGCACCGTGCGCCGCGTTGTCGACAAGCTGCTGCACGCGCCGACGGTGCGGGTCAAGCAGCTGGCCAGCTCGCCTGGCGGCGACAGCTATGCCGAGGCCCTTCGCGAGCTGTTCGAGTTGGACCCGCAGGCCGTCGAAGCCGTCGCCGGTCCCGAAATGCCCTTCGTGACAACCGATCTCGAACAGCCTGAGTAACACTTGGCAGATCTCATCCGGATAGGCACCCGGGGCAGCCTGTTGGCGAAGACCCAAGCGAGTCTGATCAAAGACGCCCTGCTGGCCAAGGGACACAACGCCGAACTGGTCATCATCGCCACAGAAGGTGACGACCGAGCAGACGATCCGATCGCCTCGATCGGCGTCGGCGTCTTCACCGCAGCGCTGCGGGAGGCCATCCACGACGGCCGGGTCGATGTCGCCGTGCACTCCTACAAGGATTTGCCGACCGCCGAGGATGCCCGGTTCACGATCGCCGCGATACCGCCGCGCGAGGACGCCAGGGACGCGCTCGTGGCCCGCGACGGACTCGTTCTCGGGGAATTGCCGTCGGGTTCGGTGATCGGCACCTCGAGCCCGCGACGGACCGCGCAGCTTAGAGCATTGGGTCTCGGTTTGGAAATCCGCCCCCTACGAGGCAACCTTGACACCAGGTTGAACAGGGTAAGCAACGGTGATCTCGACGGCGTCGTCGTCGCCCGAGCGGGACTGGCCCGCATCGGGCGTTTGGACGATGTCACCGAGACTCTCGAGCCGGTGCAGATGTTGCCAGCGCCGGCTCAAGGTGCGCTTGCGGTCGAGTGCCGCGCAGGTGACACCGGGCTCGTCGCGCTGCTGGCGGAGTTGGATGACGCCGACACGCGTGTCGCAGTCACCGCTGAACGGGTCCTGCTCGCCGAACTGGAGGCGGGTTGCTCCGCACCGGTGGGTGCGATCGCGGAAGTGGTCGAGTCCATCGATGAGGACGGTCGCGTCTTCGAAGAGGTGTCGCTGCGCGGCTGCGTGGCGGCGCTGGACGGATCCGATGTGATCCGTGCGTCCGGCATCGGGACTCCCGAGCGGGCACGAGAGCTTGGCCTCTCGGTGGCCGCGGAGTTGTTCGAACTGGGAGCACGCGATCTGTTGGCAGACGCTGGGAGAGAGACAGATGACGACCCGAGGGCGTAAGCAGAGGCCCGGCCGCATCACGTTCGTCGGCTCCGGGCCCGGCGATCCGGGCCTGCTGACCATGCGGGCGCGCACGGTGCTCGCCAACGCTGCGCTGATCTTCACCGACCCCGACGTGCCCGAAGCGGTGCTGGCCCTGTGTGGGTCCGAGCTGCCGCCGCCGTCGGGGCCAGAGCCGGTCGCGGCCGACACCGACGGCGACGGCGAGACCACGACCACCACGTCGATCCCCGGGGGCCCCGATATCCGGCCCGCGCTCGGCGACCCGGATGAGGTGGCCAAGACCCTTGCCGCGGAGTCACGCACCGGAGTCGACGTGGTTCGGCTCGTTGCGGGCGACCCCCTTTCGGTGGACTCGGTGATCACCGAGGTGAACACGCTGACGCGCTCGCACCTGCAGTTCGAGATCGTGCCGGGGCTGCCCGCCACGACGGCCGTGCCGACCTATGCGGGTCTTCCGCTTGGGTCGTCGCACACCGAGGCTGACGTCCGCGGCGACGTGGACTGGGCGGCGTTGGCCGCGGCGCCGGGACCGCTGATCCTGCAGGCCACCGCGTCGCATCTGGCCGACGCGGCGAGCACCCTGATCGAGTACGGATTGGCCGACACCACGCCGTGTGTAGTCACCGCGCAGGGCACCACGTGCCAGCAGCGCTCGGTGGAGAGCACGCTCGGCGGTCTCAACGACAAGGCGGCGATCGGCGCCAACGAGCCCGGGGGTCCGCTGACCGGCCCGCTGATCGTGACGATCGGCAAGACGGTGGCCAACCGCGCGAAGCTGAACTGGTGGGAGAGCCGCGCACTTTACGGCTGGACCGTGCTGGTGCCGCGGACCAAGGACCAGGCAGGCGAGATGAGCGAAAAGCTGGTTTCGCACGGCGCATCGCCGATCGAGGTGCCGACCATCGCCGTCGAGCCGCCGCGCAGCCCGGCGCAGATGGAGCGCGCCGTCAAGGGTTTGGTCGACGGCCGCTACCAGTGGGTCGTGTTCACCTCGACCAACGCGGTGCGGGCGGTGTGGGAGAAGTTCAACGAGTTCGGCCTCGACGCCCGCGCGTTCTCCGGTGTGAAGATCGCCTGCGTTGGCCAGTCCACCGCCGACCGGGTGCGGGCATTCGGTATCGAGCCGGAGCTGGTGCCATCGGGTGAGCAGTCCTCGCTCGGGCTGCTCGACGAATTCCCGCCCTACGACGAGATTTTCGACCCGGTGAACCGCGTGCTGCTGCCGCGTGCCGACATCGCCACCGAGACGCTGGCCGAGGGTCTGCGCGACCGCGGCTGGGAGATCGAGGACGTCACGGCCTACCGCACGGTGCGTGCCGCACCGCCGCCTGCGCACACCCGCGAGATGATCAAGACGGGCGGCTTCGACGCCGTGTGCTTCACGTCGAGTTCGACGGTGCGCAATCTCGTCGGCATCGCGGGCAAGCCGCACGCGCGCACGATCGTCGCGTGCATCGGTCCCAAGACTGCCGAAACGGCAGCGGAATTCGGTCTTCGCGTCGATGTGCAGCCGGAGGTCGCGGCGGTTGGTCCGTTGGTGGAGGCGCTGGCCGAGCACGCCGCCCGGCTGCGGGCCGAGGGTGCGCTACCGCCGCCGCGCAAGAAGAGTCGCCGCCGCTAAAGCTGCGCGCCAGTCACGGAGGGACGGCTTTACATGCCCTATCCGAGTCACCGTCCGCGTCGACTCCGGTCGACACCGGCGCTTCGTCGGTTGGTTGCGCAGACCTCTTTGGAGCCAAGGCATTTGGTGCTGCCGATGTTCGTCGCCGACGGCATCGACGAGCCGAAGCCGATCGAGTCCATGCCGGGCGTGGTGCAGCACAGCAGGGACTCGCTGCGCAAGGCGGCGGCAGCCGCGGTCAATGCGGGCGTCGGCGGGCTGATGCTGTTCGGAGTGCCCCGTGCCGAGGACAAGGACGCCAGCGGGTCTGCCGGAGTGGCCGAGGACGGCATCCTCAACGTCGCGCTGCGCGACCTCGCCAAGGATCTCGGCGATGAGACGGTGCTGATGGCCGACACCTGCCTCGACGAGTTCACCGACCACGGCCACTGCGGGGTGCTTGACGCGTCGGGTCGTGTAGACAACGACGCGACGAATGCCCGTTACGTGGAACTGGCTGTGGCGCAGGCGGATTCTGGCGCACACGTCGTCGGCCCCAGCGGAATGATGGACGGGCAGGTCGCCGCGATTCGCGAAGGACTTGATGCGGCGGGGCACACCGATGTGGTGATCCTGGCGTACGCCGCCAAATTCGCGTCGGCGTTCTACGGGCCGTTCCGTGAGGCGGTGTCCTCCAGCCTGAGCGGGGACCGCCGCACGTATCAACAGGATCCGGCCAACGCCCGCGAGGCCGTGCACGAGATCGAACTGGACATCGCGGAGGGCGCCGACATCGTGATGGTCAAGCCCGCGATGGGTTACCTCGACGTGGTGGCCGCGGCGGCCGACATCTCACCGGTACCGGTGGCTGCCTACCAGATTTCCGGCGAGTACTCGATGATCAGCGCCGCGGCCGCCAACGGCTGGATCGACGGCCGGGCCGCCGCACTCGAATCACTGACCAGCATCCGGCGCGCGGGTGCCGACATCGTGCTGACGTACTGGGCGGCCGACGTGGCCGGCTGGCTGGCGTGAGCGACCGCGTGACCGAAGAGACAGGTCGCACCGACGAGGAGGCACGCCCCGCGGACGTCGACACCGGTTTCTGGCTGTGGCTGGTGGCGGTGCCGTTGATGGTGGTGGGCTACCTGGTGGACATGGTGAGCACGCGAGAGCCGCACCCGCCCGTCGTCGTTTTTGTCCTCTCCGGGATGTTCGTGTTCGTGATCGCCGCGGTCGTCGTCACGTTCCTGTTCCTGATGCGGCAGGGCTACCGGTGGGCCCGCACGGTGCTCACCGGCGGCGGGGTCGCTTCCGTGGTGTATTCGGGCAGCCGCTTGTTCTCCGTGGACCGGCCGACCGCCGGTGCGGTGCTCTACGCGATCAGCGTCATCTTCGGCGCTGTCCTGATCGCCGGGGGGGTGTTCCTGCTGCACCGCAAGGACGCCCACGCCTTCTTCGTCCGTTAGTCGAACGTTAGGCTTGCCCGGATGTCAGCTCCATTGCAGCGCCCGCGCATCGTCGACGCCGCGTTCTGGTGTTGGCTGGCGGCCGCCGTCGCGCTTGCGGCACTCGGGTTGCTTCTGGCGCTGAACAAGGCGAACCTGCCGGTCTTCCTGCGTGGTGCGGCCACGCTGTTCGTGGTCGCCGGTTTGGCGCTGGGTTTCCTCGCGGGCCGCACAAGGGCCGGGGACAGCCGCTACCGCCGTGCAGCGGTGGCTCTTGCGCTGGCGCTCGTGGTGCTGCTGGCGATGTTCATCCTGGTCGGTGGTGGCGGCATCCTGTGGGTACTGCCGATGATCCTCACGTTGGCAGGCGCGATTCTGGCGATGAGGCCGACGGCGCAGGAGTGGTTTGCGTCGGAGGACAACCCATGACGCAGACCAGCGGGCAGGCCGACGTCTTGTTCTACGAGCCGGGTGCCACCTGGTGGTGGGTGGCGAGCGGGCCCGCGTCGGGCATTGCGATGCTGCTGATCCAGATGTCGGCCGGGCTGGGCTTTCAGTGGCTGGTGCCGACGGTCTTCTTCGTGCTGGTGACGGGCTTCGTCGCGTTGCAGGTCAAGGCGGCCCGGATCCACACATCGGTGGAGCTGACGCCGACGACGCTGCGCGAGGGCGCCGAGCGCGTGCCCATCGACGACATCGTGCGGATCTACCCGGAGCCGGAGGGCAACGAGGAACACAAGTGGATGTCTGCCCGCGCGCTCGGCGAGCTCACCGGCGTGCCGAAGGGCCGGACCGGCATCGGCATCAAGCTGACCAACGATCGCACCGCGCAGGCGTGGGCACGCAAGCACCGGCAGCTGCGATCGCAGCTGGTCCATCTGATCGACGAGCGAATCCCCCCGGAGCCCAAGGCATGAAGCGCGTGATCATCGAGCTGGTGGCGGCCATCGTCGCGGGGGCCGCCGCGGTGTGGTGCTGGTTCGGTGCGCAGACGGTGGTCACGGTCGCCCCGATCCTGGAAGGCGAGCCGCAGACGACGTCGGTGGCCTACAGCCCGCCGATGTTGGTGCTGATGCTGCTGCTGGCGACTGTCGCGGGCGTTCTGACCGTCGTCGGCGTGACGCGTCTCATCGCCGTCGGTCGAGCCGGTAGTGCAGCTGTAACGCCCGCCACGGGCCCAGTCGCAACCAGTGGTCCGTTCTGAGCACACCGTCGGAGTCGGTGAAGACGTGGAAGGTCTCCCGCAGCGGTGGTTGTGCGGCGTACCAGTTGTCGCCGAACCGAACCACCGAGTATGCGCCGTCGGCGCCGAAAGACGCTGAGCGGGAATGTAACCAAAACGATCCGTCGCTGTCGTTGCGCGGTGTCAGGAAGACTTGGATGCTGCCGCTTTCGAGCGGGAACGAGACATGGACATGCGGCTGCTCGTTGTCCGGCAGCCTGCCGACGCGGTAGAAGCCGCTGTAGACCTTTGATCCGTCGGACTTCAGGTCGCGCACCCATGCTGCGCCCATTCGGTCGCCGCCTTCGTCATCGACGATCCGCACGGTGCTCGCCATTCCCCGGCTGACCGACAGCGGCTGCACCGGCAGCGCGAGCTGTCCGACCCGTCGACCCCACAGCCGCGCGATCAATTCACCGCCCGGCGCGAAGAGCGTGTTCCACTGCGACCACACCTCCATCTGCCAGGCCGCCGTCTGCTCGTAGAAGTCGCGCACCCGGTCGTCGACCTTCGTCGACTCGAACTGCGGCCCGTCGAGCGCCGAGAACGCGGCAAGCAGCCCGTCGTGGGGTTGCGGCTTGCGGACGCGGCCCGTGGACTCGAGCACGTCGAGCCAGTCGTCGCCTCGCGCATCGGCGGCGTTGGACGGGGACGCGAGCCAGCGATCGTCGCCGGTGATATCGATCTGACGACCGACGACGCGCCAGAAGTAGCGCGTCGACAGGTCAAGCGCACGGGTCGTCACCGACATCGAGCAATCGTATGCGTGAAGCCGGTCACAGCGACTTGGTACAAAGTTCGAAATTTGTAACACTGTTGCACATGACGGAGTTGGCAGAGACCGGACAGCAGCTCGACGCGCTGCCCTTGGGACCGCAGTCTTTGGTCTGGCGCTATTTCGGCGACAACCGGATGTACCTGATCGGCCCCCGGCCCGCGGTGCTGCAGAACATGCTCGCCGAGCTCGGGCAGGGCGTGTTGGACCATTCGGTGTTCTTCGCCGACACCGCGGCGCGGGTGAAGCGGTCGCTGCCACCGATCTTCATGACGGTGTACGGCAGCGACGACGACAACCCGGGCCTGCGGGTTCGCGACTTCCACACCGAGATCAAGGGCACGATGCCCAGCCAGAACGGGAAGGGGGAGCGCTATCACGCGCTGAACCCGGAGACGTACTTCTGGGCGCATGCCACGTTCGTCGAGCAGGTGCTGTATTTCGCCGACACCTTCGTCAAGCGGCTCAGCCGCGAGGAGAAGGAGCAGATCTATCTCGAGTCCAAGACCTGGTATCGCCGCTACGGCGTCAGCGAACAGGCGATGCCCGCCGACTACGCCGGGTTCGAGCGGTATTGGAACAAGATGATCGATGAGATCGTCGTCGCCCATCCGACCGCGAAATACGGCGTCGGCTACGTCACCAAGGGTTATCCGTGCCCGAAGGGCGTGCCACCGGCGCTGTGGCGGGTGGTCTCCGCGGTGTTCAACCCTGCCGCGGCGTTCCTGACCACGGGCGGCATGCCGCCGCGCACCCGTGAGCTGCTGGGGTTGCCGTGGACCGAGCGCCAGGAGCGCCGGTACCAACGCTTCGCGGCGCTGTGGCGGTCGCGTCCGGTCAACTGGGTGTGGGATCATCTGCCGATGCGGCTGCGCTACAACAAATTCGCTCAAACCGGGTATGCCCGCTCCTGATCCGAGCACAGAAGCCATCCTCGACGCCGCTGTCGTCGAGTTCGAGCGGCATGGCCTGCGTCGGGTCGCGCTGGAAGACGTGGCCCGGCGCGCAGGAGTCAGCCGCACGACCATCTACCGGCGGTTCGCCAACAAGGACGAGCTGATCGCCGCCGTCGTCGAGCGGGAGAACGTGTCGCTGTTCGCCGACATCGCCGCCGAGCTGAAACACGCTGGGCCGCAGTCGAATTACTATGTCGAGGCGTTCACGCTGTCGATCCTGCGGTTCCGTAGGCACCGGGTGCTGAACCGGATGATGAGCGACGAACCCGCGCTGGTGCTCGAGCTGGCCAGCAGACACTATGGCGCGGGGATCGAGCGGATGGCCGACGCGTTGCGCGAGATCTTCCCCGACGGGTTCGCCGACCGCATCGGCGAGCAGGCGGTCGACGACCTGGCCGACACGATCCTGCGCTACGCGGCGATGGCGCTGCTGCTTCCCGGCGCCGGTCCGCTTGACACCGCCGACGACATCCGCGCGTTCGCGACCCGGCACTTCCTGCCCAGCCTGCCAACGGCCCTGCGGGCGGTCCCCGCGGTCCCGGCCTAAGCGCGCCCGGCCTAAGCGCGAGCAGACGCAAAAGTACCCAAAAAGGCAGCGTTGAGGGTACTTTTGCGTCTGCTCGCGGGTTGCATAGGGTGGTCATGTGACGCCGCTGGACCGGATCGCACCGGCCTTCATCGAAATGGCCCACTCGATCGTGTGGGCTTCGGCGGCGACCGTCGACGCGGACTGTCGTCCGCGCAGCCGAATCCTGCACCCGTTCTGGGAGTGGGACGGCACCGACCTGTTCGGCTGGATCGCGACGGTACCCAGCCCCGTGAAGCGGGCACATCTGGCCGTGCACCCCGAGATGTCGGTGAGCTACTGGGCGCCCAGCCACGACACCTGCAGCGCCGAGTGCCTTGTGGAGTGGTATTCCGACGACGAGACCCGAAAAGCGGTGTGGGACAAATTCGCCAACGGCCCGGCGCCGGTGGGCTACGACCCGACGATCATCCCGATGTGGAAGGACGGCCCGACGTCAGACGCATTCGCCGTGCTGCGGCTGAGCCCGTATCGGCTGAGGGTGATGCCCGGCACCGTGATGACGCGGGGCGAAGGCGAGGTTCTGCTCTGGCACTCGTGACCGACGTCAGCGCGCTGCCGCTGGCCCCGAAGAACCCGCTGTCGATCCGGCAACTGCTGCGGGCGGTGCGCAACCTGGACGCCGGACAGGAGGTGCTGCGCGACGCGGGCGGCACCGTCACCCGCATCCAGTTCGGCCCGAAGTGGTTGGCGCCGCCGGTCGTGGCCGTGTTCTCGCCAAGCGGGATCCGCGACGTGTTGGGCCGAAACGATGCCGCCGCCGAGCGGTGCGTCGTGCACGAAGAAGTGCAGCACCTCGGGGGCGACAGCCTGTTCGTCCTGCGCAACGAGCCGTGGCTGCCCCGCAAGCGCGCGCTGCAGCCGGTCTTCACCAAGCCGAACGTCCGAAATTTCGGCGGCCACATGTCGCGGGCCGCGCAAGCGTTGTGCGAAAGCTGGCCGGACAGTGGCGAAGTCGACCTCGACGTCGACTGCAGGCGGGTGACCATGCGGTCGTTGGGCCGATCGGTTCTCGGCCTGGACCTCAACGATCGCGAAGATGTGATCGCCGAGCACATGCACGTCGCGTCGGCCTACACCGCCGACCGTGCGCTGCGTCCGGTGCGTGCCCCCCGGTGGTTGCCGACGCCCGCACGGGCCCGCGCGCGTGCAGCGGTGGTGGCGTTGCGCAGCGTCACCGCCGACATGCTGCAGGCGTGCCGTGCGGACCCGACGCTGGATGCGCCGCTCGTACACGCCTTGCTCGCGGCCACCGATCCCGAAACAGGGCGGTCCATCGCCGACGACGACATCATCAACGACCTGCTGATCTTCATGCTGGCGGGCCACGACACGACGGCGACGGCCCTCACCTACGCATTGTGGGTGCTGGGACACCATCCCGATGTGCAGGACCGGGTGGCCGCCGAGGTGCGCGAGATCGGCGATCGCGAGATCACGCCCGACGATGTATCCCGGCTCGGCTACACGGTGCAGGTGCTGCACGAGGCGCTGCGGCTCTGCCCGCCCGCCGCTGGCGTCGGCCGGATGGCGGTGAGCGACTTCGCCGTGGACGGCTACCGGGTTCAGGCGGGCACCCTCGTCCTGGTGGGAATCTATGCGGTGCACCGGGATCCGGACGCCTGGCCGAACCCACTCGAGTTCGATCCCGACCGATTCAGCCCAGAGGTCGCCAAGGCCCGCGACCGCTGGCAGTTCATCCCATTCGCGGGTGGCTCGCGGTCGTGCATCGGCGAACACTTCGCGCGGCTGGAGACCACCCTGGCGCTGGCCACGATCATCCGGGCGATGGAGATCAAATCTGTCGACGACGACTTTCCCGTCGAGGTGCCGTTCACCACGGTCGCCAAGGGTCCGATCCGCGCGGAGGTGACGACGCGGAAGTGAACGCGCCGCCGGTGATTCGGGTAGCCGCCGCGGTGATCCTCGACGCGGGCGGCCGCATGCTCGTCGTTCGCAAGCGAGGGACCGCGATGTTCATGCAGCCGGGCGGCAAGATCATGGCTGGTGAGTCCGCCGCAGAGGCGCTGCACCGCGAGATAGCCGAAGAACTCGACGTCGGGGTGACGGCATCGAGCGTTCGAGCGCTCGGGCGGCACGTCGCCCACGCTGCCAATGAGCCGGGGCACACGGTCGAGGCGGACGTGTTCCTGGTGAGCCTCGCGGGGCAGCCGCGCGCCGCCGCCGAGATCGACGAGATCGCCTGGGTGGACCCGGTCGATCCGGGCGACATCGAACTCGCGCCGCTGACGAAACACGCGATCCTCAGCCTCCTGCGCCGCTGAACTCAGCGCCGCGTCAGCAGGACGGCCGAGTCAAAAGGCAGTCGCGGGAAGATCACCCGCCAGAAGCCGGTCACGTGTGCGGCCGCTTCAGCCTTGGGCATCACCCGCGGCTCGGTCAGCCTGATCGTCTTGCCCTTGTGCCGCAGCTCCGCGTTGCCCGCGGCGGTGACGTTCTTCAGCCAGTCGCGATTGGGTCCGTAGGTAAGCAGCACCGCAACGCCGTCGTCGGTCGGGAAGACGTTGAGGGGCGTTCGGTAGGCCTTGCCGGATTTGCGGCCGACGTGCTCGAGGATGCCGAACCCCGGCAGCCAGCCCGCCCACAGCCGCTGGACGGGGTTGGTCACGTGCTTGTTGAACCGGGCCACCCATTGCGGTACCTGCACACGGCCATCAAACTCGGGGCTATGGCCTATATCAAGCCTCCATGGTTCGTTCGCAAGATCTTCAACAGGGTCGCGATGGCGACCGGGCTCGGCAACAGCGTGACGCTGACGGTGACCAAACGCGTCAGCAAGCAACCGCAGCACATTCCGGTGGTGGTGCCCGAGGTCGGCGGCGTGAAGTACCTGGTGTCGACGCGCGGCGAAGCGGAATGGGTGAAGAACGTCCGGGCCGACCCGAAGGTGAAGCTCGACGACGCGAGCTACGTCGCCACCGAGGTCCCCGTCGCCGAGCGGGGCCCGATCATCGCCGCGTACCGGCCGCTGGCAGGCAAGGTCGTCGAGGGCTACTGGAAGCAGCTACCCGCCGACGAGGACCACCCCACGTTCGCGCTGGCGCCGGGCTGATGATGCTCGGCCGGGGCCTCATCGCCGCCGTGATCATGGTCGGCGGCGTGGCGTGTTCGGCGCAAGCGTCGGCAAGCCCACGCGACGTGGTCATCCCGAACCTGGTCGGGATGTATTGGGCGGATGCCGAACCACAGCTGCGCGCTCTGGGTTGGGATGGCGCGCTCAACAGGGCCCCTGACCTGCGGGCAGCCCCCGGTGATCGCAATCGAATCCTGGCCCAGGACCCGGCTGCGGGCGAGCATCTCGACGCCGATGGTGTGATCACACTGCGGTTCGGCGCCTGACGCCCGCCGATTTCTGCGTGAGGGCCGTTATCCGGCGGGCGATCGCGACCCTCGTGCAGATCTCGACACCGCAGCACGCCCGGCTCCACCACTACACCCTGTAGTTGACGCGCTCCGGGCAGCTGGAACACTGGTGGCCATGGTCAGCACAGACGTCTCCGCGAAACTCTTCGCCGACGCGTGCGCCCTCATCCCCGGCGGCGTGAACTCGCCGGTGCGGGCGTTCACCGCGGTCGGCGGCACCCCGCGCTTCATCACCTCCGCCGAGGGCTACTGGCTGACCGACGCCGACGGCAACCGATACGTGGACCTGGTGTGCTCATGGGGCCCGATGATCCTCGGCCACGCCCATCCCGCCGTCGTCGAAGCCGTTCAGCGCGCCGCGGCGGGCGGGCTGTCCTTCGGCGCCCCGACGCCCAGCGAGACCGAGCTGGCCGCAGAGATCATCGGACGGGTCGACGCCGTCGAACGGCTGCGGCTGGTCAACTCGGGCACCGAGGCGACGATGAGTGCGATCCGGCTGGCCCGCGGGTTCACCGGCCGCGCCAAGATCGTCAAGTTTTCCGGCTGCTATCACGGCCACAGCGATGCGCTGCTTGCCGACGCGGGCTCCGGCGTCGCGACGCTCGGGCTGCCGTCCTCGCCCGGCGTCACAGGTGCCGCGGCCGCCGACACGATCGTGCTGCCGTACAACAACGTCCCGGCACTCGAGGACGTGTTCGCCCGGTTCGGCGACGAGATCGCCTGCGTGATCAGCGAGGCCAGCCCGGGCAATATGGGCACAGTTCCGCCTTCGCCCGGCTACAACGCGCAGCTGCGCCGCCTCACCGCCGCACACGGCGCGCTGCTGATCCTCGACGAGGTGATGACTGGCTTCCGGGTCAGCCGATCCGGTTGGTACGGAGTGGATCCCGTCGACGCCGACCTGTTCACCTACGGCAAGGTGATGAGCGGAGGGCTGCCCGCCGCGGCCTTCGGCGGACGCGCCGAGGTGATGGAGCGGCTGGCCCCGCTCGGGCCCGTGTACCAGGCGGGCACGCTCTCGGGGAACCCGGTCGCGATGGCGGCAGGGCTCGCGACGCTGCGCACGGCCGACGACGACGTGTACGCGAAGCTGGACGCCAACGCCGACCGGCTGACCGACATGATGTCGCGGGCCTTGACCGACGCCGGTGTCGCCCACGGGATTTCTCGGGCAGCCAACATGTTCAGCGTGTTCTTCACCGACGCCCCGGTGACCGACTTCGCCTCGGCGAAGGCCACCGAGACGTGGCGATACCCGGCGTTCTTCCATGCGCTGCTCGACTCGGGAATCTACCCGCCGTGCAGCGCATTCGAGACGTGGTTCGTCTCGGCCGCGCTCGACGACGCGGCGTTCGACCGGATCGCCGCCGCCCTGCCCGGCGCCGCGCGCGCCGCAGCGGAGGCCAAGCCGGCATGAGCGAGAACACGAGCGAGAAGACCGTCGTGCACGTGATGCGCCACGGCGAGGTACACAACCCGGACAAGATCCTCTACGGCCGGCTGCCCGACTACCACCTGTCGAAAAGGGGTCAGGCGCAGGCGAAGAGGGTCGCCGACTGGCTGGCGGGCCGCGACATCGTCTATGTCGTCGCCTCGCCGTTGGAGCGTGCGCAGGAGACCGCCACTCCGATCGCGGAGCGCCACGGCCTGCCGATCGACACCGACGATGATCTGATCGAATCGGCCAATATCTTTCAGGGCCAGAAGGTCTCACCCGGCGACGGCGCGCTGCGCGACCCCCGCAACTGGTGGCATCTGCGTAATCCGCGCACGCCGTCGTGGGGTGAGCCATACGGCGAGATCGCGCAGCGGATGACGGCCGCCCTGCATCGCGCCAGGATCAAATCCGCCGGCCATGAAGCGGTGTGTGTCAGCCATCAACTTCCGGTGGAGACGCTGCGACGGGCCGTGACGGGAAAGCCGCTGCACCACTTCCCGACTCGTCGGCTGTGCAACCTCGCCTCGCTGACCTCCTTCTACTTCCACGGTGACTCTTACGTCGGCTGGGGCTATTCGGAGCTGGCCGGGCAGTGAAGTGGTGGATCGTCATCGCAAGCGCGGCGCTGGTCGTGCTCGCCGGATGCTCCACGGGTGACGACGCCGTCGCGCAGGGCGGCACCTTCGAGTTCGTCGCACCAGGCGGCAAGACCGACATCTTCTATGACCCGCCCGAAAGCCGCGGCAGGCCAGGCAGATTGGCCGGACCCAGCCTGATGGACCCCGCCAAGACCATCTCGCTAGACGACTTCGCGGGCAAGGTCGTCGTGATCAACGTGTGGGGGCAGTGGTGCGGACCGTGCCGCACGGAGATCGGCCAGCTGCAGAAGGTTTACGACGCCGCCAGCGCCGACGGCGTCGCCTTCGTCGGCATCGATGTGCGTGACAACAACCGGGACGCCGCCCGCGATTTCATTACCGACCGCAAGATCACCTTCCCCTCCATCTACGACCCGTCGATGCGGACGATGATCGCGTTCGGTGGCAGGTACCCGACCACCGTCATCCCGTCGACGATCGTGTTGGACCGTGAGCACCGGGTGGCGGCGGTGTTCCTGCGGGAGCTGCTGGCCGGCGACCTGCAGCCGGTCGTGGCGCGGCTGGCCGCCGAACCGGTCTCGCAGACATGAGTATCGACCGGGTCGGCGAGTTGATGGCCGGTGGGCCGGTGGTGTTCGCGATGTTCGTCGCCGCCCTGGCCGGCCTGGTGTCATTCGCGTCACCGTGTGTGGTGCCGCTGGTGCCCGGCTATCTGTCTTATCTGGCCGCGGTCGTCGGCGTCGAGGAACACCCAGCGCTGCCTCGCCCAAACTCATATTTGGGCGAAGAAGTGCGAGAGGAAGCCGCCGGAACGTCGATCTCGACGAGGACCGCGCGGCTCCGGGTGGCCGGTGCGGCCCTGCTGTTCGTGGCGGGCTTCACCGCGGTGTTCGTCCTGGGCACCGTCGCGGTGCTCGGCATGGCGGGCACGCTGATCACCAATCAAATACTGCTGCAACGCATCGGCGGGGTGGTCACCATCCTGATGGGCCTGGTGTTCGTCGGCTTCATCCCGCTGCTGCAACGGGATACCCGGTTCGCGCCGCTGCAGCTGTCGACGGTCGGGGGTGCGCCGCTGCTGGGTGCGGTGTTCGCGCTGGGCTGGACGCCGTGTCTTGGCCCAACGCTGACCGGAGTGATCGCAGTCGCGTCCGCCACCGACGGCGCCAACGTGGCCCGCGGTGTGCTGCTGGTCATCGGCTACTGCCTGGGATTGGGAATTCCGTTCGTGCTGTTGGCCTTTGGCTCGGCGCGGGCCGTACAGGGGCTGGGCTGGCTGCGGCGGCACACCCGACAGATTCAGATCTTCGGCGGCGTGTTGCTGATCCTGGTTGGCACCGCGCTTGTCACCGGCATATGGAACGACTTCGTGTCGTGGGTGCGCGACGCGTTCGTCAGCGACGTCAGATTGCCGATATGAGGCGGGTTTTGGCGCTGATACGCAACACGTGGCGGACGCTGACCTCGATGGGCACGGCGCTGGTGCTGCTGTTCCTGCTGGCGCTGGCCGCCATTCCCGGCGCGCTGTTGCCGCAGCGAAGCCTCAACGAGGTCAAGGTCGAGCAGTACATCGCCGAACACCCGACGATCGGGCCGTGGCTGGACCGACTGCAGGCCTTCGAGGTGTTCTCCAGCTTCTGGTTCACCGCCGTCTACGCGCTGCTGTTCATCTCGCTCGTCGGCTGCCTCACCCCGCGCCTCCTCGAACACATCCGCAGCCTGCGCGCCACACCTGTTGCCGCACCGCGCAACCTCGGTCGGTTGCCCAAGCATCACACCGCCGAGGTGGCGGGCGAGCCCGACGCGGTCGCCGCCGCGGTGTCGGAGCGGCTGAGCGGATGGCGGCGCGTCACACGCAACGAGGCCGGTGCCGTCGAGATCTCGGCGGAAAAAGGGTATGGGCGCGAGTTCGGCAACATCGTCTTCCACTTCGCCCTGCTCGGCCTGCTCATCTCGGTGGCGGTCGGCAAGCTGTTCGGCTACGAGGGCAACGTCATCGTGATCGCCGACGGCGGACCCGGCTTCTGCTCGGCGTCGCCAGCCGCATTCGACTCGTTTCGGGCGGGCAACACCGTCGACGGCACCTCGCTGAACCCGATCTGCCTGCGTGTCAACGACTTCGACGCGCACTACCTGCCGTCCGGTCAGGCGCTGTCCTTCGCCGCCAACGTCGACTACCAGGAGGGCGCCGACCTCGACACGGACACCTGGCGGCCGTACCACCTGAAGGTCAACGAGCCGCTGCGGATCGGCGGCGACCGGGTGTACCTGCAGGGCCACGGCTACGCGCCGACGTTCACCGTCACCTTTCCCGACGGGCAGACCCGGACCCAGACCCTGCAGTGGCGGCCCGACGATCCGATCACGCTGCTGTCGTCGGGCGTGATGCGGTTCGACCCGCCCGGCGGCACATATCCCGACGCCGACGAGCGCCGCAAGCACCAGATCGCGATCCAGGGCCTGTTCGCGCCGACCGAGCAATTGCACGGCACCCTGCTGTCGTCGAGCTTTCCCTCGCTGAACGACCCGGCGGTGGCCGTCGACATCTATCGCGGCGACACCGGGCTGGACACCGGGCGGCCGCAATCGCTGTTCACTCTCGACCCGCGCCTCATCGACCAGAAGCGGCTGACCAAGGCGGCGCGGGTGAACCTGCGCGCCGGGCAGGACACGCGACTGGACGACGGCACGAAGGTGCGTTTCGACGGAGCCGTCCCGTTCATCAACGTGCAGGTCTCCCACGATCCGGCGCAGGTGTGGGTGCTGGTCTCCGCGCTGACCATGATGGCCGGCCTTGTTGTGTCGCTGATCGTGCGTCGGCGCCGGGTCTGGGTTCGGATCGCAGCAGGTGATGCAGGTACCGTAAGCGTCGAGCTGGGCGGACTCGCCCGCACCGACAACTCGGGTTGGGGCGACGAGTTCGAGCGGTTGACGCACCGGCTGCTCGATGGGCTGGACACCGCGGAGCCGTCACGAGAGAAGGTCTGATGAACACCGAGCGAGAAGCGGAGGCGGATCGCGCATGAACACCGAGCACATCGACATCGGGTTGGCCCGTTATTCGGACTGGGCTTTCACGTCGTCGGTCGTCCTGCTCGTGATCGCGCTGGTGTTCCTCGCCGTCGAACTCGCCGCCGTCGGTAGCAGGAAGGTCGCCGACCGCGAACTTGTCGGAGCCGCGCGGTCGGCGACATCGAACTCTGCCGCAGGGATGGTGAGCGCCGACAGCGCCACCCCCGGCCTGGTCGCCGAAGCGCCGCGGCGACCGTTCGACGAGCGCATCGGGCGGGCCGGGCTGGCCCTGGTCTACGCCGGCATCGCGCTGCTGCTGGTGTGCATCGTGCTTCGTGGCATGGCGACCTCGCGGGTGCCGTGGGGCAACATGTACGAGTTCATCAACCTGACGTGCTTCTCGGGTTTGGTCGCGGGCGCGATCGTGCTGCGCCGCGCGCAGTACCGCGCGCTATGGGTGTTCGTGCTCGTGCCGGTGCTCATCCTGCTGACGGTGTCGGGTCGCTGGCTCTACACCAACGCGGCGCCGGTGATGCCGGCGCTGCAGTCCTATTGGCTGCCCATTCATGTGTCGGTGGTCAGCCTCGGCTCCGGTGTGTTCCTGGTCGCGGGCGTGTCCAGCATCCTGTTCCTCGTCAAGATGTCTCGGCTGGGCGAACCCCGAGACGATGCAGCGCAGGGCGCCGTCGCCCGGATCGTGGCGCGGCTGCCCGATGCGCAGACCCTGGACCGAATCGCCTACCGCACAACGATCTTCGCGTTCCCGGTGTTCGGCTTCGGTGTCATCTTCGGCGCAATCTGGGCCGAAGAGGCATGGGGCAGGTACTGGGGTTGGGATCCCAAGGAGACGGTGTCGTTCATCGCGTGGGTGATCTATGCCGCCTACCTGCACGCCCGCTCGACCGCGGGTTGGCGCGACAAGAAGGCCGCGTGGATCAATGTCGCAGGATTTGTCGCGATGGTGTTCAATCTGTTCTTCATCAATCTCGTCACCGTCGGGCTGCACTCGTATGCCGGCGTCGGCTGAGCCGACAATGAAGCGGCGTCGGCTGAACTTTGCGATCGCGTCCAATGAGGAGGGGCTAGCCGTTGTCTGACGATCCATCGCCTGGCTTTCGGTCACAACAGCGGTTCAGCGATCCGGCAACCGACGAGTCGCCGCCTGCCGAGTGGACCGATCCGACGCCGCCGACCGGGATCCCGGTCAGTCAGCCGGACCCCGCGCCTGCCCCGTATCCGGAGCTCTCCACCGCCTCGCTGCTGCGTCAGAACAAGCGACCGCCGTCATCGGGCTGGCGCCGGGTGCTGTTCCTGGCGTCGGGCAAGCTGATCAATCTCGGCGAGAGCCCGAAGGCCGTCCACCACAACAACCTGCTCGGACAGGTGAACCGGCCGCTTCAGGGCTGCTACCGGATCGCGCTGCTGTCGCTGAAGGGCGGCGTCGGTAAGACGACCATCACCGCGACGCTCGGTGCGACGTTCGCGTCCATCCGTGGCGATCGGGTGGTCGCGGTCGACGCCAACCCCGACCGCGGCACGTTGAGCCAGAAGGTGCCGCTGGAAACGCCCGCTACCGTGCGCCATCTGCTGCGCGACGCCGAAGGCATCGATCGCTACAGCGACGTCCGCAGCTACACATCGCAGGGGCCGAGCCGGCTGGAGGTGCTGGCGTCGGAGAGCGACCCCGCCGTGTCCGAGGCGTTCAGCGCCGACGACTACTCCAGGACCCTGGACGTACTCGAACGCTTCTACAGCTTGGTGCTCACCGACTGCGGCACCGGCCTCATGCACTCGGCGATGTCGTCCGTGCTGGCCAAGGCCGACGTGCTCATCGTGATCAGCTCCGGTTCGGTCGACGGCGCCCGCAGCGCATCGGCGACGCTGGACTGGCTCGATGCGCACGGACACGAAGACATGGTCAAGAACTCGATCGCGGTGATCAACGCGGTGCGCCCGCGGTCAGGCAAGGTCGACATGCAAAAAGTCGTCGACCACTTCTCCCGCCGCTGCCGGGCGGTGCGGCTGGTGCCGTTCGACCCGCACCTCGAAGAGGGTGCGGAGATCAGCCTGGAACGCCTGCGGCGCGAGACGCGCGAGGCGTTGATCGAGCTGGCGGCGGTGGTGGCCGAGGACTTCCCCGGCACGTCGCGTCCCAACGACCTGTTCTAACCGCGCCGCGCGGTTACTTGGGGCGGGGGTTGTCCCCATGCCCGAGTCGGCGCAGGAAATCCGGGTCGTCGTCGGGGCCGATCGTGCGTGTCCTTGGCCGACTGGCCGTGGCGCGGGTCAGCCGCCAGCCGACGTAGATCAGTCCGGCCAAGACAAGAACGAGGAGCAGAAAAGCCACGCAAAAAACCTCCTTGATCTGAATATACGCGCCGTCGGTAGGCTCAGGCGGTGTCTGAGCCCCGCCCTGGATCCCGCCTCGTTGTTGATGTGCTTGCTTACACGCTGGCCAGAATGCTGCTCGTCGTCATCCTGACGGCGGCCATCTTCGGGGGTGCGCATCTGCTCGGCCTGCGCGACTTTCCGCTCGTCATCGCGCTGCTGTTCGCGATCGTGATCGCGTTGCCGCTGGGGATCTGGATCTTTGCTCCGCTACGCAAGCGAGCCACCGCGGGTATCGCGGCAATCGACGAGCGGCGGCGCCAGGACCGCGAGCAGCTGCAGGCCAGGCTGCGCGGCGACGAGCCGCCCAAGGAGTGACGACGATCATGTCACGCGTGGCGTTCGGCGCTGAATTCTCCTGTGCCGAAGGATTTTTGAATTCACCGACCTACGGGTTGCCGCCGCAGTTCATGTTCGACGCGCTACAGGAATCCCTGCGCGAATGGCAGGCAGGCACGATGGACGTGCCGTCGTTCGACGCGTCTGTCGATGCGGGCAGGGCCGGCTACGCCGCGTTGATCGGTGTGCCCGTGGACTCGGTGGCGATGGCGGGCACCGTCTCCTCTGCGCTGGGATTGGTTGCCGCCGCGATACCGGATGGCAGCCGGGTGGCGACTTTGTCCGGCGAATTCACCAGTACCAGCTTTCCGTTCGCCGCTCAGGCGTCGCGCGGCGTCACGGTCACCGAACTCGATTCTGACGAATTGGTGACGACCGCGGGCGACTACGACGTGGTGACCGTCAGCCTGGTGCAGTCGGCGAACGGCGCGGTGCTCGATGTCGATGCGCTTCGGGCGAGCGTGGCGGACGCGGACACGCTGACCGTCATCGACGTCACCCAGGCGCTGGGCTGGAAGAACGTCGAACTGCCGTGGGCCGACGTCACAGTCGCCGCTGTGTACAAGTGGCTGCTGGCGCCGCGCGGCACGGCGTGGATGTCGTTGAGCGACCGCGTCTCGAGCTCGATGGTCCCGCACGCCGCGAATTGGTACGCGGGAGAGGCGCCGTGGTCGACGATCTACGGTTTGCCGCTGCGGCTGGCGAACGATGCGCGGCGATTCGATGTGTCGCCGACATGGTTCAGCGTATTGGGGTCAGGGCTGACTCTGCCGTGGCTGGCGTCGCTGGACCGCGCCGAGGTCGAGGCCCATGCGCTGGGCCTCGCATCCCGAGCGCGCACCGAACTGCAACTGCCGCAGGAGCCTTCGGCGATCGTCTCGATTCCGACCGCCGCCGCCGAGAAGCTCAAGGACGCAGGGATCCGGGCGTCGATACGCGCGGGTGCGGTTCGCGTCGGCTTCCACCTCTACAACACCGAGGACGACCTGGATCGCCTGCTCGACGTGCTGCGGTAGCTCTACTCACTTCGGCCGCGGGCGTCTGCGTGGCGTCGCCGATCTGGGCGGAAGCGATCGCATGTGGTCGCGCACGCGGCTCATGATGTCGCCGAGTGAGCGAACATCTTCGGCGGAGAGCGTGTCGAAGAGTAGGTCGCGGACGACTTGGATGTGGCCCGGCAGGACTGTGGCGACACGCGCGGCGCCTGCCGGGGTGATATCAACGACTGTCTCGCGCTGGTCAACCGAGCTTGCGCGCCGGGTGATGAGACCGGCCCTCTCCAACAGCCCGGCCTGGTGGGTCAGACCGCTGCGGCTGTAGACCACTCCGTCGGCCAAGTCGGTCATCGTGAGCGGCTGCTTGGCGTCGACGAGGATCGCCAGGATCTCGAACTGCACATAACTGAGATCGCCCTCGGCCCGCAGCTGCTGCTGCACGGCGTACTGCAGCAGGCTGACCGCCTCCGTGAGAGCGAAGTAGGTGCGCATCTGCTGCGGCTTCAGGGCCTTGGCCATGCCATAACTCTAAAGCTTCGAGTTCGAAGCATTGTGAGCCATGACACGGTCCCGGTCAGGAATTGCTTCTACTTCGAAGGAGTTGTTCGAAGCGGAGGTGCTTCGACATCGAAGCATCGGGAATTGGAGGAAATCATGAAGGCAGTGGTGTACCGCCGTTACGGGGGTAGTGAAGTCTTGAAGTACGAGGACATCGAGCGCCCCGTGCCGGGCCAGGGACAGGTCGTCGTGAAGGTTGCGGCGACGTCGTTCAACCCAGTCGACGCGGGCATCCGCGGCGGCTACCTGTCCGAGGTGTACGCGGTGCGCTTTCCGCACGTACCGGGCGTCGATGTCGCGGGCACGATCTTCCAGGTTGGCGACGGAGTTCAGGGATGGGAGGTCGGTGATGCGGTCGTCGGGATGCTTCCACTCGATGCCAACGGCGCTGCTGCCGAGTATGTTGTCGCGCCGGCCGACGCCCTGACCACCGCACCGACTTCGGGGGAGCTGGCCGATTCGGCCGCGCTGCCGACCGCTGGGTTGACGGCGTGGCAGGCCCTGTTCGAGGTTGCCTCGCTGAGGGCCGGGCAGACGATCCTGATCAACGGTGCGGGCGGAGCAGTCGGTGGCTACGCGGTCCAGCTCGCCAAGGAGGCCGGTGCAGTCGTCACCGCGACCGCGTCAGCGCGCAGCGCGGACCGTCTGCGCAATTACGGCGCCGACCGGATCATCGACTACATCGATTACGGGGCCACGCCGCTCGTCAGCGCCGGGGCGGTGTTCGATGTCGTGCTCAACTTGGTGAGCACCTCAGCAGAGGAGGCCGCGGTCCTTGTGGGCCTGGTCGGTGACGGGGGCTTTTACGTCGGCACCATGGCTGCGGGACAGGACGATCCGAAGCGGCGAGTGCGCGCGCAGCGGATCTTCGTCCGGAGCGACGCCGTGCAGCTGGCCGGCCTCGTCAACCGGGTCGACGACGGGCAGTTGTCGATAGATGTCGCCGATCGCCGCCCGCTGAGCGAGGCCGCCGCCGTGCATGACGACTCCGACGCTAACCGCCTGCCCGGGAAGACGATCCTCGTTCCTCGGTCAGTCGAATAGGTCTGGCTGTTCGCGGGTGATTCGCGCGAACAGCGGCTGGAAGCTGAACCAGCCCGCGAAGTGGGTGCCGACTTGTCCCGCAGTGTGTTTGGCCATCGCGGGCTCGATGAGCACGGGTGTCCCGGCGGCCTCGGCCAGCAGCTGCGCCTGGCACGACCGCTCCATCGTGATGAACCACCACGCCGCCTCCTCGACCGAATGTCCGACGGTGAGCAGACCGTGGTTTCGCAGGATCGCGGCCTTGCAGTCGCCGAGCGTGTGGGCGATGCGCTTGCCCTCCTCGAGGTCGAGCACCACGCCCGAATACTGGTCGAACAGCGCGTGGTCGTCGTAGAAGGCGCATGCGTCCTGCGTGATCGGGTCGAGCAGCCGGGCAAGCGTGGACCACGACTTGCCGTACACCGAATGGGAGTGAGCGGCGCTGACCACGTCGGGGCGGGCGGCATGCACCTGAGAATGGATCGCGAACGCGGCCTGGTTCAGCGGCTGGTCGCCATCGACGATCGTGCCGTCGTGGCGGACCAGCATCAGGTCGCTGACGCGGATGTGGCCGAAGTGCATGCCGAACGGATTGACCCAGAAGTGATCGGTCAGCTCGGGATCGCGCGCCGTGATGTGGCCCGCGATGCCTTCGTCGAATCCGAAGCGGCTGAACAGACGAAACGCTGCCGCGAGGTTTTGCTTGCGGTGCAGCCGTTCTTCCTCGA
Source organism: Mycolicibacterium stellerae (assembly GCF_003719305.1). Lineage (GTDB taxonomy): Bacteria > Actinomycetota > Actinomycetes > Mycobacteriales > Mycobacteriaceae > Mycobacterium > Mycobacterium stellerae. The sequence goes on from NZ_RARC01000037.1 coordinate 74,328, forward strand.
CCGTCCGGCCCTGTTCCGGGAGCAGCGCCGCGACGTTGCCGCTTGCGAGTCGGCCGGCTTGTTCGACGTCGTCGTCAGTCATGGGCTGAGGCTACGCGCCGAAACAGGTCAGCCGGCGGCGTCCTGCAAGATTTGCCGAAGCTTGTCGGTCGGGTCGCCCGTGCCTGGATTCAGCCTGAGTTCACCAGGTTGTCCCTCGGGATCGGTCGGGCCGGCAGCCGGTGGTGGCGCGGATGGCGGTGGCGGCTGTCGCTGATTGACACCTGACTCGTCGTACTAAGGAGAAGTTTACA